>NZ_JANAVP010000016.1 GCF_024213665.1 Streptomyces sp. A3M-1-3
TCGTCCGTCAGATCTGCACGCGCCACAACACAAGATCATTTCACAGGCGAGATCCACTTTCGCAACAGGCCCTAGTGCCCCTGAGCCGTGGCCGTTCGTTGGCCAACCAGGCGACAGAAGTTGGCAAGAGATCGAAAACAGAACCGAAGACGTCGCAATCATGGAAGCATGAATGAACCTGCTTCCCGGCCCGACGGAATCGACGCGCTGACCGATGTCTTCGACGCCGTCTACCGCGGCGAGAGCCCGTTCGGTAAGCGTCCGCCCTGGGACATCGGTAAGCCGCAGCCCGCCTTCGTCGCACTCGAAGAAGCGGGACTCATCAGTGGTGCGGTGCTCGATCCGGGCTGCGGTACCGGCGAGGACGCGCTCCATCTGGCTGGCAAGGGCTATGCGGTGACGGGGCTCGACCTGTCGCCGACGGCGATTTCCATCGCGCAGCGCAAGTCCAAGGAGCGTGGACTCGACGCCACCTTCGAGGTCGCCAGCGCCCTCGAACTCGCGGGCTACGACGGGCGTTTCGACACCGTGATCGACTGCGGCCTTGCGCACACGTTCGACGCCGACAAGCTACGGACCTACGCGGAAGCGCTGCACCGCGTCTGCCGCCCGGGGGCGGTCGTGCATGTGCTCGCGATCAGCGATCGCGGGGCCGAGGAGCTGCAGGCGCGGCTCGCCGAAGAGATCGAGCAGATACCGGCGAAACTTCCCGACAATGCCTCGGCGCCGCGCGGCCCGAAACACTCCGCCGACGGCTTGCGCAACGGCTTCGCCGACGGCTGGACAGTCGAGTCCATCACCGACACCCATATGCACTCGATACTCCCGTCCGCAACGGCACCCCTCGACCTGCCCGCCTGGCTCGGCCGATTCCGCCGCACCTGACCCAGGATCCACCGACCGGATTGTGAGTGGTGGTTGAGGAGGTAAACGGCGATGAAGGTGATGAATCATGAAGGTACGAGTAGGCAAATGGCTTCGGACCCTGGCATCCTCACCGGGCAACCGGGCGACCAGGCGACCGAACCTGCGGACCGGTAACCGGCTCAACTCGCCGCATTGGAGTACGGCCACCCGGGTCGCCTTCCGATTCAGCTCCGTCTACTCCGGGCTCTACTGCCTGACGACGCCCCAGATCTTCCTGGCTCTGCGGGGTGGCGGACTGGGGCATCTGCAGGAGGCGGCCGACTCGTGGGCGAAACTCTGGTCGATACGTCCAGTGCGGAACTGGGTGGCCGCTCACGTATTCGACAAGGAAGTGGGCGAGCGCTTCGACGGCGGCGACGACCTGTACGCGTGGGTGGGGCAGTTCTGCCGGCTGATGGGCGCCGCTGCGGTCACCCCGATCTGGTCCGTGCTGGACCGGCGCCGGACGAACTACGAGACGTTGGACGCGTCGTTCCGGTTGGTGGTTCGGATGTGTCTTGCGGGGCAGATGTTCTCCTACGGTGCCGTCAAGGCCATCCCGCTGCAGTTCCAACTGCCGCTGTCCAGGCTCATCGAGCCGTTCGGGAATTTCAGCCCGATGGGTGTGCTGTGGTCGCAGACGGGCTCCTCGGAGGCGTACCAAATCCTGCTGGGCTGCGCGGAAATCGCTGGCGGACTGCTGCTGATCCTGCCGAGGACGGCGACACTGGGTGCGCTGCTGTGCGCCGCGGAGCTGACTCAGGTGTTCATTCTGAACATGACCTTCGACGTCCCGGTGAAGATCCATTCGTTCCATCTGCTCTTGCTGAGTCTTGTGCTGCTGGCACCGGAGTCGGCGCGCCTCGCCAAAGTCTTCCTGTCGAATGGGACAGTCGACCCGTCGCCCCGGCCGGAACTGTTCCGCACGCGCCGCGCGAACCAGATTGCCGCGGCCGCGCAGGTCGGCGTGGGGTTGTGGCTGCTCCGTACGCAGCTCCACATCGACTGGGCGTTCTGGAAGAAACATGGCGGCGGACGGGAAAAGCCTGCACTGTATGGCATCTGGGACGTGGACGAATTCTCGATCGACGGTCAGCAACACCCACCGCTGACGACTGACAAACAACGATGGCAGCGGGTCGTTTTCGACTCCGGCGACGTCGTGACCATCCAGCGCATGGACGATTCGCTCGACGTCCATGCTGCGGCGATCGACATGGACGGCCATTCGATCACCCTGCTCAAGATGACCGACCCGGAGTGGAAGGCGACTTTGACGCTGCGGCGTCCCGCAGACGATCTACTGACCCTGGACGGCGAAGTCGACGGCTACCGGCTGCAGCTGCGACTGCACCGACTGAATCTCGACACGTTCCCTGTCGTCGGCCGCGGCTTCCACTGGGTGCAGAAAAACGCCTACATGCAGTAGCGGATTCGGGCGGGTCCCTGATCGGTGGCGATAGAGCCCGTTGCGTTGAGAGGCGCTCGGCTGGTTCGGACGGCGTCCCGGCACCCGCCTCTGTCGCCGGCCAGATCGTTCATGCGGCGGATCTCGCTGACATCGCCTGACGGAAGGTACCGACCCATGTCTTCGAACACCGACGCCGAAACCGTCATCGTAGGGGCCGGCCCTGCCGGGCTCACGGCGGCGCTCGCCCTGGCCAGGTACCGCCACCGAGTGGTCGTCGCGGACAGTCACCACGCACCGCGGAACAGCGCGTCGACAGGCGTCCACGGGCATGTCGGGATGGACGGCGTCTCTCCCGCCGAATTCCGGTCGCGCGCTTGGCAGGAACTCTCCCGGTACGGGACCGTAGAGCTTCTGGAAGCCGATGTCGAAAGCGTGCGCACCACGGGCAGTGACCGATTTCGTGTCGGTCTCGACAACGGCGACACCTTCGAGGCTTCGACCGTCCTGCTTGCCACGGGTGTCATCGATATCTGTCCGACACAAGTGGACGGGTTTTCGGACTGCTGGGGCCACACCGTGATCCACTGCCCGTTCTGCCTTGGCGACGAGAATGTCGACCGGCGCTGGGGCATTGTCGTCGACAGCGCGGAACTTGCCGCGCTGTCGGCTGTGGCATTCCGTGCGTGGAGCGCCGATGCGATCGCCATCTGCCGCGAGTCGATGCCTGGCGTCGACAGCGCTCGCACAGCTGCGCGCCGTGCGGGAGGTGACGTCATCGCGGGCACGATCCGCCGCCTGCATCACCGTCAAGGATCGCTGTACGCAGTCGAATTCGACGACGGCCGCATCCTGGAGCGGGATACGCTGGTGTGGACGCCGCAGCAGCGGCAACAACCTGTTGTCGCCCGAGCGATCGACGAGCTGAAATTGACTGTCGGCGACGGGGGCTTCGTAACCGTCGATGCCACTCAATGCACAAACGTCCCGGGCCTGTACGCAGCCGGAGACCTGACCAGCCGATGGAAGCAGTCGATCACTGCATCGGCTGCGACGGGTGCCACAGCCGCCGATGCCATCCACATGTCGGCGATTCTGGGCGCCGTCAACCTCTGAACCGGACTGTGGCTCTACCCCGCCGCTTCAGCGCCGGAACGTGGGTGACTCCACGCCGATGACGACTCACGTCGGGTTTTCGGTGCGTGGGGTCTCCGGGTCTGTGGCAGCGAAGGACCGCTGGACAGTCGAGCTTCTGTCACCTGAAACCGACAGCTCGACGTCCCGTTCTTCACGCCGGTCCTGCGGAACGCCTCAACTCGGTGGGCGCCCGGATGGAGATCTTCCGAGGCATCTGAGTGACGGGTGCCGCCGCGCCCTGAGCGGGTGCGGCGGCACGTGCACGTGTGGGATTCCTCAGGCGCTCTCCGGCTCCTTGGCCGCCTGCACGATGCCGGCCAGATCCGCGAGCGTGGCGGCCTGGAAGATCGTCCGCATCGGGATCACGACGCCGAACTCACTGCGGATTCGCCGGGCCAGCATGGTGGCCAGGACCGAATGACCTCCGAGGTCGAAGAAGTTGTCCTCGGGCCGCGCCTCCGGGACCCCGAGGATCCGCTGAACGAGGCCACACAGGTCCGTGTCACGGGTGGTCTCCGGTTCCGGCACGGGCGGGCGGGCGTCAGCCGCGCTGAGGGCCGCGCGGTCCACCTTGCCGTTGGGGGTGACGGGAAAGCGGTCGAGGACGACGACGGTGTACGGCACCATGTGCTCCGGCAACGACCTTGCCAGGTAAGACCGCAGCCCCGCGCCGGTGAGGTCCGCACCCGCCGACGCGGTCACGTAGGCCACGACCCGGGCCGTCGCGACATCACCCTCCACCACGGCACAGGCGAGGTCGACGGCGGGATGCTCGGCCAACCGGGTCTCGATCTCCCCCAGCTCGATGCGGAAGCCGCGGAGCTTCACCTGGTTGTCCACCCGGCCCGCGAAGAACAGCTCCCCGTCCGCACGGCGCCAGCCCAGGTCGCCCGAGCGGTACATCCGGCTGCCCGGTGGACCGGCGGGGTTGGCCACGAACCGCGCGGCGCTCAGTCCTGGCTGGTTCAGATACCCGCGCGCCAGGCCCGGCCCGGCGAGGTAGAGCTCGCCCTCGTCCTCGTGGCCGGCTGCTGCCAGCCGCTCGTCGAGGACCTGCACGCTGCTGCCCGGGAACGGTCGGCCGATGCCGATGTCGTCCGGTCCGGTGATCCTACCCATGGAGATGCCGACCGTGACCTCGGTGGGACCGTAGCCGTTAAACATCGACCTGCCCTCGGCCCAGGTCCGCACGAGGGAAGGGGAGACGGCGTCACCGGTGGACACGAGCGTCCCGCCGGGCAGTACGCCGTCCGCCTCGGTGACGCTGAGCGCCACCGGGGGCAGCGTGGCGTGCGTCACCTGGTTCTCGACCATCGTGTCCCGCAGCGGCCGGCCGGGCAACAGAGCCTCGGCCGACGCCATCACCAGGGCCGCACCGGACAGCAGGGCCAGCGAGATGTCCCAGAAGGCGGCGTCGAAGCTGATGGACGCCCACTGCAGAACGCGGTCACCCGGGCCCGCCCCGATCTGCTCGGCCTGGCTCGCCACCAGGCCGACGACGCCGCTGTGCGGCACCGCGACACCCTTGGGCCGGCCGGTCGACCCCGAGGTGTAGACGACGTACATCAGATGCTCGGGGCGCAGCTCGGCACGGCGCTCGCGGTCGGACACGTCGTGGTCGGGCTGCGCCTCGCAGTCCCCACGGAACCGGGGGTCGTCGAGGACCAGCTCCGGTACGCCCTGGCTCGGCAGCGCGAGTTCCGTGTGCTCCGACGCCCGGATCAGCAGCACCGGCTGCGCGTCGGCCACCATGTGCGCCAGCCGCTCCGCCGGATACGCGGGATCGAGCGTGAGGTAGGCGCCGCCCGCCTTCAGCACGGCAAGGAGCACCGTGATCAGATCGGCGGACTTGGGCACGGAGACGGCGACCACCGAGTCGGGCCCCACGCCACGGGAGATCAGGCTTCTGGCGAGCCGGTTGGCCGCGGAGTTCAGCTCGGCATAGCTGACGGCCTTGCCCTCGAACAGGACCGCGGTGTCGTCCCCCGCTCGGGCGGCGACCCTCTCGAAGAGATGTGGAACCGTGTGCTTCGCTTCGCCGCTTCCGGGTTCGTTCAGTAGTGGGCGTCCTTGCGCTATCCGGTGCTGGTCGGAGCCGGAATTCATGAGGCCTGGTCCTCCGTTTCTCCCGGGCGCGTGGATTCTCGCCGGTATGCCCAGGATGGGATCCCGTGTGGTCAAGGGTCTCCATCATGAGACAGAGAGCAGGCACGCACAACAACCGTATGCATCCTGAATGAGAGGTGAAAGATATGCCCTGTGGCCTGTTTTGCCGTGTTATCAATGGGCCATTAATGCCCGGCGCTCGGAGGCATGCATCGTCATGAACAACGCCCACTCCGGCTACTACGCCTATTGCGATTACTTGGCCCTCGGCCCGCTGCTCGACATTCAACGGCCGACCACGGAGCAGCCCAACGAGTTGCTCTTCATCGTCGTGCACCAGTCGCACGAGCTGTGGTTCAAGGAGTTGCTCCACGAGCTGGACTCCCTCCAGGTGCCCCTGCGCAAGGCAGACAGCGGCCCCGCCCTGCGGACGCTGCGGCGGGCTCGGGTGATCATCAAGTCGCTGACGGTGCAGATCAACGTCCTGGAGACCTTGACCTCCGAACAGTTCGATACGTTCCGGGCACAGCTGGGCGGAAGCGGCTTCTATTCGGCGCAGTTCCGTGAGATCGAGATCGTGCTCGGACGGCGTGACAAGACGGCGGCCGCCCTCTTTCCCGAGGGCAGCCCGGACCGGGCGCGCATCGAGGCGAGGGCCGCCGAGCCCCGCCTTTTCGATGCTTTCCTCGCCTACCTCTCGGCCCAGGGGTACTCACCCGACGACCTGCCCTCCGCATTGCGAGAGGTCCACGCCGACGACGGCGTGGAGGAACAGATCTGCCAGGCGCTGGTGGATCTCGACCAGGCCTTTCAGGAATGGAAGTACCGCCATGTCGTTCTCGTCCAGCGTGTCATCGGCGACAGGGTCGGTACGGGCGGCACGAGCGGCGCGGAGTTTCTGCGCCGAGCAATATTCACCCCTTCTTTCCCCGTTCTGTGGAACATGCGGAAAGCTGTGTGAGAGAAACCGGGGGGCGAGAACTGACAGGCCCGGGGATCCGTGTGTCAGCACGGTCCCTGGGCCTGTTCCATGGCGCGGGCGAGGGCCCGGGCGGCTCAGGGCCGGCCGGCCGGGGAGGCGGCCGGTGCCGCCGGCCCGCCGGCGAGCGCGCGCAGGGCCTTCTTGTCCACCTTGCCCATCGCGGTGCGCGGCAACTGGGCGACCGGGACCAGCCGGTCAGGGATCTTGAACGTGGCCAGGCCGCACCCGCGGAGGAACTCCTTGATCGCGGACGTCCGGACATCCGCCTCGGTCACGACGACGAATGCGTACGTCCGCTCGCCGAGTACGGTGTCCGCCACGCCGACCACGGCCGCGTCCTGGACTGCCGGATGGGTGCGCAGCTGCCGCTCCACCTCTTCCGCCGACACCTTTTCCCCCGCGCGGTTGATGATCTCCTTGATCCTTCCGACGATCTCGATGTTGCCGTCCGGGCCGCGCCGGACGAGATCGCCCGTCCGGAAGAATCCGTCCGGCGTGAACGCACGGTCGTTCTCCTCGGGAGCCCGGTAGTACCCGCGAATGGTGTACGGACCCCGCGCCAGCATCTCCCCGGGCTCTCCCTCGGGCACGGGATTCCCGGACTCGTCGACGACCAGGACCTCGTCGTACGGCGACATGGGCCGTCCGTCCGTGTCCACGGCCACGTCGTCCGGATCGTCGAGCCTGGTGTGGGTGAGCAGGCCCTCGCTGATGCCGTACCACCGCTGAATCCGGCACCCGAGGGCCCGACGCGCCCGACTCGCGAGTGCCGGGTCGAGCGGGGCGCTGCCGACCTGAATGAGCAGTCGGGACAGTTCACCGGGCTCCCGTCCGGAGTCGGCCCACAACCGCAGTACGGCGGGCACCAGCGTGGTCACGGTGACGCCCTCGCGAAGGATCAGCGGGAACACCTCGTCGGGCCGCACGCTCGACGTCAGGACGGCCTTGCCGCCCAGCAGGAGACTCCCGAGCACACCCGGACAGGCGAGCGCCGCCTGGTGCGCGACCGGATTGACGGCGAGGTAGGCCACCTCCGGGCCGACGCCCATGGCCTCCGCCGTGGCCCGCATGACGTAGACGTAGTCGTCATGGGTCCGGGGAATCAGCTTCGGCAGTCCGGTGGTGCCCCCGGACAGCAGGAACAGCGCCGGATCGGACGGGTCCACGCGGGGCATGGCGACGCCCCCGCGGACCAGTGACTCCAATGAGGTGAACTCCTGGGCGTCGCCGCTGACAAGCACGTGCGGCACCGAGGGGATCTCCCGCGCCAGCCGGCGGTAGTCGAATCCGCCGAACTCGTCCTTCACCACGTAGGCCACCGCACCGGAGTGGGCGCACAGATGGGCTATCTCGTTCTTGCGGTGCCCGGGCAGCGCGAGCACCGGGATGGCTCCGGCCCGCAGCAGGGCGAAGACCAGGATAACGAACTCGGGGATGTTGGGCAGGTGTACGACCACCCGGTCGAGGGGCCTGATCCCCAGTTCGATCAGGCCGCCCGCCAGCCGGTCGGCCCGTTGGGACAGCTCCGCGTAGGTCATCCGGCGCCCGTCGCAGACCACGGCCACGCGGTCGGCATGCCGCCGGCAGGACTCGTGCAGCAGGTCACCGATCGGCCGGCCGATCCAGATTCCGGTCCGGCGGTAGTCCGCCGCGAGGTGGTCGGGCCAGGGCACGAAACCGTCGAGCATAAGGGTGTTCCCTTTCTAGGCGGATCGCGGATGGAAGACGACGGGGAGCGAGCTGTAGCCGTAGAGGAAGTTGGAGTAGATGCGCTCCGGCACCCCGTCGAGCTCGATCTCCTCCACGGACATGACGAGGGACCGCAGCAGCGCGCGCAGCTCGGCCCGGCCCAGGGCGGCACCGACGCAGAAGTGCGGACCGTGGCCGAAGGTGAGGTGCTTGTTGGGACGGCGGGACAGGTCGAGGGTCCGCGGGTCGGCGAAGACCGTCTCGTCGTTGTTCGCCGAGGTGGTCCAGAACGTGACGATGTCACCGGCGCGGAGCTGCTGTCCGCCGAGGGAGAAGTCGCACAGCGCCGTGCGCCCGAAGTGCATGCTCGGTGTCGACCACCGCAGCAGCTCCTCCACCGCGGTGTCCAGGTCGATCGTTCCCTCGCGCAGCCCACGCCACTGGTCGGGGTACCGGGTGAAGGCGAGGACCGTACTGATCGCGGTCATCCGCGACGACTCGTCCCCGCCCAGGACCAGGCTGTAGCAGTTGAGGGCGACCTCTTCCGGGGTGAGCGGGCGCCCGTCGACCTCGGCGCCGGCGATCATGCTGATCACGTCGTCCCCCGGGTTCGACCGGCGCTCGAACGCGAGCTCCATCAGATAGAGCACGATCTCGTTGCGCGCCTCGACCGCGTCGAGTTCGGCGCCCTCCGGATCCTCGGACGCCAAGGCCGCCTTGCTCCACAGGAGCAGTTGCTTGCGGTCCCGGCCGGGGATGGACAGCAGGTCGCAGATGGTGTTCATCGGGATGTGCTCGGCGACCTCCGAGGCGAAGTCGAACGAGCCGAGCTCGGTGACCTGACCCACGAGGTCCGCCGCGCGCTCCTCGACCCTCTTCGCCACCGCGCCCAGCACCCGGGGGGAGAAGGCGCGGAGCATCAGGTTGCGCAGATGCTGGTGCCTGGGCCGGTCGGTGACGGCGAGCATCTTCCCGCCCGCCGAGTCGCCGCCGCGCAGCAGGACGTCGAGGACGTTGCCGCGGGCGGAGCTCAGCTGTTTCCAGTTGCCGTGGCAGGAGAGAACATCGTCGTACCCCGCCACGACCCAGAATCCGGGCTGCCCCCCTGGGGACGGGTGCCAGTACACGGGGCTCTCCCCGCGTACCCGGTGCCAGAATTCGTACGGGTCGTTCCTGACGAAGGTCGCCGGGTCTGTGAGATCGAGCGACGGAGTCATCCGGGATCCCCCTTTCCCTAGCATCGTCGTGGCCCAGCCACGCGGCGCCGCCGGTGTCTTGCTGAAATCTTTCGCGATGATCCCGGGACTCGGCGTGGCTCGGAAACCATGGGCCGGGCGAGGCAACGGCCGACGGGAGGGGAGCAGAATGAGCCGGATACGGGAACGGGGCTGGGTGCGGTCTCTGACCGCCGTCGAACATCCCGACCTTCGTGTGGTGTGCTTCCCGCATTCCGGGGGTTCGGCGACGGCCTTCGGCGCGTGGGCCACCGCCATGCCGCCCGGCGTGGAGCTGTTGGCCGTCCAGTACCCCGGCCGCGGTGACAGGTTCGGGGAGCCGTGCATGGACGATCTGCCCGCGATGGCAGGCCAGGCCGCGGCGGAACTGCTGCGGCTCCCCCCGGCCGACTGCGTGCTCTTCGGGCACAGCCTGGGCGCGCTGGTGGCCTACGAGACCGCCCTGGTCCTGCGGGACGCGGGCAAGGAGCCGCGCAGGCTCTGCGCGTCCGCCACGTCCGCGCCCGGTCTGTGCGGCGGCGGACGCCTTCACCTGGCACCCGACGACGAGTTCTGGGCGACGCTGTGCGAGCTGGGCGGCATCGAACCCGGTATCGCCGAGCACGCCGAGCTGCGCGAACTCCTGCTGCCGACGCTGCGCTCGGACCTGACGGCCCATGAGAACTACCGCCCCGACCCCGGGGCCCGGCCGCTGTCCTGCCCGGTGAGCTGTTACCACGGTGAGGGCGACCCACTGGTGGACGAGCCGCGGCTGAAGGCGTGGGCGGGTGTCACGTCCGGTGACTTCACCCTGCGCGTGCGGCCGGGAGGGCACTTCCATGTGACCACCGACGCCGCGGAACTCGTCGCGGACGTCGTGCGCCGATGAAGGGGGTGCCGCTGTGAACAGGATCACCGTGATTCCCGGTGACGGCATCGGCCCGGAAGTCGTCGAACCGGCGCTGGACATTCTTGAGGCGCTCGCCCTCGGTGTGCAGGCGGACGTCCTCGACCACGTGAACGCGGAAACGTACCTGCGGACCGGGGACGCCCTGACCGAGGCCGATCTCGAACGGATCCGGAGCAGCCGGGCGACACTGCTCGGCGCGGTCGGGGACCCCCGGCTGAGCGACACCGGCTACGTACGGAGCGTCCTGTCCACCCTGCGCGTCGAGCTCGACCTCTACGCCAACTACCGGCCCGCGCGGCTGTGGCACGACAGACTCAGCCCGCTGCGCGACAAGACCCGGCGCGCGATCGACTGTGTGATCGTCCGGGAGAACACCGAAGGGCTCTACAGCGGTGTGGGGGGCAGCACCCGCACGGGGTCCCCGCAGGAGATCGCCGTCGACGTGGACCTCAGCACCTATCACGGGGTGTCGCGCATCATGGATTTCGCCTTCTCCGTGGCACGACGGTCGGTGTGCCTGGTGGACAAGGCCAACGCCGTCCGCAACGGCGGGCAGTTGTGGCAGCGCTGCTGGCAGGAGGCTGTCGAACGGCACCCGGGGTTCGAGACGTCCCATCGCTACGTGGACACCGCCGCGATGAACCTGGCGACCGACCCGACCGCCTTCGACGTCATCGTCACGAACAATTCCTACGGCGACATCCTGAGCGATCTCACCGCCGCCCTCGCAGGCGGCATCGGCGTGGCGGCGTCGGCCAATCTCAACGCCACCACCCGACAGGGTCTTTTCGAGCCGGTGCACGGCAGTGCGCCCGACATCGCGGGGACCGGAGTCGCCAATCCCCTCGGTGCCATTCTCTCCGCGGCCCTGCTGATCGAGCACCTGGGCCATACCGGCGAGGCCGAGGCCGTCCGCCGGGCGGTCGGGGCCACCGTCGAGGCCGGGAGAGTCACCCGCGACCTCGGCGGGTCCCTGAGTACGAAGGAGGCGGGCGCCGCGGTCCTGGCGGAACTTCGACAGCCCTGCGGAACGAGTGCCAGACGAGGGAACAGCCATGCACATGCAGGGGAATGACGGGTCTCGCGCCGACGGGGATCCTGAGATCGTCATCGTCGGGGCCGGCCTGGTGGGCGCGGTCGCGGCCATGTATCTCGCCCCCCGGTCCGGTCCGGTCACGATGCTGGAGAAGCGGGCGGACCCGCGGCGTGGTGCCGGCCGGAGCGGACGGTCCATCACGGTGATGCTGTCCGCGCGCGGCTGGCGCGTCCTGTCGGACCTGGGACTCGAGCAGGCGGTGCGGGAGATCAGCGTCCCCCTGCACGGACGCTGCGCGCACCTGCCCGACGGCAGTTCCCACGTCACCCCGTACAGCCGGGACGGGCAGCCGATCTGGTCGGTGGAGCGTGAGCGGCTGCATCACCTCCTGCTGGACGCCGCCGAGGCGACTCCCGGCGTACGCATACGCTTCGAGCAGCAGGTGCACGCCGTGGACCTGGAGGAGCCGGCTGTGCTCGTGGAGGACCAGGGCGGTCGGCACCGGCTGGCGTGCCGCCGCGTCCTCGGCTGCGACGGCGCCCATTCCACGGCCCGTGACGCCCTGGTCGCCCGCAACGTGCGGGCTCAGGTGCGGAATCTGGAGCTGGCCTATCAGGAGATCCAGGTGCCGGGCGGCTGGCTCGACCGCAGGACCATGCACTACTGGCCGACCGGTGACGCGCTGTTCGCCGCGTTCCCCATGCCGTCCGGAGAGTTCGCCGGCTCCCTGTTCATGCGCCTCGACGGGCCGACGCCCTCCTTCGCCACGGTGGCCGGTGGCCAGGACCTGTCGGAGGTGTTCGCCGCCCGCTTCCCCGAACCGACGGCCGTCATCCCGGACCTGGCCGAACAGCTCGCCACCAAGTCCGTCTCCACCATCTCGCTCGTCAACTGCGACCGATGGGTCTGGCGGGACACGTTCGCGCTGCTCGGGGACTCGTGCCACGCGATGGCCCCGTTCATGGGGCACGGCATGAACTGCGGCTTCGAGGACGCCCGTACGCTCGTCGACTGCCTCGACCAGGCCGAGGACTGGACGGCGGCGCTGGCCGCCTACGAGAAGTCACGGATCGAGGACGCCAGCGCGATCTCGTACCTCTCTTACCAGCACTACTACACCATGGCCAACCCGCCGCAGGACGACACCTCCCACGCCGAGGGACTCCTGCGCAGGCGTCTCGGCGACCTCTTCCCCGATCGGTTCGTGCCCCTGTACGAGCAATGCGCCTTCACCGAGGAGAGCTACGCCTCGGTGCTGAGGAACGATCAGAACCTCGACCGCCTCGTGGAGAGCCTGCTCCGCCGGTACGGCACGGAGCTCGTCTCGGCGTCCGACAGCCGGCTTCGCGCCTGCATGCCCGTCGACACCGACACCGTCACCCTGGAGGACTCCGGATGTTCGTGATCCTGTTCAAGTCGCGCCTCTCCGAGCAGGCAGGCGAGGACTACTACGCCATGGAGGATGTGATGCGGGAGCGGGTCCGCGCCATCGCCGGCGACGACCTGGTGGAGGTCAAGCACTACACGGGAGAGGACGGTGAGCGCCTCGCGGTCGTCATGTGGCGCAACGCCGAAACCCTGGACAAGTGGCGGGCCGACCCCGAGCACCAGGTGGCGCAGGAGCTGGGCCGGGAACGGTGGTACTCCTCCTACGAGTTGCAGGTGGCCGAGGTGATCCGCAGCTCCAGTCATCTCGCCACCGAGGCGACGCCGTCGGACGCGTCGCAGTAGGACGCCCGCGCAGACCACGCGAGGACACCCGGCCGATCCGGTCCGGTCGATCCGGTCGCGCACGCGGCGCAGCGCCTGAGCGAGGTCGCTCAGGCGCTGCGCCGCGTGGGGGCCTGGTCTCAGGCGCCGACGTAGTCCGCAAGGTGCTCGCCGGTGAGGGTGGAGCGGGCGGCGACGAGGTCGGCGGGGGTGCCCTCGAAAACGACCTTGCCGCCGTCGTGACCGGCGCCGGGGCCGAGGTCGATGATCCAGTCGGCGTGCGCCATGACCGCCTGGTGGTGCTCGACGACGATGACCGACTTGCCGGAGTCCACGAGCCGGTCGAGCAGGCCGAGCAACTGCTCGACGTCGGCGAGGTGCAGGCCGCTGGTTGGCTCGTCGAGGATGTAGACGCTGCCCGTCCCGGCCATGTTGGTGGCCAGCTTGAGGCGTTGCCGCTCGCCGCCGGACAGGGTGGTGAGCGGCTGGCCGAGGCTGAGGTAGCCGAGTCCCACGTCGGCGAGCCGGCCGAGGACGGCGTGCGCGGCCACGGGGTATCCCCTGCTCGAAGAGCTTGGGGAAGTGCGCGCCTCACCGCTGCGGAAGAACTCCTCGGCCTCGATCACCGACATCGCGAACACCTCGCTGATGTCACGGCCACCGAGGCGGTACTCCAGCACCGACGCCTGGAACCGCTTCCCCTCGCACTCCTCGCAGGGGGTGGCGACGCCGGCCATGATCGCCAGGTCGGTGTAGATGACGCCGGCGCCCTTGCAGGTGGGGCAGGCGCCCTCGGAGTTGGCGCTGAACAGCGCCGGCTTCACACCGTTGGCCTTCGCGAACGCCTTGCGGATCGGGTCGAGCAGTCCGGTGTAGGTCGCCGGGTTGCTGCGCCGGGAACCCTTGATGGGTCCCTGGTCCACCGTCACCACGCCATCCCACCCGGCCACTGAACCGTGGATCAGTGAACTCTTGCCGGAGCCGGCGACCCCGGTGACCACGGTGAGCACGCCCAGCGGGATGTCTACGTCGACGTCGCGCAGGTTGTGGGTGTCCGCGCCGCGCACCTCCAGCACGTCGGACGGCTTGCGCACCGACGGCTTCACCGAGGCCCGGTCGTCCAGGTGCCGTCCGGTGAGCGTGCCGCCGGCCCGCAGCCCCTCGACCGTGCCCTCGAAGACCACCTCGCCGCCGGCCGCACCGGCCATCGGCCCGAGGTCGACCACGTGGTCGGCGATCACGATCGTCTCCGGCTTGTGCTCCACCACCAGAACGGTGTTGCCCTTGTCCCGCAGCCGCAGCAGCAGGTCGTTCATGCGCTGGATGTCGTGCGGATGCAGGCCGATGGTGGGCTCGTCGAAGACATAGGTGACGTCGGTGAGCGCGGAACCGAGGTGGCGAATCATCTTGGTGCGCTGCGCCTCACCGCCCGAGAGCGTGCCCGACGACCGGTCGAGCGAGAGATAGCCCAGCCCGATCTCGACGAACGAGTCGAGGGTCTCGCCAAGCACCGTCAGCAGCGTCACGACCGACGGCTCGTCGAGAGCGCGGATCCATGCGGCCAGGTCGCTGATCTGCATCGCGCAGGCGTCGGCGATGCTGATCCCCTTGATCTTCGAGGACCGGGCGGTTTCGCTGAGCCGGGTGCCGTGGCACGCGGGACAGACGGAGAACGTCACTGCCCGGTCCACGAAAGCACGGATGTGCGGCTGCAACGTCTCCTTGTCCTTGGACAGGAACGACTTCTGGACCCGCGCGAGCAGGCCCTCGTAGGTGGTGTTGATCCCCTTCACCTTGACCTTGACCGGGTCCCGGTGCAGGAAGTCGTGCAGCTCTTCGCCGGTGTAGTCGCGGATCGGCTTGTGCGGGTCGAGGAAACCGGACTCGGTGAACGACTGCACCACCCAGCCGTCCGCCTTCCAGCCCGGAATGGTGATCGCGCCGTCGGCGAGCGACTTGGAGTCGTCGTAGAGCTGGGTGGGATCGATGTCGGAGACGGTGCCCATGCCCTCGCAGCGCAGACACATGCCGCCGACGACGCTGAAGCCCTTCTCTATCTTCTTCCCGTTCACCACCAGGGTGCCCGTCGCCTCGGCCGAGGCGACGTTGAAGGCGAACGCCTTTTGCGAGCCGATGTACGGCTTGGCGAGCCGGCTGAACAGGATGCGCAGCAACGCGCCCGCGTCGGTGGCGGTGCCGACCGTGGAGCGGGGACTGGTGCCCATCGGCTGCTGGTCGACGATGATCGCGGTCGTCAGCCCGTCGAGGACGTCGACCTCGGGGCGCGCCAGCGTCGGCATGAAGCCCTGAATGAAGGCGCTGTAGGTCTCGTTGATCAGCCGCTGCGACTCCGCGGCGATCGTGTCGAACACCAGCGAGCTCTTGCCCGAGCCGGAGACACCGGTGAACACCGTCAGCCGGCGCTTGGGGATCTCGACATGGACGTTCTTGAGGTTGTTCTCGCGTGCGCCGTGCACGCGGATCAGATCGTGGCTGTCGGCAGCGTGCAGCGCGGGCGACTGCGGGTCCGTCCCCGTCGCGATGCTCATCGGGTCTCCATCCTTTAGACGTGGCGGGCTTTCGCCATCCGGCGTCGGCGTGGCCCGGTTCGAGCTAACCAGCCGCACGCCGTCCGTCCGGCCATGTTTCGATCTCTGGCTCATTCTGTTTCAATCTCTGGCCAACATCTTTCACGCTGGTTGATCACCCCCAGAGCCGCGACGACCATCGAGCACGACGAGTGGCCGTTGACCTGGTTACCACGTTTGCTGGGGGGAAGTCTGGATGGGTTGTACCGGCGTTACGTCTGCGCAGGAGGCCATGTGGCTCGCGCAGGAGCTTGCTCCGGACATACCGAACAATGTGGCGACCTTGTGGGACGTCGAAGGTGACCTGGACGTCTTCCTGCTGACTGCGGCACTGGGGACAGCCGTGGCCGAGGCCGAGACGCTGACGGTGAACTTCCGCCGGGGCGAGGACGGGCTGCGGCTGGTTGCCCGGAAGCCTGAAGCGTGGGAGCCGTTCCACATCGACGTGAGCGACGCCGATGACCCCGCCGATGCGGCACGCGCCATCGTGGCCGAGCTCGTGCGCCGGCCGTTCGACCTGGGCGAGGACGCGCTCTTCCGGATCGGCTCGATCCGGCTGAGCGGCACCCGCCACCTCGTGGTTCTCGTCTTCCACCACATCCTCACCGACGCGTTCGGTGTCCTCACGCTGCTGTCCCAGCGGATCGCGGCCATCTACCGTGCGCTGCACTCGGGTTCCGCCGTACCTGAGGGTCCCGCGAACTCACCGGGCGACGCGTCGGAGAAGGACGCCGCGTACCGGGCATCCGAACGGTTCGCCGACGCCCAGCGGTTCTGGCGGGACTACGTCGCCGACGAGCCGACCGCCGCGCGGCTTCCCACCGGTGTCCGTCCGGCCGCCGACGGCCCCGCCACCGAGGCCGGGTACTGGGACGGACTCACCGAGCAGCAGGGGATGACCACCCGCACCGCGACGATCCCGGCCGCCGAACTAGCCGCCTGGGGGCGCACCGCCGAAGCGGTGGAGACCGGCGTGCCGGACCTGATCGCCTCGGCGGCCACCGCGTTCCTGCGACACATGTGCGGTCTGCCCAGGCCGCTGCTGACCATCACCGTCAACCACCGCATCGGTGCCCTGCGGCGATCGCTCGGCCTGCTCTCGAACCGTCTGCCGCTCCTGGTTGAGGTGCCGCCCGCGGCCGACTTCGTGGAACTGGCCGAGGCGCTCGGCCAGGAACGGCGACGCGTGCTGCGGCACGCCCGACACGATATCTCCCTGATCAAACGGGAAACAGGCCATGCCGGCGATGCGCGCAGCCCGTTCGGCGCCGTCGTCAACGTGATTCCCTTCGTCGAGGAGCTCGACCTCGCGGGCGGCGTGGCGCGCTTCGCCGGCGGCACCTTCGGCGTGGTCGACGAGATCATGGTCTGCGTCTACACCGACGGCGGGGCCGACAGCGACCTGTTCGTCCGCTTCGACGCCCCGCGGTCGGTGTACGACGACCAGGACATCGCCGGACTCGCCGACAGGTTCGTGACGTTCGTACGAACGGCCCTGGCCGACCCGCGCGCCCCGGTCGGGGACGTCTGCGTACTCAGCGCCGCGGAACACCACACGCTGCTCACCGAGTACGCCGGACCGACGGTCACCCCGCCGGCTGCGACATTGACGGAACTGCTCGACCGGCAGGCCGACTCCACCCCGGACGCGATCGCGGTGACCTTCGAGGACACCTGTCTGACGTACCGGGAGCTGGCCGACCGGTCCGGTCGGCTGGCCCGCATGCTGATCCAGGAAGGAGTGGGGCCCGAACGATTCGTCGCGGTCGCGATTCCCCGCTCCCTGGAGCTGGTCGTCGCACTGGTCGCGGTACTCAAGGCGGGCGCCGCCTACGTGCCCGTCGACCCGGACTATCCCGCCGCCCGAGTGGAGTTCATGCTCGCCGACGCGAGGCCGGCGCTGCTCCTGACGGTCAAGGGCACCGCGGACCGACTGCCCCGGACGGACATCGCCCGGATCACGGTCGACGAGGCCCCGCTGACCGACGGGCCCGCCGTGGTCGCCCCGCACTCCGTCGAGCATCCGGCGTACATGATCTACACGTCGGGATCGACCGGACGGCCCAAGGGCACCGTCATCACCCACGCCGCTATAGTCAACCGGCTGCTGTGGATGCAGGACCGCTACGGGCTGGACGGCTCCGACCGGGTCCTGCAGAAGACCTCGGCCTCCTTCGACGTCTCGGTCTGGGAGATCTTCTGGCCGCTGATCACCGGCGCCACCCTCGTGATGGCGCGGCCGGACGGGCACCGCGACCCGGCCTACCTCGCCGAGCTGATCCAGCGGGCCGGGGTCACGACGCTGCACTTCGTCCCGTCGATGCTCGCCGAGTTCGTCAACGACGAGGCGGCGGGCGCCTGCACCGGCCTGCGCCGCGTCATCTGCAGCGGCGAGGCGCTGCCCGCCGAACTCGCCGCGCGGTTCCACGAGGTGCTCGGCGTGCCCCTGCACAACCTGTACGGGCCGACCGAGGCGGCGGTGGACGTCACCGCGTGGCAGTACCGGCCAGGGGCGAGCACCATACCGATCGGCACACCGATCTGGAACACCGCGCTGTACGTGCTCGACAGTCGGCTTCGGCTGGTCCCGCCCGGAGTGTTCGGCGACCTGTACATCGCGGGCGCCGGACTCGCCCGGGGCTACCACGACCGCTCGGCCCAGACCGCGGAACGCTTCGTCGCCTGCCCGTTCGGCCCGGCCGGGCGGCGCATGTACCGGACGGGCGACCTGGCGCGCTGGAACGCCGACGGCGAGCTGGAGTTCGCGGGACGCGCCGATCACCAGGCGAAGATCCGTGGCTTCCGGGTCGAGCCCCAGGAGATCGAGGCGACGCTGGCCGCGCACCCCGGGGTGGTCCAGGCAGCGGTCATCGCCCGGCCCGGCCGCGGCGCCGACGGGGCCGTACAACTCGTCGCCTACGTCGTGCCGTCGACCTCCGGCAGCATCGGCAAGGCCGGCGCGGACTGGGACCTCCACGCCGGGCTGGACATCGCCGAGCTGCGGGGCTTCGTCGCGGCCCGGCTGCCCGCCCACCTGGTACCCGCCTCCTTCGTCGCGCTGGACCGGCTGCCGCTGACCGCGAACGGCAAGCTGGACCGGGCCGTGCTGCCCGAGCCGGAGTTCGCCGGCCGGGCCCACCGGCCGCCCCGGACCGGCGAAGAGCGCATCCTGGCTACCGCGTTCGCCGAGGTGCTCGGGTTGAGCCGGATCGGGGTGGACGACGACTTCTTCACGCTCGGCGGCGACAGCATCCGGGCGATACAGGTGGTGGCCCGCGCCCGCACCGGCGGCCTCGCGCTCAGCCCGCGCACCGTGTTCGAGTGCCGCACCGTCGCCGCGCTGGCCGCGGCCGCGACCCGCGACACCGCACCGTCGGCACTCGCCGAACTCGACGGCGGTGGCGTCGGCCTGTTGCCGCTGCCGCCGATGGCACGACTCCACGTCGAGCGCGGCCCCGGACTGGACCGGCTCGCCCAGTGGCTGGTGCTGGAACTGCCGTCCGACATCGACCTCGACGGCCTCACCGCGACGGTGCGCGCCGTCCTCGACCGGCACGACGTGCTGCGCTCACGACTGACGGACGACGGCCTGCTGGTGCACCCGCCCGGCTCGCTCGACGCCGCCGAGCTCGTCAAGCGGGTCGGCTGCCCGGGAGACTGGAACGGCGAGTCGTGGCAGACGCTGCTGCGCGCCGAGGCGGCCGAGGCGGTACGCCACATCGAAGCCTCGGCCGGCCGCATGCTCCGGCTGGTCTGGTTCGAGCCGGCGACAGGCGGCCCCGGCAGGCTGCTGATCGCGGCGCACCATCTGGTCGTCGACGGAATGTCGTGGCGGGTGCTGCTCCCCGACCTGGCCGAGGCATGGCGGCAGCTCCGGACCGGCGAGGCGCCGGCGCTGCCCGAGGTGGGGACGTCCCTGCGCCGGTGGCTGCGCGCCCTGGCCGACGAGGCGACACGGCCCGAGCGGGCGGCGGAGGTGTCGCTGTGGCGCGACATGCTCGCCGCCCCCGTCGCCGCGATCGGGTCCCGGCCGCTCGATCCGAGGCGGGACCTCACCGCGACGACCGAGACCGTGCGCATACAGCTCCCGGCCGACCTCACCGACGCCGTGCTGACCTCGGTGCCGGCGGCGTACCGCGGCGGCGCCGACGACGTGCTGCTCACGGCCCTCGTCCTGGCGCTGGCCCGGCAGCGGCGGGGCATGACCGACGGCGCCACGGTCGTACGCCTGGAAGGGCACGGCCGGCAGGACGAACTCGTCCCGGGCGCGGACCTGTCCCGCACGGCCGGCTGGTTCACCACCGTCCACCCCGTCCGGTTCGACATCTCCGGAATCGACGTCGACGAGGCGATCGCCGGGGGAGCGGCCGCCGGCGACGCCTTCAAGCGCGTGAAGGAGCAGCGCCGTGAACTGCCCGACCAGGGCATCGGCTACACCCTGCTGCGCTACCTCAACGACGAGACCGCGGCGGTGCTGCGCCGGTACTCGGCGGACGAGATCGGATTCAACTTCCTGGGCCGCTTCTCCTTCACGGGCCATGAGCCGAGGCACGGTGCCGGATGGACACCGGCGCCGGAATGCGCCGAGCTCGTCGCGGCCCCCGACCCCGACATGCCGGCGTCCTGCGCACTGGAGCTCAACTCCCTGGTGACCGACACCGGGGACGGCGCGCGGCTCACCGCCCTGTTCACCTTCGCCACCGGCGTGCTGACCGCCGACGAGGTCCGCGACCTGGCCGACACCTGGGGCGCCGCCCTGCGCGGCCTGCACACCCTGGTGACGACCGGCGCGAGGGGACTGACCCCGTCCGACGTGACGCTGGTGAACGTCGGTCAGGCCGAACTGGACGCCTGGCAGCGGCGTTTCGGGCAGGTGGGCGACGTGTGGCCGCTCACACCGCTGCAGGCCGGCCTGCTGTTCCACACGATGGTCGCGGACACGGCCTCCGAGGCCTACCAGACGCAGTTCGTGTTCCGGCTCAGCGGCCCGGTGGACGTGGCGCGCCTGCGTGCCGCGGGCCAGGCGCTGCTCGACCGGCACCCGAACCTTAGGGTGGCGTCCCTGTCGAGCGCCACCGGTGAGCCCGTGCAGATCGTGGTGGACGATCTCCCGCTGCCCTGGCGGCACGTGGATCTCACCGGCGAGCCCGAGGCCGAGGCGCGGCTCGAAGAGGTCCTCGCCGAGGAGCGGGACGCCCGCTTCCGTCCCGACAGCCCACCACTGCTCCGGCTCACCCTCGTCACGCTGGGACCGGAACGGGCCGAACTCGCCCTCACCGCCCATCACGTGCTGCTCGACGGCTGGTCAGTGCCGCTGATCGAGCGGGAACTGATGGACCTGTACGCGACGGGCGGCCACGACGCCGACCCGCCGCGCCCCCACGGCTACCGGGACTTCCTGCGGTGGCTGTCACGGCAGGATGCGGCACAGTCGGCACAGGCGTGGGCCGCGGAGCTGGCCGGCGTGGTGGAGCCGACCCTCCTGGCGCCCACGGCACGCTCGGCCGGCAGCGGCAGCGGGCAGGTTGACGCGGCGCTGACCGGCGAGGACGCCACCAGGCTGGCGAGGCGGGCCGCCGAGTGGGGCGTCACCCCCAACACCCTGGTACAGGGCGCGTGGGCCGTCGTGCTCGCCGAGCTGACCGGCCGCGAGGACGTGCTGTTCGGCGCCACGGTCGCCGGCCGGCCGTCCGAACTGCCGGGTGTGGACACGATGATCGGCCTGTTCATCAACACGGTGCCGGTGCGTGTGCGGTGCACGCCGACCGACGGCCTCCCGCAATTGCTGGGGCGGCTGCAGGACGCCCAGGCGAGGCTGCTGGACCATCACCACCTCGGGCTCGCCGACGTCCAGCGGTCGACCGGGCTGAGCGCTCTGTTCGACACGCTCGTGGTGTTCGAGTCGTTCCCCGTCGATCGCGCCGGCCTCTCGGCGGCGAGCGCGTCGGCGAACCTGGCGGTGACCGGCATCCGCCCGTACGCCCCACCGCACTACCCGCTGACCGTGATCGCGACGGCCGATCCGCTGCTGCGGATCTCCTTCCAGTACCGGCGAGACGCCTTCGAGCAAGCCGCGGTGGAGGTGATCGCCGATCGGCTGATCCGGGTGCTGCGGCAGTTCGCCGCCGACCCGGAGACCACCGTCGGTGCGATCGACGTGCTGTCCGACGTGGAGCGGGAGCGGGTGCTGCACGGCTGGAACGACACTGCGGCCGCGCTGCCCGAACGGACCGTTCCCGAGCTGTTCGCCGAGCAGGCGGCGGCGACGCCGGACGTGGTTGCCGTCGAGTTCGACGGTCGCCGGCTGACCTACCGGGAGCTGAACGAGCGGGCCAACCGACTGGCGCACTGGCTGATCGGGCAGGGCGTGCGGCCGGAGTCGCGGGTGGTGGTGCTGCTGCCTCGCTCCCTCGACCTGGTCGTGGCGTTGCTGGCGGTGTGGAAGACCGGTGGTGCCTATGTGCCGGTGGACCCGGACTATCCGTCCGCCCGGGTGCGGGCCGTCGTCGAGGACAGCTCACCGGTGCTGATGCTGGACCCGCGGCGACTGGCCGAGGTGGACCTGTCCGCCCACCCCGCCCACGACCCTCGGACCGCGGTCGCCTTCGACCACGCCGCCTACACCATCTACACCTCCGGCTCCACCGGAAAGCCCAAGGGCGTGGTCATCCAGCACGGGTCCCTGCTCAGCCTGCTGACAGGCATGCAGGATCGGTTCTCCTTGTCGCCGGACGACCGGCTGCTGGCAGTCGCCACCGTCGCGTTCGACATCGCCGCGCTGGAACTGTTCCTGCCCCTGCTGGCCGGCGCCCGGGTGGTGCTGGCCGGCAAGGACGACATCACCCAGCCCTCGGCGCTGCTCGACCTCGTCGAACAGGCCGGCGTCACCGTCATGCAGGCCACCCCCGCGCTCTGGCAGACGCTGGCCACCCATGTCCCGGCCTGTCTGACCGGGCTGCGAGTGATCACCAGCGGTGAGGTCCTGCCCATGTCGCTGGCCGACACCCTGTGCAAACACGCCGCCGAGGTCACCAACCTCTACGGCCCCACCGAAGCCACCATCTACGCCACCGCCGCCCACCTCGTGCCCGGCACCGCCGGCATGCCTCCCTCCATCGGTGGTCCCGTCGCCAACACCCGGATCCTCATCCTCGACCGCACGCTGCACCCCGTGCCTCCCGGTGTGACCGGTGATCTCTGGATCGCCGGGCACGGCCTGGCCCGCGGCTATCACGGCCAGCCGGGGTTGACCGCCGAGCGGTTCGTGGCCGATCCGTTCGGTCCGGCGGGCGCGCGGATGTACCGCAGCGGAGATCTCGCCCGCTGGACCGACACGGGTGAGGTGGAGTACCTCGGGCGCAGCGATCACCAGATCAAGTTGCGGGGGTTCCGCATCGAACCCGCCGAGATCGAGCACACCCTGACCCGTCATCCGGCCATCCGCCGCGTCACCGTCATCGCCCGCGAAGACCAGCCCGGCGATCGGCGACTGGTGGCGTATGTGGTGCCGGAGACCGAGGGCGAGATGCCGTCGGTGGAGCAGCTGCGGGAGTTCATGGGGGAGCGGCTACCGGCGTACATGATTCCGGCGGCGTTCGTGGTGCTCGCGGAATTGCCGTTGACGCCGAACGGGAAGCTGGATCGTTTCGCGTTGCCGCAGCCGGAGCTCGGCGGAGACGAGTACCGGGCTCCCCGGTCGCCTCAGGAGGCGACGCTGTGCCGGCTGTTCGCCGAGGTTCTGGGAGCGGATCAAGTCGGTATCGACGACGACTTCTTCGCCCTGGGCGGGCATTCTCTGCTGGCCACCCGACTGGTGGCGCGGGTACGGTCGGAATTGGGCGTGGAGATCCCGATCCGGACCCTGTTCACCGCCCCCACCGTCGCCGAGCTGACCAGCCGCTGGAATGAGATGTCGGCCTCTTCTAGAAAGCCGCTGCGCAGAATGAGCGAAAGGTAGAAACACCATGATTCCCTTGTCGTACGCGCAGCGGCGGATGTGGTTCATCAACCGCTTCGAAGGCCCTTCCTCGACATACAACATCCCGTTGCTCCTGCGGTTCCACGGGGCGCTCGACACCGGTGCGTTGCGCGCGGCGTTCCAGGACGTGATCGTGCGCCACGAGGTCCTGCGAACGATGTTCGGAGACGTCGACGGCCAGCCCTTCCAGCGCATTCTCGACCCGGCCGAGATCGAGCTGCCCTGGAAGGACTGGGGCCGGGTGGCTCCCGACCGGGTGCCGGGTGTGGTGTCGTCGGTGGCCGGCAGCTGGTTCGACCTGTCGGTCGACATCCCGCTGCGCGGGTGCCTCGTACAGTGCGGTGAAGAAGAATTCGTATTGGTTCTGGTGATTCACCACATTGCCGGTGACGGTGGATCGTTGGCGCCTTTGGCGCGCGATGTGTCGGTGGCTTACCGGGCCCGGGTGGCCGGCAGTGCGACGGAATGGTCCGAACTGCCCGTACAGTATGCGGATTACGCGTTGTGGCAGCAGGAATTACTGGGGGACAAGTCCGATCCGGCCAGTGTTCTATCGGTTCAGACGGCGTATTGGCGGGAGGAGTTGGCGGGGGTTTCGAAGCCTTTACCTCTACCTTTGGACAGACCCCGCCCCGAGGTGGCGAGTTTCCGGGGCGGGTCGGTGGAGACCGGGCTGTCAAGTGAGTTGCTGGCGCGAATCGAGGGGTTGGCGCGGGCTCGTGGTGTGACGGTGTCGATGGTGCTCCAGGCCGCGTTGGTGGTGTTGTTGCATCGGTGGGGAGGTAGTAGAGATGTCACCGTCGGGTCGCCGATCGCGGGCCGCACGGATGAGGCGCTGAATGATCTGGTGGGGCTTTTTGTCAATACGTGGGCATTGCGCGTGCAGTTGAACTCGGAACGGTCGTTCGAGTGGGTGCTTGACCAGGTTCGGCGGAAGGCGCTTGCGGCATACGACAATCAGGATGTGCCGTTCGAGCGGCTCGTGGAGTTGTTGAGGCCGGAACGATCGACCGCTCATCACCCGTTGTTCCAGGTGGTGTTCGCGTGGCAGAACAATGTGCCGCCGCAATTGGACATGCCCGGTCTGACGGTGTCGATGGAACCCCTTCCCACCGGCACCGCAAAGTTCGATCTGTTCTTCAATCTGGCGCCGGACGAGTCCACCGGATCGGTCGTGGGCGAAATCGAGTACGCCACCGATCTCTTCGACCGCTCGACGGTGGAGGACATCGCGGCGCGGTTCGTGCGCGTGGTCGAGCAGGTGGTGGCCGACCCGCGGAGCACCGTCGGCGCCGTCGACGTGCTGACCGACGCGGAGCGGAAGCACAGTTCGCCCGAAACCACCCCGGCTGCGCTGCCCGAGACCACCGGCACCCCGCTCGACGCCGAGGAACGCCGGAAGATCCTCGTCGAGTGGAACGACACAGCCCGCGAATTCCCCTGCCCGGGACCGATTCACCTGCTCTTCGAGGAGCAGGCCGAGCGGCGGCCGGACGCGATCGCGCTGCGCTGGGCCGGGGGAACCATGACCTACGGCGAGCTGAACAGGCAGGCGAACCGGATCGCTTGGGAACTCAAGGAACGGGGCGTCGGCCCGGAGACCGTCGTCGGAGTCGGCACCCCCCGTGGTCCGGTCATGATCGCCGCCGTGTTCGGCGTGCTCAAAGCGGGCGGGGCCTACCTGCCCCTCGAACCGTCACTGCCGGCCGACCGCGTCGCCGGTATGCTCGCCGACGCCGGGGCGAGCGTCGTGCTGTCCACGCCCGACACCGAACGCTGGGCTGTCCCGGACGGTGTCGAGCTCGTCGAGGTGGGCGGGCCCGAGGCGTCGCCGGCGTCGCTCTCCCCCGAGGCCGAGCGCAATCCGGAGCCGGTCGCCGGGCCGGACAACACGGCGTACATCATCTTCACCTCCGGCAGCACCGGAAGGCCCAAGGGCGTCGCGGTCACCCACCGACCGGTGCACAACCTGCTCAACTGGTGTTACAGCACCTTCGAGTTCGGCCCCCACGACGTGGCCCTGTGCGTCACCTCGCTGGGCTTCGACCTCTCCGTCTTCGACATCTTCGGCCTGCTCGGCCGGGGCGGCGGCCTCTACATCGCGGACGCCACCCAGCAACGCGACCCCCGGCTGCTGCTCGACGTCCTGCTCACCGAGCCGATCACCTTCTGGGACTCGGTGCCCACCACCCTCAACCAGGTGGCCTCCCTGCTCTCCGGGAACACCGGGTACGAGGGAACCGACGACCTGCGCCTGGTGTTCCTCTCCGGCGACTACACGCCGCTGTCCCTGCCCGACGAGGTCCGCAGGGTGTTCACCGGCGCCGAGATCATCAGCCTCGGCGGGGCGACCGAGGCGACGGTGTGGTCCAACTACTTCCGAGTCCGGGACATCGATCCGCAATGGCGCAGCATCCCCTACGGCCGTCCCATCGACAACGCCCGCTACTACGTGCTCGACGAGAACATGGAGCCGTGCCCGGTCGGCGTCGAGGGCGACCTCTACATCGGCGGGGACTGCCTCTGCGTCGGCTACGTCAACCGGCCCGAGCTGACCGCGGAACGCTTCATCGACGACCCGTTCAGTGCGCGGGACGGCGACCGGCTCTACCGGACCGGTGACCGCGCCAGCTTCTTCCCGGACGGCAACATCTGCTTCCTCGGCCGCGCGGACAACCAGGTGAAGCTGCGCGGGTTCCGCGTCGAACCCGGCGAGATCGAGCACACCCTCACCCGCCATCCGGCCGTCCGCCAGGCCATCGTCACCGCCCGCGAGGACCACCCCGGCGACCTGCGCCTGGTCGCCTACGTCGTCGCCGACACCGAGGCCGTGGACAGCGCGCGCGGGGCGGACGAGCAAGTCGGGGAGTGGCAGGAGGTCTACGACCAGGCATACCTGGACGCCGCCGACCGCGAGCTCGGCGAGGACTTCACCGGCTGGAACAGCTCCTACACCGGTGAGCCGATCCCGCTCGACGAGATGCGTGCCTGGCGGGAAGCCGCGGTGGAACGCGTCCTGTGCTGGTCACCCAGGCGCGTCCTCGAACTCGGTGTCGGCTCGGGCCTCCTGCTCGCGCACCTCGCGGGCCGGGTGGAGGAGTACTGGGCCACCGACTTCTCCTCGTCGGTGATCGAGCGGTTGCGGCACCAGGTGACGCGGGCCGGCCTGTCCGACCGGGTCCGGCTGCGCTGCCAGGCCGCCGACGAACTCTCCGGACTTCCCCGGGGCGGATTCGACACCGTGGTGCTCAACTCGGTCGTGCAGTACTTCCCGAACGAGCGGTACCTCGAACAGGTCCTGAACGGCGCCTGGGAACTGCTCGCACCGGGCGGCCGAATCGTCCTCGGCGACATCCGGCGAGCGAACTCGCTGCGGGTGCTGCAGGCGGGCGTCCAGCGGGCGAAACACCCGGACGCGGCACCGGCCGTGCTGCGCAACGCGGTGGAACAGGCCGTCCTGCTGGAGAAGGAACTGGTCGTCGACCCCGCGTGGTTCCTGCGATGGTCGGAGCGGACCGGGGGAGCCGGCGTCGACGTCCGGATCAAGGACGGCACCCACCACAACGAGCTCACCCGGCACCGCTACGAGGTCGTGATGCACAAGCCGGGCGCCGGGGAACCGGGCGAGTTGCGGCGGCTGGACGCCGTCCCCTCCCTGGTCTGGGACGGACACCTGGGCCGCCTCGCCGGCCGGGTGCGCGACCACGCCGCGCCGGTCGTGCGGATCACCGCCGTTCCGAACGCGCGCCTGACCGGGGAGGTCACGACGGCGCGCGACCTTGGCCATGAGGACTCCGCCGCGTCACAGGTGCCGTCGCTCGACCCGGCCGACGTCCGGGCGTGGGCCGCGCGGCACGGCTGGGACGCGGTGGTGACCTGGTCGGCGAACGCAGTCGACCAGGTCGACGTGATCCTCTTCCGGGACGGCTCGGTGTCCGGTGCGCCCCTCACCGGAACGTACGTGCCTGCGGCGGGCGAACGCGCGCTGGTCAACGACCCCGCGGACGCCGGCGCCATCACCGCGCTGCTGCCCGCCCTGCGCGCGTACCTGCGGGAAACCCTGCCCGAGTACATGGTGCCGGCCGCGATCGTGCCCATCGGCAGCGTGCCGCTGACGGACAACGGCAAGCCGGACCGGCGCGCGCTGCCCGTACCGGACTACACGGCCGGCAGCGGTGGCCGGGCCCCCTCCACGCCAGAGGAGGAGTCGCTGTGCGCGCTGTTCGCCGCGGTGCTCGGACTCGACCGGGTCGGCGTGGACGACAACTTCTTCACCGTCGGCGGGCACTCGCTGCTGGCCACCCGACTGGTCAGCCGGGTTCGCGCCGTGCACGGCGTGGAGATCCCGATCCGGCTCGTCTTCCAGGCGCCCACGGTCGCCGAACTGGCGGCACACCTGACGACCCTGAGCAACGTCCGCCCGCCGCTGCTCCCCCAGGACAGGCCCGAGCGGCTGCCGGTCTCCTTCGCCCAGCAGCGGCTGTGGTTCATCCACCGCTTCGAGGGGCCTTCGGCGACCTACAACGTCTCCCTCGCCCTGCGGATGCGCGGCGAACTCGACGCGGCGGCGCTCCGCCGGGCCGTGCACGACGTCGTGGTGCGGCACGAGTCGCTGCGCACCGTCTTCGGCGAGGCTGACGGGCAGCCGTACCAGCAGATCCTGGAGCCGACCGCGATCGAGGTTCCCTGGCAGAAGCGCGAGGTCACCGAGGCCGAACTCCCCGACGCCCTGCGGGATGCGGCGCGCCTGCCGTTCGACCTGGCCGGCGAGATCCCGCTGCGCGCATGGCTGTTCCGGATCAGCGAGCTGGAGTCGGTGTTCCTCATCTGCGCGCACCACATCGCGGCGGACGGCTGGTCGGCTCTCCCGCTCGCCCAGGACCTGACCGCGGCGTACGGGGCCCGCCGCGGCGGCCGGCCGCCGGAGTGGGAGCCGCTTCCGGTGCAGTACGCGGACTACACCCTGTGGCAGCGGGAGCTGCTGGGGAACAGCGACGCCCCGGGCAGTCTGTACCGGCGTCAGCTGGACTACTGGACGACCCACCTGGCCGAACTGCCGGAGACCGTCGAACTGCCCACCGACCGGTCACGGCCCGCGGTGGCGTCGTACGCCGGCGATCTGGTGCCGCTCGAACTCGACGACCAACTCACCGAGGGCGTACGACGGTTGGCCCGGGAGACCGGCGCCACGGTGTCGATGGTGCTGCAGGCGGGGCTGGCCGCGATGCTCACCAGGCTGGGCGTGGGCACGGACGTGCCGATCGGTTCGCCCATCGCCGGACGCACCGACGAGGCGCTCAACCGGCTGGTCGGCTTCTTCGTCAACACATGGGTGCTGCGGGCAGACACCTCCGGCGACCCCGGCTTCACCGAACTCGTCGGCCGGGTGCGGGAGACGAGCCTCGCCGCGTACGACCACCAGGACATTCCGTTCGAGCACCTGGTCGAGGTGCTGAACCCGGTGCGATCGCCCGCGCACCACCCGCTCTTCCAGGTGTGCCTGGCGCTGCAGAACAACGCGCGCCCGGAGTTCGCCCTGCCGGGCCTGACGGTGTCCGAGGAACCGTTCAGCATCGGCACCTCGCGCTTCGACCTGTTCATCAGCCTCACCGAAATCGACGACGACGGGCCGGCCCGGATCGACGGGTCCGCGGAGTACGCGACGGAACTGTTCGACGCCGGGACGATCACCACGCTGCTCGAACGCTGGCTGCACTTCCTGCGCCAGGTGGTCGCCGCGCCGGACACACCCATCGGGGCCGTGGACATCCTCGCCGACGGCGAGCGCGCGGCGCTGACCCGGTGGGGCGGCCAGGGCCGGGACGCCCGGTTTGTGGCCGGCACCCTCCACCAACGGTTCGCCGCCACGGCCGCCGCGACCCCGGACGCGACCGCGCTGGTCTCCGCGGACGGCACGCTCAGCTGGACCTACGCCGAACTGGACCGCTGGGCCAATCGCATCGCCCGCCACCTCCGGGCACGCGGCGCCCGCCCGCACACCCGGGTGGCGCTCGTGCTCGAACGCTCACCGCTGCTCATCGCCGCGATCCTCGGGGTGCTGAAGACGGGGGCCGCCTACGCGCCGATCGACCCCACCCATCCGCCCGAGCGCATCGAGTTCATGCTCGCGGACCTCGCCCCTACCGTCACCGTGGACGAAGGACTCGCCGACGAGGACCTCGACGGGTACCCGGACTCGCCGCCCGAGGCCGTCGGCGTCGGCGAGCAGAGCGTCGCGTACGTGATGTACACGTCCGGCTCCAGCGGCCGCCCCAAGGGGGTCGAGGTGACCCACCGGAACGTGGTCGACCTCGCGCTCGACGGCTGCTGGGGTGCCCACCGCCGCGTCCTGGTCCACTCGGCGCACACGTTCGACGCGTCGACGTACGAGCTGTGGGTGCCGCTGCTCGGCGGCGGCACGGCGGTGGTGGCACGCGCCGGCAGGCCGGACACCGCGGAACTGGCCCATGTCATCGCCGAGCGGGCGGTGACCGGGCTGTGGCTGACCGCCGGGCTCTTCGCCGTGATGGCCGAGCAGCACCCAGAGTGCTTCAGCGCCGTCCGCGAGGTGTGGGCGGGCGGTGACGTACTCTCGCCGACCGCCGTCCGCCGGGTCCTCGACGCCTGTCCCGGCCTCACCGTGGTGAACGGGTACGGCCCGACGGAGACCACCACGTTCGCTGCCCGGCACCGGGTGTCCTCGGTGGACCGGTGCACCGACCCGCTGCCGATCGGCGAACCCATGGACGGCAGCCGGCTGCTGGTCCTGGACGACCGGTTGCGGCCGGTGCCGCCCGGTGTGGTGGGTGAGCTGTACATCGGGGGGGACGGGGTGGCCCTCGGGTACGCGGGCCGGCCGGGCCTGACCGGCGTGCGGTTCGTTCCCGACCCGTTCGGGCCGCCGGGGGCGCGGATGTACCGCACGGGCGATCTGGTGCGCTGGAACACGGCCGGGAGCCTTCAGTACTTGGGCCGGGCCGACAACCAGATCAAGCTCCGCGGCTTCCGTGTGGAGCCGGGTGAGGTCGAGGCGGTGCTGCGCGAGCAGGACGGTGTGGCGCATGCGGTGGTCGTCGCGCGCCAGGACCGGCTCGGTGAACGCCGACTGGTCGCCTACGTGGTACCCGACGCGTCCGCGTCCTCCGACGGCGACGCCGTCGAGCACGTCGGCGAGTGGCGTGAGATCTACGACGACATGTACGGCGAGACCGCGGTCGACCCGGGCGGGGTCGGCGAGGACTTCACCGGATGGAACAGCTCCTACACCGGCCGGCCCATCCCGCTGCCCGAGATGCGGGCCTGGCGCGAGGCCGTGCTCAAGCGGGTGCGCGACCTGCACCCGCGCCGGGTGCTGGAGCTCGGCGTCGGCTCGGGCCTGCTGCTGGGACCGCTGGCGCCGGAGGCCGAGGAGTACTGGGGCACCGACTTCTCGGCACCCGTCATCGAGCGGCTGCGTGCCCAGGTCGCCGCCGACCGGCGGCTGTCGGACAAGGTGTCCCTGCGCTGCCGGCCGGCCGACGACCCGGACGGTCTGCCGGCGGGGTTCTTCGACACGGTGATCCTCAACTCGGTCGTGCAGTACTTCCCGGACGCCGACTATCTCACCCGGGTGCTCGACATCGCGATGGACCGGCTCGCGCCCGGCGGACGCATCGTGATCGGTGACGTCCGCAACTACCGGACCCTGCGGACGTTCAGCGCCGCGGTCCACCGTTGCCGACAACCGGACGACGGCCCGGCCGCCGTGCAGGCCGCGGTCGAACGCGCGGTGCTGGGCGAGAAGGAACTGGTCATCGACCCGGGCTACTTCACGCGCTGGGCCGAGGCGCGTCCGGACGCCGTCGCCGACATCCGCCTCAAGCAGGGCGCTCACCACAACGAGCTCACCCGCCACCGCTACGAGGTCGTGCTGCACAAGGAGCCCGGCCGACCGCTGCACCTGGCGGACCTGCCCGCGGCGGTCTGGGGAGCGGACGTCCATGAACTGGCCGACGTGGAGACCGCGCTGGCCCGGCACGGCGGCCAACTGCGCCTGACCCGCATCCCCAACTCCAGGCTGGCAGGCGAGGCCGGCGAGTGGGGCGCCCCCGTAGAGTCGGGGGGCACGCTCGACCCCGCCGAGCTGGAGGCATGGGGCACCGCACGCGGGCTCGCCGTGTACTGCACGTGGTCGGCACAGGCGGCGGACTGCTTCGAGGCGGTCGTCCTGCCCGACGTCGACGCCTCCTGCTGCGACGGCGTGTACCGGCCGGCCGATGCCCCCTCGTCCCGCCTGGTGAACGTGCCCGCGGTGTCCCGCCGCGTGTCACGGCTGCCCTCGCGGCTGCGAGAGCAACTCGCGGGCCGACTGCCGGAGTTCATGATGCCCGGCGAGATCACGGTCCTCGACCGGCTGCCGCTCACCGAGAACGGGAAGGTGGACCGCGCCGCACTGCCCGAGCCCGACCCGACCGGCGGCGACTACCGCGCGCCGCGCACGCCGCGCGAGGAGGAACTCGCCGGGCTGTTCGCCGAGGTGCTGGGCCTGGACCGGGTCGGGATCGACGACGACTTCTTCGCCTGCGGCGGCCACTCCCTGCGGCTGACCCGCCTCGTCTGGCGGATCCACGAGAAGCTGGGCGTGGACGTGCCGATCCGGACGGTGTTCCAGTACCCCACGGTGGCCGAGCTCGCCGCGCAGCTGTCCGCGGACACGCAGGTGGGCTTCGAGGATCCGTTCGCCGTGCTGCTGCCGATCCGCACCGAGGGGGAGAAGCCCCCGCTGTGGTGGCTGCACCCGGGCGGCGGGCTGAGCTGGCCCTACATGGGCTTCGCCCGGCACGTGGACCCCTCCTGGCCGCTCTACGGCATCCAGGCGCGCGGCTTCGACGGAACCACACCGCCGGCGAACTCCGTCGAGGAGATGGTCGACGACTATCTGCAGCAGGTGCTGGAGGTCCAGCCGAGCGGCCCCTACCACCTGCTGGGCTGGTCCTTCGGTGGCACGCTGGCCCACGCCATGGCGGCGGAACTGCAGCGCCGCGGGCACGAGGTGGCGCTCCTGGCGCTGCTGGACTCCGCGCCCTCCAGCCACTTCGCCGACCTGGAAGCTCTCGACGAGGCCATGGTGCGCCGATTCCTCGCCAATTACATGGGTCACCTGGCCGGCATGGAGGAGTACCCGTCCCTGGTGGCCACCGCCTCGTCGATCTTCGTCGGGCAGATGGAGCAGATGCGGCGGTTCACTTCACCGCGGTACCGCGGCGATGTCGTCTTCTTCAACGCACTCCTCGACCCGGAGACACACGACAAGCGGGAGTTGGAGGAGGAACTCGAGGTGCTGTGGCAGGAGCACGTCGACGGCCGGGTGCAGCGCATCGACGTCTCCTGCGCTCACAACGAGATGTACTGGCCACGGAACGCGGCTGAGATCAGCCGATTCATCAACCGGATTCTGCGGGCCGCGAAGTGACCCTGACCAAACCCCTGACCGGTGGAAAGTGATCTGGAGGACACGGGTGAGCACCAATCCGTTCGACGATGAGAATGGCCGGTTCCATGTGCTGGTCAACGACGAGGACCAGTATTCGCTCTGGCCCACGTTCGCCGAGGTGCCGGCCGGCTGGCGTATCGCCTTCGGGCCGGCGGGACGGGCGGAGAGCGTCGCCTACGTGGAGGAGAACTGGGCCGACATGCGGCCCCGCAGTCTTCAGGAGGCGATGAACCGGTAAGCCACAGCGCCGTGTTGCGGGGAGCGGGCCCCGGGGCCGCCCGGAACACATCGGTGCTGCCGCCCGATTGCCAGCCATAACGACCGAACTATCATGGCTTTCCACCAGTTACGCACGCACGGCAGACGTAAGTGCGCCATATGCAGGCACAGATGGTGACCCATTATGAGCGTCAACGGGGAGGCTAGTGCTGTGGGAGGCACAAACAGCGACGTCATGTTCGTCCGATGGCCGGCACAAACGGACCTTCGGAATCGATGTAAGAGGGAAGGCTTACCCCGTCTTCTCGTCGTCGAGGGAGGTGCACGTCCGCCGGTCTGCAACGACCCATTTGAAGACTGGGTTCGTGCACCGATATCTCGGGATGACCTGGATGCTCGGGTCAGAGCGTTGCAGAACCGGCTCGACAGCCGTCAGGTTCCGACACTCGATTCGGCCGGAACGCTGAGTTTCGGACAGCAATCCATCACCATCTCGAATGCCCAGACCGAACTGATGGAGCTGCTCATAGAACACTTCGGGGAGGTGGTGTACCGGCACGAACTCGCGCAGCGCCTTGCCGAGCGAGTGCCGATGCCGATGGTGACGAGAAATTCGCTCGACCTGCACATCATGCGCCTCCGTCGCCGCCTGTCCCCGATGGATCTGGTCATCCGGACCGCGTGGGGCCGCGGCTACGTGCTGGAGAACGCGGTCTCCTGACCAGGGACCGGTGGTTGTGCCCGACCGGCTCGGGGGGCCTGGCGGCTCGGCGGGAAAGGAACTCAAACGTCGCTTGACCCGCCGTTTCGCCCGTTCACTGTTCTCTCAGCGCGGCCAGGCGGAGTCCGTCCTGTGACGGTGTGAGGACAGCCGTGCCGTCGCTGATGTGCAGGACTGCGTCGGCCCTGTCGAGGGTTGTCCGGTCGAGCGGGATGTAGCCCTGCCGCGGGGTGGTGTCGGTCCGCGTGCGGGCGGGAGCGACCGTGGTGCCCGTCGTCAGACCCCAGGTGCTGGTACGGCTCTGGAGGAAGCCCTCGTAGGTGTCCGGCTCGGGATCCCGAAGCCCTATGGCTTCGCTGCGGCCCAGGCTGCCCGCGACGAAGGTGTACTGCTCGCCCAGCATCGACCCCACGATGGTGCCGGCGCCGGACCAGGTGACATCCATGTCCGCCTGGTGCCAGGAGCTCTGGTTCCGCTGCAGGTGGAGGTTGTGGGCGAAGACCAGCGTCGCGCCCCGTCGTCCCTCGTCGCTTCGGATGTCGAGGAGGTTCTGGGCCATGAGCGCGTCCCGGACGGCGAGCAGGCGGGAGAGCCGTGCACTGAGGTCGAGGTGCTGTGCTGCCTGCTTGTGATACCGCAGCAGGCCGAGCCCGGCGGTGAGGTGCGTCTTGGCCCGGAGCCACTCGGCGTGTGAAGCCGCCGCGGTCCTCTCCGGCGCGTGCGCGTAGAGCAGGGTGAGCATGTCGTCGGCGATCAGTCGCAGCCGCTCGGCCTCGGGCGTGGCACCGATCGACATGGCCGGGTCCATGACCGCCTCCGTGCGGCTCCAGCGTTCGTCGTCTCCGAGGAGCCCCGCGAGGTCGAGGTCGAGTCGCAGGTAGTCGCGGGCGTGTTCGAGGTAGCGCCGCGGGCTGGGTGCGCCGGCGTTCTCCAGCGGGGCGTCGAAACCATGGAAGGCCAGGCACTCCTCAGGCGGCCGGTTCTGGTTGTGGTCGCGCATCCACGCGATAAGTCGCCTGTTGGTTTCCAGGTCGCCGAAGCCGTGGGAGAAGCCTTCGCTCATCACCGTGTCGAGGCTTCCGATTCCCTCCTGGACGAAGTCGTTCACGATGAGCGCGGCCACGCGATCGGTTTCGAGGGCGATCGACCGGAAGCCGCGCTCGGCCAGCTGAACGAACAGTTCGTTGCGGACCCACCCGAAGGCGGGTTCCTGGTGCGTCGGTTCACCGAGGGCCAGTACGTCACATGGGGCGATGGTTAGGTCCCGAATATCCTGTCTCATGTGTCTCATGTGTCTCAATTGAACCATTGAAAGACCCTTTGAGACTTTCGAAGGCTTCAGCTGCCCAGTTGCCGCTCAGCCGTGTTGTGAAGTTTCAAACCGTTGGTCAGGTCGCGGGAGGGGCGGGGCGATGCCGAGGAGGGCCACGTACTGGCCGAGCCGGACGGCCGCGTCGAGCATCGAGACCCCCCGGGTGGTGAGTCTTCGCCGCCAGTCGTCGAGGGCGGCGGACAGCGCCTCGGTGCCGCCGGCCGTACGGAGCTGCTGGACCACGGTGGAGATGTGCTCCAGCGAGTAGCCGCCGCGCCTGAGGAGATGGGCGAGTTCCGCGTCGCGGATGTCGTTGGCGCCGTACATGCGGTGTCCGGTGACCGGCTCGCGGGCGGGGGCGAGGATGCCCGTCTCCTCCCAGTTGCGGAGGGTCGCAGCGGTGACGCCGAGGCGGCGGGCGAGTTCTCCGATGCTGAGGGTCTCGGTGCCCGCGGGTGCGTGCGCGGCGGTGTCCGCGCCGGTGGTGAGGTGCTCGACGGCCTGTCCGACCGCGTCCAGTGTTACCCGGTCACGCAGCAGTTGGGCGTGGCCGCGGTCGACGGCGGTCAGCGCGGCGTCGAGTTCGCCCGCGTTGAGCGCCCCCATGATCTGCCCGCTCAGTGCGTAGCCGTGCGCCGGGATGAGCGCCAGATAGGCGCGCAGGGCCGCCGCGTGCACCTCGGTGTAGGTCCGGTAGCCGGACGCGGTGCGTTCGGCCACCGGAATGCATCCGTCCCGCTCGTAGTTGCGCACCGCCTGGGTCGAGATGCCGTGCTCGCGGGCGAGATCGAAGGGGCGCAGGTAATCCACGGTTTTAAACTTTAGCGCACCAACCCTTGCAGCCTTTCCTAAAAAGTTTCAACGGGTATTGCAGGTATACGCTTGAGCGTCAGTGAGCAGGGAAGTTCAGCGGTTCGTCCCGAGAAGGGAAACCTGGTAAATGCCGGCAGCGATCGAAGTGGCTGGACTGTGTAAGAGTTTTGGACCGGTGGCGGCACTCGATCACCTTGACCTCACCGTGCCGGAGGGCACGGTGCACGGGCTGCTCGGCCCCAACGGAGCAGGCAAGACGACCGCCGTCCGCGTCCTGAGCACCCTGCTCAGGCCGGACGACGGGATGGCCGAGGTCTTCGGCGTCGATGTCCGCGTCGACCCATGGCGGGTGCGGTCCACCATAGGACTGACCGGCCAGTACGCCGCGATCGACGAATTGCTGACCGGGCGCGAGAACCTGCACATGATCGGCAGGCTGTTCCGGCTGTCCAAGCCCGACTGCAGGGCACGCGCCGGCGAGTTGCTGAAGCGCTTCGACCTGGGCCAGGCGGCCGACCGGCAGGCGAAGACGTACTCGGGCGGGATGCGCCGCAGGCTCGACCTCGCCGCGAGCCTCATGGCACGGCCCAGACTCATCTTCCTCGACGAGCCGACCACCGGCCTGGACCCGCGCAGCCGCCTCGATGTGTGGCGGATCGTGGGCGAGTTGGTCACGGAGGGCACGACCGTGCTGCTCACGACGCAGTACCTGGAGGAGGCCGACCACCTCGCCGACTCGCTGTCGGTGATCGACAGGGGCAAGGTCATCGTGAGCGGCACACCGGACGAACTCAAGGCGCAGGTGGGCCATGACTGGGCCGACGTGGCCCTCATCGACGGCGCCGCCGTCGAGAAGACCAGGGAGATCCTGCGGCGGAAGCTGGGCACCGAGCCGGTCGTCGACCTGGAGACCATGCGGGTGCACGCGCCGCTGTCCGACGGCGGCACGCTGGCCGATCTGCTGCATCTGCTCAGGGGCTCCGGTGTCGCGATCCGCGACGTGGCCGTCCGCCGCCCCACCCTCGACGACGTGTTCCTCGCCGTCACCGGCCACCCCGCCGAGCGCAAGACCGACGAGCAGGACGCTGGAAAGGACGGTGAGCGGTGATGGCGTCCACGACCTTGAAGCCGCAGAGCGACACGGTGACCACGCGGCCGCAGAGCGGGTTCTCGTGGTGGGCCTCCGACGCGTGGGAGATGGCGCTGCGCAACACCCGCCACATTCTGCGCAGCCCCGACCTGGTGATGCTCTCGCTCCTCCAGCCGGTGATGTTCATCCTGCTGTTCGCGTACGTCTTCGGCGGCGCGATCGACGTGAAGGGCGGGGACTACCCCCAGTTCCTGCTGCCCGGCATCTTCGTGCAGATGGTGCTCGTAGGTTCGGCCGCCGGTACCACCATCGGCGTGGCCACGGACATGCGCCACGGACTGATGGACCGCTTCCGTTCGATGCCGATGAGCCGTTCCGCCGTGCTCGTCGGCCGCACGCTCTCGGAGGTCCTGCGCAACGTCGTCGCCGTGAGCGTAACGCTCGTCGTCGGCCTGCTCATCGGCTTCCGCTTCCTCGACGGCTTCCTGTCAGCGCTCGGCGGCATGCTGCTGTTGCTGTTCTTCGGTTACGCGCTGTCCTGGTTCGGTGCCTTCATCGGTCTGTCCTTGCGCAACGCGGAGGCCGCCCAGGCGGCCGGCACCATATGGATCTTCCCCTTCAGCCTGATCTCCTCGGCCTTCGTGCCGACCGAGACCATGCCGGGATGGCTGCGGGTCTACGCCGACCACAGCCCCATGACCGCAGCCGTCAACGCGCTGCGCGCACTGTTCAGCGGCGGCCCGGTGGGCAGTTACGTGCTCCAGACGCTCGCCTGGTCGATCGGCCTGATCGCGGTCTTCGCGCCGCTCGCGGTGCGCAAGTACGCGTCGCGCTCCCACTGACCTGCAGCGCTGACCAGCGAGCGTGCGGCCGGGGGACGGACGATCTCCGAACCCGGCCGCATGCCTTGTCCGTGGACTGATGCGCCGTCACTTCGATGGGAGCCTTCATGACGGAGGCTCTTGCAGCGGGGCTCGCAGCGGGCCCCGGCAGAGGGGTCTCGCCTCCCCGGTAAGGAGCGATGTCGTGACGCCGTCCGAACGGGGTCGGATGACGGACGGCCTCCAACGGCTCATCGACATCACGCTCTACCTGGCGTCCGAGCTCCAGACCAACCCCGTGCTGCGCGGCGGGGTCCGGCTCGCCGTCGAGCAGGGCGAGTTCGGCATGCGGGACGCCGAGCCTTACCGGCAGTGGGTGGACACCTTCCGCACCCAGCTCCAGGCGGCCCGGGCCCGTGACGAACTCGGTCCCGACGTGGACGAGGACGAGTTCGCTGTGGTCCTGGTGAGCGCGTTCTCCGGTACCCAGCTGTTCTCGCAGGTCACCACAGGCCGGGCCGACCTGCCCGAGCGGATCTGCACCCTCTGGCGGTATCTGCTGCCGGCGGCCGCGTCCGCCGAGGCCAGGGGATCGCTCACGGTCAGTCCCCACAAGCACCGCCGCACCGCCGCACGCAAGCGGTGAGGGCGACCGTCCTCGGCGCGACGGGGTTCGTGGGGGCCCTGTCCTGCGTGAACTGGCCGTCCAGGGCGTCGAAGTGCGGGCCGCCACCCGGGGCGGGGCCGGGCGGGCCGGCGGCTCGCACACCGAGGGGGTGGAGTGGGTGCGCGCGGACCTGCTGGACCCGCCCTCGCTGCGCGGGGTGTGCGACGGCAGTGACGTGCTGCTCCAGCTGGCCTCGTACATCGGCCCCGACGAGGAGCTGTGCCGGGCGGTCAATGTCCGCGGGACGCACGCGGCTCTCGCCGAGGCCCGGCGCGCGGGGGTGGCGCACGTGGTGCTCTTGTCGACGGCCGCCGTGTACGGGGCGGGTCCGCACCGCGGGATCGAGGTCGGCGCCGTCCCGGAGCGGCCGGTGTCGGCGGCGAGCCGCACCCGGCTCGCCGCCGAGCGGGGGGTGCTCGACGCGGGCGGAACGGTGCTCAGGCCCGGCCTGATCCTGGGGACGGGCGACCGGTGGGTGGTGCCCGCCATCGCGGAGCTGCTGCGCCGGGTGCCCGCCCGGTGGGACTTCGGGCGGGGGCTGCTCTCACTGGTCGACGTCGGCGATCTCGCCCGCCTGATCGCCGGAGTCGCCGCCGCCGGAGCGGGGCTGGGCGTCCGGCACGCGGGACATCCCGAGCCGGTCTCGACCGGCGAGCTGTTCGACGCGCTGGACCGGCAGGGGATCCTCCCCGGGCCGGCCGAGCAGTGGCCGCTCGACCGGTGCCTGGCCGAACTACGGGCGAACCCCGGCGCCATGAGTGAGCGTCAGTTCCGCCTGATCGCCGAGGACCACTGGTACTTCAGCGAGGGGGTGTGGGCGGAAACGGGGGTTCCGCTGGGGCCGGGGCCGTTGGCGCGGCTGGCCGAGGCCGCCCCCTGGTACCGGTTGCACCTGGCCGGGAGGCACGGTTAGGGGCCGGTCAACCCGGGGCGGGCATCGTACGCTCCGCCACGGTCATGCCCCGGTGCGCGATGCGCCAGAGCGGTACGAACTGCTCGACGCCCGAGGCGTCCTGGCCGCACTCGCGGCGGCGGGGGTGGAGGTCGGCGCCGCGGATGAACAGCGCGGCCAGGTCGGCCACTTCGTGCGGCCGGACGTCGGCCGGCAGATCGCCCGCCCGGTCGGCCTCGCCGGCGAGCGCGTCCAGCGCCGGCCGCCAGTCGGCGGACCAGTTCTCCAGTGCCGCTTCCCGCTCGTGCCCCAGGCGGGCCGCGGCGCGCATGACCACGTCCTGCTCCAGGGCGCGGACCAGGCCCACCACGACCGCGGTCAGCCGGTCCAGAGGGGCTCCGGCTTTCGGAACGCATGCGTCCAGGACGGTGCGCACCGCCTGCTGGGCCTCGGCGACCACGGCGTCGGCAAGGTCGCGCTTGGAGTCGAAGTGGAAGGTCAGGGCCCCGGTGGTGAGGCCGGCGGTGGTGGTGATCTGTCTGATCGCGGCTCCGGCGTAACCACTGCGGTCGAACTCGATCGCCGCGGCCTGAATGAGAACGGAGCGCGTCCGCTCAGCCCGGTCCTGACTGCTCATGCTCTCCGCTCTCGTCAAGGCGCCATGCCGGGAACGCATATGTGCCTCATGTCTCGACTGATGCCCTTCCCAGGATGCGGCCGTGACAAGAATCCGTACAGACCGACCTGCCACAACCGTCAATGGTTTCCTGAGGTTTACGGCCGCACGGTGGCGCGCGGTCCCGGTAGGCGGAGCGGGATCGGCACAACGTGCCAAATCCGTCGCAGGTTCTCGCCCGCGGGGCTCTCACGGGCCGATCCCGTTTAAATTCCGATGCAGCTCATGCCGTGCGCCGCGCTCCCGCCCGCCGGCTACCTGTACCTGCGCCGGCGCGCAGCGCACGGGCCGGTACGCGGGGCGGGTGCTCAACCCAGGAGACCCGCCCGTGATTCGTCCTCGCGCCCTTGTCACCGGGGGGTCCCGCGGCATCGGGGCCTCCATCGCCGCCGACCTCGCCGCGTCCGGCCATGCCGTCGCGGTCCACTGCCGTACGGACGTCGCCGCGGCGGAGGCCGTGGTGTCCGCACTGCCCGGGGACGGGCACGCCGTGGTGACGGGTGACCTGGGACAGCCCGATCAGGCCGAGGCGGTCATGGCTGCGGCGGTCGCCGCCCTGGGCACGGTGGACGTGCTGGTCAACAACGCCGGCATCTACGTCGAACAGCCCGTCCACAGCACGTCGTACGCGCAGTGGCAGGCCACGTGGCAGCGGGTGGTGGACGTCAATCTGCACGGCCCCGCCAATCTCACCTGGTGCCTGGTCGACCATCTGCTGCACCGGCCGGAGGGGCCGCGGGGCGCCCGGATCATCAATGTGGGCTCGCGCGGCGCCTACAGGGGGGAGCCCGACGCTCCCGCCTACGGTGCCAGCAAGGCCGCCGTGCACGCGCTGAGCCAGTCGCTGGCGCGCTCCCTGGCTCCGTACGGGATCGCGGTCACGGCCGTGGCGCCCGGGTTCGTCCGTACGGAGCTGTCCGAGTCGATGCTGGCCGGCGCGGCGGGCGAGGCCGTGCTGGCCCAGCACCCGATGGGCCGGGTCGCCGAACCCGCCGATGTCGCCGCCGCCGTGGCCTGGCTCGCCTCGCCCGCGGCCGAGTGGTCCAGCGGGGCCGTGCTCGACCTCAACGGCGCCTCGTACCTGCGCTAGCGCCGCGCGCCCGCCCCCGGCTCAACCGCGGAGTACCGCGGGAGAACCGCCGTCATGTCCGCAGTCCCGAGAGGAAAGTACCCAAGATGGACGCTGTGCCCGTGCGTGTCTCGCTCCTTCAGATCGACGTGAAGGCGGACGAACCCGCGTCGGCCAGGCGTGAGCGGGTCGCCGGCCTGGTGCGCCAGCAGCGCGGCGCAGACCTGGTGGTGCTGCCAGAGCTGTGGGGCATCGGGGCGTTCTCCTTCGACGGCTTCCACGAGCACGCCGAGCCGCTGGACGGACCGACCGCACGGGCGATGAGCGCGGCGGCACACGACGCGGAGGTCTGGCTGCACGCCGGTTCGATCGTGGAGCGGGACGGGGACGGGGCGCTGTACAACACGTCCTTGCTCTTCTCCCCCGACGGCGGGCTGCACCGCACCTACCGGAAGATCCACCGCTTCGGCTTCGACCAGGGCGAGGCCGCCCTGATGTCGCGGGGCGACGAGATCGTCACCGCGCACCTCGCCGGGCCGGATGTGACGGTGGGCCTGGCCACCTGCTACGACCTGCGTTTCCCGGAGCAGTTCCGGCAGCTGGTCGACGCCGGGGCCCAGGTGATCGTCGTTCCGGCCGGCTGGCCCGCGCGCCGTCGTGCGCACTGGTCGCTGCTGACGCGGGCCCGGGCGGTCGAGTCGCAGGCGTACGTGGTGGCATGCAATACGGCGGGCACGCACGCCGGGGTCGAACAGGCCGGGTACAGCGCGGTGATCGACCCGTGGGGCGAGGTCGTCGCCGAGGCCGGCGCCGGGGAGGAGACGCTGGTGGCGGAGTTCGATCCGGCCGTCGTCGCCGAGACCCGGGCCGAATTCCCTGCGTTGCGTGACCGGGTGCTGGGGCTGCCACAGCCGGTGTAGCCAGCCGGTCGTGAACCGGCACTGCTGGAGGAGATCCCCCGCGTCATGGGCGCGGGGGACCTTCGTCGTTCGGGTCGGGACGCGGCAACCGCGTATGCCAATTCGCTCATTCCGCAGGAAAGGTCATGAGCCATCAGGATCGGAGCTGATGTTCGCCCCTCAGTTCGCCTGCACCCCTTGTGGAGGGCCATCGAGCTGTGTAACGCTTCTCGGCGAGCCAGTGTGTCTTCTTCCAGGTGCTCACTTCCGGCCGCGCCCCGTTGCGCGGCCTTTTTGTTTCCCGCCGGCCCCTGCGCCGGGGAATCCCGGATCCGGCCCGCACGCGCACTCCGCGCGTGACGGGTGTGTTCTCGTACGGCAAGGAGTTGCGATCGTGGCGGAGAGGGTTCAGCACGACGAGCGGTACTGCGCTTCAACGCGCTGTGGCCGGGCGGACGGTGACGGCACCGTGTCGCACCGCCGCGGCGCGGCTCCCGGAGCCCGGCTTTGCGCGCCGTGCAAAAGCGCGCTGGTGCGCGATCTGGCGGCACTGCCCGACCTCCACGACGAGAGCGAGCAGTACCTGGGGACGGGCGCGCCGGCCGGTTTCACGCAGCGCATCACCGGCAGCCGGGAGCGCGGCCTGCCGGTGAATTCCGGCGCCCTGGAAGCCCGCCACGACGTCGTCGTCCGGCTGGCGGCGTGGACGCAGCTGGTGCTCGACGAGGTGCCGTCGGCCGGGGCTCCGCGCCGCACGGTGGCGGACATGGCGGCCCTCCTCGGCCGGCACGCCGACTGGCTCGCGGCACACCCCGCGGCGGGCGCCGTGGCCGACGAGGTCGCGGGCGGGGCGGCCGCCCTGCGAAGCCTGAGCACCCCGCGGCCGGCCGGTCTCATACCGCTGGGCGACTGCGCCGAGCCCGGGTGCACCGCCCAGGTCTCCATGGCCGGCCGGGGCGGTGACGAGATGGTGCTGCGGGGCCCGGTGTGCGGCGCCGGGCACGTACTGACGCCGACGCAGCAGCTCGCCAAGGGCGAGACGGCGGACGCCAGGCCCCGGCGGGTGCCCACGGAACTGGCGGCGCTCGCACTCGGCGTGCAGACGGGGACGATCCGCATGTGGGTCCGGCGCGGCAAGCTGACCCGCTACGGCACCAGGCAGAGCGCCCTGTACGACCTCGCGGAGCTGACCGCGCTGGCCAGGGAGCACGGGGCGGTCCGGCGCCGGACCGGCGCCGAGGTCTGACCGGCGCCTTCGCGCCCGGACCGTTCCGACAAACGTTTTCGCGGGCAGCTCTGCCCAAAGAAAGATGTTTTATCACCATTTTTCAGTAGATCAAAGAGGAGTTGAGAGCAGTGGACACACCCCACTGGCAGGAGCACTGGAACGCCCGCCGCACCGCATTCGTCGAGGAGTGCCTGCAGGCCCGTGACGAGCTGCTCGTCGAACTGAAGGACCCGCAGGGAACCCAGCGCAGGGTCCTGGAGGACATCATCGAGCTGTGTGCCGGCTCGCTGCACTGGAAGGAGAAGGGGTACGACGCGGTCGCCACCGACCCCGACCGCTTCCGTGCGGTCCTTCCCGTCATGCGGTACAACGACTTCTCCGCGGAGATCGAGCGCGAGACCCGCACCAAGGGCGGGGTGCTCTCCTCCAGCCCGGTGCTGCGCTGGCTCAAGACCAGCGGTACGACCGGGGTGCCCAAGCGGGTGCCGTACACGCTGCACTGGCTGCTGAAGTACCGCGTCCCGGCGATCAAGGCCATGTGGGGCACGTACCTCGAACACCACCCCGAGCTGCTCGCCCACCCCCATGCCACGCTCGACACGCAGACCCTGCGCGAGGACGTGTACGACTTCGTGCACGGCGTGCAGCACCAGGCGATCAGCAACCGGCATCCCCAGATCAACAGCCGGGACTGGAACCCGCCGTGGTACGAGTCCCCCTGGTTCGGCCCGGACGCGCCCACCAGCCACGTCGGCCGGATGTACCACCGCATCCGCCATCTCCTCGGCACCGAGCTGCACTTCATCTCGGCGATCAACCCGAGCACCCTGGTCTCACTGAGAGACCTGATCGCCGAGCACAGCGAGGCCCTGGTGCGCGATCTGCGCGCGGGAACCATGGAGGGCAAGCCGTACGGGGAGCCGGACGAGAAGGCCGCCCGGCACCTCCAATCGGTGCTCGCCCAGGGCGAGTTCAGCCTCAAGGACGTGTGGCCTTCACTGACTCTGTACAGCTGCTGGCTGTCCGCGTCCGCCGAGCTGTACCGGACCAAGCTCGAAGCGGTGCTGCCCGGCGTCAGCAAGATGCCGTTCATGAGCTGCGGCACGGAGGGCGTCACTACCATCCCGGTCGACGACTCGCTCGACAGCCAGCCGCTCGCCGTGGGCCAGGCCTTCTTCGAGTTCGTGCCCGCCGACGTGCCGCTCGGCGAACTGATCGACCAGGGAGCGGAGTTCGAGACCCTGCTGGTCGGCGAGGTGGAGGCGGGCCGCGACTACCACCTGATCATGACGCAGGGCAATGGGCTCTACCGGCTGTGGACCGGTGACGTCTACCGCGTCGACCGGATCATGGACGGGACACCGTGGGTGCACTTCGTCCACCGGGACGGCGTCTACCACTCGTTCACCGGCGAGAAGATCACCGAATCCCAGGTGACCGACGCCATCAAGCAGGGCATGGCGGCCGGCGGGCTCGACACCGGTCTGTACATGTGCGGACCCATGTGGGGCGAGCTGCCGCGGTACGTCGTGGTCAGCGAGGCCCCCGAGCCCGGCCCCGAACTGGACGGCACGCTCTCGACCGCGGTGGACGAGGCATTGCGGGAGATCAACATCGAGTACGCGTCCAAGCGGGACAGCGGCCGCCTCGGACCGCTCGAACTCGTCACCGTGCAGCGCGACTCGATCACGGCGTACATCGAGGCACGCCGTCAGGCGGGCAACTCCACCCAGTACAAGTACAAGCCCTTCCAGGCGGATATCGACTTCGTAGCCGAGCTCGTCGGCCGCTGAGGCGCACCCACCCACCCTGATCCGACCACCAGCGAAGGAACAAGGAACAACGAGATGATCGAGACCAAGAGGCCTCCGCAGAACATCCGCCGCGAGATCACAGACGTGCCGTCCGACGGCGCGCGCCTGGCGCTCCACGTGTGGCAGCCGCCGAGCGGCCGCACCAAGGGCGCGGTCTTCTACTTCCACGGGCTCCAGAGCCACGCCGGCTGGGCCTGGGAGGTGGGCGCGCGCTTCGCCGACAACGACATCGCCTTCTTCGTGCTCGACCGGCGCGGCAGCGGGATCAGCCCGGGCGAGCGGCAGGAGATCCCCGACGCCGAAACGATTCTGCGTGACTACATCAACGCAGTGGCGCAGGTGCGCGAGAGCATCGGCGAGGACGTTCCGCTGTCCTTGTTCGGCCACTGCCTGGGCGGCTCCTTCCTGGCGGCGCTCATGCACCATCCGGACTTCACCACCCGCTACGACGCGGCCGTCTTCTGCTCCGCCTGGCTGGGCAAGCTGCACGCCACGCTCGACGGGGAGCAGCTGCGAGCGCTCGCCGACGAGCAGAGCGACGAACTGTGGGACGCCGGCCTCAAGTCCGCGGACTTCACCGACGACCCGAAGTACCAGCACTTCATCGACCACGACGACCTGGCGGTACGCCTGCTCACCCGCCGCTCGCGGGCCACGCTGCTGGAGCTGGAGCGCCGCTACCTGCGGCCCGAGCGGGCGCTGCCGCGGGTGCCGTTCACCTTCGTCTCGGGCATGAGCGACCCGATCATCGACCTCGCCGCCGCCCACAGCGCGTTCCAGAGCCTGGTGTCCGGGCGCGGCACGATCATGAAGCTGCCCACCGACAAGCACTACCTCTTCTACACCGGCGTCGCCGACGACCTGATCGACTGGAGCTCGGTCCACACCCTGCTGCAGGGCCTGGACCGCGATGTCTGAGGCGCTGCTGTACCGGGTGGAGCTGCCGATGCGGTCGGCGTTCGAGCATCCCGCCGCCCGGCGCAAGACCTCCGACAGCCTGGTGCTGCGGCTGGACGCCGACGGAGCGTACGGGGTCGGCGAGTGCGCGCCGCGTTCGTACGTGACCGGTGAGACCAGCGACGGGGTCGTCGAGGCGCTGCGCCGGGTGCCGCTCGACCGGGTCTTCGCCCGGATCCGGGCGACGGCGGCGGCCGAACTGCTGGAGCGGCTGCATGCGGACGGGTTCGAGGCGGCCTTCGGGGTCAGCGGCGGCAGCAACCTGATCTGCCTGCTCGAAACCGCGGTACTCGACCTGCTGGGCAAGCAACTGGAGCTCAGCGCCCGTGAACTGCTCGGCAGCGTCGGCTCCAAGCGCGAGGAGCCGGGCCGGCTGCCGGTGTCCCAGGTGCTCGATCTCAGCATCGACGTCGAGGAGTTCCTGGCCACCCGGGGACCGTTCCACTTCGTGAAGATCAAGGCGTCCGAGGACATCGCGCGGGACGCCCGCACGGTGCGGGCCATCCGGGACCACGTCGGCGACTCGGTCTCCATCATGGTCGACGCCAACATGAGCTGGACGCCCGAGAACGCGCTCGGGCATGCCTGGCGGCTGCGTGACTGCGGAGTGGACCTCATCGAGGAGCCGCTGCCCAAGGGCGACTGGGAGAGTCTGCGCTCCCTGCGCCGCGGCGCCGGTGTCGGCATCATGCTGGACGAGTCGGTGTGCACCCTCGACGACGCCCGTACGGCGGTCGAGTACGGGGCCTGCGACGCGGTCAACGTGCGGGTCGCCAAGAACGGCGGGGTGCTGCGGGCCGGCCGGCTCGTCGGCTACGCCCGCGAGCACGGCCTCGCGTTCCAGTTCGGGGTGCAGGTCGCCGAGGTCGGCCCGCTGATCAACGCGAGCCGGGCGCTGGCCTTCCGCCATCTCGACGCCCTGACCGTCGAGGCGGGCCAGTCCGACCGCTTCTTCCCCGAGATGATCGTCGCGCCGCCGCCGGCCGTCGACCGGCTCACCAACACCATCGCACCGGCCGGGGGTCACGGCTTCGGCGTGACCCTCAACGACAACGCCGAACGCTGGGCCGCTCTCCGGTTCAGCGAGGGCCGGGCCGACTGGCAGGACCTGGCCGCGCGCTGAGCCGCTCCCTGCCGTCCGCCCCCCTGCAATCCCCCTTCCGTACGCCCGTGTGCGTACACCCCTGCGCCTATGCCCGCCAAGGAGGCACCTGACATGACCATGCTCTTTGAATGCACGCACCGCGGTGAGCGGTACTTCGGCTTCGACCGGCCCGAGGACGGGGCGCCGCTGCACCTGTACCCGCTGAAGGACGACGACCTGCACGCCGCCGTACTTGCGGCGGACGGCGACAGCGCCGCGCTCGTGGCAGCGCTCACGGACGGCAAGGACGCGGTGGCCGTCCCGGCCGAGGAGCTCGGCGCCCTCCGGATGCGGCCGCCGCTGCTGCCCACGGCCGTCGGCGACGCCATGGTGGGCGGCTTCATGCAGACCCACAACGTCAAGGTCGACGCCACCACCCAGGCTCAGCCCAACTGGTTCCTCAAGGGGCTGGGCGACGTACTCAAGGTCTCCGGCGAGGAGCTGGCGGTACCGGAGAGCGCGGTGACCGTCACCGAAGAGGCCGAGGTCGTACTCGTCTACGTCACCGACGAGGAGGGCGAGGCACGCTACGTCGGGCACACGTTCGGCAACGACCTCACCGACATCGGCCGGTTCCGGCAGCACCACGGGCACCTGTCGTACGCGAAGCTCTGCGACGCCTCGGTGGCTCCGTGGCTCTTCCTCGGCCCACCGCCCGTGTCGGTGACCGGCCGGGTGACGATCGAGCGCGACGGGCGGGAGGCCTGGCGTGCCCCCTTCGCCACGGGCACCCGGGCCATGCACTACCGGCTTGAGGACATCATGCCCGCGCTGTTCGGGCACCGGGCGCTGCTGCACCCGGGGCGGGTGCACTACGTCTACATCGGCGCGGACCGCAGCAGCTTCCACGGCGGCTTCCAGATCGCGGACGGCGACCGCGTCACCCTCGAATTCGCCGAGCACGGGGTCACGGTGTCGAACACGGTCTCGTGGCCGCGGCCCGCGGCGACGAACCCGGCCGGACGATGACCGCCCCGGAGCCGGTGCGCAGACTCAGCGGCATCGAGTCGGAACTCGCGCGCACCCACGCCCGGACCCGGGGAGGCGCCCAGGTCACCACCCTGGTCACGGTAGCGGCGGTGTTCGGCTCCGCCTACCTGGCCCAGGTGGTGGCGCGCTGGTCGGCGGGGTTCTCCGCCCTGTCGATGCGCATCCGCGAGGAGGGCGACGCCCTCTGGTTCCACCGGGGCGGCGACGCCGGACCGGCGTGGACGGGCCAGGAGGAGATGCCGGCCGCCCGGACGCCGGCGGACCTGCTGGCCGAGGAGGTCAACGATTCCCTGCGGCCGGGAGGTCCGCTGTGGCGGCTTCGGATCGTCCACGACCGGGGCGAGGCCGCGACGCACTTCTACCTCGCATGCCACCCCGCGATCTGTGACGGGTACACGGCCGGGCGGCTGGTGCGGGTGCTGCTGGACACCCTGTTCGGGGAGGAGCCGGAGCAGCGCGGGCCGCGCCCCTTCACCGAACAGCTCCTGCCCGACTGCGACGAGCTGTCGTACCGCGCGCTGCCCCCGGTGGCCGTGCCGCCCGCCCCGGCCGTCCCGCCTTCGTGTGCGGGGCCGGACGAGGGAGGCAACCCCTTCCGGGCGCGGCCGCACGGGCAGGTGGTGTGGCCACTCGCCCTGTCGCCGAGGCAGAGCGCGCTGCTCAAGAGGTGGTGCGGCCAGCACCTCATCACCGTCGACCAGTTCTTCGCGGCGGTGCTGGCCGTCTGCTTCACCCGGGCGACCGGCCACGACCGGGTCGACGTGCTCACCACGGTCTCGCTGCGCCAGCGGTACGCCGAGAGCGTCCGGCTCTCCGAGACCGGCTGCTGCGCCCACACGCTGCGCACGCCGCTGCGGATCACGGACGGCACGCTCGTGGAGCAGGCCCGCGCCTACGCGGCGTCCGTCGCGGCGGCGGACGCCGCCTGGCGGCCGCCCCGGGCGGAGCCGGGCCGCCGCGGCGTCCCCACGCCGGCCGGGGAAGCGGCGGCCTTCGGCGGGGCGCACCGGCTGCGGCTCTCCCGGACCGGGAACGCCGACACCGTGCTCGGCGGGCACGTGCGCCGGGTGACGGAGTTCGGGACCGTCGTCAGCCACGGCACGTACGCGTCCGGGTCCCTTCACCTGTCCGTGTTCAAGGGAGGGCTGCGGCTCCTCCTGGGGCTCGGCGGCTCGGCCGACGACCGCCGGGTGGCCGAGGACGTGATGCGCGAGCTGGCCGATACGGTCCTGCGGCCACCAGTCGGCCAACTTCCCTAACTCGTATCCGCTCGCTGCTCGACCGGCCTAGCAAAGCGAACGTTCGCTATTCTTTCTCGTGTCTGGCTCAATCGAGGGCCGCGAATGCCGCTCACGCAGCGCTCCGCTCCTCCTGCGCCCCGGTCACCACTCCCCCACGACGAATGGCAGGTAACTGATGGCGCTACCCAAAGCGTTCTGGCTCCTGTGGTTCGGGCAGACGTTCAGTCGCCTCGGCACCCTGGCGCCCGCCTTCCTGATCCTCTACCTGGAGCAGGGCGAACTCCTGGATGCCCATCAGACACCGCTGATCGTCGGACTCTACGGCGCGGGAATCGTGCTGTCCGGCCTGGTGGGAGGGGCCGTCGCGGACCTGATCGGCGAGCGCCGCACCATCATCGCCGCGCAGCCGGTCACCGCGGTCACGGCACTGCTGTTCGCCGTCACCACCAACGTGTACGCGCTCTGCGTGCTCTCCCTGGTCACCGGCTTCCTGTCCGCGGTGGACAGGCCGGCCGGGGCGGGGCTGATCGCCAAGATCGTGCCGCAGGAGCAGTTCACGAAGGCGTACAGCCTCTTCCTGGTGGGCTTCAACGTCGGCATGTCGCTGGGCCCGGTCATCTCCGGCGTCCTGCTGTCCTTCTACCCGCCGGCCCTGTTCATCGTGTGGTCGCTGTGCTGCGTGATCTACGCGGTGCTGGTCTGGCGACTGCCCGCCGACGCCCCGCGACCCGCCGCCCAGCAGAGCGGCTCCTCGGTGCTGCGCGGCGCCGTGAAGGGCATCGCCGAGCCGTTCCACTCCCCGGTGCTCGTCGCGTTCCTGGCCCTCACCTTCCTCCTGGCGTGCATCTATCTCCAGGTGAACTCGGCGCTGCCGCTGGACATGCGCGGCGCCAAGCTCAGCCCGGGCGACATCGGCATCGTGCTGGCCATCAACGCGGTCCTGTCGATCGCGCTGCTGCCGCTGGCGCCCCGGCTGGTCAAGGGCCTTCGGGACCAGGTGCCGTTGATCATCGCGAGTGCGCTGTTCGGCATCGGGTTCGGCCTCAACGCGCTGGCCGACGGCATGACGGGCTTCATCGTCGCCACTGTCGTCTGGACGCTGGGCGAGGTCGTCTGGGCGCCCATGTCGGCGACCTTCATCGCCAACCGCGCGCCGGCCGGGCGCGCCAGCACCTACCAGGGGTCCTACTTCTTCGCCTGGAACGCCGCGTTCGTGGTCGGCGGCCCGGTCGGGCTCACCGTGGCGAACTCGTACGGCTACAGCACCTTGTGGATCTCCACCTTCGTCCTCGGCATCGGCGCCGCGCTCGCCTTCGCCCTGATCACTAGGCTTCCGGGCTTCCTCCTCCCCGCCGCCGGCACTCGGCAGCCCGGGCACAACCCCGAGCCGGACTCAGGCGAACCGGTGCGGGCCAACGGCTCGCAGGCCGGCTGACCCCGTCCTCGCCGGACCGTCCGGACCTCCGTCCCCGCATTCACCCCTACGCAGACGTATTCCAGGGAGCAGAAACATGACCGCACGTACCGCACTCCTGATCGGCGCCGCCGGCGGCATCCTCCGCGAAGTGGCGCTCGGGCTCGCCAAGGAGGGGCACACGCTCGTCCTGTTCGACAAGGACGAGGCGGCCGTCGAGGGCCTCGCCGGGCAGCTGGCCGAGTACACGAAGGTCGAGACGGTCGTCGGCGACATCACCGACATCCCCTCCGCCGAGCGCCAGCTCCTCGACATCGTCGAGCGGCACGAGCCGTCGATCCTGGTCAACGGCGTCGGCGGGGACACCCGCGTTATCGGCTACGGGGACCTGACCAAGGACCACCTCGACCAGTCGTTCTTGGAGAACGTGGTCAGCACCTGGATCGCGATCAAGGTGTGTGCGCCCGTCATGGCGAAGGCCGGTTACGGACGCATCGTCAACTTCGCCTCCGCGGGCGGCCGTACGTACAGCCACTTCAACAACGCGGCCTATGTCGGCGCCAAGGGCGCCGTGATCTCGATGACCAAGCAGATGGCCTACGAGCTCGCCTCCTCCGGGGTCGTCGTGAACGTGGTCGCCCACGGCCCCATCGCCACCGCGCGCGTGGCTGGCGCCTGGGAGCGGCGTGACGAGGAGTCGAAGAAGGACGTGCTCTCCCGGCTGCCGATGCGGCGCATGGGCACGGTCACCGAGGCCGTCGGCAGCGTGCTGCACCTGTGCTCGGAGAGCGCCGGCTACTCGACCGGCACCGTGATCGACGTCAACGGCGGCCTCTACATGTGAGGCCCCGGGCCATCGCACCACCGCACCACCGAGAGAGGAAGTTTCCGTGGCGAAGTTCGTAGTGGAGTTCCAGTACAACGTCGACCGTGAGGGGCGTCAGCACCTGTATCCGGCGCACGCCGAGAACCTCTACGACCTGGCGGAGCGCGGCATCCTGCTGCTGGCCGGGCCGCTGGCGGACAGCAACGCCGGCCTGCTGCTCTACGAGGTCGAGGACCGGGCGGCGCTCCAGCAGCTGCTGGACGAGGAGCCCTACGTCAAGGGCGGCATCGTCGCCGAGACCCGCATCGGCGAATGGGCCCCGGGCAAGGGCAGCCGGATCGAGGCGCTGAACGGGTCCGGGCGGGCCGCTGCCTGATCCGCACCGGCTGATCCGGGCGTTCCCCAGCAGCTGCGCACCGCGCCCACCACCGACATGAAAGAGGACCAACTCACGTGAATGCACAGCAGGCTGACGCAACGTCCGGCATCGGTCCGGTCGCGGGCGCCGACGGCCTCGTCTCCTTCGACCGGGACCGGCTGCACGCCGGGATCGCCGACCCGGAGATGGACTCGATGCGGATCCTCAGCGAGACCGCGATGAAGTTCCCCGAGGCCATGTCGTTCTCCTCCGGAGCCCCCCACGACGGCAACCACGACCTGTCGAAGCTGTCGTATTACATAGACCGCTACATCAAACACCTGGAGGAGCGGGGGGTGCCGCAGCAGCGCATCACCCGCCTGATGTTCCAGTACGGCCCGGTCAGCGGCTTCATCCAGGACGAAGTCGCCCGCATGCTGAAGCACGACGAGAACATCGGTGTCGCCCCCGAGGCCATCATGATCACGCACGGCTTCCAGGAGGCGACCCTGGTCGCCCTGCGCGGTCTGTTCGCCTCCTCCGACGACGTGCTGCTGACGGTCTCCCCGGCGTACGTCGGCATCCGCGGCGCCGCCCGGATGCTGGACATCCCGATCAAGGGAATCACCGAGGGGCCGGACGGCATCGACCCCGAGGACGTGGCGGCCGCGGCCCGCGCGGTGCGCGCCGAGGGCAAGCGCCCCGTCGCGGTGTACCTGGTCCCGGACTTCTCCAACCCGTCCGGCACGGTGCTGCCCCTGGAGGCGCGCCGGCGGCTGCTGGAGGTGGCGGCCGAGGAGGACCTGGTGATCCTTGAGGACAACCCGTACGGGCTGTTCTCCCGGGACGGCGAGAAGATGCCGACCCTCAAGTCCCTCGACGAGCACCGCCGGGTGATCTACCTCGGTTCGTTCGCCAAGTCGGCGTTCCCCGGTGCCCGCCTCGGCTACCTGATCGCGGACCAGGACGTCACCGGCGCCGGGGGCACCACCCGGACTCTGGCCCAGGAGCTCTCCAAGGCCAAGGCGATGTACACCGTGGGCTCCTCCTCGCTGTCGCAGGCGGTGATCGGCGGGATCCTCGTCGACCACGACTACGACCTGATCTCCCCCACCCGCGAGCTGGCCGCCGTCTACCTCGAGCGCCTGGAGACCACGCTGGAGGCGCTGGCCGAGCACTTCCCGCCGGCGCGCTACGCCGAGCACGGGGTGCGCTGGAACACCCCCCGCGGTGGCTTCTTCGTCGTCGTCGAGGTCGGCTTCGAGGCCGACCTGGCGGCCATGGAGCGCTCCGCGCGTGACTACGGCGTCAGCTGGGCGCCGATGAGCATGTTCTACGTGGAAGGCGGCGGCGGCCGGGCCCTGCGGCTCGGGGTCAGCAACCTCAAGCCGGAGGACATCCGTACCGGCATCGCCCGCCTGGCCCGCTTCATCTCAGAGACCCCCCGCGACCGGGGCTGATCCTCCGGACGGAATACAGCGCTCGCCCGCCGGCGAGGCCGGGGCGGCACCCGAAAGCCTGTCACCAGATGGAAAGACAAGGACATATGAGTCACTCAAGTGAGTCGCCGGTCGCGGTCGTCGTCGACGGGTACTCGGCCGGGAACTACTACCCCGCGGCGTTCGGGAGGCTCGGCGCGCGTGTGATCCACGTGCAGAGCACGCCCGAGCTGATCCCTTCGATGCTGGCACCGGATCTGTCGCAGTACGCGGAGAACGTCGTCTGCTCCGACGAGGAGGTGCTGGTCGACAAGCTCCGCCCGTACGGTCCCGTGTGCGTCATCGCCGGCCAGGAGGGCGCCGTCGTACTGGCGGACCGGCTGAGCGAGGCCCTGGGGATCCCGTCCAACGGGTCGGCGCTCTCGCAGGCCCGCCGGGACAAGTACGAGATGATCGAGGCGCTGCGCCGGGCGGGCGTGCGGTGCGCGGACCAGTTCAAGAGCGGCGACGCCGGGGCCGTGACCGCGTGGGCCGAGGCCCGCGGCACGTACCCCGTGGTCGTCAAGCCGCTGAGTTCGGCGGCGTCGGACGGCGTCTACATCTGCAACGACGCCTCCGACGTCCGGGCCGCGGCCGAGACTGTGCTCGGCTCGCCGGACATCTTCGGCGGCGCGAACACCGAGATCGTCGTGCAGTCCTACCTCAAGGGCACCGAATACATCGTGGACACCGTCACCAGCGACGGGCACCGCTACGCCTGCGGCGTGTGGCGGTACGAGAAGTCCCTGCTGCCGACCGGCAAGAACATCTACAACCGGGACATCCTCCTCGACGCCGACAGCGACCCGGTTCCGGCGCTGATCGCGTACGTCGACGAGGTGCTGGCCGCGCTCGACGTGCGCTGGGGTCCGGCGCACGTCGAGGTGATCGTGACCGACGAGGGCCCCGCCCTCGTCGAGATCGGCACCCGGCTCAACGGCAACATCGACGCCGGCTTCCACGATGTGTGCCTGGGCCACAACCAGGCGTCGCTGGCCGCGCAGGCCTACGCGCGTCCCGAGGAGTTCCAGAAGCAGTACGGCGGGCAGGCGTACCGCAAGCTGCGGCCCGCGGTCGTCTACAACACGCCGACCGAGCTGGACGGCGTCGTGGCGTCGGTGGACGAGGCGGTCGTCGAGGAGATCTCCGCACTCGACAGCGTCCACCGCGTCGGCGTCAAGCTTGCGGCCGGCTCCCGGATCCGGCCCACCGTCGACTTGCTGACCAGCTCCCTGCGCGTGTACCTGACCGCGCCGGACGAGGAGCGCCTGACGGCGGCGTACGAGCGGGTGCGCGAGCTGAAGGACGACGTCTACCACCTCGCCTGACCCGGTCCGGGCCTCACCAGTCGTGGGACGCGCAGGCCTTAGCGCGTCCGGATCATCCAGAAACATTCCCTTTCCTCGGCTTTGGAGTACTGCTGTGCACAGCCGTATCGGCATCTTCCTTTCCCCCGTCCACGAGACCGGTCAGGACCCACACCTCGCGATCCGCCGCAACCTGGACCTGGTCGAGTACGTCGACGACCTGAACTTCGACGAGGCGTGGTTCGGCGAGCACCACACCCTGGGCTGGGGCCTGGTCGGTGCGCCGGAGACCCTCATCGCGGCGGCGTCGCAGCGCACGCGTCAGATCAAGCTGGCCCACGGCGTGGTCCCGCTCTCGGGCCACCACCCGTTCCACGTCGCAAGCCGTGCGGTGCACCTCGACCACCTCACCCGCGGCCGCTACATCCTGGGCGTCGGTCCGGGCGTGCCCTTCGACGCCAAGATGTTCGGCCTGGAGCAGCCCGTCCAGCGCCGCCGCCTCGAAGAGGCCCTGCCGACCGTCCTGGAGCTCGTCAACGGCGAGGAGCGGATCACGCAGGAGACGGACTGGTGCGAGCTGCACGACGCCAAGCTCCAGCTGCCGCGCTTCAGCCCCCAGGGCATCGAGGTGGCCATGGCCACCTCCGGCACCTCGCAGTCCAGCCCGCGCCTGATCGGCCAGTACGGCCTGAGCATGACCTCGTTCGCGCTGCCGTTCGCGCTGATGACCCCGGGCGCGCCGGACCACATCGGTCTGGCAAACCAGTGGAAGTACGCGGAGGAGTCCGCCGCGGAGCACGGTCAGGTCCTCGACCGCGACAAGTGGCGCATCGCGCTTCCGGTGCACGTCGCGGAGACTCGCGAGGAGGCCTTCAACGACGTCCGCGAGGGCTACGACCGCTGGCTGTTCGAGTACTTCGGCAAGGCCGCGGGCCGCGACGTCATCAGCCCGGGCACGCCGCGCGAGAAGGCCCTGGAGGCCCGCGTCGAGGCGGGCGGCGCCCTGGTCGGCTCGGTCGAGGACGTGGTGGACGGCATCCGCCGCATGCAGGAGGCCACGGGCGGCTTCGGCACCCTGCTGGTCTACGTCGCCGACTGGTGCTCGTGGGAGAAGACCAACCGCAGCATGGAGCTGCTGGCCCGCTACGTGGCGCCGCAGATCACCGGCTCGGCGGTCCGCCCGCAGGAGGCCGTCGACTGGGCCATCGCCAGCCGCCAGAAGTAACCCCGGCCGACGCCCGCCGGCCGGGCCCTCAGGGTGTCGCCGCAGCACCACCGCCCGACGGGCCGGGGCCGGCCGGCCCCGGGCACACCATCAACGTCGCCCGCCGGCGCTTGCCGGACGCGGGCAGGAGAGCGGAAGAACAGATGCTGGAGCAGCGCTCGTTCCGAGACATCCTCGGCCGGTTCACCACGGGAGTCGCGCTGATCACCGCGCAGACCCCGGAGGGTCCCGTGGGGATGGCCGTCAACTCGTTCACCTCTGTATCCCTTGACCCCCAGCTCGTCGCGATGTGCGCGGCGCACACCTCGAGCACCTGGCCGGCCATCCGCGCGGCCGAGGGCTTCGCCGTGACCATCCTCGGCGACCAGCACGCCGACCTGTGCCGGACGTTCAGCCTGCGTGGGGCCGACCGGTTCTCCGGCCGCGACTGGGCGTACACCCGCGCGGGACACCCCATAGCGGCGGACGGGCTCGCCTGGCTGGACTGCCGGATCACGCAGATCCACCCGGCGGGCGACCACGACCTGGTGATCGCCGAAGCCACCGAGGGCGGCCTGTCCGAACAGGCGGGCCCCCTGGTGTTCCACGCCGGCCGGTTCGCGGGGCTGGCTGCCTGACGGACCCGTGCCGCATCCGGCGCACCTCGCACACCCCGTCTACCAGAAGGACGATTCCGCGTGTTCGTGACCGATCGTTCGCGAGCCCTCCCGTCGCAGCACGGCGCGGAGCAGGGCGGTCTCAGCTTCGTCAGAACCGCCCCCCGCCACCTCGTCAACCGCGAGGCTGTTGCCGAGGTGCTGATCACTGACTGGCGGCAGCTGGGCGCCGACACCTTCCACCTCGGCGCCCAGTGGCCGCGGGGGCACGCGTTCTACACGCCGGTCGCCGGGTCCTGGCACGACCCGCTGCTCGCGGCCGAGACCCTGCGGCAGGCGTCCTTCCTCAAGGCACCTCTACTACGGCGTGCCCGACGGACACCATGCCGTCATCGACGCGCTCGATGTCGAAGTGGTCCCGGGAGCCCTGCTCCTGGGGCGCCGGCCGGCGGACGTGCGCCTGGAGATCTCCTGCCGCGAGGTGCGCTACGACCAGGGCCGGCTGTCCTCGCTCACCCTGGAGGCCGACTTCCTGCGCAGCGACACGTTCGCCGGGGTGGGGCGGGTGGCGCTGAGGGTGCTGGACTGCCCCGCCGAGGCCGGGCGGGCGCGCGCCCCGCGTGACCTGCCGACCCTGCCGGAGCCGGTCCTGGCCGCCGTCGTGGGGCGGCTGCACGAGCACGATGTCGTGCTGGGTGTGGTGAAGCGGCCGGCCGCGGGGGCCGGACAGACCTGGCAGCTGCGGATCGACCCCAGCCATCCGGTGCTGTTCGACCACCCGGCCGACCACATACCGCCCATGCTCCTCCTGGAGGCCGCACGGCAGGCGGCCCAGGCCGTGTGCGCGCCGTACCGGGTGCTGCCCGTCGAAGTGCGCAGCGCCCACCACGCCCGTGCGGAGCTGGACCTCCCGTGCTTCGTCACGGCCATGAAGCTGCCGCTGCAGGACGCCACCGAGGACGCCGCCGTGCGGGTCACCGCCGTGCAGGAGGGCCAGCTGGTCTTCGACAGCCTGGTTGTCGCCGCCTTCTGCGACTGACTCCCCCGCCCGGTCCCGCCCGCGTACGGCCGGATTCTCGCTCCCGCTCACAAACATAGCGAATGTTCAGTATTCTTTTATCGTTCATGACCACTCGGAAGAACCGGCGGGGGGAGATTCTCGTGTCTGTGCATCGCTCGCACCGGCAGCATCCGGATGTCACCGGCTTCGCGGAGAGCCTGTTCGCGCTGCTGCCGCGCACCGACCAGCGCCGGTGGGCCGAGGTCTATCTGCGCGGACTGCTCACCGTTCCGGGCCGCAAGACGCTGCAGCGGCTGGCGGAGACCGTGCCCGGCTCCCGCACCGCCTCGCAGTGCCTGCAGCAGTTCATCAACGCCAGCCCCTGGGACTGGGCGCCGGTCCGTCAGGAGCTGGCCGTCACCGTCGCCGCCGCGCGGCCGACCACGGCCTGGACCATCGGCACGGCCGTGATCCCCAAGCGCGGTGAGCACTCCGTGGGTGTGCACCGCAGGTTCGTCCCCAAGGCCGGACGCACCCTCAACTGCCAGGTGGGCCTCGGCCTGTTCCTGTCCAGCGAGGAGGACGACATCCCGGTCGACTGGGAGATCGTCCTCGACGAAATATGGCGGGCCGACACCAACCGGCTGCAGCGTGCCCGCGTCCCGGAGGACGTCGCCGTACGGCCAGAGTGGGCCCAGGTGCTCGACCTCGTCGACCGCCGCCCCGGCGGCCAACTGCCGCACGAGGCGCCGGTGATCGCTGACCTGCAGAGCGTGGAGAGCGCGGACCGGCTGCTGGCGGGCCTGGCCCACCGAGGCATGGACGTCCTGGCACAGGTCCCGCCCGGGCAGATCCTCGTCCCCACGTCCGCGTCCCCGAACCGAGGTGCCTCCGCACTCACCGCCGAGGCCCTGCTGCCGTCCGGCCCCGCGCAGCACCGGCTCCCGGCCCTCACCTCCCTGCCCGTCCGGCTGCCCCGCCGCGACGGCGCGTACCGGCTCTGGGCCCACCGGCCCTCGCCGGATCCCCGCGCGGTGCGGTTCTACCTCACCAGCCTCGCCGAGGCGGGGGCGGACCGGATCGTCTCCCTGCTGCGCCACCAGGTGCGCACGCGCGCCGTGATGGAGGCCATGGGCGACAGCTTCGGGATGCTCGACTTCGCGGGGCGCTCCTTTTTTGGCTGGCACCACCACATGACGATGACGTCCGCCGCGTACGCGTACAGCCGCCTGAGCCTCTCCGGCCGGCAGACGGCCGCGCGGGTCACCCCGCCGCAGCGGGTGAGCGCCTGCCCGCCGCTGCCGGCCGGAGGGACCGCCGTGCACGCGGGCCGCCGGCGCAGCCCCCGGCTGAGTCAGGCCACCACGTCTGGTTTCGCCGACTGAGGGGAGCATCCGGGGCGGAGCGCGCCACGGGGCGATACGGCTGATGCCGGCCTCCGGGTGCTTCCGCGGACGTGGCGCGGACTCCATACTCAGGGATCGGCTCCAGTCGATGCGGGCCATGCCGAAAGCCGAGGAAGGCGTCAGTGAGCTTGTCCGCCCACTTCGACTCGGCGGGGATCTGATGCATGAGCAGGGTGCGGCAAACAGGACGATCGTATCGTTGCGATCACCGCCGCCGCACCCAGCCCACCGGCCTGACAAGCGGCTTGGGCGCCCAGGGAACTGGACCTCGGCGAGCCCTGCACTCGGATCATCAGCCTGTCGCACATCTCGCCGCACACCACCCGTCCGAACGCGGTGTTGTCGACTAGCGACAAGAACAGAACCCCGGTCAACTCCCGCCAACGCCGCCACAGTCCACTCCCCTGCACCGGCGCTGCTCAGATGGCCACCCCTTGGCCACCCATCCCTTCACAGTTACTGACCAGCGAGTCAGTCACAAGCAAAGAAATTGCAGGTCAGCTACCCAGCGCACCTTCGGTGCGCTGGGTAGCTGACCTGCAACGATGGGACTTGTCTAGGGTCCTGTTGGCTGCACGGAAAGAAGCACTCTCCAGGTGAGCAAGCGTATCGGGTTGTACCCGCGTGTCCGCGTCGAGGGCGGTGGCCGCGGGGCGGTCTCGCAGGCCGGGTCGGTCCTCCTGGTCGAGACGGTCCGCAAGTCCGGCCTGGACACCGCGATATCCGCGGCGTTGGCTCCGTGGCGCAGGCCGCGGGCCGTGCATGACCCGGGCAAGGTGCTGCTGGATGTCGCGCTCGCGACGGCTCTGGGCGGGGACTGCCTGGCCGATGTCGCCATGCTGAGGGCCGAGCCCGGCGTGTTCGGCCCGGTGGCGTCCGACCCGACGGTCTCCCGTCTCCTCGACGCCCTCGCCGCAGCCGGGCCGAAGGCCCTCGCAGCGATCCGGTCGGCGCGGGCCGACGTGCGGTCACGTGTCTGGGAGTTGGCCGGGGCCAACGGCCCTGCCGCCGACGGGCACGTGACCGTGGACATCGACGGCGTGCTGGTCCTCGCACACTCAGAGAAGCAGGACGCCACCGCGACCTGGAAGAAAACCTTCGGCAATCATCCGCTCGTCGCGTTCGTCGACCACGGCCAGGCCGGCTCCGGAGAGCCGGTGGCCGCCCTGCTGCGGCCCGGCAACGCAGGCTCCAACACCGCGGCCGATCACATCACCACCACCCGCCTCGCGCTGGCCCAACTCCCCAAAGCCCTGCGGCGGGGCCGGCAGACGCTGATCCGCACCGACTCCGCAGGCGGCACCCACGCCTCATGGGCAGTGGCTCTCCAAGCCGGGCCGGTGGCTGTCGTATTCCGTCGGCATGACCATCACCGACACCCTCCACCAGGCCGTACTCAAGATCCCGAAGCGGGCCTGGACACCGGCCTGCGCAACCTCCCCCTGCACGACACAGCCCAGAACCAGATCTGGCTGGAGATCGTCTCACTCGCACTCGACCTCCTCGCCTGGATGCCGATGCTCGCTCTGACCGGCGCCACCCGCCGCTGGGAACCCAAGCGCCTTCGCCTACGCCTGCTCTCCGCTGCCGCACAACTCGTGCACACCGGCCGCCGCCGCTGGCTCCGCTTCACCGCCAGGTGGCCCTGGACCGAAGTCATCACCCAGGCAATCAACCGGCTGCAGAGCCTGCCAAACCCGGGCTGACCAGCCACGTCAACCGCCCCAACGACAAGCACGATCGCTCCGGGAAAGTGGAACCCGGCGCCCACCCGGCCCGACAGCCGGGACGTCAACCTGCCCCAGCCCCGGAAAAGGGGCGCCACACAAGCACAGAGTCCCCGTCAGCACACCGACGAGGACTCATGAACGATCGAGGCTAACGCAACGGTGTTGAGGTCAGAGACTCACGGCCGTCCATCACAGCAGGTCACCGCGTTCGCTGGTCTCTTCCGCGACATCTGATTCCGGCGGATGCGGCGCACCACTTCGGACTACGACCGGCCCGGAGCCTGCGAGCCGTCGTGTCCGACTCCGGCCGCGGTTCCGGCCGCCGCCTCCGGACCGAACTCGGCCTCGGCGGGGAGCCGCTGAGGCATCTGGCTCGCGGCGGCGGTGATGAGCAGGGCCGCGGCGATGGCCGTGGCGATGCCGGTGCGGAGCGAGGTGGCCTCGGCGACGAAACCGATGAGCACGGGGCCGATGAGCAGCCCCGCGTAGCCGATCGCGGACACCTGGGCGACGGCGGCGTCCGCGCGGCCGGGGGCGAGGGCGCCGGCCAGGGACATGCACAGGGGCACCACGATGCAGACGGCCAGCCCTGTGAGGCCGAATCCGGCGATGGCCCAGACGGCGGAGGGGGCGATGACCACGAGGAGTACGCCCAGCGCGGTCGTGGTGCCGGCGGCCGCGAGGAGTGACCGGCTGCCGTAGCGCAGGCGCAGCCGGTCGCCGAAGAGCCGCCCGGAGAACGTGGCCAGTTCGTACACCGGGTAGGCGATGGCGGCGACGGCCTCCGTGGTGTGCAGGTCGCGGGCGAGGAGAAGGCCGCTCCAGTCGGCCACCAGCCCTTCGAGGAGGAGCGCCAGGAAGGCCACGGCACCGATCAGATAGACGATTCCGGGAAGGTTGCGGCGGTGTGTGGGCTCCTCCGCTTCGACCGGCTCGTCGAGGTAGGTGCGGCCCACCGCGAGGGCGAGCGGGAAGGCGACGACCGCGACGCCCAGCACCGAGGCGGTGTAGGAGACGTCCAGGGCGGCGAGCAGGACGGCGAGGAGTCCGCCGGCCACCGCGCCGGCGCTCCATCCGGCGTGGAACCCGTTCATCAGGGGGCGGCCGGTGCGACGTTCGACCAGGCTGCCCTGGGCGTTCATCATGGCCTCGGCTATACCGGAGGCGACCCCGAAGCCGGCGGCGGCCGCGAGCAGCAGCGGAAACGAGGAACTGAGGGCGATCAGCCCGACGGCTACGGTGACCAGCGGGGTGCCGACGCGCAGCAACAACCGGTTTCCCAGGGTCGCGACGATCCAGCGCATGCACTGCATGGTCACCGTGGCGGCGACGCCCCAGGAGAGGATGACCAGCCCCACGTCGCCGGTGTCCAGGCCGAGTTTGGCGGCGAGCCCCGGCAGCCTGGCCGCCAGGATGCCGTTCACCACGCCGACGAGGGCGAAGGTGGCGACGACTCCTCTGTGGGAGCGCCGCAGGGTGCCTGCCGGGGAACTCTGCATGGTCCGTCTTCCTGTGTGCGCTGACGAGTTCCTGCCAGGCGTCTCGGGCCGGCACGGCAGGTTTTCTTCTTGATCAGAAGTGTGCCGGAAGACTTGCGCTCATTACTAGATCATCTCGTAATATCTTCTTGCCCGACAGGAAAGGGGAGTTGAGACTCGTCCGGCTCCCACCAGCAGCCACGACCGCCTTGCACGCCCGATCCCCCGCATCCCCGTGATCCAGCCGACACCGCGGCGTCCGAACGAAGGGCCGCCGCGCGAGTGAAGGACGAAGGTTTGCTTTCCCGACTGCACGACCCCGCGTCGCGGGGCTTCGCGAGCGACAACTACGCAGGAATACACCCGGAGATCCTGGCCGCCCTCGCCACCGCCAACGAAGGGCACCAGGCGGCGTACGGGGACGACGTCTACACGGAGCGGCTCCAGCAGCTCTTCCGTGAGCACTTCGGTGAGCGTGCGCGCGTCTACCCCGTTCTCAACGGCACCGGCGCCAACGTGGTGGGCCTCCAGGCGATGAGCGAGCCCTGGGGGGCCGTCATCTGTGCCGAGAGCGCCCATGTCAACACCGACGAATGCGGAGCCCCGGAGCGGGTCGCCCACGTCAAACTGCTCACCGTGCCGACTCCGGACGGCAAGCTCACACCCGCGCTGATCGACCAGCAGGCATGGGGGCGGGGCGATGTGCACCGTGCACAGCCGACCGTCGTGGCGATCACCCAGCCCACGGAACTCGGCACCCTGTACACGCCGCAGGAGATCGCCGACATCTGCGCCCACGCCCACGAGCACGGTATGCGCGTGTACCTCGACGGCGCGCGTCTGGCCCATGCGGCAGCGGCACTTGACGTGCCGCTGCGCGCCCTCACCACCGACGCCGGGGTGGACGTCCTTTCCTTCGGCGGCACCAAGAACGGCCTGCTGCTCGGCGAGGCCCTGGTCGTACTGGATCCGGACGCCGTACGCGGGACGGCCTTCCTGCGCAAGGCCGCGACGCAGCTGGCGTCCAAAATGCGCTTCATCTCGGCGCAGTTCATCGCCCTCATGGAGTCCGGGCTCTGGCTGGCCAACGCACGGCACGCCAACGAGATGGCGCGGCGTCTGGCCGACGCGGTGAGCGGGATGGCGGACGTACGGATCGTCCAACCGGTGCAGACGAACGCGGTCTTCGCCATCCTGCCCGCGGACGCGACCGCCCGCCTGCAAAAGAGCTTCCCGTTCTACGTCCGGAACGAGCGGACCGGCGAGGTCCGCTGGATGTGTTCCTTCGACACCGCCCCTGAAGATGTCGATGCCTTCGCCGCCGCCATTGCCCGGGAACTCACCGGAGACCGGCACGTCGCGGAAAGGGCGACGCATTGAACGCCGACCCCAGCGGACAGCCCCTCTCCTCCCGCGTGCGGCACGCCCCGTTCACGGGCGGTCGCGGCATCGAGGCCGGGCTGACCTGGAGCCAGCAGGAAATCTGGGCGCTGATCGAGAACGCAGGACCGCACGACCACGTCTACAACGTCGTCGAAGAGTTCCGCGTGCCGTCCGGCGTCCGCCCCACCGAGGCCCAATGCCTCGAAGCGCTCTCCTTCTTCCTCTCCCGCCACGAGTCCCTGCGCTCCGTGTTCCCGAGGGGTCAGGGCGGCCGGGTCGTCCAGCGTGTCCTGCCCGAAGGCCGGTTGCCCGTCGAGTTCGTCGATACGAGGACACCCGGGGACGAGCAGGTCACGGCGCTGAAGGAGTTCTTCGGCACCAGGCGGTTCTCGTTCGCGGATGAGCTGCCCCTGCGCCTGGTCCTCCTGGTCACCGAGGGCCGGGTGTGGGGCGGCGTGTATGTGTTCTCACACCTGGCCATCGACTGGTACGGCCTGCGGCACCTGGCCGACGAGGTGACTGAGTACTTCCGGAGCGGCCGGACGCTGCCGGCGCTCGCGCCGGACACGCAGACGCCCGCCGACCTGGCGGTGTGGCAGGAATCGCCGGTGGGGATCCGCAAGCGCGACCGGACCCTGGGCCACGTGGCATCGCTCTTCCGCGACCGGACGCCCCTCGCGCTGCCTCCGGCCGTGGCGGACCTGCCCGAGGAGAAGGCGTACCGGCAGGCCGCCCTCCGCTCACGCGCCGCCCACCACGCGGTCGCCCGTATCGCGGACAGCACCGGCACGAGCGCCGCGGCCGTCATCGTCGGCGCGACGGCGCTGGTGCTGCGGGATCTCACCGGCAGCGACCACGTCGACCTCCATCTGACGAGTTCGCAGCGGTTCGGCCGGCAGAGCCGCTCCATGGTGGCGACCCTGATGCAGGAGACGTACTTCTCGGTGGACCTCGCAGACGCCGATCTGCCACAGGCGGTCAAACGGTCCTGGCTGTCCGCCATCACCGCATTCCAGAACTCCGGATGCGACGCCGACAGCATGAACCGGCTGCTCGCCGAACTGGGCGGCGGCGCGGACGCACCCCTGTGGTTCCCCTACTGCGTCAACGACAGGCGCACCCTGCCGGCGGACGGAACGAAGCCGCGGGACGTCCCCGCCGCGAGCATGCTGGCCGACACCGTGCTCACCTGGCTCCCGGTCACCGAGGAAGAGCCCTTCTACCTCGTCGTCGACGACGGCCTCGACCACCTCGAGTTCTCCCTGACCTGCGACATCCGGCACTTCACCGAGACCGGCATGGAGTCCTTCCTGCGTGAACTGGAGGGCTCCCTCATCACGTTGGCCGACTCCGGACTTTGAACGCGCCGCCGCTTCGGCGGTCGGCCACCACACCAGAAGAAGCACCCACCGAAAGATCGCACCATCATGGACGATTCCGGCTTCAGCACCATGCTCACGCGGCTCTCCGAGAAGTCGCGTGACGACTACTACAACCCCTACACCAAGTTCTCCTGGCCGGACTCCGTGTCCGAGGAGCAGTGGTGGATGAACCCCGACTACCTCACCGTCTCCGGCACCGGCCTGATCGACGACGAGAAGACGCTCAAGGCCCTCGCACGGTACGAGACGGTCAACTTCTTCAGCCTGCACGTGCACGGCATCCGTGAGCTGATGATCGAGGTCGCGAAGCGCATCCACACGCCCGACTTCGCCGAGTACAACGAGTACCTGCACCACTTCATCGGCGAAGAGAACGCCCACATGTGGTTCTTCGCCGAGTTCTGCCACCGGTACACCGGCGGGATCTACCCGGAGGCGGCGTCCCCGCTGCGCCGCGAGGGGTTCGGCGACCTCTGGGACGACGTCGTCGTCTTCTCACGGATCCTCATCTTCGAGGAGATCTTCGACTACTACAACAGCCGCATGGGCAAGGACCCGCTGATCCCGGACATCCTCCGTGAGATCCACTCGGCGCACCACCACGACGAGAGCCGGCACGTCGCCTTCGGCAAGCAGCTCGTCAAGCGCCTGTACGACCGCGCCGCGGCGGCCGATCCGAGCCGCCGGGAAGAGATCGAGAAGTACGTCAAGGACTACATGACGTACTCCGTGCGCAGCCTCTACAACCCGCAGATGTTCCGTGACTGCGGCGTGGAAAAGCCCCTGGAGGTCCGCCGCAAGGCGCTGTCGCATCCGGTCCGCGAGGCGTTCCACGTCAAGCTGATGGCCCGCGTCGACCGGTACTTCGTCGCCAGTGAAATCTTCCGCACCTCTTGGGGGCTCGACCATGTCAACGCTTGAGAACGCAGCACGCGAACCGCACGCGTCGATGGAAACAGTGCTCGAGTTCCTCCGGAAGCTCAATGCCTCCGTGGACACCATCGACCGGGACCGGGACCTCATCGACGCCCGGGTCCTCGATTCGCTGGCCTTCGTGGAATTCCTCCTGCTCATGGAGGAACTGACCGGTGAGCCGATCGACCTCGCCAAGACGGACGTGGACAACTTCCGCACCCTCAACCGCATCGACGCGCTGATCACGAAAGGGGCCGGCCATGCGCACGCCTGACAGTGGTCTCCACTCGCCTGTCGGCGTGAGCGACGGCCTGGTCACCCTCGGCCCCGAGGCAGTCCGCCTCCGGGCAGCGCTGGACACGGTGTTCACCGGCTGGGCCGCCGCTGCCGATGCGGCGGACGTCCTCTACCCGCCGTTGATCCCCGTCGCCGACCTGGCCCGCTTCGACTACTTCACCAACTTCCCGCACCTCGTGCTGGCCGCGGCGCCCATCGACCCGGCCGCGGTCGCCGGGCTGCCCACGCACCCGGCGAAGCCCGGCACGGGGCTCGGCGGCCACCAGCTCGGCGAGGCGGGGTTCGTCCTCCCCTCGGCCGCCTGCTACAACGCCTATCTGTCCCTCTCCGGCACCGAGCTGGACGAGCCGGCCACGTTCACCACCATCGCCCAGTGCTTCCGCCGCGAGACGCGGTACGAGGGGCTGCGCCGGCTGCACGGCTTCACGATGAGGGAGATCATCGCCGTCGGCGACGCCGATGCGGTGAAGAGCCACCTCACCACCCACAAGGCGCTCATCCTCGACTTCGCCGCGCACCTGGGCCTGAGCCTGACGACCGAGGTCGCGACGGATCCGTTCTTCGACGCCAACGGCTCACGTGCCGTCATGCAGCGGCTCTTCCCCACCAAGGAGGAGTTCGTCGCCGACGGAGACCTCGCGATCGCCTCGGTCAACTACCACCGCAACTTCTTCGGCGAACGCGCCGACATCACCTACGCGGGCGGCGAGGCCCACACCTCCTGCGTGGCCTTCGGCATGGAGCGGTGGCTGCACGTCCTCGCCGGCCGCTTCGACGGAGACTGGGGCGCCGCCGAGGAAGCGGTCAGGTCGTTCTCCGGGCCGGGGGCGCCGTGACGGAGCTGCTGATGCCGGCCGAATGGGAGCCCCACGAGTCCTGCATGCTCGCCTGGCCGCCGTACGAGTCGCTGTGGGGCGAGAGCTTCGCATCCGTCGAGCGGGAGCACGCGGCGATCGTCCGAGCCATCGCCGCCTTCGAACCGGTGACCGTGCTGGTCCTGCCCGGCCAGGCGGAGCGCGTACGGGCGCTGTGCGAGGTCGAGGTCACCACGGTCGAGATCCCGATGGACGACGCCTGGCTCCGCGCGACCGGGCCGATCGTCGTGCACGGCCCGCGAGGGCGGGTCGGCGTGGATTTCCGGTACAACTCCTTCGGCGAGCGGTTCCACCCGTACGCGCGGGACGACAGGATCACCGAACGCCTCTTGCCCGTGCTGGGCATCGAGCGCCGGGCCACCATGACGGTCCTCGAAGGCGGAGCGATCAGCGTGGACGGCCAGGGCACGCTGATCGCCACTGAGCAGTGCGTACTGAACGCCAATCGCAACCCACGGCTCGGCCGCGCCGATATCGAGGCCGAGTTCAGGGCCCTGCTGGGCGCCGCCAAGGTGATCTGGCTGCCGTACGGTCACCTCGCCGGTGACACGGACGGGCACGTCGACCACGTATGCCAGTTCACCGCGCCGGGCCGGGTTCTGGTGGAGTCGTGCGGCGACGCCTCCCGTCCGGACCACGCCCGGCTGAAGGCCAACCGCGCCGTACTCGAAGCCTCCACCGACGCCGCCGGCCGGAGGCTGGAGATCCTGGAGCTCCCTCCGCAGCAGCAGGTGCGTATCCACGGCCAGGACGCGGTCGTGAACTATATGAACTTCTACATCGCCAACGGCGGAGTGATCATGCCGCTGGCCGGCACCAGCACGGACGACGAGGCGCGGGCAGCGGCGGCCGCGGCCTTCCCCGGCCACCGGGTCGTCGGCGTCGAAGCCCGCGCACTGGCAACCGGCGACGGCGGGATCCACTGCGTCACCCAACAGCTCCCGGCGCGGCGCACTCAGGAGGGGTGAGCACCTCAGAAGAGCTCAACCCCGACATCCTCGACACGGTCTTCGGCGGCCGGAACTACTGGATGCCGGCCGACGCCGAACAGCGCCCAGACGAACGCTGGCGCGTCTGGCTGCAGACCTACCGCGAAGCGCGGCGCCGGCTTCGCCCACCAGCTGCAGTTCGAACTGGTGCCGCGCACCGGGCAGCCGCTCTACCTCGTCTTCGGCACCGGCTGTCGGCGTACACCGGAATGTGGCTCTGGCAAGATTTTCGTAGCCGAAGGTCATCTCAGAGCGACGGTCAGCCGGTCCGTGTAACGGCGGCGTAGGTGGGCGATCAGTACGACGCGGTGGCGGAGGAGTGAGACGCCAGCTCGTCCTGCCATGATGCGTTTCTGGAGTTTCACGTCGGTGATGCGGCCTTCGTTGACCCCAGAGTTGTAGGGGGTGGTGATTCCCTGGGCGACCGCGTGCTGGTCTTCGCGCAGGGCTCTTGCGACGCCGGCGAGAGGCGCCAGTCCGCTGGCGGTGAGCTGGTCGAGCCAGTCCGGCAGCTGGGCGGCATCGCGGGCATCGAGCATGGCGGCGAACTGGCGGACCAGACTGTGGGTGCGGTGGAGTTCCGGGCAGTGTGCGAGGAGCCGCTGCAAGCGCTGGGTGGTGTGCGGGGTGTGCCGGTCGGCACCTCGGCGCCCGCCGCTGTTCGCATCCGGGGCGCACGCAGAAACGTCCAGCGGACCCTGTACCACGCCGGAGTCGACAGAGTGGCGACCTTCGAGGAGTGACCGGGCGCTGCACGCTCATGGTCCGTTTCTCCGGGCCGTTTCTCAGCGTGGACGTCTGCGGCCCAGTCGGCGGCGTGAACCAGATCGGACTCGCCGCGCGGTCGGAGCAGTTCCGGTGTGCACGGGCGGGAGGGTCAGGTGGGGCTGCGGCCTTCGACGGCTCCAAAGGGGCGGTAGTCGTCAGCCCTGCGGTACGGATATGCTCCCCGGCATGGTTGCGGCCCGGCCGATTCTCAGCGTGCTGCGGTCCCGCTCTCGTGCAGCGGGCCCGACGTGGGTGCTGGCCACGCTGCTCCTCGCACTGATGTACACACACGGTGTCAGCGGGGAGAGCGCCGCAGGCCATGCGCACCCCGGGGCGTCCAGCTCGGTGACCGTGGACGTCCAGGCAGTCGCTGCGGCCGAGCACAGCCACGAGGGGCCCGGCTCGCACTCCGGGCAGCGGCATACCGACCCTCACGATGCCCCAGAGCCCGATCACGCGGCGCATCAATGTGTGTCCGGCCAGCCCGTGCAGGGTGCTGGGCTGCCCGCCCCGTGCGAGGCCCCGGCGGTTCGGCCTCCGCACTCGGTCGTACCCGCCGCCACTCGACCTGCCGCCGCCCCCTGGGCGTCTCCCCCCTTGCAGGACTCAGCGGTCCTACGGATCTAGCCTTCGCGCCTCGAACCGGCCGACGGCACCGGGCACACCCCGCGCCATTTACGCCTCCGTGTCGGGGGGCGGCTCGGCCATGTCTCGCTGTTCGCCGTCTGCTGCTCCCACAGCGAAGAGCGGCGCGGTGCACGGGGCCGGCCTCGGTCCGCTGTTCCCGGGGCCATCAGTCCCCAAGTCCCCCATCGAACTCACCCGCGAAAGGCCAGTTTTGTCCTCCTCATCCACTTTCGTCACGACCCCGCCCCCCACACAGCCGGCTCACAGCCACCGCCGTTCCACCAAGAGGCGGGAAGGTGCCTCCCTGCCGTGGCGCTACCTCGGCTATGTCGGCTACTACGTGGGTGCCGGACTCATCAGTGGCGCGGTCGTCCATCACCCCATGGACCCGGCCCGCTACTCGATGATCGCTGGATCCGGCGTGCTGGTCTTCCTGGTCGCAACCGTCCTCAACGACTTCATCCTCGCGTCCGAGAAGCCCGCCCTGTCACGCGTGCTGCGGGTGCTCGGCACCTCGACGATGCTCTCGTTCGGCCTCGGCATGCTCAGCGGCGGCATGCAGCATTTCGCCGACCTCCCGTACCGCTGTGCCGTGCTGATACCGCTGGGCATCGTCCTGTCCTTCGTCGCCTACTTCCTGAAAGAGGACAAGACGCCGTGGCGGCGCATCTTCGGTCTCATGGGCCTGGCAGTCCTCATTGTCACGGCCATCACCTTTGCGGGCCTGCGCCACATCGCCCCAACCATGGCCGAGCAGCCCGGGGGACACACCCACAGCGATGTAGTGACCGAGAAGGACAGCGGCGAAGGACATGACGGCGGCCAGGGCAGCGGCACCGTCAAGCCGACCTCCAAGCCCACCGCGCCCACGAAGGACACCGACCCCAGCGAGGAGCCCGGGCACGACGACGGCCATCAGCATTGAGCCGAGGTGGACGACCGTGCCCGGCTCGGCGGCTGGCACGCAGTTTCAGCAGCAGGGTGACGCAGAGCAGGCCGGTGCCGTCGACGGTGAGGTCCGCGGCCGGTATGGGGCCGCGGTCATCGGTGCAGGGTCTGGGTGATGCGCCGAAGGCGGCGGGGCCGGCGCCTTCCTCGAAGGCGCAGATCTCGTTCAGGGGCCAGCCGTCGTCGAGGGCGTCGACCAGAGCGTCGCCGGTGTGCGGCACGGTGTAGACGAAGCTCCCCGCCGGGCCGCAGGACACGGCGGACCGTCGCCGACCGCCGCGTGGATTTCCTTGTCGTCAGCCGGCGCCCTTGGCGAGCAGTGGCAGGTCGTGGGCGAAGTCATCGGTAGTGGTGCCGCTGGTGTAGATGACGTGGGCTTTGTCGTCGGCGGGTGAGAAGGCCACGACCTGGGCGCCGTGGTCGGAGGTCACGGTGCCGTCGTGGTGCTTTTTCGGGTCCTCGACGGAGATGCCCAGACTGAGCGCGGCCTTCTTGACCTTGGCGAGGTCGCCGGACAAGCCGGTGAAGTTGGGCCCGAACGCCGTGAGCCACTTCCCGAGCTCCTTAGGGGTGTCGCGCTCGGGGTCGGTGGTGACGAAGACGACGCGGGTGTTCTCGCGTACCGCGGTGGATTGCTTGGTGAGCGCGAGGGAGATGTCGCCCATGGTGGTGGGGCAGGCGTCGGGGCAGTTGGTGTAGCCGAAGAAGACCAGCGTCGTCTTTCCGGCGGTCTGCTTGCGCAGGTCGAAGGGCTTGCCCGTGGTGTCGCTGAGGACGAGCTCGGGCTTGGTGAACGGGTTGTCCAGCGTGGTGCCCCGGTAGGGGGAGTCGCTGGCCGCGGAGACGACTGCGGGCCTGTCCGCGTCGCGGTGCGGCGTGGTCGTGCCGCAGCCCGTACCGGCCGTGCCGAGGGCAAGGACGGCTGCCGCCAGGCTCAAGGCTCCGGTGCGGTGCATCGAGGGTTCAGTTCCAATCAACGTGAGAGGCAGTGCCGGGGCCTGCAGGGGGACGCAGGCCGGCCAGAGTGACCTTAACGAGCCTGTGGACCGCGGCTTTCGAGGGCAGGCTGCCGGCAGCACTGAGGGCATGGAGGCAGTAGCCGGCCAGTTCGTCGGGTGCGACGTCATCTCGCAGATCGCCGCTCGCGACGCCCTCGGCCAGCAGGTCCCGGATCAGGTCGTGGAGCTGCTGGTGTGCCCGGGCGATGTGCTGGCCCTGATGCAGGAGAGCGGCGACCTCGGTGCCGTGGTGCTCGTGCCGCCCCTGGGACATGAGCGCGTATGCCTCCAGCACGGCTTCCAGCCGCCCGCCGGGGCTGCCGGATTCATCCCTGACCGCCCTGAGGTGGTCGAGGTGCGCGGTGACCTGCCGCTCATGCCAGGCGGCGAGGATCGATTCGACGTCCGGGAAGTACTTGTACAGCGTCGCCCGCCCGATACCAGTCGTCTCCGCGATGCGCGACATCGTCACCGAAAGCAGTCCCTGCTCGGCCACCAGCGCAGCCGTCGCGTCCAGGACCGCATCACGCACCGCGTGGCGGTGCGCCTCGATCGTCTCGTTCCACAGCTTCGGCATTCCCCGAATATACGCGCCGACGCTGACGTGACACGACGTGCATGCTGTAGACATACTGTCTTGCAAAACGCTCGATCGACAGAAACCGCCGGAGGACAAGCCATGGCTGAGCTGCCGCCTTCCCCACACGCAGGTGACGGCACGGATGCCGGAGGGCCGGGCCGCGGACCGGCTCACGCCAGGCCGCGATGGGTGAGCGTATTCGCGGCGATCGCCATCGCCCTGATCCTGGCCTTCGTGATCCTGCACTTGGCCGGCGGCGGCATGGGGAGCCACGGCTGATGGCCATGACGCCGCGCCAGCGCAAGCTCGCCCTCACCGCGCACGTCACCGCCTCGGTCGGATGGCTCGGCGCAGTCGCTGTCTTCCTGGCTCTCGCCGTCGCCGGTCTGACCAGCCAGGATGTCCAGCGGGCGCGATCCGCCTACGTCGCCATGGAAATTTCCGGCTGGTACGTCATCGTCCCGCTTGCCTTCGCCTCGCTGCTGACCGGGGTGCTCTCGGCTGTGGGCACCACGTGGGGGCTGGTCCGCTATTACTGGGTCGTGGTGAAGCTGGTGATCACCGTCCTGGCCACGATCGCCCTGCTGGTGCACATGCAGCCGGTCAGCTCCATCGCCGACGCAGCCGCAGGAGCGGCCTCGTCCGGTGGCGCTCTCCACGAGCCGAGGGTCCAACTGGTGATCCAGTCCGCTGCCGCCTCGCTGGCGCTGCTGGTCGCGACCGCGCTGTCGGTGTACAAACCGCAGGGCCGCACCCACTACGGGCAGCGCAAGCAGTACCAGCAGCGCACCCGGCCGGAGGCCGCCGACTCTGCCGCTCCCGCAGGACCGGCGCCTTTGCGCTGATGGGTACGACCTTTGTGCCTCGGTACACCTCCAGCTAACCCCCTCGGCGAGATAGGCGCCCGGGCATCTTCGTCTGCACTCGGGCGCGTTCTCTGCGTGCCGGATGTCAGTGGTAGGCGTGGACGACGGCGTGTCCCCTGCCGCGGCCGATCATCCACTTGTTCACCGGGGTGGTGACCAGAAAGGCGACGGCGAAGCCGCCCAGCAGCGCGGTCCAGAACAGCCCATCGGACAGGTGGGCGTCCATCGCGCCGGGGGTCAGGGCGATGATGCCGTTGTCGACGAGCTCCATGATCGCCGATGCGGAATGAGGATGTGCCGGAGCGCGGCACCCTTCACCGGCCAAGCCGGGGCAAGGAGGTGCCGTGGCCGCTCTATATCCGCAGGAGTTGCAGCTCAGCCAAGTCGGGCAGCGCACGCCCACCTTCGGGAGCCTCTGCGGCGCCGCCGGTCAGCGCCACAGCCGTAGGCGCGAGGTCGACGGCCGCGGCCAGCGCGGGCGCCACGTACGGGGCACCGACACCGGCCGCCGCACAGGTCGCATCCGCGTGACTCACATGGCCCGTTCCGCCGGCGGTGTGCGAGCAGTCCCCACCAGCCTCCGCCTCGCCATGGGCCATCAACATCCCCTGACCGCTGGCAGCAGCCGCGGCCTTCGCGGGCACGGGTCCCGGGCCCAGGCCGTGCATCGCCAGCACGCCTGCCAGTACCGCGAGCACCAGCAGCAGAAAGCCGCGCCCGGCGGGGCGGCGACTCGACAGCTGCGCGGCGGACGTCATGCGGCTCATCGTACGATCCGGCCCCGCGCACGGCTTCGCCCCTACCCGTCAAGGATCCGCCAACGGCGTGACCGGGCCACGTGCGGTTCTCCTAAACGCGGTTTGGGTCGTGTCGGGATGCCCCAATGACAAACCGGTGTCGTCGTGTGCGGGTCAAGCGGTCACCGGTTGCGTTGCTGGTCCGCTGAGCCGCCAGGTGCAGGTCAGTGCGAGAACCACACTGGCGTGCCCTGCGTCGGCCAGGGCCAGCGCAGCCCATGCCAGGCACAGAGGGCAGACCATGCCGCGAACCCAACCGACAGCTGCAGCGCGCACCACCGCGGCCTTCACGCCGCCGACTCAGGACGCCGACGTGCTGTTTTCGATGATGTGGCAGACCAGAGCACTTTCTCCGCGGTCGGCTGCCTGGTCGGCCTGGGCCCGGGCGTGCTGGAGCGTCGTACGGAGGGCTTCGAGGTCGGCGATGCGGCGGTCGAGGTCGGCGAGATGCTGGTCGAGGAGATCGGTGACGAGGCTGCAGGGCTGCTCGCCGCGGCGCTGGAGGTCGAGGATGTCCTTGATCTCTTTCAGGCTGAGGCCGAGGGCCTGGGCCTGGCGGATGAAGCCGAGTACGGGGACCGCTTCGTCGGTGTAGGTGCGGTAGCCGGCGGCGGTGCGCTGGGGCGGGTCGATGAGGCCGTTGGCTTCATAGAGGCGGACGGCCTTGGGGCTCAGCCCGGTCTGGGCGGCGATGCGGCCGACGGTGAGCATGATGGGGGCTCCGTTCGTGCGAAGGGTTCCAGTCTGCGCTTGACCTTGCCCTAAGGGCAAGGTTTTAACGTCCGGTCATGAGTACAGATCAAGGCGACGGCTGTACGGCGGCGATGGCGGTGACACCGCTGAGCGGCCGGTGCGCCGAAGTCGTCGAGCGGGCCGAGCACGCCTGCTTCGGAATCAGCCCGTTCAACAGCTACTTCTCCGCCGCCCGGATCCGTGAGCTGGCGGCGTGGGGGCTGGAGCGGTTCGAGCGGGTGGACTTCTTCGTGCCGGACGCACCGAGCGCGTACACCTTTGAGGCGCTGGGGTACGCCCCCGAGAAGGCGGCGTGGAAAGCGCGCCGGCAGGGCCAGTACACCCGCAACAAGATCGTCACCGCGCTGGGTTCGCTCGGCCTGGCCGACGCGGACAAGCGCGTGCTGGGGTGGGCCGAGCTGGAAGGCAATGCGGCGTTCAGCTGGCTCCACGAGAGCGGGCTGCGGCGGTACGCCGAGGACGCGGACTTCCGGGACGCCTGCCGGGAGGCCACCGGGTGGGTGCTGGCCGGGAAGCTGCCCGGTGGGCAGGTGCCGGACGAGGAGCAGGTCGAGCACGCGGTGCGCTACTTCCTGGCCGAGTTACCGCTGTTCATCGACACCCCGGCCATCGTCGACGCCGGCACTTCCGTGTTCTGCTACCACCAGCCGCCTGCTGTCCTGCGCCGCCTGTACGGGGGCGAGCTGAGCTGGCGTCCCGCCGCTGGGCAGGGCTTCGCCGTTGTGGCACCGGCCGCACCAGACTGAAAGAGACAAGGAACCGTCCATGGCAACCAGCACGCGGCCCGACGCCGAGCAGTCCATAGAACTGGCCATCACCGGGATGACCTGCGCCTCGTGCGTGGCGCGGGTCGAACGGAAGCTGGGCAAGCTGCCCGGGGTGACCGCGACGGTGAACCTCGCGACCGCGACCGCGCACGTGACCCGGGAGAGCCCCGAGGTCGGCGTTGAGGAGCTGATCGCCGCCGTCGAGGCCATCGGTTACGGCGCCGAGGCGCCCCGGACTCAGGCCCCGGCCGCAGAGGAAGAGGAGGTCGATGCCGAGGGCGCACACATCACCGGTCTGCGCCGCCGCTTGGTCGCTTCCGCGCTGCTCGGACTGCCGGTGGTCCTCGTGTCGATGATCTCCGCCCTGCACTTCCCCGGCTGGCAGTGGGCGGCGCTCGCCCTTTCAACTCCGGTCGTCGCGTGGGGTGCGTGGCCGTTCCACCGGGCGGCGGCGGTGAACCTGCGGCACGGGTCGGCGACCATGGACACCCTGGTGTCGCTGGGTGTGCTGGCCGCGTACCTGTGGAGCGCCGGGACTCTCGCCCTGGGCGGGGAGCATCTGTATCTGGAGGTCGCCGTCGTGCTGACGGCGTTCCTGCTGGCGGGCCGCTTCTTCGAGGCCCGGGCCAAGCGGCGGGCCGGAGACGCGATCCGGGCGCTGATGGACCTGGGTGCCAAGGACGTCGCCGTGCTGCGCGACGGGACTGAGGTACGTGTCCCTGTTGAGGAGTTGGCGGTCGGCGACCTGTTCGTCGTACGGCCCGGGGAGAAGATCGCCACGGACGGGGAGGTCGTCGAGGGCGCCTCGGCGATAGACGAGTCGCTGCTGACCGGGGAGAGCGTGCCGGTGGAGGTCGAGCCGGGCTCGCAGGTCACCGGGGCCACACTCAACAGCCACGGACGGCTGACCGTACGGGCCACCCGGATCGGGGCGGACACCAAGCTGGCGCGGATCGCCGCCCTGGTGGAGCGGGCTCAGACCGGAAAGGCGGCGGTGCAGCGGCTGGCCGACCGGATCTCGGCGGTCTTCGTACCGGTCGTCATCGCCCTGGCGGCGGGCACGTTCGGCGTCTGGCTGCTGACCGGCGCCCCGGCCGCCACTGCGCTGACCGCCGCCATCGCGGTGGTGATCATCGCTTGCCCGTGTGCCCTCGGGCTGGCCACGCCGACCGCGCTGATGGTCGGCACCGGACGCGGCGCCCAGCTCGGGCTGCTGATCAGCGGGCCCGAGGTATTGGAGTCCACCCGGCGGATCGACACCGTCGTCCTGGACAAGACCGGCACCGTCACCGAGGGCAAGATGCGCCTCGTCGCCGTCGTACCGGCCGATGGTCAGGACGAGCGGGAGGTGCTGCGGCTGGCCGGCGCATTGGAGGACGCAAGCGAACACCCGATCGCCACCGCCATCGCGAACACCGCACGGGAGCGCCTCGGTTCGCTCCCCGCCGTGACCGGATTCGCCAACACCCAGGGCCGGGGCGTGACCGGGCAGATCGAGGGACGTACGGTCCGCGCGGGCAGGGCCGCGTGGCTGGAGGAACACGGCCACGTACTGCCCGACGAGCTCGACCGCGCACGCAAGGAGGCCGAAGCCGAAGGCAGGACGGTCGTCTTCGCCGCCTGGGACGGACAGGTGCGTGGCGCGCTGGTGGTCGCCGACACCGTCAAGGCGACCAGCGGCGAGGCGGTCGCCGACCTCAAGCGGCTCGGGCTCACCCCCATCCTGCTGACCGGCGACAACACGGCGGCGGCCCACGCGGTGGCAGCCGAGGTCGGTATCGACCAGGTCATCGCAGAGGTCCATCCCGAGGACAAGGTCGCCGAGGTCCAACGGCTGCAGGAGGAGGGCCGGGTGGTGGCGATGGTCGGGGACGGCGTCAACGACGCGGCCGCCCTCGCCCAGGCCGACCTCGGTCTGGCGATGGGCACCGGCACGGACGCGGCGATCGCCGCCTCCGACCTCACTTTGGTACGGGGCGACTTGCGGGCGGCGGCGGACGCGATCCGGCTGGCCCGACGCACCCTTCGTACGATCAAGGCCAATCTGTTCTGGGCCTTCGCCTACAACGTGGCCGCGCTGCCACTGGCCGCGCTCGGTCTGCTCAACCCGATGATCGCCGGAGGCGCGATGGCCTTCTCCTCGGTCTTCGTCGTCACCAACAGCCTGCGGCTGCGCCGCTTCCAGCCGCTGCGCTGAGCCACACACGAAAGGGGGGTGCCGGGGCCAGGGCTTCCGGCGCCTTTCGGCATACTCGGCGGCTCGCCCGGCACGGGCAGTGCCTCACCTGTCGGTGGATCCGGGGGCGGGCTTGCGGGCGGCGAGGCGTTCGACGATGCCGAGCTTGAACTGGTCCCGCTGCTCAATCTTCAGTCCTTGCGCCTGGACGTGCCGGAGCGGTCGGCGCAGGAGGTGCTCGCCGCCGAGCGGAACGGTGACGAGTTCGATGAGCCGTTGGATCGCGCGGACGGGCCAAGCGGAGCTTGAAATGTGGTCCAGCAGGAGGAGTCGGCCGCTGGGCTTGAGCACGCGGCTCATCTCGGCGATGGCGCGCTGGTCGTCGGGGATCGCGCACAGGGACAGGGTGCACACGACGGTGTCGAAGGCGGCGTCGGCGAACGGCAGGGCCTGGGCGTCGCCCTCGCGCAGGTCTGCGGTACGGCCGAGCTCGTCGGCGCGGCGTCGGGCGATGGCCAGCATCTGCGGGCTCCACTCGATGCCGGTCAGCCGGACGCCGGGAGGGTAGAGGGGGAGGTTCAGGCCGGTGCCGATGGCGACCTCCAGGACGTCGCCGTCGGCCTGGGAGCAGACCCAGGTGCGGCTCTCGCCGAACAGGGTGCGGTCGAAGAACCGCATCTGCCGGTCGTAGGAGCGGGCGTGCTTGTCCCAGTAGCGGCGCAGCCGCTCGTTGCTTCTCGGCTCGGGCACGGTGCCATCCTCTGCGCTGCGCGTCGCTTCCGCACGCGCGGGTGGCTCGTCGGCGGGTGGTCGGCCGGTCGGCTTCCCGGCCGACCACCCGCCGGGTCTCTGCCCGCGAGCGCAGTCGGGTCAGTCGGCCGGTCGGGCCGTGTAGTCGCCGGCCTGCTGCACCGCCGCGACGAGTGCGGCGGTGTCCACGTCGGCGCCTTCTTCCAGGCGGATGGTGGTGCGTCCGGCGTTCACGTCGGTGGTGGAGGAGCGGACGCCGGGGATGTCTTCCAGTTCGTCGTCGATGAGCAGGCCGCAGCTGGTGCAGTGCATGCCCTCGACGAGGAGCACCATCTGGGGACCGGTCTCGGTGTGCTTGGTGCGGCTGAAGAGCTTCATGCCTTGTCTCCCTGGAAGGTGATCTGGCCGGTCTGCATGCCCATGGCGCAGGAGAAGCGGAGCGTGCCGGGCTTGCGGGTGCCCAGGTCGACCTTGGTGTCGCCGTCCCGCTTGACGATCTCCTGAACCCCGAGTTCGGGGATGGTGAAGGCGCGGGCGCAGCCGCCGGAGTCCTTGCCGCGCAGCACCAGCGTGGTGGGCACCCCGGCCTTCGCGGTGAAGGCGGTGGTCTCGTAGAAGTCGGTGACGGTCAGGACAATGGTCTGCTTGCCGGAGGCGTCGATGCTGACCGGCCCGTCCGATGCCCCCTTTCCGCCTCCCGACGCCGCGGGGGCGGCGGCCGCCGCAGGGGTGGAGCCGGTGCTGAAGGAGACCCACCCGCCGGCCTGGAGTCCGGAGCCGATGGTCCAGGCCGCGACGGCCAGCACCACGATGCCGGTGGCGATGCCCAGGCGGCCGGACAGTGCCCGGCTGGAGCGGCGGAAGAGGTAGCCGAGGACGGCGAACAGCGGGGCGGTGCCCAGCACGAACCCTGCCATCACCGCCGCGCCGGCCAGCGGGGAGCCCGCGGTGATCGCGACCAGCTCCATCGACAGCGTCACCCCGCACGGCACCAGCACGGTGGCGAAGCCGACCAGCGCCGGGGTGGCCATCGAGCTGGTCTTGGTGCTGCGCCGCACCAGCCGTCCGAAGGAGGCCGGGGGACGGGGGACGAGCCGGCCCACCGCCTTGACGCCGAAGAGGTCGAGGGCGAAGAGCACCATCAGTGCCCCGGCGATGATCAGCAGCGCCGCCTGCGCCCGGGGACTGGGCTGCAGCGCGGCTCCGAAGATACCCAGGAGCGCGCCGAGGACGGTGTGGGAGAGCAGTTTCCCTGCGAGGAACGCGCCGACCGGGGCCAGACTCCCGGCTGTCGGTTCTGAGGATGCGGTGGCTGCTGTGCGCCGGGCCGGGCTGGGGCTCGCGGTTCGGGGCCGCTTCTTGGCGGACGACGAGGACGCGGGGGACGTACGAGCGGGAATGCGGGCCTGGGCGGGATCGCGGCGGGTGACCGCTCCGGCGAGCAGACCGCCTTGGACGGCGGCGCACGAGGCGCCACCGGCGAGCAGACCGGTGCTGACACCGGTGATGAGCAAGGTGATGGACGACGGCATGCGTCGTGACTCCTGTTCGGAAACGACGGCACGCGCCCAGAAGACAGGGTTATGGGCGTGCCGAGGCGGACGTGAGGAATGTCGGGATTCCGCAAGGCAGAAGCAAGGCAGCCTCACGGGAGTCGAACCATCACGTCCGCGACACGCACAACCGGTGGAGATCAGGAGGCGGCAGCGCCGGAGGCGGCGCGTTGGGCAGGGCCATCAGGGCTGCGGCGGAGCAGGCTGTCCCCATCGACAGACCGGTCAGTGCAGGGATTGGCTGGACGTCGGGGCCGAAGGTCGCCTTCGGCGCCTCGCACTGCTTCTCGGCCATCGGGCAGTGCGCGCCGTGCTCGGCCGAACCGCTCGCCATCGCTATTGCCGCCGCCTGTCCGGCCGCTTCGGCCTGCATCAGGCCGGAGGAATCACCGCCGACCGCGCCCGGTGCGGCCATTTCCATCGAAGGCGTCGAGGAGGGCATCGCCATGGCTGGCCGGGCGAGCCCGGTCAGGCAGAACATCAACGCGCACACCAGCAGCGCCCCGGACCACGCCCGGAGCGGCGGCAGCACGCGTCGCGACATGCGCGCCATGCTAGGGCACGCTCTACCGCCGCGTGCTGCGAACACCGCCGGTCCAGTCCTGCCGCTCGCTCGCCGTGCGACGGCGGCCGGGGAGAGCGAGGTCGGTCATCCACAGCCAGGGGACCACCGCGGACATCCAGGCCCCTGGATCACTGCGGACAGGGCGAAACCTGGGATGCCCGGCTAGAGATGATCATCTCTGGCCGAGGCCGGACATACGGCGCAGGAACTCGTCCTCGTCGATATCGCCCGCGGCGTAGCGACGTCGCAGGATGTCCTGCGGCGCCTCGGCGCCAGCGGGCCTACCCGTCGTGTTGTCGCCTGCCGTGTTCCGGATCAGGAGGCGGGCCAGCCACACCAGGCCGAGGATGACCAGCGCCAGGAAGACAAGCCCCACCAGGCCCCAGAGGAGCATCCAGGCGCCCATGCCGCTCATCATGCCGTTCATCGAGCCATACATGGCCATATCACCGCTTTCAGCGTAGCGCGAGGCCGACGTCCTCAGGTCGGCGTCCTCAGCCTGAGCGGCGGTCTCGCTTCCGCCCCGTGGTACTCGCGCCGGTCCGGGGACCGGGCCGCTCAGCCGCGCCGGGGCATCGCCGCCGGTCCGGCTGCGCCCATCCCCAGACGGGCGGCGTCTATTCGCCCGCCGGCCAGTTGTAACTGCTGGGCAGGTCTACCTTCTGGCCCGCCGGTCCGTAGACGATCGCGATCTCGTCGTGGTCCTTGAACACGATCGCGGCCGGGCTGCCGGTGTACGGCTTGCCGTTGACGTACGTGCGCAAGGTGTTGCCGCCATCGGCCTTGAGGGCGCCGATCGAGTCCTGGGTGAGGGCGACGTCCCACTCGGTCATGAACTGGCCGAGGGAGAAGGCGGCCTTGACCGGCGACTCGATGTGGATCACGCCGTTCGCCTCGTGCGCGTGCAGCGGGCTGATCTGCCGCGCCTGCTCGTCGATGCCGATGTTCGCGGGGACGGTGACCGGCTTGCCGTCCACGATGACGTCGAGGTGGGTGTGGATGTGCTCCACGTTGCCCTCCTTGCCGAGCATCGGCAGCCCGGCCGCCTCGACCCGCGCGGCTGCGCTGGCTGCTGTTCACCGCGCTCGCCCTCATGCTTGGCGAGCTGGCAGTGGGCCGCCTCGCCGCCCGCGTCCCCGACGCCCCCGCCCGCCGCCCGCGCCGCTGGACGCTGCCCGCAGCCCTGACCGGCTGCGCGGCCGCCCTCGCCCTGGCAGCCCTCCAGATCGGCGACGGCTCCCTGGCTTCCCTGCTCGACACCCGGCCCGGGGTGCTGTCCGTGGTCGAGGTCGCCGCCTTCGCCCTGGCAGGTGCGGCCGTGCTGGTACGCCGCCGCACCTTGGCCCTCGTTCCGCCGGCCGCCGTGCTGATCGCCGAGGCGCTGCGCGCCCACCCACAGGCCGAACAAGCCGTCGCCGGACCCATGCTCACGTTCGTCCACCTCACGGCCGCCGCCCTGTGGGCCGGAACGCTGGTGCAGGTGCTGCGCACCATGGCCGCCTGGCGCGGCGAACGCACCGCCGCCCGTGCGCTGCTGCTCGCCTACGCCCGCCTGGCCGCCTGGCTGTTCGCCGCCGTCGCCGCCACCGGACTGATCGCCACGCTACTCCTCGTCCCCCTCGACGACCTCGCCACCACCACATACGGCCAAGTCCTCCTGGGCAAGACCGCCCTGGTCCTCACCGTCGCCTCGCTCGCCCTCGCGGCCCGCCGACGCCTACGGCGTTCCGACCGATCAGCGCAGCGCCCGGCCCGGGCCGAAACCGGCGTACTCGCCGTCGTCCTCGCCCTGTCCGCCACCCTCACCGTGCTGCCGGTGCCCGCGGACGCCGACCGCCCCCTGCCCTTCGCGCCCCCGGCCGACGGCCCGACCATCCCCGTCGGCACCCGTGCCGGGGAGATCGGCATCAGCGCCCGCGCCAGCGCCGGCCAGTTCGTCGTCGACCTCACCACGCCCCGGACCGGCGACAGCACCGGCCAGTCCTACGCGCTCACCGCCACCCTCGCCGACCCGCGCGGCACTACCCGCCCGCGGAAACTGCGCGGCTGCGGCACCGGCTGCTTCTACGCCCCCGTCTCCTGGCGCGACGGCACCAGCCGCCTCACGCTGACCGCCTCCGCCGGCCCGTGGCAGGGCGGGCGCGCCGGCCTGACCGTGACCTGGCCGCCCCGCCCGGACGCCGACCTGCTGCGCGAGGCCGTGGCCGCCATGAAGGCCACCCCTCGCTTCACCCTGCACGAACTGGTCACCAGCAACACCGTCCGTGACCTCGGCAACCAGAAGGAACTCCCCCTCACCGGAGCCGACTTCCTCGCCTCCGAGCCGTACGGCAGCGGCACCGCCTCCGTCACCACCCGCCTGCCCGACGAGACCGGGCACCGCCGCCTCGCACTCGCCTACCCCGCCGAGCACACCCAGCTCGAACTCACCCTCGACGACGACGGGCGCATTCTCCACGAGACCATCGCCGCCCCCTACCACCTCGTCACCCGCACCTTCGTCTACCCCGAACCCGACGAGGACACCAGCCATGACCACTAACCACCCTCCCTCCTTGCCCGGTACCCGGAGCGTTGGCACACCTCTCCGGACCACCACGACAAGGAAGTTGAAGCAGATACGGACGTGGCCTCTCGCGGCCACCGCGGTCCTCACGCTCACCCGGCCGCATGCTCCAGCGGCACAGACGGCAAAGGCGAGGCCGCGGCGGCATCCCAGCCGACGGTCAGCCACATTCACGGGCTCGGCATCGACCCCGCCGACAACCGGCTCTACGTCGCTACCCACGAGGGCCTGTTCACCGCGGGGAAAGGAGGAGCGGCTCAGCGAGTCGGCGACAGCCAGGACGACTTCATGGGCTTCACCAGGCGAACACATTCCTGGCCAGCGGCCATCCCGCCCCCGGTGCCGGCGGCCCCGGCAACCGCGGCCTGATCGAGAGCACCGACGCCGGCAAAACCTGGAAGACCCGCTCCCTGGCAGGCGAAGCCGACTTCCACGCCCTCGACTACGCCGACGGCACCGTCTACGGCTACGACAGCACAGGCGGCCTGCTGCGCGTCAGCAAGGACGGGACCACGTGGGAGAACCGCGCGCGCCTTGAGGCCCTGGACATCGCCGTCAACCCCATCAGCCCCGGCACCGTCCTGGCCACCACCGCAGACGGGGTCGCGAAGAGCACCGACGGGGGCAAGACCTTCACCGCGGGCAAAGGGCCGGTCATGGCCTTCGTGTCCTGGGCGAAGCCCGACGCGCTGTACGCGATCGACCCCACAGGCGGCCTGAACCGCAGTACCGACGGCGGAATCACCTGGAAGAAGACCGCCACCGTCCCGGGCGGGCAGCCCCAGGCGCTCACCGCCGTCGACGCCCGGCGGATCCTGGCCGCCACCCAGGACGGCGTCTACGAATCCCGGGACAGCGGCAAGACCTTCACGAAACGACTCGCCGTCTCCGACAGCACCCATTGACCCGCACAGGGGCAGGGATGCCACAGCTCAGGACCGAGAAGAGGGGGAGTTGGCGCCGCCTGAGCAATCGCCATAGCTGGCAGGGAAGAAGAACAGCGCGGTCGGCTTGTCCCCCGGGCATCTTGATCTTCTCGTCACCGTGCGTACCACGCTGCCCCTATGGCCCCGGCGAGGGCGAGATCAGTGCGGCGGCGGGGGCAGGAGCGGCATCACCAGAAGCAGGGGCCTCAAGGTCGGCCAGGTCGTGCGGGCGGTTCCGGGCGGTGCGACCCGGCCGATGTGGTGGGCGAACAGCAGGTGTCACGCCTGGAGCGGCGGCGGACGAGCAGAGTGATTCCGGCGGCGATGAGCACGACGGCAGCACCCGCATCGACGCCCGCATCATCGCCAAAGACCCCGGATGACGCCACAACACCACGCAGGCACACCCATGTTCACGGCTTGCGACACCCAGCGTCGATGGTGCAGTCGACATCAGGACATCAGGTTAGCCCCGAACCGTATCCGACTATCAAAAATCTAGACATAGAAAGATTTATCAGAGCATCAACGTTCCCAGGATGTTCCCATCTGGGCACAGAGAATGCCCCCCCACGATCTTCGTGGGGGGCTTTCTTGAGCCGCCTTCGGGATTCGAACCCGAGACCTACGCATTACGAGGCCCCACAAGATCATCCCGGGTGGTGCCGGGCCGTACCAGGGAATCCCTTTTCCCCAGGTCAGGAAGGTACGTCCCGGTACCCGAGTGCCGCCCAATCCACCTTGTGCCGCCCCGTCCGCTCACGCACCGCTCACGCAGGACGGGTGCCCTCAGACAGAGAGAGCTCGAATACGGCGGCGCCTGGCATGAGCTCAGATCCGTCCGAGGTCGACCTCTACCGGGAACGGCGCCGAAACCTTGACGACGCCGGTGAACACGTCCCCGTCCCGGTAAGCCCTGGTCGCGGGGTCGAGAACATGCGTGTACACGAGGGGGGCGCCGGTCACGGCCTGCTCGACCCGCCAGTAGAAGGCAATGCCGGACTTGGCGTACTGGTCCGTCTTCACGATCCGATCGGTGGTCTCCGATCCCGGCGAGACGACTTCTACGACCAGCAGCACATGCTCCGGACGGGTGGGCGCGATGTCGATCGTGTCCGCACGGTACACAACGACATCCGGACGGCGATTGGTCAGCGGGACGTCCTGAAGCCGGACGTCGAAGTCGGTGTCGGCGTTCCAGTCCGGCCCCGCGGCAGCATCCAGGACGTTCGCCAAGATCCGAGCCAGTCGATTGTGGCGCTTGGACGCACTGGGACTCACGACGACCATCCCGTCCACGATCTCGATCCCCGCGCACTGCTCCTCGGACCAGGAGTCGTACTGCTCCGCCGTGATCTGCTCGTGCATCCACGCAGGGGCTGCCATCTCGGCAGTCATGACGCACCTCCTGGACACCATGCAGACGGGCCCGATCCCGCTGAGCTCAGCGTACTGTCTCCGCACGTCCGGCACGCTGGCCCCGGCACGGCGATCTGCGTGCTCCGGGCCGTCGAGCGGATCGACACCTGTGGCGGCCTTCGAACACCGGGCTGGGCTTTCGCCGCACGCCTGCCGGTACCAAGCGCGTCAGCCGAGGTCCGAGAGGAGCGCGGTCAGCAGGCGTTCCTCCATGACGGCCCGGCCCGATGCCCGCAGGGCGGAAGCGAGGTCGGGGTCCCAGGGGGTGGGCGCGGGCGGTCCGGTCAGCGGAGTCGACTCGCCTCCCGCAAGGGCGCTGCGGTAGTCGGCGGTGCTCATGCGCCAGGGCCGGGCACCGTGGCGCGCCACCGCGGCGGCGGTGATGCGCAGGCCGGTCCAGTCGAAGTCGGCGCGCCAGTGCAGGCGGGCGCCGGACCGGACGGCGGCAGCGAGCAGCTTGTGGCAGGCGGCCGACGGGATGCCTTCGGTGCAGACCAGGGCGGCGGCGCGGTCTTCGAGTTCGGCGGCGGCCGCGCGCAGCACGGCCGGGTTCTCGCAGACGTGGATCTCGCGGGCGGCGGGGACGACGGCAGCAGTCGTCAGCTGGTGGAGGGTGAGGCGGAAGGGGATGCCGAAGCCTGCGGCGTCACGCAACCAGTCGCACACCACGTCGTCGCCGCGGGCACCGATGTTGAGGACGAGAACCTGGCTGGCGAGGTCGTCGGCGACGGCTCCGGCGCTCTCCCACAAGGCGCGGCGCCCGGCCCGGTCGCGGGGGACCGCCCCGACCGGCTGCCCGTCGCCCGCGGCGGTGCGCTGGGCGAGAGCGCGCAGGACGAGCTGTTCGAGCGGGCCGCCCGGCAGCAGCGCTTTGGTGTCGCCGGTGGCCCACTCGGCGAGGACCGGCAGGGGCAGGGGGCTTCGGCCCGCGTCGCCCCGTATTCCGGGGAGTTTCTCCAGGACCCGGACGGCGCGAAGCTGTGCCGCGTCGCCTCGCCGCAGGAGGCGGGTGAGGGTGCCGTCGGCGGCGATCCGCTCCAGCCAGGCCGGGTACCACCCCTGGTCCGCGAGAGGTGAGGCCTGGGCGGCCGCGAGGGCCCGGGCACCGGCGGCCGCCTCGTCGGCGCGCTCGGCGGGGCGGTCGCGCAGCGGGCCGTGCAGGCGGCCCAGGGTCTGGAGCAGGCCGGTTCCGTAGCGCGTGTGCAGGTAGGCGTCGAGGTCGGCCAGGGGGATGGTGAGGCGTCTGGCGGTCTCGGGGCGGTACCGGCCGGTGACCCCGATGACGATGCGGCGTTCAGCCTCGGTGGGGGAAGTGAGGCCGATGTCGCCGTGGAGGGTGCCGCCGGTGCGCTCCAGACGGCGGCGGGCGGCGGCGAGCAGGCGCCGCCAGCCTTCCTCGCGGAGCTCGGTGTACGACGGCGGGGTCGGCCGGCTGTCAGTCGACAAGCTGGGCCTCCTGGACCTTCCGTTCCTGCCGGCCTACGGAGCGGGTACCTGGTGAGCCGAGCATGCTGCTCAGGGTGCCGCTGTCGTCGGCGTGCAGGCGTTCGCCGTCCCACAGGAGCAGGAGCGCGGAGACGGTGTGGTCGACGGCGGAGTGCGCGAGGTCGTAGTGGGCGGCGGCACGCACCGCGCTGTGCACGGCCCACAGGTCGTACCCGGTCATGAACAGGTCGAGGTCGAACTGGGCGGCCAGTGACATGAGCTCGCCGCGACCGGTGTCGTCGACGCCGGCGAACGCCTCGTCGAGGGCGAGCAGACGCGGGGCGTCGGGGTGCGCGGAGTTGAGCATGGCGTGGGCGGCGGCGAACAACGGCAGGTGCAGGGAGACGGACTGCTCGCCGCCGGAGAGGCGGCTGTGCCGGGCGCGGGTGAGGCGTTCCTCGGCGCCGCCGGGGCGTACCAGCTGGAAGGCGAACTGGCGCCAGCTCCGGTAGTCCAGGACCTCGGCGAGCAGCTGCCGGTAGGGGGCCTCGCGCTGCCGGGCTCGGGCGTTCTTGATCTGCGCGGCGAAGTGGGTGCGCATGCGGGCCAGCTTTTCGGGCCCGAGGCGTGCGGCGTCGGCGTCCAGGAGGGCACAGACGGCACGCTGTTCGTCGTCGAGGCCGTCTGCTAGCAACCAGCTGACGCCGACCGTGGTGCCCGAGGACATGCGGCGCTCGCGCATGTCGGTGTTCATGCGGCGAATCAGGTCACGGGCGTCGACGGTGCGGTCGTGGATCTGCTGGGCAAGGCGGGTGAGCAGGGCGTCCTCGAGGATGCGCTGCTCGGAGTCGGAGAGGAGTTCGGCCTGGTCGCGGCGGTGGGAGGCGATCTTCTCGGCGAAGGAGGCGATGGGCAGCGGGCCCTGTTCGTCAGCGACGGTGACGGTGATGACGCCGCTGGAGCTGTCCCAGGCGGGCTGGTAGTCCTGTCCGGCGGCGGCGAGACGGGCGTGCAGATCCTCCAGAGCCGTGGTGAGGCGGGTGACGGACTGCTTGACGCTGGACTCGGTGGGCGCGAGTTCACGCGTGGCGGTCAGGATCGCCTCGTGGACGGTGACGGCGGCGGGCGGCAGACTCTCGCCCGTCCAGTCGGCCTCCTGCGCGGGCCAGGCCAGGCCGGACGGGCAGCGCAGGATGTCGAGGAGTTCGCGGGACGCGTACGGGGCCAGGCCGCGGGCGGTGTCCTTCTCCTCGGTGACGGCGACCCGCAGCGCTTCGGCGGCGGCGGTGCGCCGAGCCTCGGCGGCGGCCAGGCGGCCGATCGCCTCGTCCTTGACACCGCGGGCGGCGTCCGTCTCCCGCGCGGCGGCCTCCAGGCTGCTCTCGGTCTCCTCGACGCGTGCCATGACCTGCCGCGCCTCGGCGCCGACAGCCTCGCGCAGCGCCTGGAGTCCGGCGGCCTCCTCGGCGTGGCGGCGGCGGGCGGCACGTTCGGCCTCGGCGGCGGCCTCCTCGTCCTCGGCGGCGGCCGTGAGCCGGTCGGCGGCGGCCGTGGCGGTCTCGGTCTGCCGGAGGTGCTCTCGACGCCGGGTGGCCAGTTCGCCGGCCTCCCGTTCGAAGGCGCGCGTGGCGGACTCGGTGTCGTCGGCGTCCTGGGCGGTGACTCCATGCTCGGACTCGGCGCGGTGCAGGGCGCGTACGGCGACCGCGCAGGCGGCCTGCATCTCGTCGTAGACGGACTGGGCGGCATCGGCGGCTGCCCGGGTGGCGCGCAGGGCTGCGACGGCGCGGTCCAGTGCGCGCAGGTACGGCGCGAGGGCGGCAGTACGGGGCAGGGCGGCGCGAGCGGTGTCGTACTCCTGAAGGCTCTGCTCGCAGCCAGCCGCGGCCTGCGCCAACTCCTGCAACTGGATGTCCAGTTCGGAAAGGATGGTGTCGCAGGCGGCGATGCGTGCGGCGCGGCGGCGCGTCCGGGCGGTGGCGCCGACGTACTCGGCGTGCGGCTTGCTGTGGGAGCCGACGAGGATTCCGGCGGCGTAGCGGCCGTCCGGGCAGACGGCGGTGGCCGCGCCCGCCGTGTCGGCGACGGCGACCGACCTGAGTACGGCGGTGATCCGGGCGGCCGGGATGGGCGTACCGGTCTCGGGGCGCAGCAGGCCGGCGAGGCTGGGACCGTCGACGGGGGCGGTGGCACGCAGGTATCCGTCGCCGCCACCGGTGGGGGGCTCGTCGGAGGTGACGAGCGCGTCGAGCAGGCCGGAGGCCTCCAGGGCCGCCTCCACTCCCGCGCGTTCCATATCGTCGAGGCCGTCCGCGAAGTCGACCAGCCGCCACAACGGGAGAGCGCCTTCCAGGCTGTCACGGTCGGCGGTGCGGCCGCGGGCGGCAGGCGGTGCGTCGTCGTGTTCGGCGGCGATCCGGGTCCGCTCGGCCTCGGTCTCGGCCCGGCGGGCCTCCAGCGCGCCCCGCTCGCCACGCAGCGCGGCGAGCCGGTCACGCAGGCCCTGGACGGCGGCGGCGGTGGCCTCGGTGAACAGGTCGGTGAGTACGGGGGTACCGGCTTCCTGGCCGTCCGGTTCGGCGGCGGCATCGAGTGCCTGCGCGAGCAGCTCGGCGGCGCCTTCGGGCAGCAGCTGACCGTACTGGTCCTGCCACCGCCGAAGTTCCTCCCGGGCCCGCGTGTGGACGGCGCCGAGCGCGTCCTGGGCCGCTCGCTCCTCCGTCTCGACGGCCCGGGCCGCCTCCTGGGCGCGCTCCTGTCCGGCGCGGGCCGCGTCCCGGCCGCGCTCGGTGTCCCGCAGGTGTGCCGCGGCGGCCCGTACCGCCCGTACGCCTTCGTGGCGGGCGGCAGCGCGGGCCGAGGCGCGTTCGGCAAGAGCCATGGGGACAGCGTCGGCAGGGGTCCAGGGGATGCCGGCGCCGTGCGCGTGGTCGGCGAGGGCGGCGGCCGAGGCGCTGACGGCGGTGGCGAGTTCAGCGGCCAGTTGCCCGGCGCGTTCGGCCTCGGCGCGGGCCCGGCCGGTGGCGGCGCTGCGGCGTTCACGCTCGGCGGCGGCCTGCCGGGCGGTCTGTTCGCAGGTGCGCACCAGGCGTTCCAGGTCGGCGAGTTGCTCGACGGCCTGGTAGGCGGCCGAGGAGCGCAGCTGCTCCAGGCGGGCGCGCAGCGCGGCGAGCGCGGCATCGGCCTCGTCGGCCCGTTCTCCGGCCGCCTCGCGCTGCTCCCGGGCCTGGTCGAGATCCGCTTCCGACGCGGCGTGGGCGCGTTCACGCTCGCCGCTCTCGGCCCGCCGCGCGCTGAGCCTGTCGGCGGCGACGCGGGCGTTGACCCGCAGGTACGTCGAGTACGCCGCGAGGAAGGACCTGGTGGCCTCGTCGGCGGCGACCAGGCCCTCCAGGGTGCGCTGCACGGACTCCATGTCGTCGAAGGAGCGGGCGGCCTCACCGATCAGGTCCTCGTCCAGCGGGCGCAAGCCCTCGGTGAGCGTGTCGGAGAGCTTGGCCGGGTCGAGGTTCTTGGCGAGCTGGGGGCGGCGCAGCGTGAGGATGAGGGTGAGCAGCTGTTCGTAGCGCTCCCGGCCGAGGCCGAACAGGCGCTGGTCGACGGCGGTGCGGTAGTCCGCGGCCGAGACGATCACCTCGGCGCTCAGCGGGGCGAGTTCGGCTGCCAGCTGCTTCTTCGTCAACGGCCGGTCGTCGTCGGTGAGCAGGGAGAAGTCCTCGCCGACGCGGCCGTCGGCGACGAAGTGCCAGCGGGCGGGGATGTCCCTGTGTTTCTGGGCATGCAGGCCGATGCCGCAGGTGACGGCCTGCCCCGTGGTGCGGTGGGTGAACTCGATCCATACGTAGCCGAGCGCGCCCTCCTGCCCGCGAAAGAGCAGGTTGGACTTCATGGTGCGGTCCTCGGCGGCGAACGGGTTGAGCCGCTTGGGGTCGATCCGCCCGTCAAGGACGAACGGGAAGAGCACTTCGAGGGCCTTGGTCTTGCCGGATCCATTGGGGCCGCGCAGCACCAGCCAGCCGCCGGCGAAGGAGAACTCCTCGTCGCGGTAGTCCCACAGGTTGACGATCCCGGCGCGGGTGGGCACAAACCGGGGCTGGAGGTCGGTGGGAGGGGTGCTCACTGGGCGGGGTCCTTCACGTCGTCTGCGGGGAAAAGGGCGTCAGGGGCCGCTGCTCCGGGGCTTTCGGCGCTCCCGGGGCTCGGGGTGGTACGAAGGCGGGCGCGCCACTTCACCTCAGCCGTCACCCCGCGATAGCGGGCCAGCAGCGGCAGTGCGAGAACCCCGCCCGCCACCCGCACGACGAGCGACATGGCGGCCAGCAGGTCCAATGCCTGGTCGAGGAGCCGGTCGGGGTCGCCGCGCAGGTCGGCGGCGAACCCGGCACCGTACTGCTCGGTGATCTCCTTTGTCCGGGCGCGCAACCAGGATGTGGTGACGAAGGGATAGCGGACCTCCGGGGCGGTCGACGCCTCGCTCTCCCCCTCCGCTTCCTCCGCCGCATCCTCCCGGTCGGCCGTGGCCTGTTCGAACACACCCTGCGCCGGGAGAGCGAGGTCGATCCGGCCGGCCCGGTCCGCGAGGCGCTCGGCAGCACTCGGCACGGGCAGCAGTTGGGGCGCGTGCCGCCCGGTGCGCGCCGCGGCCTCGCTGATCCGCGCGCCGAGCAGCAGGGCGGCCTGCGCGACGGTGCCGCCTCCGGGGAACCGCGTATCGGAAAGGCGTCCCGAGGTGTCCACCAGGGCGACACCCTCCGCACGCCGCTCGACGGTGAGGCCGGTGAGGCGGGTGAGGTCCTCGGCGAGCGCGGGGGCACGCAGCTGGCCGGTCAACTCGGGGTCGGCGTCGGCGTAGTAGGCGACCGGGTGCTCCAGGACCAGGCGCCTCGCCCGCCGGAACGCGGAGAGCCGCTGGGCCCGGCGCCCCTCGGACAGGCTCCGCGCACCCGCCGAGTCCAGCAAGGCGGTCACCGACGTGACGTGCTGGAGGACGCGGGTGGGCTGGTGGACGGCGGTGAGCACCTCCCGGTCGATGTCGTACAGCGCCTCGGCCCGCTCCGGATCAGCGGCCCAGGAGGCGGCCGAGCCGTCGGCCAGGCGCAGCGCGCCACGTTCGGTGAGCCAGCTGACGGCGTCGACGAAGGCGTCCCGGTCGTGCTTGCGGCCGGTGTCCAGGCCGAGCCCGTCGATGCGGGCGGCGTCGGCGGCGACGGCGTCGGCGAGTTCGCCGAGCGCGACCTGCGCGCCGTGCCGGCCCAGCACGGCCAGGGTGAGGGCGAGGTAGGCGTAGCGGCGCCGGTCGAAGGGGCGACCGGACCGGCTGAGCGCGGGCCGGGTGGGGTCCAGTTGGTCCTGCGCACGCTGGAGGCGGGCGGTGTCGGCGGTGGTGATCAGCCGGTAGCCGAGCACCTCCATCAGATCGGTACGCAACTGCTCGGCCCAGCGCCGCACTGTCGCCAGCGCGCCGCCATCCGGGTACACCGGCGTGATCAGTGGATGCCGCAGCACGAGACGTACGGCCTTCTGGTAATCGGCCAGTTCCAGGGCCGATACGTTCTCGGCGACGCGGGTGCTCATCCGGTGACCTCCAGGCGCAGTCCGTCCAGGTGCAGGTCGCCACGCACGGTGCGCACCGTGGTGAACGCCTCGCCGGGCCCCGTCGGGACGAGGGTGAGCCGCACTCCGTGCGCCGAGCCTGAGGCCGTCGGCCCCGCGACACCCCGGGTGACCGGCACCCGTGCGGCCAGCGCCACGTCCATGAGGGAGAGCAGCGCGCGGGTCTCGGCCTCGTCCAGGACCCTGCCGTACGCGCCGTCGCGGGCCAGCGCGACAGCCGCCCCCCGGCGCTCGGTCTGCTCCTTGATCTGCGCGGCCCGCAGCCGGGCCCGCTCGGCGTCGTTACGTTCGATCCGTCCCGGCCCCTTGAGGGCAGGAGTGCGGCCGGACTGCACCAGCGTGCGGGCCAGCTCCACCGGCTCGGCCTCCCACCACGAGGTACGCCCGGAAATCAGCTCGGGGTCCGGATAGGGGACGGCGATGTGACGGGGCGCACCGAGCCCGAACACCGCCTGGAACAGGGCGTGCGCGTCGTCGTCGCTGACACATGAGGTGAACCACTGGGCCAGGTGGCGCAGCTGGCTCTCCCGGCTGACTCCGCCGCGCCGTGCTTCGGTGACCCGCCGCAGCAGCGCGAGGACCGAGCGGATCGCGGTGACCGTGGCGTCCTGCAGCCGCTCGGCCTCGCTGTGCTCACGCTCCCCGAACCAGTGCACGATGCCACCCCACCGCTGCCGCCAGTCCTCCAAACGGGCGGCCGGGGTCCGGAAGAGCCGCTCGTCGGCCTCCGCGGCGTACTCGACCATCCGGTCCACGCCGCTGGCCGCGGCCTTCTCCACCGCCTCGGCGAGCAGCGGGGCGTAACGCCCGAGTTCGGCGGTGAACTCCCGCATGTGCGCGAGCAGCGCGTCCTTGTGCGCGAGGAACACCTCGGGCCGGGTGTCGTTGGTCCGCGCCAGGTCGCCGAGCATCAGATAGAAGCGGGCAGCCCGCTGCGCCATCTCGTTCAGCACGGAGTCCAGGCGGCCCAGCTTCCGGTAGACCTCCTCGGCGTCGCCCGCGGCGTTCGCCTCGGCAAGCGCGGCCAGGTCGGCGAGGATGTCGGGGAAGACGAGCCGGGAGAGCTGCGCGTCCTCCAGGGCGGCGCCGAGCACGTCCTCCACCGCCCGGTAGGCCCGGTATCCGGCCTGGGTGAACTGGTACACGTAGTGCCGGTTGCGGTACTCCGCCAGGTTCGCCGCCCGCGTCCCGTCGTAACTGCGGTCCAGGACCCGCCACTCGGCGAGCGCGTCCAACAGCGGCTGTACGTCGCCCACGGCCGCCCCTGGATGGTCCGCGACAAGCCTGCCCACCAGGGCGGCCGCGTCGGAAGCGTGCAGCAGCACCTGGTAATTGGCCCGGCCCCTCTCGAAGGCACGCAGCAGCCACAGGTACTCGTGACGCTTCTCGGCGGCCGCGAAGTGGAAGAGCCGCAGCCGGTCGTCGAGGGTGAAGGCATCGATCCCGAAAGCATCCTCGCCCCCGTCCTCCGGGGGCGTCGGGCCCGGAGGCGCGGAGCCCAGGGGCACAGAGGCTGCCGGCACAGCCGAGGGCGGGGCCAGGGAATCGTCACTCACGGGTGTCAGCGGCTTCCTCGAACGACGGGACGGAACCGGCGGGACAGGGCCGGACCTGACCCCAGTCTGCCGCCCCGACACCAGGCTGGGAAAACCCGCTCACCGAATCCATCCGCGCAGGTAGACTCCGCGCCCGTCCAGATCCTTCCTTTTGCCGCGGGACACTCCGCAGCCGAGCCCCCACAGAGGGCGACGCGGTCCTCTCCCGTCCCATGCCGCCCGGGCCGACTCCGGGCACCACGCGGGCCCACGACGCTCCCCTCGGACCGCCCAGACCCGTACTGCGCAGATCATCCGATCGTGAATACGGGGCGGCCGGACGGCGTCCTCACAGCGAGGGGCGACTTCGCGGGCCCCGGAAGAATGGGCCATCCCCGACCGGGCGCTGATGCGTCGTCGAGGGTCACGTCGTGCGACACAGTCACCGACAAACGCGACCGGGGAGCCCCCCAGCGATCGGCCTCGTGATCGCGTCGGCCCTCCGGCCCAGGCGGGGAAAACCTCTGACCTACGCATCACGTTACATAGATCAGAATCCGTGTTCACGCCTGGACCAGCCAGCACGAACGCCAAGAAACCCCAGGTCAGACGCCCAACCTGGGGTTTCAACTGAGCCGCCTTCGGGATTCGAACCCGAGACCTACGCATTACGAGTGCGTTGCTCTGGCCAACTGAGCTAAGGCGGCAAGCTGCAGAAATACCTCTCCGCGCACGAAGAGGCTCGCATCAGCAGCGGCGCCAAGTCTACAGGGTTCTTTCGGGTGCCCCGCACCGGTCCCCGATTGCGGGGAACTGGGAAATCCTGGTCATATTGGGCTGGCTCGAGCCTTGACACCCACAGGCCCCGCCGCGGAAAGCCACCGTACGTCCGGTTCCGGACGCTGGGCCATGCTAGTGACCGGTTCGGACGCAAGCGGCTCTTCCTGGCCGGCTTCGTGCTCTTCGGCGTCGCCTCCGTCGTCGCCGCCACCGCCGGCACCTCCTGGCAGCTGATCGCCGGGCGCGTGCTGCTCGGCGTCGGCGGTGCCATTGTCAGGCCGTCGACGCTCTCGCTCATCCGGAACATCTTCACCGACGCCAAGGAACGCGCGCTCGCCATCGACATCTGGGCCGCCGTCGCCGACGCCGGGGCCGCGATCGGGCCGCTCGTCGGCGGTCTGCTGGTCGAGCGGTACCGCTGGTCGGCCGCGTTCTGGGTCAACGTCCCCGTCGTCGTCGTGACCGTGATCGCCGGAATCTGGCTGCTGCCGGAGTTCAAGGACGCAGGCCGCGGCCCGCTGGACTGGCTGGGCGCCCTGCTCTCCGTCGTCGGCATCGTGGCACTGGCCTGGGGCATCAAGCATGTCGCCAAGGGCAGCCTGGCCGCCTCCGACCTGGCCTTCCTCGCCGCCGGCCTGCTGGCGCTCACCCTCGTGCCGCGCGGGTTCAAGGCGACCACCGGGCACTGATCCGCCGACGCCGGAGGATCAGCACTTCGTGCCGTCGGCCGGAGCCTTGCCCTCCAGCAGGTAGCGGTTGATCGCCCTGTCGATGCAGTCGCTGCCGCGGCCGTACGCGGTGTGGCCGTCGCCGTCGTACGTGAGCAGGGCGCCGGAGGAGAGCTGGCCGGCCAGCGCCTCGGCCCACTTGTAGGGGGTGGCCGGATCCCGGGTCGTGCCGACGACCACGATCGGTGCCGCCCCCTTCGCCTCCAGGCGCTGGGGCTTGCCGGTGGCCTTGACCGGCCAGTACGTGCAGTTCAGCGAGGCCCACGCGAGCCCCTTGCCGAAGACCGGGGAGGCCTTCTCGAAGGAGGGCAGGGCCGCCGCGACCGCTTCCGGCCCGGTGAACGCGGGCGGCAGGTCGAGACAGTTCACGGCGGCGTTCGCGTACATCAGGTTCGAGTACGAGCCGTCCTGCTCCCGCTCGTAGTAGCTGTCGGCGAGGGCGAGGAGCCCGGCGCCGTCGCCCGCCATCGCCCGGCTGAGCCCTTCGCGCAGCTGCGGCCAGGCGGATTCGTCGTACATCGCGGCGATCACGCCCGTGGTGGCGAGGGACTCGCCGAGGTCGCGGCTTTCGCCGGTCGGCACCGGGCCGGCGTCGAGCTCCTCGAGGAACGCCTTGAGCTTCTTGCCCGCATCGGCGGTGCCGTCGTCGCCCAGCGGGCAGTCCGGCTGCGCGGCGCAGTCCTTCGCGAAGGAATGGAACGCTGTCTCGAAGCCGGCCGTCTGGTCGCGGTTCAGCTCGATCGCGGGCAGCGCCGGATCCATCGCGCCGTCCAGGACGAGCCGGCCGACGCGGCTGGGGAAGAGTTCCGCGTACGTCGCGCCCAGGAACGTGCCGTACGAGGCGCCGACGTAGGCCAGCTTCTCGTCGCCCAGCACCGCACGCAGTACATCCATGTCCTTGGCCGCATCGACCGTCGACACGTGCTGCAGGATCTCGCCGGACCGCGTCGCGCAGCCATCCGCGAAGCCCTTGAAGGCGGCGACCAGCCGATCGGTCTCTGCCCGGTCGTCCGGAGTCTGGTCGACCTGCGTGTACGCGTCCATCCCCTTGCCGTCCAGGCACTCGACGGGCTCGCTGCGGGCCACCCCACGCGGGTCGATGGCGACCATGTCGTACTGGGCACGGACCGGGGCGGGGTAGCCGATGCCCGCGTACGCCTGGACGTAGCCGATCGCCGAGCCGCCGGGGCCGCCCGGGTTGACCAGCAGCGATCCGAGGCGCTTGCCCGGACCGGTGGCCTTCTTGCGGGCCACGGCGAGATCCACGTCCTCGGCGGCGTCCGGCTTCTCGTAGTCGAGAGGCGCCTTCATCGTGGCGCACTGGAATCCCGGGACACCGCAGTCGCGCCAGCGCAGCTTCTGGTCGTAGTACGGCTTGAGGTTCGCGGGCACGTCCGGCGTTGCCGCGGCACCGGCACCCGGGGCCGACGCGGAGGCCGTCGGGCTCGAACTCCCGGTCGTACAGCCGGAAATGAACAGGCCGGTGGCCGCGAGTACGGTGCCGGTCGTGCGAAGCAGGCGCCTGGTGTCCATCACCGGAGCGTAGCCCCCCGGCGGGTGGACCTGCACCGTTCGCCCCCGTACGTGCTCATACGAGTGATCCGGTCAACCTCTCGTCAACCGCTGGCCGGCCCGCCGGTCAACCCACTGGTCAACCCGGCGGTCAACCCGCCCGGAGGGCCATCGTCATGGCCTCGACAGCGAGCAGCGGAGCGACATTGCGGTCGAGGGCTTCGCGGCAGGCGATCACCGCCTCAATACGGCGCAGGGTGCGCTCGGGCGTCGAACTTTGCGAGATCCGGTTCAGCTCGTCTCCCATCTCGACGTTGGCGATCGCCAGCTGGGAGCCCAGCTGGAGTGCCAGTACGTCCCGGTAGAACCCGGTCAGGTCGATCAGCGCGAGGTCGAGGCTGTCCCGCTGCGTACGCGTCGAACGGCGCTTCTGCTTGTCGGCCAGCTCCTTCATCGCCCCGGCCGTACCGCGCGGCATCCGGCTGCCGGCCCCCGCGCCGAGCGCGGCGCGCAGATCCTCGGTCTCCTTGGCGTCGACTTCCTCCGCGACCTGCTTGGCGTCCTCGGCGGCGGCGTCGATCAGCTCCTGGGCGGCCTTGAGGCAGCCGCCGATGTCGTCGACCCGCAGGGGCAGCCTGAGCACGGCCGCGCGGCGGGCGCGGGCGCGCTCGTCGGTGGCGAGGCGGCGGGCCCGGCCGATATGCCCCTGGGTGGCGCGGGCGGCTGCCTCGGCGACGCCTGGCCCGATCCCGTCCCGCCGGACCAGCACGTCGGCGACGGCCTCGGCGGACGGTGTACGGAGGGTCAGGTGCCGGCAGCGCGAGCGGATCGTCGGCAGCACGTCCTCCAGCGACGGCGCACACAGCAGCCACACGGTGCGGGGGGCGGGCTCCTCGACAGCCTTCAGCAGGACGTTTCCCGCGCCCTCCGTGAGGCGGTCGGCGTCCTCCAGGACGATCACCTGCCAGCGGCCGACGGCCGGTGACAGCTGGGCGCGGCGCACGAGGTCCCGGGTCTCCTTCACGCCGATGGAGAGTTGATCGGTGCGGATGATCTCCACGTCCGCGTGCGTGCCGATGAGGGTGGTGTGGCAGCCGTCGCAGAACCCGCACCCCGGGGCGCCGCCGAGCGCGCGGTCCGGGCTGGTGCACTGGAGCGCCGCCGCGAACGCGCGGGCGGCGGTGGACCGCCCCGAGCCGGGCGGCCCGGTGAACAGCCAGGCGTGCGTCATCTTCGATGCGGCGGAAGGCGGGGTGCCGGTGCCTGTTGCGGTGCCGGTGCCTGTTGCGGTGGCGGTGGCGGTGGCGGTGACCAGAGCGTCCGCATCCCGCGCGGCCGCGGCAAGCTGCGCCTGCACCCGGTCCTGGCCCACCAGGTCGTCCCATACGGCCATACGGATCCCGCCCTCTGCGCGTCGTACCCCTACGGCCCCCATTGTGGTCCACCCCACTGACAACCGGCCCGCGCCGGGGGCGGGCCCCGGACTCACCGCGCAACCGCCGTTGGACTCGGCCGGGCGGGTGGTTCGGCGATGGGGGCCTCCAGAAGGCGGTGGGTCTCCCTCCGCCGTCGGGGATGTTGCCGAGCTTCTTGATGTCCACGTGCACCAGCTCGCCCGGCCGGTCGCGTTCGCAGCGGCGTATCGGCCGGCCGGTGGCCCGGTCCAGATGGGTCAGGCGGGCCAGGCGGTAGCGGGTCAGTACGCGGTGCACGGTCGAAGGGACCAGGCCGAGCAGGCCGGCGATCCGGGCCGGCCCCCACCGGCGCAGGATGCGGACTTTGATGATCCGGCGTTCGGTGCGGGTCGGGGTACGTCGCGGACTGTGCTGCGGGCGGCTTGAACGGTCGGCCATGCCCGCCTCGCCGAACAGCCGGTAGCGGTCGGCCCACCGCTGGGCTGTGGTCGGGGAGACCTGGAAGCGTTCGGCCGCCCGGCGCAGGGTCCAGCCGTCCTCGATGACGCAGCGGGCAAGCCGCAGACGGCCGGTCTCCGTCAGGTGTGCATTACGGTGGGCACGAGGGCCTGCCCTGTCGCCGGTGCAGATGTCGCAATCCACACCAGGCCAGAAGGCCCTCACCCGTTGCAAGATCTCTCAGCCGAGACCTGCATCACCCGTCCACAACCTCCCCGGACAGAACAGCTAGGGGCTGTCCGGCGGATCAGGGTCAGGCAGGCCGCGGCGTCTGGTGCGGTGCATCGCAAGGCGCCGGAGCGTCCCAATAGCGGAGCTATTCGGCGTTTCGGCAACGCAGCGAGGTGCCGTGCCTGGGGGCACCCCCAGCTGGGGGAGCGTCGCGGCCCCGGCCAAGATCCGTCGGACAGCCCCTAGCGGCGGCGCTTGTCCTCGGCTTCCGGGGCTTCCTCGTCGCCGTCGTGGGGGCCCAGCAGCTCGTCCGCCAGAGTGGGGAGGTCGTCCAGCGGGGTCTCCTCCGCCCAGTCCGAGCGGCGCCGCGGCCGTCCCCCCGCGTCCATCTGCGGGAGCTCGCGGGTGCGCTCGGCCGGCGCCTCCGGCTCGTCCCTGAAGATGCCCGGCGGTACCCGGTCCGCGGGGTTGCCGGATCCGGCCTCGCGTACCGGCGGCAGCACAGCCGTCTCGTCCATCGCCCCCACCCGGGGGTCGGCCGGGGGCAGTACCGTCTGGGTCTCCTCTTCCGGGCCGACCACCGGGGTCGGCACAGTCGGCGCCGCAGCCGAAGCCGAAGACGCCGCTGCCGCCGCCGACTCCGCCGCCCGGCGCGCCTCCTCCGCCCGCAGCAGCGCCTCCTCCGCCTTGCGCTGCTTCTCCAGGCGCCGTTCCTCCGCCTCCGCCCGCAGCCGCGCCTCCTCCTCGGCCTGCCGCCGGCGCCGCTCCTGCTCCGCCGCCAGCGCCTTCTCCTCCGCGGCGCGGCGTGCCCGCTCCTCCTCGGCGAGCCGGCGGGCCTCCTCCGCGCGCTGCCGCGCCTCCTCCGCCTGCCGCTCGGCCTCCCGCTGCTGCGCCTCTTCGATCTCGCGGCGCTTGCGCTCTTCTTCCTCGGCCCGGAGCTTGGCGAGCTGAGCCTGCCGCTCGCGCTCCAGTCGCTCCTCCTCCGCCTTGCGGGCAGCCGCCTCCTCGGCCCGCCGGAGCGCGTCTTCCTCCGCCGCCTTCCGCGCTTCCTCCCGCGCCTTCACCTCGGCGTCCGACAGCGGCAGCATCTGGTCCAGCCGGTGCCGTACGACCGTCGTCACCGACTCGGGCTCCTGGCCCGCGTCCACCACCAGGTACCGGCCCGGATCGGCCGCGGCCAGGGTCAGGAACCCGGCCCGTACCCGCTGGTGGAATTCCGCGGGCTCGGACTCCAGCCGGTCCGGCGCCTCGGTGAAACGCTCCCGCGCGGTCTCCGGGGAGACATCCAGCAGCACAGTCAGATGCGGTACGAGTCCGTCCGTCGCCCAGCGCGAGATACGGGCAATCTCGGTCGGCGAGAGGTCGCGGCCGGCGCCCTGGTAGGCCACGGACGAATCGATGTACCGGTCGGAGATGACGACCGCGCCCCGCTCCAGCGCCGGCCGGACGACGGTGTCGACGTGCTCGGCCCGGTCGGCGGCGTACAGCAACGCCTCCGCGCGGTTCGACAGCCCGGCCGACGACACGTCCAGCAGGATCGACCGCAGCCGCTTGCCGACCGGCGTCGCGCCCGGCTCCCGCGTCAGGACGACCTCGTGTCCCTTGGCTCGGATCCACTCCGCCAGCGCCTCGGCCTGGGTCGACTTACCGGCCCCGTCGCCGCCCTCCAGGGCGAGGAAGAACCCGGTGGCGGCGGGCGCCTGCGCGGGCTCCCCGCCCCGGAACGCGTCCCGCAGGTCGCGCCGCAGCGGTACGCCCTGCCGGTCGTCCGCCTTGCCCAGCACGATCGCCGCGACAGGCAGCAGGAGTGCGCCCACCAGCATCAGCGTGAACGCCGCGCCGCCGTGGGCGAAGACGAAACTGCCGTTGGCCAGCCGGTGCGGACCGATGGCCGCGGCCAGCAGCGGGGCCGCGACGGCGCCGAGGGCGATGGAGACGCGTACGACCGCCTGCAGGTGCTCGGTCGTTCGGGCCCGCCGGAAGTCCTCGCTCTCCTGCTCCAGCAGCGTGTGCCCGGCGCGCGCGGCGACACCCGCGCAGCAGCCGGCGAACAGCGCGATGATCAGTACGGTCGCCGTGTCCGGTACGAGGCCCAGGACGAGCAGCGCGAGCCCGGTCAGCGCGATGGCCAGGGCGAGCAGCCGGCGCCGCGAGAGGGCGGGCAGCACCCTCTGCGCGCCGCGGATGCCGAGCACCGTGCCGCCCGTCAGCGCCAGTACGAGGAGGGCGAAGGCGGCCGGGCCGCCGCCCAGGTCCACGGCGTGCAGTACGGATACGGCCACGGCGGACGCGATCGCGCCCGCCACCGCCGCGCAGGCAAGTACGAGCAGCGAAATCGCACCAGTGCGTCCCTTGTCGGCCCCGTTCCCGGACTTCGGGCGGCGCAGTCCCTCCAGCGGCGAACGCGGCCGGGGCGTCTGCGTATCGGGCAGCTCCAGCAGGTACAGCACGGAGACGGAGGCCGCGAAAAGTCCGGCCGCGACGTACGACCCGAGGGCCGCCTGGTGCAGCGAGAACCACTCGACACCGGTACCGAGCAGGTTGCCCACCAGTGTGGCGAGCAGCAGCACGGCAGCCGCGGCGGGCAGCGCGACGAAGCTCGTACGGAGGGAGAGGCGGCGCAGCGCGTCGGTGTGGTCCGGCAGCGGCCGTACGGTCGCGCCTTCCGGCGGCGGCGCCGGAAGCAGCGCGGGCGCCGCGCTCTCCTTGGCGACCGTCCAGAAGCGTTCGGCGACGCCGGCGACGAAGACGGTGGCGAGGAGGAAGGCCAGAGCCTCGTCGGGCGTCCAGTCGATCCACAGCGGCGCGACGACGAACAGCGCGATCCGCACCCCGTCCGCGGCCATCATGGTCCAGCGGCGGTCGAGTGAGCCGCCAGGCGCGGTGAGCGCCGAGAGCGGACCCAGCAGCACGGCGCCGAAGAGCAGCGTGGCGAGAATCCGTACCCCGAACACCGCGGCCACGGCGAACGCCGCGCCCCGGTACCCCCCACCGAACGAGCCCTCACCGACTGCCGCCTGAAGCGACAGCAGCACCAGCACCAGGAGGGCCAGCGCATCGCCGATACCGCCGACGAGATGCGCACTCCACAGCCGCCGGAGCGGGGGGAAGCGCAGCAGCGCGCGCACCGCGCGCTCACGTGAGTCTGCGGCAAGGGCGTCGTCGGAGGGGGTGCTCACGACCGTTGGCTGCTCGGCTCGCGTCATCCGCCCAGCCTATCCGGAGCACACCGATCCATGCGGGCCCACCCGAACAAGTGACCACGCCGACAGAACCAGCCACTCCCCGACCCCGCCCCGGCCGCACGAGACCCACGACCCCCCAGCCGACAGCATCCGCGGCCGCCGGCACTCAGGGCTCTCCCAGCAGAGACCGGCCACCGGCCCCGGGTGCCGACACGAGACTCACGGCTCCCAGGCCGTCGGCACCGGCACCCGGCGCATCGCTGCGGCCGGACTCAGGGCATCCACAGCCGGGACCGGCCACCGGCCGGCTCCGGCACGGGACTCACGGCTCGCAGACCGCGGCCACCGGCGCTCGGCGCATCCGCTGCCGCCCCGACCCGGCTCATCGCCCTCCCTGTGCCCCGACCGCCCGTTCCCGTGGCGGCCGGGCCGCCGGGGGGACCACTGACCGCTCGTCCTACCGGCCGGCTACTCGTCCGCCGAAGCGTTCACGCTCGACGCCGTCTTCTTCGCCGCCGCCGTCGTCGTCTTCTTCTTCGCGACCGTCTTCTTCGCGACCGTCTTCTTCGCGACCGTCTTCTTCGCCGTCGTCGTCTTCTTGGCAGCGGTCTTCTTCGCGGCCGTCGCCTTCTTCGCCGGCGCCTTCTTGGCGGGAGCCTTCTTCGCCGTCTTCTTGGCCGGGCCCTTCGCCCGCTTCTCCGCGAGCAGTTCGTAGCCCCGCTCCGGCGTGATCGTCTCGACGTCGTCGTCCCGCCGCAGCGTCGCGTTCGTCTCGCCGTCCGTCACGTACGGGCCGAAGCGGCCGTCCTTCACCACGACCGGACGCTCGCTCACCGGGTCGGTGCCGAGTTCCTTCAGCGGCGGCTTGGCCGCCGCCCGCCCGCGCTGCTTCGGCTGCGCGTAGATCGCCAGCGCCTCGTCCAGCGTGATCGTGAAGAGCTGGTCCTCGGTCTCGATCGAGCGCGAGTCCGTGCCCTTCTTCAGGTAGGGGCCGTACCTGCCGTTCTGCGCGGTGATCTCGACGCCCTCGGCGTCCACACCCACCACCCGCGGCAGCGACATCAGCTTGAGCGCCTCGTCGAGCGTGACCGTGTCGATGGACATCGACTTGAAGAGCGAGGCAGTCCGCGGCTTGACCGCGTTCTTGCCCGTCTTCGGGGTGCCCTCGGGCAGGATCTCCGTGACGTACGGACCGTAGCGCCCGTCCTTCGCGACGATCTGGTTGCCGCTGACCGGATCCGTCCCCAGCTCGAATTCACCGCTCGGCTTGGCGAACAGCTCCTCCGCGAACTCCACGGTCAGCTCGTCGGGCGCGAGCTCGTCCGGCACGTCGGCCCGCTGGTGGCCCTCCGCGTCCTTCTCGCCGCGCTCGATGTACGGGCCGTAGCGCCCGACCCGGAGCACGATGCCTTCGCCGACCGGGAACGAGGAGATCTCCCGGGCGTCGATCGCGCCGAGGTCGGTCACCAGCTCCTTCAGGCCGCCCAGGTGGTCCCCGTCGCCGTTGCCGGCCTCGGAGGCGGCACCGGCGCCCGCGTCGCCCTCACCGAAGTAGAAGCGCTTCAGCCACGGCACGGCCTGGGCCTCGCCACGCGCGATGCGGTCGAGGTCGTCCTCCATCCGCGCCGTGAAGTCGTAGTCGACGAGCCGCCCGAAGTGCTTCTCCAGAAGGTTGACCACGGCGAAGCTCAGGAAGGACGGGACCAGCGCGGTCCCCTTCTTGAACACATAGCCGCGATCAAGAATGGTCCCGATGATCGACGCGTACGTCGACGGGCGGCCGATCTCGCGCTCTTCGAGCTCCTTGACCAGCGAGGCCTCGGTATAGCGGGCCGGCGGCTTGGTCGAGTGGCCGTCCGCCGTGATCTCCTCGGCCGACAGCGCGTCGCCCTCGGCGACCTGCGGCAGCCGCCGCTCACGGTCGTCCAGCTCGGCGTTCGGGTCGTCGGCGCCTTCGACGTACGCCTTCATGAAGCCGTGGAACGTGATCGTCTTGCCGGAGGCCGAGAACTCGGCGTCCCGCCCGTCGCTCGCCCGGCCGCCGATCTTCACGGTGACCGAGTTTCCGACCGCGTCCTTCATCTGGGAGGCAACGGTCCGCTTCCAGATCAGCTCGTACAGCCGGAACTGGTCGCCGGTCAGGCCCGTCTCGGCCGGCGTACGGAAGCTGTCGCCCGAGGGGCGGATCGCCTCGTGCGCCTCCTGCGCGTTCTTGACCTTGCCGGCGTACGTACGCGGCTTCTCCGGCAGGTGGTCGGCGCCGTACAGCTGCGTGACCTGCGCCCTCGCGGCGGAGATCGCGGTGTCGGACAGCGTGGTCGAGTCCGTACGCATGTAGGTGATGAAGCCGTTCTCGTACAGCTTCTGGGCCACCTGCATGGTCGACTTCGCACCGAAGCCCAGCTTGCGCGAGGCCTCCTGCTGGAGGGTCGTCGTACGGAACGGGGCGTACGGCGAGCGACGGTACGGCTTGGACTCGACCGATCGGACGCTGAACGACGTGCCGTCGAGGGCAGCCGCAAGGGCCCGCGCATTCGCCTCGTCGAGGTGCAGGACATCGCTCTTGAGCTGCCCGTTCGAACCGAAGTCGCGGCCCTGCGCGATGCGCCGGCCGTCGACCGTGTTCAGCCGGGCGACAAGCGTCGACGGGTCGGAAGTGTCACCGGCGCGGCCGGTGGAGAACGCGCCGGTCAGGTCCCAGTACTCGGCGGAGCGGAACGCGATGCGCTCACGCTCACGCTCGACGACGAGTCGGGTCGCGACCGACTGGACCCGGCCCGCCGACAGCCGCGGCATGACCTTCTTCCACAGGACCGGCGAGACCTCGTAGCCGTAGAGGCGGTCGAGGATGCGGCGGGTCTCCTGGGCGTCGACCATGCGCTGGTTCAGCTCGCGCGGGTTGGCGACGGCGTCCCGGATCGCGTGCTCGGTGATCTCGTGGAAGACCATCCGGTGGACCGGAACCTTGGGCTTCAGCACCTCGAGGAGGTGCCACGCGATGGCCTCGCCCTCGCGGTCCTCATCGGTGGCGAGGAAGAGTTCGTCGGACTGGGCCAGCTGCTCCTTGAGCTTCCTGACCTGCGCCTTCTTGTCGGCGTTGACGACGTAGATGGGCTGGAAGTCGTGTTCGACGTCCACGCCGAGGCGGCGCACCTCGCCGGTGTACTTGTCGGGCACCTCGGCGGCGCCGTTCGGGAGGTCGCGGATGTGCCCGACGCTCGCCTCGACGACATAGCCCGGGCCCAGGTAGCCCTTGATCGTCTTAGCCTTGGCAGGAGACTCGACGATGACGAGTCGGCGGCCGCCCTTTGCGGTCTCGCTGGTCGGGGACAACTTGGCTCTTCTCTCCGGTCGGCACTCGATGGCAGTTCGGTGGACGCTGCGGAGTGTGACGGTACAACCCGCCCCCGTGTCAAACGGCAGAAGCCCGCAACGGCCACTCGAACGGTAACCCGACTAGTGCCCTTCGTGCCGCCCCGACCTCCGCCCCGTCGTGCCGATGCCGCTGGAGAGCCTCTTTTCCGAAGCTTTTCAGAACCTCCCGAAGCACCACGCCGCGAGGACGAGGGACACCGTCCCGGCCAGTGTGGCGAGTGTGACGGAGGTGGCGGGTCGCACCCCGTACGCGACCGGCGCGCGGTGCAGCACGCGTGCTCCCGTCCAGACCAGCAGCCCGGCGCCGAACAGCGCGAATGTCGTTCCGGCGAAGATCGCGGGTCCGCTCTCCATGTCCGTACCTCTCCCCGTGTCCGATTCCCGGACGCCCCCGGACGGGGAGGCTGACACGCCGGGGCGTCGGCAGCACGAACCTCAAGTGAACACCGCCCGATCGGGGTCTCGGCGATGGCCGGTTTCCGCCGCGCCGACGGACGCGGAGGGTTTCACTCCCGCCCCTCCCTCCCCTCCGTCCCCTTTCCTCTCCTCTCTCTCCCTCTCCCCTCTGTCGGGACCGTCACATCACATCGAGAGTCGCCCGGCGTCTGCTGCCCCGCTCGAAGATCTTCAGCAGCACGACGGCGACCAGCGCGTACCCGGCGCCCACCACCAGCTCCGCACCCACCGGCTGCCAGGGGAAGCCGCCGCCGGCGGCGAGCCGGCGGGCGGCGTCCGCCGCGTGGGTCAGCGGCAGCGCCTCCCCCGCCGCCCGCATCCAGCCGGGCAGCGTCTCGCGGGGCACAGGGTGAACACGCTGACGACCAGCCCGTTCAGTACGTACGGAAGGGCGCGTCCGAACCACAGCGGGGAGCGGTGCCGGGGGCTGAGCAGCACGGCGCCGAGGGTGCCAACGACGCTCGTTGGCGACCGCCATGGTGCCGCCGTACACGCAGGCGGTGGAGGCTGCGAGCACGGCGTTGCCGACAAGATAGAAACGGTCGTCGGCGACCCCGAGTTCCCGTCCCAGGTACACGAAGAAGAGCAGCTGAAGCAGCGGCCCGGCCAGCAGGGTTCCGATGAACATCGGGGGCGTCGTCCAGTTGAACAGCGCCCGGTACGAGATCCCGCCGGCGATGACGACGAGCCGTACCGTACGGCTGAGTTGACGCAGGAACAGCATCGACGGCTCCATCAGGCGAGGGAAAGAGTGGCGGCGGCCCGGGCCCGGCGCTCGACGCGCCCGAGGACCAGGACGGCGAGCAGCGCGTAGAGCGCGCCCAGCGCGAGCGACAGCAGCAGCGGAGTCAGCACATCCCCGCCCGAGGTCGCCGCATGGACGGCCCGCGAGCCCCAGGTGGTGGGCAGCGCCCAGGAGATCGGGCGCGTCCAGTCGGGCAGGACCGTGACCGGTACGAGCATCCCGGAGAGCAGCCACACCGGCGCGTCCATCGGGTTGGCCAGGGCGTTGGCGTTGCGCAGCAGCACAAAGGTCGCGGCCGGCAGCAGCCCCGTCATCCCGAGCGCCAGCACGCACGCGGGGACGGCCAGCAGGAACAGCAGCGGATGCGCGAAGTCCATGGGCACGCCGAAGAGAAGGGCGCCCCAGAGCACGGTCGCGACCATCGCGTACGTACCGACGACGGCCGTCGCGAGGGTGATCGGCAGCAGCACGAGTGCCAGCCGGGTGGGCGCGACGACCAGGGTCTCCAAGGTGCCGAGCCAGCGCTGGTTCTGCACCGCCCCGCCCGAGCCGAAGAGGACGGACGACCAGATGCCCATCAGTCCCGCGCCGACGGACGCCGTCAGCAACCGGTCCGGATCCTCCGCCGCACGGAAGAGGTGGACGGCGAGCGTCGCGTACACCAATGGCACCAGGACCGCGAAGGTGATCTCGATCGGGGATCGGCTCATATACGTGACATGAGTACGCACACCGACGGCGGTCAGCCGCAGCAGCCGGCTTACCGAACTCATACGGAAGCCACCTCCAGCCCCTCACGCTCCTCCTCGACGATGGCGATGTACGCGTCTTCCAGGGTGGGTTCACGCGTGAGCACCCGCCCGATCCGTATCCCGTCGAGCGTCGCGAGCACCTGCGCGTGCAGGTCGGCGCCGCGCTCCGTCTGCACGGTGAGCGCCTGCAGGACGCCGCGGTCCTCGGCGGATGCGCCCCGCACGCCCGGGAGCGCGCGGATCCGCTCGAGATGCCCGTCCGACACTCCGTACGCCTCGATCTCCACGATGTCGCGTTCCTGGACCCGGGACTTGAGGCGGTCCGGGGTGCCCAGCGCCCGGATCGCGCCGCCCGCGATCACGGCGATCCGGTCGCACAACTCGTCGGCCTCGGCCATGTAGTGAGCGGTGAGCAGCACGGTCGTGCCGCCCGCCCGCAGGTCGGCGACGGTGCGCCGCAGATCGCGGGCGGCGACCGGGTCCACGCCGATCGACGGCTCGTCGAGGAAGAGCACCTCGGGCCGGTGCAGCAGCCCGCGCGCGATGTGGAGGCGCTGGCGCATACCGCGCGAGTAGCCCTCGACCCGCTCGCGCTCCCGCCCCGACAGACCGACCAGGTCGAGGAGTTCGGCGATGCGGCGCTTCTGATCGCGCGGCTCGACCGCGTACAGCTCGGCGAAGTAGCGCAGGTTGTCGAGCGCGGAGAGCCGGTCGTAGAGCCCGCGGTCGCCGCCGAAGACATAGCCGATGCGGCGGCGGACGGCGACGGGATCGCGTGCCACGTCGTGTCCGAGGACCCGGGCCGTGCCGGAGGTCGGCAGCAGCAGGGTGTTGAGCATCTTGATGGTGGTGGTCTTGCCGGCGCCGTTGGGGCCCAGCAGGCCGAACAGTTCGCCGCGCGCCACCTCGAAAGTGACCCCGCGCACGGCCTCCACCTCGGTGCGGTGCGGACGCAGAAAGCCGCTACGGGTGCTGTAGGTACGGCGGAGATTCCTCGCCTCGATCGCAAGCATGGCGGGGACGCTAGAGGCGTACGTACCGGCCCGGCCATCGATTCGGCGGCGCCCGAATCCTCAGGACACCGCCCGCAGCACGTCCCCGCCCGACACCAGCGCCAGCAGCGCCAGCAGCGACCGCCCGGTGTCCGTGAGCTGGTAGTACACACTGCGCCCGACCCGGTGCCGGGTCACCACCCCGGCCTCGGCGAGCACCGACAGATGCTCGGAGACGGTACTGGGCGCGAGCGACAGGCGGTCGGCCAGTCCGGCCGTGGTGAGCGGCCCGCCCAGCTGCCGGAGCACCGCCGCGCGCCCGCGCCCCAACAGCACCCCGAGCCGGTCGACGGCCTTCGGCTCGGGCCGCTCCCGCAGCGCGCCCGCCCCACGCGCCTGGATGGAGATCGCGAGCACCTCGGGGTCGTCGGTCGAGTACAGCCGGCACCCCTCCGCGAAGACCAGCGGCACCAGCAGCACCCGCCGCTCCCCCGCCCGGTACTCGGCGTCGATGTGCTTGATCAGCTCCAGCACCGGCGGGTTCCAGCGGCCGCGCGACTCCAGCCCGGCGAAGAGGGCATCGGCCCCTTCCGTCGCGAACGTCCGGGCGCGGACCAGCACTTCGTCCTCGACGAGCCTGCGCATGGTCGGCCACAGCGGCTCCAGCGCGCCCTCCCAGTACGCGGCGTAGGCATCGGCCAGTGCGGCGTAGGCCGCCTCCGGGTCCGTCACGTACGGCTGTACGAGCGGGTGGTCCGCCATCCCCGGACAGTGCGCGGCGAGCTGCGCCCGTACGACCTCGGGGGAGGTGGACCGCACCAGGTCCAGCTCCGCCTCGATCGAGGTGGTGCCGGGCGGCAGCGGCAGCATGAAGTCCGGGAAGCTGTACGGGCCGGCCAGCAGTTCGCGCAGCGGTGCCACGCGCTCGTCCTCCCGGATCACCTCGCGCGCCCGCACCACCCACTCCTGGTACGGCCAGGAGGGGCTGCGGTGCGGCAGCGCGAGGTGCAGGCTGCAGAACGCCTCCCACAGCGGGCTCAGCGCGATCCGAGTGCGCCGAGGGCCGCCTCGTCCAGCTCGATCCGTATCACTCGGCCCCCGCAACCGGCTCCAGGAAGCCCTGCTCCACCAGCAGCCGGATCGCCTCGGGCGTACGGTCGCGGAGCAGGACCGGGTCCTCGTGCAGCAGCTGGGCGATCGCGTCCAGGATCCGCCCGGCGCTCAGCGTCCCGTCGCACACCCCCGCGAATCCCGCGCCGACGGTGTCGACCTTGGTGGCGCGCCGCATGCCGCGGTTCTGCCGGAGCACCACATGCTCGGGGTCCTCGGCGCCGGGCATGCCGACCTGTTCCTGTACGACCTCGTCCGCCAGCCTGAAATGGCCGGCGAGCAGCGCCGCGTCGTCGTGCTGCCGCAGATAGTCCTGCCGCTCGAAGTGGGCCTGTACGGTCGCGCCGAGCGGCTGCTCGACGGGGTGCGGCCACTCCTCGACGACGATCGAGGGCCGGTCGGAACCGGACTTCCGCAGGCTGATCCAGCCGAAGCCGACCGCCTTGGTCTTGCGCGCCTCGAACTCCTCCAGCCAGGCCGCGTACCGGGTGTCGTATGCGGCCGGGTCGCTGCGGTGGTCACCGGCGTCGCGCAGCCACAGCTCCGCGTACTGCGTGACGTCCTGCACCTCGCGCTGCACGATCCACGCGTCGCAGCCGCGCGGCACCCAGGAGCGGAGCCGGTCGTGCCACTCCTCGCCCTCCACGTGCTGCCAGTTGGCGAGGAACTGCGCGTATCCGCCGGCGTTCAACCGGTCACCGGCCTGCTGCACGAGCGTGCGGCACAGGTCGTCGCCGCCCATTCCGCCGTCGCGGTAGGTCAGCCGGGCGCCGGGTGAGATCACGAAGGGCGGGTTGGACACGATCAGGTCGTACGTCTCGTCGGCCACCGGCTCGAACAGCGACCCCTCCCGCAGGTCCGCCTCGGGCGCCCCGGAGAGCGCCAGCGTGAGCCGGGTGAAGTGCAGCGCCCGCGGGTTGAGGTCGGTGGCGGTGACCCGGGTGGCGTGCTGCGCGGCGTGCAGGGCCTGGATGCCGGAACCGGTGCCGAGGTCGAGCGCCTTGGCGACGGGCGTACGGACGGTGATCCCGGCGAGCGTGGTGGACGCGCCGCCCACCCCGAGGACGACGGCCTCATGGCGGCTGCCGATGCCGCCGGCGCCGCCGACGGCGCAGCCCAGATCGGACACGATGAACCAGTCCTGCCCCTCGGGCCCGCCGTACGGCCGCACATCGACGGCCGCCCGCACGTCGTCGCCGTCCCGGGTGACCCAGCCGTCGGCCAGGGTGTCCTCGACGGGCAGCGCGGCGGCGGCGTGCGCGTACGCGACGGGGCGCTGGAGCAGGAAGAGCCGTACGAGCGTCTGCAGCGGGCCGTCGTCGCGGGTGGCTCGCACGGCGGGGACCGTCTCGCTGCGGGCGAGCGCGGCGTACGCGGGGGCGCCGAGCAGGTCGAGCAGCCCGTCCGCGGTGAAGCCGGCGCGGAGCAGGGCGTCACGCAGCTGGGAGGAACGGTCGGGCGCGGGAAGGCTGGGCGTACTCACCCGCCCATTGTGGCCTCCGGCACTGACATTGCGTACGACCACGACGCGGTGGGGCGCCCGGACCCCACCGCACAACACCGGACACCGCCCGCCCCCGGCCCGAGCCCGGCCGCCCCCGGTCTGAGCGCGGCCCGCCCCCGGCCCGGGCTAGGACGGCGAGGGCGAAGCCGAGCGCTGGCAGCACTACTCCTCGACGGCGCCCTCGCACCGATCGGCCCCACGGGGCCTCCCGGGCTTCGGCCGCCTGCCGCCGCTGCGACACCAGCCGCTGCGCGGCGGGCCGTCCGTCGTACGGGTGCCGGCCCTAGGACGGCGAGGGCGAAGCCGAGCGCTGGCAGCTCTGCTGCTTCTTCATCGCCTTGCCGACGTCGCCGGACTGCAGCTTCGTCAGGGCCTGGTTGCCGCTCTTGCTGAGCTTGTCGAGCTCGGCGGCGATGCCCTTGAGGCCGTCGGCGAACTTGGCCTGGTCCTTGGTGTCGAGGCCGTCGACCTGCTTCTTCAGGTTGGCGTAGGCCGTCGAGATGCCGTCGAGCTCCTTGACGGCTTCCTGCTGCGTCTTCTCGCCCTCGTCGACGGGCGGCGCGCCCGCGCTCTTCACGGCGGCGCCCATCGCCTTGTACGCCTCCGACATGGACTGGAAGGCCGCCGAGTCGGTCTTCTGGACGACGTCCGCCTTGCTCTGGTCCGTCGTCTCCTTCTGGATCGCGGTGTTGGCTTCCTCGATCTTCTTCACCTGGGGCTGCACCTGGTCGCAGACCTGCTTGGCCCAGGCGTTCACCTTGTCGTCGCTGTCGTCGCTGCAGCCCGACAGCGCGAGTACGAGTACCGCACCGCCGGACAGTGCGGCTGCAAGCTTCTTGTTCACCGGATCGGTCCCTTCCAAGGTTCTCGGCCCCGGAACATACACGCCAAGTGGGCGACATCCGCATGTCGTACGACCGATGTAGACCATATTGTAACCATTTGCACCAAGAGAGACGAGGCTCACGTCCGCACACCAAAAGGGCGGGCGGCGCGTCAATCCGCGCCGCCCGCCCCTCTTTTGAGCAGGTGTTACGAAACCACCGCCGGATCAGCGGACTTGGTGATCCGCTCCACGTTGCCTTCGTCACCCACGGCGATGCCTCGCCGCTTGGAGATGTACACCGCGCCGATGATGACGAGGATGGCGAGCGCCGCCACCACCGCCCGGACGCCGGGACTGGCGTCGTCGCCGTAGCTGAACTGCACCACCGCCGGAGCGATGAGCAGGGCCACCAGGTTCATCACCTTGAGCAGCGGGTTGATCGCGGGACCCGCCGTGTCCTTGAACGGGTCACCGACCGTGTCGCCGATCACGGTCGCGGCATGGGCCTCGCTGCCCTTGCCGCCGTGGTGGCCGTCCTCGACGAGCTTCTTGGCGTTGTCCCACGCGCCACCGGAGTTGGCGAGGAACACCGCCATCAGCGTGCCGGTGCCGATCGCGCCCGCCAGGAACGAGCCCAGTGCGCCCACCCCGAGCGAGAAGCCCACCGCGATGGGGGTGAGCACGGCGAGCAGGCCGGGCGTCGCCAGCTCGCGCAGCGCGTCCTTGGTGCAGATGTCGACGACGCGCCCGTACTCCGGCTTCTCGGTGTAGTCCATGATCCCGGGGTGCTCGCGGAACTGCCGCCGCACCTCGTAGACCACGGCTCCGGCGGACCGCGAGACCGCGTTGATCGCCAGCCCCGAGAAGAGGAAGACGACCGCGGCGCCCAGGATCAGGCCGACCAGGTTGTTGGGCTGCGAGATGTCCAGGCTCAGGCCCATGTCGCCGGCCTTGGCGCCCACCTCCGCGACCGCCGTGGCGATGGCGTCGCGGTACGAGCCGAAGAGCGCGGCCGCGGCGAGCACCGCGGTGGCGATGGCGATGCCCTTGGTGATCGCCTTCGTGGTGTTGCCGACCGCGTCCAGGTCGGTGAGGACCCGGGCGCCGGCGCCCGTGACGTCGCCGGACATCTCGGCGATGCCCTGCGCGTTGTCGGAGACCGGTCCGAAGGTGTCCATGGCGACGATGACGCCGACGGTGGTGAGCAGGCCGGTGCCGGCCAGGGCCACCGCGAACAGCGCCAGCATGATGGACGTACCGCCGAGCAGGAACGCGCCGTAGACGCCGAGGCCGATCAGCAGCGCGGTGTAGACGGCGGATTCCAGGCCGATGGCGATGCCCGCGAGCACGACGGTGGCCGGGCCGGTCAGCGAGGACTTTCCGATGTCCCGTACGGGGCGCCGGTTGGTCTCGGTGAAGTAGCCGGTGAGCTGCTGGATGAGCGCGGCGAGGACGATGCCGATGGCGACCGCGACGAGCGCGAGGATCCGCGGGTCGCCGTCGTGCGCCCGGACGGCGACGTCGGTGATGCCGTTCAGTTCGGCGTACGAGGAGGGCAGGTAGACGAAGACCGCCACCGCGACCAGGGCGAGGGAGATCACCGCCGAGATGAAGAAGCCCCGGTTGATGGCGGTCATCCCGCTGCGGTCGGAGCTCCGGGGCGCCACCGCGAAGATGCCGATCATGGCCGTGACCACGCCGATCGCCGGAACGATCAGCGGGAACGCGAGCCCGGCGTCACCGAACGCGGCCTTGCCGAGGATCAGCGCGGCCACCAGGGTCACCGCGTACGACTCGAAGAGGTCCGCCGCCATCCCCGCACAGTCGCCGACGTTGTCGCCCACATTGTCGGCGATGGTCGCGGCATTGCGCGGATCGTCCTCCGGAATGCCTTGCTCGACCTTGCCGACCAGGTCGGCGCCGACGTCGGCGGCCTTGGTGAAGATGCCGCCTCCCACACGCATGAACATGGCGATCAGCGCGGCGCCGAGGCCGAAGCCCTCCAGCACCTTGGGAGCGTCAGCGGCGTAGACGAGGACGACGCAGGAGGCACCGAGCAGGCCGAGGCCCACCGTGAACATGCCGACCACGCCGCCCGTACGGAAAGCGATCTTCATGGCCTTGTGTGCGACGGCCGTCAGATCCTTTGCCGGTTCGCCTTCCGCGGGAGTCGCTTCACGCGCGGCTGCTGCCACGCGCACATTCGCCCGTACGGCCAGGCGCATGCCGATGTATCCGGTCGCCGCCGAGAAAAGCGCGCCGACCAGGAAGAATGCCGAACGCCCGGCCCGTTGCGACCAGTTGTCCGCCGGGAGCAGGAAGAGCAGGAAGAACACGACCACGGCGAATACGCCGAGCGTGCGCAACTGCCGTGCCAGATAGGCGTTGGCGCCTTCCTGGACGGCTGCCGCGATCTCCTTCATCTTCTGGGTGCCTTCGCCGGCCGCCAGGACCTGGCGGACCAGCAGCTGGGCCACGACCAGCGCCGCGAGGGCGACGGACGCGATGACGATCACGATGAGGCGGTTGTCGTCAGTGAGAACCGCTGCTGCGAGGGTTGAGGGGTGGTCTTGCTGGTGAGGGGTGAAGAGCCCCGTCATTCGTCCTCCTTGACGTGATGAGCTCAAGATGTGGACGGATTGTAGGGAGCCGCACTAGATCAAAACAGAGCGCGGTAAACGGAATTGGCCTTCACTCGCTCCTCAGCAGAAGATCGCGCCTCACGAGTACCCCCCGAAAGCGGTAATGGGGCAAAAGCATTGACGACCGGTGAATGATCTAGATAAATGAAAAAGGCCCTGCTCAGCAGGGCCGCGATGGAGGTCGGACAGAGAAAGCAGAAAGTTGCAGAAAGAGGTTTGAATCAGGGAAGGGGGTGACTGGGGGGCTTCGGCCAGCTCATCCGGATCAGGCCGCCGAGTTCACCGGCGCTGACCTCGACGTCGTCGACGAGCCCGCTGATGACGGCGAGGCCCATCTCGTCCTCGCCCTCGGCGTCCGCGTCGTCGGCCCCGCCGTGCGAGCCGGGCGCCGCCCCCGACGGGCCGGGCACTTCGTCGCCGACCTCGATGGAGAACACCTTCTCCTCCTCGGTCAGCACGACCCGGACAGGGGCGGTCACACCATGACTGCGGTGCAGCCCGACAGCACGGGAGCAGGCCTCGCCGACAGCGAGCCTGACCTCGTCCAGCACGGCCTCCTCCACCCCGGCGCGGCGCGCCACGGCGGCCGCCACCAGGCGGGCCGTCCTGACATGCTCGGGCAGAGCGCTGAAGCGGAGTTCAACGGTGGCCATGCGATCCCCCTCAGACGTACGGGCGTGCGACTCAGGGGGCCCGGGCTCAGAGCCCGGCCCCCTGCTCTTCCTCCGGCAAGCCGTCAGTCGGTGGCCGCGACGGCTTCGTCCACCGAGGTGTGGATCGGGAACACCTTGGTCAGACCGGTGATGCGGAAGATCTTGAGAATGCGCTCCTGGTTGCAGACCAGACGCAGCGAGCCCTCATGGGCCCGGACACGCTTGAGTCCACCCACGAGCACGCCGAGTCCGGTGGAGTCGAGGAAGTCCACGCCCTCCATGTCGACAACCAGGTGGTAGCTGCCGTCGTTCACCAACTCGACCAACTGCTCGCGCAGCTTGGGCGCGGTATACACATCAATCTCGCCACCGACCTCAACGACCGTACGGTCGCCACCGGGGCCGGACACATTGCGAGTCGACAGGGACAGGTCCACGGATCCTCCAGCACCTTGCTATCGAGCGGCGCCCCCCAGGGGCATCCCCCATCCGAGGGCGGGGGACGGATTGGCAGCCGCGATGGCATTCAATCACTTACCAGCGGGCGTGCACGACGCCTTGGGACCATTGTCCTTCACGCCAGTGACACACTCGGTGCCGATGGCCAACAATCACCGCCCCGGTCGGAGCACGGAGACCACGGGCACACGCCCCTCCCCCAGCACCGTCCTGGACCGGCTCGCCAAGGGAGCGAACCGGGCTGCGCGCATCACTCATACGGAGCACTTGCCCCCGCGAGCGGGTCGCCATGCAGTCTGGCCCGATCGCATCCGGCCGGAAGTGATCGCAGCCATCCAGGCGGCCGGCATCGAGCACCCCTGGGCACACCAGGCTGCGGCCGCCGAGCACGCCCTCGACGGCAAGTCGGTCGTCGTCGCCACCGGCACCGCCTCGGGCAAGTCCCTCGCGTACCTGGCGCCCGTACTGTCCACCCTGCTCGACGGCGCCGAGGCCCCGAACGGGCGGGGGACGACCGCGCTCTACCTCGCCCCCACCAAGGCCCTGGCAGCCGACCAGCGCCGCGCCGTCAGGGCCCTGGCGGCGCCCCTGGGCACCTCGGTCCGGCCGGCGGTCTACGACGGCGACACGCCGGTCGAGGAGCGCGAGTGGGTCCGGCAGTACGCGAACTACGTCCTCACCAATCCGGACATGCTGCACCGCGGAATACTGCCCTCCCACCCACGCTGGTCCTCCTTCCTGCGCGCGCTGCGCTATGTCGTCATCGACGAGTGCCACACCTACCGGGGCGTGTTCGGCTCGCACGTCGCCCAGGTGCTGCGCCGGCTGCGCCGCCTCTGCGCCCGCTACGGCTCGAACCCCGTCTTCCTCCTCGCGTCCGCCACCGCCGCCGAGCCCGCGGTCGCGGCCGGCCGGCTCACCGGCCTGCCCGTCACCGAGGTCGCCGACGACGCATCCCCGCGCGGCGAGCTGGTCTTCGCCCTCTGGGAGCCGCCGCTCACCGATCTGCAGGGCGAGAAGGGCGCCCCCGTCCGCCGCACCGCCACCGCCGAAACCGCCGACCTCCTCACCGATCTGACCGTGCAGGGCGTACGTACGGTCGCCTTCGTACGCTCCCGGCGCGGCGCCGAGCTGATCGCGGTCATCGCCCAGGAACGGCTGGCCGAGGTGGACCGCTCCCTCCCCCGGCGGGTCGCCGCCTACCGAGGCGGCTACCTGCCGGAAGAACGCCGCGCCCTGGAGCGCGCCCTGCACTCGGGCGAGCTCCTTGGCCTGGCCGCCACCACCGCCCTGGAGCTGGGAGTCGACGTCTCCGGCCTGGACGCCGTCGTCATCGCGGGGTACCCGGGCACCCGGGCCTCCCTGTGGCAGCAGGCGGGCCGCGCCGGACGCTCTGGCCAGGGCGCCCTGGCGGTCCTGGTGGCCCGGGACGACCCGCTGGACACCTACCTGGTCCACCACCCCGAGGCGCTGTTCCGGCAGCCAGTCGAGTCCACCGTGCTCGACCCGGAGAACCCGTACGTCCTCGCCCCCCATCTTTGTGCGGCCGCCGCCGAGCTACCGCTCACCGAGACCGACCTCGACCTCTTCGGCCCGGCCGCCGCCGGGCTGCTGCCTCAGCTGGAGGCCGCCAGGCTGCTCCGGCGCCGGGCTACGGCCTGGCACTGGACCCGCCGCGAGCGGGCCGCGGACCTCACCGACATCCGGGGCGAGGGCGGGCGCCCCGTCCAGGTCGTCGAGGCTGCCACCGGCCGGCTGCTGGGCACCGTGGACGAATCCGCCTCCCATACCGCCGTCCACGACGGCGCCGTCCACCTCCACCAGGGCCGCACCTATCTGGTGAAGCACCTGGACCTGGAGGACTCCGTGGCGCTGGTGGAGGAGGCCAGCCCGCCGTACTCCACCACCGCTCGTGACACCACCTCCATCTCGGTCCTGGAGACCGACACCGAGATCCCCTGGGGGGACGGGCGGCTCTCCTACGGCTCCGTCGAAGTCACCAACCAGGTCGTCTCCTACCTCCGCCGCAAGCTGATCACCGGTGAGGTGCTCGGTGAGGCCAAGCTCGAACTGCCCCCGCGCACCCTGCGCACCCGCGCCGTCTGGTGGACGGTCACCGAGGACCAGCTCGACGCCGCCCGGATCCACCCGGAGATCCTGGGGGGAGCCCTGCACGCCGCCGAACACGCGTCGATCGGGATGCTCCCGCTCTTCGCCACCTGCGACCGCTGGGACATCGGCGGTGTCTCGGTCCCGCTCCACCCGGACACCCTGCTGCCGACGGTCTTCGTGTACGACGGCCACCCCGGCGGGGCCGGATTCGCCGAGCGCGCCTTCCACACCGCCCGCGAGTGGCTCACCGCCACCCGCGAGGCCATCGCGTCCTGCGAGTGCGAAGCCGGCTGCCCCTCCTGCATCCAGTCCCCCAAGTGCGGCAACGGCAACGACCCCCTCCACAAGCAGGGCGCCGTCCGCCTGCTCACCACCCTGCTCACCGGGGCGCCCGAGGACTGACCGGACCCACCGGAACGGGTGGACCGGCCCTGGCCCGGACCGCCGAGGTGAACGGCCCGAAGCCCGCCTCCGCCGTGACGTCCGAGATCTCCCCGTGCACGTGGCACCGCACCAGGCGCGTGCCCTGTGCCCGCGCCACGCCGGCTGCCTTGCCGCAGGCTCCCTCCGGCCCTTCGATCCAGTGGTCCGCGGCGGCGAGCGCGGCCAGGTCCGCCGCCGCGCCCGCGCGGTGACGGACCACCACCGCCTGTCCCATCGCCAGGACGACCGCGAACACCACGCACAGCACGCAGCTGACCACCGCGGCCCACACGGTCGCCGATCCCCGGTCCCCGTCCGCTCCCGGGCACCGGCCCAGAGCCCGCCTCACGGCCCCACCCCCACTGTGTCCTCGGCCAGCGCCACCGCCTGCGCACTCAGGCGCATCGACAGGGCCGACGGTCCCGGTGTCGGCGCCTCCACCCGTACCCGCCACAGCTCCCCCTCCCGCTCCACGGCGACTCGCGCACCGCCCGGGGCCGCCGAACGAGCGGCAGCCACCACGGCAGGCCCGGCCTCGGACCGGGCTGCCGCCCGGGCCCCGGCCCGCGCCGCGTCCACACACTGGATCTGCGCGGACGCCGCCATCAGCGCCCACACCAGGGCCATGGCGAAGAGGACCAGCGCGGGCACCACCACGGCCGCCTCGGCGGTCACATAGCCCCGGTCAGAACTGCGCATCGAGCGCCTTCCCGATCACCGACTGCAGCGCCGACGAGACCGCGCCGCTGGTGACCACCTTGTAGAGCACCGCGGCGAAGCCACACGCCGCGATCGTCCCCATGGCGTACTCGGACGTCGTCATCCCGGCGTCCTCACGCGACCGGCTCAGCGCGTCGCGCACTCGCTCCCACACCCACATACCAACCCCCAAGAAACATTCATTCGGTCGTCACTCGTTTGCCGGAATCAGTTGCCGTTCAGCAGGCCGCTCGCCAGACCGATCACCACCGGGGCCACTCCGACCACCAGGAAGGCCGGCAGAAAGCAGAGCCCCACCGGAGCGGTGATGAGCACGGCGGCACGCTGTGCCCCAGCTGTCGCCGCCCTCGACCGGTCGTCCCGCAGTCCCATGGCCAGCCGGGCGACCGGCTCCGCAGCCGGCGCGCCCGTGCACGCGGCGCGCTCCAGGCAGCCAGCCAGCGATCGCGCTCCCGGTATCTCCGCCAACCGCCCCCACGCGGCGGCCGGTTCACTGCCGAGCCGCAACTCCGCCCCGGCGCGGGCCAGACGCTCGCCCACCGGCCCGCCGAGCGACTCCCCGACCACCTCGGCCGCCTCGCGCGGCCCCGCCCCCGCGGCGAGGCATGCGGCCAGCAGGTCGGCGGCGAGCGGGAGTTGGCGGGCCGCCTCCGCGTCGTCGCCCGCGCCGGCCGGTGGCTTCCGGCCCCGCAGCCATCGCCGTACGCCCCAGGCGGCGGCCAGACCCACCAGGCAGCCGGCCACTCCACCGACCAGGACATAGCCGGTGACCACCGCGCCCACCGGCGCCGCCCAGCCCCTCACCCCAGCCGCCCAAGCACGTGGCAGGCCGCTCGACCGCGAGCCGGGGTCAGCCGCGAGCAGCACCGCCAGCCGGCGCCGCATCGCCCGCTCCCGTATCCGCGCGGCCAGCGCGGAGCCGAGGCACGCCACAGCGGCAGCGACCGACACCACCACCCCCAGCCTGTGGACAACATCACCGGTCATGCGCGCTCCCCCGCTCGTACGATCCGGCCGGCCCAGAACACCCCGAGGCCCTCCAGCAACCCGCCGACCACCAGGCACCCCAGCCCCGCCGGGGTGTGCAGCAGGACCCCCAGCGGACCTGCCCCCAGTGCGGTGCCGATCAGAAGCCCCGCAACCGGCAGGAGCGCGAGCACCACCGCCGTCGATCTGGCCCCGGCCAACTGGGCCCGCAGTTCCTCCCGCTGGTCCCGCTCGGCCCGCAGCGCGGCCTCCAGCCGGTCCAGCCCGGCCGCGAGCCCCGCCCCGCCGTCCACCGACACCCGCCAGCAGGCGGCCACCCCGACGAGCCCTTCCGCACCCGGCTCCCGCGCCGCCTGCAACAGCGCTTCCGGCACGTCCCCGCCGAACCGCGCCGCGGCCACCACCGCCCCCTCGGCGCCACCGAGCCCGCCGGAACCGGGGGTGAAACCACGCACCACCGCCCGCAACGCCTGCCCTGGCTGTAACCCCGCGCGCAGCTCCCCCGCCACCGCCCCGCACAGGGCGATCACCTCCCGGCCCCGCCACTCGCGCTCGCCGGCCCGCTCCCGTGCCCGCAGCCAACGCGCTACGAGAGGCACGGCCAACGCGCCCCCGATCAGCGGCAGCACCGACTCGCCCACGACGGCGATCAGGGCCCCCACCAGCAGGCAGGCCCACTCCCGCCGCACACGGGCCCGCGCGGCGCCCAGCATCCGACCCCACGGAGGACCGGACGTGGCCGGCCCGCCTCCCGAGAGCATCAACGTGGCCCGCCGCAGCGCCTGATCACGCCCGCCCATCAGCCACGCGGCCGCCCCCGCACACACCGCCGCCGCACAGACCTGCGCGACACCCGTCACAGCGCACCCCCGAGCATCGACCGCAGCCGCTCCCAGCCACGCTCATGGACGAAGGCCTCAGCGCCCCACCGCAGCGCCGGCACGGTCACCACCAGCCCCGCCGCATCCCGCTCCAGTACATGCACCTCGGCAACGCGCCGCCGCCCTCCCCGGTCCCGCGCGAGATGGACCACCACCGACAGCGCCGCGGCCAACTGGCTGTGCAGCGCCGCCCGGTCGAGCCCTGCCGCCGTCCCCAGCGCCTCCAGCCGCGCGGGCACATGTGCCGCCGCATTGGCGTGCACGGTCCCGCAGCCGCCTTCATGCCCGGTGTTCAGGGCGGCCAGCAGATCGGTGACCTCCTCGCCCCGCACCTCCCCCACGACCAGCCGGTCGGGACGCATCCGCAGCGCCTGCCGCACCAGGTCCTTCAAGGTCACCAGGCCCACGCCCTCCTGGTTGGCCGGGCGCGATTCGAGCCACACCACATGCGGATGATCCGGGCGCAGCTCCGCCGAGTCCTCGGCCAACACAATCCGCTCCGCGGCCCCCACCAGCCCCAGCAGTGAACTCAGCAGCGTCGTCTTCCCCGAGCCCGTACCTCCGCTGATCAGATACGAGAGCCGGGCGTCGATCAGCGCTCGCAGCACCCGGTCCCCGCCCGGCGGCACCGTGCCCGCCGCGACCAACTCGCCCAGTGAGAAAGCCCGGGGTCGGACCACTCGCAGGGACAGACAGGCTGAGCCGACAGCGATGGGCGGCAGCACAGCGTGCAGCCGGGTCCCGTCCGGCAGCCGGGCGTCCACCCACGGCCTCGCGTCGTCCAACCGCCTCCCGGCCACCGCCGCCAGCCGCTGAGCCAGCCTGCGCACCGCGCCCGCGTCGGCGAACGACACCCCGGTGAGCTCCAGCCCGCGGCCGCGGTCCACCCACACCCGGTCAGGAGCGGCCACCAGAACGTCCGTGACCTCAGGATCCGCGAGCAGCGGCTCCAACGGCCCCGCACCCACCAGCTCGGAGCGCAACTCCTCAGCCACGCCGAGCACTTCCGTGTCCCCGAGCAGCCGCCCCTGGGACCGCAGCGCGGCCGCCACCCGGGACGGGGTCGGCTCCGCACCGCTCTCCGCGAGCCGCCGTCGCACCGCGTCCAGCAATTGAGCGCTCATGACGGAACACCCCCGGCCAGCGCCTGGTCCCAGAACGCCGCACAGAACCTGGCCAGCGGACTCCGCGGACTGCCACCCGGCGGCGCTCCGCCGTCCTGGGCGCCCAGCAGCCCTGCCTCCACCGGCAGTTCACCCGCGAGCGGCAGTCCCAGCAGCCCGGCCACCGACTCGTCATCCAGCCCCGCGGCATACGGCCCGCGCACCACCGCCCGAAGGTCGCGCAGCACCATGCCCGCCATCGACGCCACCCGGCTCGCGGCCGCCACGGCCCGCAGCTCCGCCGGCACCACCAGCAGTCCGAGGTCCAGCTGGGCCAACGCCTCGGCCACGCCCTCGTCCACCCGCCGGGGCAGATCGACGACCACAACCCCGCCCCGCCTGCGCGCCGCGGCCAGCACCGATCGTATGGCCGTCGGCGGAATGACCACCGAATCCCCGCGGTCCCAGCTGAGGACCCGCAGCGCGTGCAGTTCGGGCAGCGACTCCTCCAGCGCCCCACCGCCGACCCTGCCACGCGACCCGGCGAAATCCGGCCAGCGCAGCCCTTCCGCGCTCTCGCCGCCGAGCAGCACATCGAGCCCGCCGCCAAGCGGATCGGCGTCGATCAGCATCGCCCGCTCGCCGCCGCGGGCAGCGGTCACAGCGAGCGCGCAGGCCAGTGTCGAAGCCCCTGCCCCGCCTCGCCCGCCGATCACCCCGACCGTGAGTGCCTGCCGTCCCGCCCCCTCCGCCACATCGGCGATCCGGTCGACGAGCCACGCCTCGGCATCGGGGAGCCGCAGCACGTGGTCGGCACCGATCTCCACGGCCCGCCGCCAGACTTCGGGGTCGTCCTGGTCCCGCCCGACGAGAAGGACTCCCCGCCGGCGCACAGCGCCCCGCACCCGGGTCGCGGCATCGTCCCCGACGAGCACCAGTGGCGCGCTGTCCCAGCCGCCTCCGCCTCTGCCGCCGCCCCCTCGCTCGGGCACCCCGTGGTGCACTTCGGGCTCGACGCCGGCCGCCGCACACAACCGCAACAGGTCGTCGAGCAGCGCCGCGTCCTCGGTGACGATCAGCGGTCTGCTCTGGCGCCCCTCGGCACTCAGCAGTCGCTCGGAAGTGATGGATCCCGCCACGATCTCCGCCCCCTCTCGCTACAAATCCCGCATCCGCGAACTTCGCGGACGGAATCACCGTGCAGCGATCCTGGAAATCGTGTGGATCTTGCTCAAAAACTGTGGACAACTCCCCACTTGTGAATATCCCGCTCACTCATACCAGTGACTTCCGGAGCGCAGCGCAACCACTACACACCGTGACGAGTCTGAGGAGTTGAGGGTCTTCACCTACGAGGCCCGTGAGCCGCAGGGAAGGACCGGAATGAGCCGGAGAGAAGCGGCGAAAACGCGTCCAGACATGCGACGACCCCCGCCGGGGGGGAGAGCGGGGGTCGTCCCCACGGCCGACTCGGGGGGGGAGGAGTCGGACCGGGTTAGCACGGTCGCGAACGATCCGTGACTTCCATGGTGTACCCGAGAGCCTTCTCAGGCAAACCCACGCGCCCCACCTTACGCCGAATGGTGGGCGCATATGCTCGGGCCCGTGGAAAACCACTCCTTGCCGCGAACAGCTGCGTTCTTCGACCTGGACAAGACGGTCATTGCGAAGTCGAGCACTCTGACCTTCAGTAAGTCCTTCTACCAAGGCGGCCTGATCAACCGCAGAGCGGTACTGCGGACCGCATATGCCCAGTTCGTCTTTCTCGCGGGCGGCGCCGACCACGATCAGATGGAGCGGATGCGCGAGTACCTCTCCGCGCTCTGCAAAGGCTGGAACGTCCAGCTGGTCAAGGAGCTCGTCGCGGAGACGCTGCACGATCTCATCGACCCGATCATTTACGACGAGGCGGCGTCCCTCATCGAGGAGCACCACAGGGCCGGCCGCGACGTTGTGATCGTTTCCACCTCCGGCGCGGAGGTCGTCGAGCCCATCGGCGAGCTCCTCGGCGCCGACCGGGTGGTGGCCACGCGCATGGTGGTCGGCGAGGACGGCTGCTTCACGGGCGAGGTCGAGTACTACGCGTACGGCCCCACCAAGGCGGAAGCGATCAGGGAACTGGCCGAATCCGAGGGATACGACCTGGACCGCTGTTTCGCGTACAGCGACTCCGTCACCGACGTCCCGATGCTGGGCTCGGTGGGCCATCCGTACGCCGTCAACCCGGACCGTGCGCTGCGCCGCGAGGCGCTCTCCCGCGGATGGCCGATTCTCGTGTTCAACCGGCCGGTCCGGCTCAAGCAACGGCTGCCCGGGTTCTCGATGCCGACGCGCCCCGCGCTGATGGCGGCCGCCGCTGTGGGCGCGGCCGCGGCTACGGCCGGACTGGTCTGGTACGCCAGTCGGCGCCGCGCCGCCGTCCTCCCGGCGCCCGCCTGACCTGCGGCAATTCTCGGCCGCCCGATTGCATTGCATTTGAACCCAAAAGTAAAGAACCGCAGTCAGGGCTTCCGCTTGCCTCACCTCAGGAGTAGAAAGGAGTTAACGGCCCGCGAGACCAAGGACAGATCCGAGAGGATGACCTTCAGAACGCAGTAAGGCCCACGGACCGATGCATGAACGCCGAGCACCCACGCGACGTCGACCCGTCGATTACGGGCCAGCCGCACCAGGTGACGGGCAGAGTTCCCGACCTGATGGGCAAATATCGAGGACGCTTGGTAACTGGGCTGACATGCCAGCGGCGACACCACAAGCTTCACGGTGTCGCCGCAACCCTGTCTCCGGCCCGGTATCCGGCTCCTGCTACGCGGCCCCGCGCTGCAGCGCCTCGCACACCGCCGTCGACTCCCTGACCCCCAGCTCCACCGCGCGCCCACAGTGCGCGATCCACGCCCCCATACCCTCGGGCGTCCCGGAGACATAGCCGTCGAGGGCCGCGACATAGGCCGCGCGCCCCAGCTCCGCATGGCCCACCTCGGCCGGGCAGATCGACTTGGGGTCGAGACCGCTGCCGATCAGCACGATGCGCTCGGCGGCCCGCGCGACCAGCCCGTTGTACGAGCCGAAGGGGCGCAGCGTGAGCAGTTCCCCGTGCACCACCGCGGCCGTGACCAGCGCCGGGGCGGAACCGCCCGCGATGATCAACTGCGACAGTCCCTCCAGCCGACCCGCCACCTCCTCCGCGTCCGGCAGCGGCAGCTCGACGAGCGGTTCGTCGACCGGCTCGGCCGAGAAGCGCGGCCGACCGACCGAGTCGTCGGGCGCCGCACCCCCAGCCGCGACCAGGTGCAGTCGCGCCAGCACGCGCAGCGGCGACTGCCGCCAGATGCTCAGCAGTTGGCCGGCCTCCGCGGTCAGCCGCAGGGCCGCACCGACGGTCAGCGCCTCGGCGTCACTGCTGAAGTCGGTGCGTCGGCGCACCTCCTCGAGCGCCCAGTCGGCGCCGGACAGCGCAGCGCTGCCGCGCGCCCCACGCAGCGCGGCCTCGGAGGTGACCTCGGTCCCGCGCCGGCGCATGACGCGGTGTCCGTAGACCCGGTCGACGGCCTTGCGTACGGAGTCCACGGATTCGTCAACGCCGGGAAGAGAGCCCAGTGCGGCGAGCGGATCGGCTGACGTACTCATAAGTAAGGAGCCTACGCACCCGTAGCGCGCGCCCCACCTTGGAGTGGTCTTCTTCACTCAGATCGACAACAAGGGGCAATCATGCGATTACCCTTGGTGAACATGAAGATCGCTTTCGTAGGGAAGGGCGGCAGCGGTAAGACCACGCTGTCCTCGCTCTTCATCCGCCACCTTGCCGCCAATGAGGCCCCCGTCGTCGCGGTGGACGCCGACATCAACCAGCACCTGGGGGCCGCCCTCGGTCTCGACGAGGAGCAGGCCGGCGCGCTGCCCGCGATGGGCGCGCACCTTCCCCTGATCAAGGAGTACCTGCGGGGCTCGAACCCCCGGATCGCCTCTGCCGAGACGATGATCAAGACGACCCCGCCCGGTACGGGGTCACGTCTGCTGAAGGTCCGCGAGGACAACCCGGTGTACGAGGCGTGCGCCCGCCCCGTACCGCTCGACGACGGCGTGATCCGGCTGATGGCCACCGGGCCCTTCACCGAGTCCGACCTCGGTGTGGCCTGTTACCACTCCAAGGTCGGCGCGGTCGAACTGTGCCTGAACCACCTCGTCGACGGCCCGGACGAGTATGTCGTCGTCGACATGACCGCGGGCTCCGACTCCTTCGCGTCCGGCATGTTCACGCGGTTCGACATGACCTTCCTGGTGGCCGAGCCGACCCGCAAGGGCGTCTCGGTGTACCGCCAGTACAAGGAGTACGCGCGGGACTTCGGCATCTCCCTCAAGGTTGTCGGCAACAAGGTGCAGGGCGAGGACGACCTCGACTTCCTGCGCGAGGAAGTGGGGGACGACCTGCTGGTCACCGTGGGGCACTCCGACTGGGTGCGCGCGATGGAGAAGGGCCGCCCGCCGCGCTTCGAGTTGTTGGAGGCCGCCAACCGCCTTGCCCTGCAGGCTCTGCAGGACGCGGCCGAGGATTCCTACGAACGCCGCGACTGGGCGCGCTACACCCGCCAGATGGTGCACTTCCACCTGAAGAACGCGGAGAGCTGGGGCAACGCGAAGACGGGTGTCGATCTGGCTGCCCAGGTCGACCCCGCCTTCGTGCTGGGCGAGCACACGCCCGTTCCCCAGCCCAGCTGAGGCACGGGCGGGTGGTGCCCTACACCATTCCCTAGCGCCGGCCGGCCTCGGCATGCGACGCGGGAGCCGTGCCCGCCGGGAAAGCCGGCTGGGCGGTCAGGAATGCCGCCCAGCCCTCCTTCGGCGCCTTGCCGACGCCGAGCGTTCGCATCCGTTCGATCAGCTGCGGATCCTGCGCGTCCAGCCAGTCGACGAGCTGGCGGAAGGACACACAGCGCACGTCCTGCTGGACGCAGACCGTCTTGATGGTCTCCTCGATGGCCCGCATGTACGTGCCGCCGTTCCAGGACTCGAAATGGTTGCCGATGATCAGCGGAGCCCGGTTTCCCCGGTACGCGCGGTCGAACGCCTGCAGTAGCCCGTCGCGCATCTGGTTGCCCCAGTATTCGCGCATCGAGGGGGCGCCCTGGGAGGTCTTCCCGGACTGGTTGACCATGAAGTTGTAATCCATGCTGAGCGTCTCGAAGCCCCGCCCGGGCATCGGGACCAGTTGGAGCGGCAGGTCCCACAGGCCCTCGGCCTTCTTCGGCCAGATCTGCTTGCTGATGCCGCTGGAGTCGTACCGGAACCCCAGTTCCGGTGCTGCCCGCATGAAATTGCGCCGGCCCTCCAGGCAGGGTGTGCGGCCGCCGATGAGCTCCTTGTCGTAATCGAAGGGCAGGGGCTCCTCGTCCGGCAGGCCGGCGTTGGTCTTCCAGTTCTTCACGAAGGACTTGGCCTGCGCGATCTCGCTCTTCCACTCCGCTACGGACCAGGTCCCGACCCCACCGTCGGGACCGCAGAAGTGGCCGTTGAAGTGGGTGCCGACCTCGTTGCCGTCCTGCCAGGCGCCGCGCAGATGCTCCACGGTCTCCTTGATGCCCTCGAGGTCGCCGAAGCCGATGTCGGAGCGGCCGGGCGCGTGCTGGGGAGGGTCGTAGAGGTGACGTTTCTCCTCAGGCAGCAGATAGACCCCGCTGAGGAAGTACGTCATCTGCGCGTCGTACTTCTTGCCCACCTTGCGGAAGTGGGAGAAGAGCTTCTGGCTGTCCTCACCCGCGCCGTCCCACGAGAACACCACGAACTGCGGGGGCTTCTGGCCGGGCTTCAGCTTCTCCGGCTTCCGGATGTTCGGCTGGCGGCCCGTGAACGCGGTCGAGCCGTCGCCGATCAGACCGAACTTCTCCTGGGGCGCGCCCGGGGCGGGGACTCCCTTCTGCGGGCCCGGTGCGCCCTCCTTGGCGGGCTCACCGCTTGTGCAGCCGGCGATTCCCCATGCCAGCGCCGCGGCAACGATGCCGCCTGCGACCTTCTTCGTGGCGCCCATCATCCGCCCACCTCTTCCCGGGATCTCTCAGCGTCGAAGCGGCCGCCGACACGGCGCGCGGCTCAACGTCGCACGCCCCCGGGTCGAGGAAAGTTATGACAAGCCGTATTAAATGCTTATTCACTCTGGAGGGTGAATGGATAAGCCATTTGCCCGTAATATTCCCCCATTGCCTTTACTCTGCATTACGATTCATTTACCGAGAGTTGAGAATCCCGCCGCTGCACAGCCGTGACCCACGGCCGCGACCCCACGTTCCGCGACCGCGCTGCCCCGGAGGAGACGGGAAACCATGTCTGCCTGCGTCCCCACCCGCACCGACCGCTCTTCACGTACTAACCCCAGCCGGCGGCCACACGGCCCCCCGCCCCAGGGCAGCCGGCGCTTCCGCCGCCTGGGTCCCGACCCGGGCGCCGATCTGTCCGCCTCGATCGCCGTCTTCCTGATCGCGCTGCCCCTGTCCCTCGGCATCGCCCTCGCCACCGGCGCTCCGCTCCAGGCCGGCCTGGTGGCAGCCGCCGTCGGCGGGATCGTCGCGGGTCGGCTCGGCGGCGCGCCCCTGCAGGTCAGCGGGCCTGCCGCCGGACTCACCGTGGTCACGGCCGAGTTGATCCAGTGGTACGGCTGGCGCACCACCTGCGCCATCACCGTGCTCGCCGGAGTCGCGCAACTCGGCCTGGCCTTCCTGCGGACCGCCCGGTCCGCACTGATGGTCAGCCCCGCGATCGTGCACGGGATGCTCGCGGGCATCGGCGTCACCATCGCCCTCGCCCAGCTGCACATCGTGCTCGGCGGCATCCCGCAGAGCTCCGCCGTGGACAACGTCCTCGGACTGCCGGCCCAGTTGGCCGACCTGCACCCGGTGGCGCTGGGCGTCAGCGCGCTCACCGTCCTCGTCCTGCTGTCCTGGCCGCGCATCCCCGGCCGTACCGGACGGCACCTGAGGAAAGTGCCGGCCGCTCTCGCGGCCGTGGGCACCGCGACCGCTGTCGCCGCACTGACCGGACTGAGCCTGCCGCGGGTGGACCTGCCGTCCTGGCGCAGCCACGCCCTGCCCGAGCTGCCACAGGGAGCGGTACTCGGAATCCTCGCCGCCGTCCTCACCATCACCCTGGTCGGCAGCGTCGAATCACTGCTGTCCGCGGTGGCCACCGACAAGCTGGTGGCCGCCCGCAAGGCTCCCGCGTCCCCTCCCCGCGCTGCCCAGGCTGCCCAGGCCCGACAGGCCGTCAGGCCGCCGCGCACGGACCTCGACCGGGAACTGCGCGGGCAGGGCGCCGCGAACATCGTCTCCGGTGCCCTCGGTGGACTGCCGGTCACCGGAGTCGCCGTGCGCAGTGTGGCGAACGTCAACGCCGGTGCGGTGAGCCGCAGATCGACGATGCTGCACGGCGTGTGGGTGGTGCTCGCGGCGGGGCTGTTCGTGCCCGTACTCGATCTGATCCCTCTCGCCGCACTGGCAGCGCTGGTGATGGTCGTCGGCTTCCAGATGGTCAACATCACGCACATGCGCAGCGTCACCCGCCACCGCGAAGTGCTGGTGTACGCGTCCACTGGCGTCGCCGTCGTGTTCGCCGGAGTGCTGGAGGGGGTCGCCGTCGGGATCGCCGTGGCCGTGTCGGTCGCCCTGCACCGGCTGGCGAGAACCCGGATCACATCCGAGGTACGGGACGGGGTCCACCGGATTCGCGCGCGCGGGCAGTTGACGTTCCTGGCGGTCCCCCGGCTGAGCCGGGCACTGAACCAGGTCCCGCAGGGTGCCGACGCGATCGTCGAACTCGACGGGTCCTTCATGGACCACGCGGCGTACGAGACTCTGCAGGGCTGGCAGGACGCGCATATCGCGCAGGGCGGCGCGGTCGAGGTCACCGGCCGGGCGGGCACCCGGATCGCCGAGCCCGGCCGGGACGCGCACACCTGCTGCCGGCCCTGGACCCCCTGGCGCAACCACTGCGATCACAAGGCCCTGGCCCCGACAGACCAGGCCATAACCCCCGCTTCCGCTTCCCCTTCCCCCTCCACCCACGGCTCCCCGAAGCCTCGCGGTCAACTGGCCAGTGGCATCAGCGCGTTCCAGCGCGACACCGCGCCCCTCGTCCGCAGCGAACTAGCCCGACTGGCGCGCGAGGGACAGCGGCCCTCGCAGCTCTTTCTCACCTGCGCCGACTCACGACTGGTCACCAGCATGATCACCTCCAGCGGTCCGGGCGATCTGTTCACCGTGCGCAATGTGGGAAACCTGGTGCCGCTGCCGGGCGCCGAGTCGACAGACGACTCGGTCGCCGCCGCCATCGAGTACGCGGTGGACGTACTGAAGGTGAACAGCATCACCGTCTGCGGGCACTCCGGGTGCGGGGCGATGCAGGCGTTGCTGAACGCCACACCCCGCATGCCGCAGACCCCGTTGTTCCGCTGGCTGCGGCACGGGCTGCCCAGCCTGGACCGGATGGCAAGCCGGCATCACGCCTGGGCGCGGATCTCCGGCCGGGCCGCGGCCGACGCGGCCGAGCAGCTCTGCCTGACCAATGTGGTCCAGCAGTTGGAGCATCTGCGCGCCCACGAATCGGTGGCGCGACGTCTCGCGGAGGGCACGCTCGAGCTGCACGGGATGTACTTCCATGTCGGCGAGGCTCAGGCCTATCTGCTCTCCCACCAAGATGCGGTGTTCGACAGCGTCGCGCCGGCGGCGTTCGCGGAAACACCCGCCTGAACTGGCTGAACCGTCCTCCCGCCCCGTCCGTGAGACCGTATGGCCTCTCTCCTGCGCCGCCCGGCAGAGGAGAGGCCGTACCCCGTAGTCAGCCCTCCGGAAGAACACAGGTCTAAACCAATTTTCGGTAGACCCTTGCCACCTGGGCATCGGACTGATGAGCTATGACCCGGGACACAACGGACACCCTGGGAAAGGGAGATGTCGTGAGCAACGAAAGCCTGGCCAACCTGCTCAAGGAGGAGCGGCGGTTCGCGCCGCCGTCCGGACTGGCCGCCCACGCCAACGTCACGGCGGCGGCATACGAACAGGCCGAGGCGGACAGGCTGGGCTTCTGGGCCGAGCAGGCCCGGCGGCTGACCTGGGCCACCGAGCCGACAGAGACCCTGGACTGGTCGAACCCGCCCTTCGCGAAGTGGTTCGCCGACGGCAAGCTCAATGTCACGTACAACTGCGTGGACCGCCATGTCGAGGCCGGCAACGGCGACCGCGTGGCCATCCACTTCGAGGGTGAGCCCGGCGACAGCCGCGCGATCACCTACGCCGAGCTCAAGGACGAGGTCTCCAAGGCCGCCAACGCCCTGACCGAGCTGGGTGTCGAGGCGGGCGACCGGGTCGCGGTCTACCTGCCGATGATCCCCGAGGCCGTCATCGCGATGCTGGCCTGCGCCCGCGTCGGCGCCGCGCACTCGGTGGTCTTCGGCGGCTTCTCGGCCGACGCCGTCGCCTCCCGCATCCAGGACGCCGACGCCAAGCTGGTCATCACCGCGGACGGTGGCTACCGGCGCGGCAAGCCCACCGCGCTCAAGCCGGCCATCGACGAGGCCGTCGCCAAGTGCCCGCAGGTCAAGAACGTCCTGGTGGTACGGCGCACAGGCCAGGAGACCGCCTTCGCCGAGGGCCGGGACCTCTGGTGGGACGAGTTTGTCGGGCAGCAGCCGGCCGAGCACACCCCCGAGGCGTTCGAGGCGGAGCACCCGCTCTTCATCCTGTACACCTCCGGTACGACGGGTAAGCCGAAGGGCATCCTGCACACCTCCGGCGGCTACCTCACGCAGACGTCGTACACGCACCACGCGGTCTTCGACCTCAAGCCGGAGTCCGACGTCTACTGGTGCACCGCGGACATCGGCTGGGTGACCGGCCACTCATACATCGTCTACGGGCCGCTGGCCAACGGCGCGACCCAGGTCATCTACGAGGGCACACCGGACACCCCGCACCAGGGCCGGTTCTGGGAAATCATCCAGAAGTACGGCGTGACGATCCTCTACACCGCGCCGACCGCCATCCGTACGTTCATGAAGTGGGGAGACGACATCCCCGCCAAGTTCGACCTGTCCTCGCTGCGCGTCCTCGGCTCGGTCGGCGAGCCGATCAACCCTGAGGCCTGGATCTGGTACCGCGAGCACATCGGCGCCGGCAAGACCCCGATCGTCGACACGTGGTGGCAGACCGAGACCGGCGCGATGATGATCTCGCCGCTGCCGGGTGTCACCGAGACCAAGCCCGGCTCGGCCCAGCGCGCGCTGCCCGGCATCTCGGCCACCGTCGTGAACGACGAGGCGAACGAGGTCCCGGACGGTGGCGGCGGCTACCTCGTCATCACCGAGCCGTGGCCGTCGATGCTCCGTACGATCTGGGGCGACGACCAGCGCTTCATCGACACCTACTGGTCGCGTTTCCAGGGCAAGTACTTCGCAGGCGACGGCGCCAAGAAGGACGAGGACGGCGACATCTGGCTGCTCGGCCGGGTCGACGACGTGATGCTGGTGTCCGGCCACAACATCTCGACCACCGAGGTCGAATCCGCGCTCGTCTCGCACCCCAAGGTCGCCGAGGCGGCGGTCGTGGGGGCCGCGGACGAGACGACCGGTCAGGCCATCGTCGCCTTCGTCATCCTGCGCGGTACGGCATCGGAGGACGAGAACCTCGTCAACGACCTGCGCAACCACGTCGGCGCGACCCTCGGCCCGATCGCCAAGCCCAAGCGGATCCTCCCGGTGGCCGAGCTGCCGAAGACCCGCTCGGGCAAGATCATGCGCCGGCTGCTGCGCGATCTCGCGGAGAACCGGGAGCTGGGAGACGTCACCACACTCACCGACTCCTCGGTCATGGACCTGATCCAGAACAAGCTGCCGAGCGCGACCGCGGAGGACTGATCCGGCAACACCACAGAGGGCATCCGGCGCCGCGCGCCGGATGCCCTCTGTGTACTTAAGGTGATATTTGCCAGCTGCGCCCTTGTGCGCCCCGGGTAAAGTAAGCACCGCGTCAACATCGCGACAAGAATTTCATCAGGGTGCGCCGGGAAGTCTGGTCGGCAACTGTTTTGCCATGCAATCTGCCGAACCGACCGGAGGTCTCCACCCGTGGCCGCGCCCACCCCCACGCCCCGCAAGTTCCTCGGCCGGCTCTCCCTCCCCGAGCGAACGTTCGTCGCAGACGCGCTGCGTGCCGAGACCGTCGGCGGCGTTCTCCTTCTCGTGGCCGCGATCGCCGCCATCATCTGGGCGAACACCCCCTTGCAGGACAGCTACGAAAGCACACGCGGCTTCCACATCGGCCCCGCGTCGCTCGGGCTCGACCTCTCCCTCCAGCACTGGGCGGCCGACGGCCTCCTCGCCGTCTTCTTCTTCGTCGCCGGCATCGAGCTCAAGCGTGAGCTGGTCGCGGGCGAACTGCGCGACCCCAAAGCCGCCGCCCTCCCCGTCATCGCCGCGATCTGCGGCATGGCCGCGCCGGCCGGCGTGTACGTCCTGGTCAACACGCTCGGCGACGGGTCGCTGGACGGCTGGGCGGTCCCGACCGCCACGGACATCGCCTTCGCCCTCGCCGTGCTCGCGGTCATCGGCACCTCACTGCCGTCCGCGCTCCGCGCCTTCCTGCTCACGCTCGCCGTCGTCGACGACCTCTTCGCGATCCTGATCATCGCGGTCTTCTTCACCAAGGAGATCGACTTCACGGCGCTGGGCGGCGCCGCGGTGGGCCTCGCCGTCTTCTGGCTACTGCTGCGCAAGGGCGTACGCGGCTGGTACCTCTACATCCCGCTCGCCCTCGTCATCTGGGGCCTGATGTACAACAGCGGGGTCCACGCCACCATCGCCGGTGTCGCCATGGGCCTGATGCTCCGCTGCACCCGGCACGAGGGCGAGACGCACTCCCCCGGCGAGCACATCGAGCACCTCGTGCGCCCCCTGTCGGCAGGCCTCGCCGTACCGCTGTTCGCGCTGTTCTCCGCCGGGGTGTCCGTCTCCGGCAGGGCCCTGACCGACGTGTTCACCCGGCCCGAGACCCTTGGCGTCGTTCTCGGCCTGGTCGTGGGCAAGACGATAGGCATCTTCGGCGGCACTTGGCTGGCCGCCCGCTTCACCAGGGCGGAGCTCAACGAGGACCTCGCGTGGCCCGATGTGCTGGCCGTCGCCTCCCTCGCCGGGATCGGCTTCACCGTCTCGCTGCTGATCGGTGAACTCGCCTTCGCCGAGGACCCGGGGCTCGCCGACGAGGTGAAGGCCGCCGTGCTGCTGGGCTCGCTCATCGCCGCCGTACTCGCCGCGATCCTGCTCAAGCTGCGCGACCGCAAGTACCGCGCGCTCACCACGGAGGAGGAACGCGACGACGACCTGGACGGCATCCCCGACATCTACGAGCTGGACAATCCCGAGTACCACCTGCGGATGGCCGCGATCTACGAGAAGAAGGCCGCCGAGCACCGCCGGATGGCGGAAGTGACGGCAGGAGCGGGCAAGGACGGCGACAGTCCGGCATGATCGGACATCAGATCCGTAGCTGACAGGCCCGTAGCTGACAGGCCCGTAGCAGACGGGCCCGTAGCAGACAGCCCGTGGCAGACAGGCTGAGAAGAGGAGAGAGCTGATGAGCGCAGCGGACCAAGAGGCCGAGCGCAGTCTCGGCCAGCTGGTCGCCTCGGCCACCGCCGAGATGTCCGCCCTGGTGCACGACGAGATCGCACTGGCCAAGGCCGAACTGCGGCAGGACGTCAAGCGGGCGGGTATCGGGGGCACCGCGTTCGGTATCGCGGGAGTGCTCGCCCTCTTCTCCCTGCCCGTGCTGAGCTTCGCCGCCGCGTACGGCATCCACAACCTGGGACTCGGCCTGGCCTGGTCGTTCCTGATCGTGGGCGTAGTGTTTCTGCTGATCGCCGCGCTGGCCGCACTGCTCGCCGTGTCCAAGTTCAAGAAGGTCAAGCCGCCGGAGAAGTCCATCGCCTCGGCCAAGCAGACCGCCGCCGTCCTGGGGACCGTCAAGCCGCATCCCCGTCCCGTCACCAGCATCGCGGTCAGTGACCGGCCGGTGGCTGTGGCACGCTCATCTTCATGACGGCCCCTGATTCCGGCTCCGGTACACCTTCCTCTGTCGTCCGTCTCGACGGTCCCTGGACCCACCGTGACGTCGCGGCCAATGGTGCGCGCTTCCATATCGCCGAGCTGGGTGACGGGCCGCTGGTGCTACTGCTGCATGGCTTCCCGCAGTTCTGGTGGTCCTGGCGACACCAGCTGACCGCGCTCGCCGACGCCGGTTTCCGGGCAGTGGCGATGGACCTGCGCGGGGTAGGCGGCAGCGACCGTACGCCCCGGGGTTACGACCCGGCGAACCTCGCCCTGGACATCACCGGGGTCGTCCGCTCACTCGGCGAACCGGACGCGGCGCTCGTCGGCCACGACCTGGGCGGATACCTCGCCTGGACCGCGGCCGTGATGCGGCCCAAGCTGGTGCGCCGGCTGGCGATCTCGTCCATGCCGCATCCGCGCCGCTGGCGGTCCGCGATGCTCTCCGACTTCAAGCAGACCGCGGCGGGGTCGTACGTCTGGGGCTTCCAGCGGCCGTGGCTCCCGGAGCGTCAGCTCGTCGCCGACGACGGGGCCCTGGTGGGCGACCTCATCCGCGACTGGTCCGGGCCGCGGCTGCCCGACGAGGAAGCCGTCGAGGTCTACCGGCGCGCGATGTGCATCCCTTCGACGGCGCACTGCTCGATCGAGCCGTACCGCTGGATGGTCCGCTCGATGGCACGGCCCGACGGGATCCAGTTCAACCGCCGGATGAAGCGGCCGGTGCGGGTCCCGACTCTGCACCTGCACGGCTCGCTGGACCCGGTGCTGCGTACGCGCAGCGCGGCCGGTTCCGGGGAGTACGTGGAAGCGCCCTACCGGTGGCGGCTGTTCGACGGCCTGGGGCACTTTCCGCACGAGGAGGATCCCGTGGCCTTCTCGACCGAGCTCGTAAACTGGCTCAAGGACCCCGAACCGGACCGTTGAGTTCAGGTGAAGCGGGGGAACGGTTGTCTGACGAACAGCCAAATGCCTCGCGCATAGGCCAATTGGCCGTCTCCAAGGCGGTTACCGACCTTGAGGCACGGGCAGACGTCGGGGTATGGGCTGGACGCACGACTACGGTGACGCACCACGCAACCGCCGCTCGGCCACGTCGCTGAGCACCTACGAGAGGGGCGGCCCGCAAGATCAGGGCCATGATCCCCGGCTCGGTATTCCGCGCATCCTCCGCCGCCGGGCCCGCTGGGTCTCGGCGCGCCTGCGTCAGCCTCGCGGCTGAGGCCACTGAGGCGGGCTGAGGCGACTGAGGCCGCACAGACGCCTCAGACGCCTCAGAGCGCGCAGCCCTGACTGTCGACCTGCTGGTTCGCGGCGAGGCCGAGCTGGATGTCCTCGCGGACCTCGTCGATGGTCAGCGCGTACCCGGTGTCGGGGTCGTCCAGCGACTTCGCGAACACGACGCCGTACACCTGGCCGTCGGGCGTCAGCAGCGGACCGCCGGAGTTGCCCTGGCGGACCGTCGCGAAGAGCGAGTAGACGTCACGCTGCACCGTGCCGCGGTGGTAGATGTCCGGACCGTTGGCATTGATACGGCCGCGGACGCGGGCGGCCCGGACGTCGTACGAGCCGTTCTCCGGGAAGCCCGCCACGATCGCGCTGTTCCCGCTGCGCGCGTCGGCCTCGGCGAACTGCAGCGGCGGCGCCTTGAGCGTCGGCACGTCCAGGACCGCGATGTCGCGCTGCCAGTCGTAGAGCACGACCTTCGCGTCGTACAGCTTGCCCTCGCCGCCTATCTGGACGGTCGGCTCGTCGACGCCGCCGACCACATGTGCGTTGGTCATGACCCTGCGGTCGGCGAAGACGAAGCCGGTGCCTTCCAGCACCTTGCTGCAGCTCGTCGCCGTACCGACCACCTTGACGATGGACTGCTTGGCTCGGGCCGCCACCGGGCTGTTCGCCAGCGCCGGGTCCGGGGCCTGGACCTCGGTGATGGGCTCGTTGGAGAAGGGACTGAAGACCTGTGGAAAGCCGTTCTGCGCGAGGACCGAGCTGAAATCCGTGAACCAGGTGTTGGCCTGTTCGGGCATCACCTGTGAGACGCCCAGCAGCACCTTGGAGTTACGGACCTCCTTGCCCAGCGTCGGCAGGGAGGTGCCCGCGAGGGCTGAGCCGATCAGCCAGGCCACCAGCAGCATCGCCACGACGTTCACCAGCGCGCCGCCGGTCGCGTCCACAGCCCGCGCCGGCGACCAGGTGATGTGCCGTCTGAGTCTGTTGCCGAGATGCGTGGTGAAGGCCTGGCCGACCGAGGCGCACACGATGACGATCACGATCGCGACGACGGCCGCGGTCATGGACACCTCGGACTCGTTGGTCAGCTGGTCCCAGATCAGTGGGAGCAGGTAGACGGCGACGAGTCCGCCGCCGAGGAACCCGATCACCGACAGGATGCCCACGACGAAGCCCTGGCGGTAGCCCACGATCGCGAACCACACGGCGGCGACCAGCAACAGAATGTCGAGCACGTTCACGTGGGCCACCGTCTCATGCGCGCCAGTCGAGCGGGACCTGCTTGGCGCGGTCCCACGGCCGCTCCCAGCCCGCGAAGTACAGAATCCGGTCGATCAGCCCGGCGGTGAACCCCCAGACGAGAGCCGATTCGACTAGAAATGCGGGGCCTTGGTGGCCGCGTGGATGCACACACGTCACGCGGTTGTCCGGATCCGTGAGATCCGCCACGGGCACCGTGAAAACCCTGGCCGTCTCGGCCGGATCGACCACGCGCACCGGGGTCGGCTCGCGCCACCAGCCGAGGACGGGGGTCACGACAAAGCCGCTCACGGGGATGTAGAGGCGGGGCAGCACGCCGAAGAGCTGGACACCCGCCGGATCCAGCCCGGTCTCCTCCTGAGCCTCGCGCAGCGCCGCCCGCAGCGGGCCGGCGGTCCCCGGATCGCCGTCCTCCGGATCCAGCGCACCGCCGGGGAAGGAGGGCTGGCCCGCGTGCGACCGCAGGCTGCTCGCACGCTCCATCAGCAGCAGATCGGGACCCGACTCGCCCTCCCCGAACAGGATGAGCACGGCGGACTGCCGGCCCAGGCCGCTCTCCGGGGGCAGAAAGCGGCTGAGCTGCTGCGGCTGCACGCTCTCCGCGGCACGCGCCACCGGGGTCAGCCACTCGGGCAGACCCCGGCTCGTCACGGCGACCTCGCCGTCGTACGTCTCGCTAGCGCGTGTCATAGGCACCCCCGTCGTCTGTCACAACGCCCGGCGTCCGGCAGATCGTTCCGCTCGCACCGTCACCCTTCAAGCGTCACCCGCCTCCGACGGGGCCATCGGCTTCGCCGCGATCCCGCCCGATTCCAGATACGCCTGCGGCGGGCTCAGTCGCTGGCCCGGGTAGCCGCCCATTTCGTACTTCAGGAGCTTCTTCGCCTTCTCCGGGTCCGTCTCGCCCTCGCCGTACGACGGGCAGAGCGGCGCGATCGGGCAGGCGCCGCAGGCGGGCTTGCGGGAGTGGCAGATCCGGCGGCCGTGGAAGATCACCCGATGCGAAAGCATCGTCCACTCACCCTTGGGGAAGATCGCGGCGATCTCCGCCTCGATCTTCACGGGGTCCTCCTGATCGGTCCACTTCCAGCGCCGCACCAGCCGCGCGAAGTGGGTGTCGACCGTGATCCCGGGGACGCCGAAGGCATTGCCGAGCACGACGAAGGCCGTCTTGCGGCCCACGCCCGGCAGCGTGACCAGGTCGTCGAGGCGGCCCGGCACATTGCCGCCGAAGTTGTCCCGCAGGGCCGCGGAAAGGCCCATGAGCGACTTGGCCTTCGCCCGGAAGAAGCCGGTCGGCCGGATGAGCTCCTCCAGCTCCTCCGGGACCGCGGCCGCCATGTCCTCCGGCGTCGGATACGCGGCGAAGAGGGCGGGGGTGGTCTGGTTGACCCGGAGATCGGTGGTCTGGGCGGACAGAACCGTCGCCACCAGGAGCTCGAAGGGGTTCCGGAAGTCGAGCTCCGGATGGGCGTACGGATAGACCTCGGCCAGCTCCCGATTGATCCTGCGCGCCCGGCGGACCATGGCTAGCCTGGATTCCGGTTTAGACTGTTTTGTCGCCCTTTCGATGGGCGTTGCCTTCTTCGCGGGCTTACGTTCGCCCACAGCGGAATCGCGGCCTGCGTTCACTCGCGCGGCCCCTTTGGCCTGTGCTCTCACCGGCGTATTGGACACCCGGCCAGCCTAAAGGCAGGGACTGACATTCGCCCCGGCCCTAGCCGAACACCACTCCAATTGGCCCCCTGCCGCACAGCACGCCACACACGTCCGGCAAACTTGTGATTGATCGCACTGTTTGAACCGTCCGGCAAAATGGGGACCACGGTCCCCTGAGCAGGTCGACATAGGAGAGAACTCGTGGACGACGTTCTGCGGCGCGCCCCGCTCTTCGCGGCGCTCGATGACGAGCAGGCCGCGGAGCTCCGCGCCTCGATGAGCGAGGTGACCCTCGCACGCGGCGACGCCCTGTTCCACGAGGGCGACCCCGGAGACCGGCTGTATGTCGTCACCGAGGGCAAGGTGAAGCTGCACCGCACTTCCCCCGACGGCCGCGAGAACATGCTGGCCGTCCTCGGCCCCGGCGAGCTGATCGGCGAGCTGTCGCTCTTCGACCCGGGCCCCCGTACCGCCACCGCCACCGCGCTGACCGAGGTCAAGCTGCTCGGCCTCGGCCACGGCGACCTCCAGCCCTGGCTGAACGTTCGCCCCGAAGTGGCCACGGCCCTGCTCCGCGCGGTCGCCCGCCGGCTGCGCAAGACCAACGACCAGATGTCCGACCTGGTCTTCTCCGATGTGCCCGGCCGCGTGGCCCGCGCGCTCCTCGACCTGTCGCGCCGCTTCGGCGTGCAGTCGGAGGAGGGCATCCACGTGGTGCACGACCTCACGCAGGAAGAGCTGGCCCAGCTGGTCGGCGCCTCCCGCGAGACAGTCAACAAGGCCCTCGCCGACTTCGCCGGGCGCGGCTGGCTGCGCCTGGAGGCGCGTGCGGTGATCCTGCTGGACGTGGAGCGCCTCGCGAAGCGTTCACGCTGACACCGCGCAGAGCGGCTCGTACGTACGAAGCAGAGCGGCTCGTACGTACGAAGGGGCGCCCCGCCAAGCGTTCGGCGGGGCGCCCCTTCGTACGTACGACCGGAGCCCGGGGCGCCTCAGCGCTTGGAGCCGTCCACGATCACCGGCGTGCCGCTGCCCGACCCACAGGGCACCGCGTACACCGGATTCTTCTGCGCGGCTTCCTTGAACGCCTCGATGCACTGGTTGAACAGCACCTTGTCGCTCAGCGACTCGTTCAGGATCTTGTTGGCCTTCGCGATGCTCTCTGCCTCGATCCGGCGGCGCTCCGCCTCGGCCTTGGCCGTACGGGAGGCCTCGGTCGCCCGCTCGGTGGACTGCTGTTGCTGGATCTTGCGGTCGATCTGGCTCTGCAGCTGGTCGGAGGGCTTCACATTGCGCAGGTTCACGGTCGTGACGGCGATCCCACGCGGCGCGAGCCGCTCCTTGATCAGCTCGGCGATCTCGGTGTTGATCTTCTCGCGGGCGGTGGCGTAGCCCTGCTCGCTGGTGTGCCGGGCGAAGACGTTGCGGACGATCTCCCGGCTGTCGGGGTAGACGAGCCGCTGCTGGATGGCCGACTCACTGCCCGCGAGCCGGTACAGCTCCACGGCCTTGGACGGGGTCACCGCCCACTTCACGGTCACCTCCGCGTACATCACGCCGCCCTGCGAGGAGCGCACCTCGATCACGTCCTTGTCGGAGAGATTGAGATCCACCGGGCGGGTGGAGAAGGACGTGACGTTGGTGAACGGCGACTTGAGGTGCATACCCGACGTCATGGGCGTGCCAACCTTGCCGAAGGCCACCGGCACGCCGACCTCGTAGGCACTCACCACGTACAGGCAGCTGGCTATGGCGGCGAACACGCCGGCGACGAGAGTCGCCCAGGCGCCGGCCTTCAGTCCCTTGCCGTCGCGCGCACGGGCGACGAAGTACAGCACCACGGCGGCGATGACGAGCAGGATGGACAGCACGAACACAGCGGTTCCCCCCAGGAACGGCGAAAGATTGCGAACGGAGCGTAGGGCACGCGGGAGAACTCCGGGTCAGACACCCCCCTAGATCCAATACCGGCGATTTAGCCGGTATTGCCCCTAGATCAGTCCGTGCTCCTCCAGATACTCGAGCTGCGCGCGTACGGAGAGCTCGGCCGCCGGCCACAGCGAGCGGTCCACGTCCGCGTACACATGGGCCACCACCGCCGCCGGCGCCGAGTGGCCGTTCTCCACCGCCGTCTCGACCTGCGCCAGCCGGTGGGCGCGGTGGGCCAGGTAGAACTCGATCGCCCCCTGCGCGTCGTCGAGCACCGGCCCGTGGCCCGGCAGGACCGTGTGGACCCCGTCGTCGACGGTCAGCGAGCGCAGCCTGCGCAGCGAGTCGAGGTAGTCCCCGAGGCGGCCGTCGGGGTGCGCGACCATCGTCGTACCGCGGCCGAGCACCGTATCGCCCGTCAGCACCGCCCGGTCCGCGGGGAGATGAAAGCAGAGCGAATCGGACGTGTGGCCGGGAGTCGGCACCACCCGGAGCTCCAGGCCGCCGGTGGTGATCACGTTCCCGGCCGCCAGGCCCTCGTCACCGAGGCGCAGGGCGGGGTCGAGAGCACGTACCGGAGTGCGTGTCAGCTCGGCGAAACGCCCGGCGCCCGCCGCGTGGTCGGAATGGCCGTGGGTGAGGAGGGTGAGCGCGATCCGCTTGCCGGCCCTCTCGGCGGTGGCGATGACCGCCTGCAGATGTACGTCGTTCAGCGGGCCGGGGTCGATGACGACGGCCAGGTCGGAACCGGGCTCGGAGATGATCCACGTATTGGTGCCGTCGAGGGTCATCGCGGAGGCGTTGGGGGCCAGCACATTGACGGCCCGGCGGGTCGCGGGCCCGGAGAGGACACCGCCGCGCGGCTGTCCGGGGAGGGCTGTGGCGTCGGTCATGGGGTACCTCCAGCCGGGAGGCGTTTGGTGAATTCCTCGTGGCCCGGCCAGCTGAGCACCAGCTCGCCTTCCTCCAAGCGTGCCTCAGCCAGTACGGGTGTGAGGTCCTGGCCGGAAGCACCGGCCAGCGCCTCGGCGGCCGTGCCGTACGGCAGAAGCTCGCGCAGCGTCGAAATCGTCGGCGGCATCATCAGCAGCTCGCCCTTGTCGTACCCCTCGGCCGCCTCGGCAGGGCTGATCCACACCACCCGGTCCGCCTCGGTGGAGGCGTTACGGGTGCGCTGTCCCTCGGGCAGCGCGGCCACGAAGAACCAGGTGTCGTACCGGCGCGGCTCGAACTCGGGCGTGATCCAGCGCGCCCAGGCACCGAGCAGATCGGAGCGCAGCACCAGGTCCCGCCGGTCCAGGAAGTCCGCGAAGGACAGCTCGCGGGCGACGAGAGCGGCCCGGTCCGCCTCCCAGTCGTCGCCGGTGGTGTCGCTGACCACCGTGTCGGCCGTGTGTCCGGCGAGCAGGACGCCCGCCTCCTCGTACGTCTCGCGGACCGCCGCGCACACGATGGCCTGCGCGGAGGCGGTGTCCGTGCCCAGCCGCGCGGCCCAGTCGGCGAGTGAGGGCCCGGCCCAGCCGACCAGGTGGTCGTCGTCTCGGGGGTCCACACCGCCGCCGGGATACGCGTACGCGCCTCCGGCGAAGGCCATGGAGGCGCGTCTGCGCAGCATGTACACGGCGGGCCCGGCACTGGCGCCCGCGGGATCCGCGGAGTCGCGCAGCAGCATGACGGTGGCGGCCCGCCTGGGGGCCACCGGTGTGAGTTCACCGCTCGCGAGGGCGCGGATCCGGTCGGGCCATTCGGGCGGGTACCACTGACCATTGGACATGGCCGGATGCTATGCGCTGCCGCTGGGATGTTCGAGAGGCAACCTGCCGGGACGGGACCTTGCCCGCTGAGACGGCTGAGCCCGGCGCACGCTGAGCCCGGCGCACGCTGGGCTCAGCACCCGCTGAGCCCGGCACCCGCCGAGCCCGGTCAGCCCTGCGTCCGCTTCGCGCTCAGTCCTGGACGAGCTCGACCTGGACCTCGACCTCGACCGGCGCGTCCAGCGGCAGCACCATGACGCCCACCGCGCTCCGCGCGTGCACGCCCTTCTCGCCGAGGACTTCGCCCAGCAGCTCGCTCGCACCGTTGATCACGGCCGGCTGGCCGGTGAAGTCGTGGGCCGAGGCGACAAACCCGACCACCTTCACCACGCGCGCGATGCGGTCCAGGTCACCGGCGACCGACTTGACGGCGGCCAGGGCGTTCAGCGCGCAGATGCGCGCCAGGTCCTTGGCCTCCTCGGGGGTCACCTCGCCGCCGACCTTGCCGGTAACCGGAAGCTTGCCCTCCACCATGGGGAGCTGGCCCGACGTGTAGACGTACACGCCCGACCGGACGGCCGACTGGTACGCGGCCAGCGGCGGGACGACCGAGGGGAGGGTCAGGCCGAGTTCCGCGAGCTTGGCCTCGACGGCACCGGTGCCCGCGCTCATGCCTTCTCCCGCTTGAGGTAAGCCACCAGCTGCTCGGGGTTGTTCGGCCCGGGCACGACCTGGACGAGCTCCCAGCCGTCCTCGCCCCAGGTGTCCAGAATCTGCTTGGTCGCGTGCACGAGCAGCGGCACGGTCGAGTATTCCCACTTCGTCATGGAGCCGAGCGTAATGCCTGGGAAGGGCAGCCTCGTGCGTAGCCCGCGGCCCGACTGGTTAGGCTCGAAGACGTGAGCAGGCTCCAGGTCGTCAGCGGCAAGGGCGGTACCGGAAAGACCACGGTCGCCGCCGCACTCGCGCTCGCCCTCGCGACCGAGGGCAGACGCACACTTCTGGTGGAGGTGGAGGGCAGGCAGGGCATCGCGCAGCTCTTCGGGGCGGAGGCGCTCCCGTACGAGGAACGGAAAATCGCGGTCGCACCGGGCGGCGGCGAGGTGTTCGCGCTGGCCATCGACGCCGAGCGGGCACTTCTCGACTACCTCCAGATGTTCTACAAACTGGGCGGTGCGGGCCGGGCGCTGAAGAAACTCGGCGCGATCGACTTCGCGACGACCATCGCACCCGGCGTACGGGACGTGCTGCTGACGGGCAAGGCCTGCGAGGCCGTCCGCCGCAGGACACCTCCCGACTCGAAGCACGGTCAGGGCAAGTACGCGTACGACTACGTGGTGATGGACGCCCCGCCCACGGGCCGCATCACCCGCTTCCTGAACGTGAACGACGAGGTGGCGGGCCTGGCTAAGTTCGGCCCGATACACAACCAGGCGCAGGCCGTGATGCGGGTCCTCAAGTCGCCCGAGACGGCTGTCCATCTCGTCACCCTGCTCGAGGAGATGCCGGTCCAGGAGACCGCCGACGGCGTCGCCGAGCTGCGCGCCGCCGAACTGCCCGTCGGCCGGGTCGTGGTGAATATGGTCCGGCCGCATCTGCTCGACGAGGAGGCCCTGCAGTCCGCGGCCGGCAACCGGCGCGCGGACGTGGCCAAGGCGCTCTCCCAGGCCGGGCTGGGCGGGGCGCGCCGTGGCGGTCTCGCCGAGCGGCTCGTGGACCCGCTGCTGGAACAGGCCAAGGAGCACGCCGAGCGGGTCGAGCTGGAGCGCGACCAGCGGTCCGCGCTGGACCGGCTGGGCGTACCGGCGTACGAACTTCCGCTCATCGGCGAGGGCATGGACCTCGCGGGGCTCTACCGACTGGCAACGGAACTGCGGAAGCAAGGGACTTCATGACTCTGGACGCTGCGCCCCTGCTCGAGGTCGACCCACTGCTGGATGATCCTGGTACCCGGATCATCGTGTGCTGCGGGGCCGGCGGAGTCGGCAAGACCACGACCGCGGCGGCCCTGGGAGTACGGGCGGCCGAGCGCGGGCGCAAGGTCGTGGTCCTCACGATCGACCCGGCCCGCCGGCTCGCCCAGTCCATGGGCATCGACTCGCTCGACAATGTGCCACGTCGGGTGAAGGGCATCGACGGGGGCGCGGGCGGAAGCGCCGGCGGCGAGGGCCAGGGCGAACTGCACGCCATGATGCTCGACATGAAGCGGACCTTCGACGAGATCGTCGAGGCGCACGCGGACGGCGAGCGGGCCCGCGCGATCCTGGAGAACCCCTTCTACCAGTCCCTGTCGGCCGGCTTCGCGGGCACGCAGGAGTACATGGCGATGGAGAAGCTCGGGCAGCTCAGGGCCCGCGACGAGTGGGACCTGATCGTCGTGGACACCCCGCCGAGCCGGTCCGCGCTGGACTTCCTGGACGCTCCGAAGCGGCTGGGGTCCTTCCTGGACGGCAAGTTCATCAGGGTGCTGATGGCGCCCGCGAAGGTGGGCGGCCGGGCCGGGATGAAGTTCCTCAATGTCGGCATGTCGATGATGACCGGCACGCTGGGCAAGCTGCTGGGGGGTCAGCTGCTGCGTGACGTACAGACGTTCGTGACCGCCATGGACACCATGTTCGGCGGCTTCCGGACCCGCGCCGACGCCACCTACCGGCTGCTCCAGGCGCCCGGCACGGCGTTCCTCGTGGTCGCCGCGCCCGAGCCGGACGCGCTGCGGGAGGCGGCGTACTTCGTGGAGCGGCTGGCCGCCGAGGACATGCCGCTCGCCGGTCTCGTACTGAACCGGGTGCACGGCAGCGGCGCCGCCCAGCTGTCGGCCGAGCGGGCGCTTGCCGCCGCAGAAAATCTTGACGAGAGCCGCATGGTGGATCAGGAGGCTGGGAAGGCTGGTGGGGGTGACCCCACCGTCACCGACCCTGGCTCGGTCACCGACCCCCACCCGGTCACCGATGCCGACCCCTCACCCGTCACGGACTCCGCCACCGAGACGGACACCATCGGCCGACCCGACGAGTCTGCCGTCGAGCCTTCCGTCGAGCAGCTGACGGCAGGCCTGCTGCGACTGCACGCCGAGCGCATGCATGTCATCACGCGTGAACAGCGAACGCGTGACCGCTTCACCTCGCTCCACCCCGAAGTGGGGGTGGCCGAAGTGGCCGCCCTCGCCGGTGATGTGCACGACCTCACCGGTCTGCGGGCCATCGGTGACCTGCTCGCGACCGGTCGCCCGGCCTGAGCTCTCAGCACGCCCCGCTGAGCGCTAGCCCACCGCTGCGTACGTCTCGTAAGCCTCGTCGACCTCCACATCGACGGGCAGGATGCCCGTGCTGCGCTCGTACTCGGTACGAGCGGTCTCGAGCAGCCGGCGCCATGAGGTGACGGTGGGACGCCTGCGCAGCAGTGCGCGGCGCTCCCGCTCGGTCATACCACCCCACACGCCGAACTCGACGCGGTTGTCGAGCGCGTCGGCCAGGCACTCGGTCCGCACCGGGCAACCGGTGCACACCGCCTTGGCCCTGTTCTGCGCTGCCCCTTGTACGAACAGTTCATCCGGATCGGTAGTGCGGCAGGCTGCCTGCGCACTCCAGTCGGTTACCCAGCCCATGCCGGCGCCGTCCTCTCCCGAATCGAGGCTCCCCCACGGCGGCAGCGGCATATTCACCGCTGCCAGTTGAGGACGTTACGGAAGGTGGGCACAGCGCAACACCCCCTTCGGGCCCAATCTTGAATGGCCCGAACGGACTATGCGTAAGCGGCAGATCACCCGACGGAGTGAGCGGGCGACATGCGTGACATACCCGGCAAAACCGGAAATTTCAGTTGGGTCACAACGGGCGCCGAATGACGCATGAGGCGGATTCGGACATGCATCCGCCCTATTCGGAGATAGCGGATTCCACGAGGGGGGTTGATACGAAACCCCACTGCTGTGACAGTTGAGAGCAGCTTAGGCCAAGGCATGTACGCGTGTCCGGCGAATGAGAACGTAGGCTGCCTCCATGCCAAAGACGCGCTCGGGCGGAGGTCTCACGGGGCCCCAGCAGGCCGCCAAGTTCCTCGGTGTCGCCGTGCTCTCCGGAGCCGTGCTGGCTGGCATCGCGCTGCCGGCGGCCGGAGCGCTCGGTCTCGCGGCCAAGGGCACCGTCGAGGGATTCGACGAAATCCCGGCCAACCTCAAGACACCGCCGCTGAGTCAGCGCACCACGATCCTCGACGCCAACGGCGGCCAGATCGCGACGGTCTACTCGCGCGACCGCCAGGTGGTGCGGCTCAAGGACATCTCGCCGTACATGCAGAAGGCGATCGTCGCGATCGAGGACGCGCGCTTCTACGAGCACGGGGCGATCGACCTGAAGGGCATCCTGCGCGCGCTCAACCGCAACGCGCAGTCGGGCGTCGCCGCGCAGGGCGCCTCGACCCTCACTCAGCAGTACGTGAAGAACGTCTTCGTCGAGGAGGCGGGCGACGACCCGACCAAGGTCGCCGAAGCGCAGCAGAAGAGCCTCGGCCGCAAGATCCGCGAGCTCAAGTACGCGATCCAGGTCGAGGAAGAACTCGGCAAGAAGAAGATCCTCGAGAACTACCTCAACATCACCTTCTTCGGGCAGCAGGCGTACGGAATCCAGTCCGCCGCGCAGCGCTACTTCAGCAAGCCCGCCAAGGATCTGAAGCTGGAGGAAGCCGCGCTGCTTGCCGGCATTGTCCAGTCGCCGAGCCGCTACGACCCGGTCAACGACTCCGAAGAGGCCACGAAGCGGCGCAACATCGTGCTGCAGCGCATGGCCGACACCCGCGACATCTCGCAGGGCGAGGCGGACAAGGCCAAGGAAATCCCGATCAAGCTGAAGGTGAGCAAGCCGAAGAACGGCTGCATCACCGCGGTCAGCGGGGCCGGCTTCTTCTGCGACTACGTACGCGAGGTCTTCCTCAGCGACTCCGTCTTCGGAAAGACCAAGGAGGAGCGGGCCAAGGTGTGGAACCAGGGCGGCCTGACGATCCGTACGACGCTCGACCCGCAGGCGCAGGAGTCGGTCCAGGCTTCGGTGAAGGAACACGTCTACCAGCGGGACAAGGTCGCCGCGGCGGTGACGCTGGTCGAGCCCGGCACCGGCCGGATCCTCGGCATGGGACAGTCCAAGCCGTACGGCTTCGGGAACAACGAGACCCAGATCAACTACTCGGTCAACAAGCGGGTGGGCGGCTCGAACTTCGGCTTCCCGACCGGTTCGACCTTCAAGCCCTTCCTGGCCGCGGCGGCCGTCGAGGGCGGCATGCCGGCGACGCAGAGCTACCCGGCGCCGTACAAGATGCGGTACCCGGAGTCGGTGCAGACCTGCAGCGACAAGCCGTGGGTGAACAACGGCGGGTTCACGGCGGAGAACGAGAACAGGTCCGAGGTCGGGCCGTACGCCATGAAGGAGGCGACGGCCAAGTCCGTCAACACCTACTTCGTGCAGATGCTCGAGCAGACCGGCATGTGCCCGGTGATCGAGATGACCGACAAGCTGGGCGTCGTCCAGGGCGACGGCAGTAAGCTGCCCGAGTCGCCCGCCGCCCTCTCCCTCGGCTCGAACGGCATCTCGCCGCTGACGATGGCCAACGCGTACGCGGCCTTCGCGAACCGCGGCATGTACTGCACGCCGATCGCCATCAAGTCCATCCAGACGGCGAACGGCAAGAGCATCCCGGTCCCGAAGTCCCACTGCTCGCGTGCCATGTCGGAGCAGACCGCCGACACCATCAACACCCTGCTGCGCGGTGTGATCGACTCCGGTACCGGTGAGCAGGCCGGCCTGGGCAGCCGGGACAGCGCGGGCAAGACGGGTACGACGGACGAGCGCAAGAACGCCTGGTTCGTGGGCTACACCCCGAACATCTCCGGAGCGGTCTGGGTCGGCAGCGCCAGCCAGCAGGTCGAGATGGAGAACATCACCATCGGCGGCCGCTACCACGGCAAGGTCTTCGGCGGTCAGGTCCCCGGCCCGATCTGGAAGGACGCGGTGAGCGGCGCGCTGCAAGGCAAGCCCGCGCCCTCCTTCAACACCGTCCACATCCCAGACCCACCGAGGGAAGAGGACCCGGAGGACGACGAGGAGCGGCCGGATGACGACAAGCCGGGCAGGCCCGGCCGGCCGGGCGGCGGCCAGAAGCCGTGGCCCGGGATCTCGTTCCCGCCGGACCTGATCGGCGGCGGCCAGAACCGCGGCCAGAGCAACGGCGGCCAGGACGGCGGCGGCAGCGGCCCGTAAGAGGGGGATAGCGCGGATACGGAGAGGGGCACCCGGCGCACTGGCGCCCCTCTACGTATCACTCTCTACGTATCACGTCAGCCAGTCACTCAGCCGGCGAGCAGCTTCTTCACCACCGCGGCCACCCGGCCGCCCTCGGCCAGACCCGCCACCTTCGGGTTCACGATCTTCATGACCGCCCCCATCGCGCGCGGCCCCTCGGCGCCCGCCGCCCTGGCCTCCTCGACGGCCTGCGTGACGATCGCGGTCAGCTCGTCGTCAGACAGCTGCTTCGGCAGGTACTCGGCGAGGATCACGCCCTCCGCCTTCTCCCGCTCGGCCTGCTCGGCACGGCCACCCTGGGCGAAGGCCTCAGCCGCCTCGCGGCGCTTCTTCGCCTCGCGGGCGATCACCTTCTGCACCTCGTCGTCGGACAGCACACGCGCCGACGTACCCGCGACCTCCTCCTTGGTGATCGCGGAGAGGGTCAGCCGGAGCGTCGCGGAGCGCAGCTCGTCGCGCGCCTTGATCGACGCGGTGAGGTCTTCCTGCAGCTTGGACTTGAGCGTGGTCATGGGCCCAGTGTGGCAGGTTGGCCGGGACGAACGCCCGTCAGTTTCCCCAGGTTCCACAGGGGCGCGGACCGCGCGTACGGCCGTCTGCGACGATGGGCACATGCGTGCACGCTTCGGAGCCCCCCTGAGAATCACCGCAGGAATCGCGGCAGTCGGCGCGGCCGGCCTCGCCTACGCCGCCGGCTTCGAGGCCCGGTCCTTCAGGCTCAGGCGGATCACGCTGCCTGTGCTGCCGCAGGGCATGCGGCCGCTGCGCGTCCTCCAGGTCTCCGACATCCACATGGTCAGCGGGCAGCACAAGAAGCGGCGGTGGCTCCAGTCGCTGGCCGGGCTGCGCCCCGACTTCGTCGTCAACACCGGAGACAACCTCTCCGACCCGGAGGGCGTGCCGGAGGTGCTCGATGCGCTCGGGCCGCTGATGGAGCTCCCCGGTGTGTACGTCTTCGGCTCCAACGACTACTACGGCCCCAAGCTGCGCAACCCGGCCCGCTACCTGATCGAGAAGGCCCATGGCCGGCACGGTCTGAACGGCAACGCACCTGCCGTCGGCGTCGTCCACAACCCGTGGGAGGGGCTGCGCGACGCCTTCGACGCCGCGGGTTGGCTGGGCCTCAGCAACACCCGCGGCAGTCTCAAGATCGACGGCTACGAGATCGCCTTCACGGGCCTGGACGACCCGCACATCAAGCGGGACCGGTACGAGCGGGTCGCGGGCGGCCCCGAGACCGGCGCCGACCTGTCCCTCGCTGTCGTCCACGCGCCGTACCTGCGCACGCTCGACGCCTTCACCGCGGACGGCTACCCGCTGATCCTCGCCGGCCACACGCACGGCGGGCAGCTGTGCATCCCCTTCTACGGGGCGCTGGTCACCAACTGCGACCTCGACACGGACCGGGTCAAGGGCCTCTCCACCCACCGGGCGGGCGGAAACCGCTCGTACCTCCACGTCTCGGCGGGCTGCGGCACCAACCGCTACACCCCCGTTCGCTTCGCCTGCCCGCCGGAGGCGACCCTCCTCACGCTGACCGCCGGCGACTGACCCCGGCCACGCGGCTGCCGCTCACCGCCTGTGCCCGGCGAAAACCTGATTTCGTCTCCGGCCGTCGGTCCGCTAAAGTAATCGATGTCGCCGCGACGAGCGGGACAATCGGGGTGTAGCGCAGCTTGGCAGCGCGCTTCGTTCGGGACGAAGAGGTCGTGGGTTCAAATCCCGCCACCCCGACAGCTAAGTAGCAGGTCAGAGGGCAGGTACTGAGTTCAGTACCTGCCCTCTGGCGTTGTGCGTGACTAACTGCGTGACTACGGCTCCGGGTCGATCTTGAAGATGCCGTCCATCACGGTCGCCCCGGTCTGGATCACGGGACGGATCTGCTTCCGGTAGACCTCCTCGGTGACGGCCGTACCGGAGTGCCCCACCAACCGCGAGATCTCTTCGAGCGGTACCCCCTTGTCGGAGAGCAGCGACACAAAGCTGTGCCGCAGCTCACGCGGGGTCCACTCCTTCGCCTCCACTCCCTCGGCGTCGGCGATGGCCTGTCGGAAGGCCCGGCGAACGTTGGTGGAGTCCAGCTCCGTACCCGTGGCGGAGGAGAAGACGAGACCGCGCTCCTCCCACTTCTCCCCCGCTGCGAGGCGGTCCCAGCCCTGGTCCTCCCACTGCTGCCAGAGCGCGTCCACGCAGCGCGCCGGGAGCGCGATCGTCCGTCGGGACTTCTTCGTCTTGGTGTCGCCACCGGTCCGGACCGACCGCCACACCGCGATGTGCGGCGGGACGGGAGGGTTCGCGTCCGGGTCTCCCTTCAGGAAGACGTGGTTCCAGGTGAGCGCCCGCAGCTCCTCCGTACGGGCCCCGGTGAGCAGGGCCAGCACGATGTACGCGTGCGCGGACGTACCGGCGGCGGACTTGAGGACCGCCTCCGCCTGGGCGAGGGTGAGCGCCTTCGACGGCCGGCCGGGCTGCCCGGTCGGGATGGCGCACAGCTCCACGATGTTCCGCTTCACCTTGTCTCGCACCATGGCCCGCTTGACCGCGCGGTTCAGGCAGGAGTGGATGCCCTGCAGCGTCCGCGTGCTCAGCGTCTTGGACTTCTCGGCGAGCCACCTGTCCACGTCCTCACCGCTCAGCTCACGGAGCTTCCGGGCGCCTAGGGCGGGGATGACGTGGTTGCGGCTGAGAGACGTGCAGGCGTCCAGGGTGCCCTTGTCCCGACCGGCCAGCCCGTACATCAGCCAGTCGTTGACCGCGTTCTCCACCGTGTAGTTGGTGGGGGCGATGGCGAGTCCGTCCTCGTGGTCCCGCAGTACCTCCTTCAGCTTGTTCTTGGCCTCGGTCTTGGTCTTGCCGCTGCCCCGCTTCACGATGCGCTTGCCGCTCGGGTCGTACCCGAGGTGCGCGGTCGCGATCCAGCGCTGACGCTTCTCGTCCCAGTGCAGGCCGCCGTCTCCCCTGCTGCGGCGCGTGGTCACTCGTGTTCTCCTGCCTCGCGCTCCAGCAGCGCGACGTACTCGTTGATGGCGGACACCGGGATGAACCGCGCGCGGCCCCTCCTTCACCGTGCGGAGACGGCCCGTGCGGATCAGGTCGTAGACGACGGTGCGGCTCATGCGCAGGACTCGCGTGGCGTCCTTCACTCGGTAGAGAACGGGCTCGGCGAGCGTGTCCGGCTCGGGGACGGCGAGAGTCACGGGGTCCTCCGGTTGTCGGGCGAGGGGCGACCGGACAGCCCGGACAGGTCGAATTCCGACTGTCCGGGGTGTTCAGGCTGGTCAGACGGGATGACCGGACAGTCGGACAGCTCGGACACATCCGGAGTGCCCTGCGTCCGGCTCTGTGTGTCCGGGAAGTACTGGCCGCCGGCGTCTTTCGTGAGCTGTCCGTCGGCGGCCATGCGCGAGCAGGTGCGCCGGATAGTGTCGGCGTCGACGTTCGGGAGTGCAGCCGCCATGTCCTTCGGCCTCGCCCCGGGGTTGGTCCGGACAAACTTGAGGATGGCGGCTCGGGTGTCGCCGACGGTGTGGTCGGAGACCGGTCCGTCGAGCAAGTGCCAGGCGCCCGAGGCAGCTTGGAACTGGAGGGCATACTCCGCTTCGTCGACGTCGCGACCGGTGACGTGGAGAATCCCGTCAGCCTGCCCACGGGCCCGCTTGAGTACGAGCGTGGCGTCGGCCGCCCCCGCAATGCCGTTGGTGCCAGAGACCTCGGTGAGGAAGTCCTCGGAGGCCATCTTGCGGACGTGGTGGACCAGGACGACGGCGATGCCGTAGTGGTCCGCGAGCCGCTTGGCGTAGCCGACGGCGACGTAGTCGGCGTCGTACGCGGACGCTCCCTGTGGGGCTTGGCCGCGCATCTTGGCGAACACGTCGATGACGACCATGCGGGCGTCCGGGTTGCGGTCGAGCCATCCGGCGATGGCCTCCACCCCGCCCTGCGGGAAGGGCGGGCACTCGGTCACGAGGGTGAGACCGGCCGGCGCCTTCTGGCCTCCCAGGAGCTTGCCCATGCGGGTCTGAAGACGGCGCGGGGTGTCCTCCAGGGCCAGGTACAGCACCGGGCCTCCCTGAACGGGAACGGAGTCGAAGGCGTTGCCCCCGGCGGCGACCGAGAGGCCGAGACCGAGGGAGAGCCAGGACTTGCCCACCTTCGGCGGACCGGCGAGCAGGCTCACGCCCTCGGCGAGGATGCCGGGAACAGCCCACTTCGGCTCGGGGAAGTCCGCGGCCATGAGCTGATCGGCGGTCCACGCAGTCCGCGGGCGCTCCCGCTTCGACGGCGCCTCGGGAGCAGCGGGCTGGTCGCTGGGAACGGAGTACAGGTGCAGCGGCGGAATCGGGTTGGTGCTCATGCTGCTGTCCTGCCTTCCTGCGAGTCAGAGCCAAGAGCTGAAAGGACGCCTTCGGCGACGACCTTCGAGGCGCCCACGGCCCGTACGGGGCAAAGCTGTTTGGCGGCGCTGGGCTGATTGGTGGTGGGAGTCACGAAGCCCTCCCGGCGCTAAGCCCGTTGGTGACGGCCCGGTGGGCGTAGGACGCGGGGACGCCGACGGAGACGGCGGTATCGATGATCTGCCGCTCGATGGCGTCGAGTCCGCAGGGTCCGGGGCACTGCTCGTGCTGTGCTCCGAGAAAGCGGGCCACGCCGAACGCCTGCGATCCGGCGCCCGAATCGCTACGGCTGCGAACCAGGGCGAGGCCCCGTTCGAGGCCGGTGCGGACGTATGCCTCGGTGTGCCTGCACCCGGTGGCCACGGTCCTGTCCCACTCGGCGCGGGCCGGTGATGAAGAAGCCACCCCCCGCGGGGGCGGGGTGGTCTCTTCCCTCTCCAGGAGCGCGTGGACGGCCGTCGGCAGATCCGACAGGGTGCCGCTACCGGGACCGAGCCAGCGGGCGTATGCCATGCGGGACTTGATGTCCACACCCGGCCGGACTGAATTCGCCGAGGCGACGGTGCCCCGGTAGATCCAGTGCTCGCCCCGTGTCGTCTGCACCGTGCGGGTGGCCGGCAGAGTCCGGCGGGCCCACACGACCGCATCGGCGTGGTCCAGGTCGACAACGGTCAGCCCAGCCCCGGCGGGGTGGTAGGCCACAGCCACGGCGCGGCGCCAGGCACCCGCCCATGCGTGGGAGGTGAGCACGTTGGCGTTGGTGGTGGCCGCTGCCCAGCCGTGGCACGGAGCCGGGCACTGGCAGGTGCCCGCGCTCTTCATGTGGGGGCGCCCACCGCAGGCACCGTCGGCGCAGGCGCGGCAGTTCCCGAACGGGACCTTGCCCTCCCGCAACGGCAGCACCGGCACACCGGCTCGTGCAAGCTTCAATGCGTGCAACAGGAGCGGCCGGTGATCGTCTCGCCGGATGGGGATCGAATAAGTCATGCTGGGAGTTCTCCTGTCTGTCTTCGTGCAATCAGGGAGAACCGCGGCGGCGGGCGACCTTGGTGGGGAGTCCCGCCGCCGCGGCGTTGCTACTTGTTTTTGGCCCACAGGCCGTACTCCTGGCGGACGTAGCCGCGGGGGTCGGCGATGGCCTCGGGGTGCTCCGGCCAGTACGGGGTGCCGCCGTAGTTCCCGACTCCGTCGCGGTCGACATCCAGCAGCTTGCGGGCGGCGTTGAGCGCGACCTCGGGGGCGTCAGTGTGGATGCCGGCGGTCCTGTCGTCCAGGGCGATGCGGTCCAACAGGGCGGCCTTGCGGAGCCAGAACTCCCGCACGTCCGACTGATGCACGGGCCACAAGGCCTCGCGCGCCCTCTGGGCGGTCCAGCCGATCTCGCTGATGATGTTCGGCGCCTTGGCGTACGCCTGCTCCGGCGTCGGCCACTTCTCGGTGTGCTCGCGGTGCTCGGCGGTGACGTACAGCCGCTCCTTGTCCGAGGTGCGGGAGGGCGAGCGCCGTACGGCTCCGGTCGTGAACGCCTGCGCGAGGGCGGTGGTGACCCGCTCGGTGTCGGTGGGGTCGCAGATGATGCGGATCTCGAACATGTCTCAGTGCTCCTTGGTGATCTCGATGGCGGCCGCTCGGGTGAGGGCGAGCGGGTCGAAGCCGGGCAGCGCGGCGCGCTGGGTGAGGGCCTGCGCGAGGGCGGTGGCGTAGGCGGCGCTCTCGCGGGAGACCTCGATCTGTGTTCCGGCCCGCATCGCTTCCACGCGTTCGACGTGGGCGTGGTCCTCGCGGCGCTCGGTGATGCGGCGCTCGTACGCGGTGGTTTCGCGGCGGTCGGTGCGCCAATACCGGGCGGCGAGGCCGTACGCGACGGCGGTGGCCAATGCCCACAGCAGCAGCGGGAGGGAGAGGCCGTCGGCGTATCCGGCGACCCCGGCGAGGGCGAGTCCTCCGGCGGCGGCGAATGCGGTTCCGGCGATGGTGCTGTCACCGCGGCGTCCGGCGGAGGCGAAGGCGCCGGCCGTGGCCGCTCCGGTGGCGAGCACGACCATCAACGCGGCGTTTCCGGTGGAGTGTTCGGCGCCGTTGGTGTTCCAGATCCGGCCGAGGATCAGCACCGTGGACGTAGCGACCGCGGGGGCCGCCTTGGGGGTGGCGTGGGCGAGCCAGTGCCGGTGGAGGATCGGTTCGTTCATGACCGGGCTCCCTACAGGTTGGGTATGGCGTCGATGACGGCGGTGGCGAGTTCGTTGATGGGTCCGGAGGCGCCGGTGGAGGCGAGGAAGAACCCGAACATCACGGCGATGAACGCGGAGCCGTAGCCGAGGGTCTTGGAGCGCAGGAGGAAGAACAGGACGAGTCCGAAGAGCAGGACCAGGGAGACGGTGACGGCCATGCTGGAAACTCCTTTGACGGCGGTTTGGGGCGGCTGGCTAAGCTGCGGACGCCCCTCGGGTGCTGGCAAGCTCAGGGGTTTGGCCGACGGTTGCGCCCGCCTAGCTCCTGCTCGGAGCGGGGTACGTCTCATGACGGGCCCCGTCGGCCGCTTTGCGTCCGGGGTCAGCGGGTGCCTGCGCGGTAGGTGTGGGCGGCGCGGTTGTAGAGCCAGCGGCCGATGCGTATGCGCTTGCCGTGGCCCTTGCAGCGGCGGCAGGTCTTGCCGCGCTTGGGCTTGCCCTTGCGGTCGGTCGTGAGGGCGAAGCCGAATCCGTTGCACTTGCGGCAGGTTCCGAACGGCGAGGCCGCACACAGGGATGCGTAACTGAGCGTGATGAACAGCAGGAGTGCGATAGCGAGCAGGGCAGGGGTCATCGGGGGCCCTCCCAGGGCTGATTCTGGGGTTCTTGCAGGTGGGCCGCTATCGGCTAGCGGCCTGATCAAGTGCCATAGGGGCCGCTAGCGGGACCTCTAGCGCTAGAGGGTCGGACCCCTAGCGCTAGAGGTCCCTGGCGGTCAGCTCGCGTCCCGCCTATGGTCACGCTCCGCAATCGCGGTGGGGATGCGGGAGCGCTCGAACCCGGTCCGGTTGACGGTCTTGCCGTTGATCCGGCGGGCCACCTGGCCGGTGGTGACGCCGTACGGCTTGAGCGCGGTGGTGAGCTGGCGGGCCTTGTCGGCGGGCTCCATCTCCGCCCACGGCCCGTACAGCTCGGGGCGGAGTTCGGCGAGCCGGTCCACGGTGACGTCGTTCCACGGCTTGGCCTCATCCGGCGGGGTGACGGCGAGGACGTCCTCCAGCAGCGTGTCCGCTGCCGCCCGCCGCTCCGGAGCGATGCCGGCCGCGAGACCGGACAGGGTTCCCGCGTCGATGCGGGCCTTCCTGGCGCGGTCGCAGATGGCGTCCGCCGCGGGGTTGTCCATGTAGTAGCCGCGGACGATCTGCGGATCGTCGGAGGCGCCGACCAGGTAGCCGATGCCCTTGTCCGACTTGGTGAACGACGTCGCCCGGATACCGTTCTTGTACGTGGAGGTACCGAGGATCATGTCGTTCTCGATCTGGCCCATGACCCGCAGACAGAACCGCGTCCCCACGTTCGCGCTGATCGCGGGCGGAAGCGAGTCCTTGTCGGGCCGCTGCGTCGCGAGCAGCAGGATCACCCCGAGGGCCCGGCCGCGCTTGATGATGGCCGTGCACAGGGCCCCGGCTTCCTTGCCGTACTTCTCGTGGGAGAACAGCTCCTGGCACTCGTCGACCGCGAGCACCAGCGGGTGCAGCCCCAGCGACCGGTTGCCTGCCAGGGACGGGATGACCTTGTTCTCCGGGCACTTGTCCTTGGGCAACGAGGCGATCACCTTCGCCCGCCGCTCCAAGTCCTTGTGCACGTACCGGATCGAGTCCAGCGCGGCGGCACAGGTCTCGTCGTCCGGGCCGGAGCCGTAGTCGGCGGCGACCTTCTTCAGCGGGTCCAGGTCGCCGGTGCCCTTCAGCTCCCAGATCAGCAGCTCTGCCAGCGGATCGAGAGCAGCGGCCAGCAGCGGCGTGCGCAGGGAGAACGTCTTGCCCATGCCCGGCATGGCGCCGATCAGGACGTTGTCGTACATCACCGTGATGTCGACGTTCCGGCCCCGCTGGTCGGTGCCGAACGGCAGCGGCTTGAACAGCGACACCGACCCGCCCTTGGCCAGCGGCCACGGCGCCTTCGGGGTCTTGTTCAGGGCCTTGTCACCGACCCAGAGCATCATCCGGCCGGCGTGCTCATCGGCCACCGGCTCCGGCCACACGCACCCCAGCGGGCGCCGCAGGCCAGAGGCGAGCTTCTCGCGCCGGTCCAGGATGTCCGGCACGGTCACGCCGTAGGGCAGGTCGACGTCCGCGCGCCACCCCGGTCCGTCGCGGGTGATCGGAGCGGGGAACTTGATGCCCTCCCCACCCTTGGCCAGAGCCTTGTTGATCTCCGCGATGCCAAGCGCGCCGAGGGCCCGCTCCACGATCCCGGACGTCAGCCGCTCCACCTCGGTCGCCACGACCGCCCGGGAGATGACCGGCTTGTCGGCCGGCGCCCCGAGGAACCCGAGTCCGGCCGTCAGTACCGCCACCGCGATGACCGTGAGCCAGGTCGGGGCGAGCACGAACAACAGCAGGGCCAGGACCGGCCCGAGGATGAAGGCGAGGACGGCGAGGATGCCGCGGAGCTTGACCCGGTTGTCGCGCTGCCGGGAGAGCTTGAGGTACTGCTCGACGTCCTCGCGCCGGGCGGCGACCTGCCGCAGCGGCTCGCCCTCGGCGTCGGCGACCCAGCGCATCGCGCCGCCGATGAACTTCGCTGCCCCGGACGGGGCCTGGAACGCGAGCCGCAGCCCGTACCAGGGCAGGCGGACCGTGTGGAACGCCGTGGTGTGCCACGCGTACCCGCCCAGCCAACCGAGCGCGTCCAGGAACTCCGGCTTCGACCGGGCCCATCCGGGGATCACGTCGCGGCGCTTGCCGCCCCGGACCTTGTCCATCAGACCCGGTCCGGTTGGCGCGGGCCCGTCGACCATCACGGCCGTCGACTCGTCGTCGCCGGGGTCGGCCGACCGGTCGGCCGTGGTCTGGCCCGACTCGTCGGGCTGGGAGTCGGGCGACGCGTCGATGTCGGGTCGGGTGGCGGGGTCAGCCGACTCGGTGCGGGCGGATCGGGCCTTATCGAGGTCGACCACGTCGGCCCCTGCGTCGGGCGACCAGTCGGTGGCCATGTCGGCTTCGAGTCGGTTGAAGAAGTCGTTCTCTTCGTCGGGGTGCTTCACTGAAGCTTCCTTCTCTCGGGAGGGAACAGGCGGGCCCGGCCGACGCTGTGGAAGGTTGGCGGTCGGGCCCGTTGACTTGGTCAGGCGGCGCGCTGTTCGTCGGGGTAGGCGCAGGGGACACAGGTGCCGAGGGAGGTCGGGATGACGTATCCGGCGTCGGTGCGGCACTGCGGACAGGTGCGCCGGGCGAGCATCGCCAGGGCGAGCGCGCCCCACTTGCGGGAGGTCATCGGCCGGACCGGCTTGGCGAGGTCGATCCGGTAGAGGTGGCCGACCAGGACACCGGACTTGCGGCCGCGGCTGCGGCGCATGACCTGAGCGGCCACCGGCTGACCGCCGGGCCGGAGTCCGAGGGCACGGAGCTGGCGGCGGGTGGCGTAGCCGTCGGGGGCGTAGCGCCACGGGTAGGTCGGTATCCCGAACTGCGCGCCGGTCGGGTCGAAGCACTTCCCGAACGTGGGCGACATCAGGCAGACGCCACGATCGGCGGTGCGTCGGTGCGGGCGCCTCGGCGTCCGGAGCGGCGGCCGGCCACCGTGGCGAACAGCCGCCCCAGCCCCGCCCGCCGGACCCCGGCCCGTGCCTGCTTGGCCGCGTACATGGCCTCATCCGCGCGACCCAGGAGCCGGGAGAGGTTGTCGCTCGGGTAGTCGGCGGCGCGGACCCAGCCGAGCGACACCGTGGTCGCGACGTGCGGGTTGGTGGGGTCGGCGGGGCGGGCCAGTACGCCGTGCAGGACGGCGAGCAGGTCCGCAACGGTGCCGTGGGTGTCGATGACGACGGCGGCGAACTCGTCGCCCCCGAGGCGCCCGGCGACGCCGTGCGGGCCGACGTAGTGGGCGAGGCGTTCGGCGGTGGCCTTCAGCAGCGCGTCGCCTGCTGCGTGGCCGTGGCGGTCGTTGATCTGCTTGAAGTGGTCGACGTCCGCGAGGATCACGACCGCCCGCTCATCGCGCAGGAGCGCGGTGGCGCGGCGGGTGAAGCCCTCCCGGGTCCGCAGCCCGGTGAGCGGGTCGCGGCGTGCGGTGCGGAGTCGACGCCGGAGCCACAGCACGTGGCCGGACCAACCGGCAGCCAGTGGCCCTGCAGTTGCGAGGGCGGTTAAGAGCGTGTTCATGCCGCGACCTCCTCAGGCGTCTCGGCGGTCTCGATGGAGTGAAGCGGCCGGCCGTCGGCCCGCTCGACGAGCAGCGCATCCCGCAGGGTGCGGGAGTTCGCGGCCGAGCAGTGCAGCGCGGTCCGGATTGCCTCGGCGTTGATCGCGTCCTCGGCCCAGTCGGCGGTGGCCTCGCGGGCCTCGGCCAGCAGCTCGGCCGCGGTCCGGGGCGTCTTCGGCGCCTGCTTCTTCGGGCGCGGGGCCCGCTTGCGCGGCGCCCGCTCCTTCGGCTCCTGCGGCGGTACGGGCGGCTCCGGAGCCTCTTCCGGCTCCGGCTCGGGCTCGGCGCCCTCGGGAGCGAGTTCACCGAGGCGGAGGAGAACGCGCTCGCGCCGTGGTGTCTTCGAGCGCCACCGGCGCCCGTATTGCTCGCGCAGGTCAGCGCGGGCGAGCTGCCGCTCCTTCTCACGGGCGAGCGCGTCGGCGTAAGAGGTGATCTCCCACAGCGTCATCCGGCGCCACAGCGAGAACGTGGAAGGGAAGGCAAGCAGCCAGCGGGAGGCACGGATCTTGTCCATCCGCCGGCCGGTCACGGCCCCGATCCGTACGGCGTAGATGTGCGCGCCGATCTCGGAAAACACCACCCACAGCAGCGGCATCGTGCCGTGCGCGACCTTCGCCCACACCCCGTGTCCGGCGGCGACGTTCAGACCGCAGGTCACCAGGGTGAGGACCCAGGGCACGAACCTGACCCACGCCAAGGCCATGTCCATCCGGATCAACAGCAGATTGGCCACGGTGAACACCGGAATCGCCACGTCGATACCGACGGGCAGCATCCACGGCTCACCGAACCCCCAGCGGGCCGCGGCGGCGGACACCGCGTCGAAGGAAGAGATCAGGCCCAGCGCTCCGACGCCGGCCGCGGCGAGCGCGCCGATTCCGGCGAGGCCCATCTCCGGCCGCGTCAGCGGCGGAACCCCCGGCCGCTCCACGGTCAGTGCGGTCATGCCGCCGCTCCCTTCCGGGAGCGCGACCGCCGGGTGGCCGGCCGGATCAGCGGGACGACGTTGAACAGCTCCGGGGCGTACGCCTCGATCGCCTCGGCGGCGACCCGGCTCACGTCGTCCGGCAGGTTCGGGTTGTCCGCGAGGATGTCGCGCGCCGCGTCCAGACGGGCCGCGCGCTCCTCCTCGCTCTCGCCCTCCACCCCGAGCCACAGCTCCACCGGGGTACCAAGGGCCAGTTCCACGAAGTCGTTGCTGCTGACGGCCAGGTGGCCGCCGATGTACGTACGCATGGTGCTCTCCTGGAATCGCAGGAACAGGGAGAACCCGGCGGCAGGCGACCTTGGTGGGGAGTCCCGCCGCTCAGGCGTGGTGCGTGCCCCGGCTAGGAGTCGAACCCAGCCCGAAGACCATCGGGGCTGCGCGGACCTGAGCCGCGCTGACCGCCTTTTCGAAGGAGACGGTGACCTCGTCACGCTGTTGAGTTGTCAAGGAACGGTGGCTTCTGAGGAGCGCGGTATCCCAGGTCAGGGCTCCCGTTCGCACGGGGCTCGTCAGCACCGACACCAAACAACCTAGGTTGATTGGCTGTGAGCCGAAAACTACCTAGGTCGCTTCGTGGCGTCAAGAGTTGCGAGCGATGGGCTCAAACTGACCTAGGTTGGATAGGCTCTAGCTATGGACTGGAAGCTTGATACGCCCCCGAGTGCCAAGGACATTGCAGCCAAGTTCAGGGCCGACATCGCCGACGGCACCTACAGCCCAGGAGCGCGGCTGCCTGGCGCCCAGGGCCTCGCGAAGAAGCTGGGCGTCGCGCTCATGACGGTCCAGAGCGCGTACAGGCAACTTGCGGAAGACGGGCTCGTGGAGGGGCGCCCCGGCAGTGGGACCTACGTGATCGACGCGGGGAAGGGCGAACCCTCGGCTCAGCTCGCGGCCGCAGGCTTGCGTGACCTTCAAGACCAGGTGAAGCACGTCACCACCCAACTCGGCGATCTCTTGGAGCGGGTGAAGAAGCTTGAAGCGGAAACGGCCGCACTCGCGCCGCATCGTGACAAGTGAGATGCCAGTGAGTCCGGCACCCGGGTTCACCAGGCAGCGGAGTAGCGCCGGCATCTGCTGCCGAGTCATTGCCGTGGTCACGATCCAGCCCCTTCACTCGCATGGAATGCAGAGCCTCAACCTGCGCCGATAGGTTGGGAATCCGCGTCTGCATCTTTTGTAGCGGCGGAACTTGACTGGGCGACAGACACGCCATGTGGCCGCCCACGGGCGGCCACATGGACCTCATCGGGGAGGACGGAGTGGGACAGCGACCGAATGAGCTGACACCTCATGCCAGCCCACAGCACTACCTCGGTGCCGAGATGCGGGCGTGGAGGAGCCAGCGGGGCTTATCCCTGGGGACGCTCGGCAAAGCCATCGTGTTCAACAGCAGTTATATGGCGCGGGTGGAGCGCGGCGATCAAGCTGCCTCCGCCGATCTCGTCCGTGCGTATGACAGCGCTTTGGGCGCGAGCGGCTCGCTGGTGCGGCTCCACGAATCGATCACCCAGGGGGCCAGCCTTGACGCCCTGCGCACTCACCATGTGGCCAATCCAAGGACTCATGTGTCCAACCCGCCTGTGACCCTGGCTGGCGAATCGGATGGCGAGGCACCGTCTTCGGAGGGACTCTCCGTCCCTGTACGAACCGATGACGGAAGGATCATCTTCGTGTCGCTCTCACGCAGGGCCCTGATCGGCGCGCTCGGAGCAGGTGCAGCGATCGCTGCCGCCTCGGAACTCCCGGCGGCCGCACGGACCTCCAGCCTCAGTGCGTCCGGGGCGAACCCGATCGAGCTTCTCAAGGCGACGCGCAAGGTCCTGATCGACAACGACAACCGCTTTGGTCCGGCCCGCGTCATCCCAGTCGTCCAGCAGCAGATCGCGGCCATCAAGGATCTCCGGGCCGACCGCCGCGGTTCTGACCGGCGCCAACTCCTCCAGCTTCAGACCCAGTACTCCGAACTCTGCGGCTGGCTCTACCAGGACCTTGGAGACTTCCGCGCTGCTCAGCACTGGATGCGCGAGGCTCTCGAAACGTCACACATGTCGGGCGACACGGACCTGACCACTTACATCCTCGCGAGGCGCAGCCAACTGGCCGGCGACATGCGGGACCCAATCGAAGCCGTTGACGTCGCGGAGGCCGCAGAAGATCTAGCGGCTCCGCAAAGTCGCTTGGCGGTTGTCGCGGCGACGTACGGCGCCCACGGGCATGCTCTTCGCAGCGATCCGTCGATGACCCAGCAGGCGTATGAGCACGCGCTGAACCTTCACGCGAATATGGACCCGGACCCTAACTCACCTTGGGGCGTGTGGCTGGACGCTGCGTACATAGAAGTGCAGCGCGCACACAGCCTCGCCGTCCTCGGCGATCATCGGGGCGCGGCTGAGGGGTTCCGCAGTGCCATCAGTCGTCTCCCGGCCGGATACCACCGTGACCGAGGCGTCTATCTCGCCCGGGAAGCCGTGGCGCTCGCCAGTGCCGGGGAGGCTGAACAGGCCGCCTCGGTCGGCCTCCAGGCCCTGAGCATCGGAGCGGAAACCGGCTCAGCGCGCATCAACCGAGAGCTGGCCCAGCTCGATGACGCCATGACGCAGTGGCGTTCGGTCCCGAGCGTGGCCGACTTCAAGGACGCCATGACCGCGGCTGTACTGCAACAAGCCTGATGGTCACGCCTACCCTCACCCAGCGATGCCAAGGAGATTCCCAGTGCCCCGTCCGTACGTACTGCTGAGCGTCGCGACCTCCGTCGACGGCCACATCGACGACACCAGTGCCGATCGGCTCCTCCTCAGTAACAGCGAGGATTTCGACCGTGTCGACCAGGTGCGCGCCGAGTCCGACGCCATCCTGATCGGCGCAGGCACGATGCGCGCCGATAACCCACGGCTCCTGGTCAACAGCGAGGAACGGCGGGCTCTGCGCGTCGCTGCCGGAAAGCCTGCGTACCCACTGAAGGTCACGATCTCGGCCAGCGGAGACCTGGACCCGAACTTGAAGTTCTGGCACCACGGCGGCGAGAAGGTCGCTTACACGACAGACACTGGGGTTGAGAAGCTTCGGGAGCGGCTGGCCGGCCTCGCCGACGTGGTGTCCTTGGGGCCCGCCATCGACTTCGCCGCTTTGCTCGATGACCTGGGCGGGCGCGGTATCGAGCGCCTGATGGTCGAAGGTGGCGGACAGATTCACACGGCCTTCCTCTCCCAGGGCCTGGCCGATGAGGTCCACCTCGCGATCGCACCGCTCGTCGTTGGGGAGGCTGACGCTCCGCGGTTCCTCAACCCCGCCAGCTACCCGGGAGGTTCAACGCACCGCATGCACCTCGCTGAGGCCCGCACCATCGGTGACGTCGTCCTCCTCCGCTACCTGCCCAAGCAGGAGGGCCGCGCATGACGCTTGCCGAGGACCGAGCCTGGATGGAACGGGCCATCGACCTTTCGCGCAAGTGTCCACCCGCAGAGGGTGCCTTCTCGGTCGGTGCCATCATCGTGGGCGACGACGGCGAGGAAGTCGCTCACGGCTACTCCCGCGAGACCGACGCCCACGTCCACGCCGAGGAGTCGGCCCTCGCCAAGCTCCCCGTGGACGACAATCGCCTTGCCGGGGCCACGATCTACAGCACGCTGGAACCTTGCTCTGAGCGCCGCTCCCGCCCGCTCACCTGCACGCAGTTGATCCTTCGCTCCCCCATCCGTCGCGTCGTGATCGCCTGGCGGGAGCCGAGTCTGCTCGTGGCCGACTGCGTCGGCGTAGAGAAGCTCCGTGAGGCAGGTGTCGAGGTCCTGGAACTCCCTGACCTCGCCGACGCGGCCCGCGCTGTGAACGCGCACCTACTGGAATAACCGGGGTGTCCCAGCTGTCCGACTGTCGGTTTTGGGCGCTGACCTGCAATATCCGCCCGGACAGTGAAGGTGAGGGCTGTCCGGGTGTCCGGTCACAGGCGGCTGCAAACACCCAGGGGGTGTTTGCAGCCCGTTGGCGAAGCCGGCCCTCGTGAGGGCCGATGGACGGTGGCCTGACCGTGATACCGCTGAGGCGACACAGGAAGCCCCCTGGCGGGTCAGTTGATCCAGATGCCCTCGGGTGAGAGCCGACGGGCGAGGCGCCGGCCAGCGTCACTGATTGGACTCGACCAGGACACATCAGCAACCTCGCACCCGAAGTCGGCGGCGAGCGCCCGCACTAGCGTGGCGCCGACGCCCTGGCGCCGGTAGGCGTCCGCCACCCAGATCAGGTCGATGCTTGGGCGCAGGGTGCCGTCCTCGTCGCCGTACGGTGACCCGTCGATCAGATCCCAGCGGCGGTGCTCGTTTGGGTCGTGGGCAGTCAGGTATCCGATGACGTATCCGTTCGCCTTCAACAGGTACGCCCGCACGTTGTCCGGGGTCACCTCAGGCTCACCGAGGTGGGACCAGGAGGGGAAGTCGTAGTGGTTCTCCCTCTGCGGCATCCGCGCCACCTTGTACGTCAGCCTCCGCCACGCGATCGGCGACTGTGTCGTCACGACGGCCAAGTCGCTCAACCATTCGAGGTTCTTGGGCACCCGCGTGCCCAACGCCCACGCTGCGTGATGGGCGGTGTGTGCCCTGTCGCCGTTCCCGCTCTCTCGCAGGCTCATGCCGCATGGGCAGTTGCCGCCGAGCTGCGTCTGCGCAGCGAGGAACTGGACGGGTATCGAGCCGTAACTGAGGTCCTGGTCACTGCCGCCCACCCAGGGTCGGATGGGTGCATCATCCGAATCGACATAACCGGTCCAGCGGTCCACCCAGCCGGGGTACTGCTCGGGGAACATCTCCCGATTCTGCTTCTGAGCGGGCGGCAGCGTCGGGCGAACCCACACGCCCCCAGCCGTGGCCCGACCATTGAGGCTCACTCCGCACTCCTTGGCCTTGCCACGCAGGAACTTCAGAAACGCGCTGGGCGGCGGGTCGAAGTCGACGCCGCGGATCAGCTCCCGCTCGCCGGGAGCAAGCCAGTCATCGACGGGCAGCGCCAATCGGTCGGCGAGCGTGTGGAGCCGGCTGTAGTCGCGATCGAGCTCAGCTGCGCGCAGTGCTTCGACCGCAGCCTCGACGTATGGGAACTGAACGAACAGGGTGACCCATCGCGAACCGCCTCCACAAGCGAAGCTGCCCGGGTAGCCGTCGTACCAGATGCGGTCCACAGACGCGTCGCGCGCCCTGTCGACCGCTTCTATGAAGGCAGCGGGCAGCTCGGGGTCGTGTCCCAGCGAGGACGCGGTATCGACGTATGCATCGCGGTCGAGTTCGACGCTGGCGTACCAGCGGGCGGCCCGGACGTGGATCTTCCGGGAGTCGCGGGTGCGTGGATCAGGGTTGAGGTGAGTAGTCCGCTCAGCCATGCGCTCTCCTCCATAGCTCTAGGGTCTGTTGCGAAAGTGCTGGTCGCAGAAGTGCGTTGTCGGTCGTGTTGTGCTTGCATACCCCGGTGAATCGA
>NZ_JANAVP010000017.1 GCF_024213665.1 Streptomyces sp. A3M-1-3
TGCCCTCACGGAACCAGCGGTACGCGGTACGAGGGGCGATGCCCTGTGCACGTGCCCATTCCGTCAGGTTCATAAGCAAGATCATACGCTACTCATGACATGCAATAGACACTCATGGACACTCAATCAGCAGCAGCTTCCTACCCCGAGACGGACGATCCCGACCGACTGCTGGCGGCGGCGAAGTGCGCACTGGCCGAATGGGCCGTCGACGACCACTACGTCGACGGCGAAGCGGAAGAAGCCCACCCCGAACTGCTCGGCCAACGCCTGGCGATCGCCCACTCCGTCATCGACCAGGCCCATCAGGTGCGCCGTGCGTTCACGCCGGCTCCGCCCGCTACAGCGGCGCCAACAACCTCGTGCCCATCAACGTAGTCGACCTCACGTCCGCCACCATTCCGTACTGGCAGCTGCGGGCGAAGTCCTCGGTCGCCACTGGGATCGAGGAGGCGTTCCTGACCGCGTACGAGGAGGGCAGCTTCCACTACCTGCTCATCGCCGCCGACCGGATCTGAGCAGGCTGCGCGGCGCTCGGTCCCGGGCCTTGGGCCCCCGACGCGGGTGCCGCGTCGGGGAGCAGCGTGACCGGGCGCGGTTGCCGCGCGCCCGGCGCGTCGGTGCGGGGCGTACCGCTGCTCTCCGCGGCGAAGAGGCCGGCGGTGGCGAGGGCGGCGGTTGTCAGGGCCGCTGCGGTGAGCAGGCGCGGGGCGCGGGCCGGGGTGTGGGGCGCTGTCATGCGTATGACCTTGCACAGGTCGCCCGCAGCCGTCCCGCAGACACGCGTACGGCACGCGTACGGCTGCGAGTCGGCACCCGGTCAGCCGCCGCGCGGGTAGCGCGACAGCCAGCCCGGGGCGGATACCGCCGGGCCGTGCAGGGCCGGGCCCTGGGTCATCTCCATCGCGAAGTCGTCCGCCAGCTCCAGCACCGTGCCGCGTCCCTCCAGTTCGGCCAGCCAGGCGGGCGGCAGCGCCGTCTCGCCGTGCAGTACGCCGAGCAGGGCGCCGCAGACCGCGCCCGTGGCCACGGACGCGCCGCTGTGGTTCACGGCGAGGCGCAGCCCGTGGCGTACGTCCTCGCCCACCAGGGCGCAGTACACGGCGATGGCGAGCGCGTCCTCGGCCACCCGCCCGTCGCCCAGGGACTCGACCAGCGCGGGGGACGGCATGCCCTGGCGTACCGCGCCCAGCGCGTGCTTCAGGGCGTCCGTGACGGGCTGGTGGCCCGGGCGGGAGGCCAGCGCGGACAGCGCTCGCTGAACCGATCCGTCAAGGGACTCGCCGCGGGCCAGGCCGTGCACGATCAGGGCGAGCGCGCCGGCCGAGAGATACGCGGTGGGGTGGCCGTGCGTCTGCGCCGCGCACTCCACGGCGAGCTGGAGGACCAGGGCCGGTTCCCAGCCGACCAGCAGTCCGAACGGTGCCGACCGGACCAGCGCGCCGGCGTCGCGCGCGGTGGGGTTCTTGGGCCGGTCCAGGGTGCCCAGGATCTCGTCGCCCAGTCCGGTCAGGCAGGCGTGGGACGGGTCGCGGCGGGCGTAGAGCCATTCCTCGCGGGCGAGCCAGCCGTTGTCCTTGCGGCGCTCGTCCGGACCCCAGTCGCGCTGGGTGGCGGCCCACCGCAGATGTGCCCGGTGGACGTCCGTGGGCGGGTGCCAGGCCCCGGTGTCGCGGCGCACCTGGGCGCGTATCAGACCGTCGACGGTGAACAGGGTCAGCTGGGTGGCGGCCGTGACCGCGCCGCGTCTGCCGTAGGCGGGGGCGAAGTCCGTGATCCCTTCGGGCCCATGGGCGGCACGTATCTCCTCGAAGGTCAGGTCCGCCGCTCCCGCGCCGAGCGCGTCGCCCACGGCGCCGCCGAGCAGGGTGCCGCGCACCCGGCTGCGGAAGTCCTGCTGCTCCGCCCGGCCCCAGACGGCTGTGGCTGCTGCGCTCATGGCGCAGCACTGTAATCGACCGGGAACGGGCGGCTCAGAGGGCGGATCGGTATGTGGACAGTCGCCCGGCTAGTCACATTTGGCTGCCGCTGCCGCTGCCGCTGCCGCTGCCGCTGCCGCCGGGGCGCCGACTGCCCGACCTGGCGCGCACGGCGTCCGCCGTGCGGCGGGTGCCTGCGGCGTGCGGGAGCCCGGCCGGTGCGGATACCGGCCGGGCTCCTGTCGCCGCATTCGGCGGTCAGTCCGCGATCGCGGTCAGTCTGTGATCTCGATCTTGCCGTTGGGGGACTCGGCGGCGGGTACTGCCGTCGCCGTCGTCGTGCCCCGCTGTGTGATCCCCTTCAGCAGGGTCGCCACATCGACACCCGTGGTCGAGGAGAGCAGCTCCACGCCCTGGGCGACATTGTCCGCGACCGTGCGCGACAGCTGGCTCGCGCCGTCCGTGGAGATCACCGTCAGCTTGTCGATGGCGCTCAGCGGCTCGGCCGCCTTGGCGACGACCTGCGGCAGCACCTCGACCAGCATCTGCAGCACAGCCGCGTCGCCGTACTGCGCGAACGCGTCGGCCTTCTTCTGCATCGCCTCGGCCTCGGCGGAACCCCTCGCGGCGATCGCCGCCGCATGGGCCTCACCCTCGATACGCACGGCCTCGGCCAGCGCCGCACGGTGCAGCTTCTCGCCCTCACCGGTCAGCCGCGAGCGCTCCGCGTCCGCCTCGGCCTCCTTGACCTGGGCGACCCGGCGGGCCTCCGCCTCCTGCTCGGCCTGGTAGCGGGCCGCGTCGGCCGGCTTACGGACCTTGGTGTCCAGTTCGCGGTCGGTCAGCGCCGCCTGCCGCTCGGCCACCTTCTCCTGCTCGGCGAGCACCTCCTGTCGGCGCGCGGCCTCGGCGAGCGGGCCCGCCGCGTTGGCCTTGGCGGCCGCCGCCTCGGTCTCCGCCTTGATCTCCGCCTGGCGCAGGTTGAACGTCCGCTCCGCGACCGCGATCTCCTCGGCGGCCTTCAGCCGCGCCTGCTCCGACGCCCGGCGGGCGTTGGCCTCGGCGATGTCGGCCTCCTGCTTCGCGCGGGCGGCCTCCGGACGGCCGAGGTCCTCCAGGTAGGAACCCTCGGTGGTGATGTCCTGGATCTGGAACGCGTCGAGCACCAGCCCCTGACCGGACAGGCTCGCCTCGGCCTCCTCCGCGACCTGGCCGGCGAACACGGCCCGGTCCCGGATGATGTCCTCCACCGACATCCGGCCGACGATGGCACGCAGCGCGCCGGACAGCACTTCCTGGGTGAAGCCGACGATGCCGTCCTGCTGCTGGAGGAAGCGCTGGGCGGCCGCCCGGATGCTGTCCTCGTTGCCACCGACCTTGACGATCGCGACACCTTCGAGATTGGACTTCACGCCGCGCAGCGTGACCGCGCCGCGCACGTGGATCGGAATGTGCCGGCTGGACAGGTCCAGGGTGAACTTCTGCTGGACGAACGGCACGACGAAGACTCCGCCACCGACGACGACCTTCTGGCCGCTGTTGTCGGTGCTGATCCGGCCGGTGACCGGGTCGGTGGACTTCTTGCCGCGGCGGCCGGTGATGATGAAGGCCTCGCTGGGGCCGGCGACCTTGTAGCGCGTGATCACGACAAGGCCGAGAAGGACGAGGAGTACGACCACTCCCGCCACGGCTATGACGACTGAACTCATGAGAACCCCCCTGCCACCCGGGGACGGCAGATCGAAACGAATCGGATGGTTGGAACAGCGGTGGGACAGGCGGGACAAGCGGGACAGCTGCGATAGATGCGATAGATGCGACAGATCAGCGCTGGACGGGGCGCACCGCGACCGAGGTGGCCGACAGCGCCGCCTCCACCCAGATCTCCGCGCCGCGCTCCACCGGCACCTCGGACTTCGCCGCGAACTTCACCGGCTGGCCGGCGAGTCGCAGCAGCACCTCGCCGTAGCCGCCGGCCGGAATGGCGGTGACCACGGATCCCGCGGTGCCGATCAGATCGTCCTGGTGCGGAGTGGCGGCGGTCAGGTCGCGCATCAGCGCGCGGCTGAGCTTCCACCCCAGCAAGGCCGCCGCGATCCCGACGAGCACCCCGACCACGGTGGCCGCACCGGCCCCGAGGTCCGTGGTGCCCAGCACGATCGCGCCACCGAAGCCGAGCATCGACACGAAGCCGGCGATGACCGGCAGCGACACCAGCCCGTCGAACAGGGCCTCCAGTACGCCGTCGAAGACCAACGACAGCACCAGGAGGACGACCCCCGCGATGCCGAGACCGAGAAACAAGGTCACCGGACTCCCCCCTACTGCCCCGCCACTCCCCTGACCTGTCGGGATCGTCTCACGTCGTCATCGCTTCAGCACAGGGCCGACCTCAGTCCAGCACAGGGAGGAGATCCGGCAGGTGCCCGTCGGAGGCGCGGGCCGCCGCCACCCGCTCCTCGGACACCTCGCCGTACAGCGTCGTGCGCGGCCTCGCCGGCCGGCCCGCCGCCTCCGCGATCGCGACCAGGTCCCGCACCGAGCGGTACGAGCCGTAACTCGATCCGGCCATCCGGGAGATGGTCTCCTCCATCAACGTCCCGCCCAGGTCGTTCGCCCCGGACCGCAGCATCTCTGCCGCGCCCTCCGCGCCCAGTTTCACCCAACTGGTCTGGATATTGCTGATATGCGGGTGCAGGAGGAGGCGAGCCATCGCCGTCACGGCCCGGTTGTCGCGGGCGGTCGGACCGGGCCGGGCGATGCCCGCCAGATACACGGGCGCGTTGGTGTGGATGAACGGCAGCGTCACGAACTCGGTGAAGCCGCCCGTCTCCTGCTGGATGCGGGCCAGCGTACGGAAGTGGCCGAGCCAGTGCCGCGGCTGGTCCACATGCCCGTACATCATCGTCGAGGACGACCGGATGCCCAGCTCATGGGCCGTCCGTACGACCTCGATCCAGGTCGCCGTCGGCAGCTTGCCCTTCGTCAGGACCCACCGCACCTCGTCGTCGAGGATCTCCGCCGCCGTCCCCGGGATCGAGCCGAGGCCGGCCTCCTTCGCCGCCGCCAGCCACTCGCGGATCGACAGCCCGGTCCGGCTCGCGCCGTTGACGACCTCCATCGGCGAGAAGGCGTGCACATGGATGTCGGGGACACGCTCCTTAACCGCCCTAGCGATGTCGAAATACGCGGTGCCCGGCAGATCCGGGTGGATGCCGCCCTGCATGCACACCTCGACCGCGCCCACCTCCCACGCCTGCTGCGCCCGGTCGGCGACCTGGCCGAGGGAGAGGGTGTACGCGTCGGCGTCCGTGCGCCGCTGCGCGAACGCGCAGAAACGGCAGCCGGTGTAGCAGACGTTGGTGAAGTTGATGTTCCGCGTGACGGTGTACGTGACCTCGTCGCCGACCACATCCCGGCGCAGCTCGTCCGCGATCCGGGTCAGCGCGTCCAGCGCCGGCCCGTCCGCGTGCAGCAGGGCCAGCGCCTCCGCGTCGGTGAGCTTCGTCGGGTCGTCGGCCGCCTGGGCGAGGGCCTGCCGTACGTCTGTGTCGATCCGCTCCGGCACCATGCCCGGGGCCGCCGCCTCGCGCAGCGCGTCCCAGTCGCCGTACACCGCGTCGAAGTCGTCCCGGCGGTCGGCGGTCCGCCCCTCCGTGTCGATGGTCCGGTGCAGGTCGGTACGGCCGGACGACGCCACGAAGCCCTCATCCGGCTCCTGCCACGGGTGGCCCTCCACGACGGCATCCTCGCGGGCGAGGCCCGTGTCCGGGTCGGCCAGCGCCCTGACGTGCGGCAGCAGGCGGGGGTCGAGCCAGGGCTCGCCGCGCTGGATGAACTCCGGGTAGACGGCAAGGCGTTCGCGCAGCCGGAAGCCCTCGGCGGCGGAGCGCTCGGCGAGCTCGTCGATCTGCGGCCAGGGGCGCTCGGGGTTGACGTGGTCCGGGGTGAGCGGCGAGACGCCGCCCCAGTCGTCGATACCGGCGCCGATGAGACGCGCGTACTCGCCCGCGTAGCTATTGGATCCTGTCACCAGGTTGGGCGGCGCCTGGAGGCAGGCGGAGGGGCCCATGATGTGCCGGGCGACGGCGATGGTGGCGACCAGCTCGTCCAGCTCCGCGTCCGGCATACCGCGCATCGCCGTGTCCGGCTTGGCCCGGAAGTTCTGCATGATCAGTTCCTGAATGCCGTGGTACGCACGGGAGATGCGCCGCAGCGCGAACAGCGACTCGGCGCGCTCGTCGTACGTCTCCCCGATGCCGATCAGCAGCCCGCTGGTGAAGGGGACGGACGTGCGTCCCGCGTCCTCCAGGACCCGCAGCCGGACGGCGGGCTCCTTGTCCGGCGAGCCGTAGTGGGGGCCGCCGGGCTCACTCCAGAGCCGCTCGGACGTGGTCTCCAGCATCATGCCCATCGACGGCGCGACCGGCTTGAGCCGCTGGAAGTCCGTCCAGGACACGACGCCCGGGTTCAGGTGCGGCAGCAGCCCGGTCTCCTCCAGGATGCGGATCGCCATCGCCCGTACGTAGGCGATGGTGTCGTCGTACCCTGCGGCCTCCAGCCACTCGCGCGCCTCGGGCCAGCGGTCCTCGGGCCTGTCGCCCAGGGTGATCAAGGCTTCCTTGCAGCCCAGTTCGGCGCCGCGCCGGGCGATGGCCAGGACTTCGTCGGGGGACATGAACATCCCGTGGCCCGCGCGGCGCAGCTTGCCGGGAACGGTGGCGAAGGTGCAGTAGTGGCACTTGTCGCGACAGAGCCGGGTGAGCGGGATGAAGACGCTGCGCGAGTACGTGATGACTCCGGCGCGGCCGGCCGCCTCCAGACCCGCGTCGCGCACCCGCGCGGCGGAGGCGCACAGATCGGTGAGGTCGTCCCCGCGGGCCTGCAACAGCACGGCGGCCTCGGCGACATCCAACGCCACCCCGCCCCGCGCCCGCTTGAGCGCGCGCCGCATGGCATTGGCGGTCGGTCCGGTGCCGGTTCCCTGGGGCTGGGGCTGGGGAGCGTCGCTCGTCGTGGTCATCGTCCGAGCATACGATTCAGTGATCTGGGCGGAGGCTGCCTGGCGCGCTATTCGCGACGCCAGTCGTATCGACAGCCGTCGGCTCTCTGCAGTAACTGGACCCGCTGCCAAGGGGGGGGCGCCTACCTCATCAGCTCGCCCGCGTTGACCAGCAGCGACTGGCCGGTGATCGCGCGCGCCCGGTCGGAGGCCAGGAACGCCACGGCCTCCGCCACGTCTGCGTCCGTGGCCAGCTCCGGCAGCGCCATCCGGTCGGCGAGCCGGCCCAGCACCTCCGCCTCGGCGACGCCCTCGGTGTGCGCGGTGAACCGTACGTACGCCTGCACCGGCGGACCCCACATCCAGCCGGGCAGCACGGTGTTGACGCGGATCCGGTGCGGGCCCAGTTCGCGGGCCATGGAGTACATGGCTGAGGTGAGCGCGCCCTTGGAGGCCGCGTAGGCCGCCTGCCGTACCTGCGAGGGTGCGGCCACGGCCGACTGCGTACCGACGATGACGACCGAGCCGCCGCCCGCCTTGAGGGCGGGCAGGCAGGCGCGGGTCATCCGCAGGGTGCCCAGCAGGTTGACGTCGATGACCTGCTGCCAGGTGTCGAAGTCCGCGTCCTCGACGCCGCCGAAGTAGCTGTCCCAGGCGGCGACATGGACCACCGCGTCGACGCGCCCGAACCGTTCGACGGCGAGCGCGGCCAGCGCCTCGCACTGGGCCTCGTCGCCGATGTCCGTGGACCGGTACGCGGTGTGCGTGCCGTCCGGGTCGATCTCGGCGGCCGCCTTGGCGAGGTTCGCCTCGGTCCGGGCGCCGAGCACGGCGTTGCCTCCGTCGCGTACGACGGTGGCGGCGACCTGATGGCCGAGTCCGGCGCCGACGCCGGAGACGATGACGGTCTTCCCTTGCAGCAGCATGCGTGGTCGCCTCCTGGGAGCGCCGATTCTGACGGTGCGTCAGAGTAGGCGCGTTGCGCGGAGCAGGGAAGTCACTCGACGGTCCCCGCGCGTCACGAGACGTGGGCGGCCAGCGCCTTGCCGAGCCGCCGCAGCCCCTCGGCGATCTCCTCGGGGGTGTGGGTCACGAAGGACAGCCGCAGAGTGGCCGGGTCGGGGGCGGCGGCGAAGAAGGGCGCCCCCGGGACGTACGCCACGTCGTGCCGTACCGCGGTCCTCAGCAGCGCTGCGGCGTCGTGGCCCGCCGGCAACCGGGCCCAGAGGAACATCCCGCCCTCCGGCCGGTTCCACCCGGACCCCTCGGGCAGCGCGCCCCGGTCGAGCCCGTCGAGCAGTGCGTCGCGCCGCGCCCGGTAGGCGGTGCGCACCCGGTCCAGGTGACCGGTCAGATCGGCGGCGGCCAGGTAGCGGGCCGCGGCCACCTGGTCGACGGTCGAGGTGTGCAGATCTGCCGCCTGCTTGGCGACGGTGCACGCACGGCGCAGCGAATCCGGCGCGCGCAGCCAGCCGAGCCGCAGGCCGGGCGCCATGATCTTGGAGAAGCTGCCCAGCAGGGCGGTGCGGTCCTCGGCGCCGGGCTGCGCGGCGATCCACCGCTGGGCCTCGCCCTCGTAGCGCAGTTCGCCGTACGGGTCGTCCTCGACGATCCACACGCCGAGCCGGGCGGCGACCGAGGCCACCGCGCGGCGCCGGGCGGCAGGGAGGGTGCGGCCGGTCGGGTTCTGGAACGTCGGGATCGCATAGAGGAGCTTGGGGCGTTCGCGGACGACGAGTTCCTCCAGGGCCGCGGGGTCGATGCCGTCCTCGTCGCAGGGGACGGCCGCGACGCGCGCGCCGGTGAAGCGGAAGCACTGGAGGGCGGCGAGGTACGTGGGGCTCTCGACCAGCACGGTGTCCCCGGGTTCCAGCAGGGTGGTGGCGAGGAGGGTGAGGGCCTGCTGTGACCCGGTGGTGATCAGCAGGTCGTCGGGCCCGGTGGGCAGCCCACGGTCGGTGATCCGGGCGGCGAGGGCTTCGCGCAGCGCGGGGAAGCCCTCGGTGGTGGAGTACTGCAGGGCGCGGCGCGGGGCGGTGCTGAGCGCGTCGTCGTAGGCGGCCCGCAGCCCTTCGGCGTCGAACAGCTCGGGGGCGGGCAGTCCGCCGGCGAAGGAGATCACCCCGGGTCGTTCGGTGAGCGCGAGGATGTCCCGTACGGGCGAACTGCCGACCGAGGTCGCACGGGCGGCGAGTGGGGGCAGGGCGGCGGCGCACATGGGGGCTCCTTCGCTGGGGCGGGTGGCGGGGGCGTGGCGGCTCTCTCCGGCACCCTAACGGGTAAAGGTGCACCTGCCACCTATCCGTCCACGCGGAGAACCTCCTCCCACCCCCTCCCTAACTGACGATCCATCAGATACACCGGAGGGATGACAGAAGAGACTGCACCGACGGCAGGCACCTCTCCCGAGGCGTACGCGGAGCTGGCCGCCGTCGGCCCGTACGGAGTCCGGCCCGGCCACGCGCTGATCACCATGGTCGAGCCGCATCCCGGTCACGAGCACGCCTACAACCGCTGGTACGAGGACGACCACTACACCGCCGGCGCGATGGCCATGCCGTGGATGTACGCCGGCCGGCGCTGGGTCGCCACCCGGGAGCTCCAGCTGCTGCGCTATCCCGAGAAGTCCGCGGTCGCGCAGCCCGTCACCGCGGGCGCGTACATCTCCACGTACTGGATCACCGACGGGCGCTACGACGAGCACATGAAGTGGACCGTCGGCATCAACAAGCGGCTGAACCGGGACGGCCGCGTGGCTCGCCGGCGGCGATGGTGGTGATCTTCCGGCCGACGCCGCTGCCGGGCGACCGGATGACGTACGTGAAGCAGGTCGAGGGCGTGGACACCCGGCTGACCCTGCTGTGGTTCCTGGAGCGCGACCCGCGGGAGTGCTGGCAGGAGCACTTCACCGGGCTCGACGAGGCGGTGTCGGCAGCATCCATCAGCGGCTCCGCCGCGGGGTGCCTCGGGAGGGTCGAGCTGGTGGCGCCGTTCATCCCGACGGTGCCGGGCACGGACCGGTATGTGGACCAGCTCAGGTAGCAGGAAGGCGTGCGGGTGGGAGGCGGGCATGGCCGAGCCCCCTCGGCCAGGACGGCGGACCAGTCGAGAGGGCTCATGTCACTAGTGCTTGTGCAGTTGTTGTGGGGATGGTGGTGGTCAGCCGAGGTCAAACGCGCCCCGGCTCACATCCGCGACGAACGCGGTCCACGAGTCCGGCACGAAGGTGATCGAGGGACCTTCCGGCACCTTGGAGTCACGCACTGCAATTGCCTGCATGACGGGGGACTTCACCTCTACGCATGCACCGTTCCCGGTAGAATACGAGGACTTCGTCCAGGTATCCGTCGCGCCCTGATGAATTGCCATGTTCGCTCCGGTCTAGCCAGTTGTGTCGATTACTGCGCCAACGTTCTTGATGGCGTGATCGACGCTACTCGCCAACGTCGGTGCGCGAAGGGCGCATTCACTCGACCGGATGGCATATACCAGAGGGGTCTTCCCCCCGGAGGTGGCGACGGTGTACCGTACCGGCGCCCTGCCCCCAGGGGCGGGATCTCAGGTCGCGTACCCCGTCCCGCTCCCCGTCCCGCTCTCCGTCGCGCCCTCCTTCGCGTACACCTTGGCGATGTCCGCAATGAATTGCCGGGTCTGGTCCACATTCAGCGCCTGCGCCCGCAAATGCTCGTACATCACGCTGTAGTTCTGGACATCGTTCGCCTTCTCGAGATAGAGATCGCTGGTGACGCCCTCGATGTAGACCACACTTGAGTCGGACGCGTCCGGGAATTCCAGAATCGCGTACTGCCCGTTGACCCCGGGGTGGGCGCCCATCGCGAAGGGCATTACCTGCACCGTCACATGCGGCAGCTGCGACTGCTCTATCAGGTACTCCAGCTGCTGGATCATCAGCTGCTTGTCGCCGACCCGCCGGCGCAGCGCGGCCTCGTCGATCACCGCCCAGAGGCGGAGCGGGTGCTCGGGCGCGGAAATCCGCTCCTGGCGGCGCAGTCGCACCTGCACACGCTTCTCGATGTCGGTGTGCGGGGTCTCGGGCAGGGCGCCGTTGATGAGCGCCTCCGCGTACTCGCGGGTCTGGAGCAGGCCCGGGACGACCTGGGGCTCGTACACGCGCAGCGAGGCAGCGTCCGTCTCCAGGCCGATGTAGACGCTGTACGGGATGTCGCCGAAGGCGTGCCACCAGCCCTGCTGGCGCGAGTCCTTGGCCATCTGCATCAGCGAGTCGACGAGGCGGCGGTCCTCGACCTCGTACACCTCGCACAGATCGCGCACATCGCGCTGGCTGATGGACCGGCGGCCGTTCTCGAGCCGGCTGATCTTCGACTGGGAGACCAGCAGGCGTTCGGCGACCTGTTCGGCCGTCATGCCCTTCTCCTCGCGGAGGCGTCGGAGCTCCATGCCGAGCCGGCGGCGTCGGACGGTGGGATTGACATTGGACGCCACGTGAACGGCACCTCCGACTGCTTACGTATCTCTGCGTATCTGGTGTTGAGCAGATTGCCACCAACCGGCGTGGCGGCGCTGGGAAATGAGATATGCAGCAGGATGCGAGCCGGGCGGCGGTGCGCCCGGAGGGCATGCAGACGCGCGGGGTGGCGCGACCGGTACGGACCGGCTGCGCCACCCCGCGCGTACTGGCAGCTCCCGAACCGGGTCTGTGGGGACAGTCGGTGCGGGGTGTAGTCGTTCGGTGGTTCGGTCGTTCAGTTGCTTGGTCGCTCAGTGCGCGACGGCGCGTGCCATGCTCCCGCGGCGCGGTTGCATCGGCTGCCGTGGCATCGCCTGCAGCGGAACCCCGGCGGATTCCGTGCCCCGGACCGGCGACTGGCGCCCGCCCGGTGCCTGAGCGCGGCGTGGCTGCGCGGCCACACCGTTCTGGACGTCCATCACGGCGTGCGCCACGAGTCCGCCCATGGGGTCGTGCCGGATCAGATCCCGCAGCCTGCTGCGGGACGACCGTCCTTCATTGCCGGGGTACAGGTGCTTGCCGAGCCCGACTGCGTGGGCCAGCGCGGCAAGCGCCGCGGTCCGCGGGTCCGGCGGTACACCGGTGCGGATCGCGCTGTCCAGCCGGGCCCTGATCTCACGGCTGATTGCCGTATCCGTCGCTTGGTAGCGAGTCGTCGGCAGAACTCCGCACATCTGGCCCGCCACGGCATGCACCATGCCGCACCGCTCCAGATGCGAGAGGTAAGTCTGGCGCAGCCCCAGGCGGGGCCCGCCGATCCAGTGGACGGCGCGCACCGGGCTGCCGCGTCTGCGCAGCAGTTCCAGTGCGGAGTCCAATGTCGGATCTCCTGTCGGCCGTGGCATCACCACGGCGATACGATCCCCGTCCGGGGCTATCCGTCCCGCCAGAGCCAGCTCTACTAGCTGGGCCCCGGCAAGGCCGAGGTCGAGCGACTGCGGCTGCGCCGTGGTTCCCGTGGTCGGGTCCAAGGCGAGCAACAGAAGCTCTTCCGGAATTGTTCTGCGGCTCCTGCCCATCCATGCCTCCCCGCGTGGATGAATGACAGGGTGACCCCTCTCACATTCATCTGTCGAGAGTGCCTGGGTGCTTTGTACGGGAACCGGTAGCTATGTCGTTCTCGTCTAGCACGAGAGCGAGGTCCCCGAGACGGGACACTGGTAGACGGTTCGGACAGCTTGGACAGCTTGGACAGCTATGGAGGAGGCATCGGTGGCGGGCGAGTCCCCCGACAAGTCGGAGCAGCAGAGGTCGTCGGGGGAGAGCGCTCCGGCCGAGCGTGACCCGCGGCTGTCCGTCTTCCGTGAGCCGAAGCAAGGTACGGATCAGCCGACGGCGGTGTTCAAGATGCCGCGCCCGGCGGAGGCGACGGACGCACCCGCGGCCGGCGACTCGCGCCTGCGCGCGGCGGTGGCAGCCTGGGTAGCCACGGCGGACGAACCCCCCTCGGGCGCGGGAGCGGAACCGGCGCCGGAGGCCCCTGAGGACGCCTCCCGGCCTGCGGCGGGGCCAGACGCGGACGCCGAGGTGGCCGCCGGCCGCGAGCCCGAGGCTGCGGCGGGTGCGGATGCTGACGCGGAGTCGTACGCGCAGACCGGGGCCGAGTCGGCCACGAAGCCGTCACCCGAGGCGGGGGCGGAGGACGCCGCCCGCGCGTCCAAGGCTGCGGTTGACGCGGAGTCGTCACGCGCGGCTGAACCGGCGCGTGATTCCCGGCCCGTGGCCAGGGCCGAGCCGGACCCAGGCGCGGACGCCACGGACACCTCTCGGCCTGCGGCCGGGGCCGAGTCGGACGTGAAGCGGCAACGTGGTTCGGGGCTTGACGACGTTGTCCGTCCCGCTGACCGCAAGCCCAAGCCTGCGGCGGACGCCGAACCAGGGTCAGAGGCCAAGGACGCTGTCCGGACGGACGCTCCCGCAGGCCGCGAGGCGCAGGCTGCGGCCGAGGTGGACGTGCCCGCTGCTCGCGAGCCCAAGTCCGCGGCGGACGCTGTGCCCGCGCCTGGTTCCCGGTCTGCCACCGAGGCGGAGCCGGACGCCAAGTCCGTGCGCAGCGCGGAGGGCAAGGGGGCCGAGCACGGCTCTCGTGCTGCCCGCGGCGAGACGCAGAGCGACCGCTCCGCGGCTGACGCGGCGTCGGGCGAGGCCCGTGACGCGGCTGCCGAGCCGGATCGTTCCTCCGGGGCGTCTGCGGGGCAGGACGCTGCGGGTGCGAGTGCAAAGCGTGTCGATCAGGCCACAGCCGTGTTCAAGGCGGTCCGGCCGCCTGCGCCGAAGCCCGAGCCGGCTGCCGATCAGGCCACCACCGCCTTTAGGGCCGTACGGCCGTCCGCGCCGAAGCCGGAGCTGGCTGCCGATCAGGGCGCGACCGCGTCCCCGGCCAAGCCGGAGCCGACCGCCGATCAGGCCACGACCGCGTTCAAGGCGGTCCGTCCGCCTGCGGCCAAGCCGGAGCCGGCCGCCGATCAAGCCACCGCGTCCGCGGCAAAGCCCGAGCCGGCCGCCGATCAAGGCACCACCGCCTTCAAGGCCGTACGGCCGCCTGCCGCGCAGCCCGCGCCCGGGGCCGAGCGCGCCGGCAAGTTCGTACCGCTGAAGGCGCAGGCCCCAGCCCCCGCCCCCGCGAGCCGTCCGCTCGGGGAGAGCGAGAGGACCAAGCAGCAGCCACTGCCGCCCAAGCCGCCGCTCGACCTGCTGGCCGAGCTGACCAACACTCCGCCCCCCGCGCCCACCCCGGTGCGGACGGCCGTGTGGCGGGTCAAGATCTGGACTCCGCTCGTCCTTCTGCTGGCGATCGTCTTCGCGGTCGTACAGCTCGTGCGTCCACTGCCCGACCCGCAGTTGTCCATGACCGCGAAGTCGACGTTCGCGTTCGAGGGGGACAAGCCGTCCCTGCCCTGGCCCGCGAAGGGCCAGGCGTTCATGGCGGCGTCGGGACTCGGCACCGTCGGCTCCTCCGGTGAGCAGAAGCCCGTACCGATCGCCAGCGTCACCAAGGCGATGACGGCGTACGTCATCCTCAAGAACCACCCCCTCAGGGAGGGCGAGGACGGCCCGTCGATCGAGATCGACGCCAAGGGCGAGGCCGAGGGCCAGCTGGACAAGTCGGACGGCGAGTCGACGCTCAACACCGTCAAGGAGGGCGACAAGCTCACCCTCCACGACGCCATCGCGGCCATCATGATTCCGTCCGCAAACAACATCGCGCGCCAGCTCGCCCGCTGGGACGCCGGTTCCGAGGAGGCGTTCGTCAAGAAGATGAACGAGGCCGCCAAGGAGCTCGGGATGACGAACACGACGTACACGGACCCGTCCGGACTCAACGCGACGACCGTGAGCACCGCCGAGGACCAGGTGAAGCTGGGTCTGGAGCTGGTGGAGATCCCGGCGTTGATGGACATCACCAAGCTGCCGGAGTGGAAGGACCCGTCGGGCAAGAACTGGCGGAACTGGAACGAGCTCGTCCCGTTCGACGGGGCGCTCGGCATCAAGACCGGCAGCACGACGAAGGCCGGCGGCAACCTGCTCTTCGCCGCGCACAAGCCGATCGGTGGCACGGACCAGCTCATCGTCGGCGCGGTGCTGGCCCAGCACGACACGCCCATCCTCGGCACCGCCATCAAGGCGAGCAAGGACATCATGCTCGCGACGCAGGAACTGCTCGAGTCCCGCGTCGTAGTGAAGAAGGGCGATGTCGTCGGCCATGTCGACGACGGCCTGGGCGGGACGACGCCCGTCGTCGCGACCAAGGACGTGAACGCGGTGGGCTGGCCCGGCCTGACGGTGAAGATCGAACTGACCGACGGCGGCTCGACCGTCCCGCATTCGGCCAGGGCCGGAACGGATGTCGGGACGCTGACCGTGGGTGAGGGCGCCAGTCAGGTGAAGGTGCCGGTCGCGCTCCAGCAGGACCTCGCGGAGCCGTCGTTCGGCGACAAGCTCACGCGAGTCGCCTGACCCGCATCACCTGATGCGGGTCGCCTGGCCCGGGTCGCCCGACCCGGGCACCAGGACCGCACCCGGCTCCGCTGTCTCCTGACCCGCGACCGGGCTCCTGCACTCCCCCCAGTGGTCCTGCGCCCGCCCAGTGGTCCTGCGGTGCCCAGTAATGTGGAGCGCCTCCGCCGCGCGCCCGACCGTTCACGTAACTGCCCCTCGCAGGAGTCCGTCATCAGTACCACGCTGAACGTCGCCCCGGCCGTCGCCGCCGAACGCCCCGCGTGGACCTCCCGGACCACCGCCGCACTGGTCCCCCTGGTGGTGACGCTCGTCCTCGGCCTCTGGGGCATCCGCCGCGAGGGCAGTGTCTGGCGGGACGAGGTCGTGACGTACGACATGGCGCACCGCACCCTGCCCGACCTGTGGAACACGCTGCAGAACGCCGACGCGGTGCACGGCCTGTACTACTTCCTGATGCATGGGCTCTTCGCGGTGTTCGGCGGGGACGTGACCACCCTCCGGTTGCCGTCCGTACTGGCCACGGCCGCGGCCGCCGCGGGGATCGGGCTGCTCGGTCACCAGTTCGCGGGGCCGAGGGCGGGTCTGTTCGCCGGACTGGTCTTTCCCCTGATCCCTGCCGTGCAGGAGTACGCACAGGAGGGGCGCTCCTACGCGGTCGTGTGCGCCCTGGTCACCTGGGCCACCTGCCTCCTGGTGCGCGCCGCGTCCCAGCCCACGAGACGGCTGTGGATCGCTTACGCGGCCGTGGCGCTGACTGCCTGTCTGCTCCATGAGTTCGCCGTGCTGATGCTGACGGCGCACGGCGCGACCATGCTGTTCTCCGGCGTGCCGCGATCCGTGAAGAGGTCCTGGGTCCGGGCGGCCGCCTGTGTTGTCGCCGGGCTCGCCCCGCTCGCCCTCTTCAGCATGAGCCAGTCGGAGCAGGTCAGCTGGATCATGTGGCCCGACCCCATACAGCTGTTGAGCTTTGCGGCGATGGCGGCCGTAGGGTTGTGGTGCGCCCGTACCCCCGTCCGTTCGAGCGGACCGATCCGGCTGCGGACGCTCGCCCTCCCGCTGCTGATCCTGCCCACGGTCGTCCTGCTGCTGGCTTCCCAGCTCAGGCCGATGTATGTCGAGCGTTATGTCCTCTACTACGTCATAGGGTTCGCGCTGCTGATGGGCGCAGCGCTCGACCGGGCTTTCCGGCCGCCGAGCCGGCTGGACCAGACGTCGCGCCGGATGTGGGTGTGGTCCCTGTCGGTGGCGGCGGTCCTGGTGTCCCTGGTGCCCGTGGCCGTGCATCTGCGGAGCCCGGAGAGCCGCGTGGACGACGCCGCCGCCGTGGCGCTGGCGGTGCGGGAAGCCGCGGAGCCGGGTGACGGTCTGCTCTTCACGCCGGCCAGACGGCGCGTCTGGACGCTGGCTCACCAGGCGGAGTTCCGCGGACTCCACGATCTGGCTCTGGCCAGGGAAGTGGGCTCCTCCGATTCTCTGTACGGCGAGGAGATACCGGCTGAGCGGACACGCGCACGGATGCTCGCCGCCGAACGCATTGTCGTGCTCGGCGACCCCGAGGGCGATCAGCTCGACACGGCCGAGCCGGAGGTCGTCAAGCGCAGGACTCTCGAGGACCACTTCGAGCAATGCAGCAGCAAGGAGGTCACCGGGGCACGGATCATGGTCTACGCGCGCCCGGGGCGCTGCTCCGCACGCTGACGCGAATGCGGAAGGACCGTATCCACCCGCTCTGCGCGACCGGTTTGGCTTGCGGACTGTGCGGCAGCGGCGACGGCACAGGCGCGTTGCCGGGGATGAGCTGCCCGGTGTGTGGCGTGGGCCGGTCGGGCGCGGGCCCGGCGGGGCGCGGTCCGTGGATCGCCCGGGAAACCCAGGACGCCGTCGCGCACGCCGCAGCACAGATGCACCTCACCTGCCGCACCTGATCACTCACCCCCGGTCACCGCGGGTGCATGCGTACCGGGCTGCGCCTAGGATCCAAGTGGCGCAGCTTCACCGCATCCCGGCTTCCTCGAGGGAGTGACAACGGATGACCAGAGAGCGTACGAAGGAGCTCACGGCCGCCGCCCAGGCCCAGGCAACCGACCAACCCCCGCCCCCACCCGGCCACGGCTACGCGGGCCCGATCCACAGCAAGGTCAAGGGCGGCGCCCACACGAAGCCGGACCTGAAGCGGGCGGGCTCCCCGAAGGGCGACCGAATCGGCGAGCGGACAAAGGGCCTGAGCTGACGGGAGGCTGGTGGGCCACCCATGGGCCCCGTGATCTACGGCTCGCACCGTACCCCGCGGTCGGCGGAGCGGCTGGTCGGCCTCGGCGTGGATTCCGGTGTCAACGAAGACCCCCAGCCGGGGCGGTGGAAACGGATCAGCGGCCACGGCGCCAGTCCCCGGTGCGAGGTCGCCAGTTGGCCTCCAAGGGCGGCCTCAGCAGAGATCTTTGACGGTGATGTCGATCGTGCTGATCCCCGGAATCGGTGCGGAGGGTTCGTCACCGGCTGGGACGCTGAAGATCGGGAGGGTGTTGGCCGAGAGTCTCCAGTCGCCCTTGATGTACGTCCACCGTGCCACGGCATTGCTGTCCGGATCCGCCTTCCAACCCCGCTTGGCCAGGCGGTCGAGCCCTGCTTCAACAGCAGTGTCGGCGTTGTTGTCCGCGGTCGTGGCCGTCAGGACGACGGAACAGGGAGTGAAGCTGGTCGGGAGGGGCGCGTTTGACCGCGACCTTGGCTCGTTCTCCTGCCGCCGTCGGCTTGTCCTGGCCCGGTTTGTCGGGCCGACCGCTGTAGGTGAACGGGCCGCCCGAGATCACGATCCGCGTCGGCTCCCCCTTCTCCGCGGCACCGCCGGAACCGCCGCTTGGCACGGCGTCGAGGAGTCCGTACGACCGGGCCAGGTCCCCTGCGTGAACCCATGGCTATCTGTTGGGCCCGCCGTACGGCTGAGTTCTTCGTCGTTTCTGTCTCAGTCGTTGGTGCCGCTGGCCGCCGGGAACACGCAGGGGTGGCCGTCGTTGTCGAATGCCTGTCGGCTTTGAGCGAGCTCGGTCATCACGCCGCCCGGGGTGGCCAGCAGGAGCATGCGGACGATGCCTTGTTCGGGGGGTGCCATGGCTTCCCGCGCTGCTGTCAGATACGGACCGCGGGGGCTTCGGTGGTGGGATACGGGCCCCCAGCCGCCGAGCGCGGCGACGGACGCCGAGATCGCGGCCTCCGGGGAGCGTGAGATCGGACCGAGCAAGGCGCCGACCAAGGCCCCTTCCCCCTCAGGTGGCATGTCCGATATCCGCAGATCGGCCTCGGCTCCGAGGACGGCGGTTCGCAACCGCGCGACCTGTTCCCCCAGGAGTTCCCTCACCGCATCGCCGTCGAGCCCGACTGTCTCCACGGTGAGCGACACATGCGTCGACATCCACCAGTGGACCGTGTCGGCGAACTCCTTGCATTCCTCATCGGTGAGCACCGGTCCCAGAGGAACCTGTTCCTCGGGCGGCTGGTCGAACGGATCGCCCCCGATTCTCGCTTGGAGCATGTACGTCCCGCAGACCGTGCCCCCGCTGTGCCAGGTGTCGTCATCGACATCCAGGCGGCCGCTGCCGTCCTCCTCGTCGAAGGTGAACCACTCCTCCCGCAGGCCGAGGCAGGCGATCAGCGGCCTGATCGCCGCACGCAGTACCTGCTCGACGTCATCGCCTGCATCGGACGGCAGGACCATGAGCAGCGAGACGAAGAAGCCCTCGCTCTCCGCATCCGGGTCCGCCGCCCCGCACTGCACCGTCAACGGGCGCAACTCGGCGACCAGCGGCCGACAGGGTCTGCAGGGCAGCTTCCGCGGTGGGCGAGTGCCTCAAGTGGAGGCCGATCCGGGCAACGACATCGGACGGATCGAACTTCTGCATCAGGCGTAGCGGCCGTGTACTCGGGTGGAGCGGCAGGTCATGGGGACCCCCACGACCAGAAGCACCAGCGCCCAGGGCGCGGCGACCAGCGGCAGCACCGGCCACCAAGAGGAGGAGAGGAGGTCGCCGACGATCACCGCGGACGTGCTGCCCGTGAAGACCATGAACAGCAGCACCCGGACAAGGCGGGACCCGACCCTGCGCCGTAGAGCTCGATCGAGCCCGTTCGCGGCGCACATTGCCGCGGCCGCCACAGCGAGCAGCAGCAGCGGCCCCAGGACGCCGTAGATATTCACCGTCGCCCGCCCCTCCTCGCCCTGACGCCGAATCTTACAGCTCGGGCAAACACTCCCCTGGAGCGGGGGAGCGCCGGCAGTCGAGCCAGAACATGTAATGCCGAAGGTCGTCGGCGAGCTCTCCGGCAAGATACTCGGAATACCGGCGAGCGCCCGCTGCCTCGGCGAGATCGCCGTTGGCACCCCATTGAGGCAGGACGCGATCAATCCACTCCTCGACGCGGTGCCGCTCGCTCCACCACTCCCGTACCGCCGGCACAGTCCAGTGCTCATCGCCGTCCCGCGCGAACCCGAGATAGCAGTCGTCGTGGGCGGTCATCACGATTCCGGCAACGGCCACAGCGTCTGATGGCTGCCGGAAGACGAACCCGCGGTCCTCGTCATCGCACAACACGTTGTCCGGCGCGACGTCGAGCAGGTGCCAAACGGTGTCGGTCAGCCCGCAGTAGAAAGGGCCCGGCACGTTGCGCCAGTTTCGGTCGCTCCAGTCACCACGCCACACGAGCCCGCTGTCTCCTGCGGCTTCCAGGGCGGGAAGCGGATCCCAGTAGCCGACCATCACTCACGACCCTCCGTCTCGGGTTCCGCCGTGAAGCGCCGCCAGGCGAACGACCAGGCCAGTCAAGCGATCACTGCCGCTGAGGAATCGAGGTTATGTGCTCAGCCGGCGGTCTGAGTAGGCGACGTAGTCACAAGGTCCCGCGCCGCTGGTCTGCCCCTCCGTTCTGCAACGCCCTCTCCCGCCGGGTGACGTTCGGGCTCGGCACGATGTTCACGCTGGGCGCGGTGGCGGCCGCCGCCTTCTGGTGGCCGGACTGTTCGTCGGGGTCGTCGCGGCGGCGCTGCGCTGGGCGCCCCCGAGGGGGAGCTCAGGCGATGGGGGCGATGGGGAACGCCACGTCGCACACCGGGTCAGCGGGTCCGGCCGCGTCCCAGTCCGCGAAGTAGATCTCGCGGCAGGGCCCGGTGACGGTCAGACCCTGCTGCTGGACCCAGTCCTCGACCGCCTCGAAGGCGGCGGCGATCCGCGGGAAGACCACGTCCTCCTTGTTCACCCGTGCGTACGCGAAGCGCTGCGCGGGCTCGATCCGCAGCGCGAGACTCCGGCCGCTGCTCTGGCTGCTCGCGCCGCTCACCGCCGCGTACGCCTCGGCCGCCGCGACGTCGGAGACCGGTACGCAGGCCTCCGCCGGGCCGTCGCTCTCCTCTGTCACGTCGGCGTAGTAGGCGACGAACGGAATCCCGGCGATCCCGCCGCAGTCCTCGGCCGCCTTGACCAGCCGGTCGAAGGTGGCGGGGATCCACTGCGGCAGTTCATCGGCCAACAGGTGCTTGCGTACGGCCAGTACGGCCTGTTCGGCTACCTCGCAGGTCTTGATCTCGTACATGTCTTCCGGTTTCCTGCCTGACAGTCGGTCACGGAGATGGGACGCGATCGCGCGCTGCACGGTGATGCGTTCCTCGACCGCCGCCCAGTACGTCGCCACCGCCGCCGCGGCCTGCGGACCCGGCAGGCCGACGATCTCGGCGATCTCGGCCAGCGGCATGTCGATCCGCCGCAGCAGGGCCACCAGCCGCGCCTGCGCCACCTGGTCCGTGCGGTACCAGCGGTAGCCGCTGGACTCGTCGACCCGCGCCGGCGCGAGCAGCCCGAGCCGGTCGTACAGGCGCAGGGCCTTGGGCGACAGCCGTGAGCGCGCGGAGAACGCTCCGATGGTGAGCAGAGCGGCGCCGTCGGTGGTCTGGTCAGCCTGGTTCACCTGCCCATCCTCCCGTCACCGGGCCGCTTCGGCCCGGTGACGGGAGTATGGGCCCTGCCCTTGGGGGAAGGTCACCCCGACCACCCGGGCCGGGTCCGCCGCAGCTACTTCACCCACAAGACCATGCAGCGTTTGAGGACCTCACGCTCCATCTCCAGCTCCATGATCTTCTTGGACTTCTCCTTGTCCGCCGCCCGCAGCCGTGCCGGCTCCTCGCGCTCCGACTCCGACAGCGGCCCGCCGGCCGGCTCGGCCTGGCGCCGGGCCTTGTTCACCCAGTTCTGCAGCGTGCCCGGATTGATCCCCAGATCCCCCGCCACCTCTGTGGCGGTCTTCCCGGTCTCCGTCACGATCCGTACAGCCCCCTCATGGAACTCGGCATCGAACTTCCGGCGCGTCTGTGCCATGACCCTCAACTACCCATCTGGTCACGGACTCCACGGTACGAGGGGAACCTCACCCGAAGCGGAGTACGAGCCCAACGAGGCGGAGGAGTCCGTGCCGGATGGTGCTGATCCGTCGGGAGGAATATCGGGGCCTGGCGACCCGTCCGCTCACGCACCGCTCACGCACCGCTCACGCAAACGGCCTCGGACGGGGAGTCCGAGGCCGATTAGAACGCCTTCCTGGGGGAGAAACCCCAGGTCAGCGGCTTAATGCGTTGTGCCCCCGGCAGGATTCGAACCTGCGACACCCGCTTTAGGAGCATGATCATAAGCTCACTCGTCTTGCTTGATCTGGCGTGATGTTTCGCCGTTTCCGCAGGTCAGTGGCCTGATGGGGGAAGGTGAGGGAGTGATCCTTCACGATCCTTCGCGGGCCTTCTTTGTCTTGCTGTTCCCATCAGGTTCCCAGCCTGAGGGCATGCCGACGGTCTTCGAGAGTTGGCAGAGGCATCTACGCAGGTTCGTCGCCCAGCCCGGTTCCATTGAGCACCGCAGATGCTTTGGGAGGGGCGACAGGCTCAGCCACCTGAGATCACCGTCCGCCTCACGCAGGCAAGACCACAGCATGTCGTAGCCCTCCTGCGCGTTGTGCCGCGACCAGGGCGCGTACTCGTCGCACCATGCCTTGTCGAAGGCCCAACCACGCAGGTTGTCCAGCGTCTGCGCACCGAACCCACGGATCAGCGTGCCGCTCCTCAACCGCAACGTCGTCTCACCCAGCGACGAGTTGTAACTCGCCACCTCCAGGCGGAAACACCGACAGCAACCCCGACTTCGGCGGGTCAAAGCAGTGTGAGGAAGTCGCGCTTGAGCAGCTGCTCGACAGTGCATCCGCGCCGGTGCGCCATCTCGCGGAACGCGTCCCCTGCTCGGTGGTCAGCCGAGATGCAGCAGGAAGGGATAGTAGGGCGATCTTGAGCGGCTGAATCACCCTGTGTGCGCGCCTGTCAGCGACTTTCGCCGGTGTTGCGGAGTTGCGCATGGTGGGTCGTTGTTGATGGCCTGGGCCCGGCGGATCGCGCCGAGGGTGGCGGGCAGGGTGCACCAGGTCGCTGGCCGCTTTCCGCTTGCCCTGCCGGGCCGGCAGAAGCCGCTACCTGCCGCATTGACATCATGACGCCGAACCACCGCCGACAGAAACTCGCAGATCATCATGAAACCAACTGGCCCCTGGTGGGGCGGATCGTCGGGGATCGATGCTGCGCGTAAGCTACTGGTCGGTAATTGGTGGGTCGCTGCCTGAAGCGGACGGCCACCAGGGGGAATTCAGAGCCCGGCCGCGCCGGAGAGACCATCCGTGCGCGCCTTGCTCTCCGGCACGGGACGTATATGCACCGCCAACTCAAACTGAAAACTGCCGCACTGCTGACCATTCTCAGCGTCTTCCTGACGTTCGGGATGGGCGAGGACAGCGCGCTGGCCGCACAGAGCGTCAGGCTGACGCACGCCGAGGCGCAGCTCGAGGCCGCCGAGGCGAAGCTCGACACCGACCGCCTGGCCGCCATCGTCAAGGGCACCGCCAGGATCTCCGGCTGCGACAAGCTGTCGCTGCTGGAGAAACCGGCCTGCTATCGCGACTTCGCGCAGAAGGCCCTCAAGGTCGGTGCCGGCGTCGGCATGTTCGCGTACGGCGTCCACTACCTCCACAAGGACACCGTCGAACACTTCGGCACGGTGAAGAAGGAAGCCGCCGGCCTCCAGAAGCTGAGGGAGGCCTTCAAGGAGGACCCGACCAAGATCGCGGACCCTGAGTACCGCAAGCAGGTCGAGGACCGGATCCGCGCGACGGCCGCCGGCGCGCAGAAGGACATCGACAAGCTGATCAAGGACGTCCTCGAGACCATCGAGACGATCCTCGTGATAATCGAGATGACCCTGCTGCTGATCCGGCTGACGCTCGGACTCGCGCAGCTGGTCGGTGACCCGAAGTTCCAGGCCGCGGTCAAGAGCGTCAAGGACAACCTCGACGGGATCGGCAAGGCGCTCGACCAGATGAACGCCGGGTTCGCGCAGATGAACCGCGCCCTTGGCGACATGAACGATGCCGTCGACGACATCAACAAGTCGCTGGGCGGGCTGAACCAGTCCATCAACAAGGCCAACAAGGGCATGGACACCCTCAACGAGGGCATCGGCCAGGCCAACAAGGCCGTCGACGACATGAACAAGGTCGTCCCCGGCATCAAGAAGGCCGCCGAGAAGCTCCGCGAGGTTCCGGCCTTCGAGTTCGACTTCTCGAACGTCGGCAAGACCTGGAGCGACGGCTCCTCCGGCCTGGACAGCGAGGAGCAGCAGCGCCGGATGTCCATCATCCTCGGCCTGATGCCGGGCATCGGCGACGGCAAGGGCATCGTAGAGGCGATCACCGGCAAGGACATGATGACCGGCGAGCACGTCGACGGCTTCGACCGGGCCCTGGGTTCCCTCGCCGTGCTGCGCTGGCTGAAGCTGGGCGGCAAGCTCATCCCGGACGACATCGCGAAGGCACGCAAGACCGATGTGGTCTTCGAGTGCAACAGCTTCCCGGCCGGCACCCCCGTGCTCCTCGCGGACGGCACGCACAAGCCGATCGAGGACGTCCGGCCGGGTGACGAGGTCCTCGCGACCGACCCGGGCGGCGAGTTCGCCGAGCTGACCCGGCCGCGCCCGGTGATGTCGACGCCGTATACCTCCGAGTACACCGACAAGACGTTTGTCCGACTGTCGGTCGCCGGCGCGGACGGCGACGTCTCCGACCTCACGTCGACCGAGCAGCACCGCTACTGGCTGCCGGACCGGCAGGCGTGGGTCCCGGCGGGCGAGCTGCGCGCGGGCGACCGCCTGCACACCGCCGAGGGCACCGAGGCCACCGTCACCGCGACCGAACGGTCCGCCGGCCGGCAGGCCACCTACGACCTCGACGTCAGCGGCATCGACAGCTACTACGTGCGAGTCGGCGCCCAGGACGTCCTGGTCCACAACTGCACCGACCTGGCGCGCGCCGAGCGGATGTTCCCGGGCATCGCCCACACCCTGGACGAGCACGTCAACGTCGACCGGCAGAAGATGGAGGCCCTGGCGAAGGCCAAGACCCGGCGGATGGGCAGGCCCACGTCCAACTCCCGTTGGAAGAGCGCGGACCTCGCCCAGAAGGCGGTCAACCAGCTGGTCGACCAGAACAAGGACCGCATCACGAAGTTCGTGCAGGACGCGGGCAAGCCGGGCAAGCCGCAGCAGCTCACGCTCCAGGGCACGTACGGGACCGGATCGCTCGGCGACAGCATGGACCACCTCGGCAACTACAGTCCGACCACGAGCAACAGCTTCAAGGTGATCCTCGCCGCGAAAAAGGGCCACAAGCCCGGCGGCTTCTACGTCCTGACCGCCTACCCGCTGTAAAGGGGAGCAGAACCATGCACGACCCCGCAGCACAGCACGAGGACATGACCTTCGACTTCGGCGTGACCGAGCTCGGCACGTCCTTCCACGGCGACTGGATCCTCTACGCCGACACGGCACTGGATCATGCCCTGGCCTACCTAGGTGGCCGGAACCCGGGTCTCGAACCCGGCCGTGTCCTGCTCCTCATCGAGGACGTACTGCGGCTGCGGGATTCGGACCTCACCGGCGAGGAGCTGAGCGTTCTCTGGCTGGCCACGGGCACACCGATGGATGGCCAGCCTGAGATCGGCGGCAAGGAGCGCGCGTCCGTGGACCGCCTGCTGTCGCTGATCGTGCCGATCGCGAGAGCACGCGGCGCTTCGGAGGACGCCTGCACGACGTATCCCGTGTGCGTGCCCGACGGGGCCTCGCCGGCGACGGTCGAGCATCGCCGGCGGACGGCGGAGGTGGTCGCCATGGTCGGGCTGCTCGACCAGGGCGGAGACCAGGACACCCGGTCAGCGGCCACCCGTCACGCGCTGATGCGGTGCGCAGAAGTTGTCTGCGCCGAACTGGCCTTCCGGTTCCTGCTCTGTGCTGTCAACAGTTTCGGCACACCACTGACCCCGGCGGCGTACGAGCGACTCGAGCATCTGGCCGCGGCCTTCGGCTACGGCCCACACGTGGTCGACGCGGTCAAGTACCTCGTCAGCTGAGCGCCCGCCCGGCAGGCGCCCGGACGGCACCCCTCCCCGAGAAGACCGGGGACGGGTGCCGTCCGACAAGAGCCCGCATCCCTGCTCGAGTTGTGAAGCCCTCAGGCGATGCCCACCCCAGGCTGCGACAGTGCTGACTCCATGACCACTGCAGTGCATTTGAGAGGACGCTCTCTTGGAAGGCTTGGTCGAGGGCTCTGTACTCAGCCGACGGCTGGGCCTGCTGCGGGTGCTGTGTCCCCGCAGGACCGGCCTGGATCAGGCGATATCAGCGGCGTTGGCGCCGTGGCGCAAGGCGCGGGCGGTGCACGATCCGGGCAAGATCCGGCTGGATGTGGCGCTCGCGTTCGCGCTGGGCGGGGACTGCCTGGCTGATGTGGGCCTGCGTCGGGCCGGTGGCGTCTGATCCGACGGTCTCCCGCCTGATCGACACCCTCGCCGCGGGCACGTCACGAAGGATCGACGCAACAGACCACCAGTAGCAGCTGAGGGCGGTGAAGCAAGAGCACCGCGCAAGCTACGAGCACCTCGTTCCGCTGCGGGGAATCTTGCCGTCGAGCAGGTACGCGTTGACGGTCCTCGTCACGCAGTCGTAGTAGCCGTACGTCGTGTGGCCCTCGCCTTCGACCGTCAGATGGACGCCGACATCTTTACCCAGCTCTTCGGCCATGTGCTTGGAGCCCGGATACGGCGTGGCAGGGTCGCCGGTGTTGCCGATGACGAGGATCGGGGCAGCACCGTTGGCGCTGACGTCAGGGGTGGTGCGTTCGCCGTCGACCGGCCAGTGCATGCAGTCGTAGAGGGGCTGGGCCGATTGCTCGCCGAAGAGAGGAGAGGCTCTCTTGAACTCCGGGAGCCTGTGGTCAATGTCGAGGGGGTCCAGGCGCTGGTCGGAGTCGGCGCAGGTGATCGCGGTATGGGCGGCGACCGAATTGCCGGTTGGCGTCGCGCTGGGGGTGGCCCGGCGTGGTGCTTCTGCCCGGCTGGGTGCGTTCTCGCTGACGAGGTCGTACGCCGAGTCCAGCAGGTCGTTGCCGGTGCCTTGGTCCCTTACCCCGGCCAGGGCGTCCATGAGGAAGTCCCATCCGTCCTCGCCGTCGTACAGGGCGTTGGCGATGCCGCGGACGGCGAGTTCCGGGCCGAGGTTCTCGCCGGTGTGGGTGGTGGCGGGCTTCCTCTTCAGCCTGTCCAGCAGTTCGCCGACTCGTTTGATGGCCTGCTTGGGGTTATTGCCGGTGGGGCAGTCGTCGTAGGTGTCGGCGCAGTATCCGGCGAAGTGATCGAAGGCGAGCTGGAAGCTCTTGGCCTGGCTGAGTGCGGCCTGTAACTGGTTTTCGGTCGGGTCGATTGCGGCATCGAAGACGGCTCGGCCGACACTCTTGGGGAACAAGTGGGCGTAGATGCCGCCGAGTTCAGTGCCGTAGGAGAAGCCGAAGTAGTGCAGTTTGTCCTCGCCGAGCAGCCGCCGCATCAGGTCCATGTCTCGGGCTGTGTTCGAGGTGCCCACGTGGGGAAGGACCTTGCCGGAGTGCCTGTGGCAGGCGGCTGCGTACCTGGTGGGGTCCTGCTCCGATTCGTCCCCGCAGGTCACGGTGGCCGTGTTCCCGACGCCGCGCGGGTCAAAGCTGACCAGGTCGTAGCGGGTGCTGAGCTCGGCGTAGTTCTCGGCGGACTCGGGGAGCAACGCTATGCCGGACTCGCCGGGGCCGCCGAAGTTGAAGACGAGCGAGCCGATCTGCTTCCGCCGAGGCCCTGTGGCCTTCTTGCGGATCAGAGCTACGTCGATGGTTTCGCGGTCGGGCTTGTGGTAGTCCAGCGGTGCTTTCATCGTGACGCACTGCCAGCTGCGGCCCGGGGCGTCGCCGCCGCCCTGGGCCGCGGAGGGTGGCGGGCAGGTCGCCCAGTCGAGCCGCTGGGCGGTGAGGGCTGCAGGCAGCCCGGGCGCGGGCTTCGCCGGGCCGTCCTCCTTGCTCCCCTCGGCCGTCCCGGGCGAGGTGGCTGGCGCCGAGGCCTTGGGTGCCTTGTTGCTTGCTGCCCCGCACCCGGCCGCTGCGGTGATGGCGAGCAGTGCCGCGGCGGTGAGGACGCCCAACCGTATGCAGCCGGGCCGAAGGGCGCCGGATCGTAAAGAACCAGGAGACACGCCTGCCTGCTTTCGCATCTTGACCTCCTCCTCCGCCCCGCGCACCACAAGCCCCAGCAACGCTCTGAAGACCACCGTCGGGACGCCCGCCGCCGCACTCACCGCACCGGTGTCGGCGCCGAACCACGCAGCCAGAGCGGCATAGGAGCCGAAGTGGTCACCAGGTTGACGACGACCGCCCAGAGGAGGTAGTCCGGCGCCTTCAACAAGAAGGCCTTCCAGGGCCGCAACGCACGTCCCAGCCGCGGCTCCCGCTGCGCCTCACCGTCCGGGACCGCGTCTTCACTCCTTGCGCCAGGCATGGGTAGAGCATGGGCGACGCCACGCGCGTGACGCATTCGTTTCGGCGTAACTCCCCCAATTCATAAGGCGGTTGAGAGCCTGAAGATCAGCCCGACCATGGTCAGGAGGGCGCCACTGTTCCCGTGCCGCGCGGTGCAGACCCAACGCGCCGTGACCGGAAAGTGAATTCGACGTTCCACCTGCCTCACCCTGTTCGGCGACCACCAGGATGCGGCCGATCCGGCATCGGACCGGCAGCATCCGCGTTTACTGGTTTCGTCCGCCCACCGGTCTCAGTGACGCTGGGCGATGAGCGGGTCGAGGGTCTGGCGCGGGTCGTTTCCCCTCAGGGCGACATCGACGCGAAGACCTGTCAGCTTGCCGGCGAGCTCGGCGTTCAGGCCGCCTTCGCCGATGGCGTTGTGCATCTGGTGGTGCGGGACGACGACGGCGCATCCGCTTTCGATGAGGATGTCGGAGAGTTTGACCAGCGCCGGGGCCATGGCGAAGGACAGATAGGTCGTCTGATCGTCCGCGAGTCGATGATCTCGATCTTTTCGTTCACCATGGCGCGGTTGGGCATCTTCACTGCGCAGGTGAACAGAGGCGGGGGCCGGCTGTCAGATCGTTAACGAATGTCCGAAGTATGAAAAATGCGCAGTTCAATGTCCCCAGGGCGTTCCCATTGCGCGCCTGAAAGCCTTCCAGGGAGGCTCCCTGGAAGGCTTTCAGTGTGCTGACCTGCGGTGTTGTGGTGCCCCCGGCAGGATTCGAACCTGCGACACCCGCTTTAGGAGAGCGGTGCTCTATCCCCTGAGCTACGAAGGCGGGACGGGGACAGCGTAGCGGACCCCGTCTGTGTGCGGTGTGGAGTGGGGGTGGGGGGGCGGGTCGGGGGGAGCTTGACGGTGTACTTGGGCGGGCTTAGCTTCTGGGGAGCTGAGCACGCGCTTAGGAGATCCCCTTGCCTCACACCGACCTCGCAGTCGCCGCTGCCCGGCTCACCGCTCCCGGCGCGCCCTTCGCCGTCGTACGGGCGGAGGACGGCTCGCCGGTGTACGCGGGCGGGCCGCGCACCCTGCGCGAGTTCGTGGAGGTCACCTGGGCCTTCGGGGAGCGGACGTTTCTGGTGGGGGAGGAGCGGACGTACAGCTACGGCGAGTTCTTCGCGGCCGCCTCCGCCCTCGCCCGGCGGTTCGTCGACGAGTACGGGCTGGTGCCCGGTGACCGGGCCGTCGTCGCGATGCGCAACCATCCCGAGTGGCAGATCGCCTTCTGGGCGGCCCAGCTGGCCGGGCTGGTCGCCGTACCGCTGAACGCCTGGTGGACCGCCGACGAGTTCGCGTACGCCCTCGACGACTGTGAGCCACGCGTGCTGCTCGTCGACGGGGAGCGGCTGCCCCGGGTGGCCCCTTGGCTCGCTGCCCGGGAGGATCCGCCGCGGACCGTGGTGTTCCACCATGACCGGCCGGTCGGGGAGAGCATTGAGCGGTACGAGGATCTGCCGGCCCCCGATCCCCTGGTTGGCCCGCCCGCCGTCGATGTCAGGCCCGAGGACGACGCCACGATCATGTACACCTCGGGGACCACGGGACGGCCCAAGGGCGCCGTCGCCACCCATCTCGCGCAGGCCGGCGCCGCCATGAACCCCCGCTATCTGGCGGCCCTTTCGGCGCTGGGCAGGGGGCAGATCCCCGGTCAGGGGCCGACGCCGGTGACCCTGATGACGTTTCCGTTCTTCCACGTGGCCGCCTTCACCGGGTTGTACGCGGCGATGGCGGCCGGCGGCACGCTGGTGCTGATGCGCAAGTGGGACGCCGGCAAGGCGCTGGAGGCGATCCGCACGCACCGCGTCACCCACTACGGCGGCGTCCCGGCCACCGCGCTCCAGCTGCTCGACGCCGCCGAGCGGGCCGGCGACGGCCTGGAGACGCTGACCATGCTCAACACCGGCGGCGCCGCCGCCCCGCCCGACCTCGTGGCCCGGATCACCGCCCGCTTCGGCGAGCGCGTCGAGCCCCGCAACGGCTACGGGCTGACCGAGACCAGCGGCGGGGTGCTGGCCAACTTCGGGGCGTCGTACCGGCAGCATCCGGGCAGCGTCGGGCTGCCGACGCCCGCCACCGAGGTACGGATCGCCGGGCCCGGCGGCGCCGAGCTCCCCGAGGGCGAGATCGGCGAGCTGTGGCTGCGCGGGCAGGCGCTGGTGCGCGGCTACTGGCGGGACGAGAAGGCGACCGCCGAAGCGTTCCGGGACGGCTGGTTCCGCACCGGTGACCTGGCGGCCGTCCGCGACGGCGGCCGGGTGAGCATCGTCGACCGGATCAAGGACGTGGTCATCCGCGGCGGTGAGAACGTGTACTGCGTCGAGGTCGAGGCGGTACTCCACGACCACCCGGACGTCGTGGACGCGGCCGTGCTCGGCGTCCCGCACCCGGTGCTCGGTGAGGAGGTGGCCGCGGTGGTGCGGCTGCGGCCCGGGGCCGCCGCCGGGGTGGCGGAGTTGCGTGCGCACGCGGGGCAGCGCCTGGCCGCGTTCAAGGTGCCGGCGCATGTGCTCGTACGGGACGACGTACTGCCCCGCAACCCGACCGGGAAGATCGTCAAGCGGGAGCTGCGCAGCGAGGTGATCCGGCTGCTCACGGGCGGGTGATGCGCACCTGGTAGCTGCCGTTCCGGAGCTCGCCGACGACCGAGACGCTGATCTGGTTCTCATCGTCGGTGAAGGTCTCGCCGGGCCGGTAAGGCGCGTCGGAGAGCTCCGCGTGCACGTTGGGCTGCCGGGTGCAGCCGCCGCTCTCGACCTCGCTGTCGGAGACGGTGATCGGCCCCTGGCCGGTGTCGATGTCGGAGTCGACGCGGTAGATCAGCACCCCGGGCTTGCAGACCGCATCGTCGTTGCCGGCGCGGGTGCGGACCTCGACCGCGTAACCGGCCGTCTCGGAGACCGGCACGAAGGCGAGTTTTGCGCCGCCCTCGGTGGCCAGCGGCGTCAGGACGTGGTCGCTGACGCCGGGTATGGAGGCGCAGCTGATCTGGGTCCCGTCCAGCCAGCCGAGCTTCCACTTGTGCCAGCCGAGCAGGTCGTTGTTGGCCCCCCAGTCCTCGGACATGATGTCCCAGTGGCCGACGGCCCCGCCCCCGTCCGGGGTGTAGAGGTCGGGTAGGCCGAAGACATGGCCGTTCTCGTGCGGCAGGACCCGGTAGCCGGTGTCCTGGTACGAACCGGAGCCGTCGTCCTGGCGGCTGTAGACGAACGAGGTGTTGGAGAGCGGGACACCGTCGGCGTGCGGCGCGTCCGCGTTGCCGGAGAAGGTGACCGACAGGACGGTGTCGAGCGCGGAGGGCCCGGCGTTCGGGGTGACCAGGATGTTGACCACGTCGTACGCGCTGAAGTCCACCTCGGCGTCGGTGGCGGCGATGATGTGCTGGACGAGTTCGCGGTAGCCCGGCTCGTACGGTGAGCCGCGCTCGATCCCGTACGCACCGAACGGCTTCGGCATCCGCAGCCATTCCTTGAACGGGGCCTCCGGGCGGTAGCTGAGCCGTCCGTACGAGCTGGTCCTGAACCACTGCGTGGTCTGCGGGAAGAACTCCGCCAGCCGGTCCTCCGCCTTGCCCTCGCCCGGCGCGTCGGCGAAGTCGATCATGAGGTTCAGCGCCCGTATCTCGCCCGTTGAACGCGCGTAGCCGGGCGGCGTGGGCAGCCCCTCCGACATCTGTATGCCCATGGTTCCGGCGATCCGGCACGGGGCGAGCGCGGACTCGTCGGCGGCGGCCACCGGCCCGGCAGCCGCCTTGGAGCGGCTGGTCATGTCGCCGCTGGCTGTGGCGGTGACGGCGAGGGCGAGAGCGGTGACGGCTATGGACGCGCTGGTGCGGCGGGGTCTGCGTATCCGGGGGCGGGGCAGCGGCATGCGAGCGCCTTCGGGTCCGCGGCAGACGGCCGGGCCCGATCTGCACTCCGTGCGATCACCCTGTGACGGCGGTAGCCCATGCGCGCGCCGGGTGCGCCGAACGTGCGTTTCTCGCCCAAAGGTGGTGTGACGTACATCACATTGGATGCCGAAATAACCGGGGATCGTTTCCCCGTTTGCACGTGTGTCAGGCTAACCGGGGAGAGCTTCCCCGGTTGGGGGACGAGAGACCGATGGCACGCCGATCGAGGGATCGACAAGAAGGAGTGCGGCCGTGGATACCGCAGTCACGCATAGCGGCGAGGGACGACAGCGCGCCCCCCGGCCGCGGGCCGACGCCCTGCGCAACCGGGAGCGGATCGTCGCGGCCGCGCGCGAGATGTTCGTCGAGACCGGCCCGGACGCGCCGCTCGACGAGATCGCCCGGCGTGCGGGCGTCGGCAACGCCACGGTCTACCGCCACTTCGCCGACCGCGCCGAACTCGTCCGGCAGGTCGTCCTCTCCGTCACCGAGCGGATCACCGGCGAGGCCGAGACGGCGCTCGCCGAGGAACCCGACGCCTTCGCCGCCCTGCGCCGTTTCGTGCACGCGGCGGCGGACGAGCGGATCGGGGCGCTCTGCCCGATGCTCTCCGACGACTTCGACAAGAACCACCCGGCGCTGCTCGCCGCCCGCGACCGTCTCGAGAAGTCCGTCGAGGACCTCATGGCGCAGGCGCGCGAGGAGGGCAGGCTCCGCGCCGACGTCGCCGTCGGAGACCTGATGGTCGCCCTCTCCCAGCTCAGCCGGCCGCTGCCGGGCATCGCGTGCCTGGACATCGACCGCTTCGTCCACCGGCATCTGCAGCTGTTCCTCGACGGACTGCAGGCCCCGGCACGGTCCGAACTGCCGGGCTCTGCCGCGACCTTCGAGGACCTGCAACGAAAGCCGTAACTCCTGCGCGAACGAAAGCCGTAGCACCCGCGCGCCGACGCGCACGCAACGACCTCACGCAACGACCTCACGCAACGACCTCACGCAACGACCTCACGCAACGACCCCCGCCAACGATCTCAACGTAACGCGCTCGCACCACGCCCTGCTTACGTCCGGATTTGACTTCTCTGTACCGACAGGTGGCTACTCCCATGTCCAAAACAGCCGACACGGCCCTCCCTGATCCCAGCCGCTGGAAAGCGCTGGTCTTCATCGCCCTCGCCCAGCTGATGGTCGTGCTCGACGCGACCATCGTCAATATCGCGCTCCCCTCCGCGCAGCACGACCTCGGCATATCGGAGGGCAACAAGCAGTGGGTCATCACCGCCTACGCCCTGGCCTTCGGCGGACTGCTGCTCTTCGGCGGCCGGATCGCCGACCTGTGGGGCCGTAAGCGCACCTTCGTTGTCGGGCTGCTCGGCTTCGCGGCCGCCTCCGCCCTCGGCGGCGCGGCCTCCGGCGAGGCGATGATGCTCGGTGCTCGCGCCCTGCAGGGTGCCTTCGGCGCGCTGCTCGCGCCCGCCGCGCTCTCGCTCCTCGCGGTGATGTTCACCGATGCCAAGGAGCGGGCCAAGGCCTTCGGTATCTACGGTGCGATCGCCGGTGGCGGCGGCGCCGTGGGTCTGATCCTCGGCGGCTTCCTCACCGAGGTCCTCAACTGGCGCTGGACGTTCTTCGTCAACATCCCGTTCGCGATCATCGCCGCCGCCGGTGCGTACTTCGTGATCCGTGAGCCGGCCGGCGCCCGCAACCGCTCGACGCTCGACATCCCCGGTGTGGTCCTCTCCACCCTGGGCCTGGTCTCGCTGGTGTACGGATTCACCCGCGCCGAGTCCGACGGCTGGTCGGACGCGACCACCGTGGGCCTGTTCCTCGCCTCGGCGGTGCTGCTCGCCGCGTTCGTCTTCACCGAGTCGAAGGTCAAGTCGCCGCTGCTGCCGCTGCGCGTCCTGACCGACCGCAACCGCGGCGGTGTCTACCTCTCGCTGGGGCTCGCGATCATCGCGATGTTCGGGCTGTTCCTCTTCCTCACCTACTACCTCCAGATCGTGAAGGGGTACAAGCCGATCGAGACCGGCTTCGCCTTCCTCCCGATGATCGCGGGCATGATCGTCGGCTCCACCCAGATCGGTGCCCGGCTGATGACCCGGGTCGCGCCGCGCCTGCTGATGGGCCCGGGCTTCCTGGTCGCCGGTGTCGGCATGCTGCTGCTCACGCAGCTGGAGGTCGGTTCCTCGTACGCCGGCCTGATCCTGCCGGCGCAGGTGCTGCTGGGCCTGGGCATGGGTACCGCGTTCATGCCGGCCATGTCGCTGTCCACGCACGGGGTGCGGCCGGAGGACGCCGGTGTCGCGTCCGCCATGGTCAACACCTCGCAGCAGGTCGGCGGGGCCATCGGTACGGCCCTGCTGAACACCATCGCCGCCTCCGCCACCACCGCGTACATCACCACGCACGCGGCGGGCAGCGCGGACCAGCAGGCGCTGCAGCTCCAGGCCATGGTGCACGGCTACGCGAACGCCATCTGGTGGGCGGTCGGCATCCTCGCCGCCGCCGCGGCCATCGCGTTCACCTTGATCAACACCGGGCGCCCGGGTGGCGTCGAGGGCACGGGTGCGGGCACGGCCCCGGCCGACGGGGCGGAGGAAGAGATCAGGATCCCGGTCGTCGCGCACTGACGTACGCGCACGTACGCGCATGACGTAGGCGTACGCCACCTCAGCACCTGCCCTGGCCCCGCTCGGCGGAGCCAGGGCAGGTCCGTGTCTACAGGTTTCCTGTGTGCCTCCTGCTCCAAGACGTACGCCTCCCGGCACAAGTAGGGGGCTGGCGCGCCCGGGTGCCCGTCTGGGATGCTTCCGTCCGACAAGCGACGGCGGAACGAGGAAGCCGGTGAGATTCCGGCACGGTACCGCCACTGTGTAGGGGGAGCGACTCCGCCAAAGCCACCGCCCGTTGGGTGGGAAGGCCGGGGAAGCGTCGATCCCGAGTCAGGAGACTCACGCCGTCGCACCTCGACGTACCGGGGCGGATTTCCCCGAGAGAGGACGGTGGCACTCGTGTGCCCACGTACTTGCGTGACGTTTCCCCTTCTGGCTGCCCATAGAGGACGGACGCGACAACGTGTCGCTCCAGCCATGCCGTAGGAGCGCTGAACAGCCTTCCCGCGCTCGGCGCCCCCTTGCCTGAACCCTGAACCCCCTCTTCGGCGTACCCGTAATGCGGGCGCGCTTCGACGCATGCCAGGAGCCTTCGTGCCCGGACGACCAGCCATACCCGTACCCGTACCCGTACCCGTCCGTCGCCCGACCGCCGCTGCGGCGCTGCTCGCGCTGGGGCTCACGCTCACCGCGTGCGGTACCAGCGAGGCGCCCCCAGCGGCGGATTCCCGCGCCTCCAAGGCAGCGGGCTGCATCTCCGACTTCGACCCGGCCAAGGACTACTTCCCGGTCAAGTCCACGGTGGAGCACGCGAAGAACTTCTCCCTCCGGTACGAGAAGAGCTACCAGGTACTGACGGTGAAGGAGCCCTTCCCCAAGGGCAGGCCCGAGTCGTACGTCCTGGTCAAGTGCGGTGCCCCCAAGCCGAAGCTGACCGGTGACCTCGCCGCGGCGCAGCAGATCACCGTGCCGGTCAAGAGCCTGTACTCCGCCTCGACCACGCACCTGCCGCTGCTGACGGAGACCGGCACCCTTGATGTGCTGACCGGCGTGGCGAGCGGCGCCTTCGTCAGCTCGGCCGAGGTCCGCGATCGCGTGAAGTCGGGCAAGGTCGCCGAGTACGCCAAGGACAACACCCTCAACGCCGAGAAGGTCATCGGGGCCAAGCCCGACGTACTGATGACCCAGGGGACCGACGACCCGCAGTATCCGAAGCTGCGTCAGGCGGGCATCGCGGTGGTCGCCAACGCCGAGTGGCTGGAGCCGAGCCCGCTCGGACGGGCGGAGTGGGTCAAGGCGATGGCCGCGCTCACCGGGGCGGAGGAGCGCGCCGGCGAAGTGTTCGACACCGTGGAGAGCGACTACGCGAAGGTCGCCGCCAAGGCGGCCACAACCGTCTCGGCGGGCAAGCCCGTCAAGGTGTTGCCGGGCACGATGTACCAGGGCACCTGGAGCATGGCTTCCGGTGGCAGCTATGTCGGGAAGCTGCTCAAGGACGCGGGCGGCACCTACCCGTGGGCGGGCGAGAAGGGCACCGGCAACCTCCAGCTGAACTTCGAGGCCGTCTACGCCAAGGGCGGCGACGCGCCGGTCTGGCTGGTCGGTGAGCAGTGGAAGTCGACCGCCGACGCCGTCAAGGCCGACCGCCGCTACGGGAAGCTGACGTCCGTGACCGCCGGTGAGGTATGGACGAACACCAAGACCCAGCAGCCCGGCGGCGGCAACGACTTCTACGAACGCGGAGTGCTGCGTCCGGACCTCGTACTCAGCGACCTGTTTGCCCTCCTCCACCCGGACCAGGCCAAGGGCCACACCTTCACCTTCTACACCAAGGTGCCCAAGGCGTGACCACGCACACCGCCGCGCGCCCGGCCACGGCTCCGGAACAGTCAGGGACAGAGCGCCGTCGCCTTGTGGTGGTCGGCGCTCTGGCCGTCGGTACTGCGGCGCTGTTCGTCCTCACGATCGCCGTCGGCTCCTATCAGGTGCCGGTCCTCGAAGTGGTGCGCGTCCTGATCGCAGACGCGGGGGCTGATCCCCGGTGGACCGTCATCGTCGAGGAAGTGCGGCTGCCCCGCGCCCTGACCGCCACCGCCGTGGGCGCGGCTCTCGCCGTGGCCGGCGTACAGATGCAGACACTGTTCCGCAACGCGCTGGCCGACCCGTTCTCCCTGGGCGTGAGTTCGGGCGCGAGCATGGGTGTCGCGGCGGTGGTGGTCAGTACGGGCGGTGTGGCGGGGAGCTTCACCGGTGACCTCGCGGGGCTGGGGCGCGTCGGTGTGGTGCTGGCCGCATCCCTGGGCGCCGGGGCCGTGCTGGCGCTGGTGCTGCTGCTGTCGCGCTGGGTGCGCTCCGCGGTCAGCCTGCTCGTCATCGGGGTGATGATCGGCTCAGCGGCCACCGCGGTGGTGAGCGTGATGCTCGTGTACGCGCAACCCGAGCGCGCCCAGCAGTTCGTGATGTGGGGCCTGGGCAGTTTCAGCGCCACCACCTGGCCGGACCTCGCGGTGATGCTCCCCGTGATCGGCGCGGGCCTGACCGTAGCCCTGCTGACCACCAAGCGCCTGAACGCGCTGCTGCTCGGCGAGGACTACGCCCGCACGATGGGCGTGAACGTGCGGCGCAGCCGCGACCTCGCGCTGTTCGGTACGTCCCTGCTGGCGGGCGCCGCGACCGCGTTCTGCGGGCCGGTCGCGTTCCTCGGCCTGGCCGTACCTCATCTGACGCGAGTGGCCCTGGGCACCTCGGACCACCGGGGGCTGGTCCCGGCCTCGATGCTCGCCGGGGCGTTCCTCGCCCTGGTGTGCGCGCTGCTGAGCCAGCCGCCAGGTATGGACGCGGTGCTGCCGCTGAATGCGATTACTTCGCTGTTCGGTGCGCCCGTCGTGATCGCGTTCCTGATCCGCAGCCGCCGCGGACTGCAAGGAGTGACTTCATGACGGGAGCGTGACAGGCATGACAGGCATGACAGGCATGACGGGCATGAAAGGCGCGTCGAACATGGCGGGCACGACAGTCCTGGCCACCCCCGCGGAAGCAACTACCCCTCCCGCCATGGGCGGGCTCGCCGCTGACCAGCTCACCGTGGGCTACCGGACGCGGGCCGCCTGGCGGCGCGGCACACCACACGCGGTGCTGTCGGGCCTGGACCTGGAGGCTCGGGCCGGTGAACTGACCGTCCTGCTCGGCCCGAACGGCGCAGGCAAGTCAACCCTGTTGCGCACCCTGTGCGGACTCCTCCCACCGCTCGCCGGACGGATACGCATCGGCGGCCGGAGCATCACCGAGGAGTCCCCCGCCACACTGGCCAGGCGCCTCGCCGTCGTCCTCACCGACCGCGTCGACCCAGGACTGTTGTCGGCCCGCGAACTGGTGGCGCTGGGCCGGCATCCCCACACCGGTTTCACCGGCCGCCTGGCGCCCGCCGACCACACGGCCATCCAGTGGGCGCTGGAGGCGGTGGACGCCGCGCATCTCGCCGAACGGCCGGCCGCCGAGCTGTCCGACGGCGAACGCCAGCGGATCCTTACCGCGCGGGCACTCGCCCAGGAGCCCGACGCCATCCTCCTCGACGAGCCGACCGCGTTCCTCGACGTACCCTCGCGCGTGGCGCTGACCGTGCTCCTGCGCGACCTCGCCCGCAGCAAGGGCCTCACCGTCGTGGTCAGTACCCATGACCTCGAACTCGCCCTGCGGGTCGCCGATGCCGTCTGGCTGGTCGACCGCTCCTCCTGCGTACATACCGGAGCCCCCGAGGACCTGATGCGTACGGGAGCCATCGGCGCGGCCTTCGACGCCGACCACCTCGCCTTCGACCCGCTCTCGGGCAGCTTCGGACTACGCCGGGCCTCCCGCGCCACGGTGACGGTGAACGCCCCGCCCAGCCTTCGGCCTCTGTTGGAACGCGCTCTTGCGCGTGAGGGCATCGCCGCTCAGCACGGCCCAGTGGACGGCCCAGCGGACGGTGCCGCGGAGGTGAGCGCCGACGCGGACGGCAAGCTGACCCTGCGCCGAGATGGAACGGTCGTACGTACCGAGTCCTTCCACGAACTGACCCGGGCCGTACGCACATGGTGAACGACGCGGCCGCCATGCTGGAACAGGTCGCGGACATCGGCCCGTACTTCGCCGTGACCTGCGGCGAGCGTCCGGACTCTGCCGGGTTCCGGCCACTGACCGAGCTGTACGCCGATGCCGACGTGCTGCGGGAGTACGTACGGGCCGTCGCGCGCCGGCTCAGGACCGACCAGCCGCGCGTGGCTGCCTCAACTCTCCACCTCGGCACGGCCTCACGGCTCTGGTCCATCGCGCTCGCCTCCACCGCGCTGACCGGGCGGGTACCCGACCTGAACCCGGACCGGCTGTGGTGGCGGCCGGCCCCTACCCGTCCGGTCGAGCTGTGGCTCCCCACTCCGCGCGAGCTGCCCCAGGCCCCGGCCGCCGCCCTGCACGACACCGTCGCCATACAGAACCTGCGCCCGTTGGCCGACGCGGTCCACCGGGCCTGCGGGGTGTCTCCCCAGATCCTGCGCGGCAACGCGGCCTCGGCACTCGTCGGCGCCCTGCGAGTCCTGCTCACCCGAGCACCGCAAGCACCGCAAGCACCGCACGCCCCCCATCCACCATTGACTTCGGCGCCTGGCACTTCCACCTCTGCTTCGGCGAACACACCGCCACCGGCCCCGCACTCAACCGCATCCGCCGGTGCTCCCGCGCCGAGCTCTACCGCAGCATCGGCTCCTACGGTGCCCCCGTCAGCTGGGGACTGCGCCTGTTCAACGGCCGCGACGAACAGATGATGACCGTCCTGCTGCCCAACCGTTCCTCTGGACTGAGCAGGAGTGAGTCTGCTCAGCCCGCACGCCCCGAACGGTCTTGGGCGCACTGGTCCCCGGCGTACTCAACCCCCGGGGCGGCGACACGCATTCTGTGCGTGGTCCGGGCCCGGGAGGTCGGTTCCCTGCGCGATCCGGCCAAATGGGTACGGCCAGAGGCGACGGGGAGGCCCTGAACCATCACTCCGGTGGAGCAGGGGCCCCGCACGCCGGCGCCGTACCCGGCGTCCCAGATCACACGATCACGTTAACCCGGACGGCCCAGGACGCCGCAAGCCCGGAAGCCGACCATCACACGATCGAGTTGTTGAAAGTTAAATGAAGCGGGGTTAGTCTGTTGGCATGAGTGCTGTACCCGAGCGCATGCCCGCCCTCTACCTCGGCCATGGCGCCCCGCCGCTCGCCGACGACGCCGTCTGGCCCGGCCAGCTCGCCGCCTGGTCGGCGACTCTGCCGCGCCCGAAGGCGATCCTGATGGTCTCCGCGCACTGGGAAGAGGCCCCGCTCGCCCTCGGTGCGACCGGGCCGGCGCCGTTGGTGTACGACTTCTGGGGCTTCCCCGAGCACTACTACCAGGTCCGGTACGACGCCCCGGGCGCCCCCGAACTGGCCGAGAATGTACGGAGGTTGCTGCGCCGCGCCGGGACGCCCGTGCAGGACGTCCCGGACCGGGGGCTCGACCACGGCGCCTATGTGCCGCTGGTGGAGATGTTCCCGGCCGCCGACATCCCCGTACTGCAGGTTTCGATGCCCACCCTCGACCCGCGGAAGCTGATGGGCATCGGGCGCAGGCTCGCGCCCCTGCGGGACGAGGGCGTACTGATCGTCGGCAGCGGCTTCTTCACCCACAACCTGGCCGCGCTGCGCCACCCGGGCGGCGGCGTGCCGGGCTGGTCGGCGGAGTTCGACGACTGGGGGCGGCGGGCCCTTCACGCACAGGACGTGGACGCCCTGCTCGACTTCGAACACCAATCCCCGGCCGGGAAGCTCGCCCACCCGAGGACGGAACACTTCGCGCCGCTGTTCGTGACGCTGGGCGCCGCGGAGGCAGCGGGTGACCTTGACCGCCGCCGGGACGCGGTCGACGGCTTCTGGATGGGCCTGTCGAAGCGCTCGGTCCAGTACGGCTGAGCCCTACGCCGGAGCCCTACGCCGGATCGGCGAGCTCCTTCTCGTACCAGCGCACGTCCCAGTACCTGCCGAACTTCCAGCCCGCCTCGCTCGGTTGGCCGATCTCCACGCCGCCTTGGGGCGGAAGGCGCTGCTGGTTGCGTACCCGAGAATCCGGGCAGACGGGACTTCACGAGCAACCAGAAACTGGTGGGGGCCGTCTTCAGGGTGGGAGCTCAGCCACGGGCGGCGCTGCTCCGGGGTGAAAACGGCCGTGTCAAAGGTGACCGACGTCTCACGGACGTAGTGGTTGTAGATGTCCGTGAGGGCCCCGAGGTCGGCCTCCGCGCCTGGCCTGACCTGCACTTCTGTACGTTCTGGCGGCATGCGTCCCCCCTCGGCGGCTGGACAGGGTACTGCATGATCACGAAAACAAGGGCACGGCATGGGAATTCTGTCCGGATTCCAGTCGTTGTTTCCTTCGGATGCGGGCACTCGGGAGAGTGTTCCGACAGCCACTGAAGCCAGAGACCACCCGCGACAGACTCATTTCGACTCATCGCAAGGGAGCACGCATGGCAACCCGTGCCGTCGCCCGTAGTCAGTCCGCTTCCGGCGGGACGATCAGGGCAAGCAGTGTTCGCGCCGGAGGCGGGGAGATCGCCGACCGCGACCTGGTCGGCATGTACCTCGACGAGATCGCGCGTACACCGCTGCTCAACGCCGCCAAGGAAGTCGAGCTGTCCCAGATCATCGAGGCGGGGGTGTACGCCCAGCAGATCCTCGAAAAAGAGATAGAAAGCGACGCCGGCGGTGCGACGCGCGAGGAGCTCGAGGCGCTGGTCGCCGAGGGCGAGCGCGCCAAGGACGTCTTCATCCGCTCCAACCTTCGGCTGGTCGTGGCTGTCGCCCGCCGCTATCCGCGCAGCGGGCTGCCCCTGCTGGACCTGATCCAGGAGGGGAACGCCGGCTTGGTCCGCGCGGTCGAGAAGTTCGACTACGCGAAGGGCTTCAAGTTCTCCACGTACGCGACCTGGTGGATCCGTCAGGCGATCACCCGCTCCATAGCGGACCAGTCCCGCACGATCCGGCTCCCCGTCCACCTGGTGGAGGAGCTCGGCCGGATCCGCCGCGTGCAGCGCGAATTCAACCGTGAGAACGGGCGCGACCCGGAGCACGCGGAGATCGCCGCGGAGCTGGGCTCGACGCCCGAGCGCGTCGGGGACGTCCTGGACTGGGCCCGTGACCCGGTCAGCCTGAACATGTCCGTGGACGACGAGGGCGAGACGCAGTTCGGCGACCTGCTCGAGGACACGTCGGCGATCTCGCCCGAGCAGTCGGTGCTCACGCTGCTGCGCAGCGAGGAGCTGGAGGATCTGATCGGCAAGCTCGACACCCGTACGGCGTCGATCATCAAGATGAGGTACGGCATCGACGACGGCCGCGAGCGTACGCTTACCGAGGTCGGCAAGCAGCACGGCCTGACGCGCGAGCGGATCCGGCAGATCGAGAAGCACGCCCTGCTGGAACTGAAGCGGATGGCCCGGGACACCGGTTTCGACGCGGCGGCCTGACCCCGCCGCTCGAAGCCCCGCCCCGTCCCCATCCCCCAAGAACGGCCCCGGCACCTATCCCCCCCAGGTGTCGGGGTCCCGCCCCGGCACCTATCCCCCCAGGTGTCGGGGCCCTTCCGTTCCGGGGCTCTTCCGCGTTACGCCTTGCCCGCGCGGGTGAGCCGGCCGCCGAGTTCCGAGACGTACTCGACGAGCGCCACCGGCGCGCGCACCGTGAACTCGCAGTCGATCAGCGCGAGCCGCAGCGCCAGCCACTCCAGCGAGTCCGCCGACTCGGTCCGCAGTCGGCACGTGCGTTCGTCCACCGGCTCCGGCGCCCCCAGGGAAGCCGGCAGCCGTGCGGCCACGAACTCCGCGGGCGCGGCGAACGAGACCTCCACCCGGTACGCCGGCTGCAACCGGGACATCGACCGCTTGATGAACTCCGCCGCGTCACCGGTCGGCAGCGCGCGCGGAGCGAACCGCGCGCCGGTCGCGAACGGCTCGCTCACCCGGTCCACCCGGAACGTACGCCAGTCGTCGCGGCCGAGGTCGTACGCCACCAGGTACCACCGCCGCCCCGTCGAGACCAGCCGTACCGGCTCCGTCAGCCGCCGGCTCTCCGTCCCGTCGCCCGCCCGGTACGCGAACCGCAGCCGCTCCTGCCCGGTGACGGCCGAAGCCATGACCGTCAGCGTCTGCGGGTCCACGGTCGCCCCGTCTCCGCGCGTGAGCGGAATGGTGGCGGACTGGAGCGTGGTCACCCGGTGCCGCAGCCGGGACGGCAGCACCTGCTCCAGCTTGGCAAGGGCGCGTACGGACGCCTCCTCGATCCCCTCGATCGCATGGCCCGCGCCCGCCCGCAGGCCCACCGCGATCGCCACCGCCTCCTCGTCGTCGAGGAGCAGCGGCGGCATCGCGGCCCCCGCGACCAGCCGATAGCCGCCGATCGCGCCCTTGGACGCTTCCACCGGGTAGCCGAGTTCGCGCAGCCGGTCGATGTCGCGCCGGATCGTCCGGGGACTGACCCGAAGCCGTTCGGCGAGTTCGCTGCCGGGCCACTCCCTCGGGGTCTGCAGCAGCGAGAGCAGATTCAGCAGTCGTGCCGGGGTGTCTGTCATCAGTCCAGGATGGCAGCGAACTAGGACGTGACCTGTCCTATATCGGGTTTACGTTCGTCGCATGACATCCCAAGCCCCAGCCCAGTCTTCCGCAGACCGCCGCCGCTGGCTCGCGCTCGCGGTGGTGATGACCGCGGCCTTCATGGACCTGGTCGACGTGACCATCGTCAACATCGCGATCCCGAGCATCGAGCGGGACCTGTCCGCGACGTTCAGCTCGATCCAGTGGATCACCGCGGGCTACGCGCTCGCGTTCGCCGCGGGCCTGATCACGGGCGGCCGGCTGGGCGACATCTACGGCCGTAAGCAGATGTTCCTGATCGGCATCGCGGGCTTCACGCTCGCCTCCGCGCTGTGCGGCTTCGCCGCCAACCCGGAGATGCTGGTCGCCTCCCGCCTCCTCCAGGGCGCGATGGCCGCGATGATGGTGCCTCAGGTGCTGGCGATCATCCACGTCACCTTCCCGGCGCACGAGCGCGGCAAGGTCTTCGGGATGTTCGGCGCGGTCGTCGGTCTCGGCGCGGTCTCCGGCCCGATGCTCGGCGCGTTGCTCACCCAGTGGAACCTCTTCGGCCTCGAATGGCGCCCGATCTTCCTGATCAACCTCCCGGTCGGCATCGCGGGCCTGATCCTGGGCCACCGCTTCATCACCGAGTCGAAGGCCCCGAAGGCGCTCCGCCTCGACCTGGTCGGTGTCGCGCTCGCCACGCTTGGCCTGCTGATGCTGCTGTACCCGCTGATCCGCGGCCGGGAGCTGGACTGGCCGCTGTGGGGCTACCTCTGCATGGCGGGCAGTCTGCCGGTCTTCGGCGGGTTTGTCGCGTACGAGAAGTACAAGGCGCGCAAGGACGGCTCGCCCCTCGTCGAGCTCTCGCTCTTCAAGGTGAAGAGCTTCGCGGCGGGCGTCGCCGTGCAGCTCACCTTCGGTGTCGCGTGCGGCATCTTCTTCCTGGTCTGGACGCTGTACATGCAGATCGGCCTGGGCTGGAGCCCGCTGCGCGCGGGTACGACCGGTATCCCGTTCTCACTCGCGGTGTCGGTGGCCGCCGGCCTGTCCGTACAGAAGCTCGTACCGCGCTTCGGTCGCAAGGTGCTCCAGGCGGGTGCGCTGACGATGGCGGCCGGACTGCTGCTCTACATATGGGAGGCCGGCCGGTACGGCACGGGCATCCACCCGTGGCAGATGGCGCTTCCGCTGGTCGTGATGGGCATCGGCATGGGCCTGATCGTGGCGCCGCTCACCGACGCGGTGCTCTCCGAGGTGCCAGGTGAGCACTCCGGCTCGGCCTCGGGCCTGATCAACACGACCCAGCAGATGGGCAACGCGCTGGGCCTCGGCCTGGTGTCGGTGGTCTTCTTCGGCGCGATGGACGACCGTCCGGCGCCGAGCGCGGTGGGCACGGCCTTCGCGGATGCCTTCCAGAACTCGCTGTGGTGGGTGGTGGCGGTGCTCGCGGTCATCTTCCTGGTGATGTTCGCACTGCCGGCGAGGCCGAAGGCGGCCGAAGCCGCCGCGAGCCCGGCGGTGGCACCGGTCGAGGAACCCGCCCTCGTCTCCTGACGTCCCCCACTCGCGGCCCCGGCCCGTCGCCCCGGCCCCTCGGCTGAACAGCCGAGGGGCCGGGGCATGCGTCCGATTCGACCCACTCTCATGTCCGATTGTATTTACTTACGGGAAACGCGGGCGTAGTCTGTTGGTGAAACCACAGATTCGGGCATGGAACGGATGTAAAACCACATGTACGCACCGGAGCGCCAGCAGGAAATCCTCCGTCTCGCCCGCGAGAGCGGGAGGGTCGACGTGCTCTCGCTGGCCGAGGAGTTCCAGGTCACGGCGGAGACCATCCGGCGCGACCTCAAGATCCTGGACCGGTCCGGGATGGTCCGCCGTGTCCACGGCGGCGCGATACCGGCCGGGCGGCTCGACTTCGAGCCGGACGTCGCCGAGCGCGAGTCCACCGCCGCCGACGAGAAGAACCGCATCGCGCGGGCCGCGCTCGCCGAACTGCCGGCGGAGGGGAGCATCATCCTCGACGCCGGTACGACCGTGGCCCGGCTTGCCGCGGCCATCCCTGTCGAGTCCGGGCTCACCGTCGTCACCCATGGGCTGCCCGTCGCGGCCCGCCTCGCCGACCACCCGGGCATCGCTCTCCACCTGGTGGGCGGGCGCGTCCGGCACCGTACCCGGGCAGCCGTCGACGCGTGGGCGCTGCGGGCGTACGCCGAGATCCGCGCCGACGTCCTCTTCCTCGCCACCAACGGTTTCAGCCCGGACGGCGGGCTGACCACGCCGGATCTCGCGGAGGCGGCGGTCAAGAGCGCCGCGATCGCCGCGGCCCGGCGGGTTGTCCTGCTCGCCGACTCCGCCAAGGCCGGCCAGGAACACTTCGCCCGTTTCGGCTCCTTCGCCGATGTCGACCTGCTCATCACCGACTCGGGGCTCAGCCCCGAAGACGCGGACGCCATCAAGGCGGCCGGTACCGAGGTGCTGCTCACATGATCCTCACCGTCACCCCGAACCCGTCGCTCGACCGCACGTACGAAGTGGCGTCCCTCGACCGGGGCGAGGTCCTGCGGGCGAGCTCCGAACGGCTGGACCCGGGCGGCAAGGGCGTCAACGTCTCGCGTGCGGTGGCCGCCGCCGGGCACCCCACGACCGCGGTACTGCCGCTCGGCGGCGCGCCGGGGGCGGTGATCGCCGAACTCCTCAGTGGACTGGGCATCGACGTCACCGCCGTGAAGATCACGGGCCAGACCCGGTCAAACATCGCGGTCACCGAGCCCAGCGGCACACTCACGAAGATCAACGCACCGGGGCCCGAACTCACCCCCGCCGAATCCGGTCTGCTGCTCGACACGGTCCGTATGCACGCCCTGGACGGCGACTGGATCGCCTGCTGCGGCAGCCTCCCGCGCGGACTCGGGCCGCGGTGGTACTCCGACCTGGTCGCCCGCGTCCACGAGGCGGGGGCCCGCGTCGCTCTGGACACCTCGGGCCCGGCCCTCCTCGCCGCGCTGCATGAGCGCCCCGAGGTGGTCAAGCCCAACGCGGAGGAGCTCGCCGCGGCGGTCGGCCGCCCCCTCACCACCATCGGCGACGCCGTCGAGGCGGCGCGGGAGCTGCGGTCCCGCGGCGCCGGGGCCGTGCTGGCCAGCCTGGGCGCGGACGGCCAGCTGCTGGTCGACGGCTCGGGCACGTACTTCGGCAGCGCGACGGTCGCCACCGTCCGCAGCAACGTCGGCGCGGGGGACGCGTCCCTCGCCGGCTTCCTCCTGGCGGGCGGTACGGGCCCGGAGGCGCTGGGCGCGGCGGTCGCCCACGGCGCGGCGGCGGTGCAGCTGCCGGGCAGCGTGATGCCCACCCCCGCCGACCTCGACCCGTCCGCGGTCACCGTGACCGCGGACGTCCCGCTGCACCGGGCACTGACGGAGCCGACGACTTGAGCGAGATGATCAACGCGGCGCTGGTCGACCTCGACCTGTCCGCCGACCCGAAGGAAGCGGCGGCCCGTTCGCGGCCGCCGACCCGCTTCGGGTGATCCCGGCGGCGATGGCGGGCGGCGCGGTGACCGGCGCCCTGTCGATGGCCTTCGGATGCACACTGCGGGCCCCGCACGGCGGAGTGTTCGTCATCCCGCTGCTCGGCAACCCGGCCCTCTACCTGCTCGCGATCGCCGCCGGCACAGTCGTGACCACGGCCCTGGTGATCCTGCTCAAGGGCATGCGCAAGCCCGCGCCGACGCCGACACCGGTCACCGCCGAGGAAGACCCGAAGGTCCTCGCGGCGGCCTGACCCCCGGACGCGTCCGCGTCAGCGCACCCGCGTCAGCGCACCCGCGCGCGGAGCTCCATGGCTTCGCGCGCGCCCGCCTCCGTGGCGTACACCTCGCACATGTGCCGGCCGTCGGGGGTGGCCGTGTGCTCGACCTCCCAGAGGCTGATCTCGCTGCCGTCGGCGAGCACGAAGCCGTGCTCGTACAGCATGAACGCGGCCCCCGCGCGCGGCCCGTCGGCGGCGCACTGCCGGCCGAACGCCTGGGTGATCCGGTGCGCGTACGCGCCGCGCAGCAGCCGTGCCATGTCTTGGCCCGGCCGGTTGCCGTTCTCCGCGCGGCGCAGCAGCCGGCGCGCATGGTCCGCGGAGTCGTCCGGTACGTACACCCGCCGGGGCGCGGTCGGCGGGGTGGCCAGCAGAGCCCCGAGAACGGCGAGTTCGTCGGCCTCCCCGGTGTCGGCCGACAGCGCGAACTCCACCGCGCCGCCGCCCGGTTCGCCGCCCAGCCGGGACGCGGCAAGGCAGGCCTCCGACTGGTCCGCGTAGAGCTCGTAGCGCATGGTGTCGCCGCCGGTGCGGTACGCCAGCTCCCAGAGGGTGAGTGTGCTGCCGTCGTGGAGCAGACAGGTGTGCCGGTACGTCTCGCGGTGCAGCCCGGACGCCGAGCTGTGGTGCGAGGAGTACAGGGAACTGCTGTGCGCGAGCGCGGCACCGAGACGTTCGACGGTGGCGTCGGGCAGTTCGAAGGAGTTGAGGGCGCGGCCGAGGAGTCGCTCGAGGTGCGCCTCGGTTGTCTCGTACGGATCGCTCAAGGTGGGTCTCCAGGCCGTCGCTGCATGTTACTTCGCGGAAGCTCAACGTAGCCCCTGGGTCGGACATCGTGTCCGTGGTTCGGAAAAACGTACGGCCCGCACGGCGAGTTCCCGCCCTGCTCGGCCAACTCCCTTTCGCTGTACGTCAGTACAGGTCCCGGTATGCCGGGAACACTCCGCCGGGCCCGTCCACGCCCTCCGCGGCCAGCACCGCCTTGACGACGGCACGGGTCACCGCGTCCGCTCCGGCCGCCAGTACGTCGTTGAGGCCGTTGAGCTCGGCCAGGCCGAAGGGATCCGGCTCGGCGGGGGCGGCGAGCGGCCGGTTTCCGGTGGACAGGGTGAACACGGTGTCGCCGTCGTTGAGGAGATGGACAGGGCGCACGGCGCGCGCCAGCCCGTCGTGCGCCGTCCCCGCGAGCTTCTGCGCCTGGGCGCGGGTCAGTACGGCGTCGGTGCCGACAACCGCGAGGGTGGTGTTCAGCGGCGGACGCACGGAAGCCGCCGTCCGCTCCGCGGACTCGGCCCGTGCCTCGGCCAGCCGCCGCTGCGCCGCCGCGTGGACCTCTGCCGCGGGAAACTCGGGCCGGCTGTCCAGCAGCCGCCCGTACAGCACTCCGGTCAGCGGATCGACCACCGAGCCCACGGAGTTGACCACCACCAGCGCCCCGACCGTGATCCCGGAGTCGAGCAGCACACTGGCCGAGCCGACGCCGCCCTTCAGCCCCCCGGCGACCGCGCCCGTGCCCGCCCCGACGCTGCCCTCGGCGACCGGTGCGCCGTCCGCCGTCGCGGCGGCGGCCTCCACGGCCGCGCGGCCGACCGAGGCGTCGGGCCGCGACCGCCAGTCGCCGCCGCGCCCCAGGTCGAAGACGCAGGCGGCCGGGACGACCGGCACCACCTGCGCCGGGTCGGGCCCGACCCGCACCCCGCGGCCCCGTTCCTCCAGCCAGGCCATCACGCCGGACGCGGTGTCCAGCCCGTACGCGCTTCCGCCGGTCAGTACGACGGCTTCGATGCGCTGCACCAGATTGCGCGGATCGAGCGCGTCCGTCTCGCGGGTGCCGGGTCCGCCGCCCCGGACGTCCACCGCGGCGACCGCACCGCCCTCGGGGGCCAGGACGACGGTCGTACCGCTGAGCGCGCGGTCTCCGGCCAGCCGCGCGTGGCCGACCCGGAGCCCGGCCACGTCCGTCAGAGCGTCTACTCGAACCATGAGGCCCATGCGTACCACGTACGCACGCACGACAAGACCCCGGCAGCACAAGCCGCCGGGGTCTCGTCGCATCGCTCCACGGGCATCAGCGGCCCGGACGGTGAAGGGGAGCGCGGGTCAGCCGTTGGACGACAGGACCGGGATCTCGCTCAGGATGTGCGACAGCGGGTCGTCGCCGTCGATCTGAGTGGAGTTCTCGACGCACTGCTGGTTGTTGTTGGACGTCAGGATGTCCTGGACGGTGACCGGCACAACGCCGACGACCGAGCCGACGTTCGCCTTGCCAAGGGCGCCGATGCAGGGCTTGTTCAGCGAACCCTGGATGAGGCCGATCTGCGGGCTGTAGTCGCCCTGGATGGCGGTGTTGCCGTAGGTCTGCGAGGCGCCGTTGCCGTTCACCGTCGTGTCGTCGTCGGCAATGGCCATGGCGGGGGTGGCCATGGCAGCCCCCGCACCAATAACCGAGAACGTCACCGCGGCGGTGGCCAGCATCTTCTTGATCATTTTTCGTCCTTTTTTCGCACGAGTGCCCGCTACTGGAGCGCCCTGATCAACTGCCCGCTGGAGGATTGGTTCCGCTGCTTCACTCGAACGGCCCGCGCGCGGAGCGCCGGCTGCTCCGCAATGCGAGCCCTCTGTGCTCCGTGAGCGGGGTGGCGGCGCCGCTCACCCTCCGTACCGCTCACACGGACGCAGTAGATGCACCGACCAACGGAAACCTGCTGGTCATGAGCCGTTCAAGGAGCTTTCCTCGGCTGAATGGGGTGGTCCGCGCGGTTGCGCTCCGTGCGCGACATTCTCACGGTGAGTGAGAGATCACTCGCACTCACCGGAAGGAACTTCTGTGCGTTTCACATCTATGTCCCGCGTCCTCGTCCCCTCGGCGGTATCCGCCGCCCTCATCTTCGCGGCGTTCGGCCCCGCCGCCGCCGCGCAGAGCGACCAACAGGAAAGGTCGCGCACCGCGATCTCCGCCCAGGCTCCGCTCCCCCAGGCCGAAGCCCTCGGGGCTCAGGTCAAGACCATCAAGGGCCTGTCCGCCGAGCTCGCTCCCGTCACCGAGCTGCTCGAGGACGTGCTCAAGGCGGACAACGGCCAGCTCTCCGAAGCCGAGGCGACGAAGCACGCAGCTGCCGTCAAGGCGGCGCTCGCGCTGTCGACGGACACCAACGCGCCCGCGCCCGCCTCCGGCACCGAGAGCACGGTCGCGTCCGCGGATGTCGTGGACGACGCGCTCGTCGCCCTGCAGAAGGCGGTCGACGAGCTCATCGCGGCGGCCACCTCCGGCAGCGAGGCCGATGTGGCGTCCTCGGTCACGGCAGTCGTGACCGGACTGGTCAACGACATCGTCGCGACGGTGCTCGGCAGCGGTCTGCCGGCCGCGGACCTCGCGGGCCTGCCGACGATGCCCGCCCTGCCCGTGGCAGTCCCGGCCAACCCGGCGGAGCCCGCCATGCCGGCGGAGCCCGCCGCCCCGGCCGAGCCCGCCACGCCCGCTGAGCCGGCCACCCCGGCCGAGCCCGCCACGCCGGCGGAGCAGGCGACCCCGGCGGAGCCCGCCGCTCCGGCGACTCCGGCGGAGCCCGCCACCCCGGTGGAGCAGGCCAACCCGGCCGAACCCGCGGCCGTACCCGCCGCCCCGGCCGTACCGGTTACCCCGTAACGCAGCGGTGGCGGGTCCGGACGCGGACCCGCCACCCGCGTAACGACTGTGGCGCCACCGGCGGGAAGCCGGTGGCGCCACAGTCGTTACGCGCGTCTGCACAGGGAAGAGGCTCAGCCCTGGGTGCCCAGGTTGACCCCGCCCAGCATCGGGGTGCTCTTGGCGACCGCGCCGGTCGTCTTGAGCACCTCCGTCGGGGCGTTGTCGTGAACCCGCTTGAGGCCACCGGCGGCGTCCGCTACCGACTTCACCATGGAGCCCTGCTCTTCCAAGGCGCTCACGACGGTCCCGGTGGTGAGGGTCTCCGCGAGGGCGCCGTTGAGGCTCATGGGAGGAATGGACGCGCCGTTGGCGGCGAACGCGGGAGTGGCTCCTCCCACCGCCACCACGGAACCGGCGAGGACCGCAGCGACCTTGGCGTACTTCATTTCGAATCCCTTTCTCCGGCGGTGCTTGCGACACCGCTTTCACCATGGGTAACGAGTCCTATCGGTAACGGAAACTCCGCTCCCCGGCCTTTCTGGGGCACATTCGATTGACGAAATGCGGCGATTCTCTTATCAACTGCTATTGCGGTCGTCGGCGGTACAGCAGCGCCCCGCCCAGCAGCAGCCCACCGCCCACCGCGGCTGTGGCCGCGAGCTGTTCCGGCGTTCCCGTGGCCGCGAGCTCGGGGACGTCCGGCCGAGGTGCCGGGGGCGCGGGCGGTGTCACCTGCGGTGGGACGTGGCGCGGCGGAGCCGGTCTCGGCGTCTGCGGCCGCGGCTCGGGAGTTTCTGGAATCTCGGGGATCTCGGGAGGGTCGACGCTGTCGGACGCGCACTTGTTGCCGAATGCGGGGTTGAGGGCGCCGACGACGTCGACGGTGTTGCCGCACGCGTTCACGGGGGTGTCGACCGGCGCCGAGACACTGTTGCCGGCCAGGACGCCCGGAGAGTGGGCGGTGTCGCTCGCGGTACCACTGTCCGCGTGGGCGTTGCCGGCACCGAGCGAGAGCAAGCTCGATGCGGCCGCGGCGGTGAGCATGCCTTTGCTCAGAACCTGTCGCATGGGTATTTCCTGTCTTCAGGCAGCTGGAATCCAAGGTGGCCCCGGAGCGCACCGCCGTGCACTCGGGGCCATCCGAGGTTCACCCGCGGAGGGTGCTGTGGTCAGTCGTTCTCGCAGGCGTTGCCGAAGACGGGGTTCAGCAGCGCGATGACGTTGACGGTGTTGCCGCAGACGTTCACGGGGACGTGAACCGGGATCTGCACCACGTTGCCGGAGAGCACGCCGGGGGAGTGGGCCGCCACGGCGCCGGCATCCGAGTCGGCGACGGCCGGGGCAGCGGCTCCCATCGTCATCATGACGCCCGCAGCAACCGTGGCAGCCTTCTTGTGCTTCATTTCGATCCTTCCCGCAGTGGCGCCTGCCGCATACACGACCTTCGCGTTGCGCGCACAGTTCCCTGTCCGTGAACACCGCTGCAGGACTGGTAACGAGCGCCGGTCGGAAAGGAATCGGGAATATGCGGAGGCATCCCCCGAAGGGCTGTACGAGTGAGTGCGGCGTGATTTCCAACTCCCTTTCTGACAAAGTGCACTCCAGCTTTGTTGATTGATCGAAAATGGAGACCGGGCCATGCCGAAGTCGATGGGCCGCGCCGCGCGATGCGCCCTGGGCGTGCTGTCGTGCTTGGGACTTTCGGTGGTTCTTCCCTCGGCCACGGCTACTCCGGCCGCGCCGACAGCGCAGGAATCGGCAGTCGGGATCCCCTTCACGCAGCGCTATCGGGCCGTGCAGCACGGGGGCATCGTCCGGACCGCCAACGCCGCCGTCACCTCCCGTTTCGCGCAGGGCCCGTCCAGCCGCGCCCGGTTGACTCTGCCGCCCGGTTCGCGGGTGACGTACGCCCGCCTCTACTGGGGCGGAAACCTGCGCGTCGGCGAGCAGAAGCCGCCCAAGGACAGCGGCCGGGCCCTCGTCGCCGCGCCGGGTGGCGCGTACAGAGAACTCCTCGCGGACACCCGCGTCGGCCACCGCACCGCCGACGGCAGCGACGCCTACCAGGCCTCCGCGGACGTCACACACCTGGTGCGGGAGAGCCGTTCGGGCCTGTGGACCGTGACTCAGCTGAACAGCGCCGGGGGCCACACCGAGGCCGGCGTATGGGGCGGCTGGTCGCTCGTCGTCGCGTACGAGAACAGCCGGGAACCGCTGCGGCACCTGTCGCTCTGGGACGGCTTCGAAGCCCTCGGACCCACCCGCCGAAGCGCCTCGGTGCGCCTCGGCGGCCTGCGTATCCCGGCGTACGGGGCCGGCCGGGTGGGTGTGGTGGGGTACGACGGCGACCGGGGGGCGCTCGGGGACGCGCTGAGTGTCGAGGCGGGCGGCGGGCGTCGCGTCTGGCTCGGCGATTCCGCCAATCCGGCGGTCGACCTGATGAATTCGACGATCGCGGATCTCGGGCGCACCGCTGTCGGCCGGGAGCCCGCCCAGGTGAACACGCCGGGATACGACTCCGACGTCTTCGACCTCGAGCCGGCCCTGACCCGCGGTGGCGACCATTTGGACTTCCTCTTCCATGCCGCGGGTCCGGGCTACTTCGCGGGCGTGCTCTTCGTACAGGCGGACACGCGCCCGCGGTGAAAAGCAACTGACTGTGAGGGCTGCTGTCTTGGCTGGACCGTTTCCGATCCAGGATCGGCCGTGAACCCGGAGCGAGCGCACGGGCGGGGCTGGGTACGTATCCCCGCCAGCCGCACGGACCCGGAGCCGTACCCGTCCGCGCCGGTGGGTGTGCCCGCGCCCATGCCCCCGCCCCCGCCCTCGCCTGCGGCCGTGCAGTCGACCATCTATCTCGCGCTTCTGAACCGTTGGCGAGAAGCCGGCCGGACACTCCCTGGGCATCCTGATGCAGAGTGGGAGAGACTGATCTCGCAGCCCACGTGGCCCGGCCCCTGGCGCAGTGGTCCCTACCGCCAGACAGACTGACCCGGGCCTCCCGGCGGACCTCCGGAGGGCCGTATGGCAGAGGCAGAGCCGACTGGCCCGGTGATCGGGCCGGGGGAGCGGCTGGCCATGAACCGGATGGGCAGCTTCGACTGGGATCTGGACCGGGCGACGTTCGACCTCGATGACGCCGGGCTTGCCGTGTTCGACATGGAGCGGTCCGAGTACGACCTGAAGCCGCAGACGCTCAGTGCCCGGGTGTCGATCGAAGAAGGCGCACGGCTGGACGCCGCCGTGCAGCACGCGCTGCACACCGGGGAGGAGCAGTACGGCGCGTACTTCAAAATGACCCGCCGCGACGGCACCGAGCAGTGGTCGCACTCCCAGGGGCGCATCCTGCGGGACGGCCAGGGCCGGGCCCGCCGCATCATCGGGATCGTCCGGGACGCCACCGCCGAGCTCGCCCACTCCACGCTGGTGCGCTCGCTCGAGGCGCAGCGCCAGAAGCAGACGACGATCGTCCAGCGCACCACCGAGGCACTGTCGCGGGCCGTGACCGTGGACGACGTGACGGCGGTGCTGACGGGCGCGGGCGGGCTGGAGCGGCTGGGCGCCCAGGGGCTCGCCCTCGGCCTGGTCGAGGGCGACGCGTTCAAGGTCATCGCGCTGAGCGGGGAGTCCCTGGAGATCCTGGACGACCTGCGCTTCAACAAGCTCGACAAGTCGCTGCCGCTCGGTGAGGCCGTACTGACCCAGCAGCCGCGGTTCGTGAGCTCGCTGTCCGATCTGGCCGACAAGTTTCCGCTGCTGGCGCCCTATCTGCCGAGGCTCAGATACAACGCCGCCGTCTATCTTCCGCTGGTCGCCCAGGCCCGGTCCGTCGGCGGCCTCGCGCTCTTCTACCGGCGGCGCACGGACTTCAGCCCCGAGGAGCGCAACCTCCTCCTGGGCCTCGCGGGCATCGTCGCCCAGTCCCTGCAGCGGGCCATCCTCTTCGACCAGGAGCGGGAGTACGCCACCGGCCTTCAGGCGGCCATGCTGCCGCGCCGTATCCCCGAGATCATGGGCGGCGAGATCGCGGTCCGCTACCACTCGGCGTGGGGCGGCCGGGAGGTCGGCGGTGACTGGTACGACGTCATCCTGCTGCCCCGGGGGCGGGTGGGCATCGTGGTCGGCGACGTGCAGGGGCACGACACCCATGCCGCCGCGATCATGGGCCAGCTGCGGATCGCCCTGCGTGCGTACGCGGGGGAGGGCCATCCCCCGTCCACCGTGCTGGCGCGCGCCTCGCGGTTCCTCGCCGAACTCGACACGCAGCGCTTCGCCACCTGCACGTATGCCCAGGTGGACCTGGAGACCGGAGGCGTACGGGCGGTACGGGCGGGGCACCTGGGGCCGCTGATCCGGCACAACGACGGCCGGACCGGGTGGCCGAATCTGCGCGGGGGACTGCCGCTCGGCCTCGCCACGGTCTTCGAGCAGGAGGAGTACCCGGAGACCCGCCTCGACCTGGTGCCCGGCGAGACGCTGGTGCTGTGCACCGACGGCCTCGTCGAGGAGCCGGGGCTCGCCATCACCGACGGCATGGACGCCCTGGCGCACGAGGTGCGCACCGGCCCCCAGGGGGCGGGAGAACTGGCCGACCACCTTTCCGACAGGCTGTGGCAGCGCTGGGGCTCCGGCGACGACGTGGCGCTGCTGGTGCTGCGCCGGGAACCGGACCCGGGCACCCACCGTGCGCCGCGCATCCACCAGTACGTCCACCAGGCCGACCCGGAGGGGCTCTCCGAGGCCCGGTACGCGCTGCGCCAGGCGCTGCGGGACTGGGGCATGGCGGCGCTGGCCGACGATGTGGAGCTGGCGGCCGGGGAGCTGCTGGTGAACGCCCTCCTGCACACCGACGGCGGCGCGGTGCTCACGCTGGAGGTGCTGCCCGAGCCGGTACGGCGCATCCGCCTCTGGGTCAAGGACCGCTCCAGCGTCTGGCCACGGCGCCGGACGCCCGGGGAGGCCGCCACCACCGGCCGGGGGCTGCTGCTCGTCGACGCGGTGGCCAGCCACTGGGGGGTGGAGCCCCGCGGCGACGGGAAGGCGGTGTGGTGCGAGTTCACCGCGCCCGCGGCGGCGGGGCACTAGCCAGAGGTTGCTCAGGGTGTCTGTCGCGACACGCCGAGTTGTGGAGGGTGCGAGGTGGGGCGAACATCGATGCATGGAACGGAATCAGCCATGCGATGGATGAGTAGGACGACCGTCATGGGCCTGCTGGTGCTCCTGCTCCTGGCCGCCGGTCTGCCGACCGTGGCCGCGTACACGTCCGGCAGCCCCCTCGGCGGCCCGAACTGCCAGGCCGTGGCCTTCATGTCCGTCGTGGGCATCGGACCCGACTGCGGCGACCAGGAGCCGGGCGCGGCCCCCTAGGGTCTTTCGTTTGGATCAGGCCGGATCAGTGAGCGGGGTCTGGTGCGTGCAGCTGCAAGGCGGAGGAAGGAGCCACTGCGGAGCATTGGCGACTGACGACAACGCAGCAGATGTGCGTGCCAGGGCACGCGAGCCCGGCAAGATCCGAACGAGAGGCCCTAGGGGCCGACCAGCGTGACCGGGCTCTCCTGGCCGGCGAGGAAGTGCGGCAGGGGGAGCCAGCCGCCCGCCGTGCGGAGCGACATCAGCCTGGCCTCCACCTGCGCCGCCCCCGCCGCGTACACGGCACCCTCCGTGCTCCGGGTGTCGACCTTCCCGGTGTTGGTCCACGGGTGCTCCTGTCCGTCGCAGACGGCGGTGCTGCCACCGATGCTGTGTGACGCGCTGTTCTGCTTGAGGGTGGTCGCGACGAATACCGGACCGGACCCCGAGTCGTTGATGCAGCGGTAGGTGCCGGACAGGGTGACGAGCCCGTCCGCGGCGAGGTGTCCGTACTGCTGGACGGACACACTGTCGTAGGGTTCCGCCGCCTCGGTCGCGACCGGAAATGCCGCGGCCACCAGAATGCCGCCCACCACTGTGCCGAGCATGCGCATGACTGCCTCCGTGAACTGGAAAACGAAATGTTCTGGGTTCGCCAGTTTTGCGCTTCGGTGCGATGAAACCGATGCGCCAGGGGTCGTGTCGTCCGCGTGCACGCGGAATTCACGCGCGAGGATGCTCCGGGGCGGCGGACAGCGGCACCACACCGCCGCCCCGGAATCAGATGGTGCAACGACGTACGCCGGGAAAAGGTCACGGGGAATTCCCGCCGCCACGTTCGTGTATGCGCACCGGTGGCATTCGTCCGTCCAGGTGAATATGCGCCGGAAGGGGGCCTACGGGGCCACTAGGGTGCCGAGCCATGACCTCAACTCATACTGCAGCAAGCAGCTTTCAGCGAGGCCAGTTGGGCACCCTCTCGGTGCTCACATGGATCGGCGATCCCGCGGAAGGGCAGAACATTCCCTATCTGCTCGCTTTTTCGCTCGGAGACGGAACGGACGGACCCGAAGCGGGGGAGGCTGCCGTCCGGGCGCTGATCGTGGAATGCGGGTTGTCGGTGGGTGGCGGAGTGCTGGACGGCACCCGCGTTCCCAGCCTGCCGGTCAAACTTCTGGTCGAGGGCGGACAGGCCGTGCTCAACATGCCGTATCTGAGCGCCCAGTGCCCCGCCCCGCCGGAGTGGCTGCAGTCGGCCAACGAACACGAAGAGGTCTACTTCCTGCTGGCCAGCCGCCCGTGGCCGGAGGCGACGCCGGGCAAGCCGGTCAGCGAGGAGATGCTCAAGGCATTCGTGGGCGACGAGCAGACCCTCACCACGGCGGCGCACTGCCTGCTGCCGGTGACCCGGCTGCGTAAGTGACCCGACCCCGGAGCCGGCCGGTCGCCCGAGGGTGACCGGCCCACGGGGTTCCAGTACGGCGGCGGTTCCCCGGTCGCGCTCCACCGGCGTCACGCCGACCGCCACCGCGAGGGCGCCGTACCCTGGAGGTATGAGCACCGCCCCCACCCCCGGACCGCGCGCGTCGAAGCACGACTCCCAGCCCAAGCCGGCGCTGGTCTTCGACGATCCGACGGACCAGCAGTCCTCGGACGATACGGACCGCGGGTGGGGCGAGCGGCCTTCTGCGGGTGACAGCGCCACCGATCTGGCCCGCTTCCTCGACGAGAAGCCGCCCCACCACTTCTGAGCTCTGGCTACCGCTCGCGCCCGGAACCCGAGTCGCGCTGCGCGACCACGGCGTCCCGGATCTCCTTCAGGACCTCCAGCTCGGTCAGTTCGACCACTTCCTTCGCGCCTTCCTTCGCGGCCTCCCGGGCCGCCCGTCGGGCGAGGTACTTCGCCATGGGCAGCACCATCAGGAAGTACACGACCGCGGCGGTGATCAGGAAGCTGAGCGTCGCGCTGAGCACCGAGCCCCACATGATCGGGATGCCCGACGCGGCCTCGCCCGTCTTGGGGTCGATCTTGCACGGGTCCTTGAGGCAGTAGGTGTACTTGTTGAGGTCCTTGGTGCCGAAGGCGCCGACCACCGGGTTGATAAGGCCCTTGACCACGGCGTTCACGATCTGGGTGAACGCGGCGCCGATGACGACGGCGACCGCCAGGTCGATCACGTTGCCCCGCATCAGGAAGACCTTGAAGCCCTCCAGGACGCCGACCTTCTTCTCGCTCACCACTGAACCCTTCGTCGCCTGCACAGGACACGGAACAAACCGCTCCGAAACCTACGGCAGCGCGGGGGATCACCGTCCAGTCGATGTGCGCGATCTGATGACGTGACTGCGTATCCGTGCGATTCAGCACACGATCACCGCAAGTTGAGAGGTCACGCCGGCGCCCGCGAGCGCCGTCGCCGTGGTGCGGGGGACCGACAGCACTACCAGCGCCCCGCCGTCCTCCACCGCCCGGTCCGGCCTGGGCACTTCGGCCACCCGCGCCGACGCCGCGACCACACGGGCCCGGGAGTCCCCGCCCGGCGAGGAGTCGGCCGCCACCACGTCCACCCGGTCGCCGGGGCGCAGCAGCCGTACCGTCGCCGCGTCCGCGATCCGTACCGGAGCGGAAACCCGCTTCACCGCGGCCGGCCGGTGCCCGGCCGGCGAGGCTGCCGCCTCTGCCGCCGCACTGACCGGAGGCCCGGACCCGGCCGCCATCGCCGCTGCGGCCATCGCCAGCCCCGCGGCCATCGCCCGTCGCCTGCGCCGCACGGCCCGCCGCAGCCGGTGCGCACCGCCGCGCACCCGCAGGGGAGCGAACATCGGCACGACGCGCGGCGGAGGAGCGGGATGCGGCGCGGGAAGGGAGGACGTAGGAGAGGAGGTGGGGAGGGAGGTGGGGGACATGGCTACACCGCCTGCCGTGTGCGGGACTTCGGCCGAACGACCGAACAGCCCTCACGATCCCCTGTCCCGCCCGATCCCGCCGAGCCCTGTGGACGAGTACCCCGGTGTGGAGAACTCGCCCACCCTCCAAGGTGATTACGGCAGCTCGAAGCCCAGGTCCCAGCCGTCGTGGGCATGGGTGCACAGGCAGTCCCGCGCCTCGGTGGCCGGCAACTCCGCCACCGCATCGAAGAGCACGTCGCGCAGCCGCCCCACGTTCTCGCCGAATACCTTGAGCACCTCGGTGTGCGAGACGCCCTCGCCCGTCTCGGCGCCCGCGTCCAGGTCGGTCACCAGTGTCAGCGAGGTGTAGCAGAGCCCCAGCTCCCGGGCGAGCACCGCCTCCGGGTGCCCGGTCATGCCCACCACCGACCAGCCCATCGCCGCGTGCCACTGCGATTCCGCGCGGGTCGAGAAGCGCGGCCCCTCGACGACGACCAGCGTCCCGCCGTCCACCGGTTCCCAGTCCCGGCCGCGCGCCGCCGCGAGCGCCGTCGCCCGCCCGACCGGGCAGTACGGGTCGGCGAACGTCGTGTGGACGACATTGGGGATGCTGCCGTCCGGCAGCGGCTCGCCGTCGAAGTAGGTCTGCGTACGCGCCTTCGTACGGTCCACGAGCTGGTCCGGTACGAGCAGCGTCCCGGGCCCGTACTCCGCCCGCAGCCCGCCCACCGCACACGGTCCCAGCACCTGGCGCGCGCCCACCGAGCGCAGTGCCCACAGGTTGGCGCGGTAGTTGATGCGGTGCGGCGGGAGGTGGTGCCCGCGGCCGTGACGGGGGAGGAAGGCAACCTGCCGGCCCGCTATTTCACCAAGGAAAAGGGAGTCGCTCGGCTTTCCGTACGGGGTGTCCACCTCGATCTCGGACACGTCCTCCAGGAAGGAGTAGAAGCCCGAGCCGCCGATAACGCCGATCTCTGCGTTCGCCATGGCGATCACCCTAGGCCCTGTCCGGTCGCGAAGAACGCCGGGGACCCCGCCGTACATGAAGTACGACGGGGTCCCCGGCGGAAGGCGGAAGCCTCAGGCAGCCGAGGAGGAGCTGCCCGCGGAGCTGCCGGCGGCACTCGCGGAGCTCGTGGAGCTCGACGACGAGGCGGACGACGACGCCGGTGAAGAGCCCGAGGACGAAGAGCCCGAAGACGACGAGGCCGACGTCGAAGCCGCCGGCTTGGCGGCCGGTGCGCTGCTCGACGACGAGCCGCGGCTGTCGTTCCGGTAGAACCCGGAGCCCTTGAAAACGATGCCGACCGCGGAGAACACCTTCTTCAGGTGTCCCTCGCAACTCGGGCACTCGGTCAGGGCGTCATCGGTGAACTTCTGCACCGCCTCGAGGCCCTCGCCGCACGCGGTGCACTGGTACTGGTAGGTCGGCACTTGCTCCTCCTGGCACTCTCACTCATTGAGTGCTAACGACGTTCCATACTGACGTATTCCACTGGATCAGTCCACCGTCACCGGCACGCGGTGACCGATACCACTACGAGTCCCCCGAGCCGCGATCCGGCCCGGCGCCCTCGGCGACAGCCGTGAACGCAGCGCCACCAGGGTCGCCAGCGCCAGCGCCGTGCCCACCAGGGGCACCACGAAGCCGGCGCTCGCGCCGTGGGCGTCGGCCAGCCGGCCGGCCACCGTGACAGCTGCCGCCTGGCCGAGCGCGACCGCGCCGGTGAGCCAGGTGAAGGCCTCGGTCCGGGCGGTGGCCGGGACCAGCTTCTCGACCAGGGTGTAGCCGGTGATCAGCGCGGGCGCGATGCACAGGCCGACCAGCAGGCCGAGCGCCCCGAGCACCGGTACGGAGTGCACCGCCCACAGGGCCGAGGTCGCCAGGGTCAGCGCGGTGTAGCCGAGGAGCAGGCGCCTGCGCGGGCCGGACTTCCAGGCGATGGCGCCGCAGGCGATGCCCGCGAGCATGTTGCCGGCCGCGAAGACGCCGTACAGCAGACCGTTCGCGCCGGGGTTGCCGATCTCCTGGGAGAACGCGGTGAGCGAGACCTGCATGCCGCCGAAGACGGCGCCGATCCCGAGGAACGCGATCGCCAGGACCCGCACGCCCGGCACGGAGAGCGCGGAGGTGTGCGGTGCGGCGTCGGTGCCGGCGGCGGTGCCGGAGCCGCGGCTCGGCTTCGGCTGCGTACGCCGCTGCGCCGCGAAGAACAGGCCGCCGACCAGCGTCAGGCCGGCCTCGGCGGCCAGGCCGGCCGCGGGGTGCACGCCGACGCACAGCGCCGTCGCCAGCACCGGGCCGATGACGAACGTGAACTCGTCCGTCACCGACTCGAACGCGGCGGCGGTGGACATCAGCGGCGAGCCCTCCAGCTTCGCGGCCCAGCGGGCCCGCACCATCGGCCCGACCTGCGGGACGGAGGCACCGGCCGGGACGGCAGCGACGAAGAGGGCCCACATCGGGGCGCCGACGAGCGCGAGAGCGGTCAGCGCGCTGACGGAGGCCGCGTGCACCAGGACACCCGGCAGCAGTACGGCGCTCTGTCCGAAGCGGTCCGCGAGCTTGCCGCTCTGCGGTGCGAACAGCGCCATGGAGACGCCGGTGACCGCGGCGACGATGCCGGCGCTTCCGTACGAACCGGTGGTGTGCTGCACGAGCAGCACGATGCCGATGGTCAGCATCGCGAAGGGCTGGCGGGCGGCGAAGCCGGGCAGCAGGAAGCCCCAGGCGCCGGGTGTGCGCAGCAGTTGCCCGTATCCCGGGCGGGAGTCCTTGGCGGTGACCGCGACGGTGTTGACCGTGGTTGGCACGGTCCTTGCCTTTCTGCTGCCTGGTAGTGCTCCCCCGTCACAGGCCTTGTGAGCCGTACGGGAGCCCCGAGAGCTGTCCTCACGCGCAGGACCGGGGTAGATACCAGGGCCATCCCCAGCGGAGGGGGGGCCGCGGCCGCCGAGCGGTCGCGCCAGCTCTGCGTCAGGCAGAGTTGGTCGATCAGTGTGCCTTCATGCTACAGGGAAATTGGCCTTGCGTGCCTGTGATTGCGCATACACGGGGGATCGTTCACCTGCGATTAACCGGAGCTTCGGGGTCCGTGTCTGCGTCCATTCCGGCCCGTCCCCAGCCACCCGGCCAGCTTTCCGCCCTGCCCGACGGCGCGCAGCCGCGCCTCCGCCGCGTCCCGCACCGGATCCGTCGCCACCACCAGCAGCTCGTCGCCCCGCCGCAGCACGGTAGTGGGCGCCGGTACGAAGCTCTTCCCGTCCCGTACGACCAGGGTGACCGCGGCGCCGGGCGGCAGTCGCAGCTCGCTGACCTCGACGCCGTGCATCCTCGACTTCTCGGGGATGGCGACCGACAGCAGATGGCCGCGCAGCCTCTCCAGCGGCGCCGACTCGACGCCCAGGTCGGCCGCGGTGTCCGAATCGCCCAGCTGCAGCTTGCGGGCCAGCCAGGGCAGTGTCGGCCCCTGGACGAGCGTATAGACGACGACCAGCACGAAGACGATGTTGAAGATCCGGTCGCTGCCCTCGACCTCCGCCACCATCGGGATGGTGGCCAGGATGATGGGCACCGCGCCCCGCAGGCCCGCCCACGACATCAGGACCTGCTCCCGCCACGGCAGCCGGAAGGGCAGCAGGCTGACGAAGACAGACAGGGGCCGTGCCATCACGGTCAGCACCAGTCCCACGACCACGGCCGGCCAGAAGTCCGCGACCAGCTCGTGCGGGGTCACCAGCAGTCCGAGCAGGACGAACATGCCGATCTGGGCGATCCAGCCGATCCCGTCCGCGAACCCGCGGGTGGCGGGCCAGTGCGGGAGCTTGGCGTTCCCCAGGACCATCGCCGCAAGATAGACGGCGATGAAGCCGCTGCCGTGCGCCATCGCGCCGGCCGCGTAGGCGACGACCGCGATGGCCATCACCGCGATCGGGTAGAGGCCGGAGGCGGGCAGGGCCACATGGCGCAGCCCGTACGCACCGAGGAAGCCGACGGCGAGCCCGATGGCCGCGCCGATCGCCAGCTCCAGGGCGATCTTGCCGACGAGTACGTACCACTCGTCGACCGGGCCGGCCGTCGAGAAGGCCACCACCAGGATCACGACCGGGGCGTCGTTGAAGCCGGACTCCGCTTCCAGCACACCCGTTATCCGGGACGGCAGGGGGACCTTCCGCAGGACGGAGAAGACCGCGGCGGCATCCGTCGAGGACACCACCGCACCGATGATGAGCGCCTGCCGCCACTCGAGCCCGACCAGATAGTGCGCGCCCGCCGCCGTGACGCCGACGCTGACCGCGACGCCGACCAGCGACAGCGCGGCGGCGGCCGGCAGCGCCGGCCTGATCTCTTTCCACTTCGTGCCCAGACCACCCTCGGCCAGGATCACCACGAGGGCGGCGTAGCCGATGACCTGCGTCAGCGCGGCATTGTCGAAGACGACGCCACCGACGCCGTCCTGACCGATGGCGATACCGATGCCGAGGTAGATGAGCAGGCTGGGGAGCCCGCTGCGCGACGAGACACGTACCGCCGCGACCGCGACGAGCAGGACGAGCGAGCAGATCAGCAGGAGCTCATTGAGCTGGTGGACAGTCAGGGCCGGCCTTTCCCTCGAATCCCTCAACGCCTGCCGGATCGTTCCACCGGCGGCAGGTACTTCGTTACCTTACCTAATCTTTGACGCGTTCTTTACGCGCCCGCCCGCCCGTGCGACAGCAGTTCGACTGCGTTACTGATACCGCGTCCGGACCGGGTGAGCGCTGCGCCTATGGTTGCTCCCAGCACTCCCAGGACCACCCTGCCCCTCGAAGGACAGCGATGCCCGCCAACGAAACCGCCTCTTCCGGCAAGAAGAAGGGGCGACGTGCCCGCCTGATCTTGATCATCCTGGTGTTGGCGCTCGTCGCAGGTGTCGGGTACGGCGCGTACTGGAGCGTCGACAGCGTCCGTGCCTCGTTCCCGCAGACCACGGGGACGGTGCGGCTCAAGGGCCTCTCCGGTCCCGTCGACGTCAAGCGCGACGACTACGGCATCCCGCAGATCTACGCGAACTCCGACGCCGACCTGTTCCGGGCGCAGGGCTTCGTCCAGGCTCAGGACCGGTTCTGGGAGATGGACGTCCGCCGGCACATGACCGCCGGGCGTCTGTCGGAGATGTTCGGCAGCGGCCAGGTCGAGACGGACGCGTTCCTGCGCACCCTCGGCTGGCGCCGGGTGGCGCAGACGGAGTACGACACCAAGCTCACGCCGGAGACCAAGAAGTACCTCCAGGCGTACGCCGACGGGGTCAACGCGTACCTCGGGGACCGCGAGGGCAAGGAGCTGTCCGTCGAGCACGCGGCTCTCGGCCTGAGCAACGACTACAAGCCCGAGAAGTGGACGCCGGTCGACTCGGTGGCCTGGCTCAAGGCGATGGCCTGGGACCTGCGCGGCAACATGCAGGACGAGATCGACCGCTCGCTGATGACCAGCAGGCTTTCCCAGGCGCAGATCGACGAGCTCTACCCGCCGTACCCGTTCGGCCGGAACAAGCCGGTCGTCGAGGGCGGCCAGGTCGACACCGCCACCGGGACGTACGAACCGAAGGGCGGGTCGACGGGCACCTCCGGGTCCGCGGACGGCAGCACCGGCGGCGACACGTCCGGCGACACGTCCGGCGACACCGGCGGCGACACCGGACAGGGCAGTGCCCAGGGCGCCGCGCAGGGTCTGCAGACGCAGCTCTCGGCCCTCTCCGACACCCTCGACGAGATCCCCGCGCTGCTCGGCCCGAACGGCAACGGCATCGGCTCCAACTCCTGGGTCGTCTCCGGCAAGTACACGACCACCGGCAAGCCGCTGCTCGCCAACGACCCGCACCTGGCGCCCCAGCTGCCTTCGCTCTGGTACCAGATGGGCCTGCACTGCCGTAAGGTCTCGCCCTCCTGCCAGTACGACGTCGCCGGCTACACCTTCTCCGGCATGCCGGGCGTGATAATCGGCCACAACCAGGACATCGCCTGGGGCATGACCAACCTCGGCGCCGACGTGACCGACCTCTACCTGGAGCAGGTCACCCCCGAGGGCTACCTGTACGACAAGAAGACCCGGCCCTTCACGACCCGCGAAGAGGTCATCAAGGTCGCGGGCGGCGCCAGCAGGAAGATCACCGTACGCACCACAAACAACGGCCCGATCGTCTCCGACCGGAGCGACGAGCTGGCCAAGGTCGGCGAGAATGCCCCGGTCGCCGCGTCCGCTCCCGACCGCGGCAACGGCTACGCGATCGCGCTCCGCTGGACCGCCCTCGACCCGGGCAGGACCATGGACGCCGTCTTCGAGCTCAACCGGGCAAGGGACTTCGCGGGCTTCCGCAAGGCCGCCCGCAACTTCGAGGTCCCCTCGCAGAACCTGATCTACGCCGACAGCAAGGGCGCCGAGGGCAACATCGGCTACCAGGCGCCCGGCCGCATCCCGGTCCGCGGCAAGGGTGACGGCCGGATGCCCGCCCCCGGCTGGGACCCCGCGTACTCCTGGAAGAGCGGCGAGGGCGCGTACATTCCGCAGGACGAGCTGCCCTGGGACCTGAACCCCGAGCGCGGCTACATCGTCACCGCAAACCAGGCGGTCGCCGAGCCGGGCGAGGGCGCGTACCCCTACGCGCTCACCACGGACTGGGGCTACGGCGCCCGCAGCCAGCGGCTCAACGACCTCATCGGGACGAAGACGCAGGACGGGGGGAAGATCTCGACCGAGGACATGCAGAAGATGCAGATGGACAACCACAGCGAGATCGCCGTGCTGCTGAAGCCCATCCTGGCGGAGATCGACGTCTCGGACCCGAACGTCCGCGAGGCGCAGCAGCTGCTCGACGGCTGGGACTACACCCAGGAGCCGGACTCGGCGGCTGCCGCGTACTTCAACGCGGTCTGGCGCAACATCCTCAAACTCGCCTTCGGCAACAAGCTGCCCAAGGAGCTGCGGGTCGAGGGCGAGTGCCTGAACGTCCGGCCCGCGGACTCCACCGGTCCGGTGGACGATCTCGCGAAGCCGGTCCGCGAGTGCGGCGAGCGCGACGGCGACACGGCCCAGCCGGACGGCGGCGACCGCTGGTTCGAGGTCGTACGGAAGCTGATCAAGGACGAGGAGAGCGCCTGGTGGCAGGCGCCCAAGACCCGCCTGGACCCGGCGACCAAGACCCGTGACGAGCTCTTCGCCCGCGCCATGAAGGACGCCCGCTGGGAGCTGACCGCCAAACTCGGCAAGGACGTCGACAGCTGGAGCTGGGGCCGGCTGCACCAGCTGACCCTGAAGAACCAGACGCTCGGCACCGAGGGGCCCGGCTTTATGCAGTGGCTCCTCAACCGCGGCCCGTGGAACCTGGGCGGCGGCGAGGCCGCGGTCGACGCCACCGGCTGGAACGCGGCGGACGGGTACGGGGTCATCTGGGTCCCGTCGATGCGGATGGTCGTCAACCTGGGTGACCTCGACAAGTCCCGCTGGATCAACCTCAGCGGCGCCTCCGGGCACGCCTACAGCACGCACTACACCGACCAGACCGACAAGTGGGCCAAGGGTGAACTGCTCGACTGGGCGTTCACCGAGGAGGCGGTCGACAGGACGACAGCCGACGCCATGGTGCTCACGCCGTAAAGGTGCCGGGTTTGTCGGGTCAGGTGTTGAAGCGCGTGACCCCTCCGGGTGTCACCACCGCGTGTACGGGATGGTCGTGCGGCTCCTCCGGGACTCGCGCGACCACCTCGTTGTCGTACAGCAGCACCACCAGCGCGGGGTGCGCGCCCGCCCGTGCGAGCCGGGCGAGCACGCGGTCGTACGAGCCGCCGCCGCGGCCCAGGCGCATCCCGCGGGAGTCGACCGCCAGGCCGGGCAGCAGCACCGCACCGGCCGAGAGGACGGCGTCCGGGCCGAGTCTGGCGCCCGCCGGCTCCAGCAGGCTGATCCTGCCGGGGCGATTGGCGCGTACGAGCTGCTCCGCGCCCTCGTACGCGCCCCAGTCGAGGTCGTTGTCGGCCATCAGGACCGGCAGCAGGACGCGCACGCCCCGCGCGCGCAGCGCGTCGAGCAGCGCGCGGGTGCCGGGTTCGCTCCCTACGGAGACATACGCTGCCACGGTGTCCGCCTCCGTGAGTTCCGGCAGCTCCAGGGCCCGGCGGGCGAGAACCGCGGCGGCGTTCTCGGCGTCTTCCTTGGACAACCGGCCCCTGGCTGTGCGGAGTTCGCGTCGGATGTCCGTCTTGCCTGATCGGTCGTCGTGCATGTTCGACTCGTAAACCCTTCTATATGACCGCGTATTAACCGGAGCATCACCTTCCGCCCATACGCAGCGGATAAGGTTCTGTCCATGACTCAGTCGCACCACAAGATCAGCAAGGCTGTCATTCCCGCAGCTGGTCTTGGAACACGGTTCCTTCCGGCCACGAAGGCCACTCCGAAGGAAATGCTGCCCGTCGTCGACAAGCCGGCGATCCAGTATGTGGTGGAGGAGGCGGCCTCGGCCGGTCTCTCCGACGTCCTCATGATCACGGGCCGCAACAAGCGCCCGCTGGAGGACCACTTCGACCGCAACTACGAGCTGGAATCGGCACTGACCCGCAAGGGCGACGCCGAGCGGCTGGCCAAGGTGCAGGAGTCCAGCGACCTGGCGACCATGCACTACGTCCGCCAGGGCGACCCCAAGGGCCTCGGCCACGCCGTCCTGTGCGCCGCTCCGCACGTCGGCCAGGAGCCCTTCGCCGTACTCCTCGGCGACGACCTGATCGACCCGCGCGATCCGCTGCTGGCCCGCATGGTGGAGATCCAGGAGCAGCACGGCGGCAGCGTCATCGCCCTGATGGAGGTCGACCCGGCGCAGATCCACCTGTACGGCTGCGCCGCCGTCGAACCCACCCAGCACGGGGACGTCGTCAAGATCACCGGCCTGGTCGAGAAGCCGGACGCGGCCGAGGCGCCCAGCAACTACGCCATCATCGGCCGTTACGTCCTCGACCCGGCCGTCTTCGGGATACTGCGGCAGACCGAGCCGGGCCGGGGCGGCGAGATCCAGCTCACCGACGCCCTGCAGAAGCTCGCCGTCGACGAGACCGTGGGCGGGCCGGTGCACGGCGTGGTCTTCAAGGGCCGCCGCTATGACACCGGTGACCGCGGGGACTATCTGCGGGCCATTGTCAGACTCGCGTGCGAACGTGAAGACCTGGGACCCGAATTCCGGACCTGGCTTCGCAGTTATGTCACCGAGGAGATGTAGCACTTGAGCAGCACCGCACCATCGGGCACCGGTCCGTCGGACAAGGGGCCGTCGGGCACCGGTCCGTCGGACAGGGGGCCGTCGGGCACCGGGCTGTCGGACACGGGGCTGTCGGACAGGGGCAGGCCGCGGCTCTGGTCGGTGGACGAGCACCTGGGCGACATCCTCGGCGCTGTCCGTCCGCTCGAACCCATCGAGCTGCAACTCCTCGACGCCCAGGGCTGTGTCCTGGTCGAGGACGTCACCGTGCCCGTCGCCCTGCCGCCCTTCGACAACAGCTCGATGGACGGCTACGCGGTCCGTACGGCCGATGTCGCGGGCGCGAGCGAGGAGTTCCCCGCGGTGCTCATCGTCGTCGGTGACGTCGCGGCGGGCAGCGGCGAGCTGCCCGAGGTGGGCCCCGGCGAGGCCGCCCGCATCATGACCGGCGCCCCGCTGCCGCCCGGCGCCGAGGCCGTCGTCCCGGTCGAGTGGACCGACGGCGGTACGGGCGGGGGTGCGGCGACCGCGATGCGCGCGGCCAGTACCGCTCCCGAGGGTGCGAGCGGCGAGGTGCGGGTGCACCGCGCCGCCGAGGCGCGGGCGCATGTCCGCGCGCGCGGCAGTGACGTCCAGGCAGGCGACCTTGCGCTGGAGGCGGGCACGGTGCTGGGCCCGCCCCAGATCGCCCTGCTCGCCGCCATCGGCCGCGGCACGGTCCGGGTCCGGCCGCGGCCCCGCGTGGTCGTCATGTCGACCGGGAGCGAGCTGGTCCAGCCCGGCGAGGAGCTGGCCGAGGGCCGGATCTACGACTCCAACAGCTTCGCGCTCACCGCGGCCGCGCGGGACGCCGGCGCCATCGCGTACCGGGTCGGCGCCGTCGGCGACGACGCCGAGACGCTGCGCGCGACCATCGAGGACCAGCTGATCCGGGCCGACCTCATCGTCACCACGGGCGGCGTCAGCGTCGGCGCGTACGACGTCGTCAAGGAGGCCCTGTCCTCCGTCGGCGACGCGGACGAGCCGGGCAGCGGCGTCGACTTCCGCAAGCTGGCCATGCAGCCGGGCAAGCCGCAGGGCTTCGGGGCGATCGGCCCGGACCACACCCCGCTGCTCGCGCTGCCGGGCAACCCTGTCTCGTCGTACGTCTCCTTCGAGCTGTTCGTACGGCCGGCGATCCGCACGCTGATGGGCCTGCGGGACGTCCGGCGCCCGACCGTGCGGGCCGCCCTCAGCGCCGACAAGGCACTGTCCTCGCCGGCCGGCCGCCGCCAGTTCCTGCGCGGCACGTACGACGCCGAGGCGGGCACCGTCACTCCTGTGGGGGGTTCCGGCTCCCATCTGATCGCGGCCCTCGCGCACGCCGATTCGCTGATCGTCCTCCCGGAGGACACCACCTCGGCCGAGCCCGGTACCGAGCTCGACGTGGTCCTGCTCGGCTGAAGCCCTCCCGGTGCGGGTAGCGTGGCTGCTCACACAGGCCCTGCGAGGCCCGGACCGGGAGCGCCACAGTGACTGCGATTTCCCGGGGGGAGACCCCCGGATCCACTGAGCAAGACAGACTGACGCACATCGACGCCGCGGGCGCGGCCCGCATGGTCGATGTGTCGGAGAAGGACGTCACCACGCGGACCGCCTGCGCCAGCGGCCGCGTGCTGGTCTCTCCACGGGTGATCGAGCTGCTGCGCGGCGAGGGTGTGCCGAAGGGCGACGCCCTCGCGACCGCACGTATCGCCGGCATCATGGGCGCCAAGCGCACCCCCGACCTGATCCCGCTCTGCCACCCGCTCGCGGTCTCCGGCGTCAAGCTCGACCTCACGGTCGCCGACGACGCGGTCGAGATCCTCGCCACGGTGAAGACCACCGACCGGACGGGTGTCGAGATGGAGGCGCTGACCGCCGTCTCGGTCGCCGCGCTCACGGTGATCGACATGGTGAAGGCGGTCGACAAGGGCGCGGTCATTACGGACGTACGGGTCGAGGAGAAGACGGGCGGCAAGTCCGGCGACTGGAGTCGGTCATGAGCGCCGCGCCGCGCGCCGGAGAGGTGCACAGCCACAGCCACGGACCCGCGGCAGCCGCCGCCCCCGCCCCGGCACCCGAGCCGAGCGTGCCCGCCGCCCCGGTGGCGGCGCCGCGGCGGGCGCTGGTCGTCACCGCCTCGAACCGCGCCGCCGCAGGCGTCTACGCCGACCAGGGCGGCCCGGTCCTCGCCGAGGGCCTGCGCGCCCTGGGCTTCTCGGTCGACGGCCCGCAGGTCGTGCCGGACGGCGATCCGGTCGAGCAGGCGCTGCGCGCCGGGGTCGCCGCCGCCTACGACGTCATCCTCACCACCGGCGGTACGGGCATCTCGCCGACCGACCGGACCCCCGACGCGACCCGCCGCGTTCTCGACTACGAGATCCCCGGCATCCCCGAGGCGATCCGGGCCGAGAACCTGGCCAAGGTCCCCACCGCCGCCCTCTCGCGGGGACTGGCCGGTGTCGCCGGCCGGACGCTGATCGTCAACCTGCCGGGCTCCACCGGCGGAGTCCGCGACGGACTCGCGGTCCTGGGCCGGCTCCTCCTCCACGCCGTCGACCAGATGCGGGGCGGCGACCACCCCCGACCAGCGGGGGGCCCGAGCTGAACGCTCCTTCCTGGCCCGTCGTGCTGGGGGACGGCGATGTCGTCCTCCGCCCGATAAAGCTGCGCGACCAGCGGGCCTGGCGCGAGGTCAACCGGCGCAACCGCGACTGGCTGCGCCCCTGGGAGGCCACCATTCCGCCGCCTGCGCCGGCCGGCCCGGTGGCCCAGCGGCCCACGTACCGGCAGATGGTCCGCCATCTGCGCGCGGAGGCCAACGCCGGCCGGATGCTGCCGTTCGTGATCGAGTACGAGGGCCGCCTCGTCGGGCAGTTGACCGTCGCCGGGATCACCTGGGGCTCGATGTGCGCGGGGCATGTCGGCTACTGGGTCGACCGGGAGGTCGCGGGCCGCGGAGTGATGCCCACGGCGGTCGCCCTCGCGGTCGACCACTGTTTCCGTGCGGTCGGACTGCACCGCATCGAGGTCTGCATTCGCCCCGAGAACGGCCCCAGCCGCCGGGTCGTGGAGAAACTCGGATTCCGCGAGGAGGGCCTGCGCCCGGGTTACCTCCACATCGACGGCGCATGGCGCGACCATCTGGTGTTCGCCCTCACGGCCGAAGAGGTCCCCGAGGGCCTGCTCCGCCGCTGGCACCAGGCCCGGCCCGGGACATCGAGGAAATGAAATATGTGTTCGAAATTGGCCGCCATCCGAACGTAAAAACGCTCACCAACGCAGCCAGTTGATCCGAACAATCACAAAAAAAGTCCGTGATATCAGCCAGATCGTGCGACACACCGGGCCAATTGGCCGATGGCCTCGCTCGTACCCCTCTACGGTGTGAGGGTGAGCAGCAGCGGCCTCATCTACGCAGTCATTGTCGGGGCCTGGGCCGCCTACCTGGTGCCGATGTGGCTCCGGAGGCAGGACGAGCTGAACGAGGCCCGTCCGACGGAACGCTTCTCCACCGCCATCCGGCTGCTGTCGGGACGGGCGGCCATGGAGCGCCGTTACGCCAAGGATCTGCAGGAGCGCAGCGACGAGGAGGCGGAACCCCGCACCGACCCGGATGCCGTGACGGACCCTCCGAGTTCCGTCGACGTCCGGGCTTTCGCCGTGCCCCCGACAAGGACCGAACACACCGAACACACCGAGCACACGGAGCACACGGAACGGCCCGAGCGGCCTGAGCCGTCCGCGCCCGCCAGACCCGCGCGCCCCTCGGGCGACGCCGCCGAGCGTGCCCGGCGCGCCAAGCGCCTCAAGGTCCTCGCGCGCCGGCGGCGCACCACCGTGGTGCTCTTCCTCGCCTTCTCGCTCGGCGCCGTCGTCGCGGCGGTCGGCGGACTCCGCTTCCTCTGGGCGCCGGGCGTACCCGCCGCCCTGCTGAGCGCGTACATCATGCATCTGCGCGCCCAGGAGCGCCGGCGGTTCGCCTTCACCATGGACCGGCGCCGGGCCGAGGCGGCCGCGCAGCGGCTGCGCGAGACCCGGCCGCGCCGCAGGCAGCCGCCGGCGGCAGAGCAGGCCGAGGTGCCGGAGGCGCGAACGGAGCCCGACCCGGTCCCTGTCGTCTCGCCGCAGGAGGCCGGCCGCCGGGCCCTGGTCGAGCAGACCGACCACGCGGAGTGGGTCGACCAGCAGCGCGAGCGCGGTCCGGCCCAGGGCGAGAGCTGGGAGCCGGTCCCGGTCCCCCTGCCCACGTACGTCACCGCCCCGGTGGCGCCGCGCGCGACCGGCAGTGTGGACCTCGGCGCCCCGGACGCCTGGAGCTCCGCCCGCTCCAGCACCGCCGAGCCGACGCAGGACCGCACGGCGCCCCCGGCACCCGACCCGGCCCCGCGGCAGCGCACGCCCTCGACTTCCGCGTCCGCTTCGGCTTCCGCACGCCGCAGCCGCGAGCGCGGCCGCACCCCGCTCTTCGACCAGTACGAGGAGGAAGGCCGGCCGCGCGCCGCCAACGAGTGAGACGTGACCTGCGGAGGAACGGATTTCCAAGCACCCCGACGGGGGTGCTAAGGTTTCACTCGTTGCAAGGGCCTGTGGCGCAGTCTGGTAGCGCACCTCGTTCGCATCGAGGGGGTCTGGGGTTCAAATCCCCACAGGTCCACCGAAAAGGGACGTTCGCGGGTTAGCCCGCGAACTGTTCACGAGATCCCGTTCAGACGGTCACCGTCTGAACGGGATCTCGTCGTTTCGGCCTCTGCTTGTGTGAAAGTCAGCCTGCCGGGCCGCCGGGAAGCGGGGCGGCCCCCGTCGGAACCGACCGGGGGTGGAGATGCGGACATGCCGCGGGGACCGCAGGCATGGAGGCAGACTCCTGCGGTCTCGCGACGTGTCGATCTTCAATTACGGGGTGCGTGCCGGCTCAGGGGCTTCGGCTCAGGCTTCGGGGACGGGGCAGGGCTGTCTCCTCGGCTGCGGGATAGGGCGGGAGGACATCGCCAGGCTGGGGGACGAGGCCGGTAATGGGGCTCTTCTTGCTGGCGGCCAGGTACTGCTCGAGCTCCATGACGTTGTGGATCATGACGGTGATGGCGGACAGAAGCGTCTGGGCGACGCGGCCGCGGGGCTGACGCCTCTCTCGCGAGTGCAGGGCGGAGTCGACGGACTTCAGACGTCCGTTGCCGCCCTCGATGTGGGCACGGAGCGTCTGGTAGGCCAGAGCCCAGGAGGGTGTCTGCCAGGGCAGTTCCTGTCGGGTGCGGGGCATTACGTGCGCTTGCACGGTGACGGACGACTGGCGGCAGCACTTGGGGCGCTTATCGCGGTGGAGGTCGGGGGGCTCGACGGTGGGCCGGGCAGCGGGATGCGCGGCGCGTGCCCGGTGGGCGTCGAGGTCGATGACGACCGGCACGGGGCCCTTCTTCTTTGGGGTACCCCCGCCTTCCCGTTCCTGAGCCCAGGGGCAGTTGAGCTTGGTGCTGGGGCAGGCGTACCGCTCGGTGCCGCGATGGTCGAGGGTGTCCTTGCGGGTGAGGGCGTACGCCTCGATCTCCTCCAACTGTTCGCGAAGGGGGATCCGTTCACGCTCGTTCTTGGCGCTGCGGATCTGCTGGTAGAGGTCGAGCAGGGGGCGTGGGGTGAGCGGGCAGAACAGTCGGCCCACCTTGGTGATCGCGCCCTGGTGATGGCCTTCAGCTGTAGCGGCGGTGACCTGGGGCTCAGTGAAGTCGAGTACGGGCATGTAGCCGAGGGCGCGCATCGGCCGGTGGAAGTTGTCGGGCAGGAGCTTGGTGTAGGCACGGTCGGCGGCTGTGAAGCCGCGGAGTTCGGTGAGCTGGGCCAGAACAGCGCTGATGTAGTGTGCGTGGCGGCCCATGTCTTTCTCGGGGGTGTGCAGCACCATGCCGAGGATCAGCTGTGGGTAGCGGCCGGCCCGGTCCGGGTCGGCGTGTGCGGCGATGGCGAGGGTGGCGCTGTAGCCGAACTCCCGGTCGCCGCCGCCCTTGTAATGCCAGTTGGCGCTCGCCTCCAGGGCGGAACGCTTGCGCGTGTGGGGGCGGGCCCATGTAGGCACGCAGGTGGTGTCGATCGCCGTGTCGCCCCGCCAGTGGCGCATCAGACCTTTGGCGAACGCGGTGCGGACCGGGGCGGTAACCAGCCGGTTGGCAAGCTCTTCCACGCGGCGCAGGGCCGACTGCCCGCGCTCGCCGTTCCACTGAGCGGCCACCTTCAGGCCCGCCGCTCGGGGAAGCCGGCTGCGGCGCTGGTGAGGCGCCGCGTCCAGCAGACGGTTCATGCGGGTCCAGGCGCGGTGGAAGCGGTTGTACAGTGCGTTGACTGCGTTCTGGTCCTCAATGTCGCAAGTAGGGATGGACAGTTCAGCCCGCAGCCGTTCGCTGCTGCCGAAGGTGATGACCTCGAACGCGTCGTCGAGATTGTTGCTGCTCCGCTCGTAGCTTGCGCAGGCCAGAGCGAGCAGTACCAGGCGGATGGGGTAACCGGCAGGGCCTGGAAGTCCGGCGAACTCGGCTTCCACCATGTCCACGACGCCGCTGTGCTGCAGGATGCGGCGAAGTTTCAGGATCTTGCTGTCGGGCAGCGCGGACGGCTCGTGTGAACGCGGGTAGGGGCGGCGGGGGCGCCCGTTGCCGGGCTGGTAGCGAGGATCGTCGGCGGGAGTCCTCATGCCGAGCCGCGCAGCATGCGGGTGGTGGCCGCACTCGTGAGCGGGGGGACCGATGCCCGGTAGGGGGCCAGGGCGGCGGTCGACGTCATGCCCGCCGCAGCGGCGATGACATCTTCAGGGACCCGCTGGCGCAGCAACTCAACAATCCAGGTGCTGCGCAGCCGGGCCAGCTTCAGTTCGGGGAGCCCGGAAGCCCCCTTCAGCGTCCTCTGCGCCCAGTTGGAGACCCCGTTCTTCGGATCGGCGACCTGGCGTTGGGGAAGGAACAGGTACCCGTCGCCGGCGGCGCGTGCTCTCGCGGCGAGGTCTTCTTCCCACATCGCCCGGCAGACTACGAGTCGGTCGCTGCCCGGCACGGCGACGACGACCGCCTCGGACGGAAGCACGGTGATGTCGGTGCCGCGGGTCGCCAGCACCTCGCGGCGGGCCAGCCCGCAGCCGGCGCCCAGGGCCAGCAGAGCCAGGGCGCTGCCGCCGAGGGCGGACGTAGAAGGCAGTGTGCGGGCCCACATCAGGTAGCGCGCGAGTTCCGGCGGAGTGTAAGGGGCGGCCCGGTTCCGCTTGGCCCTCATACGGGGGGTCGGCTGCTGCCCGTACTCCAGCCACAGCAGAGCCTCGCGGACACGCAGAAGGATGCTCCGGTACGTCTGGATGGAACTGCCTTCGAGCTTCGTGCGTGCGAGCAGATAGCGCGTCATGACCTCCGGTGCCAGCCAGGCCAGCGGGTCGCGGGCGATACCGACGCGCTCGGCGTACACGGCCAGTCCGGACAGCGCGAGCATGAGCTTCGGCACCGGGTACGGGACGGAATCGCAGGTCGCGGCCGCCACCATGCGGACACCGTCGGCGACCAGCGGCCACTCCGACGGCTCTTCCGACGGCCGGTAGCCGAGGATCGCGCCGCTCATTTCCGTCTCCAAAGGAACACACCACGAGAAATGGCTACACAAGTGGCCACTTGTTTCGTGAGTGTGCACTTCGACCGTCAGGAGCGCATGCGCATGACCGGAGGACGAGGCCGCAGTGTGCCGCCGCGGCAGCTGGCCCGGGATCCTGAGAACTGGCCCGAGGCGACGATCCCCGACCACGCCCAGGCCCGGGTGGTGCAGGCCATCGCCCAGGCTCTGACCAGGCAAATGACCCGGGAAGGGCTGGGCCTGCGCGCGGTCGCCGCCCACAGTGGCGTCAACCGTCAGGCCGTGGCCAACCTCCTCGCCGGATCGAGTTGGCCGGACGTGGCCACGTTGAGCCGTCTGGAGGACGCGCTCGGGGTCGGCTTGTACCCGGGAGTTCCCGGACCGGGATCGCGGCATTGCTGAACCTCCGATAACCCGCGGTTGCCGTACGCGGGCAGGACGAATTCGGCTCAGCACGCCATGGACGGCCGACTGCTCGGCTACCCTCGTGAGCGCATGCTGAAGCCCCTTGCAGGACCGACGTGTGCAGGTGCCGTCGGGACTGATCCCTCGGCGGCACCACTTCTTCTTCGTCCCGCTCGACTCGGCTGATCCTTCCGGCGTCGAGCGGGATCACTGCTCTCCGTCGCCCTCGCTAGGCGGCTCCCGCGGGCCCGGCGTACTCACCGGTGTTGAGCACGAGCAGGTGGCCGCTTGCCACGAGCTTGTTGCACGCCCGCCGGATACCTTGCACCTGAGTACGCGAAGGGTTCTTGCGGCCCAAGGCGATCGTCACTTCCCGGGCGCGAAGCGGACGATCCGCGCTGACGAGGAGAATGACGATCTTCCGGCTCACCGGCCCCAAAGGCCGGGCCTGTCGTGGCCCCACACGGGGACCGGCCTTCTTCGCCGGCGTTCGTGCCGGCAGCTCGGGCGACTCCCCGGCCAGGAGCGATTCTTGATCAGAATCGCCTGAACCGTCAGTAGCGGATTCGGCGTCAAGGAGTTCGGCAACCGTGCGACGCGTGATTGCCAGAGCCTCCAGACGCCCCTCAAGCACATCAGCTCGTATTCGGGCCTGAAGGATCTGTTCCTGCATGGCACCCTCCTCCCGGTCCAGGCGTTGGAAGAGTGTGTCTGGCGCCACTGTGCCTCCAACAAGTGCGCTGCATCGAGACAGCGTTGGGCTGCTACTCCGAACTGCTGCTGTGGCATGCGAGGTTGAGGGTGCGCACGCGCGTTGCGTGCCCACTGTAGAGGGCTTCTGGGGAGGATCGGGAGGGATTCCTGAACATCGCCAGAAAGAGGGGGTAGTCGCTACCTGAAGCCTCCCCCGCACGGTTGCCGCCTGAGCCAGGAGCCCACGGCGGTGTCATAGAAGCAAGCAAAAGCTGCTTCGCACGAGTGAGAGTGAAGAGGTGCCTGACCTGCAACGACCGGATACTGACCTCCCCGTCGAGGTCTGGTCGCCGGTGCCCAGAGGTGGGGGCACCAACCGTGGTCAGTGGCGCGGCTTAGGCCCTGAATCAGCTGGCACCAGGGGATCGGTGACAGCTCAGAATCCCCCAAGGGCAGCCAGGGCCTACAGGAGTCACTTCGCCTCAGGCGAGCGGGTTCACCATGGACGAAGGGGAGTTATCGCTCCTGAGGTGAGAAGGAACGCCTGCGATCTTCTCGCGGGTGCCCTACGGTGAGGCATGAAGGGACTGGCACACCTGAGCGTCCGTCCCCGAATCTCAGGAACGAGGGTCAGAGGCGGGCGATGACGTCACTGTTCGATCGACTTGACGAAGAAGAGGCCACCATCCGTGGTGAGTTGGAAACTCTCCGCGAGAAGATCGCCGCTGCTGAGGAGCGACTTGCCCGTCTGACCATCACCCGTGACACCCTGCGGTCGCTTGCACCGTATGGCGCAGATCACGACGCGGACGCTTCCGCTTCGAAGGACCACCTACCCTCCCTTGCAACGTCTGACGAAGTCGCGAGGGCCGATCGCGCTGCCGGTGACCCGAAGCGGCAGGAGCCACCCTCCGGTCCGCTCGACCTGGAGACGGCCAGAAAGCAAATGCTGACCCTGCTGGAGAGCGCAGGTCGGCCGATGAGGGTGAACGACATTACCGCGGAGATCGGCGAGCCCTCCTCCAGGACGGAGACCAGCCGCTCAAGGCTCAAGCGACTGGTGGCCGAGCGCTTGGTTATCGAGAATCCGACAGGTTGGTTCGCCATCGCAGGCACCCCAGGATCGGATGACGCCTGATCACCGGGCGTCCATCATGCATCGCATCCGGCCAGCACACCCACCGAGCGCCTGAGTCGGCCTCGCGACCCCCTGATAGGGGTCGGCCCGACGCTGGTGGCTGTTCGCGAGGGGCTCATGCGCCGATAAAGCATTCCCAGGGCAGCGCGACGTGACATCTCCCGGCATGGGGCTTTTTATCTCCGAGTGGGACGGAGGGGCGCGCCCCTGCGCCCCTCGCAGTGACGGGCGCATGACACGGGGGGCCTCGCAAGATCACATCCATCCCTCCGCGGTCCTGCCGCCTCCGCGTTCCCGCGTTCTTCAGTCGAAAGGTGCTCGCCCTGGCAGGGTCTGCCGGGGCGAGCACCAGGTGTGCTGTGTGGTGAAGGTGTGTCAGTTGTAGCGGGTGATCAGGCGTGAGCGGTCTGCCCAGCTGCCCGCAGGGGACAGCCATCCGGCGGCGGGCTCGTTGAAGGTGCCGTCGGTCTTGATCGTCCAGGTGAACAGTTTGATGCTGCCGTCGTTGTAGCCGTACATGGTGGCGAGGTCGTCGCGGCCGTCGCCGTTGTAGTCGCCGGCCGTGAGCTGCATCCGGGAGGCGGTGAAGCGGTCGGGGCCGGCGTTCCAGGCGGCCTTCGGTGATGCGAACTTTCCGTCGGTGTCGGTGCTGAGGCTGATGAAGGTATGGATGCCGTCGCTGCCGTCTGTGTAGTCGTACCAGGTGGCCACGTCGTCACGCCGGTCGCCGTTGAAGTCGCCGGCGTGCATGTCGGTACGGGACCAGTCTCCCCAGCTGGTGCTGGTCCAGGAGGCGACCGGGCCCGTGAAGGATCCGGTGGGGGAGGTCAGGAAGGTCCACAGTTTCACGCTGCTGCCGTAGTTGTAGAGCACGCCGAGGTCGTCCCGGCCGTTGGCGTCGAAGTCACCGGTGACGAACTTGCAGTTCGCCACGTTCCAGCCGGTTGTGCTCCATGAGTTGAACGGGGCGTTGAAGCCTCCCCGTACGTCGGCGGTGAAGGTCCACAGCTTGTTGCCGTCGCCGTAGCGGTACCAGACCGCGAGGTCGTCGCGGCCGTCGCCGTTGAAGTCGCCGCTGTGCAGGGTCATCCGGTCCAGAGTCCAGGTTCCCGACCAGGAGGAGAACGGCTCGTTGAACGAGCCGCCGGTCTTGCCGAGCCAGGTCCAGAGCTTGACGCCGTCGGTGTACTGATAGGCGACCGCCACGTCTCCGTGCCCGTCGCCGTTGTAGTCGCCGGTGGTCGTCTTCATCCGGGCTGGGTCCCAGCCCGCGACGTCCCTGCTCCATGCGGTGAATGGTGCGTTGAACGTTCCGGTGGAGTTCGTCAGGAATGTGTGGACCGCGTCGTGCTCATCAGGGTAGTTGTACCAGCCGGCCACATCACTGCGTCCGTCAATGTTGTAGTCCTGCCGGACGGCTGTGCCGCTGCTCCACTGGGACTGCCCCTTAGCGTTGTAGATCACGAGGTTGCCGCGGTCCTGGAGGAGGGCGTATCCCTCCGCCGCGGTCGTCTCGGATTCCCATAGCACGGTGGAGCCGTCGGCCTTGTAGACCGTGAGGCGGCCGTTGCTCCCCATGACGGCCTTGGCGCCCGAATTTCCTGCAGTCTTCGTGGACCACAGAGCCTTGGCGTTGTTGGAGGTGATCACGAGATCGCCATCGTCCTGCATCGTGAGCTTGGCCGAGCGGGAGGTGACGGACTGACCGCCGGTCAGGGTGATACCGGCGGGGATTCGGGAGCCACCGGTGATGCCGTCGATGACGAAAGAGGCGCCGAACGAGATGTTGTCGGCTCCCGGGGTCTTTCCGGGCCATCCGAGCATGGTGTTGTCGGTCTTGCGAGCCCAAAGGTCGGGCTTGCCGTCCCCGGTTACGTCGCCGACGGACCCGATGGCCGGGTAAGTGGCGCCGCTGAATCCGGTGCCGATCTTCACCCGACCGGCGCTGTTGCCCCAGGTGGTGGGGTCGAGGTAGCCGTTGGGGCCCTTCTTGCCGTACGAGCGCCAGATGGTTCCGTCGGTGTCCCGCAGCCACAGATCAGGCACGCTGTCGCCGTTGAGGTCGCCAGGGGCTACGACGCTGAACTTGTCCCAGTCCCCCCCGCCCACCAGGACGGGTTCGCGGATGGTGTCGAGGGTGTATCCGGCGCGGTTGCCGTAGTAGGCCCACAGGAACTTGCCCTGCTTGACCAGCACATCGGGCTGGGTGTCGCCGTTGAGGTCGCCGGCCGCGACGATCTGCTCAGCGTTGTGCCAGTGGTCGTCACCGGTCCAGGCTTCGTCGCCCATGCAGCCGAGTTCGGGGTCCGGGACCGGGCAGGAGACCGTCAGCTGCGTGTAATTGTCGCTGATGACCCCGCGGCCGTTGTTCGGGTAGGTCCAGATCTTCTTCTTCTTGTCGATCTCGTCGTACTCGAGGGTGATCAGGTCGTTGTAACCGTCCTGGCCCCAGTCGCCGCGGGAGTCGACGCTGCCGCTGGTGAAGGACTTGCCGCCGTTGGTGGCGGCGGCGAAGTCGCCGTTGCCCTGGCCGGCGTAGGTCAGCAGGGTGCCGTTGGAGTCGATGCTCCAGATGTCGCTGTTGTTGTCGCCGTTGAGGTCGGTCGGCCCGTCACGGTCCTGGGAGCGGCCGGCGTAGTAGAGGTAGGTGGCGATGTCGGAGCGGTTGCCGACCTCGTCGACGCTGTAGGCGTAGACGAAGTGGGGGCCGTAGCCCGGGGGCTTCACCGTGGCCGGGACGCCGGGCGCCGCATCGTGCACATCGGGGTCGTAGTCGGTCCACCAGCTGTAGTGGTCCACGTCGGTGACGCCGTTGGGTGCGAAGGTGAACTTGCCATCTTCGCGGGCCTTGCCGGTTGCACTTGGCCAGCCGTTGTCACCAGGCGGGAACTTGTTGCCTTCCGAGGTGATCACGGGCGGCTTGCTGGGCCTGGTGCGGTCGATGGTGAACTTGCAGGTCGCGGACCAGGCGGAGTACGCGTTGTCCTGGTCCTTGGCGCGGACCTTCCACGTCCAGTCACCGGTGGGCAAGTCGCCGTCGGGGACGGCGAAGGTGGCGATCTTGCCCTTGGCGGCCGGGATCGACTTGCTGACGGTGGGGGCGGTTGCGCTGGCCTTGAAGAGCTGGAACTCGGCGGTGAGGTTGCCTGCGTCCTTGTCGTCGATCTTCGCGTAGAGGCTGACCTTGGTGTTGCCGATCGCCCCGCCGGTCTTGCAGTCGGTCTTCGGGTTGGTACCCAGGCTGGCGGGGACCTTGGGCGGGTTGTTGTACTTCGTCTCCAGGACCGCCGTCTTGGCGTCGAACTTCTTCCAGCCGAACGTGTCGGACTCGTCGGCGGCGTACATGCCCAGGGTGATGCTGGACCACTTCTTGTCGGCGGCCTCGCGGATCTTGGCGGTGGCGTCGAACTCGAGGTTGCCGGCCGCGCAGTCCTTGCTCCAGCCCTTGGCGTCGTTGACGGTGTCCAGCGGCTGCCCGCCGATCTGGGCCGGCTGCTTGTTCCACGTGGTCTTCTTCGAGATCGGACCGGTGTGCCACAACTGAACGGGTCTGTCCTGGCAGGACCACGACCAGGTGTTGCGGATCCGGAACGTGGAGGACTTGACCTGGGCGCCCTTGATGTCACTGGTGTCGAGCTGGACGAAGGACCGGGAGATCCGGTCCGAGCCGCCCGTCTCAGCCTCGTAGCCGACCCGGATGGGGTCCTTGGTGTTCCAGAAGGACGTGTCCGGGTACTGCTTGTAGACCCGGGTCCAGTTCTGCTTCTCACCCCAGGCCCACGACGGGTCTATGAACACCGGGTACTTGGTGTCCGCGCCGGTCAGCAGTGCCTGGTCCGGCTTGATCTCCAGGGTGTCCCCGGTCACCGTGGTGGGCATCTGCGCGTCCTGCGCACCCGGCGCGGGATCGAACGCATCACCGGGCACCTCCCCCTCCACAGCCGTGGCACTCATCGCGCCCATCTGGGCGGCTGCCGGGGTACCAGAAGTGACGGTGGTGGAGTCCCACATCAGAGGCGACGGGCTGGTGAACACCGTCTGCCCGGCCGGATTCGTGGCGGTGACACTGCCAGTCTCCGCATCAGTGGACACCGAAAGCCCGACAGTGTCCAGTTTGTACTTCAACGAGGCCAGTTCGGGATTCTGCGCAGCCTGGGCGGACTTGACCACCAGCAGCTGCGAGAAGCCCTCAACCTCCGCCTTCAGCTGCAGATCCACACCCGGCAGCACCTCGGCATAGGTCGCCACGTTCCCACTCAGGGTAGGCACAGGCAGTGCCTTGGGCCACGTCAGCGACAGAGTCCGGCCGTCCTTCACCCCCGACAGCAACGGCCCCGCCCCGCCGCCGGAGAACGTCACCGCCACCGTGGACGCCTTCGGCACCACCTTGCCATCGGACCCGAACGCCAAAGTGGTATCGGTCGGGATCCACGCCCCGTTCCGCAGCATCCGGACCGGCGTGCCGTACCGCTTGACCGACCAAGTCCCGTCCGGCTGGGCCCAAGTGTCCGTGGACTCCGTACGCGCCGAAGCCAACTCGTAGGGCTGACCGGTCGCCGCTGCCTGCTCCAGCGCGTACTCCTCCCCGCTCTTCGAACCCTCCGCCACCGGATCAGACAACGCGACTGCCGTCGCGCCGACCGAAGCGGCCGAAGCCGGGAGAGCCGCCAGCCCGGACGTAATGACACCACCCGCAAGCGCCACAGATATGACCCGTCTCACCCAAGGTCTCCTAAACGAACCGCCGCCACTAGAACTTCGCACAACCCCATCCTTCGCGTGATCGATATTCGCCGCGACTCTATAGAGATGCCAGAGCCTTTGGGCACTCCATCTGGAGTTAGATGGAATATCCGCCTACATCGGCGCATCTGAGCGATCTTGCCTCGAGTGGGGCATTCGATCACTCGTCATCCGTAGTGATGCAGCTTGCATATAGGCAGTGAACTGGCCAATGTGCCGTGATCAAGCCGTGCGGACAGGCGGGGCGCCGAAGAAGAACAGGCCTTTCGGGGACGGTCCCTGTTAGCCTTCGGCGATCATTTCGGGATCGATGGAGGGTGGGGCGTGAGACGCTTCCAAAAGCGCGGGCTGGCGGTTGCCTTGGCTGCCGCAGTCGCGGTGGGGGTGCTGCCGACGGCGGCCGCGGCAGCAAATTCGGATGGAAGAATTCCGCTTCCAAAGTTGAAACAGCCAAAAACTGTTCCGGTTGCGCGGGTCAAGGCGGGCGGTGCGAAGAAGCCTGACGCGGCGGCGGCTCATGCGTGGAAGGGTGCGCCGAAGGTCTCGTGGCCTGCAGCAGGTGCGGCCGAGGTGGATCTGACCACTGGGGCCGGTCTCGGCGCGAAGACATCGGCCTCCTCCGCGCGCGGCCAGGCGGTTCCGCCTGGTCCGAGGAAGGCGGGGAAGCTGCCGGTCTCGGTTGCTCAGGTGATAGGCAAAGCGCCTACAGCGGGGGACATCCCGGCCAAGGTGAAGGTGTCCGTGGCCGGGCGGGAGGCGACTCACAAGGCCGGCGTCGAGGGCGTACTGATATCGGTCGGCCGCACCGACGGAGTAACCAAGGCGGTCCCGGTTCGCGTCGAAGTCGACTACTCCTCCTTCCGGGGAGCCTACGGCGGCGACTGGGCCGCGCGGCTACGTCTGGTGGAGCTGCCGGCGTGTGCGTTGACCACGCCCGATCACGCGAAGTGCCGTATACAGAAGCCTGTTCCGACCAGGAACGACGTAGGCACGGGAAAGCTCTCTGCACCGGTGAATGTCGGCGGAGCGACGGTGCTCGCGGCGGCGGCGGAGGCAGCCGGACCGACGGGTGACTATAAGGCCACATCGCTTCAACCGTCCGGCTCCTGGAGTGCAGGTGGCTCGACGGGAGCGTTCAACTGGTCTTACCCGATCGGGGTTCCTGCGGTGCCAGGAGGCCTGCAGCCGTCGGTCTCGCTGGGTTATAACTCCCAGTCAGTGGACGGACGAACAGCCGCCTCGAACAACCAGCCGTCGTGGCTGGGTGACGGCTGGGACTGGGAGCCGGGATTCATCGAGCGCAGGTATAAGTCGTGCAACGACGACAAGACCGGCGGCACCAACACCTCCAACGTGGGGGACCGCTGCTGGTACAACGACAACGTCACCCTGTCCCTGGGCGGCAAGAACACCGAGCTCGTCTACGAGCAGGACAAGGGTTGGCACCCGGCGAACAACTCGGGCGAGAAGGTTGAGAAACTGACGGGCGCGACCAACGGTGACGGCGGCACCGCGGGTGTCGACGGCGCGGGTGAGCACTGGAAGGTCACCACGGCCGACGGTACGCAGTACTTCTTCGGGCTGAACCGCCTGCCGGGCTGGAAGGACAACGGCACGGCGGCCGACGACCCGGTCACAAACTCAACGTGGACGGCCCCCGTCTTCGGTAACCAGTCGGGCGAGCCCTGCTACAACGCGTCGTTCGCGAGCGCCTGGTGTCAGCAGGCCTGGCGCTGGCAGCTCGACTACGTGATCGACCCGCGCGGCAACGCGATGGCCTATTACTGGAAGACCGAGTCGAACAACTACAGCCGCAACGTCAGCGCTACCACCGGCAAGGGCACCGTCACGTCCTACACCCGGGGCGGCTACCTGGAGCACATCGACTACGGCCTGCGTTCCAGCGCCGTTTACACCGGCAAGGCCATGAGCCAGGTCCACTTCGGCGTCTCCGAGCGCTGCCTTACCACCTGCGGCACCTTCGACGAGACAAACGCCAAGAACTGGCCCGATGTCCCCTTCGACCAGTACTGCAAGGAGGGCGCCACCGAGTGCAAGCAGCAGGCCTCGCCCACCTTCTGGTCCCGCAAGCGTCTCACCTCGATCACCACCAAGGTCCTGACAGCAGGCACGTACAAGGACGTCGACACCTGGGCGTTGGCCCAGGACTTCCCGGCCTCCGGTGACGGCATCTCCACCCCGATGTGGCTGAAGTCGATCACCCGTACGGGCAAGGCGGGCGGTACGGCCGGACTCCCCCCGGTAACCTTCGCGGGCGAGCAGAAGGCCAACCGCGTCGACAAGACTGGTGACGGCCTCGCGCCCTTCATCCGGCTGCGCCTGTACCAGATCACCACCGAGACCGGCGGTACCATCGGTGTCACCTACTCGCAGCCCGAGTGCACGGCGGCCACACTGCCCCCGGCCGATGGCACCAACACCACCCGGTGCTACCCGGTGCGGTGGGCCTTCGAGGGTGAGACGGCCAAGACGGACTGGTTCAACTCGTATGTCGCCACCCAGATCGTCGAGGGCGACAACCTGGTCGAGTCCCCGGACAAGGTGACCTCGTACTCCTACCTGGGCGGCGCCGCCTGGGCCAAGAGCGAGGACGAGTTCACCAAGGCCGGCGACCGTACCTATTCGATCGCGCGCGGCTACGAGCGAGTCCAGGCCCGCACGGGTGCCGGGAGCGACCCCAAGACCCTGGGGGAGACACGGTTCTTCCGCGGTTTCGACGGAAAACAGGTCAACGACTCCGCGGGCGCGGCGGTCACCGACCGCGAGCAGTTCGCGGGAATGGTCCGGGAGTCCGCAACGTACAACGGCGACGACACGGCCAAGCTCGTGAGCGCCACATCGAACACTCCGTGGCGCTCGGCCGCCGTCGCCACCCGCGCCCGTTCCGGCCTGCCGGACCTGGTCGCCTACAAGACCGGCACCGAGAAGGAGTCGACCCGTACCACTGTCACGGGTGGCACCCGCACAACGGAGCTGACGCGCACTTTCGACGCGTACGGCATGGTCGCCACCGAGTCCTCGACCGGTGACACTGCCCACACCGGTGACGAGAAGTGCACGACCACCAGTTACGCCCGTGGCGCCGGCAGTGCGATCCTCGACAAGGTCAGCCGCGTCGAGACCGTCGCTGTCACTTGCGGCAGCGCCATCTCCCGCCCCGGCGACGTCATCGACGACGTCCGCACGTACTACGACGGCGGCGCTCTCGGTGCGGCACCGGTGCTGGGCCTGGTCACCAAGAGCGACCGGATCAACGGCGCGGGCAGCGGCTACGACGTCGTGGGCACCACGCCCAAGACGTGCGGCGCCGCGAAAAACGAGTTCTGCTTTGACCTTTACGGCCGTCCGCTCGCGACAGCGGACGCGTTCGGCAAAGTGACCACTACGGCCTACACGCCGTCCACCGGTGAGGTCCCCACGCAGACCGTCCTGACCAATCCGCGCTCTCACGCCACCACCACGCTCTCGGATCCCCTGCGCGGCCAGGCGACGCAGGTGACCGACGCCAACGGAAAGATCACCACCACGGCGTACGACCCGCTGGGCCGGGTCACCAAGGTCTGGATCCCGACTCGCTCAGCAGCCACCTACCCGGACTCGCCGAACTTCGTTTTCGACTATCTGGTCCGCAACGACGGACCGATCGTCACGACCACCAAGGCACTCGCCCACGATTCCAAGTACAAGATCAGCTACGCCTTCCAGGACGGCCTGCTGCGCTCACGCCAGACCCAGGAGACCTCGCCCGACCGGGCCGGACGACTGGTGAGCGAGACCTTCTACGACACCCGCGGCCAGGCGTGGCGCAGCTCCGGGGTCTACTACGCCACCGGGGCGGCCGAGCCGGTCCTCGTAACCGGCCAGGAACTGAAGTATCCGACCTCCACCGACACCGAGTTCGACGGCGCCGGGCGGCCCACCGCGGTGATCTCGAAGCGGTTCGGCGACGAGACGAAGCGCGTCGCTACCACGTACACGGGTGACACCACGACGGTCGTCCCGCCACAGGGCGGCACGGTGACGACCACGGTGGCCGACGCGCTGGGCCGCACGACGGCCCGGGTGGAATACACCACCGCGGACCGGACCGGATCCCAGTCCACGCTGTACCACTTCGACAAGCGCGGGCGCATGGACGAGTTCACAGACGCCTCGGGCGCGAAATGGACGTACACCTACGACGTGCGCGGCCGCCAGATCCAGATCGACGACCCCGACAAGGGGACGTCGAAGTCGAAGTACGACGCGGGCGACCGGGTGACCGACGCTACCGACGCCCGCCAGATCACCCTGCACACCGACTACGACGAGCTCGGCCGCAAGACCGCGGTGAAGAAGGGCGCGACCGTCCTGTCGAGCTGGGAGTACGACACCGTGGCGAAGGGCAAGCTGGCCAAGTCGACCCGGTTCGTGGACGGCAAGGCGTACGAGGCCGCGATCACGACGTACAACAGCCTTTACCAGCCGGTCGTCCAGCAGGTCACCGTGCCGGACAGCCAGGGCGCGCTGGCCGGCACCTACAAGTGGACGACGAGCTATAACCTCAACACCGGTCAGGTGATGTGGTCCCAGCAGCCCGCGATCGGCGGACTGCCCGCCGAGAAGGTAGCCAACACGTACACCCCCGTGTCCGGGCTGCTGAACACCATCGGCGCCGGCACGGACCCCCTGATGTCGGCGAACACGTACGACCACTACGGTCGCAATATTCGCCAGGAGTACGGCGCGTTCGCCCAGCACCTGTGGGTGAGCAGCGAGTTCGATGAGCACACCGGGGCGCTGAGCCGCAGCTACACCGACCGTGAGGTCGCACCGCAGAGGATCGAGGACACCAAGTACACATACGACCCGGCCGGCAACGTCACCTCGCTGGCCACCGCCTACGGCCAGGACGCAGGCCGCACCACCGACACCCAGTGCTTCACCGTGGACGCACTGCGGCGCGTCACCGAGGCATGGACGAACACTGGCGAGCAGTGCGCCACTGCGCCCTCGACCCCGGTCGTCGGCGGCCAGGACGCGTACTGGACGACGTACACCTACGACGCCGTCGGTAACCGCAAGACCGAGACGCAGCACAAGACCGCCTCGGGCCCGACCGGCGACACGACCCGGACGTACGCCGCTCCGACTGCGGGCAAGCACGACCTGCCCAAGGTCACGCAGACCGGCACCAGCCACGTCGAGGTCTTCACCTATGACGCCGCGGGCAACACCCAGACCCGAAAGATCGGGGCGGCGCCGGAGCAGACCCTCGGCTGGGACGACGAGGGCCACCTCGTCACCGTCAAGGAAGGCGCCACCGAAGTCGGCGGCTACGTCTACGACAGCGACGGTCAGCGGCTCATCCGCAAGGACGCGGACGGCACCACCCTCTACCTGCCCGGAGGCAACGAGCTCCACCTGAGCAAGACCGGCACGGTCACCGGCACGCGCTACTACACCGCGGCCGGCAAGGCCATCGCCGTGCGCACCAATGGAAAGCTGACCTTCCTAATCAGCGACCACCACGGCACCGGCACCATCCAGGTCACCGCGGACGCCGTCATGACCGTAACGCGCCGCGAGACAACCATCTTCGGCGCCGACCGCGGGACCCCGGCCACCGGCTGGACCGGCGACAAGGGCTTCGTCGGCGGCACACGAGACGGGGCGACCGGCCTCACCCACCTCGGTGCGCGCGAGTACGACCCCGCCACCGGTCGCTTCATCAGCGTCGACCCTCTGCTGGTGATCGAGGACCCGCGTCAGCTCAACCCGTACACGTACGGCCACAGCAACCCCCTGGCGTTCAGCGACCCGGCCGGCACCGAGATCGGCTCCCGGCCGAACTCCTGCGAGTACGACCTCGCGAACTGCTCGACGGAAGTGCAGCAGGACGTCGGCTACGACCCGGTCACCAGGACCGTCGGTACGACGTACTACATCAGCAAGCCCCGCCAGCCGCGGGTGTGGTACGTGGACCACTACCCCCACAACCCCAAGGCTCGGGCAAAGCCGATCGACTACTGGAACTGGACCAAGTGGGGCGGCATGAACGCCAGCGGGTTCTGGGGCAGCGCGTCGGGCCTGAGGGATCTGGAGGACGCCATCCCGCTCTACACCCACTACCGCACCGGCTTCGGCACGCCGGTCGAGGTGGACTACGAGAAGGCACTCCGGGAGGAAGAAGGCATCGCCGCCGAGGTCGCTGCGGAAGTGGCGAGATCCCAGCGTTGGGCAGAAGCCATACAGAAGAACAGCGGCAAGTCCGCCTTCTCCATCACCGGCAATGCGGTTTCCGTCAAGTCCTACCCGCAGACGGAGAACTGGCAGAAGGCGATCGGAGAACACCGGATCTGGGGAAGCGCGTCGGTGAAAACAAAGGGAGACCAGTTCACGATGCGTGTCGTCATCCACGCGATGGACCGCTGGGACTTCAATGCCGGCATGAGCGACATCGCCACCGGCACCGCCGACAGCGTAAACGGACGTTTCGCCGAACTCGGCTGGGCAAAGCCGTTCCTCACTTCTGGGACCGCGACGAGGACTGTCACGTGGACCAGGGGAGATATCCTTGGCACCAGCTCGGTTTCCGGAGGAGAGCGATGAGGATGCACCGCTGCCTGGCCGGTACGTTGCCAGTGTCCTTGGTGACCGTTATGACACTCGCATCCTGTGGATCCGAAACAGATACGGACGGCCCGGCCCACCGCCTTGTCGGCCAGTGCACGGTGCGGCAGGATGTCGATCAGATCACAGCACGGTTCCCCGAATTCAGGGAGCTTGAATACACGTCATGGTGCGGGATCACACCCAAGAGCGAATCCAGGGTGCCGGGACCGACGGACGTGCGCCTCGTTGGAGTCCTCAACTCCATGGACGACGCGGCCGTGCGAAAGTATGTCGAGGATCCGGCCCTGTCCTTCAAGCCTCTCGCCCCACGGGATGTGCCGTCCGAGATCGCAAAGGTACTGCCCGAAGGGGCACAGTGGATGGCGAGCGAGCAGTTCGACAAGCTCATCACCGGTGACCTCTACAGCGGGACCTTCTATGTAGACAAGAAGTCGGCACACGTCCTGTTCGACTGTATGAACCCCATCCGGAGGGATGGGCCTGCTCCGACCCTGACTACCGGCTGAACCGAGGGATCGGGCTGCCCAATGCAGCCCGATCCCCACACAGCCCCGCGGGACACAGCTGCAAGGGCCGGGCTCCCGCTGGTGAGGACGCAGATGTTCCTGCCTGCTGACCTCCGGGACGGCACCCGGGATGTCACCCGGGGCAGAGGCGATATCCTCGGCGCGACGGTTTCCGGGGGAGGTGGAGGGCGATGACGGCACGCAAGTTGCCCGCCGGTCCGTTTCTGGCTGCCCTGCTGACCGTGCTCACGGTGTCGTCCTGCGGGACGACCGGGAGTGACGGCGGCAGCACGTGCAAGGTACGGCACGAGATCGACCAGATCACGTCGCGGTTCCCATCGTTCAAGCAGCTCGAATCCACGTCATGGTGCGGAATCGAGCCGGAGACCGACAACTCCCGGGTGCCGGCGCAGGCCAATATCCGTCTGGTCGGTGTGCTCAACGCCGTGGACGACGAGGCGGTGCTGAAGGAACTCAATGATTCCGGCCTGCAGTTCAAACCCGCCGCGCCCCAGGAAGTACCGGCGGAGATCGCGAAGCTCCTGCCGGAAGGAGCCGAGTGGATGATGAGTGAGCAGATCAACAAGCGCATCACCGAGGATCTCTACTTCGGATCCTTCTACTACGACAAGCGGAGCGGGCAGGTGCTGTTCGACTGCTCGAACCCGCACCGGAAGGACGGTCCCGCGCCCAGCGTGACCGCCGGGCACCCAGCAGGGACGCTGGTGGGTTAATTCGGGCCCTGGTGCTTCGCCCCGTCATTATACGGCGGGGCGGAGTGCTGTCACGTGGATGGGTCGGGTGAAGGCGCGGGTTACTGGTCGTGCTTGGCGCGTGCCGCTCTTCAGTCGAGCGTGAGGGGGCCGTCTGGCAGCCAGCCGTCCAGGTAGCCATCGACCAGCATCGTTGTGGTCTCGATCTGCGATTCTTGGTCCAACCAGAGGCCAAGAGCAGGGCGTGGCGCCCACAAGATTCGCCCACCGGGGACCCCGTTGGGCGGCGACGCGTCAACGCGCACGATGTAGAAACGTGCCTCCACGCGTAGCGCCGCAGTGGCAGGTGCGGCAGCCCACCGGCGTCCGACGACGGAACCCAGGCGGGTGGGATATGACGCCAGGAGCTCGTGACAGAGGCGCATGACTGCGTCGGTGTATGACTCCTGGAGCCCTACGGGGCATCGGGGCAGGCCCCATGACCTCCGGCCGCTGCTGTGCCGAGGCCGCAGGACGATTCGGTGCGCAGAGTCGATCGCGATCAGCATCGCGACTCGTCGGAATCGCGGGGTCGGGATGTGCATGAGGCCAGCCTCACCCTAGGCTATTCAAATAGCCATTGGGGTGTGCCGAGAGGGTGAGATGGCGATGGTCGCGCCGGGCTGCCTTCGAGGCTGCCCATGGCTGGGCCCGCCTTCCCGTACGCGCGAGTGATTCGGAACCAGCTGCCGACGGCGACCGTGCGTTGTGACAGACAAGATGATGGATGACTTCGTCGACCCATGTGGGGGCGAGTTGCCCGCAACGGCCAAGCGTTCATAAAAGTCGGAAGTGTCGGCGCTTGGTGCGCGTCTGGCGATGCGGGGTGTGGGATGAATTTGGATGTGTCGTACATCAGTCTGGGAATTCGGCCCTCTGGAGTTGGGAAGCCTCAGGCGAAGGTCGGTGTAACCGCAGCTCAGCCCCACCCATGAACGGCCCACCGAAGGGCCGTTCGCGGGTTTACCCCGGAACGGTTCACGAGATCCCGGTCAGACGGTCACCGTCTGACCGGGATCTCGTCGTTTCAGCCTTGATTGGTACGGAAGTGGTCCATCGGACTGCTGGGAAGCGTGGCTTTCCCGGTCGGGGTGGATCGGGGGCCGTAGCTCACGCCTGAGCAGAGGCTCAACCCGATCGGCCTGGTACAGCGATCAACTACGCTGGCCACCGGCGCATGACGACCGGTGTCCGGGAACCAGGTGAAGCCCCTCCAGGCTGGAGCGCTCAACAGGTGCTGGAGAGTCGGGAGACGCGAATGCTGGAGCCGCTGGGCATGGGCGGTGTGGAGAGTGCTGTCTACATGCAGGTGATTTCTGAACCCAGCAGCACCGCGGCAGAAGTCGCGGGAGGTCTCGGTATGGCTCCGGGCCGGGTGCGTGGAGCCCTGGCGTGCCTGCTCGAAGCCGGGCTCATCACGCTGGTGAGCGGCAGGCCCGTCCGCTATTTTCCCGCCCCGCCGGATGTAGCCGTGGACGCGCTGGTCCGGCGCCGTCAGGAGGAGTTGGAACAGGTCCGCGCTCAGGCAAGTGCCCTGGCTCATCGGATGCGGGAGGCGCCGCGTAGTCGTGGCAGCAACCTGGTCGAACTGGTCGAAGGGGAGCAGGCCGTGGTGGAACACGTGTTGAGGCTCCAGCTCGGGGCGCGGCAGGAGGTACTCATCGTCGACTGCCCGCCGTACCTCTACCGGCCTGCTCCGGGGAACCCGCAGGAAGCACAGTCCATGCGTCGCGGCGTGGCGTACCGGGCCATCTACCATGCTCCGATACTGGACGAGCCAGGCCGCATGGACGACCTGTTGGCCAATATCGCCGCGGGTGAGCAGGCACGGGTACTGCCCGCGATCCGTATGAAGATGGTCATCGCCGACGGCCGACAGGCGTTGATCCCGGTCAGCTTCGACGCCGTCGAACTGAGCAGTCTGATCCTGGTGCATGCGTCGCCGCTGCTGACCGCGTTGGTGACGTCGTTCGAGCATCTGTGGAACAAGGCCGTCCCGCTGTCCGGCGCCCAGGATGAGGGCGGGCCGGGCAAGTCCGACCGTGACATGCTCACCATGCTCGCCGCAGGGATGAAGGACCGCGCCATCGCGCGGGCGCTGGGCATCACGGAGCGCAGTGTCACCCGGCGGGTTGCCCACCTGCTCAATACGCTCGGTGCGGAGACGCGTTTTCAGGCGGCGTTGCGGGCGGCCAAGCTGGGCTGGCTGTAGACGCGCCGCCCTCCTTGCCGCGTCCCGGCCCCACCAGGGTTGTGTCTGCTACCCGTCGAGCGTCTGCTTTCAGACGCATCCGACGACATGCCCGTGACAGGTTGCGCCTCCTAGAGTGCGTTCCGCCCCCACACCCCACGGTTTCGGGAAGGAGCGCAACGGCATGATACGAAGAGTGCTCGCGTGCTGCGTCACAACGGCCACGATCGGCCTGTTCACCTTCGCATGGGCCGCCCCGGCGCAGTCGCAGTCGGAGTCGGTGCAGCGGTCGAACTACATCGTGACGTTCAAGAGTTCAGTGGGCGACCCGGCCGGTCTCGCCGACGAGCAGGCCCGTCGGCATGACGGCGCGGTCAAGTCCGTCTACCGGCACGCGCTGAAGGGTTACTCGGCGACGCTTCCCGACTCGGCGGTCGCGCGCCTACGGTCCGACCCTCGGGTCGCATCCGTCGAGCCCGATCAGGTCGCGACCATCACCGGACAGACCGTGCCCACCGGAGTCCAGCGGATCTTCGCCGACGATAACGTCGACCTCGACATCGACGGCGTGGACGATGTCCGTACCGACGTCGACATCGCGATCCTTGACACCGGTATCGACCACGACCACCCCGATCTCAACGTCGTCGGCCGCACCAACTGCGGATACGGATTCACCGGCTGCAACGACAACGACAGCGAATCCGCGATGGACGACAACCATGGGCACGGCACCCATGTGGCCGGCTCAGCGGCGGCGATCGACAACGGCTCCGGTGTCGTCGGTGTCGCACCGGGTGCCCGGCTGTGGTCGGTCAAGGTGCTCAACGATGCAGGCAGCGGTCCCCTGAGCGACATCGCGGAAGGCCTCGACTGGGTGGCCGCCCGATCGACGACGATTGAAGTCGTCAACCTGAGCCTGGGCTGCGAATGCGCCGGCGACACCGCCCTCTCCACAGCCATCGCCAACCTGGTGGACAAGGGCGTCGTGGTCGTGGTGGCCGCGGGCAACAACGGCAAGGACGCGTCCAGTTTCTTCCCGGCCAGCCACCCCGACGTGATCACCGTGTCGGCACTTGCCGACTTCAACGGCGCTCCCGGCGGCGGAGCCGCCTCGACCTGCCGGGCCGAGACCGACGACACACTGGCCGACTTCTCCAACTTCGGTTCCACCGTGGAGATCGCCGCACCCGGCACGTGTATCTACTCGACGACTCTGGACGGCGGCTACAGCACGCTGTCGGGAACGTCGATGGCCAGCCCCCACGTGGCCGGTGCGGCCGGCTACTACGCGAGTCTGAAGAACCCCGGCAGCCGCGCCGACGTACTGAAGATCCGTGATGACCTCGTCTTCTCCGGGAACTCCGGCTGGACCGACGACTCCGGCGACAGCGCCAAGGAACCACTGCTCGATGTAGCCGCCCCATCGGACCCGACCCAGCCGAGAGCACGCTTCGCCGCCACCTGCGGGCCGACCACGTGTACCTTCGACGCATCCGGCTCTACCGACGACGGCACCGTCACCTCGTACGCGTGGAAGTTCGGCGACGGATCCACCGGCAGCGGCAAGACCGCCTCGCATACGTACGCCCCTGACAAGGTGTACACCGTCACGCTGACCGTCACCGACAACACCGGCAAGACGGACGAGACCAGCCAGGGCATCGTCGTCGGCAACCCGCCGCCCACCGCCTCCTTCACCAGCAGCTGCAGCAGCCCGCGTGTCTGTACGTTCGACGCCTCCGTCTCAGCCGACCCCGGGGGATCGGTCAGCAGCTACGCATGGACGTTCGGGGACGGCACCACCGGCACCGGAAAGGTGCTCTCGCACACGTACCCCGCACCCGGCGGCGGCACCTACACCGTGAAGCTGACCGTGACCGACAACCAGGGCAAGACCGCCACCACAACCAAGACGATCACACCGCCTCCCAACCAGCTGCCGGTTCCGGTGGTCAGCGTGGGATCCTGCTTGGCGTCCGTACACGGCTGCTACCTCAACGGGTACGCCACCAGCGACCCTGACGGCGGTCTCGCGTCGACGTTCACCTACGTCTGGGACTTCGGCGACGGCACGACCACCACCGGCGTCAGCGTCTTCCACGGCTACCCTGCCGCCGGCACGTACACCGTCAAACTCACCGTCACCGACGACGAGGGCACCAGCGCCGCCACCACCAGATCCGTGGTCGCGCCGTAACCCCCGGATCAGCCGGCAGGGTGGCGGGGCACAGCTGCCCCGCCACCCGTACCGGGCTCTGGTGGCTCATGATGCCGGCGGCGTTCGCGCCGGACTCCCGGCTGCCGGGCTCCCGGCTACGGTGGCCCACCGGCGATTCGATGCGGACCTCCGCGTCTTGTCCTGGGGTTCCACTGGGACATGCAGCTGTCCGATCCCACCTACCGCAGGAAGATTGCCCGGCAGCTGAACAAGGGCGAGTCGCCCAGCTCGACGAGAAGGGCCACAGGCCCCTGCGGACCGTGACCACTGACGAGGCCGGGCAGTAGCTCCCCGGACCAGCCCAGTTGCCCGGCCCCTCCAGGGCCTCGGCAACGGAAATGGCCTCATCTGCGCTTTCTGCCCACGCTGCTCAGGCGGGTGGCTGTGACGAGGCCTCGCGAGTGGTGAGGGTGTATCGGTACCAGTCCGGCCTGGGTGCTGTGGCCGGCTGCTCCGGCGGACGGCGGAGCCGGAATCCGCCTCGCCGCGCCCGTCTCGGCCGTGCGGCAGACCACCGACGAGGTCCTCGTCACTTTCGAAGGCGGCGCGCCCGCGCGTCCCGTGTGGTGGTGACAGTGCCGTTCGGGGTCCTGCGCGACATCGAGTTCACTCCGGCACTCGCCCCGGACAAGATCGCGCTGTCCGAGGAGAACCATGCGGGGCAGGGCCAGAAGGTCTGGGTGCTGGCCAAGAACGTGCCTGACGACCTGAGCGGTTTCGGCTGGAACACCGCCTTCGACTTCGTCGGAGTAATCGACGTCACGCCGGACGGCCAGGTGCTGGTCTGTTTCAGTCCCGAGGCGAACGGGGTGGACGTCGACGACGTGGCCACCGTGCAGCGGGCCGTCCGCGCGTTCGCGCCCGACGCCGAGGTCATGGCCGTCGCGAGCCACGACTGGAACGCCGACCCCTGGTCGCGGGGCACCTGGACGACGTTCCGCCCCGGGCAGATCCTCCGCGCCGAGGCTGCACTCGCCCGCCCCGAGGGCGCGATCCACTTCGCCGGGGCGCACACCGCCCGCCGCTGGCCCGGCTTCATCGACGGGGCCATCGAGAGCGGGAGCCGCGTCGCCAGGGAAGTCCTGGACGTCCTGTGATCTCCCGAGCCGAACCGCGCTCCGAGGGCATCCGCGGAGTCCAACTCGGCTGCCCGGCCGTGTGATTGTCTCGCACACCTATACAGGAACACGTCCGACCGGCCCGGGCGGACGCGGGCCTATTCCTCCGACATGACGGACGCGGAGTGGGAGGCGGTAGGCGGCCTGCTGCCCGTGCCGGCGTGTCTGAACGGGAAGGGCGGGCAGCCGGAGGGCTACTGCCACCGGCAGATGATCGACGCGATTCGCTGCCTGGTCGCGGGCGGCATCACGTGGCGGGCCATGTCGGCCGACTTTACTCCAGCTGTAGATCGTGATCTTGGCGGGAGGGTCGGTGGAGGCGGAGGCGGCCACCGTTGATCATCGTGAGTGGGCCAGCGGTTCTACGACTGGGCCGTCACCGACCTCACCGAGGATCGGCCCGGCCACAGCCACCCATCCGTTCATGCGGACCTCCAGTGCAAGCACACCACCGGTTTCCTCACCGTCGCCTACCAGCGCCTGGGCGCCATGCAGCAGCAGTGGCTGGACAAGAACCCCGACGTCGACAAGGACCGGGAGGCTCTCCTCGCCCGCCAAACACGTATCGCCGAAACAGTACTCAACGGGACGCTATGAACCATGCGCCTGGAGGAGCCCCAGGACAGCCGCGGCGAGCACGGACAGCGCGTCGGCCATAAGTCGTACATCTCGTGGGCGAGCGACCTGGCGGGGGGCGAGTGGCACTCGGATGCGTCCTCGGCCCCGGCCGGCCCGACGGGCTCGCGTTTGGGATACCCCGGCGGCTCCGAGCCCTCTTCCCTCTGACCAGGCGCCTCCGAGCCCTCTTCCCTCTGACCAGGCGCCTCCGGTCAGCCGCCCGCTGCGTAGCGGCGCCGGAGTGCTGCCGCCGGGGATGGGCGGCCTCGGCTATTCCGTGTCGGGGATGAGGCCGAATTCCGTCAGCAGTTCGCCGATCTCGGTTGATTCCAGCTTGCGCAGGAGTTGCTTGCGAAGGATCTCTGGGCCTGGCAGGTGGAGTGTCTCGCCGTCCCGTAGCCGGCTGGCGGCGTCCAGCAGTCTGCGGATGTCGTAGGTGGAGTTGAACACCTCCGGTACGGCGCGTTCGATGCCGAGCAGTTGGTAGGCGGCTTCCATGCCTGTACGTACGGAGTACTCGGTGGTGAAGATCGTGTCACGGGTGGTCTCGGCGAACTGGCCGATGAACGCGAAGTTGACCGCTGCCCGTGGTACCACGTCAGGGCGGTCCCCGGCCCGGCGGGGCAGGAAGAAGGCTGTGACGTAGGGCATCATCACAGGCACGCAGGTGGCGCCGTTCGCGGCGAGTTCACTGATCTCGTCGGTGGGGGCGCCGAGGTGGTAGAGCCACTCCTGGGTGATCTCTTCCCCGGTGCAGTCCTGCATCGGCTTTTTCACGTAGTCGCCGGGGCGGTCGGTGAACAGCCCGTAGAGCCATACGACGATCTGGTCGGCCGGCTGCTGCTTGAAGTGGGGCTGCCGGTTGACGGTCCAGCTCATGAGCCAGCTGGAATCCCTGATGGTGACGATGCCGCCGGTGACGACCTTGCCGCTGAACGGGTCGCGTTTGGCGATCTTCTGGATCAGTTTCGGGATCCGCTGGTCGAGTGTGGTGACGGTGGCCGACTCCCATTTGCTCTCGGAGATGTTGCCGCAGAACACCTCGGGGCGACCGAAGGACTCATCACGGCTCGCGATCTTCCGCCAGAGGTCCCATGCCGGGGCCGGGCCCTCGTTCAGGCGGGCCGCGGTGTGGTGGTCGCCGTTGTCCGAGTTCTCGGTGAGGGAGCCGATCGTCGTGAGGAGCAGGTCGTCCGCTGCGAGGTCGGTTCCGCCCGCCTCTCCGGCGGAGATCCAGTGGATGCGGGTCGCCTGCTTGCGGTCCGGGGTGATGTCGAAGCTGATGTCGGTGACCTCGGTGTCGAGTTGGAATGTCACGCCCTGGCCGACCAGCCACCGGGTCAGCGGGAGCACGAGCGACTCGTACTGGTTGTACTTGGTGAACTTCAGAGTGGACAGGTCGGGAAGACCGCCCACGTGGTGCACGAAGCGGTGCAGGTACAGCTTCATCTCCAGGGCGCTGTGCCACTCTTCGAAGGCGAACATCGTGCGCCAGTACAGCCAGAAGTGGCTGTCCAGGAAGTCTCTGCCGAAGACCTCGTTGATGCGTTTGCCCTCCATCTCCTCGCGAGTGGCGAGGAAGATCCTCAAGATGTCCTTCTGCGCACGGTCACTGAGCGCGAACAGCCCGTCGGTGTGAGCGTCCTGCCCCTGGTTCTCGGTGACCCGCTGCAGGGAGAAGTTGGGGTCGTCCTTGTTCAGCCAGTAGAACTCGTCGAGGACCGAGGCGCCCTCGGTCTCGATCGAGGGGATCGACCGGAACAGGTCCCACAGGCACTCCATGTGGTCTTCCATCTCGCGGCCGCCGCGGATGACGAAGCCTTTCTCCGGCTCCTTGATGCCATCCAGCGCGCCCCCGGGAAGTTTCTGCTGTTCCAGGACGGTGATCCGGTCGCCGCTCATATGTCCATCGCGGATGAGGAAGGCGGCGCCGGCGAGCGAAGCGAGTCCGGAGCCCACGAACCAGGCCGTTTTCCGCTCCACCCCCGCAGGCTTGCGCGGCCGTGCGAATGCCTCGTAGTTCCCGCTGCCGTAGTACACGGTGACCTCTTCCTTGGCGGACGCATGCGGCTCTCGTGGGGCCGGGTGTCACCCACTGACGGTTATGCCGGGATAGCACCAAATGACATCGAGATGTGACATTTTGCCGACAAGGAGGAACGTACTGGCCCCCACCTGGCTATGGCCGGACAACACGTCGCCGAGCAGGTGCCCAAACCCGCGATCACGAACCCTCGTCGGTGGCCACGGACCGTAGTGGCCGGTGCCGTTGGTCGGCGAGCTGGCCGACTTCGCAGTCACGGTCGACGCTGATGGAGCCGTAGTGGTTCACCACCGAGCTGCGGGCCTGTGAAATGCGCGCCGGCGCTTCGCGGCCGGCGTTTACTCGTCGGCCTCGATGGGAATGTCAGCCGCCAGCGGGGAGATGACCAGCTCCCTCGTCTTGCTCGGCGGCCCGGGGCGCTGCTACGACGCCGCCCGGTTGGTCGGTGCCTACCGGGTGCATATGCCGCATGCGTCGGCGGTCGGCTTATGGCCCTTCGTCCCGGGCCCCGGGGTGAAGGGCCCTGCCGCGCGGTGATAGCCCTGACCAGCGCGGAGTGGGTGAAGGTGGCGTCGAGATACGGTTCCTTCAGGAGGTGTCCGAGGGACGCGCGTGGTGTCCACATCGAAGTCCGGTCGGGCCATCCGGACTGACCGGGTCCTTCGGATAGGGAAGGGCCTGCGCGAGTGATGAAGACGTGCTCCTCCACCCGAGCCAAGAGCGCGCCCGCCGGCGGAGGTGCCCAGCGCCGTCCTACGACGGATCCCCACCGCGTCTCCCGATCGCCGGAGAGGCGCGCTGCGAGCCGGACGACCGCCTGGCTGTACGACTCCAGCAGGTGGACGGCGCACCGTGGCAGTGCCCATTGCCGTGGGGCGGAACCGGGCCACCTGGGTGTGCCGGACGAGTGCTGCCGCGCTCTGGCGGGATCTCTTCGGTGCTCATCGAAGGTCCGCCCAGGAGTGCCTCGGGGCAATGCTGAAACCCGCTCCCGGTCGTCACGCCTCAACATTGCGGGCAGGGCTTGAATGCACTGTACATCTACCTGGGAGACGGAGTTCTCGACGCCGGGAAGCCCTCTGGGAACGTCCGCGTTCCCCCAGCTCACACCCACCCGTGAACGGCCGACCGCACGCAGAAGTCCCGTCCGATCGCTGAGATCGGGCGGGACTTTCGCGTTCCCTGAAGAATGGCAGTGACCGGGAGCGTCGAGCGAGGTGTGCATGCACATGGTTCGCAAGAGTGAGGGTTTCCTCGACGCCGTGTATTCGGCGGGACTGGTGGTGGACGGCACCGGAACCGTGCTGGGCTGCACGCCCGCGGCCGAGACGCTCCTGGACCGCCGCGCCGAGGACCTGCGCGGACAGACCCTCCCCTCCCTGCTGGCCGATCCCGGCCACTGGCCCCGGGTCATGGCCCAGCGGAGCGGCCCCGTATGGGAAGGCAGGGCCGTCGTACGGACGGGGGACGGCGGGGACTTGGACGTCGCGTTCCGCGTCCTCCCGCTGGACCCGGGCCGGCGGAGCGAGCGCGACTCCCCATGGCTGGTCCTGGGCGCGCCTCACGCCGTGGTGTCGAAGTGGCGTCAGGACTTCGCGTTCACTCAGGAGCTGTTCCTCCAGGACCGTATCGGCTTTGCCGTGTTCGACAAGGAACTGCGGCTGGTGCGGACGAATACGCACCTGCTGCCGTACACGGGCGTGCCCGCCGACCTGGCGGGCCACCGGCTGGCCGACTTCCTCTGGGCCGAGGACGCGCGGCAGATCGATGATCAGCTGCGCGAGGTCCTCCGGTCCGGGGTTCCCTTGGTGGGGGTGGACGCCCTCGTACGCACGCTGGTCGACCCCGGAGCGGGGCGGATCATGGCGGTGTCCGTGTTCCGCCTCCAGGAGCCGGACGGACGGGTGATGGGGGTCACCGGCCTCTTCACCGATGTCACGGAGCAGCGCCGGGCGCGCCGGCGGCTCGATCTTCTGCAGCGGGCCACCGCGGTGCTCGGGAACTCGCTGTCCGTCGCGGAAACCGCGCAGGATCTGGCGGATGTGCTCGTGCCGGATCTTGCCGACACGGCTGTTGTCGACATCGCCGAGGGCGTCTTCCGGTTCGCGGAGGCCGGCCCCGACCGTCATCGGCTTCACCTCCTGCGCCGGGCGGCCGCGGCCGGACCGGGTGCCGGACCGGATGCCGGACCGGATACCGAACCGGCCGAACAGCCCGAACCCGGTGACGTGGTCGAGGTGGACACCGGAGGATCGCTGCGGGACCGGCTCTGGGCCGACGACGGCCCCGACGAGCACCAGCGCGTCCGCTCGGGCATGACCGTACTGCTGCGAGCCAGGGGCAAGCTCCTCGGGCGGGTCATCGTGCGGCGCACCAGCGTTCTCCCGTTCGACGAGAACGATCTGGACCTGCTGGGGGAGATCGCCTCCCGCGCGGCCCTGGTGCTGGACAACGCACGTCGCTTCGCCCGCGAGCGGCGGGCGAATGTGAGTCTGCAGCGCAGCCTGCTGCCCCCGGCCGAGGCCGACACGGTGGCGGTGCAGGCGGCCAGTGTCTATCTCCCCACCGATGCGACCACCGGGGTCAGCGGAGACTGGTTCGACGTCATCCCGCTGTCGTCCGCACGGGTTGCCCTGGTGGTCGGCGACGTCGTCGGCCACGGACTGCACGCCACCGCGACGATGGGACGGCTGCGCACCGCCGTACGTACGCTGGCGGACCTCGATCTCGAGCCGGACGAACTGCTCGCCCATCTCGACGACCTCGTCTCCCAGCTCACGGTCGAAGCCGGCGGCAACGAGCCCGGCGCACCGGGTTCCGAACAGCAGGGCGCGTACCACGCGTTCGGCGCCACCTGCCTGTACATGATGTACGACCCCGTGGCGCGGCACTGCGCGATGGCAAGCGCGGGGCATCCACCGCCGGCCGTGATCGCTCCGGACGGGACAGTCGAGTACGTGGACGTCAGCCCCGGACCGCCGCTGGGAGTCGGCGGACTGCCCTTCGAACCCGTGGAGCTGGATGTCGAGCCGGGCAGCGTGCTCGCGCTCTTCACCGACGGGCTCATCGAGCGGGGCGCGGGCGATGTCGACGAAGGAATGGACGCGCTCCGGCAGCGGCTGATGGACGCCGACGCGCTCTGCCGACCGCTCCCGGACGTCGGTCGGGAGGTGGTGGAGGGACTGGCCCCGAGCCGGCTCCCCGACGACGTCACCCTGCTGCTCGCCCGTACCCGAGTGGTTCCGCCGGACGACAGCGTGACCTGGGCACTGGAGGCGGACCCGGCGGTCGTGGCCGGCGCGCGTGAGCTGGTGGTCGGACAGCTGGCCCGCTGGGGACTGGACGAACTGGCCTTCACCACCGAGCTGGTGGCGAGCGAGCTGGTCACCAACGCCATCCGCTACGCGGGCGGACCCGTCGAACTCCGGCTCATCCGGGCAGGCACCCTGATCTGCGAGGTCTCCGACCCGAGCAGCACCCAGCCGCGGATGCGGCGGGCCCACACCACCGAGGAAGGCGGGCGCGGTCTCTTCCTGATCGCGCAGCTCACCCAGCGGTGGGGCAGCCGCTACACGCGGCGCGGAAAGACCATCTGGGCGGAGCAGCCTCTGCCGGGGCCGGAGTGAGGCCCGCAATGTACGAGGCCACGAGGTACGAGGCCACAATGACCGCATGACAGACGGAATCGACGACACGGCCGCGCAGGCATGGGCCGCCCTCGGCGGGCCGGGCGGGATGGCCGGGCTGGTGTCGTACAGCGGGGCCGGAGACGTGCTCCCTTCGCGGCTGCCGGTGCGGCAGCTGGCTCGGGCCAGTGTCGGGGTGTGTTCGCTCGCCGCCGCCGAGCTGGCCTCTGTACGTACGGGGAAACCGGTGGCCGCGGTACGGGTGGACGAGGGCGCCGTGGCCACCGCGTTCGTCAGCGAGCGGCATCTGCGGATCGGCGGCAGGACGCCGACGACGTTCGCGCCGCTCTCCGGGTTCTGGCGGGCGGCCGACGGGTGGGTACGGACACACGCCAACTACCCGCACCACCGCGACCGGTTGCTGGACGCGCTCGGGATCCGGAACGGGGACCGGCTGGCCGACGCGGTGGCGGAGCTGGCCGCCGTGGAAGTCCAGGAGCGGGTGTACGCGGCCGGCGGGCTCGCCGTCGCGGTGGTCCCGCCCGGAGATGCCCCGGGCCATCCGCTCGCCGAGGTGCGGCCGGCCGGGGAGGAGGGCGGGAGCCCGGCGCTCCCGGCCGGTGTGCTGCCCGCGGACGGGGTGCGGGTGCTGGACCTGACGCGGGTCATCGCCGGGCCGGTTGCGACGCGCACCATCGGGCTGCTGGGCGCGGACGTACTGCGGATCGACTCGCCGGGGCTGCCGGAGGCGGCGGACGCGCACGCCGACACCGGGTTCGGGAAGCGGTCGGCCCGGCTGGATCTGGCGCAGGCGGCGGACCGGCGGGTCTTTGACGAGTTGCTCGGGGCGGCCGATGTCGTGGTCACCGGCTATCGGCCCGGCGCGCTGGACCGGCTCGGTCTGGCGCCGGACTCCCTGCTGGAGCGGCGGCCCGGGCTGGTCGTGGCGCAGGTGTGCGCGTGGGGGTGGTCCGGGCCGTGGGCCGGCCGGCGGGGATTCGACAGTCTGGTACAGGCCGGGTGCGGAATCGCGGAGATCGAGGCCGGGCCGGACGGCCGCCCCGGCGTGCTGCCCGCGCAGGCGCTGGACCACGGAACCGGGTACCTACTGGCCGCCGCGGTACTGCGGTCGCTGACCGGCCGTCAGCGGGACGGACGCGGCAGGCACGTGCGGCTCTCCCTCGCGGGGACGGCGTCCTGGCTGATGCACGGCATCCGGGCCACCCCGGCGGGCGAGGGTGCGTACGAGGCGGAGAAGTGGCTGAACGAGACGGAATCGCCCTACGGGCCGCTCCGCCACGCCCTGCCGCCGCTCGGCTTCGACGGTGCTCCCGCGGACTGGAGCCGGCCGCCGAGCCTGTGGGGTGCGGACCGGGCCGCCTGGCTCACGGATGCAGGGGGCTGAGCGGCTTGGCGAAGCAGCGGCTGTTCTCGTACTCGCGGTAGTGGCCGAACTTCGTGCACGGCAGATAGCCGCTGGAGGCGTAGAGGGCGATCGCCTCCGGCTGCTTCGTCCCGGTCTCCAGAACCATCCGGATGCGGCCCGCCGCACGGGCGCTGTCCTCCAGGGCGGCCAGGATGCGGCGGGCCAGCCCCAGCCCACGCGCCTCGGGGACGACGTACATGCGCTTGAGCTCGGCGTCGCCGTCCGCGTACCCCTCGCCGTTCTGCTCCTGCGCGCGCCAGCCGCCCGTGGCCACCGGCCGGTCCTGGTCGTCGTACGCGAGCAGGTAGAGGCCGCTCGGCGCCTGGAACATCGCCGGGGCGAGCGGCGTGACGTCGCCCTCGTCGTCGTAGCGCTGCGCGTATTCGAGCTGGACCTGGTCGTTGAGCTTGACCGCGTCGGGGTGGTCGTAGGCTGTGGGCCGAATAATCATGTGGAACATCGTACTTCTATGCAGAGGATTGGGTGGGTGCATATCCGGCTCGGTATCGTGCCGCAAATGCTCACTGTGACCTCCGACAGTGACTGTAAAACATGTGCCTACGCGAGACGGCCCCGGCACTCCATCCGGAGGTACCGGGGCCGTGCGTGCCCAGCTCGGGTCAGGGACTGACCTTGGCCTGAACGATCAGCGTTCCGAGATTCTCCGGATCGGGCGCCTCCACGATGCCGGCGTCGACGTCGGTGAATCCGTAGTTCATGAGGATGCCCCTCCACATGTCCTCGGAGTATGCCCACCTCTGTACCGGGAGGATCTTGCCGTTGAAGCCGTTGCCGTACATCCCCTGCGCTCCGTAGCAGCCATCAACGGCCGGGGCTTGCGAAAACACCAGCACCCCCCGGGGAGATAGCCGCTGACGGATGGCGGGGAGCAGTCGGCGTGGGTCGGTGAACCAGAACGCTCCCCAGACCGAATAGATCGCGTCGTACGTCTCTGACGTGGTCGTGAGATAGTCCACCGCCTCACGAAGCAGGAACCGGGCCCCCTCGACGTCGCCCCACCGTTCCGCGGCGTGCTTGAGCTGGGCTGGGGAGAGGTCGACGCCCGTGGCCTCGACGCCCTTCCGGGCGAGATAGGCGACTTCGTTGCCGCTGCCGCACCCCAGCTCCAAGGTGGTATCAGGCTGGCACAGCAGCTCTTCCGCGGGGCCGTGGTAGTCGTACTGCGTCCAGCAGAACCCCTTGTCGACGGAGTCCTGTACCGAACCGATCTTTGTTACCGCTCCGGACGCATAGCGGTCCCAGTAAGTCTCAACGCTCATGCCGCAACGTTCCTCGCTGGACTAGTTGTGAGCATCTGTACCGTCAGGCTCCGACGGGCTCACACGCTACTCGCCGTCCCTCGTGGTCGTGGCCGCAACGTGGACGTTCCCCCAAACGGGAGCCGGCGGCACCCGAGGGATGCCGCCGGCCTGTGGTGTTGTGGTGCTAGTGGCAGCTCGTGCCCTGAGCGCAGGGGGAGCACTTCGAGGAGTCCCGCTCCCACAGCGGCCAGTCGATGACGAACCCGTGTTGCTCGACCACGGCCGCGGTCCTCATGACCGTGCCGTCGGCCTTGCGGTCGATCTCGGGTATGTGGTGGAGGAACTGTCCGTTGTTGTACTTCACGCAGAACGCGGCGTAGTTCGCCGTGTCGAGAATGAGCGCGTGCACGGCGACGTCGACCAGCTCGCCGCATCCGAGTTCCAGACCCTCGCCCATGGTCTCCATGGCGGTGATCAGGTACGCGACGGCCTGACCCATAAGGCGGCCGGCCATCACGCTGTCCATGAGGTAGTCGCGGGTCAGCAGCTGGATTTCCCTGTCCCACACCTCCTCGCCCAAGAGTTCCTTTGGATCACGGACTGCTACTGCTGTACCCATACGGGGCACCTCCCGCTCGAACGGATCTTGCGGAACCCTCCCCGCCCGTCAGATGCGGTTTCGTCGGAGCCGACGACGAACGGGGAGGGGCTTGCTCCCACCTCGGCTGGTCCCTCATCAGCTTGGCCGTGGGTTGGGTGCTGACTTCCGAGGTGGGGTGTCTGTGAGGCCGGACTGCGTCCGCCGTGGTGCGGTGATCGGTGAGCCGGTGAGTCACTCGGTGCGGCTGTAGCGGATGGAACCCGCCAGGCCGTCCTGATGGGGCCGGTGGCGGCCTCGTCGTGGGTGGCGTGCGTGCGCACCCAGCGGGCGAAGTCGTAAGCCTCCGTCGAGCGGAGCACGATGTGAACCAACCCGTGACCGTTGACCACGTCGTCCGGGTAGACCTCGCCGGGGAGGCTCATGATCCGGGGGTGCTCGTCGTCAGTGAGCCGCATTCTCGGTACGTCGGGTGGGAGCACTCCCTGACGTGCCTGAACATGGAGGCCGGCGAAGACATTCGATGGCTGCCCCGTCACCAGCTGCCCGAGGGCATCACCTTCCCCCTGCGCGGGAACGACTGGTGGCTGTTCGATCACCGCCTCTTGGCTGTTGGGCACTTCGACAACGAGGGCCGAGTCCTGGGTTCCGAGCTGATCGAGAACCCCGAGGTGGTCGCGGAATGCGTCCGCGTACGAGACCAGCTCTGGGCCCTCGCAGTCCCTCACGTCGAGTACAAGCCCTGACCCGTCAGTGAGTAACCAAGCACAGGAAGCACGGGAAGCGTTGGGTGCCCGGTTGCGAGGGTTCCGCAAAGATGCGGGCTTCTCAAGCGGTCGGGCATTCGCCGCTGCGACCAGGTGGCAGGAATCAAAGGTTTCCCGGATTGAGAACGGCAGGCAGAACGCGAGTGAGGGCGACATTCGTGTCTGGTGTCGGCACACCGGCTCGGAGGACCAGGTCGACGACCTGATCGCTACGGTCCGGCACATCGAAGAACTGTGGCTCGAATGGCGCCGCCAACTCCAGGCAGGCGCGGAGCCCCGGCAGCGCAAGGCCCTGCCGGTCTACGCGAAAACCAAGGTGTTCCGGATCTGGCATCCCACACTTGTGTGGGGGACTCTCCAGACGGCGGAGTACGCAGCCGAGACCTTCCGTCAGGTCATCGACTTCTACGAGATCCCAAACGACATGGATGCGGCAGTAGCCAAGCGGCTGGAGCGTCAGCAGTACCTGTATCAGGGAGACCGGATCTTCAACGTGCTACTTGCCGAACAGGCCCTTTACACCAACTTCGGCGGCCCGGAGGTCATGAGAGGCCAGCTCGACCGACTGCTCGCGGTGATGTCCTTGCCGCGCATGAGCCTGGGGCTCGTCCCAACCTCAGCCCCGATGCTCGTATGGCCTGGCAACTCGTTTTCCATGTTCGACAGCAAGCTCGTGCTCGTAGAGACCTACTCGGCAGAGTTCTCGGTCGCTCAGCCACGAGAGATCGCGCTCTACGCGAAGGCGTTCGACCTTCTCAAGCGGTCGGCGGTGTACGGCCAGTCGGCAAGGGCGTTGATCACGCGTGCTCTTGAGCGGTTGGACTTGTAGTTCTCTGCCGCACGACCTCGGAAGGCGCGCAAGTTCGAGGGCTACCCGCGGCGGCGTCGTGGGGCGAGGGCGATGCCGTAGCCGGCCGTGGTCTCGGGTCCGCCGAGCGTGGGAAGGCGGCGGTGAGGCCGATGAGGGTCTGCACGACGGTGCGGCCGGCCAGGAGGACGTGCCGAGTAGTCTGCATAACCATTCGCTGAGATCTTGGAGCATGTTTTGCTTACTGTGACGTCCGTGAATGTAAACGGGCTGCGCGCCGCCGCCAAAAAGGGCTTCGTGCCGTGGCTGGCCGGGACGGCCGCCGATGTCATCTGCCTCCAGGAGGTACGGGCCGAGGCTCAGCAGCTCCCGGAGGAGGTCAGGCAGCCCGAGGGCTGGCACGCCGTACACGCCCCGGCCGCGGCCAAGGGCCGGGCCGGGGTCTCGCTCTACACCCGGCGCGCGCCGGAGCGGGTGCAGGTCGGCTTCGGCAGCAGCGAGTTCGACGGCAGCGGGCGGTACGTCGAGGCGGACCTGCCGGGCGTCACGGTCGCGAGCCTGTACCTGCCCTCGGGAGACGTCGGCACCGAGCGGCAGGACGAGAAAGTCCGCTTCATGGGCGAGTTCCTGCCGTACCTCAAGGAGCTGAAGGAGCGGGCGGCGGCAGGCGGGCGCGATGTCCTGGTCTGCGGCGACTGGAACATCGCCCACCAGGAGGCGGACCTGAAGAACTGGAAGGCCAACCGGAAGAACTCCGGCTTCCTGCCGGAGGAGCGTGCGTGGCTGTCCCGGGTGTTCGGTGAGGCGGAGTACGTCGATGTGGTGCGGGCCCTGCATCCGGAACAGGAGGGGCCGTACTCGTGGTGGTCGTACCGAGGGCGCGCTTTCGACAACGATGCAGGCTGGCGCATCGATCTTCTCGTCAGTTCACCTCGCTTGGTGGAGCGCGCGGTCAAGGCCTACGTCGAACGGGCCGCGACGCATGGCGAGCGCTGGAGCGACCACGCGCCGGTGACGGCCGTCTTCGACCTGTAGGCGGACAGCGGTAAGCCCCGCCCGGCTCGTATTGTTCGTCGTCGCCGGACGGGGCTTGGGAGGTGTCCCGCTCAGTGCTCGCGTGGGTGGTACGGCTCTCGGGTGGCTCTGCCGCGCCAGGGCTCCGGTCCCGGGCACGGCGGGGGTGCCGGGGGAGCGATGGCCATGCCACAGGCGAAGCAGAAGTGCCAGCCCGTCTCGCCTGGTCGGGCACGACTCGCCTCTCCTGCATCTGCGCCGGCAGGGTGATGGCGGCATGTTTTCCCGGTTTGCCGAGCATGCCGAGGAGCTGTGGAGCCGGGCCGTCCCTGTCGAGTAGGCGGCAGGCCGGGGTGCTAAACCGAGTGCCTGGTGGCCATTCTCGCTGTCCAGGCGCTCAACGAGATGCTGGGCCTGCACGAGTGTGATCTCTGCCCGCCTGGGCCGAACTGGGGTCATGAACCAAGTTGGTTGAGTGACCCCGGCACCTGCGCGCCGTGGGTCAGTCCTGCCCCGGGCGGGCGAGTCTGCGGTCCATTGCCATCGACAGCTCCGCCTCCACCACGCTCTTGGCCAGCGGGCGCAGCCGTTCCAGTGCGTCGCCGATGTCGTCCGGGCCCTTGGCCATGTGGGTGCCCACGAGTGAGGTGAAGAGGCCGGCCATCGCGTCCGCGTGCTCGCGCACCTGGCGGCCGGCCGCGAGTACGGCGGCGAGCGGGACGCCCTCGCGGACAAGGGCGGCGGAGACGTCCAGCAGCCGGCGGCTGATGTGGACGATCTGGTCTCCGTCGGTGGCCAGGTAGCCGAGGTCGAGCGCGGCGGCCAGGTTCTCCGCGGTGACCTCGCCCTCGAAGTAGTCGGCCAGATCCTCGGGCGTGAGTCGGACAGGGGTCTCCTCGGTCCACTGCGGGAGCTCGCCGAGGCCGAGGAGTTCGCCGACGTCGCGGCCGTGCTCGAACGCGGTGATCAGTTCGGCGATGCCGCCCAGGGTGTGGCCGCGTTCGAGAAGGGCGGCGATGGTCCGGAGCCGGGCCAGGTGGTGTTCGTCGTACCAGGCGATGCGGCCCTCGCGGCGGGGCGGCGGGATCAGCTTGCGCTCGCGGTAGAAGCGCAGGGTGCGCACTGTGATACCGGCCTCCTTGGCCAGTTCGGCCATGCGGTACTCGCGTACGGTGCCTTTGTCGCTCTCCTGTGCTTCTGCCACAACGGCAGCCTATGTCGTGGAGGCCGGGGCGCGGCGAGCCCCATACCGTCGGTAACTTTCCTGCGCCGGACCCCTACCCATGAGTACGGGGCTGCTCTACTCTCCGAACCGTGCCAGTGATTGCTGGCAGGGTCGCAGGACAGCTGGAGGCGGCATGGCCGAGCACGAGCATGTACGAGTGGCGGTGATCGGATCCGGATTCGGCGGCCTCGGCGCCGCGGTCCGGCTGCGCCGGGAAGGGATCACCGACTTCGTGGTCCTGGAGCGCGCGGACTCCGTCGGCGGCACCTGGCGGGACAACAGCTATCCGGGCTGTGCCTGCGACGTGCCCTCGCATCTGTACTCGTTCTCGTTCGCCCCCAACCCCGACTGGCCGCGTACGTTCTCCGGCCAGCCGCACATCCGCGCGTACCTGGAGCATGTAGCCGACACCTTCGGGCTGCGCCCGCACATCCGGCTGAACGCCGAGGTGCGGATGATGCGCTGGGACAGCGACGCGCTCCAGTGGGAGATCGAGACCGCCAACGGCCGGCTGACCGCCGATGTCGTCGTCTCCGCGACCGGACCGCTCTCCGACCCCAAGATCCCCGACATCCCGGGCCTCGCGGAGTTCCCCGGCAAGGTCTTCCACTCCGCCCGCTGGGACCACGACTACGACCTCAGTGGCAAGCGCGTCGCGATGATCGGGACCGGCGCCTCGGCCATCCAGATCGTCCCGGCGATCCAGCCGAAGGCCGGCCGGCTGACCCTCTTCCAGCGCACGCCGCCGTGGGTGATGCCGCGCATGGACCGCGCGATCACCGGCGCCGAGCGCTGGCTGCACCGGCAGCTGCCGTTCACCGGGAGCGCGCGCCGCGGCCTGCTGTGGGGGATCCGCGAGCTGCAGGTGAGCGCCTTCACCAAGCACCCGAACCAGCTGTGGCTCATCGAGTCGCTCGCCAAGTCCAACATCGCGCGCTCCGTCAAGGACCCCGCACTGCGGGCCAGGCTGACGCCCTCGTACCGCATCGGCTGCAAGCGCATCCTGCTGTCGAGCGAGTACTACCCGGCGCTCGCCAAGCCCAATGTGGACGTCGTCGCCTCCGGGCTGACCGAGGTGCGCGGATCGACGCTGATCGCGGCCGATTGCAGCGAGACCGAGGCCGATGTGATCATTTTCGGTACCGGCTTCCATGTCACCGACATGCCGATCGCCGACCGGGTCGTCGGAGTCAACGGCACCACGCTCGCCGAGGAGTGGAAGGGCGGCATGGAGTCGCTGCGCGGCGCGACCGCCGCCGGCTTCCCCAACTGGATGACGATCATCGGCCCGAACACCGGGCTGGGCAACAGCTCGATGATCCTGATGATCGAGTCGCAGCTCAACTACATGGCCGACTATCTGCGCCAACTGACCACCCTCGGCGGGAAGGCCGCACTCGCGGCCAGGCCGTCCGCCGTGCACGCGTGGAACCGCCGGGTGCAGGAGCGGATGAAGCGGACCGTGTGGAACACGGGCGGCTGCACCAGCTGGTACCTGGACGCCAACGGGCGCAATACGACCATCTGGCCCGGTACAACCGGTGAGTTCCGGCGCGCGACCCGCGAGGTCGACCTCGCCGAGTACGAGGTGCTGCGGGTGCGGGCGGCGGCTGCCGTCTCCGCCGAAGCAGACGCCGAAGAGGCCGAGGAAGTGTCCGCATGAGCCGGCTGATGCACGTCGTCGACGGGCCGTACGCGCCCCCCGCAGCCGGACGCGAGCTGACCGCCGTCTCCGCCGACGGGTCCCGGCTGCACGTCGAGGTGCACGGCCCCGCCGGCGCGCCCGCCGTCGTGCTCGCGCACGGCTGGACCTGCTCGACCGCCTTCTGGGCCGCGCAGATCCGGGGGCTGGCCGACAGCCACCGGGTGATCGTCTACGACCAGCGCGGCCACGGACGCAGTCCCGCGCCCGCCGCGTCCGGCGGCTACAGCACGCACGCACTCGCCGACGACCTGGAGGCTGTGCTCGGCGCGGCCCTGGAGCCCGGCGAGAAGGCCATGCTCGTCGGCCACTCCATGGGCGGCATGACGCTGATGGCGAGCGCCGGGCGGGCGAAGTTCCAGGAGCACGCCGCCGCCGTACTGCTGTGCAGCACCGGCAGCTCGCGGCTGGTCGCCGAATCGCTCGTACTGCCGCTCCGCCCCGGGCGTATACGGACCAGGCTCACCCGCTCGGTCCTGGGCTCGCGCGTCCCCCTCGGGCCGGTCACGCCGCTGGCCAAGCGGATCCTGAAGTACGGGACCATGGGACCGGGCGCGTCCCCCGACAAGGTTGAGGCGTGCGCCCGCATCGTGCACGCCTGCCCGCGCGTGGTGCGGCACGGCTGGTCGCACGTCCTCAGCGAACTGGATCTCGAGGCCGCGGTACTGGAGATACGGGTGCCCACCGCCGTGATCGGCGGCACCGCCGACCGGCTCACCCCGATCGTGCACTCCCGCGCCCTCGCGGCCGTCCTTCCCGAGTGCGTCGGCCTCACCGAACTCGCGGGGGTGGGGCACATGACCCCGGTCGAGGCGCCGGAGGCGGTCACCGGCTCGATCCGTGAACTCGTTTCCCAGCACGTACTGGCACCGGCCGAGCGGTCGGCCGAGCGGTCGGCCGAGCGGTCGGCCGAGGAGCCGGCCGAGGAGCAGGCCAAGGAGGGGGCGCTGTGAGCGCACGCAGGAGTCTGGAAGGTCAGGTCGTCGTCGTCACGGGCGCGGCAAGGGGTGTGGGCGAGCTGCTGGCCCGCAAGCTCTCCGCGCGCGGCGCGAAGGTGGCGCTGGTGGGCCTGGAGCCCGACGCGCTGAAGGAGGTGTCCGAACGGCTGCACACCGACAGCGACCACTGGTGCGTGGATGTCACCGACCACGAGGCCATGGCGCGGGTGGCGCAGGAGGTCAAGCAGCGCTTCGGGAAGGTCGACATCGTCGTGGCGAACGCCGGTGTCGCCGCCGGGGGTCCGTTCGTGGACTCCGATCCCGACGCGTGGCGGCGGGTCATCGAGGTCAATCTGATCGGCGGAGCGGTCACGGGACGCGCGTTCCTGCCCGTACTCATGGAGAGCCGGGGCTACTTCCTGCAGATCGCGTCGTTGGCCGCGATCACTCCGGCGCCGATGATGACCGCGTACTGCGCGTCCAAGTCGGGGGTTGAGGCCTTCGCGCACAGCCTGCGCGCAGAGGTCGGCTACAAGGGTGTACGGGTCGGCGTCGGCTATCTGTCGTGGACCGACACGGACATGGTCCGGGGCGCCGACCAGGACGAGGTGATGCGTGAGCTGCGCCAGCGGCTGCCCTGGCCGTCGAACCGTACGTACCCGCTCGGCCCCGCGGTGGACCGCATCGTCGCCGGGATCGAGCGGCGGTCGGCCCATGTGTACGCGCAGTGGTGGCTGCGTGGGATGCAGTCGGTGCGGGGGTATCTGCCGGGCATCATCGCCGCTGTCGGGCAGCGGGAGATGAAGCGGTTCGAACCGCGTCTCGCCAGTGTCAGCAAGGGACTTGTGGGGGCGGGCGGGGCCGCGGACGAGAAGGAACGCACCCAGCACCGTTGATCGAAATGCGTGGAATGTCGGCCCGTGTCAGTCTGGTCGAGGCCCAATCCCGCACACCCCACTAGGAGTGAACTTCCATGGGCATTTCGGACCAGTTCAGGGACAAGGCGCAGGAACTCGCCGACCAGGCCAAGCAGAAGGCGGGCAAGGCCAAGGACGAGCCGTCGCGGCGTAAGTCGCAGGACCCCGACCGGGCGCGGATGGAAGAGGAGCGGCTGGCCGAGGAGGCGCGTCGGAAGTTCGACGACGACTACGACGTCTGACCTGCTGACACGCTCACTGCGTCATGAGACGAACGCCAAGGGGCGCCCCGCCGGGTGCGCCCCTTGGCGTTCGTCTCAACAGCCGTTCGTCTCAACAGCCGTGGCCTCAACGTCCGTTGCGCGGTGGCAGCTTGGGGCGGCGGAGGTCCGGCACGTCCCGGTAGTCCGGCGGTGTCGAGGCCGGGTTCCGGGCCAGCAGGTCCAGGGCCACCTCGACCGCGTCGTCCAGCTGGGCGTGGCGGCCCTCCGCCCAGTCGAGCGGAGTGCGCTCGATCTCGAGGTCCGGCTCCACGCCGTGGTTCTCGATCGACCACCCGTACTGGTCGAACCAGGCCGCGTTCATCGGGACGGTGATGACCGTGCCGTCGCCGAGCTGGTGCCGTCCTGTCATGCCTACTACACCGCCCCAGGTGCGCAGACCCACCACCGGGCCGAGGCCCAGCAGCCGGAACGCCGCCGTGATCATGTCGCCGTCGGAGGACGTCGCCTCGTCGGCCAGGGCGACCACCGGGCCCCGGGGCGAGTTCGAGGCATAACTGACGGGCTGCGCATTGCGGGTGAGGTCCCAGCCGAGGATCGTGCGGGTCAGTTTCTCGACCACCAGCTCGCTGATGTGGCCGCCCGCGTTTCCGCGTACGTCCACGATCAGCGCCGGCCGCGAGACCTCCATCCGCAGGTCCCGGTTGAACTGGGCCCAGCCCGAGCCGCCCATGTCGGGGATGTGCAGGTAGCCGCACTTGCCGCCGCTCGCTTCGCGTACGACCTCACGGCGCTTGGTCACCCAGTCCTGGTAGCGGAGCGGGCGCTCGTCGATCAGCGGCACGATCGCGACCCGGCGCGCCCGCCCCTCGCCCTCCGCCGGCTGAAAGGTCAGCTCGACGGTCGTGCCGCCGGCCATCGACAGCAGCGGATAGGGGCCCGCCACCGGGTCGACCGGGCGGCCGTCCACGTGCGTGAGGACCGCGCCGTCGCGGATACCCGTACCGGCCAGCGGGGAACGGGCCTTGGAGTCGGACGATTCGCCCGGCAGGATCCGCTTGACCACCCAGGCGCCGTCGCGGCACACGAGGTTGGCGCCGAGGAGGCCCATCGCGCGCTGGTAGTGCGCGGGGCCCTCGTTGCGGCGGGCGGGCGAGACATACGCGTGCGAGGTGCCCAGTTCGCCCAGTACCTCGCGCAGGAGGTCGGCGAACTCGTCGGGCGAGGCGACCCGTTCGACGAGCGGGCGGTACTGGTCGAGCACGCTGTCCCAGTCGATGCCGCACATCTGCGGCTCCCAGAAGTACGCGCGGATGATGCGGCCCGCCTCGTCGTACGCCTGCCGCCACTCGGCACCCGGGTCGACCTCGTGCAGGATCCGGCGGAGGTCCAGGTAGACCGTGGAGTCGCTGTCACCGGTCTCGGTCGCCGGTACGGCCCGCAGGTCGCCGTCGTCCACCACCACGACCCGGGTTCCGTCGCCGCTGACCGCGAACGAGTCGAGGTGGCCCACCAGTTCGGTCTTGCGGGCCTTGGTGATGTCGAAGTGTTCGAGCGTGGGACGGCCGGAGATGTCGGCCGGGTTGACGAACGTCTCGCCGAGCGCGCCCGAGATCGGCCAGCGCAGCCAGACCAGTCCGCCGCCGCTGACCGCGTGGAGCGCCGAATACTTGGACGCGGTGACGGGGAAGGGCGTCACCCGGTCCGCGAGCCCCTCGACCTCGACCAGCACCGTGCCTTCACCGCCGGTCTCCCCGTCCGCCGGGTCGAGGCCGCCCGCGGCCGGGCGGCCCTCCGGCGACAGCGCGAAGGGCGAGGGCGTCGCGGACGACAGCGGTACGAGATAGGGGCGGCAGCCCAGCGGGAACGAGAGGTCGCCGGTGTGCACGTCGTACACCGGGTCGAAGCCGCGCCACGACAGGAAGGAGAGATAGCGGCCGTCGCTGGTGAAGACCGGATTCTCGTCCTCGAAGCGGCCGTTGGTGACGTCGACGATGGTGCGGTCCTTGATCCGGGCCACCTTGATCTGCCGCAGTGAGCGGCCGATGCCGGGGTGCGACCAGGTCAGCCAGGCGCCGTCGGGGGAGAAGGACAGGTCGCGGACCGGCCCGTTGACGGACCGGATCAGCTCGGTGACCCCGCCGGTGGATTCCTCGGTGGCGTCGATCAGCAGGAGCCGTCCGTCGTTCGAGGCGATCGCGAGCCGCTCGCCCTCGGGGTCGGAGAGCAGTTCCTGTACGCGGCCGAGTTCCCCGGACGCGAGCCGGCGGGGCTCACGCTCCCCGGTGGCCCGCGGCAGGTAGGCGATCTCGACCGCGTCCTCGCCGTCCGCGTCGGTGACGTACGCGACCTGGCCGCCGCTGCCGAGCATCTCCGGCAGCCGGACCCGTACGCCCGGGGTGTCGGCGATGGTGCGGGCCGGGCCGTCGCGGTGGGTGAGCCAGTACAGGCTGCCGCGGACGGTCACCGCGCTCGCGCGGCCCGTGGAGTCGACGGAGAGCGAGTCGACATGGCTGGAGGCGGGAATCTGGTAGCTGCGCCGGCCGGCCCGCGGGCCGCCGAGCCGTACGTCGAGCTTGCGCGGCGCCGCGTCGGCGCCCAGGTCCTCGACCATCCACACGTCGCCGGCGCACTGGTAGACGATCCGGCGCCCGTCGCTGGAGGCGTGCCGGGCGTAGAACTCGTCGTGGTCCGTGTGGCGCCGCAGGTCGGTGCCGTCGGGCAGGCAGGAGTAGAGGTTGCCGATGCCTTCGTGGTCGGACAGGAACGCGATACGGCCGGACACGAACATCGGGCAGTCCAGGTGGCCCCCGATGCCGTCCAGCAGACGCTTGCCGTGCAGCCACATCCGGCCGGTCGCTCCGCCCTGGTAGCGCTTCCACGCGGCGGGCTCGTGCGGGGGCTTTCCCGTGAGCAGCAGGGTGAGGTGCTCGCCCTCGATGTCGGCGACCTGGATGTCGGAGACCGGGCCCCAGGGCAGCTGCCCGCCGGGGGAGCCGTCGGTGGCCACTTTGTATGCCCAGGAGAAGTAGGCGAAGGGCTGGCCGTGCGAGGAGACGGCCAGGATGTGGCCGTCGGGATCCCAGCCGCAGACCCGGGTGTCGGTGGAACCCCAGTAGGTGAGTCGGCGGGACGGGCCGCCTTCGACGGGCGCGAGGTGGATCTCGGGGTCGAGGCTGCGCCAGGTCGTGTACGCGATGTGGCGGCCGTCGGGGGAGAAGCGGGGATGGCCGACTCTGGTGCGGTCGACGGTGACCCGCCAGGCGCGGCCGGGTGGGTGGCCGGACGGGACGAGCGGGGCCACCCACAGGTCGTCCTCGGCGGCGAAGCACAGCAAGTCGTCGTGGAGATGCGGACAGCGGAGATACGCGATGTCGTCACTCACCCCCCAATGCTTTCCGCGCGAGGGGGCCGCGGCAACTCGTACGCACGGAGTAATCGTCCGGTGCCGTGATGCAGGCCACTGGCGAAACGGTTTCGTTTCGCTCGCGGCGCCCGGTAGATTAAGCGTACGAAACCGTTTCGTTCGGATAGCGCGGATGGTGCGGATAGCTCGGATAGCTCGGGATAGTGCGGACAGGAGGTCGGGAATGGCCAAGTGCGTGGTGTCACGTCGCAGCCGGATCACGCCGGAGCGCGAGGCGGAACTGTACGAAGCCGTACTCGGCCTGCTGCGCGACGTCGGCTACGACGCCCTGACCATGGACGCCGTCGCCGGCCGCACCCGTTCCAGCAAGGCCACCCTCTACCGCCAATGGGGGAGCAAGCCGCAGCTGGTCGCGCGGGCGCTGCGGCACGGTAAGCCGGTGGACGTCTCGGAGATCGACACCGGCAGCCTGCGCGGCGACTTCCACGAAATCGTGGCGCGCTCGGACGACGCCCGGATGGAGCGGGACAGCGCGCTGCTGCGCGGTCTCGCCCGGGCCGTCCACGAGAACCCCGACCTGCTTCAGGCGCTGCGTGAGCTGCTCATCGAGCCCGAGATGACCGGGCTCGACGTCGTGGTGCAGCGTGCGATCGACCGGGGCGAGGTCGCCGCGGACAACCCCGCACTCAAGTACATGTCGCACATGCTCGTCGGAGCCTTCATTGCTCATCCGCTGATCCAGGACCGGTCCCCCGACCAGGCCTTCCTCGGCGACTACATCGACTCCGTGGTCCTCCCCGCCCTCGGCGTCTGACCTCTCCCCGCACCACAAAGTCCCACCTGACGCGCACCGCTCACGTCGTCGGGCTGGTCATCCCTGCCCTCTCGTCCCAACGACCTGACCGGGAGTACGCCCTCGTGGCCACATTCCTCTACAAACTCGGGCGGTTCGCCTTCCGGCGCCGCCGCTTCGTCGCCCTCGTGTGGGTGGCTCTGCTGGCGCTCGCCGGAGTCGGCGCGGCCTCCGCCTCGACTGCCACCTCCGGCTCCTTCTCGATACCCGGTACGGAGGCCCAGAAGGCCTTCGACCTGCTGGAACAGCGCTTCCCCGGCGCCAGCGCCGACGGCGCGACCGCCCGTGTCGTCTTCAAGGCCCCGGACGGCCAGAAGATGACCGACCCGGCCCACAAGGCCGAGGTCGAGAAGGTCGTCGCCGACCTCAAGGCCGGCTCCGACCAGGTGGTCTCGGTCGTCGATCCGTACGCCGGCAAGGCGGTCAGCCGGGACGGTTCGACCGCGTACACCCAGGTCTCGTACAAGGTCAGCGGCATGGAGCTGACCGAGGAGACCCGGGAGGCGCTGGGGGACGCGGGCAAGAAGGCGCAGGACGCCGGCCTCACGGTCGAGATCGGCGGTGACGCGCTCCAGGCCGCGCCCGAGACCGGCGCCGGCGAGATCATCGGTGTCGTCGTGGCCGCGATCGTGCTCGTGATCACCTTCGGTTCGCTGGTGGCCGCCGGGCTGCCGCTGCTGACCGCGATCATCGGCGTCGGCATCGGCGTCTCCACGATCGCGGCACTGGCGAACGTCCTGGACCTGGGCTCCACCACGGCGACGCTCGCGACGATGATCGGCCTCGCGGTCGGCATCGACTACGCGCTCTTCATCGTCTCCCGCTACCGGGCCGAGCTGGCCGAGGGCCGCGAGCGCGAGGAAGCGGCCGGGCGGGCCGTTGGAACGGCCGGTTCCGCCGTTGTCTTCGCCGGACTCACCGTCGTCATCGCCCTGGTGGGCCTGGCCGTCGTCAACATTCCGATGCTGACCAAGATGGGCGTCGCGGCGGCCGGCACGGTCGTGATCGCCGTGCTGATCGCGCTCACCCTCATCCCGGCGCTGCTCGGCTTCGCGGGCAAGAGGGTGCACGGACGCAGGGCCCGTAAGCAGCCGCTGCGGAAGACCGACGCCAAGCCCAACATGGGCACCCGCTGGGCGCGCTTCGTCCTGCGCCGGCCGGTCGCGGTGCTGCTCACCGGTGTGGTCGGGCTCGGCATCATCGCCGTACCCGCGGCCTCGCTGGAGATGGGTCTGCCGGATGACGGCTCCCAGTCGGTCTCCACCACCCAGCGCAAGGCGTACGACCTGCTGTCCGACGGGTTCGGCCCCGGCTTCAACGGGCCGCTGCTGACGGTTGTCGATGCCACCGGCAGCGACGACGCCAAGGGCGCGGTCGACCAGGTGGTCACGACGGTCAAGGACCTCGACCAGGTCGCGGCCGTCACCCCGGCCACCTTCAACAGGGCCGGCGACACCGCTACGATCACGATCATCCCCAAGGACCGGCCGAGTTCGGCCGGCACCGAGGATCTGGTGCACGCGATCCGCGACTCGGGCGCCGGACTCGAGAACGACACGGGCGCCGAGGTGCTGGTCACCGGCGCCACCGCGATGAACATCGACTTCTCGCAGAAGATGAACGACGCGCTGCTGCCCTACCTCGCGCTCGTCGTCGGTCTCGCCTTCCTGCTGCTGATGGTGGTCTTCCGGTCGGTCCTGGTCCCGCTGAAGGCGGCCCTCGGCTTCCTGCTCTCGGTCGTCGCCGCCCTCGGCGCGGTCGTCGCGGTCTTCCAGTGGGGCTGGCTCGGCTCGCTGTTCGGGATCGAACAGACCGGCCCGATCATGAGCATGATGCCGATCTTCATGGTGGGTGTCGTGTTCGGCCTGGCCATGGACTACGAGGTCTTCCTGGTCACGCGGATGCGGGAGGCGTACGTCCACGGCGAGCGGCCGGGGCAGGCGATCGTCACCGGCTTCCAGCACGGGGCCCGGGTCGTCACCGCCGCGGCCGTCATCATGATCGCGGTCTTCTCCGGCTTCATCGGATCCAGCGAGCAGATGATCAAGATGATCGGCTTCGGTCTCGCGATCGCCGTGTTCTTCGACGCCTTCGTCGTCCGGATGGCCGTCGTGCCGGCGGTCCTCGCGCTGCTGGGCAGGAAGGCGTGGTGGCTGCCGCGCTGGCTGGACCTCGTGCTGCCGAACGTGGATGTGGAGGGCGAGCAGCTGCGCAAGCAGCTGACCGACGCTCCTGAAGGCGACGCTTCTGACGGCGACGCTCCTGAGGACCCGGACGAGGAGCGCGAGCTGGTGCGCGTCTGAGTGCGCGTCTGAGTGCGCGCCTCAGCGCGCGCCTGAGCCTGCCGCCGCTTTCCGGCGGCGAGGTTCAGTGGCCCGGTCTCACCCCCGCAGGGAGGTGCTGCCGGGCCGCTGCGCGTCCGCCACCGCGTACGTGTGGCGCAGGAAGCGGCGGAGCGCCGAGCTGTCGAACTGCACCACCGCCACGCCCTCGGGCGAGTGGAACTCGACCACCACCTGGACCCGGCCGCACGGCCAGACCCGTACGTCCCCGGTGCCGGCCGGGGAGCGCAGACCCGTTTCCAGGAGGCGGCGGGTCAGTCTCCACTCGTTCTCGGTGCCGTCGGGGGAGAGCCCGGCCGGGAAGACGATGCGTACGCTCTCGGGTTCGTCCGGATCGAAGCGCAGGGCGACGGCGACCGCTCGGTAGTAGGGGGCGTCGGTGATGATCCGGGCGCGGGCAGGGTCTTCGACGGCGGTGGGCATCGGCCGGCTCCTCACATTCGCGACCTATGTCCCCTAATGTCCCATATTTTCGGGAAAGTGGCTGTTCTTATTTGTGGTGAGGTCGCTCTTGCAATGAGTTCGCAATTGGGCACTATCATCAAACGGTTAAGCAGCTCATCAGGACCGCAGGAAGCGGAGCCCATCCATGCATGTACCCGACGGATTCATCAACGCACCCGTCTCGGTGGCCGCCGGAGTCGTCGCGGCCGGTGCCGTCGCCGTCAGCCTGCGCGGCGCCCGCCGCGAGTTGGACGACAGGACCGCGCCGCTCGCCGGGCTCGTCGCCGCCTTCATCTTCGCCGTGCAGATGCTGAACTTCCCGGTCGCGGCCGGTACAAGTGGCCATCTGCTGGGCGGGGCGCTCGCCGCGATACTCGTCGGCCCGTACACCGGGGTGCTGTGTGTGTCCGTGGTCCTGCTGATGCAGGGCATCCTCTTCGCCGACGGCGGGCTCACCGCTCTCGGCGTCAACATCACGGTCATGGGCGTGGTGACGGTCGTCGTCTCGTACGCCCTGTTCCGCGGCTTGGTCACGATCCTGCCGCGCGGGCGCCACTCCGTGACCGCCGCCGCCTTCGTCGCCGCGCTGGTCTCCGTGCCGGCCTCGGCGGCCGCGTTCACTCTGCTCTACGCCGTCGGCGGCACGACCGACGTGCCGCTCGGCAAGGTGCTGACCGCGATGGTCGGCGTCCACGTCCTGATCGGCATCGGCGAGGCCCTGATCACCGCGGCGACGGTCGGCGCGGTCATCGCCGTACGCCCCGACCTCGTGTACGGCGCCCGGGGACTGGCCGCGCCGCTCAAGCTCCGCGTCGGCGGCGAACTGGTGGACGTGCCCGCCGCGGCCCCCGCTGCCGTCCCGACTGCTGTCCCGGCAGCCGCCCGCTCCACCCGCAGGGTGTGGGGCGCGGGCCTGGTCACCGCCCTGGCCCTCGCGGGATTCGTCAGCTTCTACGCCTCCGCCAACCCCGACGGCCTGGAGAAGGTCGCCGCGGACACCGGCTTCGACAAGAAGGTCGAAGAGCACGCCGCGGCCGACTCGCCGCTCGCCGACTACGGCGTCAAGGACGTCGACAACGCCCGGCTCTCAGGCGGCCTCGCCGGCGTCATCGGCGTCGGGGTGACCGTCGTCGCGGGCAGCGGGGTCTTCTGGGCAGTCCGCCGCCGCCGTACCGAGGAGCCGGTCCGGGCAGGGGCCGCGCGGGAAACGGCCTGACATGGGCGCGGGCCACGCACACAAGCTCTACCGGCACGGCCACTCGCCGGTCCACGAGCTGCCTCCGCACTGCAAGCTCGCCGCGGTCTTCTGCTTCGTACTGGTCGTCGTGTCCACCCCGCGCGAGGCGGTGTGGGCCTTCGGCCTGTACGCGGTGCTGCTGGCGGGGGTCGCGGCGGTGGCCCGTATCCCGGCCGGCTTCCTGCTGAAGCGGCTGCTGATCGAGATCCCGTTCGTCGCCTTCGCCGTACTGATGCCGTTCGTGGCGGAGGGCGAGCGCGTGGACGTACTCGGCATGTCGCTGAGCGTCTCCGGCCTCTGGGGTGCGTGGAACATCCTCGCCAAGGGCACGCTCGGCGTCGCCGCGTCGGTGCTCCTCGCCTCGACGACCGAACTGCGCGCGCTACTGCTCGGCCTGCAACGGCTGAAGCTCCCGCCGCTGCTCGTCCAGATCGCCTCCTTCATGATCCGCTACGGCGACGTGATCAGCGACGAGATGCGCCGCATGTCGATCGCGCGCCGCTCACGCGGCTTCGAGGCACGCGGCGTACGGCAGTGGGGTGTCCTCGCCAAGACGGCGGGGGCGCTCTTCATCCGCTCGTACGAACGCGGTGAACGGGTGCACCTGGCGATGATCAGCCGGGGGTACGCGGGCACGATGCCGGTGATCGATGAGGTGACGGCCTCGCGGACGCAATGGGCGCACGCGGCCGCGCTCCCGGCGGCGGCGCTCCCCGCCTGCCTGATGGGATGGACCCTGTGACTCCCCTTGTGACTGACCCTCTTGCGCCTGCGTCGCTGGAAGTCTCCGGCCTCGCCTACGCCTATCCGGACGGCCACCAGGCCCTGTTCGGCGTCGACCTGACCGTCGCGCGCGGTGAACGGGTCGCGCTGCTCGGCCCCAACGGCGCCGGCAAGACCACCCTCGTCCTGCACCTCAACGGCATCCTCGACGCCGGTGTGGGCACCGTGCGGGTTGCCGGGCTCCCGGTCGAGAAGCGGAACCTCGCCGAGATCCGCCGGCGCGTCGGCATCGTCTTCCAGGACCCGGACGACCAGCTGTTCATGCCGACGGTCCGGGAGGACGTGGCGTTCGGGCCGGCGGCCTCCGGGCTGCGCGGCGCGGAGCTTGAGGCCCGGGTCACCGCGGCGCTGGAGCAGGTCGGCATGGCCGAGTACGCGGAACGGCCCCCGCACCACCTGTCGTTCGGGCAGCGCCGCCGGGTCGCCGTCGCGACCGTACTGGCGATGGAGCCCGAGATCCTGGTGCTGGACGAGCCGTCGTCCAACCTCGACCCTGCTTCCCGCCGTGAACTGGCCGACATTCTGCGGTCGTTGGACGTCACCGTGCTGATGGTCACGCACGACCTGCCGTACGCACTGGAGCTGTGTCCGCGTGCCCTGGTGCTCAGCGAGGGGGTCATCGTGGCCGACGGCCGCACCCAGGACGTGCTCTGCGACGACGAACTGATGCGGGCGCACCGCCTGGAGCTGCCGTTCGGCTTCGACCCGCGCGCTGTGACAATGGACGCGTGAACGAGGACGTGAGGCGAGGGCGAGGGCGTCGCTGCTGTTGTTGACCGGCTCCACCGTCAGCGCGAAGGTGGGCATCGGCCCGAACGACTCGAAGGGCTACGGCCTCGCCGTCGCCCTCAGCGTCTCGCTGCCGCTCCTCGACCAGGAACTGGCGGCGGGCTTCGTGAGCGCGGCGCACCAGGTCTGTCCGTACTCCAACGCGACGCGCGACAACATCGACGTCTCGATCGTGCTGAGCTGCCCCTGCCTGCCCCTGCCCCTGGTCGCCGAGCGGTCGGCTGCCCGTTGCACCATGGAGGGACGACGCGCCACCCGGGTGCTTCAGAACGACGTGGGAGTGAGTGCGCGCGTGGACGTCCAGGGCACGGTGGCGGCAGGCTTCGAGCCGGTCAGGGACGCGTTCGTACGCAACTTCGAGCAGCGCGGCGAGCGCGGCGCCGCGGTCGCCGTCTACCGGGACGGGCGCAAGGTCGTCGACCTGTGGGGCGGCACGCGCGATGTGGACGGCACCGACCCGTGGGCCGTCGACACTGCGCAGATCGTGCGGTCCGCGACGAAGGGGGTGGCGGCGGCTGTGCCGTTGCTGCTCCACCAGCGGGGGCAGCTGGACCTGGATGCGCCGGTGGGTACTTACTGGCCGGAGTTCAAGGCGGGCGGCAAGGAGCGGGCGCTCGTACGGCACCTGCTGTCGCACCGCGCGGGCGTGCCGGTGCTCGACCGGCCGCTGACGATGGCGGAGGCGGCGGACGGCGAGAGCGGGCCGCTCGCGGTCGCCGCGCAGCAGGCGGTCTGGGAGCCTGGCACGGACCACGGATACCACGCGCAGACGTACAGCTGGCTGCTCGGCGAGCTGGTCCGCCGGGTCACCGGGCGGAGCATCGGGCGGCTGGTCGCGGAGGAGATCGCGGGCCCATTGGGGCTGGACTTCTGGATAGGTCTGCCGCCGGAGGAAGCCCACCGGGCGGGCCGTGTCGGTCCGGTCGAGGAGCCTGCGGGGGGCGCGGGGCAGCTGCGGCTGCGCCCCAAGCGGAGCGTCTCGGACGCCTACCGGGATCCGGAGTCCCTCACCCGCCGGGCGTTCGGGGCCATAGATCCACTCCCGGACGAGAACGACCCGGCGTACCGGGCCGCCGAACTGCCCGCCTCCGCGGGCATCTCGACGGCCCGCGCGCTGGCCCGTTTCTACGCCGCGACGATCGGTGAGGTCGACGGCCACCGGCTCTTCGCCCCTGCGACGCTGACGCTGGCCCGCACGGAGGAGTCCGCGGGCCCGGACCGGGTGCTGCTGCCGGCCGCAGGCCGGTGGGCGGGGCAAGGCGCGCGGCAGGTCCGGGATGGGCCCGCCCCGGCCAAGCGGCCCGCCGGCCGGTGGGTGGCCAAGCGGCGCGGCCACTTCGCGGTCGGCCCGGCCCCGGCCAGGCGGCCGCCAGGCCGGTGGTCGGTGCGCAGTCGGCTCGGGAGGGGCCCGGCCAGCTCAGCGGCCGCAGGCCGGTGGGTGTTGGGCACGTGACCGGTCCGCGACGGGCCGGACCCGGCTATCAGGCCGGTGGGGCCGAGGTGTGGCGACGTCAGTCGTGTCGGGCGTCCGCAGGGGCCGTGATCGTGTCCGGTTTGCCAGGATTTATGGCCTGCCTGCGGTCTCCCTCGGCCGCTTGATGGCAGCTCACCTCGGATTGGGCGTTGTGGTGGCACATCAGACGGCCGTCGGTCGCTGAGCCGGGGCCGGGCCACTCCCCGGAGTGGCCGCGCTCCCACCCACCGGCCCGAGGCCACTGAACAGAGCCCGCGCCGCCCGAGCAGCTGATGTGCCGGGCCCCGCTCCCCGGGGCCGCCCGACACAAAGTTGCACCAGCGGGACGCGGCTCACTGTCAAGGGTGCAGCGAAGCGGAATCGCGCAGCGACGCGACGTAGGAGCGCCCTTTGCAGGGAGACGTGGCCCGCCATACTCACAAACCGGGCGGCCCCGGGTTTCCCGTCCGCCCCTCGCCCCTGGCGACCGTCACCCCCCGCGCCCCGCGCCCCGCACCTCCGGCCAGCTCAACTCACCTGCAGCATCAGGCCGATGCCCACCACCATCAGGCCCGCCGCCGCGATGCGGGGGCCGCCGAAGCGCTCCTTGAAGAAGAGCGCGCCGATCGCCGCGCCCACGATGATGCTAGTCAATGCCTGTTTGGACGGTAATAACTTCGCTGGTCAGACAGGGTGGACGTCGGGCCAGACGCGAAACAGCCCCGTCCGGATGGTGGGTTCACTGGGTGCACCCGTTAGTCCCTGGCTGCGCGGATAGGCTCACCGCATGACTGACTTCTTGCAGGTGTCCACAGCAACGGAGAACCGTGAGGCCGCTGTCGAGCTGGCGCAGTCGGTGGTGTCGGCTCGGTTTGCGGCAGGGGCGCAAATCGTCGGGCCTGTGATTTCTGTGTTCTGGCATGAGGGTCAGTTCGGATCGGGGGAGGAGTGGCAGATCTTGTTCAAGATCCGTGCCGACGCCTACGCCGATCTTGAAGGGCACCTGTTGAAATATCACCCGTGGAAGAACCCAGAGGTCTCGGCAGTGCCGATCGTGTCCGGGTCCGCTGCCTACCTGCGCTGGGTGCAGACGACAACCGCACCGGACGCTTCGGGCTGACGCGTCAGACTCCAGCCAGTTCCAGGACTTCGGCCACTGCCGGGAGCTCACGATGAGTGCTGAGCTGCCGCAGCGTCGGCTCGATCCGTTCGCGCGGGCGCACCGATGCGACACCGGCCGACAGTTCCAGGACACGGCCGGTGACGGCGGCTGCCTGCTCGACCTCTCCGGCGGACAAGTAGGAGTCGGCCAGCCACGACAGGTAAAGGCTCTTGTCGCGAGCATGGGCGTCGTCGTACTGGGACAAGGCGTCTTCCAGCACAGGCACGGCGCGGAGCGGGCGACGTAGTTCGGTCCAGCATCGGCCGGTCATGATCTTCAGCTCGTTGCGGTCCACCCATGAGACCCAATCCGGCTGCGGGGTTCCGTCGTCTTCGCTGAGCGCGGTCTCGGCGGCGTTCAGCGCTCGCTCGGTCTCGTTGGCGTGCCCCGCAACGGCGTAGGCCCAAGCCAGCCGCTCGTACAGCAACGCCCGGACACCGCGCGGGGCGTCGGGTCCTGCGGTGCGGCATGACTTGATGGCAATCTCTATGCCCGCCTGCCGGTCACCGTTGGATTTCTGGTAGGCGAGGAAGGCGAGAGCGTTGCCCGCGAGTGCGGCGTCTCCCGCGTCAGTTGCGGCCTGGTAGCTCGCCTCGTACAGGCTGGTTGCGTCGGCGTGCTTCCCTCCGTCGAACGCGGCCCAGCCCGCTTGCTGCGCCTGTTCAGCCAGTACGGAGAGCAGGGCGCGCCCTGTCTCCTCCGCGTAGCTGGCCTCTCGGAGCAGACCCTTCGTGGCTTGGTATTCGCCAAGATAGACGTGGTACGTGTCGCCCCCGCCCAGGACGTCGTCCAGGCGGCGCAGGCGTGCTGTTCGCTTACGAAGTTGCTCGGGGATGCGGGGGCCGATCCGGCGATCCGTCTTGATCTTGTCGACTTCGGGCAGGCCGACCGCCAATCCGGCCCCTGCCGATGCCCTGAAAAACTCCCTGCGCCGCACTCTGGCGTCTCCCTCTCCGTTCGTGGCGATGCTGCGCGCGGGCGCGGTGGGGCGATGACTGGACGGCTCGGACGTCTCCCACTCGCGGGGAGAAAGACCGAGCATGTGCCCTGGGATACGCAAGGCATCAGCAATCCTCGCGATCTTTTCGAACGTGGTGACGCTGCCACAGCCACGCGCCAGGGCACCTACGCGCTCCGGCTTGATGTCACACTCAGCCGCAATCTTCGAGTCGCTGATCTCGGCTTCACTGCGGGCAAGGCGGAATACCGTGCCGAAGTCGTGTGCCGTGATTGCGGCTCTGACGTCCGCGCGGTTCAGGAGATCGCGTGGAAGCGCGGTCGGCGGTTCGTATGCGGCCATAAGGTACCCCGTTGCGCCTGCCGGTGACAGTGTGTCGCGCTGGTCTGGAAGTCAGCCTACCCATGATGGGGATACCCACGGATGGGAAGTCAGTTCCGTTATCCAGCAGGAGGGTTGGGAGATCAGACCCCCGCGACCGCTGACACGGCCCGGGGGCGTGGCCAACGTTGATTGGAGCGTCGACATGTCGCACTGTATCTCCCGGATCTTCGTGGCGTTCTTGCGCCTGTTACTGTCTGCGCCGGGCCGTCACAGGTCGGCCGGCTCGCCTCCCGCGGCACCCTCTGAGGGCATCCCGACGGAGCCCCTGCCGCGCCTCCCCCGGCCTGTTCTCCGGGGTGAGGACATCGGGCTTGTCCGCCCTTACCTCGTTGCGCACGAGCAGCGCCAGGAGGAGCGACGGCAGCGGACGCCGCGCCGGGCGTTGTGGCTGGCCGTGCACGGTATCGACGTCGGCCCCCGGCTCATTCACGGCGTGGAGGTTGTCGCGTGATGGGTCAGACGCATGCCGGGCGGCTGCTGCCGTGGACCGGGCCGGAGGGTAAGCCGTGCTATCTCGTCGGCGACGGGAGGGGGTACCTGTCCCGTGTCGCCGACAACGTGGAGGACGTACAGCTAGGCATGGGCGCTGACCTTCTCGATCACGTGGCCGAAGTGCTCGGCGATGAAAGGGCGACGGTCGTCGAACTCCGATTCATTGCAGCTCGGTTGACCGAGGCCTTGAGTGACGCGCTACGCGTGGCGGAGAGCCGTGGCGAACGCCTGCCGGCACCGGAGTACGACGGTCCGGGCGAGACCGACGGCGATGACGGTCCTGCGCTCTCGGCAGAGGCGTTCGGGTGAGCGCCATGGTGACTAAATCCGTGTACCGGTTCGCAGATTGGACGCTGAGTCTCGATCTCTCCGGGAGTGGGCCGATCTTCGAGGCTGAGTGCACGAGCTGCGGGGAGTTGTCCGGAGCATCTGACGGCAAAGATGCGCCTGAGGTGTGGTGCCTGCGACATGCGGGCCGCTCCGGTCATACGGGATTTCGGGCCGTGGTGACCTCGTTCTTCCGAGCCACCAGTCACGACGGTTTCCACGCGGACTGACGCCCTGACTCGCCGGGACAGCCACAAAACCGCATAAGCAAGTCGGACCACCCCTCGCCTGGACAGCTTCCGGGGTGGTCCGACGGAGAGTCCCTGTTCAGGACCCCGGTGCCGATGGTACCGGGGCTGTCGTCGTTTGCTGATTCGGATCGGTGGCCAATGACGACGTCAAGCCAGCCTGAGAGAAGGGGACTTGAGCTGATGCACGGCCCTGGCGGTGTGAGTTTTGAAGGTGAGGAGTCGGACCCTGACGCGGTGCTGTGGGTGCGTGGTGTGGACTACATCGCCGGCTGGCGGGAGGCGGGGTATGCGCTCGCGGAGCTGTCAGGGGCCCTGGCCACGGCGGGCGTGCCTTCCGGTGACGTGGCGATGCGGCGCTGCACGGCTGGCCAGGCTCCTTGGCACCTCCGGATCGGACGCTGGTTAGGCACTGCTGGGCGGAGTATGGAACTACCTTTGCCTTGAAGTGGCCGACCCGGCTGCGCCTGATATGCAGGAAGGGCTGTGCCAATTATTCACCGTTAGGATGGCCGCATTCTTGAAGCCGGCGGCTGTGTGGGGTACTCGCCTTGGATGGCGGGCCAGCTGCTGGTGGTAGCGATTCGAGCACCGGCTTAGAGGGTCGGATCCTCGGAGGGTGATTAATTAGGATTTGTGGCTGCCTGGAGACCTTAAAGCCCTTCGCTGTGTGATTTAGGTCATACCCATGCCGCTTGACGGTAACCACTTACGCAGTCAAGATCATTTCGGGGAGCACCACACTGATGCGTTTACGACCAACGTTACAAGGAGAAGCTATGCGCATTTCGGCTTCCAATGTTGCGGCAATTGCCGCCTTGGCTCTCATTCCGACTATTGCCGGGGTTTCTTCGGCCACCGCCGGGGGTGCAGCAGTTCAGGGATACTGGAATTGCCCCAGCAATGGATACATCACGCCGGGTGACCGGTGCACCCAGTTGACCAATGGCGTGCTCAAGGTCAGCCTGGGTGATAATGGAAGCTACGTCGATTCCGGCTATGAGAAGACCGGTGGTAGCGCGGTCACTGCGAAAGTAGGATTCCTGCGAACTGGGACGAATCGCTGGGCTGCCAGCCAGACAATGAAGGCGGGCCTTATCTATAGAAAGAATTGGTCGCCGGTTGCATCCCCCTGTTCTCCCACCAACGGCCTCCTGTACTCCGGTGGTACTACCTACCAGACGCCGGCCGCCGACACCTGCTGAACACTGACGTCATGCACCCCTGAGTCGAAAAGCCAAGGCTCAGGGGTGTACGCATAACTTCCCACCTATTTCTCTCAGCTCGTCAGGAAGAATCCCCCAGTGTTGTATGCCGTGTTTCGAGGACATGAATCCTTCATATTCTTGGCGATCTTGACTACTGTGGTGCTTGCTTGCTTTGGATACAAGGTCGCGCGTACACGCGGGGACCGGCCTGGTATGCATGCACTTTTCGTTGCGGCGATAACCGGCGTGATTTGCCTGACGCTATGGACTACAGGTGGAGGATCAAGGCAACCGAGAACCTGTGTCGTCAATCGTGACCTCCTAGAGCCTTTCACCACAGAGCAAGGGCTGCTCAACGCGGGTATGTTCGTTCCGGTTGGCCTGCTCGGAGTGCTGGCCACAAGGCGAGTTCTCGGCCCACTCGTTGCGGGTTTTCTTTTGACTCTTACTATCGAAACCTTGCAAGGCGCTCTTTCCTTCCTAGGGCGCGGCTGCGATACGAGTGATCTCCAGATGAATTCCCTGGGTGTTGGTGTTGGGGTGATCTGTGGATGGCTGGTGAGCCACCTGGAGACGCGTGGCGGCAAATTCCGGGAACCTATGAAACGTTCCAATACTGTCGCTGCCACCGGTGTCTTCGTTGCCCTGGTGGCGACATGGTTTGCGTTCATAACTCCGCAATCGGTCTCTCACACTCTCGCCCAGCGCTGAACAAGAAGAAGCTGCCCGAGAAGCTATCCGTGATGCTTTTGGAGACCACTACAAGATTCGACAAATTAACTTCGCCGAGGGGCCGAACGGGACCGGCACGGTCATGGCATCGTTTGCCGAAGGATTTGCTGAGCTCGATTGGCCTGGCCGAAATAGATTCAGCGCAAGTCTCGACATATCTGACGCCGGGAAGCCGAGCGGGTATCCCATCCCCGGAGTCCACCGCCCTCCTGCAGGCAACGAAGAAGCCCAGCGGCTTGCGCTTAAGTACGCCCAAGCACATGCACCGTGGGGAATCGGCGAGTCATCGACCGTTACCACCCCCGTGGGGCCTAATGCAAGCCTAGGATGGATGACTAGCTGGCGACGCCGAAATGCTAACGGTGTTCTCATGCCCATGCGACTTGACATTCAAGTAGACCGATCCGGCAGGGTATCTCAGCTCATTATGCTGAATGTGAAAGATCCAGAACTTCCATCGCCTCAGGTCGAAAAAGGATCTGCGATTTCAACCTTGCTGACAAAAGCGGACTCGGTACACGTTAAGCATGGCGTGCCAGTAGTAGAGTTGGTTGCCAAAAAAGAACGCGGCGAGTGGCGGCAGCAGTGGTTCATTACCATACCCACAGCGAAAGACGTTATTATCGGCAGCGTGGACGCTATGTCCGGGGCAGTGATTAAGTTTAATCGGCACGCTGACAGCCTTGATGATTAGGCGGCTGAACTGACGCCTTGTCTCGGTATCGGGAGGCGGAGACCTACGGTGCGGTGAGCCTAGACAGCTCCACTGCACCGGAGATCTCCGCCATACGCCTGATCTCCGAGTGGTTAATACCCTCGTGGTCAGTCGCTCTTAATCCAGCAGGTTGGCTTTTGTCTCTACGCGGTCCGTGTCGAAACCGCGCCCCTTCCGCGTGGGCGGGTGAATGATGACTGCGGAAAACAGGAAGCGGTAGATGGCATTGAGTCGGCTGTAGTTTTCGGCCTTCTCCAACTGCGTCCAGTTCGCCCCGGCGTTCGGTCCCGCGATGCCCTCAAGCACTGCAACGGGGCGGAGTACGGTACGGCGCTGACGCTCCTTGATTCGCTTCACGATGTCCGCCCTCATGGCCTTGTACTCGGCTGTGGTGAAGTCGTCGTCAGAGAGCCAGAGCTGATTCAGCTCCTTGAGGCGTTGCTGATCCTTCTCGTCTGCTTCCACGTCAGCCTCTGAACGGGTGGTCGACGCCGGTTCGCGGCCGGATACGTCAAGCTCCGTCAGGACACCGATCGCCACATCACGCATGAACGCTTCGAGCGGTCTGGCTGATACGGAACGGCCGCACTTCTGCTCACCGTTGAGGTTCGCTCGTGTGCATCGGTAGTAGGCGTACCTGCCGCCGTTCGTGCCGGCTATGCACATGCCGCACGTGCATGTGGCCACGCCGCGCAGGACGTAGTACCGGTTCGGTCGCTTTTGCTCTGTCTCGATCGTCGCGGCCCGGTGACTCCTGAGTTCCTGGACCTCGGCCCACTGGCCGCGATCGATGATGGCGGGCCAAGTGCCTACGCCGATTTCTTCGCCGAGATGGAAGCGGATTCCCGCCACGAAGTGGGAGGAAAGCAGGTTGCGGACGTTGTCCTGCTCCCAGACCTTGCCCTTGGATGCAGGCACCTTACGGTCCCTGAGGTCCTGGGCGATGCCAGCGGGCGAGTCTCCATCGAGGTAGCGGCGGAAGACCTCGCGGACGATCTCCGCTTCTTCCTCTACCAACGTACGGCCAGGCCCCGGCGGCCGGCAGCGGCACGAAGCAGGCCAGTACGAGACCGATGACCGCCCCGCCGCCCGCCATCAGCGTGAAGGCGACCAGCTGGTCCCGGATGCCGTGCGCGATGGCGTTCCAACTGGCGTGCGTGACCGCGGCGATGAGGACGGCCGCCGCGACGAGTACGCTCACGCGGTGCGCTCGCGCCGCTCGCGCACGTCCACCAGCGTGCCGCCCGCGTGCGCGATCAGCGTCTTGGGCTCCAGCGGGAAGACCGTGTGCGGGGTGCCGGCCGCCGCCCACACCACCTCGTGGTCGAGCAGCCCCCGGTCGGCGAGTACCCGCGTCCGGGTGCGGTGGCCGAAGGGCGGTACGCCGCCGATGGCGTAACCGGTGGTTTCCCGTACCAGGTCCGCGTCCGCGCGCCCCACCGTCCCGGCGCCCAACTCCCTTCGTACCGCTTCCACATCCACCCGCGAGGAGCCGTCCATCAGGACGAGGACGGGAACACCGTCCGCCGCGAAGATCAGCGACTTCACGATCTGGCTGAGCGCGCAGCCGATCGCGGCGGCGGCCTCCGCGGCCGTACGGGTGCCGTCGGGGAAGCGGCGGACCTCCACATCCAGGTCCAGCTGCCTCAGCGCCTCGGCGAACCGTGGGTGGATGACAGATTCTTCAGCGGCGGCGCTTTCGGGAGTGCTCATGGCCTGCACGCTAGCGCTCGGTGTACGGGCCACGCGAACGCGTTCCGGCCGGCCCGTCAGTTGCCGGCCCGCAGCACCGTCGCCACGATCGGCCCGGCCGCGTCGCCGCCGTGCCCGCCCTTCTCGACGACGGCGGCCACCGCCAGATCGCCGGAGTATCCGGTGAACCAGCTGTTGGGCTGGGCGTTTCCGTCGATCTCGGCGGAACCGGTCTTCGCCCCCTTCGGGGAAGGGACGCCGGCCATCGCAGGGGCGCCCGAGCCAGACGTCGCGGTCAGCTGCATCGCGCGGCGCAGGGCCATGGCGACGGAGGGCCTGAGGCCGTCCGCGCTCGCCAGCTGCCGGTCGTCCAGCGTCTGCGCGACGATCACCGGCTGACGGAACCGGCCCGTCTGCGCCGTCGCGGTCACCGACGCCATGTTCAGCGGGCTCATCAGCACCTTGCCCTGGCCGATCATCGCGGCCGCACTGTCCTGCTTGCCGGTCACCGGCACGCTGCCGTCGAAGGACGGGACCCCGATACTCCACTCCCGGCCGATGCCGAAGAACCGGTCGGCGGCGTCGGTCAGGGACGCGTCGTCGATGGCGTCACTGGCGATCGGCTTGATGAAGGCGGTGTTGCACGACTGGGCGAAGCTCCGCTCGAAGGTGGAGTCCGTCAGCGCGAAGCCCCTCAGGTTGCGGAAGGTCTGGCCGTACCAGATGGCCGTCTTGGGGCAGGGCGCGCTGCCGCCGTACGACATCAGGCCCCTGTCGAGGTACAGCGCGGCCGTGACGATCTTCATCGTCGAGCCGGGTGCCAGCTGCCCCTGGAACGCCGCGTTGTACCCGTCGGCGCGGTGGTTGGCGAACCCCAGGACATGGCCGGTGCTGGGCTCGATCGCCACCACCGACGACTCGCCGTACTTCTTGACCGCCCGTTCCGCCGCCTCCTGCACCTCGGCGTCCAGGGTCGTCTCCAGCTTCGCCGGCTTGCCCTCCGACAGGGTCAGCAGCGTCTGGTCGGGGCTGCCCTCGCCCATGCTGTCGATCCACAGCTCGACCCCTGGCTCGCCGCCCTCGGCCCGGTCGCCGTACCGGGACCTGAGCTCGTCCAGGACCGGCCCGAGCGACGGGTACTTCTCCCTGGTGAGCGGCTGTCCGTCGCGGTCCACCGCCTCCAGGGACGGCGCCGAGGCCGTGCCGGTCTTCAGCTGCAGGCCGGGCGTCAGCTTGGGGTGGACCACCGCCGGTGCCCAGTCGACCAGCGCCTTGCCGGTCTGCACGCCGCGGACGACCGTCAGTGCCGACTCGTACGTCCAGGGCTTGGTCGTGCCCTCGTACGACACCACGGCCTTGACGGTGACGGGACCTTCGCGCCGACCGCCGTGCCCGGCGTCAGGGTCACCTGCGAGACACGTACATCCGTGCGGTACGCGGCCAGCGCGGGCTGCGCCTCGGCCGCGTTGTTGGTGAGCCCGGACGCGGTGTTCACGTCCCCCTCCGCCCAGGCGGCGAGGAAGTCCTTCGCCGTCCGGTCGATCTCCTCGGCGGTGGGCGGGCCCGTCCTGGCCTCAACCGCTCCGCCGCCCGCCCCGCCCAGCACGCTGTACGCGCCGTAACCGACGCCGCTCGCCACGACCACGAACACGCCGCCGACGACGGCGACCTTCATCCCGCTCCGCATCCCCGTAGTCCCTCCCCAGGACCCCGCACTGAACACGTTCAAAAAGGGGTACTTGCCCACACCATACGGTGCGTGAGCGGGCCAGGGTGATTCTGTTATCGGAACGGAACGGAACGGAACGATGCGGTGCCGCGCCTCGCCTACGCCACGGCGCGCCTCAACGGTCCGCGATGTCCTCGCGGAGGCCGTCGGAGAACTCCCACCACGACAGGGGGAGCCAGTCGCCGTTCACAAACGCATCGACAGTCGCGCCGCGACCGCGGACAGTAACCGTTGTTCCGGGCGGGTACGAGGTGCCGGACAGGCCGGGCACCTGGACGAGCAAGGTCCCGAGCCGTGTGCTTCCACGTGTCGCCCTCCCTTTCGTTTCCTCAGTGCCATAGTGCGATACCGGAGCGGGTATTCCTCCTGAGATTAGCGGTTTGACCCATCCAGCAGGCCGGAGAAGTATGAGAGATAGGTCACGTGAAAAGGGGTGGGCAATCATGCGTGCCCATCGCCGATCAGGAGGTGGCAACAAATGAAAGCCGTCGTCTACAAGGGACCGTTCACCGTGGCGGTCGAGGATGTCGAGAAGCCCAGCATGCAACACCCGAACGACGTGATCGTACGGATCACTTCCACCGCGATCTGTGGCTCGGACCTGCACATGTACGAAGGGCGTACGGCGGCCGAGCCCGGCATCGTGTTCGGTCACGAGAACATGGGAGTCATCGAGGAAGTCGGCCAGGGCGTCACCTCCCTCAAGGAGGGCGACCGTGTGGTCATCCCCTTCAATGTCGCCTGTGGGTTCTGCACTAATTGCGTCGACGGATTCACCGGTTTCTGTCAGACCGTCAATCCGGGATTCGCGGGCGGCGCTTACGGCTATGTCGCCATGGGACCTTGGACGGGAGGCCAGGCCGAATATCTTCGCGTTCCCTATGCCGACTTCAACTGCCTGAAGCTGCCGCCGGGAAACGAGCACGAGAGCGACTTCATGCTGCTCGCCGACATCTTCCCCACCGGCTACCACGGCTGTGAACTCGCGCAGGTCCGCCCGGGCGAGAGCGTTGCGGTGTACGGCGGCGGGCCGGTCGGGCTCATGGCCGCCTACTCGGCTCTGCTGCGCGGCGCGAGCAAGGTCTTCAGCGTCGACCGGGTTCCCGAGCGGCTGGAGAAGGCCCGGGAGATCGGCGCGATCCCGATCAACTTCGCCGAGGGCGACCCGGTGAAGCAAATCAAGGATCAGACAGAGGGCGTAGGCACGGACAAGGGCGTGGACGCCGTCGGCTACCAGGCGATGGCGCACGGCACGGACCGCGAGGAACCGGCGACCGTTCTGAACTCGCTCGTCGGCACGGTCCGGGCCACTGGTGCCCTCGGCATACCCGGCCTCTATGTCCCGGCAGACCCGGGAGGCCCTGACGAGCAGGCAAAGAAGGGCATGCTCCTCGTTTCGATCGGCAAGCTCTTCGAGAAGGGCCTACGGCTGGGTACGGGCCAGTGCAACGTGAAGCGCTACAACCGGTACCTGCGCGACATGATCATCGAGGGCCGGGCGAAGCCGAGCTTCGTCGTCTCGCACGAACTCCCCCTGGACCAGGCCTCGTCGGCGTACGACAAGTTCGACAAGCGCATCGAGGGCTACACGAAGGTCATCCTGCATCCGTAGACCACTAAAAACGATCACGGCGGACACGACCCCAACAGGGGCCCTGTCCGCCGTCGTTGCAGCTAGGACCGGGCAGGGCCTAGACCCAGGTGTCGAACCACATCCGGTTGCGCCAGGAGTCCATCGGGATCGTCTGGCCCGTGTAGATCGGATAGAAGTAGATGAAGTTCCACACGATCAGCAGCACCAGCACGCCCGACCCGACCGCCCCGATCGTCCGCCGCCGTTCACTCGCCCCCGGCGGTCCCAGCAGTGCGCCGATCATCATCGCGACCGCCAGGCACAGGTACGGCACGAACACGACCGCGTAGAAGAGGAAGATCGTGCGCTCCTGGTAGTTGAACCAGGGCAGATAGCCCGCCGCGATCGCGCACGCGATCGCGCCCGCCCGCCAGTCGCGGCGGAACGCCCACCGCCACAGCACGTACAGCAGCGCGAAGCAGCCCGCCCACCACAGCAGCGGGGTGCCGAGCGCCAGGACCTCGCGGGCGCACTTGCCCGCCTCGGTCGCCGGGCAGCCGTCCTTGCCGGGGAGCGGCGACTCGTAGAAGTACGAGACGGGCCGGCCCTGCACCAGCCAGCTCCACGGGTTCGACTCGTAGGTGTGGGCCGAGGTCAGGTCCACATGGAACTGGTAGACCTCGCTCTCGTAGTGCCACAGGCTGCGCAGCCAGTCCGGCAGCCAGGTGAAGTTCCCGCCCGCGCCGTCGCCCCTGGCCCAGTCCCGGAAGTAGCCGCCCTTGCCGTTGTCGGGGCTGAGGATCCAGCCGGTCCACGAGGCGGTGTACGTGACCAGCGCGACCGGCACGGTGGAGACGAAGGCAGGCAGCGCGTCCCGCTTGAGCATTGCGAGATACGGGTTCACCGCGCCGGCCACCCGCCGCGCGCCCACGTCCCACAGCACCGTCAGGATGCCGAAGAAGACGATGGCGACCGCGCCGTTCCACTTGGTGCCGAACGCCAGGCCCAGGCAGACGCCCGCCGCGATCCGCCAGGGCCGCAGGCCCAGCCGGAGCCGCTCGGCGACCTCGGCGCCCGGGCGTGCCACCCCGTCCGCGTCGACCGGCAGGGCAGCCGCGAGCCGGGCGCGCGACCAGTCGCGGTCAACGAGCAGACAGCCGAACGCGGCCAGTACGAAGAACATCAGCACCTGGTCGAGCAGCGCGGTGCGGCTCATCACGAAGTGCAGCCCGTCGACGGCCAGCAGCGCGCCCGCCAGACAGCCCAGGAAGGTTGAGCGGAAGAGCCGTCGGCCGATCCGGCACAGCATCAGCACCGAGAGGGTGCCGAGCACGGCGGTCATGAACCGCCAGCCGAACGGGTCGAAGCCGAAGATCCACTCGCCGGCGCCGATGACCCACTTGCCGACCGGTGGATGCACCACATAGCCGGGATCCGTGGGGATCGCGACCCGCGACGGGTCGGCGATGATCGACTTGTCGATGTCCCTGGGCCAGCTGGACTCGACCCCGCGGTTGATCAGCGCCCAGGCGTCCTTGGCGTAGTACGTCTCGTCGAATATCACCGCCTTCGGGCTGCCCAGGTTCACGAACCGCAGCACTCCGGCCACCAGGGCCACCAGCAGCGGCCCGCCCCACGCCGACCAGCGCACCAGCCGCCGCGCGGCGCCGGGCGGCAGCCCGAGCACCGTCCACAGCTGCGCGGACGGCTTGGTGTACGCAGGCACCAGCCGCCGGGCGACACCTGCGTTCGCCGGGGCCGCGTAGCCGAACCGGCGCAGCCGCCGCTGCCAGGAGGGCGGCTGTTCGTCGGCGGCCCGGCCGGGGTGGGTCGCAGTGCTAGTCACCGGGTCATCGTAGGGAACGGATCTGTGCGACTCGCAAGGCCCGGGCCCTGCGAGGATGGTCGGGTGACAGGAACGCTGGTACTCGCAGGGACCCCCATCGGTGATGTCGCGGACGCGCCGCCCCGGCTGGCCGCCGAGCTGGCGACGGCCGACGTCGTCGCCGCCGAGGACACCCGGCGACTGCGCCGGCTGACCCAGGCGCTGGGTGTGCACACCACCGGGCGGGTCGTGTCGTACTTCGAGGGCAACGAGACCGCCCGGACGCCCGAACTGGTCGAGGCCCTGGAGGGCGGCGCCCGGGTGCTGCTGGTCACCGACGCCGGGATGCCTTCCGTCTCCGACCCCGGCTACCGGCTGGTCGCCGCGGCCGTCGAGAAGGACATCAAGGTCACCGCCGTCCCCGGGCCCTCGGCCGTGCTGACCGCACTGGCTCTGTCCGGACTCCCGGTGGACCGCTTCTGCTTCGAGGGTTTCCTGCCCCGCAAGGCGGGCGAGCGCCTCGGCAGGCTCCGCGAGGTCGCCGACGAGCGCCGCACCCTCGTGTACTTCGAGGCCCCGCACCGCCTGGACGACACGCTCGCCGCGATGGCCGAGGTATTCGGCGAGGAGCGGCGGGCCGCCGTCTGCCGGGAGCTGACCAAGACGTACGAGGAAGTCAAGCGCGGCCCGCTGGGGGCGCTCGCCGCGTGGGCGGCCGAAGGCGTCCGCGGCGAGATCACCGTCGTTGTCGAGGGCGCGGCGGACACCGGGCCGCAGGAACTCGACCCGGCCGAGCTGGTGCGCCGGGTGCAGGTGCGCGAAGAGGCGGGGGAGCGGCGCAAGGAGGCCATCGCGGCGGTGGCGGCGGAGGTGGGGCTGCCCAAGCGGGAGGTGTTCGACGCAGTGGTCGCGGCAAAGAACGCGGCTCGGCAGGAGCCGGAAGTCGGTAAAGGACTAACCTGAAAAGCAAAACTTAGGCCGCGCATCGGGGTCTTTTCCCAACAGATGCCCAAGACCGCTCCAACAGCCGACAGACCTGATGCGCTCCCGCCGGAACAGGCGTCCACTGGCAAGTGCCACCAGCGGACCAGAGGAGCTGGCATGAGTGAGATCGCAGACACCCCGACCCCCGGCGCGGCCGCCCGCCCGATCAGCAGCGGCAGCGGCGTGGCCACCGCGCACGAGTCCTATGCGTTCGCCTGCATGAGGTGCGGATACGGCTGGGAGCAGTCGTACGACATCGAGCATCACGTCGACGGCAAGGGACAGGAATTCGTCACCTACAAGGCCAACGGGGAACGGGTCCCCTCGCCGCTCTCCAAGCCCACCTGCCTGAACTGCGGCATGCATGTCGTGCGCATCATGCGGGCCGGTCAGGTCTCCTCGGTACTGGGCACGCTGGAGGAGCTGTACCACCACCCCGTCGCGCCCGGGATCGCCGGACCGGTGCCGGCCGGTGCGCCGGTGAAGCGCCGGCCCAAGCCGGCGGAGCCGGTGGCCGAGCCGGTGGCAGCCGAGCCCGCCGCCGCCGAGCGTGCGACTCCGGGCACGGACGAGGCCCAGGTCGGGCACCACTGGCAGCTGTCCCACCTGTTCCACCCGTTCCACCGCAAGTGATGCGGCATGCGGCACTGATGTGGCACTGATGCGGCACTGATGCGGCTCCGGGGTCCCTCGTACGACTCGTAGGATCGGCCCCATGCCGAACACTCCCGGGGCCAAGGACGCTCCGCCGCCGCTTCCCGAACCGCTCGGGGTGCCGGTCGCCGACTCGCACACCCACCTGGACATGCAGGAGGGCACCGTCGAAGGGGCCCTGGAGAAGGCGGCCTCGGTCGGCGTCACGACCGTGGTCCAGGTGGGCTGCGACGTGAAGGGCTCACGCTGGGCCGCGGAGACGGCTGCCGCCTGGGAGAACGTGTGGGCCACGGTTGCCCTGCACCCCAACGAGGCCCCGCGCATCGTCCACGGTGACCCGGACGGCTGGTCCAGGCAGGGCGCGCGCGAGGCGGGCGGGGACGCCGCACTCGACGACGCGCTCGCCGAGATCGACCGGCTGGCCGCGCTGCCGCAGGTACGCGGCGTCGGTGAGACCGGCCTGGACTGCTTCCGCACCGGACCCGACGGGATGGCCGCGCAGGAGCGCTCCTTCCGGGCGCACATCGAGATCGCCAAACGGCACGGCAAGGCGCTCGTCATCCACGACCGCGATGCGCACGCCGATGTCCTGCGCGTCCTGCGCGACGAGGGCGCTCCCGAGCGCACCGTCTTCCACTGCTATTCGGGCGACGCCCAGATGGCTGAGGTCTGCGCCGCCGCGGGCTACTTCATGTCCTTCGCCGGCAACGTGACCTTCAAGAACGCCCAGCCGCTGCGCGACGCTCTCGCCGTCGCGCCGCTCGACCTCGTACTGGTCGAGACCGATGCGCCGTTCCTGACCCCGGCGCCCTACCGCGGACGGCCCAACGCGCCGTATCTCATTCCGGTCACCGTCCGTGCCATGGCCCAGGTGAGGGGCCTCGACGAGGACACCATGGCGGAGGCGATCGCCGTGAACACGGCTCGCGCGTTCGATTACTGAGTGAAGCCGCGTCGCTTGGGAGAGTGACGGTCGCTCCGCTAGTGTCCCGGCCCGCAGCGTCAGCCAGGCGGGACCGGACCACTGGAGCGAGCGTCGTGAGCAATGCGCAGGGCAGTCACCGGGCGGGGCGCGGGGGCGGCGGTCGCCGGGCCAGGACCGCGGAGCCGTACGAGCTGCATGAGCCCTACGAGGCGCATGAGTCGTACGTGCCCTACATGCCTTACGTGCCGCACGAGCCTGTGCCGCACGAGCCTGTGCCGCACGAGCCTGACCTGCCGCACGAGCCTGACGTGCCCTTCTCCGAGCAGGCGACCCTCCCGGTCACGCTCTCCGCCACCCTCCCCGACACCTTGCTGCCTCACCAGAGCACGCCGGGAGTGGGCGGCCGGGCCGAGGCCCGGCGGGCGGCCCGGCGGCGCAAGGCCGTCCAGGGGCCCGAGGGACTGCGCCGCCTCGTCCCGCAGGCGCTGGTCGTGGCGTTCCTGGCCGGCGGCACCTCGGCGTTCATCGTCCAGGACAAGGCGGTCCGGCTCACCGTCGACGGCGTCCCGCGCACCATGCACACCTTCGCCGACGACGTGGACGAACTGCTGGAGGACCAGGGGCTCGAGGTCGGCCGCCACGACATCGTCGCCCCTGCCCCCGACACCGAGCTCGCCCACGGTGACGAGGTAGTCGTCCGGTACGGCCGTCCCGTCTCGCTCACCCTCGACGGGCAGCGCCGCCGGGTGTGGACCACCGCCCGCACGGTCGACGGCGCACTGCGTCAGCTCGGGGTGCGCGCGGAGGGCGCGTACCTCTCCGCCTCGCGCTCCTCCCGGATCTCCCGCCACGGCCTCGCGCTGGACGTCCGTACCGAGCGCACGGTGACGTTCATGGCCGACGGCCGCGAACGCACCATCCGTACCAACGCGGCAACCGTGGCGGAGGCCCTCGGCCAGGCCGGCATCACCCTGCGCGGCCAGGACACCACGTCCGTGCCGCCCGGCTCCTTCCCGCGCGACGGTCAGACCGTCACCGTCATGCGGATCACCGGGACGAAGGAGGTCCGCGAGGAGCCCATCCGGTTCGCCGTCCGGCGGACCGAGGACGCGTCGCTCTTCACCGGTACGGAGGTGGTCGCACGCGCCGGCGTGCACGGCTCCCGGCGGGTCACCTACGCCCTGCGCACCGTCAACGGCGTGCGGCAGAAGCTGAGGAAGATCGCCGAAGAGGTGGTGCGGAAGCCGGTCACCCAGATCGTCCGCGTCGGCACCAAGGCCCGGCCGACGTCCGTCCAGGGCGCCGACGGGCTCAACTGGAGCGGGCTCGCCCGCTGTGAGTCGGGCGACCGCCCCGGCGCGGTCGACCCCTCGGGGACGTACGGCGGGCTGTACCAGTTCGACACCCGCACCTGGCAGGCCCTGGGGGGCAGCGGCCGGCCGCAGGACGCGAGCGCGAGCGAGCAGACGTACCGGGCGAAGAAGCTGTACGTACAAAGGGGAGCGAGCCCCTGGCCGCACTGCGGCCGGCTGCTGCATGGCTGAGACGACATCGACCCCGAGCGCGAGACCGCCGTGGTCAGCCGCTGCGCCGCGCCGGAAGGATCGCGGCGATGCCGCAGCCGAGGAGGCCGAGGAGGCCGAGGGCTGCGGCGCCCATGAGGGACAGGTGGAGGAGGGTGTCCGCGGTCTCGGGCTCGCCGTACGCGCGGTCGCCCAGGGCCCGGGCCTCGCCGGTGAAGGAGCGCCCGCCGTCGGAGCGGGGCAGGTCGTCGGCCTTGGCGTACAGAGTCCCGGTGACGGGCTTGCCGTCGGCGGTCCAGGTGGAGCCCTCACACTTGCCGCTGCGGGAGCCCCCGCCGCCGCGGCCGACAATGGTCTCGATGCTGCAGGAGCTGGGCAGTTGGACGGTGACGGGGGTGCCGAAGGCGTACGCGGCTCCCCAGCCCGTCGGCTTCTGGGAACTGCTGCCGAAGAAGAAGAACACCCCGACGGCGATGGCGGTGATGATGAGGCTGAGCACGGCCAGCCCCTTGATCGTGCTTCTGTCGCGTCGTTCCGTCACAGCTGCCCCCGCGTGATGTATGCATGCCAAAATCCGGGCGTTCCGCACCGTGGATTGGCCGGTTCTCGCCCCTGGATGTCGCGCGTTTGTACCGCGCCCGGCGCGCGGCTGTCAACGCCCCGGGTGCAGCCACCCAGAAGAAACTCGAACTGCTGGAGGCTGTTGATCTGCGGAGATTCCGTCTCGCCCGTCCCAGTCGCAACACGCTTTAGGCTTGACCGGTGAGCACCACTGAGCCTGAGCCCGACGTGTCCGCCGCCCTCCTGGGCCCCGCCGACATCCGCGAACTGGCCGCCGCCCTGGGCGTACGCCCCACCAAGCAGCGCGGCCAGAACTTCGTCATCGACGCCAACACGGTCCGGCGGATCGTGCGCACGGCGGGCGTGCGGCCGGACGACGTGGTCGTCGAGGTCGGGCCGGGGCTCGGCTCGCTGACGCTGGCGCTGCTTGAGGCGGCGGACCGGGTCGTCGCGGTCGAGATCGACGACGTACTGGCCGGTGCGCTGCCCGCGACCATCGCGGCCCGGCTGCCCGCCCGCGCGGACCGCTTCTCCCTCGTACACACCGATGCGATGCACGTCCAGGAACTGCCCGGCCCGCCGCCGACCGCGCTGGTCGCCAATCTCCCGTACAACGTGGCCGTGCCCGTCCTGCTGCACATGCTCGACCGCTTCCCGACCATCGACCGCACCCTGGTCATGGTCCAGGCGGAGGTGGCCGACCGGCTGGCGGCCAAGCCCGGCAACAAGGTGTACGGAGTGCCGTCGGTGAAGGCCAACTGGTACGCGGAGGTCAAGCGGGCCGGGGCCATCGGCCGCAACGTGTTCTGGCCGGCGCCGAATGTCGACTCGGGGCTCGTCGCGCTCGTACGCCGGACCGAACCGCTGAAGACCACCGCCACCAAGGCGGAGGTCTTCGAGGTCGTCGACGCGGCCTTCGCGCAGCGCCGCAAGACGCTCCGGGCCGCGCTCGCGGGATGGGCCGGATCGGCCCCCGCCGCCGAGGCGGCGCTGGTCGCGGCCGGGGTCTCGCCGCAGGCGCGGGGCGAGGCGCTGACGGTCGAGGAGTTCGCCCGTATCGCGGAGGCAGCGAAGTCCATGAAGGAGACGTCCGCGTGAGCGCGAGCATCACGGTCCGAGTGCCCGCCAAGGTCAATGTGCAGCTCGCGGTGGGCGGGGCACGCCCCGACGGCTTCCACGACCTGGCCAACGTCTTCCTCGCGGTGAGCCTGTACGACGAGGTCACGGTCACGCCCGCCCACTCGCTGCGGATCACCTGCTCCGGCCCGGACGCCGGCCAGGTCCCGCTGGACCGTACGAACCTGGCCGCGCGGGCGGCGGAGCTGCTGGCCGCACGCCACGGGCTCCGCCCCGACGTGCACCTCCACATCGCCAAGGACATCCCGGTGGCCGGCGGCATGGCCGGCGGCAGCGCGGACGGCGCGGGCGCGCTGCTCGCGTGCGACGCGCTGTGGGGCACGGGCGCCTCGCGGGCCGAACTCCTCGACATCTGCGCCGAGCTGGGCAGCGATGTGCCGTTCAGCCTGGTCGGGGGCGCGGCGCTCGGCACCGGCCGCGGCGAGCACCTGACCCCGCTGGAGGTCGGCGGCACCTTCCACTGGGTCTTCGCGGTGGCCGACGGCGGGCTGTCCACGCCCGCGGTGTACCGGGAGTTCGACCGCCTGAACGCGGGCACCGCAGTCCCGGCCCCCGAGGCGTCCCAGGCCCTGCTGACCGCCCTGCGCACCGGCGACCCCACCGCCCTGGCGGACGCCCTGGCCAACGACCTGCAACCGGCGGCGCTGTCGCTGCGCCCGTCGCTGGCGGACACCCTCGCGGCCGGCACGGCGGCGGGCGCCCTGGCGGCGCTGGTCTCCGGCTCCGGCCCGACGACGGCGTTCCTGGCGAAGGACGCGGACGCGGCCGAATCGGTGGCGAAGGCCCTGCTGTCGTCGGGGACCTGCCGCACGGCCCGAGTGGCATCGTCCCCGGCCGAGGGCGCGACGGTCGTGTCCCGGTGAATCCCGCTGTGAACCGGCGCGGCTTGGGCTGTACGCGGAGCGCAAGCCCTCCGGGAGGAAACCGATGACCGAACGCCCGCCTCTGCTGCCGGGCCGCTGATTCCGATGCCTGCCCTCACTCCGGCTGCCCTGCGTGCTGCGGTGGCCCAGATCGCTCCGGCGTACCTGCCCGCTTGTCGAGCATCTCGAATGGGCTGCGGAACAGAGTGCTGAGCAGAGCACCATCGCGCCACTGAGGGCGTTTCTCCCATGGTGGGGAGAATTCGTTGCCGTCCAGCGGATCCCCGTACGCGCGGCGCGGCTGCGACACCTGGAAGCCACCGCGGAGTGACCGAAGCAGCGGAGCTGAGTGATTGCCGGATCGTACGGCGATGCTGATCGCTGTGCGGATCAGCGCCCTCCGCCGTCGCGATGGCGCTGAGGGCCGGACGCGGTAATCCTGACCGTCGCACGGCGGGCGGCATGCGCGGTCGCGCCCAGCCCGGGGAGTCGGTCCATATCCGTTTCAGAAGCGTTGATGGCCGTCAGTTCAGTCAGTGTTGAGGCAGTCGTTCAAGTCTGCTAGTGGGTACCAACTCGCCAGCATCGGTTGCATGATGGAAAACCCGAGAGTGCTCGGCGTTGTGCGTCTCAGCGTCGTGCAGGACGACACCACATCCCCGGCGCGTCAGCGCCAGCACATCCAGCACTGGGCGGATACGCCCAACATCATGGGAACGATCGTGGGTTGGGCCGAGGACCTCGACGTGTCCGGCAGCCTGGACCCGTTCAAGCGTCCGGGTCTCGGGCCTTGGCTGGCCGAGCATGCCGACGAGTTTGACGTGTTGTGCGTCTGGAAGCTGGACAGACTCACGCGCCGGTCGCTGCACTTCTCACAGCTTCTGGAGTGGTGCGACAGGAACGGCAAGTTCATCGTCTCTACAAGCGAGGGGTTCGATCTCTCCACGCCCATGGGCAAGACGTTCGCCCGCATCATCGCCGCGTTCGCGGAAGGCGAGTGGGAAGCGATCCGGGCACGGAACATGGACGCTCAGCGCAAGTTGGTTGAAGACGGTGCTTGGCACGGTGGCCAGACACCCATGGGGTATGTCCTCGAACGACGCGAGGAGGGCGGGAAGGTCCTCGTTCAGGATGAGACGTACGGACCGCTGATGCGCCAGATCGTCAGGGACATCGAAGATGGAATGACGATGTACCGCATCTGCCGTGAACTCAACGAGAAGGGTGTTCCCTCATGGCGGGACCATCTGCGTCTGCGCGCCGGGCAGCCGTCCCGGAACGGGGAATGGCGCACAGGGCCACTTGAGAAGGCCCTCAAGAACCCCAGGATGACGGGAGTCCAGATGTTCCGAGGGCAGATCGTGGACGACGACGACGGCAACCCGCGGATGATCAACGATGAGCCGCTTCTGACGCTGAGCGAGTGGCACTCGGTGTTGTCGCGGCTGGAGGAGCGCTCTCCAGCGAACCGCGCTTCGCGCACGACCTACATGCTTTCTGGCATCGCCAAGTGCGGTAAGTGCGAGGGGCCGATGTACATCAAGGTCAGGCCGGCCAAGGGGAAGCCACGCGAGGAGGGTTACTACCACTACGTCTGCGGCAGAGCACATCGCGGAATCCAGTGCGACGGATCTGCCACCAGTCGCAAGGATGACCTTGAAGCGGTCATAGACGAAGCGCTCTTGACCCACCTTGGCCAATCCGAGGTGATGGTCAAGGCTGCTCAAGCCACGACTGATCACAGGGCGGAACTATCCGCTGTTCAGGGGCGTCTGGCGCGTCTCGAACGCGACTTCCTCAACGGGAGGTACGACGAGGAGGGACAGGAAGAGTCCTACTGGCGCATGCACAGGTCCTTGTCGGGAAAGGGATCACGCCTCAAGGAACTGGTCGCGAAAGCGCCGGAACAGAAGTACGTCGGCACGGGCAAGAAATTCGCCGAGATGTGGGCGGCGAAGGACGCCGAGGACCGGCGGGCGTTCCTGACACAGCACAAGGTGTCGGTAACCGTCTACAAGAGTCTCGTCGAATGGTCGCCCTTCTCGGCGGTGATTGAGCTCGGTGATCTCACGGCCATGGCCATGAGCGCTGGTCTCGCCATCACTGACAGTCCGGAGAATCAGAACGTGATCGTCGGCTACCAGATCCCTGCAAAGGGCGCACCGCGGTGGTTCACCAAGCGTTGGCCGATGTGGCATCAGGGAAACCCGTTCGTACTGCACGGCACGCAGGCAGACCGTCCAACCGTCCCCAAGCAGCGGGCAGTACGAGAGAGCACATCTCGTTGACGACGCCGTGAGTCCTTGTGAGGCTGCCCGCATGTGCGGCCCTTCGGATCGTGCAGCCTCGATGAGGCACAGCGAAGTGCCCCTCCTCTATCCTCCACCCGAAGGAACTCCGCCGAGGATGTCGAGATCGCATCGTCGGCTCCGTCCCTGGAGTGAATGCGCCAAGCTGGGTGCAACAGGAGACAAGGAGCTGGAGATGACCAGGTATCTGCTGGCCGTGACGTACCAGGACGGTGTCGACATGCCGCCGATGACGGAGCGAAAGCCCTAGGTCCTGTCCGATGGGTCAGGTAACTCACCTGTTGGCCGATCGTTGCGCTCGGTGTGGGGCGAGGTGATCTTTCTGATGACGAATGGGCTCGGCTGGAACCTCACCTGCCGAGGAGCGTGGGTCGGGGTGGACGGTGGCAGTGTCACCGCCGGGTGATCAACGGGATTCTGTTCCGGCAGCGGACCGGCCTGCCGTGGCGGGATCTGCCGTCCCGGTTTGGGAAGTGGAAGACGGTTCATGACCGTCATCGCAGGTGGTCAGCGGACGGCACGTGGGAGAGGATTCTGCGGGCCGTCCAGGCCGAGGCCGATGCCGAGGGCCGGATCGACTGGAGCATGGTGAGCGTGGACTCCACCTCCTGCCGGGCTCATCAGCACGCGGCAGGAGTCCGTTCCCGTTCACCGAGAATTGCCGGCAGACGCAGCAGGCCCGTGCATCACCGCCCCGACGAGGCTCTGGGCCGTTCACGAGGCGGATTGAACTGCAAGATCCACTTGGTGGGTGAGGGTGGGTTCCGCCCGCTCGCCTTCGTCATCACGCCCGGCCAGTGGGGCGACGCCCCGCAGCTGTTCCCGTGCTGGAACAGATCAGGGTTCCTCGGCCAGGAGGCGGACACCCACGTACTCGGCCCGACCACCTCGGGGGCGACAAGGCATACTCGTCCCGCCGTAACCGCCGTTACCTGCGGCAGCGCCAGGGCGGCCGCCCGACCGGCTTCGACAGAGCGATCTACCGTCGCCGCAACGAAGTGGAACGGACGATCAACAGGCTCAAGACTTTCCGCGCGGTCGCGACCCGTTACGACAAGAGGGCCTAGGTCTTTCATGGCACGGTGACCGTCGCCGCTATCCGCCTTTGGCTCCGCACTGGGTGAGGGCCCCCGCTCAGAGCTCCTTAGCCCGGGTAGTGGCGCTGAAGTTCGCTGAGCACGCGCTCGTCGGCGGCCCTGATGTCCCACAACGAGCTATCCACTTCGGTCAGGACGACAACCAGCCCGTCCTCGGCGAACCCACAAACCTCAGCGTCGATCAACTGGAACCCCGGGGTCGTCAGCGACAGCAGCGTCAACGTGTCCATACCGGACCCTGCGGACCATCGCTCCATCTCGACACAGCGAGGATCCACCATCTCGTCGATCTCAACGCGCCACGTCAGTCCCAGGCCGAAGCTGCCAAGCCGAACCAACAGTTCAGCAAGCGTCACGTAGTGACTTCCCTGCCAGGCAGGGAAGGTGATCCCCTTCATCCCTGCTTCTGCTTCGGCCGTATACCGCGACAAGCGATCCCCCGCGTTCGGCACCAAACGCTAGATGATCGATTCCAAGGGATCGGCTGAGCCGATCCGGGGCGGTCCCCACCGGCGCATGACACGGACCTTGATGATCCGCCGCTCGGTGCGGGTCGGAGTGCGCCGCGGGCTGTGATGAGGGCGCAAGGACAGGTCGGCCATGCCCGCCACGCCCCGCTCACGGTAGCGGTCGGCCCACCGCTGGGCCGTGGTCGGCGAGACCTGGAAACGTTCCGCAGCCCGCCGCAGGGTCCAGCCGTCCTCGACCACGCAGCGGGCCAGGCGCAGACGGCCGGTCTCGGTCAGGGGCGCATTACGGGGTCTTCGAACTTGAGCGGTGCAGTTCCGGTGCCTGCATTGACTGTCTGTCACAGTCTGTGATCGGCAGTGTGGTTGTCACCCCTGGATGCAGGACGCCCGTGGTCCTGGTTGATCATTTCTGTTCTCTACGCAGAAGGATCACTGGGGAGCCACGGGCTTGGTCAACGATACGACGTTGCTGTTGGACCTGGACGGGGTGTCCGTCATCCGGGTCGAGCGGCTTGAGAACGGTACGCGCCGAGTCCATCTGGCCACGGCGGACACCTCGGCCAGAGCCTGCCCGGTGTGCGGGGTCTTCGCGTCCCGGGTGAAGGGGGCGGCGACCACCCGGCCGCGTGATCTCCCCTACGGAGAGCACCCCCTGGAGTTCTTGTGGCACAAACGCCGCTGGTGGTGCCGGGAGGCGTCCTGTCCTCGGAAGTCGTTCACCGAGCAGATCCCGCAGATACCGGCCGGGGCCCGGTTGACCGAGCGGTTGCGGTGTGCGGCCGGACGCCAGGTCCGCGATGCCGGCTCCACCGTCGTGCAGGCCGCCCGCGACCTCGGCCTGTCCTGGCCGGTGGTGATGGATGCCTTCCGCACCGCCGCTGCGACCGTGACCGAGGCACCGCTGCCCGAGGTTTCGGTGCTGGGCATCGACGAGACCCGGCGCGGCCGCACCTGCTGGGAACAGGATCCCGACACCGGGAAGTGGCAGCTGACGCGGGACCGCTGGCACACCGGGTTCGTCGACGCGCTCGGCACCGGCGGGTTGCTCGGCCAAGTCGAGGGCCGCACCGCCGCCGACGTCCTGGCCTGGCTGTCCACCACGCCCCTGACCTGGCGCAAGACCATCCACCATGTCGCCATCGACATGTCGGCCACCTACCGGGCCGCGATCCGCACCCTCCTTGCCCTGGCCCGCACCGGCGCCGACCGCGAACAAGTACGCCATGCCCGATGGAAGTTCCTGACCTGGTGCGCGGACTCCGACATCCCCGAAGTCCGCACCCTCGCCGCCACCGTCGACCGCTTGTGGCCCGAGATCGCCGCGTTCATCGACACCGGTCACAGCAACGCCAAGAGCGAGGGCATCAACCGCGTGATCAAGCTCGTCGCCCGCAACGCGTTCGGGTTCCGCAACGCCGACAGCCAACGTCTACGGACACGCTGCGTCACCACCCGCCGCGCCCGCGGACACCTCCGCACCGCTCAACTTCGAAGACCCGCATTACGGTGGGCCATGAGGGCCTCTCTGGGACCCGGTGCAGATGTCGCAATCCACACCGAGCCAGAAGGCCCTCACCCATTTCAAGATCTCCTAGCGGAGACTTGCATCACCGTCCACAACCTCCCGGGTCAGAACACCTAGGGCGCCTGCCGCGCAGAGTCGGCGACCATGGGATCCTTGACATGTAGGTATGGGTCACGGCGCGCGGTCGTGCCAGATCAAGGCTAGGAGCGGTTCCGGTGGCGCGTGCCCTTTTGTCACTCGAAATGGTCAGCAAGGTGTACGGCACCCGTACCCTGCTCGACGGCATCTCCCTCGGCGTGTCCGAGGGGGACAGGATCGGTGTCGTGGGCCGCAACGGTGACGGCAAGACGACCCTCATCCGGATGCTCGCGAAGCTGGAGGAGGCCGACAGCGGCCGGGTCACCCACAGCGGCGGACTGCGCCTCGGGGTGCTCACCCAGCACGATTCGCTCGACCCCGCCGCGACCATCCGGCACGAGATCATCGGCGACCTCGCCGACCACGAGTGGGCCGGCAACGCCAAGATCCGCGATGTGCTCATCGGCCTCTTCGGCGGGCTGGACCTGCCCGGCTTCGGGCACGGGCTGGACACCGTGATCGGCCCGCTCTCCGGCGGTGAGCGCCGCCGGATCGCGCTCGCCCAGCTGCTGATCGCCGAGCAGGACCTGGTCGTCCTCGACGAGCCGACGAACCACCTCGACGTCGAGGGCATCGCCTGGCTGGCCCAGCATCTCCAGGCGCGCCGCTCGGCGCTGGTCTGCGTCACCCACGACCGCTGGTTCCTCGACCAGGTGTGCACCCGGATGTGGGACGTCCAGCGGGGGGATGTGCACGAGTACGAGGGCGGCTACAGCGACTATGTGTTCGCCCGCGCCGAGCGTGAGCGCATCGCCGCCACCGAAGAGGTCAAGCGGAAGAACCTGGTCCGCAAGGAGCTGGCCTGGCTGCGGCGCGGCGCTCCGGCCCGGACCAGCAAGCCGCGCTTCCGCGTGGAGGCGGCCAACGAGCTGATCGCGGACGTGCCGCCGCCCCGGGACACCGCCGAGCTGATGAAGTTCGCGAACTCGCGCCTGGGCAAGACGGTCTTCGACATGGAGGACGTGACGGTCCAGGCCGGGCAGAAGGTGCTGCTCAAGCACCTCACCTGGCAGCTCGGCCCGGGCGACCGGGTCGGCCTCGTCGGCGTGAACGGCGCGGGCAAGACCTCGCTCCTGCGGGCGCTGGCCGAGGCCGCCCGTACCCAGGGCGACGAACAGCCCGTGGCCGGCAAGATCGCGGTCGGCAGGACCGTGAAGCTCGCCTACCTCTCGCAGGAGGTCGGCGAACTCGACCCGTCGCTGCGCGTGCTGGAGGCGGTCCAGCGGGTGCGCGACCGGGTGGACCTCGGCAAGGGCCGCGAGATGACGGCAGGCCAGCTGTGCGAGCAGTTCGGCTTCTCCAAGGAGAAGCAGTGGACGCCCGTCGGCGACCTCTCGGGCGGCGAGCGGCGCCGGCTGCAGATCCTGCGTCTGCTGATGGACGAGCCGAACGTCCTCTTCCTCGACGAGCCGACGAACGACCTCGACATCGAGACGCTGACCCAGCTGGAGGACCTGCTCGACGGCTGGCCGGGCTCGTTGATCGTCATCAGCCACGACCGGTTCTTCATCGAGCGGACCACCGACAAGGTGATGGCGCTGCTCGGCGACGCGTCGCTGCGGATGCTGCCGCGCGGACTCGACGAGTACCTGGAGCGCCGCCGACGGATCGTCGAGTCCGCGACGCCCGCTCCGGCGGCCGCGGCCGCGGCCGCGTCGGCTCCGGCGAAGGAGAAGCCGGCCGGGGACGCACGGGCGGCGAAGAAGGAACTGCAGAAGATCGAGCGGCAGCTGAACAAGCTTTCCGACCGCGAGACCATCCTGCACGCCCAGATCGCCGACAACGCCACCGACTTCGAGAAGGTGGCGAAGCTGGACGCGGAACTGCGTGAACTGATCGTCGGGCGCGACGAGTTGGAGATGCGCTGGCTGGAGCTTGCGGAGAGGCAGTGATGGCGCGGTAACAAGGCCATCACGGGCCGGTCCTCCCTTGGGAACAGGGGCTGGACCGGCCCTTCCGGTATGGGGGCGGAGTGATAGAAAGAACTCCCGCTCGACTGACGTAAATCTGCGGGATCCATGCCCGATTCGCTCCTTTCCGGCGGTGTTTCGCCGCCGGAATTGCGGGGGAGGCCGGTCGGGCAGCGGACCCCGCGTGAAGAGGTAAGTGCTGATGAGTCAGCCACCCAACCAGCCACCGCAGGGGGGCTTCGGCGCGCCCCAGGATCCCCAACAGGGGGTCCCCACGCCTCCGGCGCAGCCTCCGCAGATGCCGCCGGCCCCGCCGGCCCAGCCCGGTTACGGCTATCCGCAGGCACCGCAGCCCGGTTACGGCTACCCGCAGGGCGCACCGCCCGCCGGGGACAACCCGTACGCGCAGCAGCAGCCCGGCCCCTACGGCCGGCCCGGTCCGTACGGCGGCCAGCAGCAGCCCGGTCCGTACGGCGGCGGGCAGGCGCCCGGTCCGTACGGCCAGCAGGGCCCGTACGGCTACCCGCCCCAGCAGTTCCCGGGCGTCCCGGCGCCGGCCGGCGGCGGCAGGAACCCCTTCAAGGGCAAGCCCGCGCTCATTATCATCGCCGCGGCGGTGGCCGGCCTGCTCGTGATCGGCGGCGGCGCCTACGCGTTGGCCGGCGGCGGCGACGAGGACGACAAGCCGAAGGCCGGCAAGAGCCAGGACGCGAAGCCGAGCAGCTCGCCCAGCGTCGACGAGGGCGACGGCAGTGGCGACGGCGAGCAGACCAACGAGGGCCTCAACGCAGGGCGCAAGCCGGGCGAGGACAAGGTCCTGTGGCTGAAGACGAACGACATCGACGTGCCCGGCAGTGGCGCCGACGCACTCGGCATGTGGTTCGCGGGCGATGTGGTCGCCAAGGTCTCGTACAAGTCGGTCACCGCGTACGGCGTCGCCGACGGCCGGAAGAACTGGTCCGTCCCGTTCACCGGCGACATCTGCGGAGCGCCCCGGCAGACCACCACGGACGGCAAGGTCGTGGTCGGCTTCAAGGACGGCACCTCCAAGGACGCCGACTGCAACCAGCTCAAGATGATCGACCTCAAGACCGGCAAGGAGGGATGGACGAAGGAGGTCCCCAAGGAGGGCGCCTTCGACATCATGACCCAGCTGGAGTTGGCGATCAGCGGGGACACCGTCACCGCCAGCCGGATGGGCCCGTCCAGCGCCTTCCGGGTCAGCGACGGCACGAAGCTGTTCGGCAAGACATCCGGCCCGTGCACCCCCGCCTCGTTCGCGGGCGGCGCGAGGCTGATCGCCGTCGAGACGTGCACCAAGTCCGAGACCGAGCAGGTCGAGGAGTTCGACCCGGTGACCGGCAAGGCCAAGTGGACGTTCAAGGTCCCCAAGGGCTGGACGGTCAGAAAGGTCTACTCCGTCACCCCGCTCGTCCTCTACATGACGAACAAGGACAAGAACCAGTGGAACGTCACCACGTTCAAGACTGACGGCAGGGTCCGCTCGCAGCTCGAGACCAAGGACAGCTTCCAGCCCGACTGCGGATTCTCCGTCCTCGACCGCGACCTGCAGGGCTGCATCGGCGCGGTGGCCGACGCCAACACGCTCTACCTGCCGACCGAGCCGAAGTCGGGCGGAAGCGGCGGCCGTTCCAACGAGATCGTCGCCTTCGACCTCAACACCGGCAAGGCCAAGTGGCGTTCAGCGGCCGGCGAGGGCCGCACGATGATGCCGCTCAAGGCGGAGGGCGGAAGCCTCGTGGCGTACCTGGAGCCGACGTACGACAAGGGCGGCTCGGTCGCGAGCATCGCCGCGGGCGGCGGCAACCCGAAGGTGCTGCTTCAGCACCCCGAGGCGGCCTCCGACATCGAGGACTCCTTCTTCTCGAAGCAGGTCGACTACGTGGACGGCCGGTTCTTCATCTCGACCACCCGGCTCTCGGGCAAGGACGACGCCGAGGAGAAGCTCATGATGGCCTTCGGCAAGTGAGTCCGCTGAACACGTCCCACGAGCACTCCGACCCCGTCCCCCACTTCCCTTCCTCAGAGGTACGACCGCGATGACTCAGCCGCCCCAGCCGCCCCCACCGCCCAACGAGCCGCCGCAGGGAGGGTTCGGCGCGCCCCAGGACCCCCCGCCGGGAGGGTTCGGCGCGCCGCAGCAGCCACCGGCGTACGGCTATCCGCAGGCTCCTCCGCCCCGCGGGCCCGGTTACGGCTATCCGCAGGCGCCGCAGCCCGGTTACGGCTACCCGCAGCAGCCGCCCCAGCAGCAGCCGGGGTACGGCTACCCGGCCGCGCCGCCGCCACCGACTCCGCCCGGCGGCGGCTCCGGCGGTGGCGGCAAGAAGATCAACGCCCAGATGATGATCATCATCGCGGCGGCCGTCGCGGTGGCGCTGATCATCGTCGGCGGCGTCTGGTACGCGTCGGGCAAGGACGACAACAGCAGCGGCAAGGACGAGTCCAAGGGCACCTCGGGCTCGACCGAGGGCGGCAAGGACGGCAAGGGCAGAGATAGCCCCGCCTTCGGGGGCGAGGGCAAGGAGAAGGCCCCGGCCGACCCCAAGTCCACGGTCGCCTTCCAGGTGCCGCACCCCAAGGTCACCGACCTGACCACGGTGGAAGGCTCCTGGGTCACCGACACGGTGTACGCGAAGAGCGGCGTCAGCCAGGTCGTCGGCTACGACCCGGTCAAGGGAACCCAGAAGTGGGTCATCCCGCTGCCGGGCAACGTCTGCGCCGCGACGAAGCACGTCACCCAGGACAACAAGACGGCGATCGCGTTCGAGGCCGCCAAGCGGACCGCCGCCGAGAAGTACCAGCGGTGCACCGAGGTCGGCGTGATCGACCTCAACGCGGGCGAGCTGCTGTGGAGCAAGTCCACGAAGGGGGCCAACGGCGGGGACCAGAAGGTCGACTTCAAGGAGGTCACCATCGGTGGCCCGACCGTCGCCGCGGGCGGCACCAGCGGCGGGGCCGCATGGAACCTCGCGGACGGCGCGCCCCGCTGGGTGCCGAAGATCGATCCCGAGGACTGCTACGACATGGGGTACGCCGGTGGCGAGGCCCTGGCCACGGTCCGCAAGTGCGGCCCGTACGAGAACCGGTACCTCGTCGTCCAGGCCCTGGACCCGGCCACCGGCGCGCCGCTGTCCTCGTACAAGATGTCGGCCGGCATCGAGTGGGCGAGCATCGTCTCCAGCAAGCCGCTGGTGGTGGCGGCCGACGTCGGCGACAGCGCGGGTGACGGCAGCGGCATCTCGGACTTCTTCTCGATCGACGAGAAGACCGGCAAGCTGCGCAGCAAGATCACGGTCGACGCCGACCGGTACGCCGCCCAGTGCGCGAGCACCGAGGTCGAGTCCTGCCAGAAGGTCGTGGTCGGCAACGGCCGGATCTATGTGCCGACCGAGGAGCACGAGGGCGCCGGCGAGTACAGCAGGACGAACGAGATCGTCTCCTTCGACCTGACCACCGGTAAGGCCACCACCGACCGGGCGGACGCGGGCGACCGCTACACGATGTCCCCGCTGCGGATGGACGGCGGCAACATCATCGCGTACAAGTCGCCCCCCTACGACGAGGGCGGACAGATCGTCAGCATCGACGGCCGTGCGCTCAAGCAGACCGTGTTGATGGAGAACCCGGGGGACAAGGCCGTCCGTTCCGCGGAGACCAGCTTCTCGCTGAACCACGCGGAGCTCCGCTACGCGAACGGCCGGATGTACCTCTCCGAGATCCTGATCAGCAAGCCGACGGACAGCACGCAGAAGGACTACCTCGTGGTCGCCTTCGGGACCGGCTGACCCGGCGGACCCGGCGGACCAGGGCAGACCCGGCCTGACCCCGGCAGGCCCCGTACCGGGAGAGCCTGGAATGACGGAGAATTCGGCATTCTGGGGGCTTCCACCCGGTAACGGGCGCGCAAAGTCGAACAAGCGTGTAGCTTGCCGGGTCAGGAGGGCCGGGGGGCCTGCTCCTGGGGGATGGGGGGTTCGATGGGAGTGCGGCTCATGGTGGTCGACGACCACCGTCTGCTGGCCGAGGCGCTCGCCTCGGCACTGAAACTGCGCGGGCACCGAGTGCTCGCCGCGGCCGCGCCCACCTCGGGCGCCGCCGAGCTGGTGGTGAGCCGGGCGCCGGAGGTGTGCCTGTTCGGTACGGCGACCCCGGCCGAACCGGGCGCCTTCGAGCCGATCGTACGGATCAAACGCGACCGGCCCCAGGTGGCCGTGGTGGTGCTGGGGCCGGTGCCCAGCCCGCGCGGGATCGCCGCGGCCTTCGCCGCCGGCGCCTGCGGGTACGTACGCCACGACGAGCGCATCGAGGGGGTCGAGCGCGCCATGGTGAAGGCCCGGACCGGCGAGGCCGCGGTCGCGCCACAGCTGTTGCAAGGCGCCTTCGCCGAGCTGCTCAACCCGGCCGTCCAGCCGGACGACGAGGGCACCCGGCTGCTGCGGATCCTGACGCCGCGCGAGGTGGAGGTGCTGGTCAGGGTCGCGGACGGCGAGGACACCCGGCTGATCGCCGCCGGCATGGGGATCGCCCCGAGCACGGCCCGGACACACGTCCAGCGGGTGCTGATGAAGCTGGGCGTCGGGTCCCGGCTGGAGGCCGCGGCGCTCGCGGCGCGCACCGGGCTGCTGGACCGGGTGGCCACCGGCCCGGTGGCCGACTGAACACGCACGACCGCATGACCTCTGCATGACCTGAGCGGTACGGGAGACGGCTTCCCGTACCGCTCAGCCGTATGCCCGGGCCCCCGGCCGGCCGCGTGTGCACCACCATTGACGCGTGCTGTTGGGTTGTGGTTCTTTGCGTGTGGTTTTGTTGAGTCGGTCGGTGTGTGAGGAGTGCTCGGGTGAAGAAGACGTCGGTCCAGCTCGCGGACGGCCGAGAGCTGATCTACTTCGACGCCCGCGACGACGCCGTACGCGACGCAGTCGACCCGCGGCCTCTCGAAGCCGTTTCGACCACCTCCGAGATCCGCCACGACCCGCTCCTCGGCGACGCGGTCGCCATCGCCTCGCACCGGCAGACCCGCATCCACCACCCGCCCGCCGACGCCTGCCCGCTCTGCCCGTCCCACGACGGCCGGCACAGCGAGATCCCCGCCCCGGACTACGACGTCGCCGTCTTCGAGAACCGCTTCCCCTCCCTCGCCGGCGACTCCGGCCGCTGTGAGGTCGTCTGCTTCACCTCCGACCACGACGCCTCGTTCGCCGACCTCACCGAGGAGCAGGCGGCGCTGGTCCTGGAGGCCTGGACCGACCGCACCGCGGAACTGGCCGGACTCCCGGAGGTCAAGCAGGTGTTCTGTTTCGAGAACCGCGGCGCGGAGATCGGGGTCACCCTCGGCCACCCGCACGGACAGATCTACGCGTACCCCTTCACCACCCCCCGCACCGCGCTGATGCTGCGCTCGCTCGCCGCGCACACGGAGGCGACCGGCGGCCGGAACCTCTTCGACGACGTCGTCGCGCGCGAGCGCGCCGAGGGGAAGCGGGTGGTGCTGGAGGGCCGGCACTGGGTCGCCTTCGTCCCGTACGCCGCGCACTGGCCGTACGAGGTGCACCTCTACCCCCAGCGGCGGGTCCCCGACCTGCGTGCCCTCGACGACGCGGCGCGCGCGGAGTTCCCCCAGATCTATCTGGAGCTGCTGAGGCGGTTCGACCGGATCTTCGGGCCCGGGGAGCCTCCGACGCCGTACATCGCCGCCTGGCATCAGGCGCCGTTCGGCCCGCTGGAGGACTTCGGCGTCGACCGGCAGGATTTCGCCCTTCACCTTGAGCTTTTCACCATCCGGCGTACTTCCGGCAAGCTGAAGTTCCTCGCGGGCTCCGAATCCGGCATGAACGTGTTCATCAACGATGTGCCGCCCGAGGCCGCGGCCGAGCGACTGCGAGAGGTAGCGAGCAAGTGAGCGCAAAGTACCTGGTCACGGGCGGTGCGGGATATATCGGCAGTGTGGTGGCGGCGCATCTTCTGGAGGCCGGCCACGAGGTGACCGTCCTCGACGATCTCTCCACCGGATTCCGGGAAGCGGTCCCGGCCGGTGCCGCGTTCATCGAGGGCCGCATCCAGGACGCCGCCGAATGGCTGGATCCCTCGTACGCGGGGGTGCTGCACTTCGCGGCCTTCTCGCAGGTCGGCGAGTCCGTCGTCAACCCTGAGAAGTACTGGGTCAACAACGTCGGCGGGACCATGGCCCTGCTGGCCGCCATGCGCGGCGCCGGGGTGCGCACGCTCGTCTTCTCCTCCACCGCGGCGACCTACGGCGAACCGGTCTCCACGCCGATCACCGAAGCCGCCGCCACCGTGCCGACCAGCCCGTACGGCGCCTCCAAGCTCGCCGTCGACCACATGATCACGGGCGAGTGTGCGGCGCACGGACTGGCCGCCGCCTCCCTGCGGTACTTCAACGTGGCCGGCGCGCACGGGGCGTACGGGGAGCGTCACACCCCCGAGTCGCACCTCATCCCGCTCGTCCTCCAGGTCGCCCAGGGCAGGCGCGAGGCCATCTCCGTGTACGGCGACGACTACCCCACCCCCGACGGCACCTGCGTCCGCGACTACATCCATGTCGCGGACCTCGCCGAGGCGCACCTCCTCGCCCTGGACGCCGTGGTCACCGGCGAACACCTGATCTGCAACCTCGGCAACGGCAACGGCTTCTCGGTCCGCGAGGTCATCGAGACCGTCCGCAAGGTCACCGGCCACCCGATCCCGGAGACCGCCGCCCCGCGCCGCGCCGGCGACCCGGCCGTGCTCGTCGCCTCCGCCGAGACGGCCCGGCAGAAGCTCGGCTGGCAGCCCTCGCGCGCCGACCTGGCCGATATCATCGAAGACGCCTGGGCGTTCGCCCGACGGACGGACAGTGAGACGTGAGGATCGCCGAGGACTTCGCAGCGCTCTACGGGACGGCCCCCGAGGGCATATGGGAGGCACCCGGCCGGGTGAACCTGATCGGTGAGTACACCGACTTCAACGGCGGTTTCGTGATGCCGCTGGCCCTCCCGCACACCGCCGTCGCCGCCGTCTCGCGCCGTACGGACGGAGTCCTGCGCCTCCACTCGGCGGACATGGACGGCGGCGTGGTCCAGCTGCGCGTCGACGAACTGGCCCCGCTCTCGGGGGCGGGCTGGGCTGCGTACCCGGTGGGTGTGGTCTGGGCGCTGCGGGAGGCCGGCCACGCCGTCACCGGCGCCGACATCCACCTGACGTCCACCGTGCCGACGGGCGCGGGCCTGTCCTCGTCCGCCGCGCTGGAGGTGGTCACCGCCCTCGCCCTGAACGACCTGTACGAACTGGGCCTGAGCCGAGAGCAGTTGGCGGTCACGGGACAGCGCGCCGAGAACGCCTTCGTCGGCGTCCCGTGCGGGATCATGGACCAGACGGCCTCGGCCTCCTGCACGGACGGTCACGTCCTGCACCTCGACACCCGCGACCTCAGCCGGCGACAGATCCCGTTCGACCTGGCCGGCCGCGGACTGCGGCTGCTGGTCGTCGACACCCGCGTGAAGCACGCGCTCGGCGACGGCGCGTACGCGGAGCGGCGCGCCGGGTGCGAGGCGGGTGCGCGGGCGCTCGGCGTGCGCGCGCTGCGCGAGGTCGCCCACGTGCAACTGCCCGATGCCCTCGCCTGTTTGAGCGACGAGACGGTACGACGCTATGTGCGGCACGTGGTCACCGACAACCACCGGGTCGGACAGGTGGTCGCGCTGCTCGACGCGGGAGACGTCCGCGCCGTCGGGCCGGTGCTGACTGAGGGCCACTCCTCGCTCCGGGACGACCTCCGGGTCTCCTGTCCCGAGCTGGACCTGGTGGTGGCCGCCGCGAACGCGGCGGGCGCGCTGGGCGCCCGGATGACGGGCGGCGGCTTCGGCGGCTCCGCGATCGTCCTGGTCGAGGCGGCGGAGGCGGACATGGTGGCCAAATCCGTCACCGAGGCATTCTCCGCCGCGGGGTACTCGGCTCCGCGGATCTTCCCGGCGGTTCCGTCGGCGGGTGCACGCAGACTCACACACGGGTTCGCGCCCGGTCTCACACACGGGCTCAAGTGAAAAGTTCTTTGTCGACTTCTGTCTCTTTGTGAAACTTCCGGCACACCACAAACATCCTGGCCAACCAGTTCTGCGATTCACCTTCCGCTCCCCGCCGCCGCCCGTAGGCTGATGCACAGCACCGGTGGGGGCCGGTGTTGATTCAGGGGTAGCGACAGTCGGGTACGACGCCCGGGGTGAGGTGGCAGTCGAAGTACGGCGGCGGCCGTGCGACTGCGGTTCACCCGTCTCCGGGCGCCGTACCCGTGCCGGTCTGTTCCCCGATGCATGGGGGTGTCTGTGGTTCGTATCCGTGTTCTCGTGGTGGACGATCACCGCATCTTCGCCGAGTCACTGGCGGCCGCCCTGGCCGCCGAGCCCGACGTGGACGTGTCCGCGGCCGGCAGCGGCCCCGCCGCGCTGCGCTGCATGGACCGGTCGGTGGCCGAAGGGCGCAGATTCGATGTCCTGCTGGTCGACGCCGACCTCGGCAGCTCGGCGGGCACGCATGCGGTGCCCGACGCGGGCAGCGAGGACGGCGTGGTGGACGGCATCTCGCTGGTGGCCGGGGTGCGTTCGGCCCAGCCCGCGGTCCGTACGGTCGTACTCGCCGAGCGGGACGACCCGCGCCGGGCCGCGCTCGCCCTGCAGGCCGGAGCGTCCGGCTGGGTGGCCAAGGACTGCTCGCTGTCCCGGCTGCTCGCCGTGATCCGGGGCGTGCTGCGCGAGGAGACGCATCTGCCGCCGGCCCTGCTCACGGGCGTACTGCGGGAGTTGACCGCGGCGCGCAAGCACCGCACGGAGAGCGAGCGGCTCGTCGAGTCGCTGACCCCGCGCGAGCGGGAGGTGCTGTGCTGCATGGTGGCCGGCCTGAACCGCAAGGATGTGGCGTCCCGGCTGTTCCTCTCGCCGCACACCGTCCGTACGCATATGCAGAACGTGCTGGGAAAGCTCGGCGTGCACTCGACGCTGGCCGCGGTCGCACTGGCCCGCCGCGCGGGCGTCCGGCCGGTCGACCTAGCCGGGGATGTTGTCGAACGGAGCAGTCAGTTGGCGTAGCAGTCCGGCCAGCTCGCCGCGCTGCGCGCGGGAGAGCTCGGCGAGGATCGCGCGCTCCTGGGCGAGCAGCCCGGCCAGCGCCTGGTCGGCCCGGTCGCGGCCCTCGGGGGTGAGCCGCACCAGCACGCCGCGCCGGTCGCTGGGGTCGGGCAGCCGCTCGACCAGGCCCTTCTTGGCGAGCCGGTCGATGCGGTTGGTCATGGTCCCCGAGGTGACCAGTGTCTGGGTGAGCAGTTGGCCGGGGGAGAGCTGGTACGGGGCTCCGGCGCGCCGCAGCGAGGTGAGCACGTCGAACTCCCAGGGCTCCAGGCTGTGCTCGGAGAACGCGAGCCGGCGGGCCCGGTCGAGATGGCGGGCGAGCCGGCTGACGCGGCTGAGCACCTCGAGTGGCTCCACGTCGAGGTCCGGGCGCTCGCGGCGCCATGCTGCGACCAGTCGGTCGACCTCGTCCTCCATGACGATCAGTGTAAGGGGTCTGTCGATATGAAGTCTCTTGACATCAAGATATATTTTGCTGGACTATTGGGCAGGCAGGGGCCGGAACCTGGTTCCGCTTCTGCAAGCAGCGCCAGCAAGGGGGCTCGAACATGCATTCCGAATCCGTGTCGTCTGCGCCATCAGCGTCAGCTGCGCCCACCTGGGACCCGCAGCAGTACCTGCGTCACTCCGGCCATCGCACCCGGCCGTTCCTGGATCTTCTCGCCCGCATACCCGAACTGCCGTCCACCGGCCGCCGGCCGTCGCGTATCGCCGACCTCGGCTGCGGCCCCGGCAACGTCACCAAACTCCTCGCGGACCGCTGGCCGGACGCCCACATCACCGGCTTCGACCTGTCGCCCGAAATGCTCGCGCAGGCGCAGAAGCAGTACGCCGGCACCACACCCGGCGGCGGCTGGCTCGACTTCCGTCCGGCGGACGCGGCGCACTGGACGCCGGAGGAACCGTACGACCTGATCGTCTCCAACGCCGCCCTCCAGTGGGTGCCCAACCACCCCGAGTCGTTCCCCATCTGGCTCGACGGCCTCAAGCCGGGCGGCACGTTCGCCTTCCAGATCCCCGGCAACTTCAACGCGCCGAGCCACGCGCTCCTCGGCGAACTGTGCGACGCCCCGCAGTGGCGCGACCGGCTCGAGGGCCACGGCCGCCGCTTCGTACACATCCTCGACCCCGACGAGTACCTGATGCGGCTCACGGACCTCGGCTGCGAGGCCGACGCCTGGGAGACGACCTACCTGCAACTCCTGCGCGGCCAGGACCCGGTGCTCGACTGGGTCAAGGGCACCGCCCTGCGGCCGGTCCTCACCGCCCTGGAGGGCGACGAGGCGGCGACGGAGGAGTTCCTCGCCCAGTACCGCGACCTGCTCCGCAAGGCCTACCCGCCGGGCCCGCGGGGCACGGTCTTCCCGTTCCGCCGGATCTTCGCCGTCGCCCGGAAGGTGTCGTGATGCTGGTCGCCGTCGACCATGTGCAGCCGGCCGCTCCGCCGGGCTCCGAGGATGACCTGCGCGCGTACTACGCGGACATCCTCGGCATGACCGAACTGCCCAAGCCGCCGGTCCTGGCGGCCCGCGGCGGCTGCTGGTTCGCGGCCGGCCCGGTCCAGCTGCACCTTGGCATCGAATCCGCCTTCGTCCCGGCCGGAAAGGCCCACCCGGGACTGCGGGTCAAGGACATCGAGGCGTACGCGGAACGCCTGGCGTCCCGCGGCGCGAAGGTGGTCTGGGACGACAACCTGCCGGGCCACCGCCGCTTCTACTCACAGGACCCGGTGGGAAACCGCCTCGAATTCCTGGAGCCGGCGCCCTGACCCCCACCCGATCGGTTGATCATCTGCCGGTCCGGCGCACTGGGGCGCCACGCATGCGTAGCGTCCCGGTGTCACCTGTGCCCGTAGACCGACGCCGCTGCCTTAAGGCAGACGCCGGCATTGCGGTGTGGTCGCCGCGCTCTCGCCTCAGCGGCTGGGCTGTAACCGGCACCGGCGCCCTCTGCTGACGTGGGTACACCTGATGTTGCCTGCTTCAGCCCGATATGATGCATTTTGTGATCACGCCCGGGCGGCTGCGCCGCCGTCGTCCTCCCTACGGCGGCCGGTGGGAAGCTGCCCTGCTGTCACCGGTGATCCTTACCGTCCTCATCGCCGGCCTGGCGTTCTCCACACCGAGGGAGATCGCCTTCAGCCGCCTCCTGCCCGCAGCACCCGCCCTCGCCGCCGCGATGTGGCCCGTACTCCCCACGATCCTGCTGGGGACGTTCTGCCTGCTGGTCATGATCGGCCTCAGCTTCGTCTACACCGACCTGGGGACGCCATACACGGCGGCTGCGATCGTCGCGGTCACCTTGGCGGCCGCATATGCAAGCCATGTCCGACTCCAGCGGGAGGAGACACTCTTCCACGTCCGGCTCGTCGCCGACGCAGCCCAGAAGGTGCTGCTACGCCCCCTGCCGCGCCGCATCGCGGACGTCGAGATCGAGTCGCTGTATCTGGCGGCCCAGGAGCAGGCCCGGATCGGCGGCGACTTCTATGAGGCGGCCGACACGCCGTACGGGGTCCGGCTGCTCATCGGCGATGTACGCGGCAAGGGCCTGCCCGCGGTGGGGGCGGCCTCGACGGTGATCAGCTGCTTCAGGGAGGCCGCGTACGACGAGCCCGACCTGAGGGGCATCATCCATCGCCTGGAGACCAGTATCTGCCGCTACAGCGCCGCTTTCCCCGGCCAGGACCTGCCGGAGCGCTTTGCTACCGCTATTCTCGCCGAGATCCCGCACGGCGGCGGCCACGTCAGACTTCTCAACTGCGGGCACCCCCCGCCGCTGCTCATGCACCACGGGGGGATCCGCGTCCTGGAGCCCACCGCCCCCTCGCCGCCCCTCAACCTCGCGACGCTCATCGGAAACCGCTACTGCGTCGACACCGTCACCTTCGCCCCGGGCGACCAGCTGCTGCTCTACACCGACGGCGTAACGGAGACCCGGGACCGCACCGGCGAGTTCTTCCCACTGCCGGACTGGATACGGGGGCAAGGCCCGGCGCCGCCCCGCGAACTGCTCGACCGGCTTCACCGGGACCTGCTCCACTACAGCGGCGGAAGGCTCGACGACGACATCGCGGCCCTCGCCGTGCGGTACCAGAACACCCGGTCCCAGGTCAAGCAGTTCGGAGTCGACTGAGACGCCAGTTCTTTCCTGATACCGGACACCGCAGGTCGATGACATAACCGCGAGGGGTAGGAAGCTGCTGCTGATTGAGTGTCCATGAGTGTCTATTGCATGTCATGAGTAGCGTATGATCTCGCTTATGAACCTGACGGAATGGGCACGTGCACAGGGCATCGCCCCTCGTACCGCGTACCGCTGGTTCCGTGAGGGCA
>NZ_JANAVP010000018.1 GCF_024213665.1 Streptomyces sp. A3M-1-3
CGTTCACAGCGTCCTCGCTGTGTTATTGCCTCCCACCGAAGCAGAAGGACTTTCAAAGGAACCTCGAACCTGCCGAAACAGGTCGGGGTATCAACATATCTGGCGTTGACTTTTGGCACGCTGTTGAGTTCTCAAGGAACGGACGCTTCCTTTGTACTCACCCTCTCGGGCTTTCCTCCGGGCGCTTCCCTTCGGTTTTGCGTTTCCGACTCTATCAGACTCTTTCGTGTCCGATTCCCAGTCGAAGCGGGATTTGATTCGCCTTTCAGGCCTTCGCTTTCGCGTTTCCCTTTGCGGCGGTTCCGACTTTATCAGAAGATTTCGGCCGAGCCGATCGGCTTCGAAATCCAGCAGGAAGTCGGATGCACTCCCCGGAAGTTCATTTCCGCTGGGGAGGCGACGTAGGTTCTAACCCATTGCGGTCGGATGTGTCCATCCGAGGCAACCGTTCGAATCTACCTCCCCACGCCACCCGTGTCAACAGGCCTTGCGGGGCGAGGAGGAGACTAACAGCTCGGATGCCGTCGACGCACATCAGGCCGCGGTGGGCAGCACCGCGCTGCGGTCCGGTGCCTCGACGTCCCCCGTCTCACCCGCTCGCGCCGCCCTGCCGCCAAGGACGTACACGTACACAAGAAACGCCAGCTCAGCGGCGATACCGATGGCGATGCGCGCCCATGTCGGCAGTCCGGACGGAGTGACGAAGCCTTCGATCACGCCCGACACGAAGAGGACAACGGCGAGGCCGATCGCCATCCCGATGGCCGCTCGGCCTTGCTCCGCAAGGGCTACGCGGCGCGTGCGGGGGCCCGGGTCGATGACGGTCCAGCCGAGGCGCAGGCCCGTGCCGGCGGCGACGAACACGGCGGTCAGTTCGAGCAGGCCATGCGGGAGGACCAGGCCCAGGAAGGTGTCGAGGCGGCCGGCGGAGGACATCAGGCCGATGCCGATGCCGAGGTTGAGCATGTTCTGGAAGAGGACCCAGATCACCGGCAGGCAGAGAAACGCGCCGAAGACGAGGCAGATGGCGGCGGCCTGGGCGTTGTTCGTCCAGACCTGGGCCGCGAAGGACGCGGCGGGGTGGCTCGAGTAGTACGTCTCGTACTGGCCGCCGGGACGGGTCAGCTCGCGCAGCTCCGCAGGCGCGGCGATCGCGGCCTGGACCTCGGGGTGGGTGGCGATCCACCAGCCGATCAGGGCGGCCACGGCGGTGGAGATGAGCGCGGTGGGCACCCACCAGTGGCGGCTGCGGTAGACCGCGGCCGGGAAGCCGGCCGTGAAGAAGTGGGCCGCGTCGCGCCAGGTCGAGCGGCGGGTGCCGGTGACAGTGGAGCGGGCCCGGGCGACGAGCTGGGTCAGGCGGCCCGTGAGCATGGGGTCGGGGGCACTGGACTGGATCAGGGAGAGATGAGTCGCCGTGCGCTGGTAGAGGGCGACGAGTTCGTCGGCCTCGGCTCCGGTGAGGCGGCGGCCGCGGCGCAGGAGATGGTCCAGGCGGTCCCACTCCGCACGGTGGGCGGTCACGAAGACGTCGAGATCCATCCGGCTGCTGCTCCGCTCCAGGGTGCTGGTGACGTGCCAACCGTACTGAGGCACGATTCCGGTCAGCTTGGCAGACTGGATGTTCAAGGGGCAGGGCAGGGAAGGGTGGGCTTGGGTGAGTGAGCTGGTGACGGGGGACGCGGTCGTCCTGGGGTTGCGGCCGGCGAGGTTGCCGAGCCGGGCGCTGGCGCTCGTGATCGATTTGGCGCTCGTGTGGGCGGTCTACCTGCTCGTGTCGATCGGGCTGCTGGCTGCCACCGCGTCGCTGGACGACGCGGCGGCGATGGCGGTTTCGATCGCGAGCTTCGTGCTGGTGCTGGTGGGCGCGCCGATAGCCGTCGAAACGCTGAGTCATGGGCGGTCGCTGGGGAAGCTCGCCTGCGGGTTGCGGGTGGTGCGGGACGACGGGGGGCCGATCCGGTTCCGGCACGCTCTGGTGCGTGGGGCGATCGGGGTCGTCGAGATCCTGATGACTTTCGGTGTGGTCGCCTGTATCGCTTCGCTGGTGTCGGCGCGTGGGCGGCGGATCGGTGATGTGTTCGCGGGGACTCTGGTCGTACGGGAGCGGGTGCCCGTCGCGCGGGCTGCGGCCGTGCCGCCTCCGCCGCCGTGGCTCGTGGGGCGGTTCGCGGCGCTGGATCTTTCGGGGGTGCCGGAGGGGCTCTGGCTTGCGATACGTCAGTACCTGACGCGGATGGGGCAGCTTGACGCGCAGGTGGGCTGGTCGATGGCGCAGCGGCTGGCCGCGGATCTGGCGGCCGCCACCGGGGCTCCGGCTCCCGAGGGGGTGCCGCCGGCGGCGTATCTGGCCGCGGTGGTAAACGAGCGGCAGGCGCGGGACGCGCGACGGGCATTCGGGGTGTCCGGCGCGCCCGGGCCTGTGGGCCCCGCTCCTGTTGCTGCTGCTCCTGCTTTTCCGGTTCCTCCTTCCCCGCTTCCTGCTGGTCCTCGGCCCTCTGCCGGTCCCGCTCCTGCTCCTGCTCCTGCCCCTGTTCCCGCGCCCGCTCCTGTGTACGGGCAGCCCGCCGCGAGCGAGTCGAAGCCGCCGGCCACGGGGTTCGCGCCTCCCTCGTAGGCGGTCAGGCGACCGGGAAGACCGACGGCGGGCTTTCGAGGTCCTCGAGTTCGATGCCGGGAGCCGACAGGACCACGTCGCCAGCGATGTGGATCACGTGCTGCTCTCCCGTGTCCAGGGCGCTGACCTGGTACTCGTCCACCATGAGCCGCCCATTGTCAGTGGCGTGCGCTTCACTCTTCAGCAAGGCCCAGGACTGGTCCACAGTCCGCGGCGCCAGGACCGGGTCGGTGAAGGCCACGAGACGGACTCGGGTCGCGGGGAAAGCGGGGGTGAGGCGCAGCAGACGCGATGTCGCGATGAGGAACGCGGGGGACGTGCCGGTGAAGGCGTGGGCGGGGACATTGCCTTCGGTGGCGTGAGCGCCGGTCGGGTCGGTGCGTACCCAGGTGACGCCGTCCAGGGCGGCACCGCGCACCTGCCAGCTCGCGGCGTGCAGTTCTAGTCGGATGGGGCGGCCGAGTTCGTCGATGGCCAGATCGACGGATCCGGCGTGATCACCGGTGGGGGTGGTGGTTTGCGATACGTAGCGCCAGCCGGACGGGCCGGGGGCGCAGTGGAAGTGTTCTTCACCCAGGGGGGTGTGATCGTGCGGGTCATGGAGCGAATAGCGACCGCGGGGCATCGTGCTGTGAGTCCTTCACGATCCGGAACGGGGCAGGCCCCCGGCACGGGGGTGCGGGGGCCTGCTTCTTACCGATAGCCGTCAGTAGCGGTAGTGGTCGGGCTTGTACGGGCCTTCGACCTCGACGCCGATGTAGGCGGCCTGCTCGGGGCGGAGCGTGGTCAGCTTGACGCCGAGCGCGTCGAGGTGGAGCCGGGCGACCTTCTCGTCGAGGTGCTTGGGCAGCACGTAGACGTCGGTCGGGTACTCCTCGGGCTTGGTGAACAGCTCGATCTGGGCCAGCGTCTGGTCCGCGAAGGAGTTGGACATCACGAACGAGGGGTGACCGGTGGCGTTGCCCAGGTTCAGCAGGCGGCCCTCGGAGAGGACGATGAGTACCTTGCCGTCCGGGAACGTCCAGGTGTGGACCTGCGGCTTGACCTCGTCCTTGACGATTCCGGGGACCTGGGCCAGGCCGGCCATGTCGATCTCGTTGTCGAAGTGGCCGATGTTCCCGACGATCGCCTGGTGCTTCATCTTGGCCATGTCCGCGGCCATGATGATGTCCTTGTTGCCGGTGGTGGTGATGAAGATGTCCGCGCTGTCCACCACGTGGTCGAGGGTGGCCACCTGGTAGCCGTCCATCGCCGCCTGCAGGGCGCAGATCGGGTCGATCTCGGTGATGATCACGCGGGCGCCCTGGCCGCGCAGCGACTCCGCGCAGCCCTTGCCGACGTCTCCGTAGCCGAAGACGACCGCGACCTTGCCGCCGATCAGGACGTCGGTGGCGCGGTTGATGCCGTCGATCAGCGAGTGGCGGCAGCCGTACTTGTTGTCGAACTTCGACTTCGTCACCGCGTCGTTCACGTTGATCGCGGGGAAGAGGAGGACGCCGTCCCGCTGCATCTCGTACAGGCGGTGGACACCGGTGGTGGTCTCCTCCGTGACGCCGCGGATCTCGGACGCCAGCTGCGTCCACTTCTGCGGGGCCTCGGTGAGGGTGCGGTTCAGCAGGCGCAGGATGTGGCCGTACTCCTCGCTGTCCGCGGTCGACGGGTCGGGCGCCGCGCCGGCCTTCTCGAACTCCACGCCCTTGTGCACCAGGAGGGTGGCGTCACCGCCGTCGTCCAGGATCATGTTCGGGCCGCCGGTGGGCGTGTTGGGCCAGGTCAGCGCCTGCTCCGTGCACCACCAGTACTCCTCCAGCGTCTCGCCCTTCCAGGCGAAGACGGGGACGCCCTGCGGGTTCTCCGGCGTGCCGTTCGGGCCGACCGCGATGGCGGCGGCCGCGTGGTCCTGGGTGGAGAAGATGTTGCAGGAGGCCCAGCGGACCTCCGCGCCGAGGGCGACCAGGGTCTCGATCAGCACGGCGGTCTGCACCGTCATGTGCAGCGAACCGGTGATGCGGGCGCCGGCCAGCGGCTGCGCGTCCGCGTACTCCTTACGGATCGACATCAGGCCGGGCATCTCGTGCTCGGCGAGGGTGATCTCCTTGCGGCCGAAAACGGCGAGGGAAAGGTCGGCGACCTTGAAGTCCTGGCCGGTGGCGACAGTCGACATGCGAGCTGCTCCTCGTGGGGTAGGTCGAGGGTGGGTACGGCTGGCTCTGCGGCGACGCGGGCACACGAATGCCCGAGGCGACTCGCAGCGCAGTCCGTCGGAGGCCCTCTCTCCCTCGGCCGGCCCGCACTGCGGACCGCCCGACCGCCATCAGCAGCGACGTCTGACACTGGGAACGAATCTACACCGATCGGCTGACCGGACCCCAGCCCGCCCGGAGACGGGACGTGGCCGAATCGCGGACCCACAGAACAGAAGATTGCGGGCCTTCCGGGTCTTTTGGTCCGTGGTTGTCCGTGGCGCGTACGACGAAGACCCCCGCCCTGCCGGCGGGGGCCTTCATACGTACGGATCAGTGCGCGGCGTCCGGGGCGGGGCCGGGGCCGCCCGGCTTCTTGGCGGGGTTCTCCCGGCGCGCGGCCGCCGCCTCGCTGTAGATGTCCGGCTCCAGGTAGATCACGCGGGCGATCGGGACAGCGGCCCGGATGCGTTCTTCCGCCGCGTTGATCGAGTCTGCGACCTGTGCTGCCGTTTCGTCCTGCCGGACCGCGATCTTGGCGGCTACCAGCAGTTCCTCGGGCCCGAGGTGGAGCGTACGCATGTGGATGATGCGAGTGACGGTGTCGCCGTCGACGAGCGCCGTCTTGATCTTCTCCACGTCCTCGACGCCCGCCGCCTCACCGAGGAGCAGCGACTTGGTCTCGGCCGCGAGCACGATGGCGATCACGATCAGCAGCACACCGATGCAGAGGGTGCCGATGCCGTCCCAGACGCCGTTGCCGGTGGTCAGGGCCAGGCTGACGCCGACGAGCGCGAGGATCAGACCGACCAGCGCGCCGAGGTCTTCGAGGAGGACGACCGGCAGCTCAGGGGCTTTGGCCCGGCGGATGAACTCCTTCCAGGACAGCTTGCCCCGGATCAGGTTGGACTCCTTGATCGCCATACGGAAGGAGAAGGTCTCCGCGATGATCGCGAAGACGAGGACTCCGACCGGCCAGTACCACGCCTCGATGGCGTGCGGGTGCTTGATCTTCTCGTAGCCCTCGTAGATCGCGAACATGCCGCCGACCGAGAAGAGCACGATGGAGACGAGGAAGGCGTAGATGTAGCGCTCGCGCCCGTAGCCGAAGGGGTGCTGCGGCGTCGCCTGTCGTTGTGCCTTCTTGCCGCCGAGGAGCAGCAGCCCCTGGTTGCCGGAGTCGGCGACCGAGTGCACGCTCTCGGCGAGCATCGACGACGATCCGCTGAAGAGGAATGCCACGAACTTGGCAACCGCGATGGCGAGGTTGGCGGCGAGCGCCGCCACGATCGCCTTGGTTCCGCCTGACGCGCTCATGGGTGCAGGATGTCCCTTCCTTGGTGCTGCGGCCCTGGCGCCGCGGTACGGCCGCACATTGTTGCAGGAGCCGGTACGGGCTCCGCGTCAGGCCACCACTGTCGCCCGGAAGACCGTACCGGTCCCGGACAGGGTTACGGCCTCGCCCGCGGGTACGAACGCCGACTGGCCCGGATGGAGGGTCAGTTCACCGGCCCGTGGCGCGCCGGCCGTGCAGAGCAGGATCTGCGGGGTGGCGGTGGGGAGTTGGCGGGGTGCCGCGCCCTCGGCCAGTACGTAACGCGACAGCCGGAACTCGTCGGTGGGTGTCTCGTAGAGCTCCTCGCCGTCGGGTGTGGCCTCGGGGCGCAGGATGCCCGGGTCCGTCGGCTCGAAGCGCACGATGCGCAGCAGCTCGGGGACGTCGACGTGCTTGGGTGTCAGGCCGCAGCGCAGCACGTTGTCCGAGTTGGCCATGATCTCGACGCCGAGGCCGTTGAGATAGGCGTGCGGGATGCCGGCGCCGAGGAACAGCGCCTCGCCGGGCTGCAGTTGTACGTGGTTCAGCAGCATGGCGGCGACGACGCCCGGGTCGCCCGGGTAGTGGTGCGCGAGGGAGGCGTACGGGGCGTACGCGCCGCCGAGGCGTTCGGCGGCGGCCGTGGCCTCCGCGACGGTGTGGGCCATCTCCACGGGGTCCGCGCCGAGTACGGCGGTGAGGATCTCGCGGAGGGCGGCGTCCTCGGGATGCGCGTGCAGCAGGTCCACGTACGGCTTGAGGGAGTCGACGTCGAGGCCGGAGAGGAGTCCGGCGGACTCGTCCGGAGGCCGGAAGCCGCACAGTCCGTCGAAGGGGGTGAGTGCGCAGAGCAGTTCGGGTTTGTGGTTGGCGTCCTTGTAGTTGCGGTGGGGTGCGTCGATCGGGACGCCGCGGCGCTGCTCGTCCGCGTACCCGTCCTTCGCCTGGGCAAGGTCGGGGTGCACCTGGAGGGAGAGAGGTGCGCCGGCCGCAAGGATCTTGAGCAGGAAGGGCAGGCGCGGGCCGAACTTCGCGACCGTCGCAGCGCCCAGCTCGCGCTCCGGGTCGGCGTCGATGAGGGTGGACAGGGCCGTTGCGCCCGCGCCGCGGTCGACGCGGGAGGGGGCGCCGGGGTGGGCGCCCATCCACATCTCGGCCTGGGGTTCGCCTGTCGATTCGATGCCGAGGAGTTCCGGGATGGCGGTCGTCGAGCCCCAGGCGTAAGGGCGGACGGTGTTGGAGAGGCGGTCCATTGCGTCTCTTCCTGGGTACGTGTCGGGCCGGGCCGTGGTTACGCGTGGTGGTTACGCGTGCCCCGCCGAAGCCAGCGACAAGTAGACGGCGGCGAAATCCGTGACGGCGAGGAGTTCGGCGAGGCCCTCGAGCTCGCTGCCCTCCTCGGGTTCGAGTTCGCTGATCGCGGTGTCATGGCTCAGCGCGAGTTCGCGGGCGGCGGGGGCGGCGGTGAGTCCGCCGGTCGGGCGGTCGCGGAGCAGGACGACCCGGGCGTGCAGGGCCTGCGGCTCCTCCACCCGGTCACGGAAGAAGTCCTCGGGGTCGGCGCCCGCGGCGTACACGCCCGAGAGCAGTACCCCGTGGGCGGGCAGGGCCTGGGGCAGCTCGGCGGCGAGTGCGGGCTGCCCGGCGAGTTCGGCGAGTACGGCGGCGAACCGGCGCCCGGCGGGGCCCGCCCCCGCGCCCTCCGTCCAGATGAGCGGGAGCGAGTCGGCGAGCTCGGCGGCGAGGGTCTTGGCCGGATTGCCGTACGTGGCGATGGCCGGGCCGCAGCGTTCGGCGGTGCGGTCGAGGCGGTCGGCCACCCGCTGGAGGGCGTCGGGCGGTGCGGTGACCAGGCCGACCCGGTCGAGGAGGATCAGCAGCGGGGTGAGCAGGGCCCAGAGCGCGCCGGGGCCGGCGGACGCCGCGGTCTCGTCGTACTCCTCGAACGGCGCGGTCGCCATCGGCACGACAAGGCCGTGCACGCCGCCCACCGCCTCGCTCAGTGGCGAGCGCTGCGGGGCGACGGCGACGACGGTGCAGCCGCGCCGGTACGCCTGCTCGGCGAGCACGGCGAGGCCCGGTTCCGAACCGTCCGTCGTCGCGATGAGCAGCAGGTCCACCGAGCCGGCCCAGCCGGGCAGCGCCCAGCGCAGCGCACCGGCGGCCGCGGCGACTCCGGTGGGATGCAGCCGGCTGACCGGGCAGGCGGCGCCGGCCAGCGCGGTGATGAGGTCCGCGACGCCGTTCGCCGCGGTGCCGGGGCCCGCGATGAGGACGGCGCGGGGCCGTCCGTCCGGCTTGATGTCGCCGAGGCCCGCCTCGGTGGCGTGCCGGGCGGCGGTGCGCACCCGTGCCCCGGCCTCCGCGGCCCCGCGCAGCAGGCCGCGGCGGTCGGCGCGGGCCAGGGCTTCGGGGGCATCGAGGAGCGACTCGTCGAGCATGGTGGTAAAGCCTCCGATCGCCGTTTTCGTACGTCGTGCGGGGTCGTACCGGTGCTGCTGTGCCGTACGGGTCTACGCGTGCGGGTTATGCGGGGCGGCGGGCCTCGTCGACGAGGAGCACGGGGATACCGTCGCGTACGGGGTAGGCCAGGCCGCAGTCCTTGCCGGTGCAGATCAGCTCGGGGCTGTCGGATGCCGACCGGTCGCTGAGTGGCGAGTGGCAGGCGGGGCAGGCGAGGATCTCCAGAAGGCCGGCTTCGAGCGGCATGGGGTGGGTCCCTTCGAGCATGCGGTTTGGGCCACGTCAGCGTACCGCCGGGGGGCGTGGTCCGCGGCGCGGCGCCCGGCGCGACCGGCGTCGCGCCGCGGTCGGCCGGGGGCCCCGGAGCAACTGCTCCCCGGCCGTTCCCCTCCCCGAAACCGGTGGCAGGCCCCCAGCCTCCCGGCGGCGCGGCAGCTTCGCGCCGCCGGTGCGTCCGACCATGGGCCGGCCCCGCGCCGGGGGTCAGGCGCGGATCAGGGACAGGACCTCGTCGCGGATTCTTGCCGTTGTCGCCTCGTCCCTCGCCTCCACGTTCAGACGCAGCAGCGGTTCCGTGTTGGAGGCGCGGAGGTTGAACCACCAGTCCGGCGTCGTGACGGTCAGGCCGTCGAGTTCGTCGAGGGTGACGTCCTCGCGGTCCGCGTACGCCGCCTTCACCGCGGCCGTGCGGCCCGCCTGGTCGGCCACGGTCGAGTTGATCTCGCCCGAGCCGCGGTAGCGGTCGTACTGGGCCACCAGCTCGGACAGCGTGCCCTGCTGCCCGCCGAGGGCGGCCAGCACGTGCAGCGCGGCCAGCATGCCCGTGTCGGCGTTCCAGAAGTCCTTGAAGTAGTAGTGGGCCGAGTGCTCACCGCCGAAGATCGCGCCGGTGCGGGCCATCTCCTCCTTGATGAAGGAGTGGCCGACCCGGGTACGGACGGGCGTGCCCCCGTGCTCGCGGACGACCTCGGGCACCGACCACGACGTGATCAGGTTGTGGATCACCGTGCCGCCGCCGTGCTTGGCCAGCTCGCGCGCCGCGACCAGCGCGGTGATCGCGGACGGCGAGATGCCCTCGCCGCGTTCGTCCACCACGAAGCAGCGGTCGGCGTCGCCGTCGAAGGCCAGGCCGAGGTCCGCGCCCTCGGCGATGACCCGGGCCTGGAGGTCGGTGATGTTCTTCGGGTCGAGCGGGTTGGCCTCGTGGTTCGGGAAGGTCCCGTCCAGCTCGAAGTACATCGGGACCAGGTCGAGCGGCAGGCCCGCGAAGACGGTGGGCACGGTGTGGCCGCCCATGCCGTTGCCCGCGTCGACCACGACCTTCAGCGGGCGGATCGAGGCCAGGTCGACGAGCGAGAGGAGATGCGCGGCGTAGTCGGTCAGGGTGTCCCGCCGGCTGATCGTGCCGGCGGTCGCGGCCGGGGCCGGAGCCGGCGCACCGGTGGACGACCACTCCTCGACCAGCGCGCGGATGTCGGAGAGGCCGGTGTCCTGGCCCACCGGGGCGGCGCCCGCGCGGCACATCTTGATGCCGTTGTACTGGGCCGGGTTGTGCGAGGCGGTGAACATCGCGCCCGGCAGGCCCAGTTGCCCAGAGGCGAAGTACAACTGGTCGGTCGAGCACAGGCCGATCTCGGTCACGTCGACGCCACGCGCCGCGGCGCCCCGCGCGAACGCCCGCGACAGGCCGGGGGAGGAAGGACGCATGTCATGGCCGACGACGATCGCGTCCGCACTCGTGACCTGCACGAAGGCGGCGCCGAAAAGTTCGGCCAGGGGCTCGTCCCACTGGTCGGGGACCACTCCGCGTACGTCATACGCCTTCACGATCTGCGACAGATCAACAGCCACGGCCACCATCCTCCTGAGTTCCCCTGCGGTCGGTTCAACCTACCCGCAAGAGCTGAACGACGGCCGTGCGGCGGGATGCTGGTCAGGATTCCGGCGAACGCAGTACGCGCAGATGTCCGCGGCGCGTCGCCCCGCCGTAACCGGCCGAGGGATCGGGCGTCCGTGCGCCGCTGCCGCCGGCTTCCGCCGCGCGGTCGTGCGGCCGGGCCGCTTCCCGTACGGCGTTGGCGAGCGCCTCGAGATCGTCGCCGCTGGGGCGCGAGGGGGCGGACCCGTCGGAGAGACGGACGACCTCCCAGCCGCGCGGGGCGGTCAGCCGCTCGGAGTGCTCGGCGCACAGGTCGTAGCAGTGGGGCTCGGCGTAGGTGGCGAGCGGGCCGAGGACTGCGGTCGAGTCGGCGTAGACGTACGTCAGTGTTGCGACGGCAGGGCGGCCGCACGCGGTGCGCGAACAGCGACGTACAAGGCTCACGATGTTGGACGGTACCGCACTCTTGAGCGGGCCGCGACGACTCTCCCTCAGGTCACTCCACCGTGTCGTGACGTGATCCCAACCACAGGAGCACCAGGGGCAACTGGGTTGACCTGCGGAGAAATGAGGGCACTCCGGCACTGTCGGCGATGATTGCCGTCACCACTCGACCCAAAAGCCTTCAACCGACGTGAGATCGCCGGTCACGGAAAGATCCGGAATCGAACCAAAGCTTGGCTGGAATGCTCAATGAGCGACATGCCGTATCCCGTCCGACGGAGGCGGCCGACCGCGCGGCCGCGGAGCTACCCTGCGTAAGTGATGGACACTCCCGTACCGCCCCGCCCGACCGAGCCCCGCCCGACCGAGCCGCGACCGCGCCGCCGCGACCGTCACGGGCGCGGGATGCGCGGGCCCGTCGCCCCGCCCCAGGTGCCGCTGTCGGCCAGCCGCGCGGAGGTGTTCGGGGACCTTGTCCAGGACTCGGTGGAGCGTCTGGAGCGGCGCTGGCCGCAGCTGGCAGAGGTCGAGTTCCTCGTACTCGACGTGCCGGCGACCGGCGGGCCGGACAGCGGGTGGAACGACGAGGCGGTCCCGCTGGGCGGACTGATCACCGCTCGGGACGGCCGGGCCGCGCGGATCGTCGTCTACCGGCGGCCGGTCGAGATCCGTACGAAGAACCGCGACGAACGCGCGATGCTCGTGCACGAGATCGTCGTCGAGCAGGTCGCCGAACTCCTGGGCCTGGCACCGGAGTCGGTCGATCCACGGTACGGACAGGACTGACGGCCGGCCGGCCGACGACGTCTCGGCCGCCCGGTCGCTCGGCCGCTCGGCCGCTCAGTCGTCCAGTACCGACAGGTCCTGCACGGCTCGCGGCACCGCGACCGTCCCCCGGTCGTCCGACAGCGTCTGGACCGTGAACATCGGGATGCCGTCCTCCGGCAGCTCCAGCGTCCGCGCCGCGTGGAGCGGGCCGCCCGACTCCGTCTCGACCGTCAGCGCGTACGAGCCCTTGAGCCCGGCCGGGACGGGCGGCTGAACCTTGAGGGTGGTGCCGGCCTTGACCGTGTACGTCTCGACCGCCTGGGCCCCCGCCTCGGTGCCCGCGGAGGCGGTCACCTTCACCTTCACGGTCGACTCGGGCGCCACCAGCGACAGGACCGATCCCTTGGCCCGGTTGTCGGCGACGGTCGCCCGCTCCCCCACCGGCCCGGCCGCCGGGATGAACGCGACCTCCTGCTTCACGCCCGTGCCCCGCGTGACACGCAGCGCCGCCACGACCGGGGTCGCGCGGCGGCCCTCGGCGGGCGTCAGCACGAGGGAGCCGACTTCGCCCTTGGTGACGTCCTTGAGCTCCAGTGACGTGGTCATACCCGACTTGACGTGCAGGTTCTCCGCACTGGCCGGCGTGAAAGAACCGGTCGGGCCCGCCAGCCGCACCTTCAGGTCGGCGTCGTCCTGGCCGGGCACGAAGGCCACCAGCCGGGCCGAGGTGGCGTCCGCCGGGACGCCGGGGAGCACAAGGCTTCCGGCGGGGTCGGCGGAGGCCGGCAGCCAGTCGGAACCGGCCTTGTCGTCCATGGCCTGGACGGAGGCCCCGACGCGGCCGGTGCGCGTGGTGACGTGGACCGTCACATCGGCTGCGGCGGTCCCGGTGAGGGTGGAGAGCAGCACGGGGACGGAGGACTTGGCGGGGACGGGGATGCCTTCGCCGGCCTCGGCCTTGAGGGCGCCCTCGGGTCCGTACAGCTCGATGTCGACGACGGCGGCGGTGTCGTCCGGGTTGGTCAGGTGGACGTAGTCCTGGCGCTCCTTCGCGGTGCTCGCGGCGGGGAACCAGAAGTCGGTGTCGGGCGGGGTGCAGCTGACGCCGAGCACGCCGCGGGCGCCGCCCACGGTGACCGTGGTGGTCTGCTGAGCGGCCCAGCCGGGGGCGAGCCGGCCCTCGGCGGCGCCGATGAGGGCGGGGGCCTCGGCGCCGGTGGCCGTGCCCGCGGCCGGCTTGCCGGGCTCCTTGACGGAGACGACGGGCTTATCGGCCGCCGGGTCCTTCGGGGCCGTGTCCGTGTCCTGGTCCTGGTCCGCGTCCTGCTCAGTGTCCTTCTCGTCGTCCTTCTTAGGCTTGTCGGCGTCCGGCGCGGCCAAGGAGCTTACGGACGGCATCAGTTGAGCGGTGCCGGCCTTGGCGGAACCCGCCGAGCCGCCTCCCGCCGGGGTGAAGGACGTGTACGTCGTCTCGGCGAGGTCCGACGTGCTGGGCGCAGGGCACAGCAGCGAGGAACGCTCGACGGGCAGCCGCGCCGCCGCGTCGGCGTCCGGGGCATCCGGGCCGCCCGGCGCGGTGAGCGCGGCGAAGCCGGTGACGGCGGCGAGGGCCGCGGCGGCCGCGATGAGGGAGAGGGTGGGGCGGTTCACTGGTTGTTGCTCCCGTCAGGGCGCTCGGTCTCATGGCCGTCGGGGCGGGGCCGCTGTCCGTAGCCGTAGGGGTCGTACGAGTCGGCCGGGTAGGACTCGCCGGGGTACTGCTCTGCGCCGTACGGGTCAGCGCCGGCCTGGCCACCACCGGACCGCCCACTGCCGTACCGGTCACTGCCGGACTGGCCGCGGGCGTACTGCTCCCCGGCGTGCTGGCCGCTGCCGGACTCGCCGCCGGGGTACCGGTCGCCGGCGTACCGGCCACCGCCGGACTGGCCGCCGGCGTACTGGCCGCCGGGGTACTGGCCTTCGCCGGACTCGCCGCCGGCGTACTGGCCGCCGGGGTACTGGCCTTCGCCGGACTGGCCGCCGGCGTACTGGCCGCTGCCGGACTGGCCGCCGGCGTGCTGCGAGTTCGGGTACTGGCCGGCGCTGGACTGAGCTTCGCCGTACTGGTCGCTGCCGGACTGGCCGCCGGCGTGCTGGTCGCCTGCGTGCTGCGAGTTCGGGTACTGGCCGGCGCTGTACCGGCCTTCGCCGTACTGGTCGCTGCCGGACGGTTCGCCGGCGTGCTGGTCGCTGCCGGACGGCCCGTTGCCGTACTGCTCGCTGCCGTACTGCCCGTAGCCATCGCTCCCGTACGTCTGTTGCTGCGGCACCGCGGCGTACGGGTCCTCGTAGCCCGGCGCCTGCGCGGGAACGGCGGGGCGCGGCTCCGGCGCGTCGCCGTCCAGGTCCGCGTCGGCGGCCTCCGCCTGGGCCGCGGCCCGCAGTCGGCGGGCCCGGCGGCCCTCGCCCTCCACCGGCTGGGCCGACACCGTGACGGCCTCCTCGGGGAGGTCGTCGTCGATCTCCCGGCGCCGACCCGGCAGGGCGAGCACCAACAGCACGACGGCGAGCGCCCCTTGGGCCCAGATCCACGCCGTGTGGGTGACGGGGTTCTCGTACGTCAGGTCGAACCGGCCGCCCTCGGCGGGCAGTTCGAAGCCCTGCGCCCAGCCGTCGACGGTCTTCTTGTCCAGCACCCGCCCGTCGAGGGTGGCCTGCCAGCCCGGCGCCGCCTCGTCCGCGATACGCAGCACGCGTCCGTCCGGGCCCGCCGGGATCTCGGTGTGTGCCTCCACGGGCTGGGAGGCGACCGGCAGCGGATCGTCGCCCGGCCTGCCGGAGACGATCACGGCCCGCGCGACCTGGCGGTCGACCCGCCACAGCGCGCTGCCGTCCAGCTGGCTCAGCCGGCTGAGGCCCGGCGTGGCGTCGAGCACCCGGCTCATCTGGCGCGGGGCGCCGTCCCGTACGAGGACGTAGCGCACCGCGAAGCCGCTGAGCTGGCTGGTCTGGTCGGCGCCGGAGCCCGCGACCAGGTTGGAGACGATCTTGTCGAGACGGGCGTTGCTGCCGCCCGCCTCGGCCAGTTCCGCGTCGCCAAGGCGGCCGCCGGACCCGCGGACCAGCGTGTACGAGACCTCCGCCTGCGACGCACCGCCGAGCACAAGGGTGCGTGCCTGGTCCCGCGTACCGCTCTCCTCCGCGACGAACGCCGGCACCTGCACCGGGTCGCGCCGCGTCAGCGGGCCGTCGGCGCCGCTGATCATCCAGCCGGCGACGGCCACCAGCGGTCCCACGACCGCGGCCAGCGCGATCAGCGCGGCGACGGGCTGCCGCCAGCCGAAGCTCTGCGCGGCGACCCGCTCGCGGGCGCCGTCGGCGCCCAGCACGGCCGCGCCCAGCAGGGCGATGCCGTATACGAGGGTCGCCGGGCCCGCCCAGCCGGACCGGTTGGCGAGCGCGGCGAACAGCAGCGCGACGAGTGCCACGGCCCACGCGGTACGGATCGCGAACTGCCGCTCCCCACGCAGCAGGGCCGCGAGCGCCGCCAGTACGACGCCGATGAGCACCAGCCCGCCCCCGGTACCCGGGCCGCCGGGGCTGGTGCCGAGCAGGTCGAGGGCGGAGGCGGAGCCGGAGCCGAAGGCGAGACCCGCCTCGCGGAAGAAGGCGGACGGGCCGGCCAGCAGCGACAGCGACCAGGGGGCGAGGACGAGCAGCGGGGCGCCGAGGGTGGCCAGGAAGCGCAGCCCGTACGCCGTGATGTCGTCCCGCTTCAGCGCCAGGCCGGCGATGCCGAGCACGAGGGCGATGGGCCACACGATCGGGGTGAAGGCCATCGCGAGCGTGAGGAGGAGGGTGTACGTCCAGACCGCTCCCCCGCCCGTCGCCCGACCGCCACCCCTCAACGACGCGCTTCGCGCGGCCCCGTCTGATGCGCGCGCGCCCCCGGCGCGCACCCCGTGTGCCGCGATGCCCGCACGTGCGATCAGCGGCAGCAGAACCGCCAGTACGGCCGTACCGAGCCTGCCGCCGGCGAGCGCGCCGGTCGCGGCGGGCAGGAAGGCGTACGCGACGCTCCCCCAGGCCCGCAGCAGCCGGGACTCGACGAGCGGCCGCGAGGCGAAGTAGGCGGCGAGTCCCGCCAGCGGCACCGAGCAGACCAGCAGCACGGTGAGCGCGATCCCGGTGGAGCCGAAGAGCACGCTCGACAGCGCCGCGATGACGGCGAGATACGGCGGGGCGGTCTGGGTGCCGCCGGTGCCGACCGGATGCCAGCCGTCGAGGTGGCGGGACCACAGGCCGAAAGGCTCGGCGGGCGCGGGCAGCAGCGCCCCGCCGGCGAGCGCGCCGCCGCCCAGCAGGGCGCGGCAGGCGACGAGGGAGACCAGAAGGAGTACGGCGAACAGGACGGGGGCCGGCTTGCGCGCGATCCGCTTGAGCCGCGCGAACTGCTCGATCTCCAGGTAGTCGGCGTCGTCGCCGCCGGGGCCGGACTCGACGGCGCCGTGCCGTCCCGCGGAGGCGGCGTCGGGCTCGGCCCGGCCGCCGAAGTTCCCGGCGACCTGTTCGACGGTGGCCCGGATGGTCGCGCCGGGCGGCGGGAAGAGGGGGCGCAGCTCGCTCGCCTCGACCGCTCCGCGACCGCGCCTGCGCCGCGCGGCCAGGATCTTTCCGGGCCGCAGGAGGGTGCCAATGAGGCCGGTGACCTCGTCGACGGCCTGCCCCGGCGCCTTGCCGACCAGATAAGCGAGGGTGCGCAGCAGGGTGCCGAGCACCAGGCGCAGCAGTACATAAGGGAGTGCGGCGCCGCGCGAGTTGACGAGCATCGTGTAGACGGCGCCCGCCTTGTCGACGCGGTGCGGGGACGAACCGCGCCGCGCGAAGCGCGTCGTTGAGGGGTGGCGGTCGGGCGACGGGCGGGACGAGCGGCCCGCGCAGTCGATCGGCCGCCGTTCGCGGGCGGCCGCCTCCGCGTGCCGCATGACGGCGTCGGGGCCGATCTTGACCAGGTGGCCGGCGGCGTGGGCGCGCCAGCACAGGTCGACGTCGTCGCGCATCAGGGGCAGCCGCCGGTCGAAACCGCCCAGCTGCTCCCAGACGTCACGCCGGATGAGCATGCCCGCGGTGGAGACGGACAGGACGGAGCGCACGGCGTCGTGCTGGCCCTGGTCCTGTTCGCGTCGGTCGAGTCCGGTCCAGCGGCGGCCGCTGTTGGCGATCGAGACACCGGCCTCGAGCAGCTGCTTGCGGTCGTACCAGCCGCGGAGTTTGGGTCCGACGATGGCGGTGGACGGGCTGCCGTCGGCGACGCGCAGCAGCTCGGCGAGCGCGTCGGGCTCCGGCGCGCAGTCGTCGTGCAGGAGCCACAGCCACTGCACGGGCTCGCCGTGCGGCAGTTCGGGCATGTCGTAGGCGTCGTCGCGCCAGCTGCGGCTGACCGGGTCCCAGCCGCTGGGCCGCTTCAGGTACGGCAGGTCGTCGGGCGTGAGCACGCCGGCGGTACGGGCCGCCTCGTCGACGGCCGTACCGAAACCGCTGCGGCGCGCGAGGTGCAGTACGCGCTCGGCGCCCAGTGCGTCGGTGAGCAGCCGGGCGGAGTCGTCTGCGCTGCCGGTGTCGGCGGCGATGACGTTCTGCACGGGGCGCTCCTGGCCGATCAGCCCGGCGAGCGCCTCGGGCAGCCAGCGCGCGCCGTCGTGCGAGACGACGACGGCGGTGACGACATGCCGTGGGAACTCTGGGGCGGCGGCCGCGTAGGGGGCCGCCGAGTGGCTGTGCACGGACATCGCGGTACGGGCCCTCCGGCCGGGGTCCGGGGGTCGCGCCCCCGAAGGCTGCTGTGCTGACTGCGGTTCACGCCCGCGCCCGGTGGGGCGTTGGTGCGTCTCGGACGGGGCCCCACCCTAACGGTCCACAACAGCGACGGTCCGCCGCCTGCGGGGAAGGTGCAGGGGACGGACCGTTCGTTACGTACGGCTTGTGCTGTTTGGTCGCTCAGCCGGTCGCCCGGCGTCAGATGGCGGCCTTCTTCAGTCTCCGGCGCTCACGCTCTGACAGTCCGCCCCAGATGCCGAATCGCTCGTCGTTGGCGAGGGCGTACTCGAGGCATTCGGAGCGGACCTCACAGGCGAGGCAGACCTTCTTGGCCTCGCGGGTCGAGCCGCCCTTCTCGGGAAAGAAGGACTCGGGATCGGTCTGGGCGCACAGTGCGCGCTCCTGCCATCCGAGCTCTTCGTCCGCCTCGTCGACCAGCAGTTCCTGAAACAGCTCGGTCATGTGCGCCCCTCGTCTGTCTTTGCGTCCCCGTGATGTTGCCGTTACCGAATCCGGCTGAACGACACGAGTGAAATTACAAGTGTGTGGATCCGGGCCAGTCAAGCCGAGATCTGCTATTGGGCCCCTTATTCACTCTGCGGAACCAAGGCTGTGCGGAAAGTGTTCAAATCGCTAAAAACCATGACACATGCCAATGGCCCATCCGCGACCCGTCCGCAACGTCCCCCTCACCCGTACAAGACGCAGCAGAAGACGACCTTGTTGCGATCCGGCCACCGAAGCGATCCGGATCACAGTCCGGTCACGAGACCACAATGGCGTTTACGGGTTCGGTTGCTGCGCACCTCTCCTGGCCGCCGCCTGCACAAACCTTTCTCCGAGTGGAGTAACCGGATGAGGTGAAAGATTTCACTCCAACCGGACATTGAGTTGACAGCGGCGGAAGGAGTCCGGTCTCCTTTACTTCATGCCAGCGACCGCAGCGCTCTCCCGGACCCCCATGCGTGGGTTCCGCAGCGCTGTCCAGGCGCGCTGTTGCTGTTCCAGCTGTTGATGCCCCGCGCTCCAGCTCATCTCTTCATCTCTGCGACACCCCAGCACTTCTGCCGAGGAACCCCCGCACCCATGAACAGCGACAGCGACCTCTCGATCGCCGGCGACATCCTCGCCGTACAGCACCTTCTCCGGCCTGCCCCCGAGCACCCGGCCACCGTCGCCGAGTTCGCCGGGCTGGCCCGCTCCATCGCCGCCGACCGTGCGCAGTGGGAGCACCTCGTCGAGTACGACGCCTCCTCCCGCTGGTACCACCGGCTGCGCACCGGCCCCGGTTACGAGGTCTGGCTGCTGAGCTGGGTCCCCGGCCAGGGCAGCGGACTGCACGACCACGGCCGCTCCTGCGGCGTGCTCACCGTCCTCGACGGCGAGCTGACCGAGCGCACCGAGCGCGCTCAGCGGTCCCTCGGCGCGGGCGCGCAGCGGGTCTTCGCCCCGGGCTACGTCCACGAGGTCGTCAACGACTCGCTCGAGCCGGCCGTGAGCCTGCACGTCTACTACCCGGGCCTGACCGAGATGCCCATGCACTCGGCGCAGTGCTCCCCGACGGCCCAGGACATCGTCCCCGCCTGACACACTGCTGCCCATGCGCATTGTGGTTCTGGCCGGCGGCATCGGCGGCGCCCGTTTCCTCCGCGGCCTGAAGGCGGCCGCTCCCGAAGCGGACATCACCGTCATCGGCAACACCGGAGACGACATCCATCTGTTCGGGCTGAAGGTCTGTCCCGACCTCGACACCGTGATGTACACCCTCGGCGGTGGCATCAACGAGGAACAGGGCTGGGGGCGTACGGACGAGAGCTTCCGGGTCAAGGACGAACTCGCGGCGTACGGCGTCGGCCCCGAGTGGTTCGGCCTCGGCGACCGCGACTTCGCCACCCATATCGTCCGTACGCAGATGCTCGGCGCGGGCTTTCCGCTGAGCGCGGTCACCGAAGCACTCTGCGCCCGCTGGAAGCCCGGCGTCCGGCTGCTGCCCATGTCCGACGACCGGATCGAGACGCATGTGGCCGTCACGGTGGACGGCGAGCGCAAGGCGATCCACTTCCAGGAGTACTGGGTCAAGCTGCGGGCCTCCGTCGAGGCGCACGCGATCGTCCCGGTCGGCGCGGACCAGGCCAAGCCGGCACCCGGCGTGCTGGAGGCCATCGCGGAGGCGGACGTCATCCTCTTCCCGCCGTCCAATCCCGTCGTCAGCGTGGGCACCATCCTCGCCGTCCCCGGCATCCGCGAGGCCATCGCCGAGGCCGGGGTCCCGGTCGTCGGCCTCTCCCCCCTCGTCGGCGGCGCGCCCGTGCGCGGGATGGCGGACAAGGTGCTGGCAGCGGTCGGGGTCGAGGCGACGGCCGCGGCGGTCGCGCAGCACTACGGCTCCGGGCTGCTCGACGGCTGGCTCGTCGACACGGTGGACGCCGGGTCGGTGGACGAGGTCGAGTCGGCCGGTATCCGCTGCCGTGCCGTACCGCTGATGATGACCGACCTCGACGCCACGGCGGCGATGGCCCGCGAGGCGCTGGCGCTCGCTGAGGAGGTACGGGCGTGAGCTCGCCGTCCTTCCGGGTGTGGGCGCTGCCCGGGATCCCGGAGGTCCGGGCCGGCGACGATCTGGCCAAGCTGATCGCCGCCACGGAGCCCGGTCTCGTCGACGGCGATGTCCTGCTGGTCACCTCGAAGATCGTGTCGAAGGCGGAGGGCCGGATCGTCGAAACGGCCGACCGCGAGGCGGCCATAGACGCCGAGACGGTACGGGTGGTCGCCCGGCGCGGGCCCCTGCGCATCGTCGAGAACAGGCTCGGCCTGATCATGGCCGCGGCCGGTGTCGACGCGTCCAACACCCCTGCGGGCACCGTGCTGTTGCTGCCGCTCGACCCGGACGCCTCGGCCCGCGCGATCCGGGAGGGACTGCGGGACACGCTCGGCGTGGATGTCGGCGTCGTCGTCACGGACACCTTCGGCCGGCCCTGGCGCAACGGTCTGACCGATGTCGCCATCGGCGCCGCGGGCGTCCAGGTCCTCGACGACCTGCGCGGCGGCACCGACGCGCACGGCAATCCGCTGAGCGCCACGGTGGTCGCGACCGCCGACGAACTGGCCGCCGCGGGCGACCTGGTGAAGGGCAAGACGGGCGGCCTGCCGGTCGCGGTGGTCCGCGGTCTGCCCCATCTCGTGGCGGACGTAACGGACGGAGCCAGCGCGATGGTCCGGTCCGCCGCGGACGACATGTTCCGGCTCGGCACGTCGGAAGCGGTGCGCGAGGCACTGACCCTGCGGCGCACCGTGCGGGAGTTCACGGACGAGCCGGTGGACCCGGGCGCGGTGCGCCGCGCGGTCGCGGCCGCGGTCACGGCCCCGGCGCCGCACCACACGACGCCCTGGCGTTTCGTACTGCTGGAGTCGGCGGGGTCCCGTACCCGGCTGCTCGACGCGATGCGGGACGCGTGGATCGCGGACCTGCGCGGCGACGGTTTCACCGAGGAGTCGATCGCGAAGCGGGTGCGACGCGGCGATGTGCTGCGCCGGGCGCCCTACCTGGTCGTCCCGTGCCTGGTGATGGACGGCTCGCACACGTACGGGGACTCGCGGCGCGACTGCGCCGAGCGCGAGATGTTCGTGGTCGCGGCCGGCGCGGGCGTGCAGAACTTCCTGGTGGCACTGGCGGGCGAACGCCTCGGCTCCGCGTGGGTCTCGTCCACGATGTTCTGCCGCGATGTCGTACGCGAGGCCCTGGACCTCCCGGCCGGCTGGGACCCGATGGGAGCGGTGGCGGTGGGCCACGCGGCGGCCCCGCCGAAGGACCGGCCGGGCCGGGACGCGGAGGACTTCATCGCGGTGCGGTGAGAACGACCGCTTCCCGCCCCTCCGCTCCGAGCACGTCAGGCAGGACTTCGACTTCTACTCCCCCTGATCAAACGGCTTCACTTTGGGTCGTCACGAAGCCGCGGGCTACGCCAGAAGTTCCCTCTCCACCAGTACAGCGCCTCTCTGTCCTGAGGCCAAGGAGCCTCCTTGACGCCAGGCTCCTCAAAGTGGTCCCGATCGAGATCGATTGGCCTCCAATCGGGATCGCGAGAATAGCTCTCGCTAGTAGATTCAATTTTGGGAAGCCGCTCTATACTACTGTCCGTGTGCCCATTCACGAACTCCACGAACTCGTCCAGCGTGTAATCACTGCCGTGGAAATCTTCCCCACCAAGTTTGTCGCCAGGCTTTCCACCAACGGCCGTTCGGCAGTCCGGCCCACTGTTGTGAACGAGTACCGGCGTAGCTCCCGCCAGCACATATTGATCCGAAACGGTTCGGGTTCTGGGTCGTTGTGGTGGTGTGAGTGATCTGGTGGGGGACGCGCGGCATCTGTCGCCGTCAGCGCAGGAAGCGTTACGGCTGCGGGCGGTGGCCGCGCTGGTGGAGGGCCGGGGCCGCGAGGAGGTCGCGGCGGTGTTCAGGGTCTCACTGAAGGCGGTGGACGGCTGGTGGGCGAAGTGGCTGGCCGGAGGCCGTGACGCTCTGACCGCCCGGCCGCGGGGCAAACGCGTGGGTGAGCATCAGGTGCTGTCCGAGGCCGAGCAGGCAGCCCTGCGCCAGGCGGTGCTCGATCACCGCCCTTGCGATCTGGGGCTTTCGGGGCAGTTGTGGACGCGCGGCCAGGTTGGTGCTCTGATCGCGAAGCTGTACCGGGTCCGCCTGACCGACCCCGGGGTCGGCAAGTACCTGAAGCGGTGGGGGCTGTCCTTCCAGCGCCCTGACAAGCGGGCCGTGGAACAGGACCCGGAAGCGGTGCGCGAGTGGCTGGAGGAGACCTGGCCGGCGATCCGGGCGAAGGCGAAGGCCGAGGGCGGCGAGGTGCTCTTCGCCGACCAGGTCGGGATCCGCTCCGACCAGGTCACCGGCCGCACCTGGGGCGAGAAGGGACGCACCCCCATCGTGCGCCGCACGGGAAACCGGTTCTCCGTGAACGCGATGTCCGCGATCAGCACCAAGGGCCGCATGCACTTCATGGTCTTCACCGAAACCTTCGACGCGACCGTGATGTGCCGCTTCCTGGAACGGCTTGCGGTCACTTCAAGCACAAGATCCATCTCGTAGTCGACGGGCACTCCGCACACCGCTCGAAGACGGTCCGCACCTGGCTCGCCGGCCACACCGAGGAGATCGAGCTGCACTTCCTGCCGCCGTACTCGCCCGAGCTCAACCCCGACGAGCTCGTCAACGCCGACCTCAAGCACAGCCTGCCCAAAGGCCACCGGGCCCGTAACCAGGCCGAACTCGCCACGGAGACCCGCCGGTTCTTCCGCCGACGGCAACGCCAGCCCCACATCGTCCGCGGCTACTTCCACGGCCCCCACGTCCGCTACACCCTCGAAGAGAACCCTTTGAGTTTCTGATCAATAGTACGTGTGCTACGCGACCCCTCTCTATCTGCGTATTCGCAGATCAGCGGCGGTTTTTGGTTCCGCTGGTGTCCGTGGTTGTGCGGGGGAATCCGTGGTTGTTGCCGTCGCTACTGCCGTCAGGGGTACGGGGCGCGCGGTCGTGCTGCCGCTGGCGCAGTGTCGGTGCAGGGGAGGTCCGTGAGCGGGCGGTTCGCCTGGTCCTGGAGACCCGCGACCAACTCCTGCGCCAGGGCCACCAGGTCGCCCGCTGCACCGTGGAGCGGCTGATGAAGGCCGAGGGCCTGTCCGGCGCGGTGCGCGGCAAGAAGGTCGTCACCACCGTGTCCGACAAGAGCGTCGAGCGGGCCCCCGACCGGCTGAACCGCCGGTTCCTGGCCGGCGCCCCGAACCGGATCTGGGTCACCGACTTCACCTACGTGCAGACCTGGGCCGGGACCGTGTACGTCGCCTTCGCGGTCGACACGTTCTCGCGCCGGATCGTGGGCTGGGCCGCGTCGACCAACAAGCGCACCCAGTTCGTCCTGGACGCCCTCGACAGGGCCTGTGGCAGCGCGACCGCACTGGCACCTCCGTCCAGCCGGGCGAGCTGATCCACCACAGTGACGCGGGATCGCAGTACACCAGCTTCCGCCTCGCCGCCCACCTGGCCGCCGAGGACATCGCGGCCTCGGTCGGCGACGCCTTGGACAACGCCCTGATGGAGTCGACGATCGGCCTGTATAAAACAGAGTTGATAAACCGTCAGGGACCCTGGCGGACTCTCGCCGATGTCGAACTCGCCACCGCCGAGTGGGTGGACTGGTACAACCACACCCGGCTCCACGGTGAGCTCGGCCACATCCCCCCGGTCGAACACGAAGCAGCCTACTACCTCCAGAACCCCCCAAACACGCAGGTCACAGCCACAATCTAGAGTCTCGAACGAATTCGGAGCGGTTCATCAAGACCCCATGAAGACCCGCCAGCACCGTCTGGCGGGGCTTCAGATTTGCGAGTTGAACGACTACGGACCTTGGTTCCCACCCAGGAAGTCACGAACTGCCGAGACGCTGGTCCGCCATTCAGAGATGGAATTTCCGTCTTCATCGACAGTGAGTCGTGACCTAACGGAAGACCACGGCTCAAGCGGGTCGAAATCCCTCTCCAGCTCATCCAGGAAGATGATCGAGTTCTGGATAATTACATCTTCCCCTCGCCTATAAAGGGGCCAGCAGAAGATGAAATTACTCGCTTCCGGATTGGTGATCGACGCAATGAGACAGGAGTCTCTTTCCTCCCCATCGAAAATCACCTGAATCGAATCGCGCCAACTACGTTCATACTCATCGATGCTCCAGTAGGAGAGATCCATGTAGAACGACTCGGCGAAGTCGCCAACAGTGATTCTGCCAGTTGCCCCCGCTTCTTGATGGAGCAAGGCAGCCGGGGGTCGATCCGATGCAACCTCGATAGAGAAGGCGTCAGTTCTTGAGGTAGTTGAGATCTGCATCATAGGTGCCAATCCTGTCGCCTCGACGGCTGAATACTTTCCAGCCCCCAGACACGTTGTGCCCATCGACATCGGGAGTGATGTAGTTCTTGCCGTTGAAAAATACGTCCTGCCCGTGCGAGTTGAACGGCGCCTTTTGGGGAGCAATTCTCCTGCCGTACCCCAGGGCTCCCGCCCGATCCTTTAGCGTACCCGCGTAAAGCTCTCGGTTCTGCGCACTGCGCGCGGCCACCGAATCAGGATGATACGGGTCACCCTTCAATGCGGGAGAAGAGGTGTAGCCCTCAGGGAGATCACAGTTGCTGTTGTGAACCAGGACCGGAGTCTCGCCCGCCAGCACATAGTACGTGTGGATGTTGCTGACCGTCAGGTTGTAGACGGCTGCCTTCTGAGTCCAGCGTTCGACTGCGGTGATCTGGACAAGCGTTCCTGCACTGGTGCGGAGCCACTGGCCCGAGATGAGGTCCGTGGCGTCGAGCCACTCGCCGAGTTCCGGGACCCAGAACGGGTGGCCCTCCGTCGCCGTTACCTTCGCAGTCGCTTTGCCGCGGTCGCCATCCGTGTCAATCGAGACGCGGACGAGGTTCTTCTGGCCCTCACTCTCATGAACGGCCGTTACTTTCTCGATCCGCGTCTTTCCGGTGTCCGGATCGGTCGCCACGACCTTGTCGCCCGGCTTGATCTCCTCAATGCGCGTCGTTGAACCGTCCGCCATGAGAACAAGGGCGCCCGCGGTGAAGCTGTTGCCGCATGTCTCGGCGACCTTGCCAACCACCTTGAAGCCCTTGAGGACCTTGGCCCACGGGAGGTCCAGCGCGGCTGCGCCGCAGCTCGACATCTTTCCTTGGCCGAGGCATCCCTTCCAGGCCTCGATGTCCGGAGCGACGACGCCGACGATGACCGCCGTCACCACCTTGTCGAAGGCGCTCTGTTCGTAGGACACCAGGCCCATCGCCTCTGAGGACTGGCAGAACGCGCTTCCCTGATCCGACGGCTTGTGGCACTTTCCTTGCGCCCACCGCTTGAGTCGCTCCTCGGCGCTGTCGAACTGCGCGTATTGCACGGCCAGTTCCTGTGCCGTCGGCACCTGTATGTTCTCGATCCAGACGCGCCCGTCCGCGGTCTGAGTGACCGTGACGTTCGGCTGCTGGGGAGAGGGGGTGGGGCTGGGGGTGCTGCTGACGTCGTAGATCTTGTCGCCGTCGCGGTCGTAGCACCCCTCGGTGGTGCACCCGGGGCCGTTGTCCGGGGTCCACACCGTGCCGGGGTCCGAGCCGCAGCCGTCGCAGAACAGGCCTGACGGGTCGGACGAGCTGGTGGGGTTGTTGTTGCTGTAGGCGTAGCCGTTCATCTGGAGCGGATCCGCGATGTCGATGATCGGGTCCACGGAGATGAAGCGACCGGCTGCTTGGTCGTACTCGCGAGCGCCGATGTGCGTGAGGCCCGAGGGGTCGTCGATGCCGTTGCCGAGGTACGAGCGCTTGTTGGGCCAGCTCGCCGGCTTGGTGCCGCGGACGTCGCCGTAGGGCTTGAACGCGCGGCGCAACACCGGCTGGCCCGACGTCTGTTCCACCGTGGTGGTGGCCGTACCGAGGTGGTCGGTGAGCAGCACGGTCAGCTTGTGGCCCGTGGTCGCGCCATTGGACGCCGAGCGGATGACCGTGGGGGCGCCGTCCTGGGTGTAGGCGCGGGTGGCCTGCTTGATCTGGCCCGCGGCCGTGGTCAGTTCGGTCTCACCCAGGTAGAGCACGCTGCCCGAAGGGGAGTTCTCCAGGACGCGGTTGCCTTCGGCGTCGTAGACGTACTTCGTCGTGACACCGTCGTCGGTGATCGTGTCGAGCTTGTTCTCCCTGGTCCACTTCAGGTTCTGGGTGGTGTTCGGCAGGTCGCGCAGCTTTGTGTTGCCCGCCGTGTCGTACTCGTAGACGCTGCCGCTGCCGGCCGGTGTGGACGAAACATAGGCGAGCGCGTGCGGCTGCGTCTTGTAGGACGGCAGGGCGCCGTTGGCCGGCACCGTGGTTCCGTAGCCGTAGGTGAGTTTGATGTCCTTCGTCGCATCGGCGGGGTTGTGCTTGACCAGCCCCTTGCGGTTGCCGATGACGTCGAAGGTGTAGCTGTCCCAGTAGCCCGTCGAGCCGCCCGAGACGGTTCCGGAGGCCGGAGCCGCTCCGTTCAGTGAGCTGGTCAGCGCGGCGTCCGGGGTCTCGGTGTCCGAGACGGTGTCCGGTGCGTTGGCGATGGGCCCGCGCGACGGCGCTCCGTCCGTGCGGTTGCCCCAGGCCGTACCGTCCGCGCTCTTGCAGCCGACGCCCGCCTTCGTCGGCGTGATGTTCGACGTCCAGGCGTGGACGAGCTCGTTCATCGCGTCGTAGGTGTAGCACTGGTTGTCCCAGGTGGACACAGCGCCGTCGGTGAGCCTGCGTGCCTGCGAGGTGATGTTCCCCGCGAGGTCGTACGAGTAGTAGTCGTCGTTGATCCGGTGCGAGTTGGCGGTCTCGCGGTCCACGACTGTGCGCTGCAGCTGCCCCGTGTGCTCGTTGACGAAGTTGGTCGTCCACACGCGGTAGGGCTGCGGCCCGCTCACCGTACGCAGCGGCTCGCCGTACGCCGAGTACGTTGCATCCGTGGTGTACCAGCTGGCTCCGGAGGTGGACTCGGGCAGCCCGTCCCCGTTGTAGCGGGTGATGACCTTCTCGGCGGCCAGCCCGCCCTTGGCCGGCAGCGTCGTCGTCAGCGGCTTGCCGGTCGGCGTGTAGGTGTGCGTGTAGGTGTAGGTGCCCGAGACGCCGGTCGTCATGGCGTTCGCGGGGATCACCGTCTGGCTGCCGGTCGGCCGGTAGCCCGTGTCGTACCCGGTGACCCGGTTGATGTAGTCGCCGCTCGCGTCGTGGCGGATCGAGGCGACGGGCAGGCCCGCGGCACCCGGCAGGGTGTCGTAGGTGAACTCCTTGGCGAGCGGGGCTGTCGCCGTGCCCTCGCGGACCCCGGTGATGCGGTTCAGCTCGTCGTACGTCGTGTAGACCGAGCCCCGTACGTCGCTGGTCCTGACCATTCGGTCGGCATCGTCGTAGAAGGCCGAGACGGTGCCGGTGTCCGGATCTGTGGACTCGGTGAGTCTCCGACGGGTGTCGAACGTGTAGGACCAGACATTGCCCGCCGGGTCGGTGACCTTGTCCCGGTTGCCCCGCGTGTCGTAGCCGTAGGTCGTCGTACGCCACTGGGGCGACGAGGCGCCTGCGTTGTGGTCAATCTTGGTCACCCGGCCAAGAGCATCGGTCCAGGTGTTCACCCTCGGGTACGTCGCTCCCGGCGGACGGACGGACGTGTTCGTGTCGCCGTACGTCCTCGCAGCGTCGTACGCGAACTCCCCGCCGTGGTAGGTCGCCACACGGACCGGGCGCTCGAGCCCGTCGAACCGCGTGCGGGTCAGGCTCGGGACGAGCGTGTCGGAGACCCGCTTGAACTGGACGGGCTGCGGCTCGCCCTTGGCCAGGTACCCCCCGGTCTGCTCGCTGACCAGGCCATGGTCGTCGTAACGGGTGTCCGTGATGATCCGGCCGGGGCCGTGCGCCTCCGACTGGGTCTGGACCGCGCGCATCAGGCCGTCGTAGATGGTGACCTGCTTGGCGTAGGTGCCGTCGTCCTTGATGGTCTCAAGGGTCACCGCGGACGGCCTGGTCACCGTCGGCTCGGCGTTCGCCAGCTGGTACGAGATCTTCACGTCCGGCTCCTGCGTGCCGGAGGAGCGCGCCGGGGACCAGCCCTTGACCAGTCGGCCGAAGGCGTCGTACTCGTTACGGGCCACCCGTCCGTTGGTGTCGGTGACGGTCAGCGGCAGGCCGCGCCCGGGGTCGAACGACGTGACGTTGGTGTGGCCCTTGGGGTTGATCGTGGTGATGGAGGTGACCGGGCCTCCGGCGTCGCCCGGCGTGTACCGGGTCTCGGTGGTGCCGACGACCGGCCTCTCCACCGTGCGCAGGCGCCCCAGCGGGTCGTAGGTCATACTGGTGACGACGGAGTAGGCCGATCCGGTGGCGTTGGTGTCGGCAGTCGCCGTCACCAGTCCCTTCACCGGTGTCGCTCCGTGCGCCAGGCCGTCGTACGACGTGCGGGTGGCGTTGAGCAGGTACGTCACGACGACGGCGGAGTCGTAGTCGGCACAGGAAGTGGCCGTGGTCCGCGCCTCCTTCGGCAGGCCGATGAGGTTGGCGGAGGTGTTGTGCACGTACTGCGTCTTGGCGCAGGTGTAATTGCTGAGCGTCTCACCGGTGCCGTTGGGCTTGACCACCGCGGTCTGCACCTGGATGGGCAGGCCGTAGACGGTGTCGACCTCGGCTTCCGTGCGGATCGCCTGCCAGCTGCTGCCGACGTTCTGAATCGCGTCGGAGCGCTTCATTCCGGAGCGGTGCGCGAGCAGCGGTCCGACTCCGCCCGCGCGCTCGCGCGACGCGGTCTGCTTGGACCAGGGAAAGTTGAGGGTCCGCTTGAGCTCACGGCCACCCGCGCCGGCGTGGGTGATGGTCTCGGCGACCATACCCGCGTACTGCTCATCGTCGTCCTCGACGAGCGTGATCGTGCCTGTTGAGTCCTTGACGGGTCCGCCCGCACCGCGAAAGTAGCGGGTGACGGCGTACGACTGGGCCTGCGGCGTACTCGCGGTCGGAGTCGAGTTCTTGGCGCCCTTGCGTGTCGTGACCTTCTGGTAGCCACGCCACTCGTTGTGCGTGCGCAGTTCGGGCTTGGTGAACTCGTCGTCGCCCTTGGCCCAGGCGGCATTGGCGTAGTCGTACTGGGTGGTGACGGTCTTCGAAACGCCGGTGATCTTGTCGGTCTCGGTCACTGCGTGGACGACGTACTTGTTGAACCATGCCAGCGCCGGCTTCTCCACCTCGCCGTCCGGCGACCAGCGGACGGGGTAGCAGGTGCCGTGGTTGTTCTCGGGTGCGACGGTGGGCTGGACCTTGCAGCCACCCTTGTAGATCACCTCGATGTCGCCGCCGTGCTCGGTGGAGACGGCACCGATGCGCGGCCGGGTGAAGCCCGGACGAGGGTCGGAACTGTTCCTCGGGACGAGGTTCGGGAGCTGCTTGTCCTTCAGGTAGCTGCCCAGCGGGTGGCTGGGGTCGACGACGTACGGGTGGAAGCTCACCCCGGCCTCGGACATCAGCGTGCCGCTGGTCGCGCCGGGCGTGAAGCCGTAGCGGGTGATGGAGTTCAGCCAGAGGCCGGGCGAGGTGTTGTACCAGTCACGCGGGAAGGCGTGGTTGAGCAGGTACGTGTCGACCTTGGCCGGCGCGGTGCCACCGGGGCGGTGGGCGTAGGTGGTGATACCGCCAAGGCGCATCCGGTTCCAGAAGGACGGGAAGGACGGGCACAGCTTGGAGGTCGACTTGCAGTTGAGGTTGCCGGGGCTGTCCCACCACGGCCGGTAGGAGGCCGGGTCGTCTGTGATGTCGAACTTTGCCGACTCGCAGGCCGCGGCACTCTGCAGACAGCGCTGTTGCAGCACGAAGTCGATCTTCGCGGAGGGGGTGCCGCCGAGGTTGTCGTCACGCAGGCCGTACTCGATGAGGTCGGGCAGACCGCCACGGATGTACTTCTCGGGCGTCTTGTACTTCTCGTTGACCGCGTAGTAGTTCGTCGACTGGTGCCAGTTGACGATCATCGCGTTGCCGTGGACGTCGACGACCTTGTCCAGGCCCCATTGCCACGCCTGCTGCTTGTTGGTGTCGTTGTTGCAGCGGGAGGCTGCGAAGGTGGAGGCGTAGCACGGCTCGCCGGGGTGGTTGCCGAAGACCGGAACGGTGAACACCGATTTCGTGTCGGCGTGACCGTCCCCGATCTTGTTCAGGCCGTAGTAGTACTTCGTGCCGTCGGGCGTCGTGACGATCCAGTGCTCACCGTTGTTGTCGCCGTTGTCACCGCCGGTCTTGAGCTCGACGCGCGTGCCGTCGTCGCTCTGCGGCCGGTAGGTGTCAGCGTCGACGCGTACCAGCTCGGTGGTCTTCCCGCCGAGGGACATCACGGCGTTGTAGGAGACCCAGCACAGGTCTCCCGTCTTGTCCTTCTTCCCCGGATTGTTGGGGGGGCCGGCGTCCGTGGCCTCGCGGTCGTCCTGGCACGTGCGGTAACGACGCTCGATGTGGCCGGGGTCGTAGTCCCAGCCCTCGCCGACCCAGGAGGACTGCGGTGAGGAGGAGGCCGTCCTGCCGTCCACTGCCTGGGAGTTGTAGTCGAGAGAGATCCGAGGCGCGGGGCCTGCCGCGACCGGCGGCACCGCGACCGGGTACGACCATGTGAAGGCGCCCGAGGAGCTGCCGGCCGACCAATGGCCATTGGAGATGAGCGGGGTCGCCTTGAAGGAACCCCCTTCACCCGCACCCGAGTCGACCGCACCGACGACGGCCCTGTCACCGCCGGCCGCGGCCGGCTGGACGTACGTGGCCTGCATGACGCCGGAGCCCGGCTTCGCGGACCGCTGGGCCGAGACCGGGGCGACCGTGCCGTCGGCGGCGGTGTCGACCGTCGCCGTGATCGTCTTCGTCTTCGCGTCGTTGACCGTCTCCAGTTCCTCGTACGCCTGGCACTCCTCAAGATCCGGGGTGGCCAGGTAGCACTCGGGGAACTGCACGAACTTCAGGCGGGAGGACCAGTCCGCGCCGTAGAGGTTCTGGTACGCCTGGTAGCCGAGCTGGACGGAGATGGGCACCGAGCCGGTGACAGGCGCGGTCACGGTGACGACCGCGCCGTCGACGCCGTCGGACACGGCAGCCGTCGGAGCCGCGATGTCCACCGTCCAGGTGCCGGTGGGCATCGCACCGCCCGGGGCCTGGCCCAGCTTCACCGGCAGATCCTCGACCGGCTCGTACGCGGCGGGATCGGCCGAGGCCGCGCCGGTGGTCAATGCTGCGGGCTGCACGGGGGTGCCGAACGTGACGGAACCGGTATCCGCCGCAGGCTGGGTGGCCGTACCGGCCGGAGCCTCGTTCTGGTTCTCGGGCGCCTCGGCCTCGATGCGCTCCAGGTCGGCGTCGTGGTCCCCGCCACTCACCTCCCGCTCGTCGGGCAGCTCCTCCAGGACGAGTTCCTCGCGCGGGACCTCGTCCTTGGCCGGGTCCGGTGGCAGTGCCAGCGCCTGCACCGGAAGGAGCGCAACGAGCAGTGCGGCGCTGACAACCGGCACTACGGCGGAGCGAATGCGCCGACGGCGCGCGGAAACAAAGGCAGGCACGGGTGAGGTCCCCCCGGACGACAAGGAGCGGCTCTGGGCGAACCCAAGGTGAAGCCACATCAGACCGGGCGATTGTGTGGGGCCTCTGTGAAGAAAGACCAGCCCAGAAGTGATCATGTGGTGATGATCGCAGCCATTTATGGGGCGAATTCACCACAGTGGAGGCGGAATTATGATATTGAAATCCAATACATCATCAGCGGGGAGAACGGAACTCTCGACGCATTCCCCATGCTGCGGCACCAGACGACGTGAAGTGGCCTGCCGTTTTGCCCTGTCGGCGGCCTAATCCGTGTGTTTGAGCTCCGCTCCGTCCCCGCCGGCGCATTCGCCGAACAGCCGCCGGGCCCTGCCAGTGGCACCGCTGACTTCCGCGCCCGGCTCCTCTACAGACGCGTGGGACGTGACGCCAGTTCCCCGGTGGGTCATGATCTGCTCGTATCCGTCACGCCCGGGCTCTGTTCTCAGCGCTCCCCGTGACCAGTTGGAGCCCGGTCGCGGTCTGCCGCAATCCGGTTTCGAGGGGGGAAGGGAACCTCGCTCATGACGAGCAGATGGCGCCGCATGCCCGGACGCCGGTCACTCGCGGCGGCCGCGGTGGCAGTCGTCTTGGCCTCAGGCCTCACGTACGCCGGATTGAACGGCCCGACGGAGCAGCGGGATTCCGCCAAGGCAACGGCCCGCGCTCCCCTGAGCGAGGCCGACGCCTCCGTGCAGGCCGCGCGCACGGGTGCGCCGGTGGAGGCGACGGCCATGCGTACCGCGTACTCCTCCACGTGGGCACGCGCCGACGGAATGATGCAGCGGCGCATACATGCCAGCCCCATCCGCGCGAAGGTGGACGGGACCTGGAAGGCCATCGACGCCACCCTCACCCGGGCCGACGGCGGCTGGGCGCCCAAGGCGACCAACGTCCGGATGGTCTTCTCCGCCGGCGCGAAATCGTCGGCCGCGTCCGGCTCCGGGCGTGCGTCCCGCAGCGAGGTCCGCAGGGTGTCGCTGCTGAAGTCCGAGGGACCGGCCGGAAATGCTCTGGTCACCCTGACCACCGGGGGTCACGACATCGTCCTTACGTGGCCGGGCCCCATACCGACGCCGGTCATCGACGGCTCGCGCGCGCTCTACCCCGAGATCCTCCCGGGCGCGGACCTGGTGCTGACCGCCGACGACGGCGGCTTCGCCCAGCTCCTGGTGGTGAAGAACCGTCAGGCGGCCGCCGACCCGCGCGTGGCCCAGCTCTCGTACGGGCTCTCCTCCCCCGACCTCAGCTTCAGTCTCGACCCGGTCACCGCATCCTCAGCGCCGTGGACCCCGGCGGCATGGACGTGGCGGTCTCCCCCACGCCTCTGATGTGGGACAGCGCGGGAACCCCCGCGATGACCGACGGCGGTGCCGGCACCTCCGCGTCCCCGACCGTGCCCGAGGTCATTCCGTCCGGCTCCGCTCCCGCCCCGGAGCCCGAGGACTCCGGCTCGGCAACTCCCGAGCCCACGGACTCGATGCAGGACGGTGACCACGACGACCCCTTCGACGAGGTCCTGCCCGCGGCGAGCGACGAGGCTGGCGACCCGTCCGTCGTCGACGCGATCGAGGGCTCGACTCCGCCCGTCCCCGCCGAGCCCACTCCCGAGCCCTCGCAGACCGGGGCCGCGGCCACGCTTTCGCTGCCTGCGCTCAACGGCCCGCAGCCGGACTCCCACGGCACGCTCGTGGGGACCGATCTGTCCGGCGCCAACTGGCTGCTCACTCCCGACCAGGAGTTCCTGACCGACCCGTCGACGGTCTACCCGGTCTTCATCGACCCGTCGATCAGCAAGCACACCAACGACTGGACGACGGCCTACAGCCGCCACAAGGACGCCAACTTCTACAACGGCAAGGGATTCAACAAGGGCGGTACTCATGAGGCGCGAGTCGGCTTCGAGTCCGACACCTGGGGCACCTCCCGCTCCTTCTTCAGCATCGACTGGGACCCGGACCTCAAGGGCGCGACGGTGCACAGCGCAAAGCTGGTCGCCCTGGAAACCTACTCGTGGTCGTGCAGCAAGCGCAGCATGACGGTGCACCTCACCGGCCCGATCAGCTCCAAGACAACGTGGAAGAACGCGCCGAGCATGACCGACAGCAACAAGATCGGCGGCGCCAGCTTCGCCCACGGCTGGAAGGCCTCGTCCTGCCCCGACGAATACGTCAGGTTCGACATCAAGCCCACGGCCAAGCGCGCCGTCGACGGTGGCTGGAAGTCCATGACCATCGGCTTCAAGGCATCCGACGAGGGCTCGCAGTACTCCTGGAAGAAGTTCCAGGCGGACGGCGGCAACGACCCGTACGTCGACCTGTCGTACAACCGTGCGCCGGCCGCTCCCTCGAGTCTGGACCTCGACCCCGACCAGAGCTGTGACACCACGGCTCCGTACATCAACGTGGGCGCGTCCTCGGTCACCTTCTGGGCGAGCAGCAGCGACAAGGACAGCAACCTCGCCCATGTCTACTTCGAGCTGTGGCCCACCTCGGGAAGCGGAAATCTGCTCGGGGCGAAGGGCAAGGTGTCCGTGGGCAGCCAGAGCTCATCGGCCCGCGTCAACACCGGCTCAATTCCGACCGGCAATGTCACCGGCGGCCTCAAGCTGGTGAACGGCACCACCTACTCGTGGCGTGCCAAGGCCGTGGACAAGTTCGGTGCGACGTCCTCGTACTCGCACACCAAGACGCCGTGCCGGTTCGTCTTCGACAACTCGAGGCCGACCGCGCCGAAGGCCACCTCGACGCAGTTCCCGGACGCCGACGCGAAGGACAACGGCTTCTACAACGACACCGAGGACTCCAAGTGGAGCACGGTGAAGTTCGGTACCGCGGGCTCCTTCACCTTCAAGGCGTCCCAGACCGATGTCGTGAAGTTCGAGTACGGCTTCAACTCCGCCACCTACCCGTTCTCGGTCGCGCGTACGAACGGCTCAGCCGTCACGACGCTGACCACGGCGTCCAACGTCAAGCCGCCGCTGGCCGGACCCAACGTCCTCTATGTGCGTGCGGTGGACGATGCGGGCCACGTCTCCGAACCCCTGAAGTACTTCTTCTACGTCACCCCCCGGGACCAGGCCGACACCCCTGGCGACTTCACCGGTGACAAGCTGCCCGACCTGATGGTCGTGGACGGCAACGGCAATCTGCGGCTGTACCCGTCCGAGTCGACGACCGATCTGGTGAAGGGCACCGGAGACCTCGACTACTCGATGTCGGGCGCCTACCGGGGCAACCCGGCCAAGGACCCGAACGGCGACGACGGGCTTCCGCCCTATGTAGCCGCGCCGTCCGGCTACTGGAAGAACACCCTGATCACCCACCTGGGCGACATATACGGAGGCGATGGTCTGCAGGACCTCGTCGCCGGCCGCGAAGGCAAACTGTGGGTGTACCCGGGTGACGGCTACGGGGCGGTCAACATCGACAAACGCCAGCAGATCCTGCTGCCGTCCAATGCTCCGGCGCCGGACACCATCACCCAGATCGTCTCCGCCGGAGACGCCACGGGCGACGGCAAGACCGATTTCTTCCTCACGGTCGGCGACGCCTTCTGGGTACTCGTCGGGTACAACGGCGCCTCCATCGAGCAGGCCGTCCAGCTGTCCAGCTCCCCGTGGACGGAGCGCGACATCGTGACCGTGCAGGACATCACCGGTGACGGCGTCACCGACCTGGTGTACCGGACCGATGTCAACGGCCGGTTGCTGCTGCGCACCGGCAAGAAGGCGGCCTCGGGTACCGGCACGGACCTCAACTCACTGGCGGCGGCGGTGAACTCGGCCGGCGGTGTCGACACCGAGTACGGGGTCTCCGGCTGGGGCTCCACCAACCTGCGGATCCTGTTCGGTACCCCCGACGCCAACGGCGACGGCATCCCGGACATCTGGACGCTGCGGCAGGACGGGGCGGTCCGTATCTACGCCGGAAGCCGGACCGCGCTCTCGGGCTCCGGCACCGAGATCGTCAGCAACAGCGACGGGGTCGGCTGGAAGAGCAAGATGACCATCGGCTGACGCCGTTGATGCCACGGCTGAGGGGCCCGACCGAACCGCCAACCGGTCGGGCCCCTCAGTCGTCGCCGCGTGCCGTCGCGGTCACAGCCTCGCGATGTCCCAGCGCGGCATCTTCGGCTTCCGGCGGGCCGGAGTACGGCCGCTCAGCAGGATCAGCCGGGCCGCGCGGTGGCGTTGGCCCGCGTACGGGGCGAGCAGTTCCAGCATCATCTCGTCGTCCGCGTCCCGGTCGCCGGCCAGGGCGTGGCCGACGATGCCCGGGAGGTGCAGGTCGCCGACCGTGACCGTGTCGGGGGCGCCGTTGGAGCGCTGGACCGTCTCGGCCGAGGTCCACGGTCCGATGCCGGGGATCAGTTCCAGCCGGGCGGCCGCCGCCTCGGGGGTCATGGCCGCGGCCTCCTCCAGGCGCCGGGCGACCCGGACCGCGCGCATGATCGTCGCGGAGCGCTTGTGGTCCACGCCCGCGCGGTGCCACTCCCAGGAGGGGATCAGCGCCCAGGTGCGGGCGTCCGGCATCGCGTACATCCGCTCGGGCGCGGGGCCGGGGGCGGGATCGCCGTACTGGCGGACCAGCAGGCGCCAGGCGCGGTACGCCTCGTCCGTGGTGACCTTCTGTTCCAGGATCGAGGGGATCAGGGATTCCAGGACCAGGCCGGTGCGGCACAGCCGCAGGCCGGGGCGGCGGCGGTGCGACTCGGCGACCAGGAGGTGCCGCGGGGCGAACTCCGACGGGTCGTCCGCCTCGCCCAGCAGGGCGGGCAGCCCGTCCAGCAGCCACTGCGCGCCCGGGCCCCAGGCCTGCGCGGCCACGGCCCCGTCCCCGGCCGCGACCCGGATCGTGCCCGGGCCGGCGGGGGTACGGCTCGCCCGCCAGACCGAGCCGTCCGGCGTCGTACGGAACGTGGGGTCGCCCGGTCCTCGCCGCAGCGGGCCGAGGACCAGCCCGAGGTCGAGGGGGCCCGGCGGGGTCCAGCGCCGGGAGAGGGCGGCGGCCGGCCGCGCGGGTGCCGGGACAGCGCCCGTGGGCACGGCGACGTGCCCGCCCCGGACTCCGGAGCGGGTCACACGCTGCTGGGGTACGAAGCGTCCTGCCACCCTGAAGAGGCTACTGGTCGGAGGAGAACCGCACCGCACCCGCGGGGAGAACGGCGTCGCACCAGATGCGGACGCCGTCGCGGAGCTCGTTGTCCGCCCCCACCACCGCACCGTCGCCGATGACCGCGCCGGACAGGACCGTACGGGCTCCGATGCGGGCGCCTGCCCCGATCAGCGAGCCGGAGATCACCGCGCCCGGTTCGACGACCGCGCCGGCCAGGACCGTACTGCCGTCGATCCGTACGCCGGCGCCGATCTCCGCGCCGGCGCCGATGACCGTACCGCCGGTGAGCTTGGCGTCCGGTGCGACGAGCGCGGTGTCCAGGACGAGCTGGTCGCCGCACCGGCCGGGGACGGCCGGCGACGGGGCGCGGCCCATGACCAGGTCGGCGGAGCCGCGGACGAATGCCTGCGGGGTGCCGAGGTCCAGCCAGTACGTGGAGTCGACCATGCCCTGGAGGTGGGCGCCCGAGTCGAGCAGGCCGGGGAAGGTCTCACGCTCGACGGAGACCGGCCGGCCGGCCGGGATGGCGTCGATGAGGGAGCGGCGGAAGACGTACGCGCCCGCGTTGATCTGGTCGGTGACGATCTCCTCCGGGGTCTGCGGCTTCTCCAGGAACGCAGTGACCCGGCCGCTGGAGTCCGTCGGCACCAGGCCGAAGGCGCGGGGGTCCTCGACCCGGGTCAGGTGGAGGGAGACATCGGCCGCCGAGGACCGGTGGGTGGAGACGAGCGCGCGGATGTCGAGGCCGGTGAGGATGTCGCCGTTGAAGATCAGGACCGGGTCGTCGGGTCCGGAGTGCAGCCGGGAGGCGACGTTGCGGATGGCGCCGCCGGTGCCCAGCGGCTCGTCCTCGGTGACGTACTCGAGGTGCAGCCCGAGTGAGGCGCCGTCACCGAAGTGCGGTTCGAAGACCTCCGCCAGATAGGAGGTGGCGAGCACGATGTGCTCGACGCCCGCCGCCCGTGCGCGCGCCAGTTGGTGGGTGAGAAAGGGCACACCGGCCGCCGGGACCATCGGTTTCGGGGTGTTCACCGTGAGCGGGCGCAGCCGGGTGCCTTTGCCGCCGACCAGGAGGATCGCTTCTGGCGCTACAGGCGCTTCAGTCAACGTGGGTGCCTCTTCTTCCTGCTGGGGCCTGCCCGGTGGGCGGCCAGTGTATGCAAACCATTCCGGTCATCGGCCCTGATACTGGGCCGACGTGGTCCGGGCGCTGCCGAGCTTGCTGTAGAGGCGGGCACCGGGGCATTCGGTGGCGAATCCGTCCCGGTGCCCGGAGATGACGTTGAGTCTGACTTTCCGGCCCTTTTTATAGAGGTTCCCGCCGCCCGACGTGAGGGTCGTCCGGCCGAGCGGGTTGGCTCCGTACAGGCCGAGCTTCCAGGCGGTTAGGCGCGCTACGGCGTCCACGGCCGCCTTGGGCGGGGCCGAGTTGCCGAAGCTGCCGAGGACGGCGATGCCCATGCTGTTGCTGTTGAAACCGAGCGTGTGCGCACCGAGGACCGGCTTGGCTACGCCGCCCGCTCGCCCTTCGTAGATGTTTCCGCACTTGTCGACGGCGAAGTTGTAGCCGAAGTCGCGCCAGCCATTGCTCCTGACGTGGTAGCGGTAGATACTGCGAAGGACCGAGGAAGCCTGCGAGCACTGGTAGTTGTTGCCCGACGCGCTGTGGTGCACGAAGGCCGCCTTCACCGTCTTGGTGTACACGAAGCCGGTTTCCCGGAGCTTCTCGTCGGCGCCCCAGCCCTTGCGCGTGACGATGCGCGGGCGGGGTCCGATGTACGGGGCCACCGCCGGCCCGGCGGCGCCGTCGGTCGCGATGACCGCGTCGGCCTCCGACTCCCCCTTGCTCAGTGCCTGGATCTCGCGGGCGCCCAGCGGCGCGAGCGGGGTGTTCTGCGGGTCGTCGCCCGGGTCGACGAGTTCGATGCGCATCCCCGAGGGGAGGCGGACGGCTGCGGTGCTGCGGTCGGCGTTCGCCTGGACGCGCACCTCCACACCGTCGGAGTCGCCGACCCACAGCGGGGCCGTGCTGCCACGCACCCGGCCCGAGGTGTGCTCGTCCGTCTCCGGATCGGCCGAGTGGTCCTGGTTGTGCGTCTCCAGGTCCTGCCAGCCGGACCAGTCGGTGGTTCCGGTGGCCCTGGTGCGCACCTGGACGCTGCCGTGCAGTTCCGCGTCGGCGTCGTCCCAGACGACCCCGACCAGCGAGAACGTCCGTACATCGCGCGCCGGCAGGCCCGCTCTCGCCGGGCCGGGGACACCCGCGGTCCTGTCCCCGGAGTCACCGAGCGGGGCCAGTGGCAGGGACTGGGTGGAGCCGGGCACCGCCGCCTCGGCGGGGGCCGCCGGGGTCGCGGCCACGGTGTCGGGGGGCAGGGCGGCAAGCGGGAGCGCCAGTGCGGCCGTACACGCGACGCCGATCGAGGAAGCAAGAAATCCACGCATACATCCGATGTTGTACATAATCAGACAAACCTGTCCATCGGAGAGTTGACGGCCCATCGGCCCGACGCACCCCGCCACTCGCCCGTACGGCCGACCGGGCGCGGCGCCGCCCGCGTACCCTTGCGCGGGTGAACGCCACTGATCGCACCCCCGCCGACCTGCTGCGATCCGCGCTCGCCGCGGATCCGGCCCGCCCGCTCGTCACCTTCTACGACGACGCCACGGGCGAGCGCGTCGAACTGTCCGTGGCCACCTTCGCCAATTGGGTGGCCAAGACCGCCAATCTGCTGCAGGGAGACCTGGGCGCGGAGCCGGGTGACCGACTGGCGCTGCTGCTGCCCGCGCACTGGCAGTCCGCGGTCTGGCTGCTCGCCTGTTCGTCGGTGGGCGTGGTCGCGGACGTGGGCGGCTTCCCGGCGCAGGCCGACCTGGTCGTCAGCGGACCCGACACGCTGGAGGAGGCGCGCGCCTGCGGCGGGGAGCGTGTGGCGCTGGCTCTGCGCCCCCTGGGCGGCCGCTTCCCGCAGTCGCCGGCCGGCTTCATGGACTACGCGGTCGAGGTACCGGGCCAGGGCGACCGCTTCGCGCCGTACGCCCCGGTCGACCCGGAGGCGGTGGCACTGTCCGTACGGGGCGAGCAACTCACCTCCGTACAGGTGGTCGAGACGGCGCGCGCGGACGCGGCGGCCCAGGGTCTCGAACCCGGCTCACGGCTGCTGTCGGGGCTGGCGTACGACAGCTGGGAGGGGCTGTCGGCCGGCCTGTTCGCACCGCTCGCGGCCGGCGGCTCGGTCGTCCTGTGCCGCAACCTCGGCCAACTGCCGGAGGGCGGGCTCGAGAAGCGCATCGAGACGGAGCGGGTCACCGGCACCGTGCTCTAGTGCTCCACAAGTCCACCCTTCTGGGCGCACCGGCTGCCGGGGGTCCGGGCTTGAGCGGCACTACCAGTACATGATCGACGGTACGCACACCCAACCGCGACTTTCGGCCGTCTACCCGTGCAACCAGGCGGCCGGTGCGCCGCCGACTCCGTGAGGGATGGATGCAGACGTGACCGAGAGCGCAGGCACGCCCCCCGAACGGGAGAACCCGGCCGAGGACGAGCCGCCGACCGGAACGCCTGACCCGGACGGGCCCGCGTACGACGAGACGGACGACGAAGCGCACGCCGAAGCGGACGATGACGCGGGCGATGACGCGGGCGATGACGCGCCGGCCGACGATCTGGCCGATGCCGACGCCGTCGCCGATGCGGATGCCGACGCTGACGACGACCTGGCCGACGCTCACCCCGCCGACGACGACGGCGATGTCCCGGACGACGACGACCCCGACGACGACCCTGCCGACGAAGTCCCTTCGGCGTCGGCCAACCGCAGGCGCCGCCTGTTGCGTTGGGCCGCCCTCGCCACCGCGCTCGTCGTCCTCGGCGGGGCCGGCGCCGCCTGGTGGCTGTACCGCAAGCTCAACGGCAACATCACCACCGACACCACCGCCGCCGCCGAGTTGGAGGCGTACGAGAAGGAGCGGCCCCCGCTCACCGTGCGGGGCGCTCAGAACATCCTGCTCATCGGCTCCGACACCCGCGCCGGCCAGGGCAACGGGAAGTACGGCACGGACGCGGGCACCCAGCGTTCGGACACGACGATCCTGCTGCACCTCGCCGCCAACCGGAGCAGCGCCACGGCCGTCTCGGTCCCACGCGACCTGATGGTGGAGATCCCCAGTTGCCGGCAGCAGGACGGGACCCGTTCCAAGGAGCAGTTCGCGCAGTTCAACTGGGCGTTCGAGTACGGCGGTGCGGCCTGCACCATCCGTACGGTCGAGATGCTCACCGGCATCCGGATCGACCACCACATGGTGATCGACTTCCGCGGCTTCAAGAAGATGGTCGACGCGGTCGACGGCGTCGAGGTCTGTCTCAAGGAACCGATCAACGACAAGGACGCCCATCTCAAGCTGGCCGCCGGCCGGCACACCCTGCGCGGCGAGCAGGCGCTGGGGTTCGTCCGCGCGCGCAAGAGCATCGGCGACGGCAGCGACACCGAACGGATGGACCGCCAGCAGCAGTTCCTCGGCTCGCTCGTCAGGAAGGTGCAGAGCAATGGCGTACTGCTCAATCCGACCAAGCTCTATCCGGTGCTCGACGCGGCGACCTCGTCGATCACGACCGATCCCGGGCTGAACAGCCTGCGGGATCTGTACGGACTCGTACGCGGCATGCGCGACATCCCCACCGAAAAGGTGCAGTTCCTGACTGTTCCCCGCCAAACATACCGTTACGACGTTAACCGGGACGAACTCAACGAGCCGGAGGCGACCCGCCTCTTCGAGTATCTGCGTATGGACCGGCCGCTGAATGTGGCCTCGTCCAGCTCGGAGGAAGAGGGCGAGGAGGACGGCGAATTCGCGAAGAAGCCGAGCGGCGAGGCCACCCCTTCACCCAGCCCGGCGCCGACGTTCACGGGCACTACGGCGGCGGCCGGTACGTGTCGGTAGCGGATTGGGCGGATTGCCCGCTTGTAGGGGAGTGGAATTTGTCACCAGCATGGCTAGGCGCTGAACTGGGCGGATAGTGTGAGCGATCCGGTGAACCCGGCCCTGAAGGCCGCGCACCGCCGGATCGTAAGACCGAGCGCCTGGGGGGAGGCGTTTCGCGTGGCACCGACGGAGGACTCAAGCAACCGTGGATGCGCAAGGCCGTGGGCGGGCGGACGAAATCGATCCCGCAGACCAGTGGGTACTCAACCCCGACACCGGCAACTACGAACTGCGACTGGACCGCTCCGTAGGGCAGCCGTCCGTCTCGCGCCCCCGCAGAGCCCCCGCCGCCCCCTCCGGGAGAACGACCTCCGGATCGGGCACCGGAGAGACCCGGGAGACGGCCACTCACGGCAGGACCACCACGACGCCCCGGCGCAAAGTGCCGGGGCCGCGCCGTGGTGAAGAACCGCCGCCGGGAGGCCGGCGCGGCCGTAAGCGGAAGCCGGAGAAGTCACGCAGGAAGAAGGCGCTGCTGATCACGGGCGGCGCCATGGCGTTCGTACTGGTGGGCGGCTCGGTGGGGCTGTACGCCTACTACAAGTACCTCGACGGCAACATCAACACGATCGGGGTCGGCAGCGCGGGCAGCGGCGGCTTCAAGAAGGACCAGGCCGTCAACATCCTGCTCATCGGCACGGACAAGCGGACCGGCAGCGGCAACGAGGGCTACGGCGACAAAAACAGCCCCGGCCACGCCGACACCACGATCCTGTTCCACGTCTCCAAGGACCGGACGAACGCGACCGCGGTCTCCATCCCCCGCGACCTGATCACCGACATCCCGGACTGCCCGACTCAGCAGGAGGACGGCAGCCAGAAGGTGATCCCCGGCCAGCAGGGTGTCCGCTTCAACACCAGCCTCGGCCAGTCCGGCCGGGACCCGGGCTGCACGATGCGTACGGTCAGGGAGCTCACCGGACTCACCGTCGACAACTTCATGATGGCCGACTTCAACGCCATCAAGACGCTGACCACCGCGGTCGGCGGGGTCGAGGTCTGTGTCGCCAAGGACGTCAACGACAAGGACTCGAAGCTGAAGCTGACCAAGGGCACGCACACGATCGAGGGCGAGCAGGCCCTCGCGTTCGTACGCACCCGGCACAGCTTCGGCAACGAGAGCGACCTCGACCGGATCCAGACCCAGCAGCAGTTCCTGAGCTCGCTGATCCGCAAGATGAAGTCCGAGGACACTCTCACGAGCCCCACCAAGCTGATGGATCTGGCGGAAGCCGGCACCAAGGCGCTGACGGTCGACGACTCCATAGGGGGCATCAAGGAGCTGGCCGGGCTGGCCGGGGAGCTGGCCAAGGTCAACCCGAAGAACATCACCTTCACCACGCTGCCCGTGATCGACAACCCGGCCGAGACGGTCAAGGCGACGGTCGTGGTCAACGAGAGCAAGGCCGATCCGCTCTTCGCGATGATGCGTTCCGACACCTCCCTGACCGAGGTGAAGAAGAAGGAGAAGGCGGCCAAGAGCAAGCAGGAAGCGCTGCTCAAGGGCGAGCGGGCCGAGCCCTCCGACGTACGGGTGGATGTGTACAACGGCGGCGGCCCGGCGGGCTCCGCGCAGACGACCCTCACCTGGCTCCAGAACGAACAGGGCGTACCGAAGTCCAGCAACCTCGGCAACGCGCCCGCGAAGCTGACGAAGACGACACTCGAGTACGCACCGAACCAGGCCGACCAGGCCCGCGCGCTCGCCGACATGATGGGCCTGCCCGCCTCGGCCATGAAGCAGGCCACGACGGATGTCGCGGCGACGACGCCCATGACACTCACGCTGGGCGAGGACTTCGAGGGCGCGGGAATCCCGCTCAGCGGTCCGACGAAGGCACCGAAGGACATTCAGCAGGTCCAGGCCGACAAGGCGGTGTGCTCCAAGTGATGCCTGCCCGGCGGACCCGACACAGAGCTTGACAATCAGGGGGACGAGTGACGCAGAGCAGCGTGCAGAGGGAGGGGGCGCCCCCGAGGGGGGAGCACGTCCGTGAACTCGGCCTGCACGAGGGCCTGTACGAGGGTGGGGACCCGCAGAGAGAGCCGGCGGACGCGGGAGACGCCCACCGTCGCCGCGTACCCCGGCGCAGACGTCGCGGCAAGTGGCGCATACTGCGCTGGGCCGCGGCGGTTCTCTCGCTGCTCATACTGGGGACGGCCGCCGCCGGATACCTGTACTACCGCCATCTCAACGACAGCATCAAGACGGACGAACTGAACCTTGGCGACAAGGAGATGGGCCGGTCCAAGCCGAACGCCTTCGGCCAGATTCCGCTGAACATCCTGCTCATCGGCTCCGACGCCCGTGACTCCAAGGCGAACCAGGACCTCGGGGGCGCCAAGGAGACCTTCGGTGGCACTCCCCTCGCGGACGTGCAGATGCTGCTGCACGTCTCCGCCGACCGCAGCAACATCTCCGTGATCAGCATGCCGCGCGACACCCTGATCAGGATGCCCAAGTGCACTGCGAAGGACGGCGAGGTCTTTCCGGCGACCGTCGGGCGGCGGATGACCAACGAGTCCCTCGGGCGGGGCGGGCCCGGCTGCACGGTGGCCGCCTGGCACAAGCTGACCAAGATTCCGATCGACCACTTCATGATGATCGACTTCGCCGGTGTGGTCTCGATGGCCGACGCCATCGGCGGTGTCCCGGTCTGCGTCACCGACAACGTCCACTCCCGCAACCACAAGGGCGAGGGCTCCGGGCTGAAGCTGGAGAAGGGCACCACCAACATCCAGGGTGAGGAGGCGCTGCAGTGGCTGCGGACCCGGTACGGCTTCGAGGACGGCACCGACCTGGCGCGTACGCACGGCCAGCACATGTACATGAACTCGATGGCCCGCGAGTTCCGCGAGAACGCCAAGCTCAGTAACCCGACCAAGCTGAACAGCCTGGCCCAGGCCGCCATCGAGGCGATGGTCGTCGACGAGAGCCTCAACAAGATCGACAAGCTTTTCGATCTGAGCATGGAGCTCAAGAAGGTCCCGACCGAGCGCATCACCATGACCACCATGCCGTGGATACCGTCACCGTCGGACCCCAACCGGGTCGAACCCAAGCCGGGCGACGCCGACAAGCTCTTCCAGATGGTCCGCGACGACATCCCGCTCGACGGCAAGGCCCCTGCCAAGAAGAAGCCCGCCACACCCGCATCCAAGGATCCGGCCGCTCCGATCGGTGACATCGCCGTGCTGGTACGCAACGGCACCAGCGGCAAGGACGGCGCTCAGGTCCGCGAGAGGGGCCGGGCCGGCGCGGTCACCGGCGTGCTCGGCGGGAAGGGCTTCACGGCGGCCAGGGCCGACACTCAGTTCGCGGCCGAGGACAAGACCGTGATCCGCTTCCCCAGCAGCGATCTGGAGGGCGACGCCCAGGCGGTCGCGAAGGCCCTCGGTGTGCCGCTCAGCTCGGTGCAGCGGTCGACGGACGTGTCGGGCATCACGCTGATCGTGGGCGCGGACTGGCGTACGGGGAACACGTTCCCCAAGGCGTCCACGACCGACGACGGCAATGCGCCGACCTCGGCCCGCCCGCTCAACGGTGAGGACAAGAAGTGCATGCAGGTCCAGAAGGGCTTCACCTGGTAGCGAGGACGACCTGACGTAGGAAGGGGCCCCCGCGCGGGGGCCCTTTCGTACGTACGGTGCAGCTGTCGTGGCCAGGTGAGGCCGGGTGGGGCCAGGTGGCTAGGCCGACGCCGAGTCGGCGGACGGCCGGACGGCCGGGCGGCGGCTCGCGATGACCTTCTTCGCCAGCGCGCGCGGGCTGGTCAGGAAGCCGTACCCCCAGGACATGTGCATGGTGGCCAGGGCGACGGGGATCTGCGCCCGCGCCTTCAGCGGCAGGCCCTTGCCCACCGGGACCGAGCCCGCCACGATCGCGGCGAGATAGCCGGCCGGGACGACGAGGCCCCACGGGGTGACGGCCGCGCCCAGCACCGCGCCCGCGGCGATCGCGCAGACCGCGGTCGGCGGCGCGAGATAGCGCAGGTTGATCGAGCCGGCGTGGTAGCGGGCGACGACGTGGCGCCAGCGGCCGTAGTCCTTGTACTGCTTGGCGAGCGCCCTGATGCTCGGGCGCGGCCGGTACTGGACCTTCAGCTCGGGCGAGAACCAGATCATCCCGCCCGCGTCGCGGATGCGGAAGTTCAGCTCCCAGTCCTGGGCCCGGATGAACTCCTCGTTGTACCCGCCCTGCCGCTCCAGCGCCTCGCGGCGGAACACACCCAGATACACGGTTTCCGCGGGACCGGCCTGGCCACCGGTGTGGAAGGCCGCGTTGCCGACGCCGATCTTCGAGGTCATCGCGGCGGCGACCGCGTGCTCCCAGTCGTTCTCGCCCTCGGCGTGCATGATGCCGCCCACGTTGTGCGCGCCGGTCTCCTCCAGCAGCCGCACGGCGGTCGCGATGTAGTCCGGCGAGAGCATGCCGTGGCCGTCGACCCGCACCACGACGGGGTGCCGGGACGCCTTGATGGCGGCGTTGAGGGCGGCCGGGGTACGGCCGGTCGGATTCGGGACAGTGTGGACGCGGGCCCGGGCGTTGCCCGCGGTCTCGTGTACCAGCTCGGCGGCGATCTCGTCGGTGCGGTCCGTGGAGGGCCCGAGCGCGATCACCACCTCCATCTCGCCCTCGTACTCCTGCTCCAGGATGTGCTGGACGGAGTTCCTCAGATGACGTTCCTCATTGAGCACCGGCATGATCACGGAGACGGATGGATGCTGGGGCATGTGGTCCTTCGGGGGTCCGGGGTCGCCCCCGGGAGACAGCAGTATCAGTGGTCACGTTACCGCGATCGGGGGACACGGTCGCGCGCCGCCCGGTTGCCGGCGGCTGTCGCAGATCGTATGGGCCTACGGTGCTCACGGTCCCCCCCTTGCCGCCAGCGGAGGTGTCCCACGTGCCCCAGCCGCACCGCTCTCCCGGTTCCCGGCCGCCCCGGCCGCCCCGGAACGCCCCGCGGCGCGGACCGCACCGACGCCGCGACCGGCCCCGGTGGGGTGTGCGGGTGGCGACAACACTCTCCGTGGTGGTGCTGGGGTCCGGAGCGATCGGACACGCGCTGATGACCGGCCTGGACACAGGGATCGACCGGGTCGACCCCTTCAGGGACATGAAGAACCGGCCCGAGGCCGGCCACGGCATGAATGTCCTGCTCGTCGGCACCGACGGCCGGGACAAGATCACACAAGAGGAGAAGCAGAAGTACCGGCTGGGGGGCGCGCCCTGCCACTGCACCGACACGCTGATGCTGGTGCACATTTCGGAGAACCGGGAACGCGCGAGCATCGTGAGCCTGCCCCGGGACAGCTACGCCGAGGTGCCCGCGCACACCGACCAGAACACCGGCGAGCGGCACGAGGCCCACCCGGTGAAGCTCAACGCCGCGTACGCGGAGGGCGGGCCCCACCTCACCGTGCGCACCGTCGAGCACATGACCAAGGTGAAGATCGACCACTATCTGGAGGTCGACTTCACCAGCTTCATGAAGACCGTCGACGCGGTCGGCGGGGTGAAGATCTGCACGGTCCGGCCGATGAATGACTCGTACACCGGACTCAGCCTGCCCGCCGGCAGCCACCAGCTGACCGGCGGACAGGCCCTGCAGTACGTCCGCTCCCGGCATATCGACGGCGCCTCGGACCTCGGCCGCATGCAGCGCCAGCAGCGCTTCCTGGCCGCGCTCATCTCCCGCGTGACCGGCACCGGAGTCATGCTCAACCCGGTGAAGTTCCGCCAGGTCTCCGCCACGCTGCTCGGCTCGGTACGGGCGGACAGGGGCTTCGGTACGCAGGAGATGTTCACCCTGGGCCAGGCGATGCGCGGCTTCACACCGGCGTCGTCGGAGTTCACGTCCGTACCGGTCGTTGACGTCAGCCACCCGGTCAAGGGCATCGGCTCGACCGTCAAATGGGACGAGCCGAAGGCCACGAAACTCTTCAGCGCGCTGCGCGACGACCGCCCCCTCGCCCCGTACCGGCCGAAGCGGCAGCGGGCCGCGCCCGTCGACGTCGCCCCGCAGCAGATCCGCGTACACGTCGAGAACGGCACGGCCATCGACGGCCTCGGCGGCCGCGTCGACAAGGCCCTGAAGGCCACCGGGTTCAACACCACGGGCAGCCCGGGGAACGCGGCGAGCCGCGACGTGCGGCGGACGGTCGTGTCGTACGACCCACGCTGGAACCGCTCGGCGCAGTCGCTGGCGGTCGCGCTGCCGGGGGCCGAGCTGCGGGCGGTGAAGGGGCAGGGGCCGACGCTGCGGGTGACGGCCGGCACGGACTTCAAGGGAGTCACACCGGTCCGGGCGGAGGACCCCTACCAGGGCGAGTTCGGCGTGGTCACGGGCGACCAGGTGGTCTGCCCGTAGGTGGTGGCCCGAGCGGCCGGGGCCGGCTCAGTCGTCGAAGCCCTCGGCGGACCGCTTCTCCCGCAGTTCCTTGATCGCCCGCCGCCGGGCGAGCCGGTGCGTACGCCGGATCTGCGCCTCCTGGTAGCGCCGCTCGTCGCGCTCGGTCTCCGGTATCACGGGGGGTACGGGCCGGGGCTTGCCGTCTGCGTCGACCGCGGCGAACACGAGGTACGCGGTGCCGACCTGGGTCGCCGGCGTCGACTCGTTCCAGCGCTCCGCCAGGACCCGGACCCCGACCTCCATCGAGGACCGGCCGGTCCAGTTGACCTGCGCCTTCACATGAACCAGGTCCCCGACCCTGACCGGCTCCAGGAACACCATCTCGTCCATGGACGCGGTGACGGCGGGGCCACCGGAGTGCCGCCCGGCAACCGCGCCCGCCGCGTCGTCCACCAGCTTCATGATCACGCCGCCGTGTACCGTCCCGAGCAGGTTGGTGTCACTGCCGGTCATGATGTGCGAGAGGGTCGTTCGTGAAGCTGCGGTGGGCTTGCCGGGAAGATCTGTCATGGTCACCACCTTAAGTCCGGCCACATTGCATCAGCTCTGCAACAGCCCGGGCCCGATTCCCCACCCGCCCTGTCAGCCGGCACGACCCGGCATGCATGCTTGTCGGCATGAATGACTGGCCCGACGGATGGACCGACAACCGCAACGACCGGTACGGACGGGGCAGCGCGAGCGCGCAGCCCGAAGGCGCCCGGTCCATGCGGCACATTCAGCGCAGGCAGGCCCAGGGACCTGCCGCCGCACCGCCGGTGCCGGGCGTTCCGCCGCAGCAGTCGCAGGGTTACGACGACTACGACGGCGCCTACAACCAGGGCCAGGTCTACGGCGGCGGCAACGGCTCCGGTGGCCGTCCGCGGCGCACGGCGCAGGCCGCCCCCGACTGGCGCCGCCGCTTCAAGCGGGGCGCGCCGGCCCTGGCCGTCGTCGTCCTGGCGGTTTCCGTCGGTACGTATTTCTGGGCCGACTCCAAGCTCAAGCGCGAGGTCGACCTCTCCAAGGTCATCGAGCGGCCGGGCGAGGGCGACGGCACGAACTACCTGATCGTGGGCTCGGACAGTCGCAAGGGCATGTCCGCCGAGGAGAAGAAGAGGCTCCGGACGGGCTCCGCCGACGGCAAGCGCACCGACTCGATGATGATCCTCCACGACGGCAGCAACGGGCCCACCCTGATCTCGCTGCCGCGTGACTCGAACGTGGAGATACCGTCCTTCCGCGGCTCGGACTCCGGCAAGCTCTTCCCGGCCCAGGGCCGCCAGGTCAAGCTGAACGCGGCGTATTCGGAGGACGGCCCCGAACTCCTTGTCCGTACCGTCGAGCACAACACCGGCCTGCGCATCGACCACTACGTCGAGATCGGCTTCGCCGGCTTCGCGAACATCGTGGACGCGATCGGCGGCGTGGAGATGGACATCCCCAAGGCCTTCAAGGACAAGAACTCCGGGGCCGACTTCCAGGCCGGCAAGCAGACCCTCAACGGCGAGCAGTCGCTGGCCTTCGTCCGCACCCGCTACGCGTTCGCGGGCAGCGACCTGGACCGCACGAAGAACCAGCAGAAGTTCCTCGCCGCCCTGGCGAGCCAGACGGCGACGCCGGGCACGATCCTGAACCCCTTCAAGCTGTACCCGACCATGGGCGCCGGCCTGGACACACTCATCGTCGACAAGGACATGAGCCTGTGGGACCTGAGCCAGATGTTCTTCGCGATGAAGGGCGTCACGGGCGGCGACGGCAAGTCCATGAACATGCCGATCTCGGGCACCAGGGGCGGCAACCTGGTCTGGGACAAGGCCAAGGTGCAGCAGCTGGTGCAGCAGCTCAAGAACGACGAGAAGGTAACCGTCGAGTCGCATTGACTCCTCCCCCTCCCAACGGAGTCCTCAACGAGGGGGATTCCTAGCTCACGTCGCCTGCGGCCCGGCGGACCAGCAGGTCTTAAACGATCAGCGCTAGCCGGGTATGAGACCAGCCCGGACGAGCATCACGCGGGCGGAGTTCTTGTCTCTGGGCGAGACGGCTCCGCACGCGGTGCACCTATACGTTCGTTCCGAAAGAGGTAGTGCGTGCTTGGCTCTTGCTCCGCACTGTGCGCAGTCCATTGTGGTGTGCGCGGGGTGTACGAGGTGCAGCTCGCGACCGTGTTTGCGGGCCATCTCGATCAGCGCTCGCTTGGTCGCGCCGATGGCAGCGTCAGCGGCCTTCCTCGCCATGGTGGACTTGGCGAGGACCTTCGGGCGAAAGTCCTCCACCGCCAGGCGGTCATGGTCGCGGGCCACAGCCTTGGCCCACTTGCGGCCGGTGTCCTCACGCTGCCGGGCCACCTTCTTGTGGAGCTTCGCGGTCTGTCGCTTCGCCTCGCGGTAGCCCTTCGATCCTGTCTGGCCACGCTTCGGCTTCCGTCGGGCCATCATCCGCTGGTAGCGGGCCAGACGCTGGGCGGTGTTCTTCCCATGCTGCGCGTGGGGGAGATCGTGCGCGTCGGAGGTGGTGGTCGCGGTCTCTTTGACGCCCCAGTCGATACCGATGTCGCGGCCGGTGGCGGGCAGGGCCTCGGTTGTCGTGGCGACCACGAACGATGCGTACCAGTGTCCGAGACTGTCCCGGTACACGCGCACCGAGGACGGGGGCTTGGGCAGCTCCCGCGACCACACGACCGTCAACGCGATTCCGAGGTCGCCCTCAGCACTCCCGTGGTGGACGCCGAATCGCCCGGCGGCGATTCGGCTTAGCCGGATCCCTCCCCCACCTAAAGTAAAGGTGGGGGCGTCCTCCGGTTATCAGGTGAAAGACAGAGGCACCCCGAAGGGTGCCTCTGACCCACCGAGAGTGCGGTCAGTCACTGACCGGCGGGCTCGAGCACGACGGGCAGCTCCGTAAGGCCGCGGAAGGCCGGGAACGGAACCTCCAGCCAGGGCGCCTCACGCGCGGGGTCGGCCAGAGCCACCCTTGGGAAGCGGCTGAACAGACCGGTGAGAGCGAGCTGCATCTCCAGTCTGGCCAGCGGCGCTCCCAGGCAGTAGTGGATGCCGTGCCCGAACCCCAGATGGCCACTTTGCGCGTCCGGTCGCGTCACATCGAACTGGTCCGGGGAGTCGAACTTCAGCGGGTCGCGGTTGGCCGAGGTGAGCGCGATCTGCACCAGGGCGCCCTTCGGAATCCGCGTCCCGGCGATCTCTACATCCTCGGTCGCGAAACGGAACGTCGCGCTCTCCACCGAGCCGTCGTAGCGCAGCAGCTCCTCCACCGCCTGTCCCACCAGCTCCGGGTTCGCCTGCACGGCGCGGAGCTGATCGGGATGGGCGAGGAGATGGTGGACGGCGTTGCCGATGAGGTAGGCGGTCGTCTTGTGACCCGCGAACATCAGCAGAAACGCTGTCGAGATCAGCTCGTTCTCCGTGAGCCCGCCGTCGTTGTCCCGGGCTGTGATGAGAGCGCTGAGCAGGTCTTCACCCGGGCGGCTGCGCTTACGGGCGATGAGGTCCGCGAAGTACGCGTGCAGGCTCTCCTCCGCCTTCTGCTGGGCCAGCTTGGATTCCTTGCTGAACCCGGTCTGCGCCACCGTGGTGGACGAGCGCTGCACCTCCGACCGCTCGTCCGTCGGCACGCCGAGCAGTTCGCAGATCACGGTGATCGGCAGCGGGAACGCGAACGCGGGCAGCAGGTCGACCGGTTTCCGGGTCGCGCATCCGTCGAGCAGCGTGTCGACGATGTCCTGGATCTGCGGCCTCAGCGACTCCACGCGGCGCGGGGTGAACTGAGAGCTGACCAGCTTGCGCAGCCGGGTGTGCTTGGGCGGGTCGGAGTTGAGCATGTGATCGTCCAGAGCCACGGACGAGTCGCCGAAGATCCTCCGGTAGGCGTCCATCGCCCCGTACATGTCCTTGCTCAGCCGCGGATCCGCCAGGGCGGCCCGCGCATCCTCGTACCGCGTGATCAGGTACGTGTCGATGCCGTGCGGCGGCCGCATGGGGCATACGGGCGCCGCGTCCCGGAGGCTCGCGTAGACCGGGTGAGGGTTCCGCCGGAACTCGGGGGTACATCTCTCGGCTGCTGCGACGGGGTCTTCCAGGGTGGTCACGGACGGCTCCTCAGGTCGAAGACAGCCTCGGCGTTGCCGCCGAGGATGAGCTGCTGGGACGCCTTGTCGACGGGCAGCTTCTCGATCATGCGAATGAGCTCCTCCAGCGGCGCGGACATCGGCGGTGAGTCGGTGCCGAACAGCATCCGCTCGGGTCCCAGCACCTCCGCGTTGAGGCCGAGGTGCGCCGGGCTGAAGGGGCTGGTGTCGACGTACATGCGCTGCAGCGCCGCGCCGGGGTCGGCCGCCGGCGGGGTGGAGGCCGGCGCCGGCGGCGCGCCCCCGGCCCAGTGCCGGGGGCGCGCCGCCGTCTGCAGGCGTTCCGGCAGCAGCGCGAGCGCGCCGCCGCCGGTGGCGCCGATCAGTCGCAGGCCGGGGTACTTGTCCAGCCATCCCGCGAACGCGATCATGGCCATGCCCATCGTGACGTCGCCGAACCGGCCGATCTGCTCGACGAAGCCGACGTCGTCGACCCGTTCCGTGCCGATCGGCTCGGCCGGGGCGTGCACCAGGACCGGCACTCCCATCTCGGCGGCCAGCGCGAAGAAGGAGTCGGCCCGCTCGGAGCCGAGCAGCTCGCCGTGGACGCTGGAGGTGGTGATCAGACCGACGAAGGCGGGGTCTGCCAGCGTCTCCCGGACTCCTTCCAGGTGATCGTCGTCGCCGAACGGGTTGGCGTACACGTACCCGCGCAACTGGTCCGGGAAGGACGCGATCAGGCCCGACATCCAGGCGTGGAAACCTCGCAGCCGGTCTCGTGGCTGCGCGTAGTTGTCGACGCCCGGGACTCGCGCCATCGCGCCGGCGCCAACCGGACTGCCGATGATCGTGAGGTCGATCCCGGCCTGAGCCCGGGCGGCGAGCATTCCGTCGACGTCGGTCAGGCTGGGGGGCATGGGGAAGCGTCTGGCCGCCTCCGGTGGGGACAGATGCCCGTGGATGTCGATGATCATTTGCGGGTTCCCGGGTTCGGTGTGAGTGCGTGGGTGACCGCGACACAGTCCTCGTCGCCGTGCCCCTGCTCGGTGGCGCGGATGTGGGCCTCCGCGGCCGCGGAGGCGAGCGGAAGCCGCACTCCGGCCTCCGCGGCCTGGTCCACGACGAGTTGGAGGTCCTTGGCCATCAGGCGCAGCCGGAAGTCCGGCTTGTCGTAGTGCCCGACTGCCAGGCGCTTCGACTTGAACGACATGACCGGTGAGGCGAAGCCGCTGCCCGCGATGGTGCTGAGGACGAGCTGCCGGTCGAGTCCGGTGGCGGCCGCCAGCTCGACGGCCTCGGCCAGAGCCTGCACCTCGATCCCCATCAGCAGGTTGAGGAGCAGCTTCATCCGCATGCCGGAGCCGAGTTCGCCGAGGTGGACGACCTCCTTGCCCAGCATGTCGAGCAGCGGCCGCCCCGCGGTGAAGACCCGCTCCTCGCCGCCGACGAACAGCCGGAGTCCGCCGGTACGGGCGTGCTCGCGGTTGCCCAGCATGCCGACGTCCAGAACGGACGGCACGTCCCCGGCGAGACGGACGACCTCTTCGGGGGCCACCGTGCTGGCGCAGACCAGGGAGCCCGGGTACGGGCCCCCGGTCAGGACCCCGTCCGGTCCCCGCAGCACGGCGCCGAGCGCTTCGCCGTCGGCCACTGCGCAGATGGCAGCGCTCGTACCTTCGACGGCATGGGCCGGGTGGGTCGCGGCGAATGCGCCGGCTTTGGCGAGCGGCTCGGTCCGCTCCGGGGTGCGGTTCCAGACCCGCACCTGAATGCCCTGGTCAAGAAGGCGAGTTGCCAGGCTGGTGCCCATCGTGCCGAGACCGAGTACGGCGACGGGGCCGGTGGGGCGCGTCATTCCTTCACCCCCACGGTCTCCTGGATGACCTGGAACCGCAGCGACTGAGTCTTGTCGACCCACTCGCGCAGCGGAGCCACCAGTGCGCGGTGGTCCTCGCCCTGCTGCCAGGCGAAGAAGTGCTCGGGCGTCTCCCACTCGCTGGTGATCACCCACTGCCGGGAGCCGTCGATGGGTTTGCCGAGTCTTTCGATGAGGTGCCCGGGGACGCTGGCGACGGACTTGCGCATCCGCTCGTACATGTCCAGAAACCCTTGTTCGCCGCCCTCGATGACGTGGACCGCGAACACGACGGACAGCTTTTCGGCCGATTGGCCCTTCTGCGCAGTGCCCATGTCTCCTCCTGGTGGTGAGATCTGACAGAACACGACTCCAACCGACTCATGGCGCTGGGGGCCGCGCAACTCCGACATGGGCACAACCCAACGGACACAAGGGCTCCGCCGCGACGGCTAGCCCGTACGGGTGACAGTCGAAGACCCCTCCCAAAGGCGTGACCGTACGCCCAAGCGACGTAAAAGTGGACGCGCTTGCTCCTTGACGATCAGCTGCGACCACGCGGCTGCGACTTCGGCTCGTGGACTTCACTCAGGTTCAGTGCGTAGCGAATTCCTGGGCGGCCACCCAGCAGGACATCGCCGGTGGGCGCGAATCCCACGCGGGCCGGCACGGCTTGCGAGCCGGCGTTGTCGAGTGTCGTCGCGGCCCGCAGCACGGTCAGGCCGTACTCCGCGGCAGCAAGAGCGCATATCTCCCGAACGGCGGCCGTGGCCAGGCCCTGACGGGCGGCCCTCTCGGCGATCCGGTACCCGAGCTCGGCGGAACCGTCCGCCACATCGATCAGATTGACCCGCCCCAGCACCTCGCCGCCGCTGCCCACCAGCACGTTGAAGTAGTGCAGCCCGGCGGCCTGCTCGGCGAGCAGGTCGCTGTGCCGTGCGTCGAAGTGCGCGAAGTAGTCGTCGCCACGGTCGGGAACCGACGCGGCGAAGTAGGCCCGCTTCTCCTGCTCGAACACGAGCAGGGCAGGGCCATGGTCGAAGCGAAGGCGCGCTGAAGCTCAGGTATGGGAGAACGCTACGCACCTCTCGCGCTCGCGGGTGGCCCTGCCCCTGGGAGCTGCTCTGCCCGAGCGGTGGTGGGTTGAGCCGCGGTGACCGCGTGATCCCCCAGAGCTGTCCCAGGTCAGACCGTTGCGAACCGCCGGGCAGCGATGCCGAACCGGCCACCGCGCTTCCGCGCGCTGCGCCTGCCCCCTTGACGCGGCTGATCCCGGAGGGTGAGGGTCGTGCAACCAGGCGCAACGGGCTCGACGGCGGAGGTTGTCATGGCACTACGGTTCGTCGGTAAGGATCCTGAGTCCGGAGATCACGGATCTCCGGCTGTGTGGGTCGATGAGGAGACGAAGGATCTCCTCGTTCAGGGGTGGAAGGCGGACGAGCAGACGACCGGCGAAAGCTCGAAAGATGTTGCGATCCCCGACCACGAGACAGTGATCCGGGTACCGAAGCGGATGATCCCGCTTCTCAGGGAGGCGCTTGATGTCGCAGAGCTTGACTAGCTTTGCGGACCTTCTCCGGGCGGCTGAGAGATCGGCCGTCCATCTGGAGATGCGCGATGCGTACGGCGTAGAGAACGAGATCGAAGAGTTCGCGGCATGGAAGAGAGGCAACCGGCTCGATCCCGACGACCGTACGACATGGTGGCGGCCCTGGCTCGACCTTGTTCAGGAGGTCACGAGCAAGGGTGTGGTTATGCGCCGCGCCCGGATCGTCTCGGAGCCTGTCAGCGACTACATCCGCTTTGAACACTCCGGCACGTTCACAAACGTCGCGGCGGGCGAGAAGATTCGTTGGCTTCCTCGGCGTCACGCGTCCGAACTGACTCTGCCCGGTAACGACTTCTGGCTGTTCGACGGCCGGTTGGTTCAATTCAACATCTTTGATGGCGACGGCCGGTGGGTCCACACCGACCAGACGGAGGAGCCTGCCGTGGCTCAGCTCTGCACGTCGGCCTTCGAAGCAGTGTGGGAACGCGGTATCCCGCACGAGAAGTACAGCGTCTGACGCTGGCCGGCTGGTTCATGTCCTCGTCCCCGCTCTCCAGCGCACAAGCGGCGCGCGCCGCCCTGGCAGCCCGCTTGCAGGGCATCATGAAGGACGCCGGACTCACAGGGCATGAACTGGCCGCTCGGTGCGGCTGGCACAAGTCGAAGTCGTCACGGATCGCCCGAGGCAAAACACCGCCGTCCGACGCGGATATTCGGGCCTGGTGTACGGCTTGTGGGGCCGCGGATCAGATAGCGGACCTCATCGCGGCTTCACGCAACGCTGAATCCATGTACGTGGAGTGGAGACAGATCCACCGCGACGGGATGCGTCGCGTTCACGAGCAGACCGTTCCGCTGTACCAGCGGACCCGTCACTTTCGTGTCTACGCCTCCAACCTCGTTCCCGGGATGCTCCAGACCGCCGAGTACGCCACGGGTCTGCTCCGCTCCATCACAGAGTTCCAGGGCACCCCAGATGACGTTTCGGACGCCGTGCGGGCCAGGCTGGATCGCTCGCGCGTCGTACGCGAGGGCGACCACCGCTTTGCACTGCTGCTGGAAGAGACGGTTCTCTACTACCGCGTCAGTGACGACGAAGCCATGGCAGGCCAGCTTGGCTACCTGCTCTCCGTCATGGCCCAGCCGAACGTCTCGCTGGGAGTGATCCCTTTCGAGGCCCGCCGGACGGTCTGGCCCCTCGAAGCGTTCTACGCCTTCGATGACGCCCAAGTGGCCGTTGAGACTCTGACCGCAGAAATCAACGTGACGGCCCCAGGAGAGATCCGTACGTACCTGAAGGCGTTCGGTGAGCTGTCCCGAATCGCTGTGCACGGCTCGGAGGCTCGCGCCCGCATTACGAGGGCAATCGACTCACTCGGATGAATCTGTGCAACCACGTGCAACATCGTGGACCGCCAACTCATCTGCTCCATACGGTCGTTGCATCGAGAGCGGATCAGCCGGGGAGGCCACGCAATGGTGACGCAGAAGCCGCAGGGATACCACCTGAGCGAGCCACCGGCCGAGCCCTCGGCCAAGCCGGGTTGCTCCTCTTGCCTATCCATCGTGGTTGCCCGGGAGAACGCACGATCCAGGGGTGACTACAGCGGCGTGTCTGACCGCAATGTGGAGCTGCGCCGGCACCACGGAGACGCACACTGATGGACATGCAGACGTGGCGCGACGGTCGCGCGCGGGCGGAGGACGCCACCAAAGCGCTTCGGGAAGCGCTGGCAGCCTTGGGCGTCCCGGAGCGTGTGCAGGAGCATCTGCGGCCGATGGTCACTCGCACCGGCAGGCCGTACGTGCATGTGGGCACGGTGCGGGCAGACCACATCGAGCAGATAGCGGAAGCGCTGCGTATCGCGGCTGCCGTGGGTAATCCGGCGGCACGCTCCGAGCGGGCCTGACAGAGCCCTCACAGCCCTTGCGGGGGCACTCGTTTGAACTTCCGCCCGGCAGGGGCGGCAGGGCGGCCCGTGGACGCGTGGGCCCTCGGTGACAGCAAGCGGCCGGACATAGAGCCGCTGCGCTACACCACGGAAGAACTGGATGCGGCCGGTATCGACCCGGCGCGCTTCGGCCTCTCGGCCTGACCCACGGAACCACCCGACTGACGGCCCTGCCCTTCCCCCGAGGGGCGGGGCCGTCGCCCTCTCAGGAACGGATCTGCGTTGCACATCCATGGTTACGCCTGGCTGGGTGAGAAACCCGCATTCGACAAGGAAGGCGACAGACGGCCGGAGCACCCTGGTTTCTCGTACTCCGAACTGCCGCCCATGCAAACGGCCCACTGGCTCCTGAAACCGTCGCCATTGATCCGGGGGACGTGGGAGGAGCCGAAGGAAGCAGCCGAATGGCTCGGCAACCAACTAACGGAGTTCGCCCCCCGGTTCGCCTTACAGTCCGAGCAGGACACCACACGGCTTGCCGGTCTGGTGGCCTCAGCCGTGGAACGGCTGGCCTGGGGCGGGGACGTGTCCCACGGGCACTACTTGAGAGACATCTCACGTGCCTAAGAAGTCAAGCCGCGACGACCAACTCCGCTGTCGAGGAGGTAAAAGCATGCTGTTCGTCCAAGAGCTGTCCGGTCTGCAAGCAGTGGTAGAGCTGGCCGATCATGCGGTTGAACAGGTGCCGCTGGGCCTGGGCATGCCAGTCCCCGTGCTCGCGTCGTCGGCGGTAGTGCGCGTCAGCCCCAGAAGAGGCTCTCAGCGAGGAGAAGGCCCAGAGAAATCCAGCGGTGATCAGCCGGTCGTTCTTGATGAAGCGCCGTCCGACGTAGCGTTTCTTGCCCGAAGCGCGAGTGATGGGAGCCGATCCCGCGTAGGCCTTCAAGGCGCGGGCGTCGGCGAAGCGGCTGCGGTCGTCTCCGATCTCGGCGAGCACCCGGGCGGCGAGTTGTACTCCCAGGCCGGGAAAGCTGAGGAGGATCTCAGCGTCCGGGTGCCGGCGAAAATGTTCCTCCACCGCCGTCGCGAGTTCCTCGGCGGCCAGGCAGGCTGCGTCCAACTGGCGTATCAATGCCAGAAGTTGATAGCCCATGGCATCCTCGACGGCCTGCGGCTGGTGGGCGTAGTCAGCGCGGAAGATGGTTCGCAGGCGATCGGCCTCGGCGTCGATGCCCCGGGTGCGGCCCGCGCGTTTCAGTGCCGCCCGCAGCTGGGCCGGGGTGAGTCTGGCGGCCCTGGCCGGGGTCGGTGCCGAGGTCAGCACCGCGCGAGCCTCGGGGCGGGCCAGGCCGTGCTGCTTGCCCAGAAAAGCGTCCAGGGCGGCAGGGAAGAACTCCCGCAGCAGCGAGCGGACCTGGTTGACCAGCTGCTGACGCGCCCAGACCGCGTCTTGCTGGGCACGGGCGAGGACAGTGATCGCCCGTGCGAGATCGGTGTCGGCGGGCAGCTGGCGGTGCGCGTGTCTATCGGTTCGCAGGATGTTCGCCAGGACCAGGGCATCGCCGGGGTCGGACTTCTTGCGCGAGACACTGTGACGGTCGCGATAGCGGGCCGCAGCGAGGGGGTTGATCGCGTAGATCGGCCGTGTTCCGGTGTTCAGGGCGGCAACGAGCAGGCCCCGTCCGGTCTCGATGGCCACCGGAATCGGTTCCTCGACGGTGTCGCCGTACTCGGCGAGCAGGTCCAGCAGCAGCCGGTAGCCCGCCGCGTCATCCGTGATGCGGCGCTTGGCCAGCAGCTGTCCGGTGTTATCGACCAGAGCCACGTCATGGTGGCTCTCGGCCCAGTCGATCCCGCAGAACACGGTCACACGGTTCTCCATTCTCTTGTTGTGTGCGCAGGTGGGGAGCCTGTGCGGGCCACGCGGCGACCTAATTCCAGGACTCTTCGGTCCGCCATCTCACTAGCCGTTCGCGGCACCAGCGCACCGCAGGGGCCTCCGTCTTACGAAGAGCTCGGCGGCTCGGGAGGAAGCGAAGAGGTCGCCCTGCGACGGGCTCACACCACAACGATCTACGTGCGGGAGGCCGGGTTGGGTTCCGCAGCGGCCCGAGACACCGGGCGCCACCGTTCTCTCATAAGGCCTCGACGGGCCGGGAACCGACAGGAGTCTGCCCGGTGCCCACGCGGCCGCTACGAACCCAACCCGCTTCAACAGTCCAGCAGCTCACCCACGAGCTGGTCTGGAACCGCCTACACACGAATTAGGAACCCTGTTCCACTCCGTAGCCCTGGTGACGTGCTCACCCAACCGGGCATCGCCGGAGCTGACGTGCCCGGCACCGTAGTTCGGCAACGACGAAGCCCCGGCCAGTGGCCGGGGCTGCTGTCCCGGACGGGCCGGGAGCCGATCACGGCTCCCGGACCACCCGGGAAGGTCGGTGACCTGCGAAACCCTGCTACGGCAGGTTCCTTGCCATCACGATCCGCTGGACCTGATTCGTACCTTCATAGATCTGCGTGATCTTCGCGTCGCGCATCATGCGCTCCACCGGGTAGTCGCGGGTATAGCCGTAGCCGCCCAGGAGTTGGACCGCGTCCGTGGTGATCTCCATGGCCGCGTCCGAGGCGTAGCACTTGGCGGCCGCGCCGAAGAACGTGAGGTCGGCGTCGACGCGCTCGGACTTGGCGGCCGCCGCGTAGGTGAGCTGGCGGGCCGCCTCCAGCTTCATCGCCATGTCCGCGAGCATGAACTGCACGCCCTGGAAGTCGGCGATCGGCTTGCCGAACTGCTTGCGCTCCTGGACGTAGCCCTTGGCGTAGTCCAGCGCGCCCTGCGCGATGCCGAGGGCCTGGGCCGCGATCGTGATGCGGGTGTGGTCCAGGGTCTTCATCGCCGTGGCGAAGCCGGTGCCCTCCTCGCCGATCATGCGGTCGGCGGGGATCCGGACGTTGTCGAGGTAGACCTCGCGGGTCGGGGAGCCCTTGATGCCGAGCTTCCGCTCCGGCGCGCCGAAGGAGACGCCCTCGTCGGACTTCTCGACCACGAACGCGCTGATGCCCTTGGAGCGCTTGGTGGGGTCGGTGACGGCCATCACCGTGTAGTACTCGCTGACGCCGGCGTTGGTGATCCAGCGCTTCACGCCGTTGAGGATGTAGTGGTCGCCGTCGCGGACCGCCTTGGTCTTCATGCCCGCCGCGTCCGAGCCGGCGTCCGGCTCGGAGAGGCAGTACGAGAACATCCCGTCGCCGGCGGCGAGCGGGCCGAGGTACCTCTTCTTCAGGTCCTCGGAGCCGGAGAGGATCACCGGCAGCGAGCCCAGCTTGTTGACGGCCGGGATCAGGGAGGAGGAGGCGCAGACGCGGGCCACCTCTTCGATGACGATCACGGTCGCGAGGGCGTCGGCGCCCGCGCCGCCGTAAGACTCCGGTACGTGCACCGCGTGCAGGTCGGAGGAGACGAGGACGTCCAGCGCCTCCTGCGGGAAGCGGGCCTGCTCGTCCACCTCCGCGGCGAACGGCGCGATCTTCGCCTCGGCGAGGGAGCGGACGGTTTCGCGGAGCATGTCGTGCTCTTCGGCCGGGCGGTACAGGTCGAAGTCGGTCGCGGTGCCGCTCACCTTTGACGCCAAGGTCTTTCACTCCCCAAGGATGCTAACTACCGTTAAGTAACCCAATTTTAGACGGCTGCCGCCCACCGGCATACGTGAGCTTCGCGACAGCGGCGGCGGACACAGGGGAACGTCCCCGGAAAATGCCCGACTATGCTCGGGCGCGCACGCCTGCCCGCACCCCACTGGAGCACCACATGGCCCTTAAGATCACCGTGATCGGCACCGGCTACCTCGGCGCCACGCACGCCGCGGCCATGGCCGAGCTGGGCTTCGAGGTGCTCGGGCTGGATGTCGTCCCCGAGAAGATCGAGCTGCTGGCGGCCGGCAAGGTCCCGATGTACGAGCCGGGGCTGGAGGAGCTGCTGCGCAAGCATGTCGCGGGGATAGAGGGGTCGAGCGGACGCCTGCGCTTCACCACGTCGTGGGAGGAGGTCGGCGAGTTCGGCGATGTCCACTTCGTGTGCGTGAACACTCCGCAGAAGCAGGGGGAGTACGCGTGCGACATGTCGTACGTCGACGCCGCCTTCGAGTCGCTGGCGCCGCAGCTGCGGCGGGCGGCCCTGGTCGTGGGCAAGTCGACCGTGCCGGTCGGCAGCGCGGCCCGGCTCGCGGCGCGGCTGGCCGAGCTGGCGCCGGTGGGCGCGGCGGCCGAGCTCGCCTGGAACCCGGAATTCCTGCGCGAGGGCTTCGCCGTACAGGACACGCTGCACCCGGACCGGATCGTCGTGGGCGTCGAGAGCGAGCGGGCCGAGAAGCTGCTGCGTGAGGTGTACGGGACTCCGGTCGGGAGAGGGGCGCCGTTCGTGGTGACGGACTTCCCGACGGCCGAACTGGTGAAGACCTCCGCGAACTCGTTCCTGGCGACCAAGATCTCGTTCATCAACGCGATGGCCGAGTTGTGCGAGGCGGCGGACGGCGACGTGGTGAAGCTGGCCGAGGCGATCGGGTACGACGAGCGCATCGGGTCGAAGTTCCTGCGCGCCGGAATCGGCTTCGGCGGCGGCTGTCTGCCGAAGGACATCCGCGCGTTCATGGCGCGCGCGGGTGAGCTGGGCGCGGACCAGGCGCTGACGTTCCTGCGCGAGGTCGACTCGATCAACATGCGGCGGCGCGGGCACATGGTCGAACTCGCCCGGGACGCGGTCGGGGGCGGCGGCTTCCTGGGCAAGCGGGTGGCGGTGCTGGGCGCGACGTTCAAGCCCGACTCCGACGACGTACGGGACTCACCTGCGCTCAATGTCGCCGGTCAGATCCACCTGCAGGGCGGCCAGGTGATGGTGTACGACCCGAAGGGCATGGACAACGCGCGGCGCCTCTTCCCGACGCTCGGGTACGCGGACACGGCGCTGGAGGCGGCCCGGGGCGCGGATGTGGTGCTGCACCTGACGGAGTGGCGCGAGTTCCGCGAGCTGGACCCGGCGGAGCTGGGCGAGGTGGTCGCGGAGCGACTGATCCTTGACGGCCGCAACGCCCTGGACCCGGTCCGCTGGCGCGAGGCGGGCTGGACATACCGAGCAATGGGCCGCCCCCGCGGGTAGCTTGTTCATGGCCTGACACGCCGGGCGCGGGCAGCCGCCTCGGCCGTCGTAGACGCCGGTACGGCCGCGGGGCTGCGGGTCGCTCCGGCCGGGCATGACGCGCCCGGCGCCGGAGCTGACAGGGCATGGGTGCTGCCGGAACGGCTCCGGGGCTTCCGTCGGGGCGTGCTCAGGGTTTGGGGGTGCGTTTTGCACGGTACGTGCGCATTTTCGCTCGGCTTCCGCAGACCGACATCGTGCACCAGCGGCTGCGGCCCGCCGGGCTGCGGTCGTAGTACGCCCAGCGGCAGTCCTCCGCCTCGCACGCCTTGAGACGTGACCAGGTGCCGGCCGTGACGGCCTCCGCGACGGCCGCCGCGATACGGGCGGTCAGGCCGGAGCCGTCGCCGGCCGCGCTCAGCGCCGCCGCGCCCTCCTGGTCCACCGTGACGACGAGCGGAGCGCCCGACAGCAGGCGGGTCAGGGTGCCGGCCGCCTCGGGCGGCATGTCCTGGCCCGCGTGGGCCAGACACGCGGCCCGCAGCGCCTCCCGCAGTTCCTCGGCCCCCGCGAGTTCGTCCCCGGAGAGCGCGAACGTCTCGGCGAGGCGGTCCTCGCCCGTGTCGACGCTCAGCGTGTTCACCAGCGCTTCCACGAGCGCGAGGCCCCCCGGCGCGGGCGCTCTCTCATTCATGCTTGCGACGTTACCTCCTATGCGGGAGTATGAGGTAACGGTTACCGGTTAGAGATAGGTACCGGTAACTCCCGCGAGGAGGAGAACCATGGCTGTCGCCAAGCTGGGCACCGTCGTCCTGGACTGTCCCGACCCGCACGCACTCGCCGCCTTCTACGCCGAACTGCTCGGCGGCAAGGTCGAGGCCGACGACGAGGGGTGGGTGGATCTCAGCGGGTACGAAGGGACGCCGCTCTGCTTCCAGAAGGCACCGGGGTACGTGGCTCCGAGGTGGCCCGCGCCGGACGCCTCGCAGCAGTTCCACCTCGACCTCACCGTCGAGGATCTCGACGCCGCGGAGGCGCGGGCGCTCGCGCTCGGCGCGCAGGCACTGGACGCGGACGACCGGACGCGGTCCTTCCGGGTCTATGCCGACCCGGCCGGGCATCCGTTCTGCCTCTGCGCCTCCTGACCGCGGCGTAGTACGGCCATACGTCCGGGGGCGGGGGCGGGCACTTTGCGCGCGCCCGCCCCCGCCCCCGCCCGGCCCCCGTCGCGTCAGGAAATGACCGCGTTGGACGGGCCCCGGCGGGACTGGATGTCCCGGGCCACGTCCTCCGCCGCACGAAGCACCCGTACCGCGTTCTGCCAGGTCAGCTTGGCCAGGTCCGCCGAGGACCAGCCCCGGCGCAGCAGCTCGGCGATGAGGTTCGGGTAGCCCGCCACGTCGTCCAGGCCGGCCGGGGTGAACGCCGTGCCGTCGAAGTCGCCGCCGATGCCGATGTGGTCGATCCCGGCGACCTCGCGCATGTGGTCGAGGTGGTCGGCCACGGTGGACGCGGTGGCGACCGGGCGCGGGTGAGCGGCCTCGTACGCGCGGTGGACCTTCATCGCCTCGGGCGTGGTGTCGAGGGGGTGCAGGCCGTGGGCCCGCATGTTCTCGTCCGCCGCCTGGGTCCAGGCGACCGCCGCCGGGAGGATGAACTTCGGGACGAACGTGGCCATCGCGACGCCGCCGTTGGCCGGGAGCCTGCCCAGGACGTCGTCGGGGATGTTGCGCGGGTGGTCACAGATCGCACGCGCGGACGAGTGCGAGAAGATCACCGGCGCGGTGGAGGTGGCGATGGCGTCGCGCATCGTCGTGGCGGCCACGTGCGAGAGGTCTACGAGCATGCCGCAGCGGTTCATCTCCCGTACGACCTCCTGGCCGAACGGGGTCAGGCCGCCGGCCCGCGGGACGTCCGTCGCGGAGTCGGCCCAGTCGATGTTGTCGTTGTGCGTGAGGGTCATGTAGCGGACGCCGAGCGCGTGCAGGGCGCGCAACGTCGCCAGCGAGTTGTTGATGGAGTGGCCGCCCTCGGCGCCCATCAGGGAGGCGATCCGGCCGTCGCGGCGGGCCTGCTCCATGTCGTCCGCCGTGAGCGCCCGGCTCAGGTCCGCCGGGTAGCGGGCGATCAGCTGGCCGACGCCGTCGATCTGTTCCAGGGTCGCGCTGACCGCCTCGTCGCCCGCCATGTCGGAGCGTACGAACACGGACCAGAACTGCGCGCCGACGCAGCCGGCCCGCAGCCGCGGGATGTCGGTGTGCAGGTACGCCGACTGGTCGGCAGCGATGTCCCGCTGCGCGAGGTCGTAGCGGACCTGTTCGCGCAGCGCCCACGGGAGGTCGTTGTGACCGTCGGCCACGGGGTGGTCGGCGAGCAGTTCGCGGGCCCGGCCGAGGTACTCGCCGTACTCCTCCTGCTTCTGGGACTCCTCGTGGTCCTCGTGCTTCTCGTGCTCCACGGCTCCTGTGCCTTTCGCCGTCACTGGCCGAAGCCGAACGAAGCCGCGCTCTCGACCTTCGACCGCAGGCGCCTGCCCTTCTCGGTCGCCTGCTCGTTCAGCTCCTGCTGGAACTCGCGCATACGGGCGAGCAGGTCCGCGTCCTGGGTCGCGAGGATGCGCGCCGCGAGCAGCCCCGCGTTGCGCGCGCCGGCCACCGAGACCGTGGCCACCGGGACGCCCGCCGGCATCTGGACGATGGACAGGAGCGAGTCCATGCCGTCGAGGTACTTCAGGGGTACGGGAACGCCGATCACCGGGAGCGGGGTGACGGAGGCGAGCATGCCCGGCAGGTGGGCCGCGCCGCCGGCGCCCGCGATGATCGCCTTCAGGCCGCGGCCGGCGGCCTCCTCGCCGTACGCGATCATCTCGCGCGGCATGCGGTGCGCGGAGACGACGTCGACCTCGTACGGGATCTCGAACTCGTCCAGGGCCTGGGCGGCGGCTTCCATGACGGGCCAGTCGGAGTCGGAGCCCATGACGATGCCGATGAGGGGAGAGCTGGGGGAACTCATTCCGTGACCGTTCCTCTGAGGTAGCCGGCTGCGTGACGGGCGCGTTCGATTACGTCGTCCAGGTCGTCGCCGTAGGTGTTGACGTGACCGACCTTGCGGCCCTGCTTCACGTCCTTGCCGTACATGTGGATCTTGAGCTGCGGGTCGCGGGCCATGCAGTGCAGGTACGCCGCGTACATGTCGGGGTAGTCGCCGCCGAGGACGTTCGCCATGACCGTCCACCTGACGCGCGGGCGCGGGTCGCCGAGCGGCAGGTCGAGGATGGCCCGGACGTGGTTGGCGAACTGCGAGGTGACCGCGCCGTCCTGGGTCCAGTGCCCGGAGTTGTGCGGGCGCATGGCCAGCTCGTTGACGAGTATCCGGCCGTCGGTCGTCTCGAACAGTTCGACCGCGAGGTGGCCGACCACGCCCAGCTCCTGCGCGATCCGGAGGGCGAGCTGCTGGGCCTGGCCCGCCAGCTCGCCGGCGAGGTCCGGGGCGGGGGCGATCACGGTGTCGCAGACGCCGTCGACCTGGACGGACTCGACGACGGGGTACGCCACGGCCTGGCCGTGCGGCGAGCGGACGATGTTCGCCGCGAGCTCGCGGCGGAAATCGACCTTCTCCTCGGCGAGGACCGGCACACCGGCCCGGAAGGGGGCCTCGGCGTCCGCTTCGGAACGGACGAACCAGACGCCCTTGCCGTCGTAGCCGCCGCGCACCGTCTTGAGGATGACGGGGAAGCCGTCACCTTCGGCCGCGAAGGCAGTCACATCGGCGGGGTCCGCCACGATGCGGTGCCGGGGGCAGGGCGCGCCGATCTCGTCCAGCTTGGCGCGCATCACCCCCTTGTCCTGGGCGTGCACCAACGCCTCGGGCCCCGGCCGGACGGGAATGCCGTCCGCCTCCAGGGCCCGCAGGTGCTCGATCGGGACATGCTCATGATCGAACGTGATCACATCGCAGCCGCGCGCGAAGGCGCGCAGCGTGTCCAGGTCGCGATAGTCGCCAATGACGACATCGCTGACCACCTGGGCCGCCGAGTCCTGTGGGGTATCGCTGAGGAGCTTGAATCTGATGCCGAGGGGGATGCCCGCCTCGTGGGTCATACGGGCGAGCTGACCGCCGCCGACCATGCCGACTACCGGGAACGTCACGCCACCAGGGTATCCGCCACGCCCGACCGCCCCGGTCCAGCCCGCAGGGGCGTACTCGTGGCCCGGCGATTAGCATGGCTGGGTTGACGCAATCGACCGACAGGGGCTAGCGATCATCATGAGCGCTGTGTCGTACAAGCGGGCAGCACTCTCCGCACGGCTGCGGCAGCTCGCCCGCGAGGTCGCCAAATTCGGCGCGGTCGGCGGCCTGGGCCTGCTGGTCAACCTGGGTGTGTTCAACCTGCTCCGGGCCACCACCGACCTCCAGGTGGTGCGGGCCAGCGTGCTGGCGACCGTCGTCGCCATCGGGTTCAACTACGTGGGGTTCCGTTACTTCACGTACCGCGACCGCGACAAGAGCCGCCGTACCCGGGAGCTGACGCTCTTCCTGCTGTTCAGCGCACTCGGCCTGGTCATCGAGAACGGCGCGCTGTACGTCGCGACGTACGGTTTCGGCTGGGACACCCCGCTGCAGAGCAACGTCTTCAAGTTCCTGGGCATCGCCGTCGCCACCCTCTTCCGCTTCTGGTCCTACCGCACCTGGGTGTTCCGCGCCCTTCCCGCGCGCGAGGCCGTGCAGGCCGCCGAAGCTTTCCTGGAGACCCCGAGGGCGCGGGTCGGAGCGGAACGATCCCACCGATAAGGGCGGCTCAGCGGACCGTCTTCGCCGGCTCCTCGCGCTCCCGCGCCACCCGGCTCAGGAACAGCGCGAAGACCGGTGGATGCGCCTGAAGCAGCTCCAGCCGGCCGCCGTCCGCCTCCGCCAGGTCGCGGGCCACGGCCAGCCCGATGCCGGTGGAGTTACGGCCGCTGATGGTCCGCTCGAAGATCCGCGCGCCCAGGTCGGACGGCACGCCGGGGCCCTCGTCGGTGACCTCGATCACCGCCTGGTTGCCGGTGACCCGGGTACGCAGGGCGACCGTGCCGCCCCCGTGCATCAGCGAGTTCTCGACCAGCGCGGCGAGCACCTGGGCCACCGCACCCGGCGTACCGACGGCGCGCATGCCCTGCTTCCCGGAGCGGACGATGGCGCGGCCCGCGCTGCGGTAGGCCGGGCGCCACTCCTCCACCTGCTGTTTGACCACCTCGTCGAGGTCGAAGACGACGGCGGAGCCGGTCCGCGGGTCGCGCGAGTTGGTCAGCAGCCGCCGCACCACGTCCGTCAGCCGCTCGACCTGGGCGAGCGCGATGGACGCCTCCTCCTTCACGGTGTCCAGGTCCTCGGTGACCGTGATCTCCTCCAGCCGCATGGAGAGCGCGGTCAGCGGCGTACGGAGCTGGTGCGAGGCGTCGGCGGCGAGCCGGCGTTCGGCGGTGAGCATCCGCCCGATCCGCTCGGCGCTGGCGTCGAGGACGTCGGCGACGCGGTCCAGCTCGGGGACCCCGTACCGCCGGTGGCGCGGGCGCGGGTCTCCGGAGCCGAGCCGTTCCGCGGTCTCGGCGAGGTCGGTGAGCGGTGAGGCCAGCCGGTTGGCCTGGCGTACGGCGAGAAGCACCGCCGCGATCACGGCCAGCAGCGCCACCGCACCGATGATCAGCAGTGTGCGGCCGAGCTCGTCGGTGACGGTGGAACGCGACTCCTCGACGGTGACCGTCTCGCCCTGCTCGCCCGTGACGGTGGAGCGGATGACGCTGCCGGTGGGGCGCTTGCCGATCTCGACGGGCGCGCGGCCCGGGATCACGATCCGGGCGTACCGGTTGGCGCCGATCTGCTCCGCCAGGACGTCCGGCTCGAGCGCGACGTCCTCCAGGACCTTGGAATCGACGACACTGACCAGGCGCAGGGCCTCGGAGTCGACGCTCTCCTGGGCGCTGTTGCTGATCGTGCGGGTCTCGACAATGACGAGGGAGACCCCGAAGACGGCGATCACGACAAGCACCACAGCGAGCGTGGAATTGATCAGACGGCGGCGCATGAGGCTTGGGTATCAGCTCTTCTCGAAGCGGAAGCCGACGCCGCGCACGGTGGCGATGTAACGGGGGTTCGCCGCGTCGTCGCCGAGCTTCTTGCGCAGCCAGGAGATGTGCATGTCGAGGGTCTTGGTGGAGGACCACCACGTGGTGTCCCACACCTCGCGCATCAGCTGGTCGCGGGTCACGACGCGGCCGGCGTCGCGGACCAGGACCCGGAGCAGGTCGAACTCCTTCGCCGTCAGCTGCAGCTCCTCCTCGCCCATCCACGCGCGGTGCGACTCGACGTCGATCCTGACCCCGTGGGTGGCGGGCGGCTGCGCGGGCTCGGCCGCGCCGCGCCGCAGCAGGGCCCGTACGCGGGCGAGCAGTTCGGCGAGCCGGAACGGCTTGGTGACGTAGTCGTCGGCGCCGGCGTCCAGTCCGACCACCGTGTCCACCTCGTCGGCGCGGGCGGTGAGCACCAGGATCGGGAAGCTGTGTCCCTCCGCGCGCAGCCGACGGGCCACTTCGAGGCCGTCCATTCCGGGCAGACCCAGATCCAGCACGACGAGGTCGACACCGCCCTGCAGTCCGGCGTCGAGCGCGGTCGGCCCGTCCTGGCGGACCTCGACCTCGTAACCCTCCCGGCGCAGGGCGCGGGCCAGTGGCTCGGAGATGGATGCGTCGTCCTCGGCGAGCAGTACACGGGTCATGTGGGTGATGGTAGTCCGCGCGGGGCACGGGTCGTGGGGCGATCGGCCACCCCTGCGGGTCTGGGGTGGAAGGGAGTTGCTTACCTTCGAATGTGGGCAGTTCGTTGCATAGACACCTGTGATCCATCTCTCAAGTCCTTCCATATGCCGCAGTGTCGTGGCGTATGGTGGCGAGACGCCTGATGCACTACTCAGGGACCTTTGTGCCGTTATCGCGTGCCAAAGGTCTCTTTGCTGTGCGGGGCCGGCCCGCCGGCTCTCATGACACCCCCCACCGGGCGCGCATCCGCTCACGAGGCGGCGCGTCCCGAGCAAGCAAGGATCGACCATGGCGTCCAGCCTGACGAAGGACACCGCCGGATCCCCCTCCGGCGAGAAGACCTTCTTCGGCCACCCCCGCGGTATGGCCACGCTCTTCATGACGGAGATGTGGGAGCGCTTCTCCTGGTACGGAATGCGCGGCATTCTCGTTCTCTACTTGATCGCGGGCGTGCTCGACGGACCGCTCGAGGGCCGCGAGGCCCTGGCCGCATCGATCTACGGTGTCTACAACGCCGTCGTCTACATGGCCGCCATGCCCGGTGGCTGGGTCGCGGACCGCCTCTGGGGTGCCCGTAAGGCCGTTCTCGTCGGCGGCATCGTCATCGCGCTCGGCCACTTCACCCTCGCGATCCCAACCGACATCGCCTTCTTCTGCGGTCTCGCACTGATCGCGGTCGGCACCGGCCTGCTGAAGCCGAACATCTCCGCGATGGTCGGCGGCCTCTACGAGGGCCAGCCCAGTGCGCGCCGCGACGCCGGTTTCACGCTGTTCTACATGGCGATCAACATCGGCGGCATGGCCGCTCCGCTGGTCGTCGGCTACCTCGGTGAGAACGTCAACTGGCACCTCGGCTTCGCCGTGGCCGGTATCGGCATGACCCTCGCCGTCATCCAGTACGTCCTCGGCGGCCGTCACCTCGGTGACATCGGCAAGGAGCCGGCAACGCCGGCCACGGCCGAGGAGAAGCGCAGCGTCCTGCGCAAGGTCGCGCTGTGGGGCGGCCTCGCCGTCGCCGCGCTCGTCATCGACCTGGCCCTGGGCACGTACGACATCGAGCACATCGTCAACGTGCTGGCCATCCTGGGCATCGTCGTGCCGATCGTGTACTTCATCGCGATCTTCCGTAACCCGGCGCTCAAGAGTGAGGACCGACCGAAGATCCAGGCGTATGTGTGGTTCTTCGCGACCGCCGTGCTTTTCTGGATGATCTACGACCAGTCCGGCTCGCTGCTGACGATCTTCGCGGACAACAAGACCGACCGCATGATCGGCGGCTGGGAGTTCCCGGCCTCCTGGTACCAGTCGGTCAACCCGATGATGGTCATCATCCTGGCTCCGATCTTCGCCGCCCTGTGGGTCAAGCTTGCCAAGCGCAACCGCGAGCCCAGCACCCCGATGAAGTTCGCGCTGGCGATGCTACTCATCGGTGGCTCCTTCGCCATCATGGGCCTGGCCGGCGCCGCCGCCGTCAACAGCGAGACCGGCAAGGTCACCGTCTTCTGGCTGCTGAGCGTCTACCTCGTCCAGACTCTCGGCGAGATGTGCCTGTCACCGGTCGGCCTCTCCCTGTCGACGAAGCTGGCCCCGAAGCAGTTCGTCGGCCAGATCATGGGTCTGTGGTTCCTGGCCAGCGCTACGGGCAACGCCCTGAACGGCTGGACCACCAAGCTCAACGCGCCGCTGGGCGACGCCGTCTACTACACGATGTGGGCGATCACCGCCGTCGCCGCGGGCTTCGCCTTCATGACGGCGGGCAAGAAGATCCGCGCCCTCATGGGCAACGTCAAGTAGCTCCCCCGCGCCGGCGGGCGCACAAAGAGCCGGGCTGGTACGAAGTTCGCCTTCGTACCAGCCCGGCTCTTGTGCCGCTACGGGTGGCCGCCAGCACTCGGCCGACGGCCGATCAGCGCTTCGTCTGGACGCTGAACCCGCGCAGGTAGTTCTTGAAGCCGCACTTGACGTTCGACTTCTTCCCCGCCGATACCCACGGGCCGTGGAGCGTGTAAGTGACGACATGCTCCCGAGCACCCTGGACCTGGTCGCACTTGATCTCCACCCGGTGGAGACGGACGGCCTTCCCGCCACTGCTCTTGGAGCACGTGGAGTAGGCCGTGGGCCGGCCCAGGCCATCCAGCTTGGCGTATGCCTTGCACTTGTACTTGGCCCCTGCGGCCTCCGCCGGAGCTGCCGTGATCAACCCTGTCGCCGATGCTCCCATCACCATGGCGAGCGCCCCCGTGGCGAACCTTTTCCCCCACTGCATTTGCATTCCTTTCTCCGACCCACGCACATCGATGGGTGGTCATACCTCATCGAGCTGCAAGCATGGCCGATCACTCAACTTCGCCTTTGGTCAGACGAATGCACGGAACGTATCCGTCAGCGCAGCCCGCCGCGCAGCCTGCGCCATGGGGTGAATGTGAACACCGCGCCGCCCAGCAGGATCACCGTGCCCGCGACCAGGCCGAGGGCGCGTAGGCCGCCGTCGTTGGTCGCGCCCGTTTCGGCGAGGCCGCCGCCACTGGCCGCGCCGCCCGCCGAACCGCCGCCCGCGCTGCCGCTTGCGGATCCGCCTGCCGCGCCGCCCTGCTGGGCCGTGGTGTCGAGCTCCAGCGAGACGGCTGCCGTGCCCTTCACCTGGCAGGGGATGTTGATCTGCTGGCCGCCCAGGGACACGTCGATCGTCAGCGTGCCCGGGCTGAGCGTCGACTCACCGGTCGCACCCGGTTTGTACGTGCCGGTCATGTCGGGCAGGTCCACCGGCTTGCCCTGCTCCAGCGGGTCCTTGTTGGCCGGGCCCGTGACCGTGACCGATCCCTTGTCCGCTCCGCCGACGGTGACGGCCATCGACGGCTTGAGGGCGTTCGCGGGCAGCGGTGCGGGGCTGTTCATCACACCCTTCGCGGTCTTGACGATGAGGTCATAACTGCCGCCGTTCTTCTTGGCGTTGATCGTCACCTTCGAGGTGATGCTCGCCGGACCGGGCGACTTGCACTCGAAGTTGACGGAGACCTCGTTGCCGGGAAAGTCGGTCTCACCGCCGCCACCGCCCGTGGTGCCGCCCGTGGTGCCGCCCGACGTCGTACCACCGGACGTTGTCCCGCCCGATGTCGTACCGCCGGATGTCGTGCCGCCGCCCTCCGTCACCTTGATGGTCGCCGCGACGGCCACCGTCTCCTTCGGCGTGCACTTGGTGTCGGTCGACATCGGCTTGCTGACGTTGATGTTGTACGCATCCGGCGTCAGCGTGATCTCACCGGCCTTCTCCAGCTTCAGCTTGCCCTTCATGTCGGGCAGCACCATCGGGCTGTTCTTCGGGATCGGCGGGTTCTGCCGCGGCCCCTCCATCCTCAGGTCACCGCTCGCCGCCCCGCCCACCTTGACGGTGCCGGTCGGCTTCACCGTGTCCTTCTCCAGATCGATGATGTCGGGGTTCTTGGAAGCGGCCTCGACCGTCTTCCACACCACCTCGACCTCGTCGCCGACCTTCGCCTCCGCGGGTGCGGTGATCGCCACCTTCGTGGTGCCCTGGACGGGCGGCAGGCCGGAGATCGCCGGCGGGATGCACTCCGTCCTGTACGAGACTTCAGCGGCGTGGGCGGGGTGTGCTGCCAGCAGGATTCCCGCACCGCCGAGCATCAGCGCGACGCCCGCCGCGCTCATCCTCCGTTGCGTGGTCACGAATGTCCCTTCGTTGTCGGATGGTTCTCTGACGGTGCGGAGTCCGGGGTGAACCACGGCAGAGCCGTGGCGGTTGTCGCGGCGGTGGGGGCCTTCGGGAGTTTCGCGGTGGTCTTGGGCAGCAGCCGCACGGTCCGGTGGCGGCCCGCGCCCGCCGCCCCGCCCCGCGGCCGCACCCGGTCGACGACGGACATGCCGATGCGGAAGACCGCCGCCGGCACGACCAGGCAGAGCAGGATCCAGAAGAGGGTGACGCCCCACGGGCGCCCCACCCCCCAGGGCTGGGCCACCAGCACCTTCTCGCCGTACTTCATCGAGACGAGATAGTCGCCGTGCGCCCCCGATGTCAGCTGTACGGTCACCTCGACCCGCGCCTTCTGCCCGGGCGGGATCGTGCCCTTCCACTGCTGCTCCTCCCACGTGGGGGCGAAGACGCCGTGCGAGGTGCCGACCTGGAACACCGGGTCCTTGACCGGGGCCGAGCCGAGGTTGCCGACCGTGACGACGAGCTTGCGCGTGGCCGGCGCGCCGAACCAGACGAGGATCCCGTCGTCGCCCTCCAGCCGGGCGGCGGCGAGTACGGAGAGCCGGGCCGCGCCGGCCTGCGAGGGCAACGGGGTGACGGGGTGTCCCGCGACCTTGAACGGGGCGTCGACGGCGGCCGGTTCGCCGGTGACAGTGGCGACATGGACCACGCACGGGCACGGCTTGGGCGGTTCGGCGACCGGCAGCCGCTTGCTGAAGCGGCCCTTGGCGTCGGTGGTGACGGCCCGCCCGTCGGCGTTCGCGCAGCTGTTGGTTCCGCCGATCACGCCTCTGCCGGGCGAGGACTGGCCGCACATCAGCAGCATCAGCAGGGCCTTCGGCCGCCAGCCGGAGCCGGTCACGGTGATCTCGCCGCCCTGGCCGGCCTGCTCCTTGGACAGCGTGACCGCCGGCTTCCCGTCCGCGGCGGCTCCGGGAGCAGGCAGGAGTACGAGCGCGAGTGCGGCGGCCAGGGCGAGCGCCGCCGACGCCACCGAACGGCCCGGGCGGGCCGCGACCCGAAGCCACTCGCGGCCCGCCGCACGTCGCGTGTCCGCCCCGCGCAGTGCGGCCGGCACTGCCTTCACGCGCGTGACCCGCTTACCTGTCCCGCCGTTCACGATCCCACTCCCGCCCTCGCCAACTGGCCTTCCCTACCGCTCTTTTCGCTGCTCTCTTCGTCCACGGCGGGCTCGTCCGGCGACCGGGTCCGCCGTCTCCGTACCACCCGCCGGGCGAGGCCCGCCGCGCCCAGCAGCAGCACGCCCAGCCCGGTCCACAGCACCTGCGGCCACGGCACGAAACTCACCGAGGCCGTCGCCTCGCCGTGCGCGCCGCCGCCCGCCGTCACGGTCAGCCGGACGCCGACCGCGTCGAGGGCGGGCGCGTCCGGCCAGCGTTCCGTGCGCTCCAGCCGCTGTCCCGGATTCAGCTCCACCGGCAGGGCCCGGGGTCCCCGGCGCAGCACGTCGCCGAAGAGGCCCTCGGCGCGGACCGCGAGGCGCGGGGTGAGCACGGTGTTGCCGCGGTTCACCAGCGCGTACCGGATCGTGGTGGCATCGCCCTGCCCCGTCACCGCGACGTCCTCGACGGTGAGCGCGGACAGCGTCGGCCCGCTGACCCGCAGATGCACCCGTACCTCCGCTTCCCGGCCGTCCGCCGTGGCGACAACCGCGCCGGGATGGTCGCCCGGTACGGCGCCGGGCGGGACGGTGACGGTGAAGGGGACGTCCGCGCGGGTGCGCGGCGGGATGCGTACCTCGTCCGCGGCGAAGGCGATCCACGGACCCGCGCCGCGCAGCCGTACCGTGCGGGCCCGGTCCGAGGGGTTGGAGAGGGCGAGCTTGTCCTCGAGCACCGCGCCCGGCGCGCCCTCCAGGTAGAAGTACGGTCTGCCGTCACCGCCCGGCCGGGCGGCCGCGCCCACCGCGGGCTCCGCCGTCCAGGCCGGCTCCCCCCGCGCCGCGAACGCCGTCCCGGGCGCGAGCGCGCACAGCAGTACGGCCGCGGCGAGCACGGCGAGTCGAGTACGGCGCGACGGCATCGGCGACATCGACGGCATCGGCGGCTCCCTGTCACGTACGTACATGCCTGGTGCGGCGGGCCGGGCGTCCGGGACGGTCAGCCCGCGGCCCGCCGGCCGCGCCGGGTCAGCCACAGCACGCCGGCCGCCCCGGCCAGCAGGACCGTGCCGCCGAGCGTGCCGAGCGCGACGGCCGAGTCCATCGGGCCGGTCTGCGGCAGCTGGTCGCCGCCGCCACTGCTGCCTCCGCTGCTGCTGCCGCCGCTGCCGGCGACGGTCAGTTCGAGGGACGGCTCGGGGTTGTTGCCGGGGGTACAGGTGGTCGTCGTCCCCAGCGCCTTGATGGTGAGGACCGAGGCGGTGAAGGTGACCTTGCCGCTCGCCCTGGGTGTGTACGTACCCGACAAGTCATTGATCTTGATCGGGGTGTTGGCGGGGATGGCCGCTGCGTTCGCCGGCCCCGAGACGGCGGCGGTGCCGCTCTCCGCACCGCCCAGCCTGATGACGGCGCTGGGGTTCATCGCGCCCTTGCCCAGCTCGACCGGGGACGACGAGACGCCCTTCTGGAAGGACATGGTGAGCCTGTAGGAGCTGGCGCTCCTGACGGCCTTGATGTCGATGGGCGAGACGGCCGACTTGGGACCGATCGGCGTCTTGCAGTTGTAGTTCACGTCCACGACATCCGCGTGGGCAGCAGGGGCGGCGATCAGCACCGCCGAACCCGCCACCGCCGTGGCCAGCGCGAGCGCAAGCGCGGCTGAGCGTTTCTGGTACGACACCTCGAGTTCCCCTCATGCCGGACGTTACTGACGACACATCAGATCGGCGCTCAAGGTACGCCTGGCACCTTGGGGAGGGAAGACAAAGAACACGCCCGATCCGGGCGTGCGAAGAGAGGCACGAACAGAGGTGCGGCAAGAGGTCGAACCGGCGGTAACAGGGGCCGGGGCGCAGCCCGCGCTAGGAGGGCGCGGCGAGCTCCGCCCAGACCGTCTTGCCGATGGCGTCGGCGCGCCGCAGGACACCCCAGTCCAGGCAGAGGCGCTGGACGATGAACATGCCGTGCCCGCCGGGCCGCCCGGCCCGGTGCGGCAGCCGCGGCGCCGGCTTGCCCGCGCCGCGGTCGGTGACCTCCAGGCGGAGCACCTTGCCGTCACTGGAGATCCGCAGCTCTTCCGGTCCCTCCGCGTGCAGGCAGGCGTTCGTCACCAGCTCGGAGACGACCAGGAGCACATCCTCGGCAGCCGCCCGCCGGTCGGCGTTGGGGGCGGGCAGCCAGCCCCAGTCGTACAGGGCCTGACGGGCGAAGTCGCGCGCGAGAGGGACGATGCCGCTGGCGCCGTCCAGGGCGAGCCGGCGTGCCCGGCTGTCGCCGGGTACGTCGGAAGCGTCGTCCGGATCCGGGCCCCGGTCGCCCGGCGGGTATGACCGGGTGGTGCTCATCAGCGCCTCACCTCACCGATTCACATCTGATTCAGAAGTCTTCTGCCCGACCGATGCGTGAGAACACCCACTCATCCGACCGGCGCGGCAGTTATTCGGCCAGCGCCGCATCGAGGGACTCATGCACGGTAAAGACGGACTCCGCCCCGGTGATCTCGAACACACGGGCCACGACCGGCAGCATCCCGGCGAGGTGGACCGCGCCCCCGGCGGCTTCCGCCTTGAGGCGGGCGCCGAGCAGCACATTGAGCCCGGTGGAATCGCAGAATTCGAGCTGGGAGCAGTCGACGACGAGGCGTGTGCTCCCCGCCTCCAGACACGCGTCCAGCGGTTCCCGCAGCAGCTCGGCCGTGTGGTGGTCGAGCTCACCGGCCGGGGTCACGATCGCGCTGTGACCCTGACTGCGGACCTCGACCCGCAGTCGGCCCCGATTTGCACTCCCGACCGTCCCGCGGTCCATGCACGTCTCTCTTCCGGCCGTGTCGTAGCTGCACTGATGCCGCTGAACCCTACGCCTTCCGTACGCGCTGCGGTAGCCGAACATCATTCCAAATATGTACGATTCGCACAAAAGACACTTGCAACGGCCCACCAGGAGCGGGTAGGGGTAGTAGGGACACAACCAACACGGCCGGCTTTGGAGGCGCCGCACTCAGCCCAGTGCAGACGTAAAGGCATCGGCAGCCATATGCCGAGAACGATGGAGGAGACCATGTCACCCCGGCTCGACGAAACGCGTACCCAGCCCGCGCCGCCCCACACGCCGCAGCAGCACGCGCCGTCGACAACCCCGCCCCAGCAGATCGAGGGACTCGCAGACCTTCCGGCGATCCCGCCGTACGACGAGGTGGGGCCGCTGGATGCCAGGGCCCTGTCCAAGACCCTCTTCGCGCGCCTCGAGGTGCTGGAGGAAGGCACCCACGAGTACGCGTACGTACGCAACACACTCGTCGAACTCAACCTGGCCCTGGTCAAGTTCGCCGCCACCCGGTTCCGCTCCCGCAGCGAACCGATGGAAGACATCATCCAGGTCGGCACGATCGGCCTGATCAAGGCGATCGAACGCTTCGAGCTCAGCCGGGGCGTGGAGTTCCCGACCTTCGCCATGCCGACCATCATGGGCGAGATCAAGCGCTTCTTCCGCGACACCAGCTGGTCGGTGCGCGTCCCGCGACGCCTCCAGGAACTGCGCCTCGACCTCGCCAAGGCCGGCGACGAACTCGCCCAGCAGCTCGACCGCGCCCCGACCGTCGGCGAACTCGCCGAGCGCCTCGACATCAGCAGGGAAGAGGTCGCCGAGGGCATGGCGGCGAGCAACGCGTACACCGCCAGCTCGCTCGACGCGCAGCCCGAGGAGGACGACTCGGAGGGTGCGCTGGCCGACCGTATCGGCTACGAGGACCACGGGCTCGAGGGCATCGAGTACGTCGAGTCCCTGAAGCCGCTGATTGCCGGGCTCAGCCCGCGCGACCGCCAGATCCTGTCGCTGCGCTTCGTGGCGAACATGACGCAGTCAGAGATCGGTGAGGAGCTCGGCATCTCGCAGATGCATGTCTCCCGGCTGCTGACGCGCACGCTCGTCCGGCTCCGCAAGGGTCTGACGCTCGAGGAGTAGCAGCAGGCGCCAGCAGCGATCGCCGACAACAAGCGCCGCCGTGACAGGGCCCGTTCCCGCTGAGGGACGGGCCCTGCGGCGTTGTTGACGAAGTGGTACGGACTGGGCCACATTGGATGGGGTTCTGGGGGGAACACATGGTTCTTGGGGTCAACGGGCCGTCCGCACACACCGCGTTGGAACAGCTGATGCGCGGCCGCCTCGGCAGGGAGTGCCTGTACGTACCGTCCTGCCGCCTCGGCCTCTATGTGGCCCTGCGCCACTGGTGCCCGCCCGGCGGCCGGGTCCTGATGTCCCCGGTCAACGACGACGTCATCTTCTTCGTGGTGCTCGCCGCCGGCCTGCGCCCCGTCCAGGCACCGCTCTGCGCGCGGGACGGCTCCATAGACCCGGCCGCCGTGCCCGACGAGGTCTGGGGCGGCCTCTCCGCCGTACTCACCACGAATCTGTACGGGAATCCGGACCCGGCACCCGAACTGCGCGCCCGCTGCGACCGGTTGGGGATCCCCCTCCTGGAGGACGCCGCCCACGCCATCGGCAGCGAGGTCGCGGGCCGGCCGGTCGGCACCTTCGGCGACGCGTCCGTCTTCAGCCTCTCCAAGCATGTGGGCGCCAAGGCCGGCGGCTTCCTGTCCGTCGCGGACCCGGGACTGCGCGACGCGCTGGAGAAGGCGCGCGACGACCTCCTCGATCCGCCGCGGCTCTCCGCCGAACTCGCCTACGCGTTACGCCCGTACGCCGAAGCCACCGTCCGGGGGCTGCGCCTGACCACAGCGGCGCGCGCCACCATGAGGCTGCTCGGGATGCAGGAGCGCGACGAGATACGGATGGAGCTGCGGCCGGACGAGCTGAAGCGGGCGCTCACCGCCGCACCCGCGCTCGACGACTTCCACTCCTGGGTGCGCGTCGACATGCACGACTACCGCATCGGCGCGGGCCGCCCCCGGCTGCGCCGCGTCGAACGGCTGCTGGGCCGGCTCGACGCCCGGCTCGCCGCCCACCGGACGGGCACCGGGAAGCTCCTCGCCAGCCAATGGGCCCTGCCGTCGCCCGGTCCCGTGCAGCCGCTGTTCCGGGTGCCGCTGTTGGTCGCCGACCGCGACGCGGCCATCGCCCGGCTCGCCCGGCACCGGATCACCGTGGGCTACCTCTACGACCCGCCGCTGGACGCGTACGCGGGGCCCGCTTTCACCGACCCTTCGTCCTCCCCCGCGCAGGCCGCCTGGTTCGCGCGGCACGCCCTGCCTGTCGACCCGCTGCGCGCCGACGACGTGATCCGGATCCTCGCCGGGTCGGACCGGGCGCCCGGGACGCCCGGGGGGCCCGGCGGTGGGTGACACCCGGACCCGCGAGCCTTCCGGCTCCGGTTCTGGCTCCGGCTCCGGCTCTGCCCCGCCCGACGACGTGCCGGTGGACCCCGACGGTACGGAGAACACCGCCCGGCCGGGCAGCGGCGGCGAGGGCGGCGACGGCGACGGCGGCGACTCGATGTTCCGTAACGCCTACGCGCTGATGCTGTCCACCGGCGTCTCCGCCGCGCTGGGACTCGGCTTCTGGCTGGTCGCCGCCCGCTACTACAGCAAGGAGGCGGTGGGGGTCGGCTCCGCCGCCATCGCCGCCCAGCGGCTGCTGGCCTCCCTCACCGCGACCACCATGATCGGCGCGGTGGTGCGCTATGTGCCGCGGGCCGGGCGCGCGACCGGCGCGCTGGTGCTGCGTACGTACCTCGTCAGCTCCGTAGTGGTGGCCCTGGCCTGCGGGGTCTTCCTGCTCACCCTCGACCTGTGGGGACCCACGTACGCACCGCTGGGCGGACTCGGCGCCGGTCTCTTCTTCACCGCCTCCTGTGTCGCGTGGGCCGTCCTGACCCTCCAGGACGGAGTGCTGACCGGCCTGCGCCGGGCGATCTGGGTGCCCGTCGGCAACGCCGGCTTCTCCCTCGGCAAACTGGTGCTGCTCGCCGTCTTCGCCACCGCCATGCCGGTCCTCGGCGTCTTCGTCTCCTGGTCGGTGGCGATCGCGCTGTCGGTCCTGCCGCTCGGCTGGCTGGTCTTCCGCAGGCTCATCCCGCGGCAGGCCGCCGCCGACCGCGACCGCGAGCCGCCCGCCCTGCGCGAGATCGGGCGGTTCCTGGCCGGCGACTCGGTCGGCGCGCTGTTCAGTCTGGCGATGATCAACCTGCTGCCGGTGATGGTGGCGGTCCGCTTCGACGCCGCGCACAACGGCTTCTTCTACATCGCGTACACCGTCGGCGGAACCATGGAGTTCATGGCCATCAACATGGCCTCCTCCCTCACCGCGCACGCCTCGCACAGCCCGGACCGGCTCGCCGACGGCGTGCGCGGCGCACTGCGCCGGATGGCCGTCCTGCTGGTGCCCGTCGTCCTGGTGCTGATCGTCTTCGCCCCGCAGATCCTCGCCCCGTTCGGCGCCGCGTACGCCGAGCACGGCACGACCGTACTGCGGCTGCTGGCCGCCGCAGCGCTGCCGCGGGTCGTCGTCGAGCTGTACATCGGCGTACTGCGGGTGCAGGGGCGTACCGGCATGCTCGCCGCGCTCCAGGGCGCCATGTGCGTGCTGGTCCTGGGCAGTGCCGCGTTGCTGCTGGGCCCGGTGGGGATCTCCGGGGCGGGGCTGGCGATGCTGCTGAGCATGACCCTGATGGCGCTGGTCGCGGCGCCCGGGCTGCGCGCGGCGCTGAGCGGGCGCCCACCCCGCCGGATCCCGTTCGGCGGGCGGTTCCGCCGTAAGGGCGACAAGGCCGAGGAGTACGGGACCAGCTGGGCGCGCCGGGCGGCGGAGCTGCGCGCGGAGGCGGCGGAGTCGTACGGCGGCCGCTGGGCCGAGGACACCGCCTATCTGCGCGGCGCGCACGACGGTGTGACGCCCGCCTTCGGCATCCCGGTGCTGCCCGACCCGGACGGCCCCCGGCGGTCCGCCGACCGTACGGATGAGGCCGCGGACGGCGGGGAGAACCGGCTGACCGAGGCGCTGTGGCTGCTGCTCGGGCTGGCGGCGGGCCTGTTCTGGGTGCCGCTGGCGCGGGCGGCCCAGGACCGGCCGAGCCCCGCCGGCCGGCTGTCGGGCACCGGGCTGACTGACGCGCTGCCGCCGGTCACCCTCACCGCCGGTGTGCTGCTGGTGGTGATCTACAGCGCGGCCGTCTCGCTGTACCGCGCGCGCCCCGCCCTGCTGGTGTCCGCGCTGGTGGTCACCGCTGCCGCCCTGCACACCGCGCCGCTCTTCCTCGGCGTACTGCCGGATCGCGTCGCGGGCCCCGGGCAGGAGGCGCTCACCGCGTTCCTGGCGGGGGTCGCCGGGCTGGACGGGACGGACGGGGTGGCGCGCGTCCTGCCAGTGTTCCTTCAGCTGCTCTGCCTCGGGCTGGCCGCCGAGACCCTGCGGGCGCTGGGCACGCACTGGCGGATCACGGCGGGGCTGGTGTGGGTGCAGGCCGTGGCCGGCTGGGCGGCGCAGCAGGCGTTCGCCGCGGCCGCGCTGCCCGTCTTCCTCGGCTTCCTCGGGCTGTACGCGGCGACGGCGGTGGGCCGGGCCGCACCGCGGAGTCGACCGCAGAGCCGGCGGCAGAGCCGGTGACGGCGGCGGGTCAGCGGGGCGGGACCTGCTGCTTGAACCACTTGTCCCTGCCCGCCTCCCGGTAGCCCTCCAGGGCGGGACCGGAGTCGACCGTCAGGTCGCAGTTCTTCCCCGGCACGGCCCGGTTCCACTGCACCAGCCCTTTCGCCTCTCGCATGGTCCGTACGGTCTCGGGAATGGCGGCGTACCAGTCCCGCTGCCGGTCGGGATCGGCCGGGTCGGGCGCGGTGCCGAACTCGGCGAGCATGACCGGCTTGCGGTCGGAGATGTTGGCGCGCAGCCAGTCGTAGGACGGCCGCTGGCTCTGGTCGAAGTCCAGCCAGTTGGGGGACTTGTGGCAGAGGAAGTAGTTGTACTGGTCCATGCCGATCCAGTCGACGTACGCGTCGCCCGGGTAGAGCTGCTTCATCAGCTCGCCGTGCTTCAGATAGCCGGAGACCGTCCACACCCACACCACGTTGTCGACGCCGAGTGCCTTGAACCGGTCGTGGAGGTGCCGGTAGGCGGCGACGTACTCGGCGGGCGTGCCGGCGTCGTTGACGCGGAAGTCGACCTCCTGGTCGAAGGAGAAGAAGATCCGCTTGCCGTACGCCTTGATGCGGCGGGCCTGCGGGTCGATGATCTCCTCGTCGTACTTCCCGGAGGCGATGTTCTTCCAGCCGAGCTGGTCCTCGGTCCAGTTGGCGTGGTGGGGCTCTTTCCACACCGTGGACTCCCACGCCAGCATGAGCAGCCGGTCCCTGCCGAGCGCCTGCTCGTCGGGGGTGAGCAGTTGCCCGTCCAGCGTGCCCCTCGACATGTCGTGGTAGTTGTAGACAAGGTCGAGCTTGCGGCCGATCTTCTTCTCGAAGCCGTACACGGCGTCCTTGAGCGAGCCGTTCGCGGCGTACGGCACATAGGCGCCCCACCACGCCCCGCAGGACGGTTCCAGCTCGGCGTCCGGCGCACACGGCCCGTCGGGCAGCTTCCCCGAGGCCGCGTTGTCCGGTAAGGCATGGCCCGCGGGCCGGGAGGAGTCCTCCTTTCCGTCCGTGCCACCGGATCCGTCGGACCAGGTGATCCATACACCCAGTCCGGTGAGCAGTGCTCCCACGGCGGCCAGCACCAGCGTGACGTACGCGACGCCCCGCCGGGAGCCGCCCGCGTGCCGTCCCGTCATCGGCCCCTCCCGGGTTCGGGTTTGGCACGCTCGACGGCGCCTCGCGTGGCGGCGGGCAGGGGCAGCCCCGGCAGGGCCGACGCGATGGTGGTGAACGCGGCGAGGGACACCAGGAACACGTCCGCGGAGAAGCCCTCCACCAGGAAGAGCGAGGTGGCGACCAGGGTGCCCAGCGACAGGCTGATCGGCGCGGCGAGGGCGAGGGCCTCCAGCCGTGCGCCGGGACGCAGCCCTGCCGGCTGCGGGAGGAGCAGGGCGAGGCCCGGCGCGACGGTGACGAAGAGCAGCACCGGGATCCAGCGCAGCGGTGTTCCGCCGGGCAGCGCGGTCGCCGCCAGGGCCAGCCATCCGGAGAGGGCCAGGGCCACTCTGAGCTGTGACTGCTTCACGGGTGCTACTCCCCCTGTCGGGTGTGGCTCTGCGGTCAGCTGTGGGGCGGTCCGGCTCAGCTGGGGCGCGGCCGGTACTCCAGTACCAGGCCGTGCTCGGACTCCTCGACGACCCGGAACAGCGGCGACCGCTTCAGGTCCTCCCGCATCCGGGCGAAGCTGCCGGGCGGCAGATAGCCCTCGCCGATGACCGCGCGGTCCTGGGTCGGGGTGAGGATGACGTACGCCCGGCGCCCCTCCGGGATGCCGGCGGCGAGGTAACCGGCCGGGTCCTTCAGCATCTTCAGGTTCTCGGGCACTTCCTGTTCGGCGAAGAACCAGCGCTCGTACCGGTCGTAGCGGTGGTACGCACCCGGGAAGGACCCGGTCGCGGCGAGCACCAGCGCGCCGTCCGGTGCCCGGTCGTAGGCCCGTACGACAAGCTGGGCCTCGGCCGGGGACGCGTAGTGCATGCCCTCCTTGCCGTAGTACGAGGGCAGGAACCCGGCCAGCAGCGCGACCAGGACGACGGGCAGCGCGACCATCGAGGCGCGCCGGACCAGCCGTCTGCGCTTGCCCGTGCCGCCCATGGCCGGGATCAGCGCGGCCGCCGCGAAGAAGGCCGTGCCGGGCAGGCCGAAGAGGTAGACCCGGAACAGCATCTCGCCGCCGTAGTCGTTGACGGCGAACATCGGTACGGGAGCGGCGGCCGCCAGCAGCAGGGGCAGCGCGGTACGGGTGAGCCGGCGGCGGAGCAGGACCGCCGCGCCGGCCAGCAGGCCGAGGGTGATCACCATCGCGATGTTGGCGCGCCCTACCAGTTCGGGTCCCGGGCCGGTCGGCTCTCCCGCGTATCCGGCGCGGGAGTTGTTCAGGAAGTCGCCCGCGGAGTCGCGCAGGGTGCTCAGCGTGTCCAGGAAGAGCACCCGGCCCATCGTGAGGTCCCAGACCAGCATGATGAGCCCGGCGACGACCAGCAGCCCGGCGTTGCGGTAGCGGCGGGTCAGGCTGAGCGCGAACAGGGTGGCGCACAGCATCACCGGGGTGAGCTGGTGCGAGGCGTTGATGGCCGCGACGAGCGGGGCGATGATCACCACGGCGATCGCGCGCTGCCGGGTGCCGGTGGGCGGCGGGACCACCGCGGCGGCCGGGTCGAGACGGTCGCGCGAGCGCAGCGGCCCGGCCGAGCCGGGTCGCACGAAGTGCCGTACGACCAGGGCGAGCACGGTGAGGTAGAGCAGGTAGGAGAGCCCCTGCGGGGACAGGTAGTCCTGGCCGACCCAGTTGGCGAGCTGGAAGATCCACACCGCGGTCCACACCAGCCGCCAGTCCTCGCTGAACGTGCGGTAGATGAGGACCAGGACCGGCATCATCAGCAGGCCGAAGACGACGGGCGCCCAGTTGATGAAGGACGCGGCGCTCTCGACGCCGAAGGCCCGGACGAGTGCGGCGTTGAGCGCGAAGAAGCCGGGCCACTGGTCGTACGCCGACATGCCGCCGGAGAGCGTCTGTTCGGGGTGCACGGTCCCCTCGGCCAGCAGCCGCGCGATGACGGCGTCGTGCTTCGAGGCCCAGGCGTAGCGCACGGAGTCGTACAGCAGGGCGGGGGGCGCCTTGAGCGCGAGCAGCATGGCGATGCTGTAGGCGGCAGGCCACCAGGGGGCGGTCCCCGCGCGGCGCAGGCTGACCACGAAGCCGGCGCTGAGGACGATGAGGGAGAGGTAGAACGCGACGGGGAAACGGTCGAGGAGTCCGTAGTCCCCGATGTCGCGGAAGCCGATCCGGGGCAGCGCGTACGCCCACAGTGCGGCGGCCGCCGCCAACGGCAGCCAGGCCAGGAGATTCTGCGTCTCTATCAGCTGCCGTGGGCGGAGCCGGCGTGTCCGGGGCGGCCGTGGCTGCTCGGCCGTTACCCCTGGTTCGCTCCCGGTCTGCTGGGCAGCGGGCGGCGGCTGCCCGGTGCTTCCCACGACCGGCGTGGGCACGCGTTGTTGCACTGTGCGACTCCCCCCCGCTGATGTGGTCGCGGCCGTCACGCCGCTGTCCCCTTCAGCGAAGTATAGGAACGTGCTTCGCTTTTGTACGGCTCTCGTACACACCTGTTGCAGTCGGCTGTCGCGGTGGCCACTAGCCACTGGCCACTGCGAACTGGCCACTGGGAACTGGCCACAGGGAACTGGCCATTAGCCGGCGAACACCGGCCCGCGGACCGCCGCGCGGGCCCGCCGGTAGAGCCGCCAGCCGACCGTGGGCAGCGAGTCCGGGTAGGGCGCGACCCTGGCACCCTTGCCGGACATCCAGGACTCGATGTCCGCGACGGTGTGGCCGCGGCGCAGGATGAGCCGGGCGATGCGGTACGCCTCGTCGGTGTCCGAGCTGAGCGCGTGCCGGACGGCGACCGCCGAGGCGTAGCCGGCAGCGCGGGCGGCGCGGCGGACGGCGGGGCTGTTGTAGCCGTGCGGATACGCCAGGTGCCGCACCTCGTGCCCGAGCGTGTCCTCCAGCACCTTCTTGGACTCGGCCAGTTCGTAACGCAGGGCGTCGGCGCCGAGGGTGTCCAGCTGGGGGTGGCTGACGGTGTGGCCGCCCACCTCCATGCCGTACTGCTCCAGCAGCGGCGCCCGGTCCAGCGTCATCATCGGCGCGGGCGGCAGCAGGCTGCGGCCGCCGGGGGTGATCGCACCGGTGGTGAGGTAGGCGGTGGCGGGCAGGCCGCGGCCGGCGAGTGCCTCGGCGGTGGGTCCGGGCAGATCCGCGAATCCGTCGTCGAAGGTGAGGGCGACGGGGCGGGGCGGCAGGGGGGCGCGGCCCGCGAAGTGGTCGGCGAGGGCGCTGACCGGGACGGGCGTGCGTCCGCTCGCGACGACCGCGTCCAGCTGCGCCGCGAAGTCCCGTGGCGTGACGGTGAATTCGGCGATCCAGGCGGGTGGATCGTCCATCACGGCGTGGTAGAGAAGTACCGGTATCCGGGGTGCTGCGGCGGCTCTGTCGCTCATCTCTCCCCCCAGGGAAGCGGGTTGCCGCGAACGCGGTGGCGGGCGCGGGCGTAACCGAGCGGCCCGTAGAGCATGCCCCTGCGCTCCAGCCGGGAGAGGCTGCGCGGCCAGGGGTACGCCTGCGCGCCGTGCTCGCCGGGCACGGGCTCGGCGTGCGCCTGGGGAGCCTCGCGGTGGGCGGTCATGGCGCGGGCGTGCGCGAGGCCGCGGGGCAGCCGGGCGAGCAGCGCGGGCAGCAGGGCGGGGCGGCGGACCAGGATGGCGGTGAGGAAGGCCGTGAGCCCGGCCCCGTACCCGTACGCCTGGTTCTCGAGGTCCTGCCAGGTCTCCCGGTGGTGGTGCCAGACCAGCGCCTCGGGCGTGTAGCGCAGCCGGTGGCCCGCGGCGAGGATCCGTACGAACGCGTACAGGTCGTCGCCGCCCCTGGCCGGCGTGCCGGTGCCGGTGGCGGGGTCGAAGCCGCCGACGGCCCGGAGGGCATCCGCCCGGAAGGCCATGTTGGCGCCGGAGCCGAAACTCCCCGCCGTGAACGGGAACAGCGGCTCGTCGGCGGGTGGGCGGCGCGGATCGTACGTACGCGCCGCGAAGCCCTTCGCGAAGCCGCCGTGGCTCTCCAGCAGCACCTGGGCGCGGGTGCGCAGCTGGGCGGGCAGGATGAGTCCGGTGACACAGGCGAGGCCCGGATCGGCCGCGAAGGGCGTGGTCAGGGCGCTGAGCCAGTGCGGGTCGGCGACCACGTCGTCGTCGGTGAAGGCGAGCACCTCGCCGCCCGCGGAGGCGACACCCCGGTTGTGCGCGACGGCGAGCCCGGGCACGGACTCCCGGACGTACCGGACCCGGTGGGCGTACACCGTCTCGACGAGGTCCCGGGTCGCGGTGGTGACGGGCGCGTTGTCGACGACGACGATCTCGAAGTCCGGATGATCCTGCCCGAGCAGCGAGTCGAGGGCACGGCCCAGCTGGGCACTTCGCTCCCGGGTGGCGACGACGACGGTTACGCGGGGCGGCGGCTGCGAACCACCGACGTCCACCCGCCCGGCCCACCGGGATCCGGCCCCACCGGCTTCGCCGGACGCGGCCGCGCCGGCTTCGCATCCGACCGGCTCGGCCGCGCCGGCTTCGCCCTCTACGGGCTTCGTCCCGACGGACTCGCCTCCTGCGGACTCGGCCCCCACGGCTTCGCATCCGACAGACTCGGCCGCGCCGGCTTCGCATCCGACCGGCTCGGCCGCGTCGGCTTCGCCCTCTACGGGCCTTGTCCCGACGGACTCGGCCCCCACGGCTCGGGCTCCGGCGGGCCCTGCTCGCGCCGACCCGGCACCAACCGACTGAGCCCCGGCCCCGCCGTGCCCGGCCCCGAAGGAATCGGTTACCGCGGACTCGGCCCCGGCCGGTTCTGGCCGGGATCGGCCGTGGTGGGGAGCCTGGCCCGGGGCGGAGCCGGGGGTGGGGCGCTCGGGGGCGGATGCGTCGGGGTCCGGCGTCGCCGGTTCTTGCCCCGCCAGTTGCGCGGCGGCCGTCTTCGCCAGTGCCTTCGCCGGGTCCTCGCCCGGCGGTACGCGGGTGAGGACCGTGCCCACCGGGCGGCCGTGCAGCCTGACCAGGGCGTAGACGTCTCCCCCGGTCACCGGCGGGCCGCCCGGGGCCGGGCCGAAGGAGATCACGTCCCCGGGGAGGCCGTCCAGGTCCAGTTCGGCGACTGCGATGTTCTGCTGCATCGGACTCCCCCGTGCGGCTGTGGGCCGGCTTGTCACTTGCCGCGCAGGCGGGCGGCCCGGTTCAGGGTCTTCGACGCGAACCTGGCCAGCCGAGGCCGGTCCCGTACGAAACTGTGCGCCCGGCGCGAGGGCTCCCGCCTCAGCCAGTACAAGGCCGCGCCGGGCCCTGGCCGAACCGCCGCGCCCTCGTGCACCCGCAGTTCGCCGGTCTTGAGCGCGTCCTTGTACTCCGCGGCTCCCCGGCCGAGGTCGAGCATCCCGATGCCCTCCGCGGCGGCCGCCTCGGCCATCCGGAGGTGAAGGATCAGGCCCGGCGAGAACTTGGCGAACTCCGGGTCGTACGCCGGAAACCAGCAGGACAGCACCGTGCGTGAGCGCAGCCCGAAGTGGGCCGCTGCCGGGCGGTCGCCGGCGTACAGCACGGAGAGCACGCCGGAGCAGCCGGGTGCGCGGGTGTCCGCGAGCAGCCGCACCAGGCGGGCTATCCACTCCTGCGCGAAGCGGTCCTTGCGGCCGGTGCGGCGGTACTGCGCGGACTTCCAGCCCATCAGCGTGCGCAGCGCCGCCGGGTCGCGCTCGTCGAGCACGAACCGCACTTCGCCCGCCTGCCGGCCGAGCTTGCGCTCCTTCGCCGTGGTGGTCCGGAAGAACTTGGGCGACTGCTCGCGCAGAACGGCCTCGTACCGCGCGTACCCCCCGCCCACATCGATCACGGGCGAGGCGAAGCCGCGGGCGGCGTGCGGGACGAAGAGCCCCTGGTCCGCCTCGAGATTGTCGAAGTCCCAGGCGGACAGCGAGCAGGCCCGCAGCAGTTCGCGGGTGTCCAGCCGGAGGCCGGGCCGGAGCACCGCGCCCTGGCAGTCGGAGACACCGAGGCCGATGGCCCGGCCGTGCCCGAGCGGCCCTTTCTCGTACGGGAAGAACCCGGCCGGCTCGCCGTCCTCCCGCAGCACCGCCACGCGCGCAGCGGGCCTCACCCGGCCGACGGCCAGGGTGAACTCCGGTTCCATGAACGGATTGGCCGGTGCGTCGGCCTTCGCCCGCAGCTCCCGCCAGGCTTCGATGTCGGCTGCGTCAAGCTCCCCGGGCCTGACCACACGGATGCGTACATCGCTCAACTCGACCCCCCGGTCTCCCCCATGAGCACGCTGAGAGCGACGGTACCGGCCGGTCTCCCGGCACGGTAGGGCGCGGCGCGGATCTCGTGACCGTCCTGTGAACAATGTGTGGCGGGTGGGGGAGGTGGTGCGCACGGGAACGACGCGTACTTCGTCAGGGTGACAGCGCCGCACATTTATGGCGTCCGCCGCACGTTGCTCTTAGCGTGGACTCATGACAACCCGAGTTCCCATCCGACAGCTGCAACAGCACGCCAGCGAACTCATCGACCGCGTGGTCTCCGGCGAGCGTGTGGAGATCACGCGGAACGGGCGTCTGATCGCCGTGCTCGGGCCGCCCGACCCGGAACAGCGGGTCATGGAGGACCTGGTCCGGACCGGCACCGTGGATCCGGACAACGCTGCCGGTGCCCGCGGCCTCGGCGACTGGGAGCCGTTGCCCGCACGGCCGGGCGCCCCTTCGAAGCTCTCCGAGGTGCTGCTGCAGATGCGTGAGGAAGAGGACCGTTGATCTACCTCGACTCGTGCGCCCTGCTGAAGCTGGTCCTCCCCGAACCTGAGACCGCAGCCCTGCGCACGTTCCTCTCCGCACGGGCCGCCGAAGGACATGTCACCTCGGCGCTGGCTCAGACAGAGGTGACCCGCACTCTCGTCCGCGTCGGTGCCGATCCTGAAGTGGGCGATGCGGCTGAGGAATTGCTCGACCGCCTTCTGCGTATCCGGATCACCGACCCCGTACTGCGAGCCGCAGGAATGTTCCCGATCCGTCATTTGCGCACGCTCGACGCCATCCATCTGGCCGGCGCCGAGTATCTCGAGCAGGCGCTCACCGCATTCGTCACCTACGACAAACGACTGGCCGCGGCGGCCGTGGAACGAGGGCTTCCTGTCGAGGCTCCGGGCGCCTGAGGGTCAGGCCGTGCGCCTGCCCTTCTGCCAGACCGCCGTCACCAGGGGGACCCCCGGGCGGTAGGCCAGGTGGACGTGGCTCGGGGCGTCGAGCAGGGCCACGTCGGCGCAGGCGCCGGGGGTGATGCGGCCGATGTCGGTGCGGCGCAGGGCCGCCGCGCCGCCTGCGGTGGCCGACCAGAGCGCCTCGTCCGGGGTCATGCCCATGTCCCGTACCGCCAGGGCGATGCAGAACGGCATCGAGCTGGTGAAGGACGAGCCCGGATTGCAGTCCGTGGACAGCGCGACGGTGACGCCCGCGTCGAGCAGGCGGCGGGCGTCGGGCCACTCGGCGCGGGTGGAGAACTCGGCGCCGGGCAGCAGCGTGGCGACCGTGTTGCCGCTCGCCAGCGCGTCGACGTCCTGCTGCGTCAGGTGCGTGCAGTGGTCGGCGGAGGCCGCGTCGAGCTCGACCGCGAGCTGAACGCCGGGGCCGTAGCTGAGCTGGTTGGCATGCACCCGGGGGGTCAGGCCCTTGGCCTGGCCGGCGGTGAGGATGGCGCGGGCCTGGTCCCCGTCGAAGGCGCCCTTCTCGCAGAAGACGTCCACCCAGCGGGCGTACGGCGCGCAGGCGTCGAGCATCTCGCCGGTGACGAGTTCCACGTACGCGGCCGGGTCGTCGGCGTAGTCGGGGGAGACGATGTGCGCGCCGAGGTAGGTGACCTCGTCGGTGTGCTCGGCGGCGATCCGGAGGGCGCGGGCCTCGTCGGAGACGGTCAGCCCGTACCCGGACTTGGTCTCGAAGGTGGTCGTGCCCTGGCGCCGGGCCTCGTGGAGGTAGCGCAGCAGATTGGCTTCCAGGGCCTCGTCGGAGGCGGCGCGGGTGGCGGCGACGGTGGTGCGGATGCCGCCCGCGGAATAACTGCGTCCGGACATCCGCGCGTTGAACTCGGCCGTGCGGTCACCTGCGAAGACGAGGTGGGAGTGCGAGTCGACGAAGCCGGGGATAAGGGCCCGGCCGGCTGCGTCGACGGCGTTGTCAGTGGCGGGTGCTTTGCTTGATTCACCGACCCAGGCGACGCGGTCGCCGTCGATGACGACGGCCGCGTCCTGGATCAGACCGAGGGGGCCTTCACCGAGGGAGGGGTCGTTGGTGACCAGACTGGCGATGTTGCTGATGGCGGTGGTCGTCGTCATCGCGGGGGCCGCTTTCGTCATGAGGGGTGCCGTGATGGGGAGTGCCGTGGTGGCAGGTGTCGTGGTGGGGGGTGTCGTGGTGGGGGGTGTCGTCGTGGCGGGTGTCGTGATGGAGGGTGTCAGCCGCGGACGGCTGCGATCGACTCGGCGAGGGCGGCGGGGACGTCCGGTACGAGCTGGTGGACTCCGTCGCGGACGACATGACGGCCACCCACGACCGTGTGGCGGACATCCGCGGCGGAGGCGGCGAATACGGCGGTCTCGGCGCCCAGCCGGGGCAGCGGTCCCGCTGTTCTGACCGAGTCCAGGGCGACGGTCGTGAGGTCGGCGAGCGCACCCTGCTCGATGGTGCCCGCGTCGTCCCAGCCCAGGGCCGCGTGACCGTCGGCCGTGGCGGCGCGGAGGAGGGCTGCCGCGGTCCAGTGGCCGCGGGTGCGGGTGCGCAGGCGCTCGTCGAGTTCCATCGCGCGTGCCTCTTCGAGCAGGTCGATCACGGCGTGGCTGTCGCTGCCGAGCGACAGCGGGCTGCCGGCCCGCTGGAGGCGGGCCGCGGGGCCGATGCCGTCGGCCAGGTCCCGTTCGGTGGTGGGGCACATGCAGGTGCCGGTCCTCGTACCGCCGAGGAGCGCGATGTCCTCGTCGGTGAGGTGCGTGCTGTGGACGCCCGTCGTGCGGGGGCCGAGGACGCCGTGGTCGGCGAGCAGGCGGGTGGGGGTGCAGCCGTGGGCCGCCAGGCAGGCGTCGTTCTCCGCGGTCTGTTCGGAGAGGTGGACGTGCAGCGGTGCCCGGCGGGCTTCGGCCCACTGGGCCACGGTGGCCAGCTGCCCGGCGGGCACGGCCCGTACGGAGTGGATGGCCGCGCCGATGCGGACGTGCTCACTGTCATTGAGGGCGCAGGCGCGCTCGGCCCAGGCGTCGGCCGTGCCGTCGGAGAAGCGCAGCTGCTGCTGGTTGGGACGCTCCCCGAAGCCTGCCGAAAGGTAAGCGGTGTCGAGCAGGGTGATCCGGATTCCGGCTTCGCCCGCGGCCGCGATCAGTGCCTCGCCCATCGCGTTGGGGTCGCCGTACGGGATGCCGCCCGGCGCGTGGTGGAGGTAGTGGAACTCGCCGACCGACGTGATCCCGGCCAGCGCCATCTCCGCGTATGTCGCACGCGCCAGCGCGAAGTAGCCCTCAGGTGTGAGCTTCTGGGCCACGCCGTACATGACCTCGCGCCAGGTCCAGAACGTCCCGGAACCGACCTGGACCGTGCCGCGCAAGGCGCGGTGGAAGGCGTGAGAGTGGGCGTTGGCCAGGCCCGGGAGGGTCAGACCGAGCAGGACGACGGAGCCGGGCGGCGGTACGTCGACCCCGGTCCGTACCTCTACGATCCGGCCGTCCGACACGGCCACCGCCACCGCCGGCTCGACATGGGTGCCGAGCCAGGCGTGCTCCAGCCAGTACGTCGTCGTCACGTGCACGCGAGACCTTCCAGTACGTCGGCGAGGGCCAGGACACCGGCGACGCAGTCGTCCTCGCCGGCGAACTCGGCCGGCGAGTGCGAGACACCGGTGGGGTTCCGCACGAACAGCATGGCGGTCGGGATGGAGCCGGAGAGGATTCCGGCGTCGTGTCCCGCGCCGGTGCCGAGCACCGGGATCCGGCCGCCCATGATCCGGTTCAGTTCGTCGCGCAGCGCGTGCTCGAACTCGATCACGGGGGTGAACGACTCCCGGGTGACCCGTACGTCGACGCCGTCGCGCTCGCCGCGCTCCGTCGCCGCCTTCTCGATACCGGCGATGACGGTGTCGAGGGTGCTCTGGTCGGCGGCCCGGGAGTCCAGCCAGCCGCGGACCAGCGACGGGATGGCGTTGACGCCGTTCGGCTCGACGGAGATCTTGCCGAAGGTGGCCAGCGCTCCGGCGAGCCGGGCTTCCTGGCGGGCGGCGAGGACCGTCGCGGCGTATGTGAGCATCGGGTCGCGGCGGTCCTCCAGGCGAGTGGTGCCCGCGTGGTTGGCCTCGCCGTGGAAGTCGAACCGCCAGCGGCCGTGCGGCCAGATCGCGGAGGCGATGCCGACCGGGTCGCCGGAAAGGTCCAGCGCGCGGCCCTGCTCGACGTGCAGCTCGATGAACGCGCCGATACGGGAGAGCCGTTCCGGGTCGGGGCCGATGGCCGCCGGGTCGTATCCGGCCCGTTCCATGGCCTGCGGCAGGGAGACCCCGTCGCCGTCGCGCAGTTCGTACGCCTTCTCGGGGGTCAGCTGCCCGGCGGTCAGCCGGGAGCCGACGCAGGCGAGCCCGAACCGCGCGCCCTCCTCGTCACCGAAGTTGGTGAGGGCGAGCGGCCGGGTGAACTCCACTCCCCTGCGGCGGAGTTCATCGAGCGCGGCGAAGGAGGACACGACACCGAGCGGCCCGTCGAAGGCGCCGCCGTCGGGTACGGAGTCCAGGTGCGAGCCGGTGACGACCGCGTCCCCGGCGAGGGGGTCGCCGAGCCAGGCCCACTGGTTGCCGTTGCGGTCGACTTCGTACGTCAGCCCGCGGGCCTCGGCCTGGGCCTTGAACCAGGCCCGGCAGTCGGCGTCGGCGGCGGTCCAGGCGTACCGCCGGTACCCGCGGGTGTCCGCGTGGCGGCCGATGGGCAGCAAATCCCGCCACATCTCTTGGAAGGAGGAGGAGGTGTGCCCCTGCCCCGCCCTTTCACCGTTTCCCACCGCTCCGCCCCGGACCCCGCGAGGATCCGGCGCCCCCAGCGCTCCACCCGGGACGCGGGGCTGCGGCGCGGTTTCCGGGGCTGGGCGCCCGGGCGCCTCCGGCCGGCCGGGGTGAGCGGCCGCGGGCCTGGGACGGTCGGCGGCTTCGCCAGCCGGGGAGGGGGTGGCCCCGGCCGGGGAGGGGGTGGCCCCGGCCGGGGTGGCGGGGGTGTTCACTCGCTCTCCCGCATCGGGACTCGGACCCCGCGGTCCGCCGCGACCGACTCGGCGATGTCGTAGCCCGCGTCGACGTGGCGGATGACGCCCATGCCCGGGTCGTTCGTGAGGACGCGGCGGATCTTCTCGCCCGCGAGCTTGGTGCCGTCGGCCACCGAGACCTGCCCGGCGTGGATCGAGCGGCCCATGCCGACGCCGCCGCCGTGGTGGATGGAGACCCACGACGCACCGGAGGCGACGTTGACCATGGCGTTGAGCAGCGGCCAGTCGGCGATCGCGTCGGACCCGTCGAGCATGGCCTCGGTCTCGCGGTACGGGGAGGCCACCGAGCCGCAGTCCAGGTGGTCGCGGCCGATCGCCAGCGGGGCGGCGAGTTCGCCGGACGCCACCATGTCGTTGAAGCGCTCGCCGGCCTTGTCGCGCTCGCCGTAGCCGAGCCAGCAGATACGGGCGGGCAGGCCCTGGAAGTGGACGCGCTCGCCGGCCATCTTGATCCAGCGGTGCAGCGATTCGTTCTCCGGGAAGAGTTCGAGCATCGCCTTGTCGGTCTTGTGGATGTCCGAGGCCTCGCCGGACAGGGCGGCCCAGCGGAACGGGCCCTTGCCCTCGCAGAAGAGAGGACGGATGTACGCGGGGACGAAGCCGGGGAAGTCGAAGGCCCGGCCGTACCCGGCGAGCTGGGCCTCGCCGCGGATGGAGTTGCCGTAGTCGAAGACCTCGGCGCCGGCGTCCATGAAGCCGACCATGGCCTCGACGTGGCGGGCCATCGACTCGCGGGCGCGCTGGGTGAAGTCGGCGGGCTTCTCGGCGGCGTACGAGGCCATTTCGTCGAGGTCCACACCGAGCGGGAGGTACGAGAGCGGGTCGTGCGCCGAGGTCTGGTCGGTCACGATGTCGATCGGGGCGCCCTCGGCGAGCATGCGCGGCAGCAGCTCGGCGGCGTTGCCCAGCAGGCCGATGGAGAGCGGCTTACGGGCGTCGCGGGCCTCGGTGGCGAGCTGGAGCGCGTGCGCCGGCGAGTTGGCGCGCACGTCCAGGTAGCGGTGCTCGATACGGCGCTCGATGGCGCGCGGGTCGCAGTCGATACAGATCGCGACGCCGTCGTTCATCGTGACGGCGAGCGGCTGGGCGCCGCCCATGCCGCCGAGGCCGGCGGTGAGCGTGATCGTGCCGGCCAGGGTGCCGCCAACCCCTTTACCCATTGAATGCAGCTTCGCGGCGACGGCGGCGAACGTCTCGTACGTGCCCTGCAGGATGCCCTGGGTGCCGATGTAGATCCAGGACCCGGCGGTCATCTGGCCGTACATGGTCAGGCCCAGCTGCTCCAGGCGGCGGAACTCCTCCCAGTTCGCCCAGTCGCCGACCAGGTTGGAGTTGGCGATCAGGACGCGCGGGGCCCACTCGTGGGTCTGCATCACGCCGACCGGACGGCCGGACTGGACGAGCATCGTCTCGTCCTGCTTCAGCGTCTGGAGCGTGCGCACCATGGCGTCGAAGGAGCGCCAGTCGCGGGCGGCCTTGCCGGTGCCGCCGTAGACGACGAGCTTGTCGGGGTGCTCGGCGACCTCGGGGTCGAGGTTGTTCTGCAGCATGCGGAGGGCGGCTTCCTGCTGCCATCCCAGGGCGCTCAGTTCCGTACCGCGCGGTGCCCGTACGGGGCGGGGTCCTGACATGGCGATGCCTCCTCCATTGCTGTCCATCACTGTTGGTCAATCTATTCATATCCTGACTGGATGAATAGTTGTAGTCAACAGCTGCGGCGCGACTCGCCGGATGATTGGCTGGCACACATGGCTTCGGAAAGCGTCACGGACGCACCGGTACGTCGCGATCAGGCCGTACGAGCGGCTGTGGAGCAGGGCCTCCTCACCGGGGCGGAGCCGGTGGTCTGCCTGCTGGACGTGGCCGGTATCCGCGCCTCCGCCGCCGCGCTGCACGCCGCCTTCGAGGCCGTCACCCGACCCGGCACCACGGTCCTGCACGCCTTCGCCGTGAAGGCCGCCCCACTGGTCCCGGTCCTGCGGCTCCTCTCGGCGGCCGGCATCGGCTGCGAGGTCGCCAGCGCCGGCGAACTGGCCCTGGCACGCGCCGCCGGGGTCCTGCCCTCCCGTACCGTCCTCGACTCCCCCGCCAAGACCCCCGGCGAGCTGCGCGAGGCGCTCGCGCTCGGCATCGCCGTCAACGCCGACAGCGCGCAGGAACTGGCCCGGCTGGACGCGTTCGTGCCCACCGCCCCCGCGGGCCCGCCCCTCGGCCTGCGGGTCAATCCGCAGATCGGCGGCGGCTCGATCGGCGCGCTCTCCACCGCCACCGCGACCTCCAAGTTCGGGGTCGCGCTGCGCGACGAAGGGGCACGCGCCTGGGTGGTGCGCACCTACCGCGAGCGCCCCTGGCTCACCCGGCTGCACACGCACACCGGCTCCCAGGGAGTGCCGCTGGAACTGATGGCCCAGGGCGTCCGGGAGGTGTACGAGCTGGCCGAGGAGATCAACGCGGCCGTCGGCCACCGGCAGGTCGACACCCTCGACATCGGCGGCGGACTCCCCGTCAACTTCGCCTCCGACGACGAGACCCCCACCTTCTCGGAGTACGCCCGGCTCCTGGCCGACACCGTCCCCGGCCTGTTCGACGGCCGGTACGGGCTGGTCACCGAGTTCGGCCGGTCACTGCTCGCCAAACACGGCACCGTCGTCGCCCGCGTCGAGTACGCCAAGACCTCCGGCGGCCGTCCGATCGCCGTGACCCACGCGGGCGTACAGCTCGCCACCCGTACCGTCTTCGCGCCCGCCTCGTGGCCGCTGCGGATCGCCGCGTACGACGCGAAGGGCCGCCCCAAGGCCGGCCCGGCCGTCCCGCAGGACGTGGCGGGCCCGGCCTGCTTCGCGGCTGACCTGCTCGCCGAGAGCCGTCCGCTGCCGCTGCTGGAGCAGGGCGACCTTGTCGCGGTGCTGGACACGGGCGCGTACTACTTCGCCAACCCGTTCGCGTACAACAGCCTCGCGCGGCCCGGCGTCCACGGCTTCACCACCTCACCGGACGACCCCGGCCGGGGGGTGCGCTTCGCGACCGTACGCACCCCGCAGACCCTCGACGAGATCGTCGCCGAGTCCGGCGGGGCGCACTCGGACGCTCTGCTGGACACGCGTACCACCTGACTGCCAGGCATCACACCCGCCCCACCGGGCAGAACTTCCTCCACACACCCCCGGGGGAGGTTCCATGTCCACATCAGACGCACCGGCCGCCGCACCCCCGCAGGAGCCCGGACTCAAGCGGGTGATCGGTCCGAAGCTGCTGATCCTCTTCGTGATCGGCGACATTCTGGGCACCGGGATCTACGCCACCACCGGCAAGGTCGCGGGAAAGGTCGGCGGCGCGCTGTGGCTGCCGTTCGCGATCGGCTTTGTCGTGGCGCTGCTGACCGCCGCGTCGTACGTCGAGCTCGTCGGCAAGTACCCGAAGGCGGCCGGCGCCGCGCTCTACACGCAGAAGGCGTTCAAGGTCCCCTTCCTGACCTTCATCATCGCCTTCATGGTGATGTGCTCGGGCCTGTCCTCGGCGAGCGCCGCGGCCCGCGCCTTCAGCGGGGACTACCTGGCCGAATTCACCGAGGCCGTGCCGCCCACCCTGATCGCGGTCCTGTTCATCCTCGCCCTCGCCGCGCTCAATCTGCGCGGCGTCTCGGAGTCCGTGAAGACCAACGTCGTACTGACCCTGGTCGAGCTGTCCGGACTGCTCGTCATCCTGACGATCGGCGCGTACGCGGTGCTCGCGGGGGACGGAGAGCCGTCGCGGCTCGGCGAGTTCCAGGCGACCGGCACCGGATACGCCCTGCTCACCAGCGTCCTGGGCGCCACAGCCCTCGGCTTCTTCGCCTTCGTCGGCTTCGAGGACTCGGTCAACATGGCCGAGGAGACGAAGGACCCGGTACGCACGTTCCCGCGGGCGATCTTCACCGGCGTCGCCGTCACCGGCACCATCTACGTCCTGGTGGCGCTGGTCTCCTCGCTGCTCGTGGACTACCGCGCCCTGGAGAAGTCCAGCGGCCCGCTGCTGGAGGTCGTCAAGGCGGGCGGCCTCGACTTCCCACCCAGACTCTTCGCCCTGATCGCGCTGTTCGCCGTCACCAACTCCGCGCTGATCAACATCATGATGGCCTCACGCCTCTGCTACGGCATGGCGAACGAACGCATCCTGCCGAAGGGCATGGCCCGCGTCCTGCCGCGGCGCCGCACCCCCGTCGTCGGCATCGTCTTCGTCTCGCTGCTCGCCATCGGCCTGGTGGCGACGGGCGAGATCGAGGGACTGGGCGACACCACGGCGTTCCTGCTGCTCTGCGTGTTCGCGGTGGTCAACGTCGCGGTCCTGGTGCTGCGCCGCGCCCCGGTCGACCACCCGCACTTCCGTACGCCCACGGCACTGCCGGTGCTGGGCGCGATCACCGCGATCATCCTGGCCAGCCCGCTCGCCGACCGCCCGGCGGACGTCTACATCCGGGCGGGGGTGCTGCTGGCGATCGGGATCGGGCTGTGGGTGGTCAACAAGCTGGTGCTGAAGGCACGCGGCGAGGAGTAGCAGGCGGGTAGGCGCACACCAAGGCCGCCGCGGGCTACTCGACGAACAGCCCGCGGGCGGCCGCCTTCGTGTCGAACTCCTCCAGCCGCGCCTGCGCGTCCGGCAGGCCGTCGCACATCGCCTCCAGCAGCACCCGCCCCAACAGCATCGGCGCGCACGCCGTGTCGAAGGCCAGGCCCGTGCCGACCGCCGCCGGAATCAGCAGATCCGAGTGCTCGGCGACCGGGGCGAACGCGGAGTCCGCCACCGTGACCACCTTCAGGCCGGCCGCCTGCGCGTGCGCCAGCGCCTCGACGACTTCCCGCGGATGCCGTGGCAGCGCGAAACACAGCAGCGTGGTCGCCCCCGCGCGCACCGCCGCGTCGATGCGGTCGGCCAGCATCGAGCCGCCCTCGTCCAGCAGCCGGACGTCCGGATGGACCTTGCCCGCGAAGTACGCGAAGCCGCGCGCCTGGGAGGAGGCGGCCCGCAGGCCGAGGACGGGCAGCGGCCGGGAGGCGGCGAGCAGCCGGCCCGCCTCCTCTACCGGCTCCGGGTCGGCGAGCAGTGTGGCGAGGTGCCGCAGGTTCTCGATCTCGGAGTGGACGGCCTGCTGGTACTCGTTGTACGCGTCGGTGGTGGCGACGGGCTCCGCCGGGGCCACTTCCCGCAGGTGCTTGCGCAGCGTCGGATAGCCGTCGAAGCCGAGCGCGACCGCGAAGCGCGTGACGGAGGGCTGGCTCACGCCCGCCAGTTCGGCGACTTCGACGCTCGACAGGAACGGCGCGTCGGCGGCGCTGCGCACCATGCAGTGCGCGATCCGCCGCTGTGTCGGGGTGAGCCGGCGGCCCTCGAAGAGCTGCTGCAGGCGCGCCGCCGGGCTGTCGTTCATGCCATCCCCCTCAGTGACATCACGCCTCCCATCGGCACCTATTCAGTCACATTGCACTCTGCATGACCATATGCAGCCGACAGGACCACGGGCAAGGGCTCCCTGACGGGTCAATCCAGCTGGTACGACGCTCACACAACGTCAAGACTCCGTAGCAGAATGTCGCATCGCATCACTCCCCTCAGATGTGCGAAAGGTGTCGAAATGGCACATTCAAGGCGCTCAGTGCTGCCGCCTTCCCGTATTCCCTCCCGTACGGGCATGGCGTCACTCATCGCCACAGCCGCGCTCCTGGCTTGCGGTGTGGCGCAGCCGGCAGCCGCGGCGCCGCCCCCCACGGCTCCGGCAGAGGACGCCGCAATCGGCGCAGCCACTGACGGTGGCAGTCCGGCAGACGTCTCGACGTTCTCCGGGGAGTGGAACGGCCCCTGGACCATCTCCTTCCTGCCGGACGGACGTTCGGCGCTTGCGACCGAGCGCTATACGCACCGTGTCGTCCGCCTCGGACTCGACGGCTCCAAGCAGCAGCTCGGCATGGTGCCGAACACGCTCACCGATCCCGTCCAGCTTCCGGGGCAGGGACAGGGACTGAGCCAGGGGAAGGGCGGCCTCCTGGGGGTCGCTCCCTCGCCGACCTGGGACGGCACGACGGACAAGCGCGTGTTCTTCATGCACACCACGGCGAGCGACACCCGCGTCGCGCGGATGAGCTACGACGGCACGTCACTCAGCGACTACACCACCGTGCTCGGCGGAATCCAGCGGGGCGGAGACCACAACGGCGGCAAGCTCGCCTTCGGTCCCGACGGATACCTCTACGTCTCGACAGGCGACGCCCGGCAGCCGAAACTCGCGCAGGACATGCAGTCGCTCAACGGAAAGATCCTGCGGATCACCGAGACGGGGGCCGCCGCCCCGGGCAACCCGTTCGGCGACCGCGTCTACAGCTACGGCCACCGCAACCCGCAGGGCCTGGCCTGGGACCGCAACGGCCGGCTGTGGGCGGCGGAAATCGGCGAGGACACGTGGGACGAACTCAACCTGATCAAGCCGGGTGCCAACTACGGCTGGCCCACCTGCGAGGGCGCCTGCAACGTCGCGGGCATGACCAATCCGATGATGACCTGGACGCCGGCCGAAGGCGTGCCCAGCCAACTGGCCATCGTGCGGAACGTCATCTACGTGTCCACGTTGCGTGGCCAGCGGCTGTGGCGCGTCCCGATCGACGGAAACAGCGAACGCGTCGGCTCGGCAACCCCGTTCTTCAACCGCACGTACGGCCGGCTGCGCCCCATCGCGAAGGTCCCCGGCGCGGACGAGCTGTGGCTCGGCACCAACGGACGTGGCACCGACAAAGACCAGATCCTCAAGGTGACCATCAAGTAGTCCCCAACGGAAAGGCAGGCACGACCGATGAACGAAACCAAGGAACAGACCGACCTGATCAAGGGGACCTTCGCGGAGGAGACGGACGAGACCACGTGGCAGGCGCCCGATCACATGGTCGTCGAGACCGCGCTGGAGGTCACCGGCTACTCCCTCAACTCCCGCTAGTACACGCGATGCTGCTGCAGGTGCTCGGCACCGCCGCAGGCGGCGGAATCCCCCAGTGGAACTGCGCGTGCCCCGGATGCTCCGGGGCACGCGCCCACCCGCACTGGCGCCGCCGTCACGCCTCCCTCGCCGTCCAGGCCGGCGAAGACCACTGGTACCTCGTCAACGCGACACCCGACATCGGCGACCAGATCGAAGCCCGGCCAGGACTCCAGCCCGGCCCCGGACTCCGGCAGACGCCGGTCGCCGGGCTCGTCCTGACCGACGCCGAACTCGACCACACCCTGGGCATCGCACGACTGCGTGAGGCGGACAGCCTCCAGGTGCTCGCGACGGCCCCGGTCCGTCAGGCCCTCCTGGACCGCCTGCACCTCGGGGCGGTACTGGGCCCGTACACCTCCGTCAGCTGGCGGGAGCTGCCGCCGCGCGGCGCCGAGCCGCTGGACGGTGGCGGTGGCGGTGGCGGTGGCGGTGGTGGGGCCTCGGCCGTACAGATCAGCGCGATCCCGGTGTCCGGCAAGCGCCCGCGGTACGCCGCCGACGCTCCGGACGACGACGCGTGGGTCATCGCGTTGCGCCTGTACGAGCCCGCCTCCGGCGCATCAGCCGTGTACGCCCCCGCCCTGGCCGCCTGGCCCGACCGCCTCCAGCAGGCCGCCGCCGAAGCCGACGTCGTCATCGTCGACGGCACCTTCTGGGACGACGAGGAGCCCCGGCGCACCGGCATCTCCACCCGTACCGCCACCGGCATGGGGCACCTGCCCATCGACGGGCCGGGCGGCACCGCCGAGCTCCTCGCCCCGCTCGCCGCCCGGTGCCTCTACACGCACCTCAACAACACCAACCCCCTCGTCGACCCGGCGGCACCCGAGCACAAGCGGCTCGCCCGGCTGGGCATCGAGGTGGCGCAGGACGGAATGGTGATCGAGCTGTGACCACGGCACTCGCCCCGCTCGCGGAGCCCTGGAGCCCCGCCGAGTTCGAGGCACAACTGCGCGCGGTGGGCGAGGAGCGGTACCACGACCGCCATGCCTTCAACCTCCGTATGCACAGCGGCGACCTGAGCCAGGCGGAACTCCGCCGCTGGATCGCCAACCGCTTCCACTACCAGCGCCACATCCCCGTCAAGGACGCGCTGATCACCGCCAAGCTGGACTCCCCGGGACTGCGCCGCATGTGGCTGCGCCGCATCCAGGACCACGACGGGCAGGAAGAGGGCGAGGGCGGCATCGAGCGCTGGCTGCGGCTCGGCGAGGCGGCGGGCGTGGACCGCGAGACCATGCTCTGCGCCGACACCGTGCTGCCGGGCGTACGGCTGGCGGTCGACGGGTACGTCAACTTCTGCCGCCTGCGCCCGCCCCTGGAAGCCGTCGCCGCTTCGCTGACCGAACTGTCCGCCCCGGACCTGATGCGCACCCGCATCGAGGCATTCGAACGCCACTACCCGTGGATCGAATCCCGTGGCCTCGCCTACTTCCGCACCCGCGTGTCCCAGGGCCGGCGCGACAGCGCCGAGGCACTCGGTCTCGTCATGGGCTGGGCCCGCACCCGGCAGGACCAGGAACGCGCCGTGGCCGCGCTCCGCTTCAAGTGCGATGTCCTGTGGTCGCTGCTCGACGCCGTCGATCGGGCGGGCCGCGGGGAGCAGACGTGAGGGCGGCGCCCGAGACCGACTGGCGGCCCGCACTGGCGCCCGTCATCGTGCTGCGGCACGACCGCCTGCGCGGCACGGATCTGCTGGTCCTCCCCGAACGCGTTGTCGTGCTGACGGGCAAGGCCGGCGCGGTCGTCGGCCTGTGCGACGGCACCCGCAGCGTGCGCGGGATCGTCGACGAGCTGGCTGAACGCTTCCCCGGCGCTCCGGTCGCCACCGACGTCCCGTCCTTCCTCGACCGTCTACGAAAGGAGGGCTGGCTCCGATGACCGCTGCCGCTCCAGCAAGCACCGCCACTCCGGCAGGCACTGCCGCCCCGGCCGGCGCACCCGCCCCGCCCGGCGCACCCGCCCGCCCCTGGGCCCTGCTGGCCGAACTCACCCACGCCTGCCCGCTCCAGTGCCCGTACTGCTCAAACCCGCTGGAGCTGACGCGGCGATCGCGCGAGCTGACCACCGAGCAGTGGACGGACCTGATGCGTCAGGCCGGCGAGTTCGGCGTCGTACACACCCACCTCTCGGGCGGCGAGCCGCTGCTGCGCCCCGACCTGGAGCAGATCGTCACCGCGGCCGAAGCCGCCGGGATCTACACCCAGCTGGTCACCAGCGGCACCGGACTCGACAAGGCCAGGCTGGACGCGCTGGCCGGCGCCGGGCTGCGCAGCGTCCAGCTGTCCGTACAGCACGCCGACGCCCGTGCCTCCGACCGGATCGCCGGACGCCCGTCCTTCGCCGCGAAGGAGCGGGCCGCGGCGCTCGTACGGGACATCGGCCTCCCCCTCGGCCTCAACGTCGTCCTGCACCGCGAGAACCTCGACGCCATCGACGCCATCGTCGAACTGGGCCTGTCCTGGGGCGTGGACCGCATCGAGCTGGCCAACACCCAGTTCTACGGCTGGGGTCTGCTCAACCGCACCGCGCTGCTTCCGACGCGGGACCGGCTCGCCCGCGCGCGGGACGCCGTCGAGCGGTGGCGGGAGCGGCTCGCCTCCGGTGGGCCCGACCTGGTCTGGGTCGTCCCCGACTACTTCGACGGCGTCGCGAAGCCGTGCATGGGCGGGTGGGGAGCGGTCTCGCTCACCGTCGCCCCGGACGGCACCGTCCTGCCCTGCCCGGCAGCGGCCTCCCTGCCGGACCTGGACCCGCCGAACATCCGCGACCATCCGCTGGCCTGGATCTGGGACCACTCCAGGGCCTTCACCCGCTACCGCGGTACCGACTGGATGGCCGACCCCTGCCGCAGCTGTTCGCGCCGCGACGAGGACTTCGGCGGCTGCCGCTGCCAGGCGTACGCGCTCACCGGGGACGCCGCCCGCACGGACCCGGCGTGCGGGCTGTCCCCGGACCACGGCGTCGTCCGGGCGCTGGCCGGCGACAGCGCGGACGGGGCGGCGCCGCCCTACGTCTACCGCAGGTACCGCAGGCCCGGAGCGCTCCGGACCGTGGCGCCGGCGGCGGATGGTGGGGTCAGCCCCACTGTGCCGGGCCCGAGTGCCCCGTAGCGTGAACGCATGGAAGCCCGCGACCAAGAGCTCAAGAAGGAACTCGACGCCACCTTGCAGGCGCGCAGGGAACTGGGGCCGGAGTACGAGTCCGCGCTGGTCGACTCGTTCCTGGAAAAGGTCGAGCAGCGCCTGGACGGGACGGTGGACCGGCGCGTACGCCGCCAGCTCGCCGAGCAGCAGATGGTGGTCGCCCGAGGGGCCCGTTCCCCGCACGCCGTGGACGGGAACTTCGGCGAGCGCTTCGGCTTCGGCATCATCACCATGATCCTCGCCGTCCCGCTGTCGGCGATCGGCGTGGTGCAGGCGGACCTGGAGGGCCTGCTCGTCACCTGGGCAGGCATCGTCGGCGTGAACGCCGTCTACGCGGTCAGGGGATGGCCCTGGTCCCGGCGGCGGCAGGCGTCCGACTGGGAGGACTGAGCGGCGAACACCGCAACCGTCAATTGAGCAACCCCGACGGCGAGCAACCACCTCCGTGAGAGCGGGCGCCGGCTTAGGTCCTGCCCGGCCGATCATGCCGGGCTCGCGTGCCCTGGCACCGCGCCTCGCCGCGTTGTCGTCGGTCGCCGACGTCCCCCAGCTACCGCTGGGAGGTGCCCCCACCGCGTCGACTCCCTCCTCCGCCTTGCGATCCACGGCACCAGACCCCGCTCCCTGATCCGGCCTGATCGACCGGACAGGACCTAGGCGCAAAGGGGTGCGTGGCGCGGGGACCGCCGCACCCTCCGGTGGCCCGGGAGGGCGGGACGACGGCGGTCCCCGCTTCAGGACACGGGCCGGGTCAGGGCCGGTCTGCCGCGTCCATGGCGTCATGGAGGTCCGGGAGCCGCTCCGGAGGTCCTTGGCGCCGTTCGTGGTTGTCGGCGGGGTGTTGCTTGTTCCTGCTTGCCGACAACCACCAATGTGCCGGACCCGTGTTAAGCGGGTGCTGCCACAACGTGTCGCGCTCGTACCACTTTCGCGAAGCCGAACGGACGCCAATCCTCCACTACTTGGTGCCTTTGGCGAGGAACGCCAGCAGGTCCTGACGGCTCACCACACCGGTCGGCTTGCCCTCGACCAGCACGATCGCCGCGTCCGCCTTGCCCAGTACGGCCATCAGGTCCCCCACCGGCTCGCCGGAGCCGACCTGCGGCAGCGGCGCGCTCATGTGCTTCTCCAGCGGGTCTGCCAGGGACGCGCGCTGCGTGAACAGTGCGTCCAGCAGCTCGCGCTCGACAACCGAGCCGATGACCTCCGCGGCCATGACGTCGGGGTGGCCGGCGCCCGGCTTCACGATCGGCATCTGCGAGACGCCGTACTCGCGCAGCACCTCGATCGCCTCGCCGACGGTCTCCTCCGGGTGCATGTGCACCAGCGAAGGCAGTCCGCCCTGCTTGTCGGCGAGCACCTCGCCGATGCGTGCCGCGGGGCCCGCCTCCTCCAGGAAGCCGTGGCCCGCCATCCACTCGTCGCTGAAGATCTTGCTCAGGTAGCCGCGACCGCTGTCCGGGAGCAGGACGACGACCACGTCGTCCGGGCCGAGGCCCTCGGCGACGCGCAGCGCCGCCACGACCGCCATACCGCAGGAGCCGCCGACCAGGAGGCCCTCCTCCTTGGCGAGGCGGCGGGTCATCTGGAAGGAGTCCTTGTCGGACACCGCGATGATCTCGTCGGTCACCGTGGGGTCGTAGGCGGTCGGCCAGAAGTCCTCACCGACGCCCTCGACGAGGTACGGGCGGCCGGAGCCGCCGGAGTACACCGAGCCCTCGGGGTCGGCGCCCACGATCCGTACACGCCCCTCCGAGACGTCCTTGAGGTAGTTGCCGGTGCCGCTGATCGTGCCGCCGGTGCCGACGCCCGCGACGAAATGGGTGATCTTCCCGTCCGTCTGCTGCCACAGCTCGGGGCCGGTGGTCTCGTAGTGGGAACGGGGGTTGTTCGGGTTGCTGTACTGGTCGGGCTTCCAGGCCCCCGGCGTCTCGCGAACCAGCCGGTCGGAGACGTTGTAGTACGAGTCGGGGTGCTCGGGGTCGACCGCCGTCGGACAGACGACGACCTCCGCGCCGTACGCGCGCAGCACATTGATCTTGTCGAGTGACACCTTGTCCGGGCAGACGAAGATGCACTTGTAGCCCTTCTGCTGGGCCACGATGGCGAGTCCGACACCGGTGTTTCCACTGGTCGGCTCGACGATCGTGCCGCCGGGCTTGAGCGCGCCGCTCTCCTCCGCCGCCTCGATCATGCGCACGGCGATACGGTCCTTGACCGACCCGCCGGGGTTGAAGTACTCGACCTTGGCCAGGACGGTCGCCTGGATCCCTTCGGTCACGCTGTTGAGCTTCACCAGCGGGGTGTCGCCGACGAGGCTGATCATCGAGTCGTGGAATTGCACCTTGTTCTCCAGGGAAGCGGTCTCCGGGGTCTCCGGCTACTCCGTGAGATGTCGCCAGCGTATGCGGAAAGTGATTGGGCGACCGCCGCTACGGGGCAGTTAGCACTTGAGCGGCTACGAGTAGCTCACGATCGGCTACGAGGAGGTGGCGGGGACTGTGTCGAGGGCGAGGGTGGCACGGCGCATCGCTGCGGGTGCGGCGTACGGCGGAGGCGGCATCGGTCTCCTGGGTGCGGCGGCAATCGGACTGGTACTGGCCGAGGTGCAGCTGGCGAAGCGGACGGTCGGGAACGGGCACGCGGATCCGCCCAGCGCCGACGGGCTGTACGGAACGGTCTTCGGCCGCGCCCGCCCGCCGCTGCGGCTGGGCATACTGGGCGACTCGACGGCGGCCGGGCAGGGCGTGCACCGGGCCCGCCAGACGCCGGGGGCGCTGCTCGCCTCGGGGCTGGCGGCGGTGGCCGAGCGCCAGGTGGAGCTGCGTAACGTCGCACTGCCCGGGGCCATGTCCGACGACCTGGACCGCCAGGTCATGGTGATGCTGGCGGACCCGACCCGGCGCCCCGACGTCTGCGTGATCATGATCGGTGCCAACGATGTCACCCACCGGATGCCGCCCACCCAGTCCGTCCGGCATCTCGCCGCGGCCGTGCGCCGGCTGCGTACGGCCGGGGCGGAAGTCGTCGTCGGCACCTGCCCCGACCTGGGCACGATCGAACCGGTGTACCAGCCGCTGCGCTGGCTGGCCCGGCGGGTGAGCCGTCAGCTGGCCGCCGCGCAGACGATCGGTGTGGTCGAGCAGGGCGGCCGTACGGTCTCGCTGGGCGATCTGCTCGGCCCCGAGTTCGCGGCGAACCCGCGCGAGCTGTTCGGCCCGGACAACTACCACCCCTCGGCGGAGGGGTACGCGACCGCGGCCATGGCGGTACTCCCGACGGTGTGTGCCTCGCTCGGCCTGTGGCCGGAGACGGACCGGCTGGACGCCTCGCGCGACGAGGGCATACTGCCGGTCGCGAAGGCGGCTTCGGCGGCCGCGTCGGAGGCGGGCACCGAGGTCACCGGCGCGCGGGCCCCGTGGGCGCTGCTCAAGCACCGGCGCCGGCGCCGGCTGCCGGCCGTGACGGACCCGGCGGCGGCCCCGGTGGAACCGGCGTCGTCGCCGCGGCAGCCATAAGCGGGGGCGGGGCTCCCGCAACGGCACACCTCTACGGCATCATGGACTGAGCGAGCGCTTAGAAAAGAGGCCCGCATCACACGGCCACTCCGGTGACCTGAGCGATACGTGCGGGTAACTTCCCACTCAGTCCTGCCCTGCCCCCTTCTCTTCGCCCTTCTGGAGCCCTCATGCCCGAAGCCGTGATCGTCTCTGCTGCCCGCTCCCCCATCGGTCGCGCCTTCAAGGGGTCCTTGAAGGACGTACGGCCCGACGACCTGACCGCCGAGATCATCAAGGCCGCGCTCGCCAAGGTGCCCGAGCTCGACCCGCGCGACATCGACGACCTGATGCTCGGATGCGGCCTCCCCGGCGGCGAGCAGGGCCACAACCTGGGCCGCATCGTGGCCGTGCAGATGGGCATGGACCACCTGCCGGGCTGCACCATCACCCGGTACTGCTCCTCGTCCCTCCAGACCTCCCGCATGGCGCTGCACGCCATCAAGGCCGGCGAGGGCGACGTCTTCATCTCCGCCGGTGTCGAGATGGTCTCCCGCAGCATCAAGGGCAACTCCGACACCCTGCCGGACACCCACAACCCGCTCTTCGCCGACGCCGAGGCCCGTACCGCCGCCCGCGCCGTGCAGGAGGGCGCGGACTGGCACGACCCGCGCGAGGACGGGCTGATCCCCGACGCCTACATCGCGATGGGCCAGACCGCCGAGAACCTGGCCCGCCTGAAGGGCGTGACCCGCCGGGACATGGACGAGTTCGGCGTACGGTCGCAGAACCTCGCCGAGGAAGCCATCAAGAACGGCTTCTGGGAGCGCGAGATCACCCCCGTGACCACCCCGGACGGCACGGTCGTGTCCAAGGACGACGGCCCGCGCGCCGGAGTCACCCTGGAGGGCGTGGAGGGCCTCAAGCCCGTCTTCCGCCCCGACGGCCTGGTCACGGCCGGCAACTGCTGCCCGCTCAACGACGGCGCCGCCGCGCTGGTCATCATGAGCGACACCAAGGCGCGTGAGCTCGGTCTGACCCCGCTGGCCCGGATCGTCTCCACCGGCGTCTCCGGCCTCTCCCCCGAGATCATGGGCTACGGGCCGGTGGAGGCGTCGAAGCAGGCGCTGCAGCGGGCCGGCCTGAGCATCGGCGACATCGACCTGGCCGAGATCAACGAGGCGTTCGCCGCCCAGGTGATCCCGTCCTACCGGGACCTCGGCATCGACCTGGACAAGCTGAACGTCAACGGCGGCGCGATCGCCGTGGGCCACCCCTTCGGCATGACCGGCGCGCGCATCACCGGCACGCTGATCAACAGCCTCCAGTTCCACGACAAGCAGTTCGGTCTGGAGACCATGTGCGTGGGCGGCGGCCAGGGCATGGCCATGGTCATCGAGCGGCTGAGCTAACCCCCGCGCGCCTGACCCGTGACCGAATCTCCCCCAGGATGTGACCTTTCTCCTGGGGGAGATGCATTTTCGCAGCTCACAGCCGTTACGGGGTTAAACACCAAGTTGAAAGACCTGTCCAATTCGTGACGTAATGCGCTGACAACCATTCCCAGACCACGACACTCTGATGTAGGAAGTCCGGGGGATCGACAGAAACCGGGAGAACGTCAGTGAGCGCAATGTCTCTTGCCCTGCTGCTGACCACGGCCGCTGCCACCGCCGTGGGCGGCGCCGCCCTGCACGCCGCCCACGGCCTGCGCAAGCAGGTCACCGCCCTGCGCGGTGAGCTCGCCGCGCAGGGCCACGGCCGCGGCCCGGTCGTACCCGCCGCCCGCACCCCCCTCGACACGCCCGCCGAGATACGGGCAGCCGTCGCCGAGGCCCTGGCCGAGGAGCGCGAGCGAGAGCTGGCCGAGGCGCGCGCGTTCTGGGCCGCGCAGGAGGCCCGCGACGCCGCGGACGCCCCCTCGCTGCTGGGCGGGCTGCACGGGCTGGGCGAGGACGCCCCGCTCTTCCTGCCCCGCCAGGCCGACCTGGTGGGCCTGGAGCCCCTGCTGGAACTCGACGACGAGCCCGTCACCGAGTTCGCGGAGGACTCCCCCGAGCTGGCCGCGGCCCGCCGCCGCCACCCCTCGCACCCCGACTTCGTACCGGCCCAGCCGTCCGCTCCGCTGGGCGACCACGAGCGCACGGTGACCCGCCTCGAGGAGCTCGCCGAGGCCCGCACCCCCCTCGCGGACGTCCGCCCCGGCCCGCTCGGCACGCTCGACGTGTACGTCTTCACCGACGGCACCACGCTCTGCTTGACCCCCGGCCACCGCGAGACCGCCGAGCGCCTCGCCGCGGCCCTGCGCGACGGCAGCGCCCCGGTGCTGCTGGGCGGCTCGGGCGTCTCGGGTGCGTACGCCCTGACGTTCTCGTGCGGCGAGGAGAGCGTCTACATCCTCGCGGACCGCGTCATCGCGTCCCTCTGACTCTTCACCGAGGGCGCTCGACCGGGAGCTCCTGACCGGAGCTCTCACCCCAGGGCCCGCGCCGCGGCCTCCGCGACCAGCCTCACGGCCTCGTCCACGTCACTCGAAGTTGACGCCGGCGGGGCCGTTCTCAGTGCCTCCGCCAAGTCATGACCCGCCACCGCGACTTGGTCCGCCACCACGAACACCCCGGCGTCCGGCATGATCCGCGGCTCCTGCCCAGGAGCCTGAAGCCGCTGGGCCCGTACGGCGAGTTCCCTGGCCAGGGCGAGGCCCTCGGCCGCGGCCCCGCGCTGCAGCCGGCTCTGCGGAGCGGCCCTCAACCGGTCGGCGAATCGGTCCACGGCAGCGGTCAGCGGCGTTGTATCGAGCACGCCGCGACCCTACGCGCCTGTGCGGCACTGTTGCCAACGGGCCAACGCTCAGGCACGGTGGCGTGAAGGACCAGACACGCGCAATGCGTCCGGAGGCGCCGATGTCCCAAGTCTTCTCCGAGGAAACCCACCGGAACATGCTCTCCCGCATCCCTCATTGCACCGGTCGTGAAGTCTCCGACTGGATTCGCACCGTCGATGAAGGCCCCGCCCTCTTCCGTTTCGAGGAGAAGGTCAGCTGGCTCCGCAGTGAACACGATCTGGCCTATGGCCATGCGAAAGCGATCATCCATGAGTACGACCTGAGGCGGGCCGCGCGCAAACTGCGCTGAGCACGTCCCACCACGACGAAGGGCCCGCGGAAATCCGCGGGCCCTTCGGTGGTACTGCGACTGCAGCGGCGGCGTATGTCAGTCGTCGCCCTGCAGGATCGAAAACAGCCGCAGCATCTCCAGGTAGATCCACACCAGCGTCAGGGTGAGGCCGAAGGCCGCCAGCCAGGACTCCTCGCGCGGAGCGCCGTACGCCACACCGTCCTCGACCTGCTTGAAGTCGAGGGCGAGGAAGCACGCGCCCAGGATGATGCCGATGACACCGAAGAGGATACCGAGACCGCCGCTGCGGAAGCCGAGGCCGTCACCGCCGCCGAAGACGGCGAACAGCAGGTTGACGGCCATCAGCAGGATGAAGCCCATGGCCGCGGCCATCACGAAGCCGTAGAAGCGGCGGGTGACGCGGATCCAGCGCATCTTGTACGCGATGAGCACGCCGCCGAAGACCGCCATCGTGCCGAGCACCGCCTGCGCCACCACACCGTCAGCGATGTAAGTGGAGACGGCGCTGCTGATCACTCCGAGGAAGACACCCTCGAAGGCGGCGTACGCCAGGATCAGCGCGGGCGACGGCTTGCGCTTGAAGGACTGGACGAGCGCCAGCACCAGCGCGACCAGGGCCGCGCCGATGGCGATGCCGTAGGACGTGCCGAGGTTGGCCGGATCGACCGGGAGGAGGACCCAGGCCAGCACGGCGGTCAGCACGACGGTGCCGAGCGTCATGGCCGTACGGGCCACGACGTCGTCGATCGTCATCACGCCGGTGCGTGCGGGCGCCTGCGGGGCGCCGGTCTGCAGGTCCTGCTGGGCGTACGGGTTGGTCGCGTACGGGCTGGTGGCGGTCCCCTGGGCGTACGGGCTCCCCTGGGTGCCCACGGCGGGACCCCCGGCCTGCGGCTGCTGCGCGTTGAAGCCGGCGTAGCCGTTGTCGCGGCTGAACCCCCGTCGCGAGAAGACCGGGTTGCTGCTCCTCATTTCACTCCTCCATGGCCACACTGCGCGGCCTTGCCACAAGAGTAATGCGTAAGCAAAAGAAGCACCCTAGTGCTCCGGGAGGATCTTTCCTCGACCGTTACGGGTTTACACCCCTCCCAAAACCCGCCCAGAGCCCCGACCGACGCGACGTGCGCCAACCGGGGCCTCCCCTCGAGCCCGGCCCTCTGCGTGAAGATGAATCCTCGCGCGGGTCAGCAGCCGTCGCCGTCGCCGCAGCAGGCGGGCGGGTTGCACTCCGGCCGTGCCCACAGCTCCTGGTCCCGGCGAAGCCCGATGCCTCGATCGCCTGGACCGTGCCCCTGATCTCGGCACCGTCGCGGAGCCGGCGGGTCTTGAACGGGTTGTGGTGGATGAACCGGCCGAACCACTCCTCGCACCAGGCGGCGTACTCGCGGGTGTGCAGCATGAGGGCGTGCCAGCCGGGGGCGACGGCTGTTGGCCGCATTGAGCCAAGTGCCCGAGGCCATGGCACCGCGGAACGCCTCCAGCAGTCCCTGGAGTGCTGCGTTGACGGAAATGACGCTGGTGTGGGTCGAAGGAATGTATTCCGAGCGGTAGATCTTCGCATCTGTGGAGCCGGTGGCACCGACGCTCTCCACGTCGTCCAGCTGGCTCCCCTCATACCCGGTGCGTTCTTCGGCAGCTGGGCGCTCTCCGGTGAGCAAGGATTGCCCCGCGGCTACCACCAGCCTGTTGGTGCCGAGCTTGCGAGGTCCCGCATCAGCGTTCCCCTTCGGCGAGGAGGAAATGCCGACGACGGCAATCATGGTCGCTATGCCGATGGCGATACCAAGAGCAGAAAGGATCACCCGCATCGGCCGTCCTGTCCACGCAGTCCGGTTGAGCCGACTTCCACGACATCATGTGCCGTCAGCCGGGCAGGAATCAGACGCTTCGAAGCCCGCGACATCGGACGCCACAGTTGGTGACAGCCGGATCACAGCACGTTTCGGCGTGTGCGTTGACAGCTTGCGTCAGTTGAGAAGGCGCTTAGCAGGGAGCACGCTGGTAGGCGGTGGGCGCTCGAGTGCGACATAGCGTCGATGTGCAGGGAGGTCGACATGTCGGCTGCTTCCGATGACGTGCGGTTGGCCCGTGGACAGGCCGCAGCGGCTGCGGTGGATGCACACGGCGTGGTCACCGCGTGGAGCACGGGTGCGCGTGAGCTGCTCGGTTACCTACCGACAGAAGTGGTTGGCGAGGAGGCCGAGGCTCTGCTCGCGGAGCCGCTTCCAATAGCTGCCAAGCGTTGCTGCACCCGGCGCGAAGCATGGGACGGTCTGATCACCCTACGACACCGCGACGGCCGCGGCCTGCACGTTCGGCTTCAAGCACAGCCGCTGCTCAATGCGGTTGGGGAGGCACACTGGTTCCTCACGGTCACTGCGCCCGAGGCGTCCGGAGAGACAAGCGCGAGGGCTGGCCGTGAACCGGACCCCCCGAATGTCAAGCAGTGGGCGCTGGAGCAGCTTCCTCTTCCCGTGGCGCTCTTCGACCGGCAGGGGTCTTGCTTTGCGGTGAACGCCGCAGTGACCGTCGCCATGGGAAAGCCGGAGAAGGAACTACTCGGCGTGCGCATTGGCCACTCCGGTCCCGGGCAGCCGATGAAAGGACTTGAAGGCATCGCCGAGGCCGCCGAGCGCGTATGGCGCAGCGGGGAGACAGCTCGGTTGGAAGTACACCTCCGTACACCAGGCGAGTCCCGTCCACATGCTTGGCTGCTCTCGCTCTATCCGGTCATGGATCCGGCAGGCCACGTCTGCGCCCTCTCGCAGGCAGCGGCCGACACGACAGAGCAGTTCCAGGCCCGCCAGTGGTTGAGCGTTCTCAACGATGCGGGGCTGCGGATCGGCACAACGCTCGATCTGAGCCGCACGGCGGATGAGCTGGCGGAAGTCGGCTCGGAGTATTTGGCCGACTTCGTCGTTGTCGACCTGCTCGATGGCGCCCTCAGTGGCGCAGGCCTCGAGAGAGCCCCCTCCGGCGACCCCCTCGTCCTCCGCCGCACTGCCCAGCGCTCCGTACTGCCAGGTTGTCCCGAAGCGGTGGTCCCGATCGGGGGGATCCACACCTACCATGCGGAGTCACCGCCGGGTCGCGCGCTGACCCTCGGCCGCGCCTCGCGCCACCAAGTCGATGATGCCACCCTGACCGCATGGGCTGCGGGCTGCACGGAACGCGCCGAGAGCATCCGCACCCACAAGATCCATTCGCTGATGGCCGTGCCCCTGCGGGCCCGTGGCACCTCCCTGGGGATTGCGGTCTTCTGCCGTCATCGCACTCCAGAATCCTTCGACGAGCAGGACCTACGGCTGGCTGAGGATCTGGTCGCCAGGGCGGCGGTGTACATCGACAACGCGCGCCGCTACACCCGCGAACGCGAGATCGCGCTCGCTCTGCAGAACCGTCTCATGCCGGACCGCATGATCGGCCAATCCGCCGTGGAGGTCGCCTCGCGCTACCTGCCGGCCGACCCGGACGTCGGCATCGGTGGCGTCTGGTTCGACGTCATACCACTGTCAGGAGCGAGAGTCGCACTAGTGGTCGGAGACGTGGCCGGCCGCGGCATCCAGGCATCGGCAACAATGGGTCGGCTGTGCACCGCCGTCCGTACGCTGGCTGACGTCGACTTGGCCCCCGACGAGCTATTGACCCAACTCGATGATCTCGTACTGCGCCTGGATCGCGAGGAGACGGCGAACGGCACGCACCAAGCACTGGACAGCGGGATGGGCGAGGTGGGAGCCACGTGCCTGTACGCCGTGTACGACCCAATTTCCCGCCTCTGCTCCATGGCCCGGGCCGGTCATCCCGTACCGGCCATGGTCACCCCGGACGGCGCAGTGGATTTCCTGGACCTCCCCGCCGGACCACCCCTGGGGCTGGGCGGTCTGCCTTTCGAGGTGGCCGAGTTCGAAGTGCCGGAAGGCAGCGTCCTCGCCCTCTACACCGACGGTCTCATCGAAAACGCACACCACGAGGCATATGACGGATACGCCAATTTTCGTGCGGTCCTTGCCAGTCCGCATCGCCCCCTGGAAGAAACCTGCGACAGGGCGCTGAAAATCCTACTCCCCGGCCACCGTACCGACGACGCTGCCCTTCTGCTGGCCCGCACCCACGTCCTGGGTGCCGACCAGGTGGCCACATGGGAACTGTCCGCCGATCCTGCGACCGTCGCCCATGCCCGCGAACTCGTCTGTGACGTACTTACCACCTGGCACCTGGAGGACTTGACATTCGTCTTCGAACTAATCGCAAGTGAACTCGTCACCAACGCCATCCGCTACGCCCGTCCCCCCATCCAACTACGGCTGATCCGCGACATCAACACCGTCATCTGCGAGGTGAGCGACGCCAGCAGTACCGCGCCTCACCTGCGACGCGCACGCGTCTACGACGAAGGTGGCCGCGGACTTCTGATCGTCGCCCAACTCGCCCAGCGTTGGGGCAGCCGCCACACTGGCACTGGTAAGACGATCTGGGCAGAGGTGCCCCTCCCAGGGATCGCTTCTTCCGGTGAACCTGGAACAGTCGAGTAGCGTTGCGGTTGGCCCGCATGGTCCAGGCGGCCCGTGTCACCTGCGATTTCGCCTATTCTGAGTACGGGGTGATGCTGATCGGCATGCGGCTCGCGCTCACTCACTGAGTTGTTTTCATCCTGATGCAGGTCACGGGGGCTTGCGTGGGCCGTGGGTGAGATGCTCGGGCCGGTCAGGGACGTGATCGGTAGCAGGTGATCGTCCGTTGTGGGTGGGTGGGTTCGAATCGCGGGGTGGACCGTCGGGTCGTCCGTATCCCAGAGGAGGCCGGACGGGAAGGTGCCACTGGTGGCGGACGTGTTGACGTGGGTGATGCAGCGGCGGTTGGTGCTGGCCGACCTTGCCGAGCGGCTGCGCAAGGAACTGGCCGATCTCGAGGTGGAGGTCGCGCGGCTGGAGGCCGCGGAGGTGGTGTTCGGGCAGTCCGCCGACGCCCAGCGGGCCGGGGCGACCGACGACCCGGCCATGGCCGAGGAGTTTGAGCGGGTCACGACCTCGCCGGGAGCGGGCGGGATGCTGCTGGTCCCGCACCGCGAGGACGGCATGGATGCCAGCACGCTGCCTGGACGGCACCTTGGTCCGCACCCGCCGCCGCACCGGGGACGAGAACCGGCCGAACTACTCGGGCAAGCACAAGGCCCACGGCTTGCTGTTCCTCGCGCTCACCGACGAGATGGGCAACCTGGTCTGGATCTCGGCGGCGAGACCGGGGCGTTCCAGCGAAGTCACCACCGCGCGCCACAACAAGATCACCGCCCACCTGCGGGACGCCGGCCTCGGCGCCCTGGCGGACCTCGGCTTCGTCGGTCTGGACGACGACCCCGACCACCCGGTGATCGTCACGGGTCGGAAGGCCACCCGCGGCAAGCTGCTGACCACCGCGCAGAAGCAAGCGAACAAGCTGGTCAGCCGTGAACGCGCGGCAAACGAGCACGGCTTCGCCGACCTGAAGAACTGGCGGATCCTCGCCAAGGTCCGCATGAACGCCCGCCACGCGATCACGCTCCTGCGCGCGCTGCTCGTCCTGACGAACGCCGAGATCAGCCGCTGACAGACGATCACCCCCAGGACCTGCCCGAGCACCCCATCCCCGACCCACGCCAGCCCCGCGACCTGCAACTTCAGGCTGGAACATCTCCAACGAGGCTTGCGTACTCAGGGCGAGGTTGGGTCAAAACGGGCTTCTGTCACCCAGGCGAGGTAATAGGTCCTGGTACAGGCACTCTCAAGAGCGCCGGTCGGTCGTGGACGAGGCCGGGAACTCAGCGACTATTGCTCACCCAAGCCCGCAGGGTTCTCCGGGTTCGCCTTGCGGATCGTTTGTTTATCAATCGGGTCGACCCGTAATGTAATCATCATGAACTCCTCTCTGCCCTCCAGAGGGCGTCCCAGGGATCCCCGCTCGCACGAGGCGATCATCAGCGCGACCGCAGAGCTGGTGGCCGAGGCCGGCTACGCCGCGACATCGATCGGGGCCGTGGCCGCGCGGGCCAGCGTCGGCAAGGACACCATCTACCGGCGGTGGTCGGGCAAACCGGAGCTGGTCTTCGAGGCCGTGTTCACCACTACCGACCACGCCCCGAACCCCGACACCGGATCGCTGACCGGGGACCTGACCGTACTACTGCAGGGCCTGGTCGAGGAGTTCAATGCCCCTGCCGCCGCAGCTGCGCTCCCGGGCCTGCTCGCCGACTTCGCTGCCGACCCCGTCCTGAAGGCACGCATCCGCAGCGACTTCCTGGCCCCGTCGAAGGAACGGCTGCTGATCGTCTTCGAACGCGCCGTGCTCCGCGGAGAGATCGCAGCCGACACACCGGTGGACCTGGTCCTGGACACGCTCGCAGGAGCCGTGTTCTTCCACGTCGGACTCCTCGCAGAACCCGCAACCCCGCAGCTGGCCGGCCAGCTGACTGCCGTCGTAGCCAAAGGAATCGAGATCCGATGAACGGCTGGCTCCTCGCAGCGGGCATCACGGCGTTGGGCGTGGCCGCAGCACACATCGTCGGCGGGCACCGGGACGTTGTGCGACCCCTGCTGTCCAGCGGACTGGCAGACGAACCCAAGCGCGTCCTGCATGCCGTGTGGCACATGGTGAGCGTCGACCTGGTGCTCTCCGCAGTCGCACTGGTCTACCTCTCACTGGCGGACGGTACGTCAGGGACCGCCCTGGTGGCATGGTTCGTGGCCGCGCACTTCATCGCGTACGCGGCAGCATTCCTGGTCATCACACTGTCGGTCGGCTGGCCGAAGCCACTGCTCCGGCTGCCGCAGTGGATTCTGCTCCTGCCGGTCGCGGCACTGACAGCGGCGGGCGCCGTATAGCACCGCACCCGGGAGAGAATCCCGCGATCGCCCGCCGGGGATACAGCGCAGTGGAGTGCATGACCGGGGTCGACGACATCGACGGCCTGTTCTCTTGTCCCGAACTCCGGCGCGCCAACTACGCCTCCGCCGTACAGCTGCGTACCGGGGACCCTGCCGCCGCGCTGCGCGAGGCAAGCGATGCCCTGGCCAGCCAACCCGCGCACTCGTACGGGACAGCTGCCCAGATGCACATCTCGCAGGCCGCCGCACACATTGCGCTGCGCTCGCCCGACGGAGCTGCCGAAGCCTTGCGCCCAGTGCTCGCTACGCCCGCTGACCTGCGACTCGCCCCTGTGACACAGCGCATGCGCGAGCTGTCAGCGGAAATGGCGCGATCACCGATGGGCGACTCCACTCCGGCCGTGGCCCTGCAGGCCAAGATCGAGGCGTGGTGCGTGGACTCCGCGCCGAGGGCGCTCGCCCTCTCGCGGCGAGACGCCCTCGCCTGATTGGATCTCGGGACATGAGCAACCAACCTGAAAAGATGGCCGATCACTGGTGGTGGCGACCCGGCTGGAGCGTCAGCCGCCGCTTCTACACCTGGCACCTCACGTTCCATGACCAGCCCGACGTGCAGCGGCTGGTCGGGGCCTACCGGGACTCGCTTGTGGGCATCCCCGGCTTCGACCTGATCCCCGATCAGTGGCTGCATCTGACCATGCAGGGCATCGGATTCGTGGACGAGGTCGACGAGAAGGACATCACGGCGATCGTGGAAGCAGCCCGTACGCGGCTTGCCGCGATCCCTGAGTTCGAGGTGCGATTCGCGGCGCCGACCGTCACCCCAGAGGCGGTCGAGACGTTTGCCGTCCCTGCCGAGCCGGTAGCCACTGTGCGGGACGCGATCCGTTCGGCTATCGGCGACGTCCTGCCGGAGGTGCCCGAACGGGCCGAGGGATTCCGGCCGCATTTGTCGGTGGCGTACAGCAGCAGCGAAGGACCGGCCACACCGATCCACAAGGCCCTCGCCGCGGTGGACACTCCGCCGGCCACGGCCCGCATCCGGTCTGCTGAGTTGATCGTGCTGCACCGCGACAACCAGATGTACGAGTGGACGCCTTTCGCGCGCGTGCCGCTCGGCTGATCGCCTGCAGTTCTGCCCTGCCCGTGGCGGGCGGACGGGGCATCCTCCAGTCAGCCCAGAACCGATCGAACTCTTCCGCCGCGACGTGAACCCTGGTGTTCCCACTGTGTTCCCAAGCGGCGAAAGGATCTAGGCCAGGTCTAGGCGGTAACCCGCCATAAGCCCAGGTGGGCCGCCATATGCCGCGGTGTGCCCGGAGCCGGACTTGAACCGGCACGGCCCGTAGGCCAGCGAGGTTTAAGCTCGCCGTGTCTGCATTCCACCATCCGGGCAGGGCGTGCGGCTCCGTAAAGCGCGGGATGAGCCTATCGGGGCACATCGCCCGAACAGCCGAGCTACTTCCCGATGTTGTCTTATTTTATTGGCGCCTGAGGGTGTGTCAGGACGTGGGGGACACTGTCGGCACCTGCCGCAGGGGCTGCGCGGGGGTGTCTGCCGGGGGTGCGGGAATGACGCGATTTCGACGGCCCGCGGCCGGGGCGGTCTCAGGGGCGGTGTCATCCCCAGGGAGGAGGGGCGGGGCTTTCGGTCAGACTCGAGAGGGCCCCGGGAACGGGTACGCGGACTGATTCCCGGGAGCCGTACGGCCGAGAGGATGGGGAGGTCCCCAGAGATACGCCGTTCCCGACAGGAGCTCCTCCGTGACCACCACCCCCACCGCCCACCGCGCCACCGCAGTGGCGGCTCGCGCCACAGAACTGTCCAAGGTGTACGGACAGGGCGAGACCCAGGTGGTCGCCCTGGACCGGGTCACCGTGGAATTCCCGCAGGGCGAGTTCACCGCCATCATGGGCCCGTCCGGCTCCGGCAAGTCGACGCTGATGCACTGCGTGGCCGGCCTGGACAGCTTCAGCAGCGGCTCCGTACGGATCGGTGACACCGAGCTCGGCGCGCTCAAGGACAAGCAGCTCACACAGCTACGCCGGGACAAGATCGGCTTCATCTTCCAGGCCTTCAACCTGCTGCCGACGCTGACGGCCGCGGAGAACATCACGCTGCCGATGGACATCGCGGGCCGCAAGCCCGACCAGCAGTGGCTGGAGAACGTGATCCGCATGGTGGGCCTGTCGGACCGGCTGAGCCACCGGCCGACCCAGCTCTCCGGCGGCCAGCAGCAGCGCGTCGCCGTGGCCCGTGCGCTGGCGAGCCGTCCCGAGATCATCTTCGGTGACGAGCCGACCGGAAACCTCGACTCCCGCTCCGGCGCCGAGGTGCTCGGCTTCCTGCGGAACTCGGTGCGCGAGCTGGGCCAGACCGTCGTCATGGTGACGCACGACCCGGTGGCCGCCTCGTACGCGGACCGCGTGATCTTCCTCGCCGACGGCCGCATCGTCGACGAAATGCTGCGCCCCACCGCCGACGGCGTGCTGGACCGCATGAAGGCCTTCGACGCCAAGGGCCGTACGAGCTGATCCCTGCTCGTATCCGCTGATCGACCGCCCCGGCCCACCACCCCAGGACTCCCACATGTTCCGTACCGCCTTGCGCAATGTGCTCGCGCACAAGGCCAGGCTGCTGATGACCGTACTCGCCGTGATGCTCGGCGTGGCCTTCGTCTCCGGCACCCTGGTCTTCACCGACACCCTCGGCAACGCCTACCGCAACCAGTCGGCCAAGAGCTACGACAACGTCGCCGTCTCCGTCACCTCCTACGCCGACCCCACCGCCCGCAACGCGGACGCGAAGGACGAGCCCGGGATCGGCGCGAAGACGCTCGAGAAGATCGCCGGGCTCGACGGGGTCGCCTCCGCCACCGGCCGCGTCGACGGCTTCGCCGGCGTCGCCGACCCCGACGGCAGGCTCATCGGCAACGGCTGGTCCAACAAGGGCGCGAACTTCGCGCCCGGCAAGGACGGCAAGGACACCGCGTACACCTTCACCGAGGGCACCGGGCCCCTGAGGGACAACCAGGTCGCGCTCGACAAGGACTCCGCCGCCAAGGGCGAGTACGAGGTCGGCGACAAGGTGCGGGTCGCCACCAACGGCCCGGTGAAGGAGTACACCCTCTCCGGTGTCTTCACCACCGAGGACGGCGCGGTCAACGCCGGCGGCAGCCTGGTGCTGTTCGACACCGAGGTCGCCCAGCAGCTCTACCTCAAGCCGGGGTACTTCCTGAACGTGACCGTCGCCGCCGAGTCCGGCGCCTCGGCGCAGAAGATCCTGGCCGAGGTCGAGCCGCTGATCCCGGACAACGCCGAGGCCCAGACCGGGAAGCAGCTCGCGGACGACCAGGCCGAGCAGATCGAGGAGGGGCTGTCCGGCCTCAACCAGATGCTGCTCGCCTTCGCCGCCATCGCCCTCTTCGTCGGTGTCTTCCTGATCTCCAACACGTTCACGATGCTGGTCGCCCAGCGCACCAAGGAGCTGGCGCTGCTGCGCGCCGTCGGCGCCTCCCGCAAGCAGGTCAGCCGCTCGGTGCTGAGCGAAGCACTGGTCGTCGGCGTGGTCGCCTCGGTGATCGGCTTCGTGCTCGGCATCGGGCTGGCGACCGGGCTGCGCTCCGCGATGAGCTCCTTCGGTGCCAAGGTGCCGAACGGCTCGCTGGTCATCGCGCCCACCACCGTCCTCGCGGCGCTCGGCGTCGGCGTGCTGATCACGATGTTCGCCGCCTGGCTGCCCGCCCGCCGGGCCGCGAAGATCCCGCCGGTGGCGGCCATGGGCAGCGCCCACCTGCCGGCGACCTCCAAGTCCCTGGTGCTGCGGAACTCCATCGGCGCCCTGGTGACCCTGCTCGGTGCGGCCGCGATCGTCGCGGGAGCGGCGGCCGGCAAGGACGGGAAGATGATCATCGGGGGCGGGGCCTTCCTCGCGCTGATCGGTGTGATCGTGCTGATCCCGCTGCTCTCCCGGCCGGTCATCGCTCTCGTACGGCCGCTGCTGCGGCGCCTGTTCGGCGTGTCCGGGAACCTGGCGAGCCGGAACGCGGTCCGCAACCCGCGGCGCACCGGCGCCACCGCCTCGGCGCTGGCCATCGGGCTCACCCTGGTCACCGGGCTCTCGGTGCTCGGCGTCACGATGGGCCGCGCCATCGACAAGATCACCACGGACAACATCAAGGCCGACTACATGGTCACGATGGCCAGCGGCGGCGGCCTGGACAAGTCCGTCGTCACCGCGCTGGAGAAGGCGCCGGGCGTCAAGGCCGTCTCCCCCCAGCAGGCCACGTCCCTGAAGATCAAGGACACCTACGAGTCCGTCTCCGGGGTCGTCCCCGGCGACATCGAGAAGGTCATCAACATCGAGACCGTCTCGGGCTCGCTGGACGTACTCGGCAAGGGCCGGCTCGCGGTCGCCGAGAAGACGGCGAAGTCCAACGGCTGGAAGCCCGGCGACACGGTCGCGGTCGAGTACGACGACGGCAAGAAGGCACAGCTGACGGTCGGCGCGACGTACAAGGACAACGAGTTCCTCTCGCCGGTCCTGATCTCCACCTCGCTGCTCGCCCCGCACGAGGAGAAGCCGTACATCCCCGAGGTCTGGGTCAAGACGGACGGCGGCATGAGCAAGGCCGCCGAGCAGGCCGTCGTCGACGCGCTCGGCGACAACCCGGCCATCAGCGTGATGGACCAGCAGGACATCCGGAACACCTTCGGCGGCATGATCAACACCGCGCTGAACATCATGTACGGACTGCTGGCCATGGCCCTGATCATCGCGGTGCTGGGCGTCGTCAACACCCTGGCGATGTCGGTCTTCGAGCGCCAGCAGGAGATCGGCATGCTGCGGGCGATCGGTCTCGACCGCCGTCGGGTCAAGCGGATGATCCGGCTGGAGGCCGTGGTGATCTCGCTCTTCGGCGCGGTGATCGGCGTCGGCCTCGGCACCTTCCTGGGCTGGGCGATCGGCCAGACGGTCAAGAGCTCGATCCCGGGCTACGCCCTGGTCATCCCGTGGGACCGGATCGGCCTCTTCCTGGGGCTGGCCGCGCTGGTGGGCGTCCTGGCGGCGATGTGGCCGGCGCGCAGCGCCGCGAAGCTGAACATGCTGACCGCGATCAAGACGGAGTAGCAGGTCCGGTCCGGTAGTACGTAGGGAGATCCGACGGAGATCCGTACGGAGAAGGGCCCCGCGGCCGGGAGTGAGACGGCCGCGGGGCCCTTCTGTTGTGCGTGCGGACGGGCGGTTCAGCCGGCCCGGCCCGCCGGGTTCCAGGTGCGCGCGCGCAGGGGCATGCCCGAATGCCCCTCCGCCCCCGCGCGGACCGCCAGGACCTGGTTGACCCCGATCCGGTTGCGTTCGAAGGACAGCGCGGACGCCGCCATGTAGAGCCGCCAGATACGGGCCCGGCCCGGCGAGGTGTACCGGACGGCGTCCCGCCAGTGCGTCTCCAGGTTCGCGACCCAGGCGCGCAGGGTCAGCGCGTAGTGCTCCCGGATCGACTCGACGTCGCGAACCTCGAAGCCGGCCTCCTCCAGCGTCCCGACCGTACGGCCGAGCGGCGCCAGCTCCCCGTCGGGGAAGACGTACGCGTCGATGAACTCGTCCACCCGGTAGGCGGATTCGTCCCGCTCGGGGCGCCGCGCGATCTGGTGGTTGAGCAGCCGGCCGCCCGGCTTCAGCAGGCCGAAGAGGGCGTCCGCGTACTCGCGGTAGCGCATCGAGCCCACGTGCTCAGCCATCCCGATCGACGAAATCGCCTCGTACGGCCCGTCCTTGACGTCGCGGTAGTCCTGGACGCGGATCTCGATCCGGTCGGTGAGCCCCTCCTCCGCGATGCGCTTACGGGCGTACGCGGCCTGCTCGCGCGACAGCGTGATACCGGTGACACGCACACCGAACTCCCGTGCCGCGTGAATCGCCATCGAACCCCAGCCGCAGCCGACGTCCAGCAGGCGGTCGCCCTCCTTCAGATCGAGCTTCCGGCAGATCAGGTCGAGCTTGTCGCGCTGGGCGCTCTCGAGAGTCGAGCCCTCCGTCCCCTCGTCCCAGTACGCGCACGAATAGACCATGGACGGGCCGAGGACCCGCTCGTAGAAGTCGTTGCCCACGTCGTAGTGGTGGCTGATGGCCTGCCGGTCACGGTGCTTGGTGTGCAGCGGTCCGCTGCGCCGCCGGATCTCCTCGGCCGGCGGGGCCGGCGGCAGCCACGGCCCGGCCAGCGACACCAACTCCCGTGCCGCGGCGCGCAGTTTCGGGTCCCGTACGGCCCGTACGGCCTGAAGCGCGCCCCGCTCGCCGCCGCCGCGCTCCCACAGCAGCCCCGCCAGCCGCTCCAGCGTCTCGTACAGGTCGCCCTCGATGTCGAGCTCCCCGGCCACCCAGGCGCGGGCGAGGCCCAGCTCCCCCGGCCGCCACATCAGCCTGCGCAGCGCGCGGCGGTGCCGGATGACCAGAGTCGGCGCGCCGGGCGGACCCGACTCACTGCCGTCCCAGGCCCGGATGCGGACCGGGAGCGGAGTCCCTAGCAGCTCGTCGGCGAGAGCAGTCAGCCGCAGTGCGGCGTCGGCCATGGCACACACCTCCGTGACGGTGGATCCCCAGCGGTGCCCAGACAGATGCCCACGCGAGTGGCCACGCAAATGCCCGGGCAGCGCCCAACACCACGGTAAACACCGGCAGGGCCCAAATGCAGTCCCGTTGCGGCGTGTGGGGAGGTCAGGTGCGCAGAAATACGCCGAAGGGCGCCCGCACCACGGATGGCGGGCGCCCTTCGGGGTTGTACGCGTGCTTCTCGTCCGTCCCTAGGAGGCCTTGGCCTTCTCCGCCTTGTCGGCGGCCGGGGCCGCGGCGACCGGCGCCGGCTTGGCGGCCTCGTAGAACTCCTCGCGGGGCGTCTCCATGGCGCCGAGGGAGACGACCTCGCGCTTGAGGAACATCGCCAGAGTCCAGTCGGCCAGGACCCGGATCTTGCGGTTCCAGGTCGGTACGGCCAGGCCGTGGTAGCCACGGTGCATGTACCAGGCGAGCCGGCCCTTGAGCTTGATCCTCATCTTGCCCATGACGATCATCGCGACGCCCTTGTGGAGGCCGAGGCCCGCCACCGCACCCTTGTTGGCGTGCTCGTACGTCTGCTGCGGGAAGCCGCGCATCCCGGAGATGACGTTGTCGCCGAGGACCTTGGCCTGGCGCAGCGCGTGCTGGGCGTTCGGCGGGCACCAGGCGTTCGCCACGCCGGCCTTGCGGGCAGCGATGTCCGGGACCTGGGCGTTGTCGCCGCCGGCCCAGATGTAGTCGGTGCCCTGGACCTGGAGGGTCGCGGCGGTGTCCACGTGACCGCGCGGGCCGAGCGGCAGGCCGTAACGGGCCAGCGCCGGGTTGGGCTTCACGCCGGCGGTCCACACGACGGTGTTGGAGTCGACCTCGAGGCCGTTCTTCAGCACCACGTGGCCGTCCACGCAGGAGTCCATGGAGGTGTTGAGGTAGATCTCGATGCCACGGCCCTCGAGGTGCTCCTTGCCCCACTTGCCGAGCTGCGGGCCGACCTCGGGAAGGATCTTGTCCGCCGCGTCCACCAGGACGAAGCGCATGTCCTCGCGCTTGACGCTGGTGTAGTACTTCGCGGCGTCGCGGGCCATGTCCTCGACCTCGCCGATGGTCTCCGCGCCGGCGAAGCCGCCGCCCACGAAGACGAACGTGAGCGCCTTGCGGCGGACGTTCTCATCGGTCGTGGAGTCGGCCTTGTCGAGCTGCTCGAGGACGTGGTTGCGCAGGCCGATGGCCTCCTCCACGCCCTTCATACCGATGCCCTGCTCGGCGAGGCCGGGGATCGGGAAGGTGCGGGAGACCGCGCCGAGCGCGACGACCAGGTAGTCGAAGGGCAGCTCGTAGGCCTCGCCGACGAGCGGCGTGACCATGGCGACCTTGCGGTCCTGGTCGATGGTGGTGACCCGGCCGGTGAGTACCTCAGCCTTGGGCAGCACGCGTCGCAGCGGGACGACGACGTGCCGAGGCGAGATGCTGCCGGCGGCAGCTTCGGGAAGGAAGGGCTGGTACGTCATGTACGAGCGCGGGTCCACGACCGTGACGGTCGCCTCCCCGTACCGCATCTTCTTCAGAATGCGGCGTGCCGCGTACAGGCCTACGTACCCACCGCCTACAACGAGGATCCTGGGACGCTCCGTGGTGCTCATGATTCGAGTATCCAGCACCCCCAGGGGGGTCGCTCGTGAGCCCCTTCACAAGCTCCTTCCGCCCCTCTGCTACACTGCGCCGCCCACGTGACCGAAGTCATGGCGCGGCAGGGGAACCAGGGTGTACAGGGGGACGCTGTTCACCCCTGCTGAACTGGCCCTCCGTCAGTCGCCCGGCGCTGGACCACAGGGTCGTTCCGCCCGTCCGTCATCCGCCCGTAACGGTCCGGTGCGCGCATGGCGAGGGCCTGGGGGCCGCTTATCCGGGCCTTACGGCGCCCATGTGCGGCCCACAGGCCCCTTTTCCTTGTGAAGAACTTCACGAACTTTCTCGCGACGACCCGCCGGAAGGCCCCCGAGCGGGCCCTTTCCGGCCCTCCAGGACCCGTCAGGACCAGTCAGGACCCGTCAGGCGACCGACCAGGCGATGCCGTCGAGGATGTCGTGCTCGCTGACGACGACCTCCTCGGCACCCGTCCGGCGCATGATCTCCAGCAGGACGAGCGCGCCCGCGCCGATGACGTCCACGCGGCCCGGGTGCATCACAGGGATCGCGGCACGCTCGTCGTGGGTCGAGGCGAGCAGCGCGCCGGTGATCTCGCTGACCTGCTCCACCGAGATCCGCGAGTGGTGGATCGCGGCGGAGTCGTACGCGCTCAGGCCGAGCGCGATCGCGGCGACCGTGGTGACCGAGCCGGCCAGCCCCACCAGCGTCCTCGCCTCGCCGAGCGGAACCGTCTCCTCCACCAGGTCGAGCGCGGCCCGGATGTCCGCACGTATGGCGGCGACCTGCCCGGCCGTCGGCGGGTCGGACACCACACCGTCCTGTACGAGATGACGCTCGGTCATCCGCACACAGCCGACATCGACCGACCGGGCTGCGCGGACATGGTCGTCGCCGACCACGAACTCCGTCGACCCGCCGCCGATGTCCACCACGAGGTACGGCTTCGCCAGGTCGGCGCGGCCGGTCAGCTCCTTGGTGGCGCCGGTGAAGGAGAACTCGGCCTCCTGGTCACCGGTGATCACCTCGGGCTCGACCCCGAGGATGTCCAGGACCCCCCGTACGAATTCGTCCCGGTTCTCGGCGTCACGGGAGGCCGAGGTGGCCACGAAGCGGATGCGCTCCGCGCTCAGACTCCGGATGACATCGGCGTACTCGCGGCACGCCGCGAACGTCCGCTCCAGCGCCTCCGGCGCGAGCCGCCCCGTGCGGTCCACTCCCTGGCCGAGCCGGACGATCGTCATCCTCCGGTCGAGCTCCTTGAGTTCACCCGTGGCCGGGTCGGCGTCCGCGACCAGCAGGCGGATCGAGTTCGTACCGCAGTCGACGGCGGCGACGCGAGTCACTGGGCATCCCCTTCGACGGGCTTGAACGCGAACCAGCCCGAGCCGTCCTCGGAGCGGTCGACCTCCCATTCGTCACCGGCGGGAGGCCCGCACGGGGTGACACAGGGGCCCTTGGCCCACCACTCCGGCAGCATCGCGAGGGCCTCGTCGCCCAGCGGGTTCACACCCGGGCCCGCCGCCAGCGAGTGACCGACCAGGACGTGCAGGCACTTCACCCGGTCCGGCATGCCGCCCGCGCTCGGGAAGCCCTGGAGCACCTCGATCGCGTCACGGCGCTGGATGTAGTCCTCGTGCGCGGCACGGTACGCCGCCGCCAGCTCGGGGTCCTCGGCGAGGCGGTCCTGCATCTCCTTCATGACACCCCCGCCCTCGAGGGTGCCGATCGCCCCGGCGGCCCGCGGGCACGTCAGGTAGTACAGCGTCGGGAACGGCGTGCCGTCCTCGAGGCGCGGAGCCGTCTCGACCACGTCCGGCTGCCCGCAGGGGCAGCGGTGTGCGATGGCGCGCAGTCCGCGGGGCGGGCGGCCGAGCTGCTCCTTGAACGCGGCGATGTCCGCGTCCGTGGGCTCGGTCCGGTCGGTCTGGGGCGGGGGCGTGTCCATGCCTGGGCAAGTCTCTTCGTTCGGTGGTGACTACTGGTGGTGACTACTGGTAGGTGCTGTGCGGATTACCGGTCGAGGCGGTCGGCCTTGTCGACGCCGTCCCAGACGTTGGAGTACCAGGGCCGGTCCGCAGCGCCCTGGTCGGCGTGGCGCAGGTCCTCCGCCTCGGGGTCGATCATGGTGTAGCCGGTCTCCCCCGGACGTACATAGTGCAGGTGCTCGCGCGCCTGCTGCTCCACGAAGGCGGGGTCCTCCCAGCGGGCCTTCTGGTCGCGCAGCTCCTCGAGCCCGTCGCGCGCCCGGTCCGCCTCCCGCTGCTGCTCGGCGATGTCCGTGCGCTGGGAGACGTACTGGCGCATCGGATACGCGAGGGCCACGACCAGCGTGCAGAGCACCAGCGCGAGCAGCGCGGCCCGGCCGGTGAGCCGGCTGCGGCGGATCTGCCGCCGGGTCTGGGAGCGGTAGACGCGGGCGGCGGTCCGCTCGCCGATCAGCCGAATCCTGGTCGCGGTGGAGAACCGGTCGCGGTCCTTTCCGGCCATGTCTCCCGCCTCCCCTGCCGTTACGCGCGTACGTCCCCGGACACGGTACGGGACCGCGGCCGGGGACGTACGTACGACTGGCTGTGCTGTTATGCCTTGCCGCTATGCGGTACGGAACCGCGGGAACGCGCTGCGGCCCGCGTACACCGCCGCGTCGTCGAGGATCTCCTCGATGCGCAGCAGCTGGTTGTACTTGGCGACACGCTCGGAGCGGGCCGGGGCGCCGGTCTTGATCTGGCCGCAGTTGGTGGCGACGGCCAGGTCGGCGATGGTGACGTCCTCGGTCTCACCGGAGCGGTGCGACATCATGCACTTGAAGCCGCTGCGCTGGGCCAGCTCGACGGCGTCCAGGGTCTCGGTCAGCGAGCCGATCTGGTTGACCTTGACGAGCAGGGCGTTCGCGGAGCCCTCCTCGATGCCGCGGGCCAGGCGCTCGAGATTGGTGACGAACAGGTCGTCGCCGACGAGCTGGACCTTGGTACCGAGCTTGTCGGTGATGACCTTCCAGCCGGCCCAGTCGTCCTCGAACAGCGGGTCCTCGATGGAGACGAGCGGGTACGAGGCGACGAGCTCCTCGTAGTACTCGGTCATCTCGGCGGCCGAGCGGGACTTGCCCTCGAACTCGTACGAGCCGTCCTTGTAGAACTCGGAGGCCGCACAGTCGAGCGCGAGCGCGATGTCCTTGCCGGGCGCGTAACCGGCCTGCTTGATGGCCTCGAGGATGAGGTCCAGCGCGGCGCGGTTGGAGTCGAGGTTCGGCGCGAAGCCGCCCTCGTCGCCGAGGCCGGTGGAGAGCCCCTTCTCCTTCAGGACCTTCTTGAGGGTGTGGTAGACCTCGGTGCCCCAGCGCAGGGCCTCGGAGAAGGACTCGGCGCCGATCGGCGCGATCATGAACTCCTGGATGTCCACGTTGGAGTCGGCGTGCGAGCCGCCGTTCAGGATGTTCATCATCGGAACGGGCAGCAGGTGCGCGTTCGGGCCGCCGAGGTAGCGGAAGAGCGGCAGGTCGGACGCCTCGGAGGCGGCGTGCGCGACGGCGAGGGAGACGCCGAGGATGGCGTTGGCGCCGAGCGAGGACTTGTCCGGGGTGGCGTCCAGGTCGAACATCGCCTGGTCGATCAGGCGCTGCTCGGTGGCGTCGTACCCGACCAGCTCCGGGCCGATCTGCTCGATGACGGCGAGGACGGCCTTCTCGACACCCTTGCCCTGGTAGCGGTTCGGGTCACCGTCGCGGAGCTCGAGGGCCTCGAACGCACCGGTGGAAGCACCGGACGGAACTGCAGCACGACCCGTGCTGCCGTCGTCGAGGCCGACCTCGACCTCGACCGTGGGGTTGCCTCGGGAGTCCAGGATTTCCCGGGCTACGACGACGTCGATGGACGGCACGAGCATCTCCTTCTGGGATGTGACGCTATGAGTGCAGGGTCTCTTTGGCCTTGCGGCATGAGCCTAACCGGCTTCGGCGCACAGTTCGGCCGACCGCCCGGACCCTGGGACGAAAACAGGGCCGAATACCCGCGGGCCGGCACATAAGGCTCTCGCGGTACTGGACGGTAATCGGAAAGCGGATCGGAAAGCAGAAGCCCCGGCCCGGCGCGCACGGGGGAAAGCGCGCCGGACCGGGGCAGTTTCTGGGGGGTGGGACCGGTCTCCGCCGAGGCCGGCCCCAGCCGCGAGTCCCAGCCGCGAGTCCCAGCCGCGGGCCTGAGTCAGCGGAGGTGCAGCTGCTGGCCCGGGTGGATGACGTCGGCGTCCTCGACGACGTCCTTGTTCAGCTCGAACAGCTTCTGCCAGCCGCCCTTGACCTTCTCGGCCTCGGCGATCTTGCCGAGGGTGTCGCCGGCCTTCACCTTGTACTCGCCGTCGCCCTTCTTGAAGGACTTGGCGGCCTTGGGGGCCTCGGCGCGCGCCTCGGACCGGCCGGCCTTGGCCGACGCGGTGCGCTTCTCGGCCTTCTTCGGCTTCTCGGCCGGCTTCTCGGCACCGGTGTCGACGCCCGGGTCCACACCGTCGTTGGTCAGGTTGCCGGCGCCGGCGCAGGCCCAGGCACCCGGGCCCTGAATGTCGAGGAGCACCTCGGCGGTGGCTATCTGCTGGTTCTTGGTCGCGAGGTCGGCGCGGGGGGCGTACTTCGTACCGCCGGCGGCCGCCCAGCTGGACTGCGAGAACTGCAGGCCACCGTAGTAGCCGTTGCCGGTGTTGATGGACCAGTTGCCGCCGGACTCGCACTGGGCCACGGCGTCCCAGGTGGCGACGGAGGCGGCGGACGCCGAGGTGGCGCCCATCAGCGGGACGGCGACAGCAGCGCCGGCGACACCGGCGAGCGTGGCGATACGGGCGGCCATGGACGGGCCGCGGTGCTTGCCCTTGCCGGAAAACAGCATGGAGTTATCCCCTCACCGACGCCTACGAGGTGAGCTGTCGGGTTCGGGCCAATGAGTTGCCCGGCCGCGCGCACCAGGCGCGCAGCTTCACCCCAAGCCGGTCACCTGCCGTCTCAACGGCCGTGCCCGGCGCTTACCTTGGGTCCCCCGCTCCTGCCAACGGCGCTTTACGCGACGACTACTTCCCTCGTCCGTCGGCAGGATTCGGCGTGACGGTCGAAGGAGCCCGCGGTGCGAGCGGTTCAGACCGTAGACACAGGCCTCCCCGATGTTCAATGCCGAACATCAGGGAGAAAACGCCCATACTTACACCCGCGAAACGGGCATTTCCGCAGGTGAGAGGCGAGAGCGCAGGACCGGGCGGGCGAGACGCGCCAGTTGGGCCGAAGAGACTCATGTCTCACTTGACCAAACGTGGACATAAGGTCCCGAACTCCCCCTACTTTTCGGTCAGATCGACACCCAGGTCGAGGCTCTGGCCAGGGAGGATGAGGTCCGGCTCGGCGCCGATCACCGTCTCGTTGGCCTCGTAGATCGCGGACCATCCGCCCGATACGCCCTGCTTGTCGGCGATGTCCCAGAGGTTGTCGCCGGGGAGCACGGTGTACGCGCCCGCTTCCGCCTCGGCCCCGTCGCGCGTCGCGTCCGCACCGCGTGAGGCGTGCCGACCGGTGTCACGGCCGTCGGCCGGGACGCCCGGCTCGGCCGTCTCGCCGGCGGCCGGCTCGCCCCGGTGCTTGCCGGCGCCGGAGCCGGTCGCGTCGGGCGAAGCAGTGTCCGACTGGCGCGACTTGTCCGACTTGCCGGAGTTTGAAGTCTTCGACCCATCGGGAGCGGTCGGCGTCGCGGAGGCCGCAGGCTTGGTGGGCTTGGCGGAGGACTCGTCCGCCGGAGTGGACTCCGAAGGCCGTACGGGGGCGGGGCCCACGGACATGTCCTCCGTCGGCAGACCCGGGTCGACATCGGCTATGAGGCCGCCCTGGGTCAGACCCGCGGTGGTGGCGCAACTCGGCCAGGCCTGCGGGCCCTGCGCGGCGAGCACCTTCTCCGCGACGGCGATCTGCTGGGCACGGCTGGCGAGGTCCGCCTGGGGCGCGTACGACAGCCCGCCGAACTCCTCCCAGGTCTGCTGGCTGAACTGGAGCCCGCCGTAGTACCCGTTGCCGAGGTCCGCACTCCATGTACCGCCGCTCTCGCACTCGGCGACGCGGTCCCATGTGGAGGCGTCCGCGGCGCTGGCGCCGGTGGCACCGAGCAGCGGAATCGCGAGGGCGGAGCCGGTCACCCCGGCCGCGACGACGAGGGCTGGGGCTTGGCGGGGGCGCCGATGACGGCCGTTCCCGGAGCGCATGCGGTTGCCTTCCGTGTGACTGGTGAGACGACGGTGAACGTAGCGGTACTCGAACGCTTGTCACAAGTCGATGCAGCGGAGATCACGTGAAGGTCACGTGCATGACGCTCCGTCACCTACCGGAGGGGCTGAACTCCACCGGCAACGTGCGCAGTCCGCGCATGATGAGCCCGCCCCGCCAGCGCAAATCGGCAGGATCCGCCGCGAGCCGCAGGTCAGGAAGACGGCGCAGCAAGGTCGCGAGAGCCGTCTGCCCTTCCAGCCTGGCCAGCGGCGCACCCAGGCAGTAGTGGATACCGTGCCCGTATCCGAGATGGGGGTTGTCACGCCGCGTGAGGTCGAGCACATCGGGCTGCTCGAACCGCTCCGGGTCCCGGTCCGCCGCCGCCAGTACGACGAGCACGGGATCGCCCGCGGCGACGGCCTGCCCGCCGAGCGTCAGCGGCTCGGTCGCGTACCGCCAGGTCGCCAGCTCCACCGGCCCGTCGTAGCGCAGCAGTTCCTCGACAGCCGTCGCGAGGAGGTCTTTCCCGGCTGGGGGTCCGGGGGTTACCCCCCGGGAAGGCCCAGTCTCAACTCCGGTGGCCAGCAGCCCGGTCTCGCCGGCGGCGAGGGACCACTGGAGCCGCTCGCGCTGCTCGGGGTGACGCAACAGGGCGTACACCCCGTTTCCGATCAGATTGACGGTGGTCTCAAAGCCGGCGAACAGCAGGATAAAGGCCATGGCGGCGGCCTCGTTCTCGGTGAGGTGCTCGCCGTGGTCACTCGCCCGGATCAGACCCGAAATCAGATCCTCTCCCGGATCCTCCCTTTTACGGTGAATCAGCTCCGCGAGATAGTTCCGCATCTGCTTCACCGACCGGGCCACTCCACCGCGCGGCCCGCCGCTGTGTCGAATCATCATCCCGGCCCAGTCGCGGAAGTCATCCTGGTCCTCGCGCGGTACGCCGAGCATGTCGCAGATGGCGTAGATGGGCAGCGGGAAGGCGAACTCGTGAATGAGGTCGGCGGAGCCCTTCTCGACGAAATCGTCAATGAGCCGGTCCGTCAGCTCCTGGACGCGCGGCGCGAACTCCGCCACCCGGCGTGGGGTGAACGCCTTCGACACCAGCCGCCGCAGCCGGGTGTGGTCCGGCGGGTCGATGTTCAGCAGATGGGTCATCAGCTCGGCCTTGCGCTCCCCGGGGATACCGGTCTTCCCCTTGGCGTGCGCGGATTCGGCGTGGTGCGCCGGGTTCTTGCTGAGCCGCTGGTCGGCGAGGGCCTGCCGGGCATCCGCGTACCGGGTCACGAGCCACGCCTCGACCCCGCTGGGCAGCGCGGTCCGGTGGACGGGAGCGTGTTCGCGCAACCAGGCGTACGCCGGGTAGGGGTCGGTGGCGAACTCCCAGCTGAACAGCGTGGGTGTGGGGCCTGCGGCCGTCTCGTCATGCACGACCCGACCGTATCTTCTTCCCCTTATGTGGGCCGTCACCACAATTTTTACGTCACACGCCCCGCTCCTTGACTTGAAAGTAGGTACAGACCTTACTTCGCCATGTGGACGTACGAATTCTGAAAGACAGCTTTGCCGTGGTGGAGAGGCGGGCCGAGCATGCGGTCAAGTTCTTCAACTGGCCGGAGCAGGATGTCTTTCTCAGCGGGCCTCCCGCCTTCATCGACGAGATCGCCGAGGTGCTGGTGGAAGTGGGCGCGAGCGGGTCCCGGATCTTCCACGACGCGGTGCCCGGCACGGGGCAGCCCCGGCCTCTCGGAGCCGACGAGTGGTTCCTCAACCATCCGGGGACCCACTGGCACAACCCCTCGGGCCGCGCACCCCGCGACTACTGACGCCCGCTGTCCTCCGCCGCGCGGATCGTGTCCCGGTAGACCCGGGCCGCGGCGCGCAGTGCCGTCTCCGGGTCGGTGCCCTGGGCTTCCGCGCGTACGGCCATGGCCAGCAGCTCGTAACCGATGCCCTCGCCCGCCGGGAGCGCCATCTCGATGCCGGCGGTCCGGACCCGGGACGCGAGCTTGGCGGCGAGGGCGAGGCCCGGCTGGCCGAGCGGGATGCCCTCGGTCACCGAGCTGCGCTGCTTCTCCATCGCCTTGGTACGCAGCCAGTGCTCCTTGACGTCCTCCGGGGTCTCGGCGGTGTCGTCCCCGAAGACGTGCGGGTGGCGGTGGATCAGCTTGTCGACGATCGTCGCCGCGACGTCGTCGATCGAGAACGGCTCGTCCGGATCCTCCTGTGCGATCCGCGCGTGGAAGACGACCTGGAGCAGTACGTCCCCGAGTTCCTCGCGCAGCTCGTCGCGGTCGCCGTCCTCGATCGCCTCGACGAGTTCGTACGCCTCCTCGATGCCGTACTTGGCGAGCCCCTGGTGGGTCTGGGTCGAGGACCACGGGCACTCGGCCCTGATCCGGTCCATGACCTGGACGAGGTCGAGGAGGCGGGCGCCGGGCAGGTCGTACGAGGCGGGCAGCAGCTCCAGATCCGGCATCTGCACCCGGCCCGAGCCGGCCAGCCGGGCGAGCCCGTCGGTCAGCCGCTGGTCGCCCTCGCCGGTCGGGACGACGACGATCGTGCGGCCACCGGCGCAGGCGTCCACCAGCTCCTGGGCGTCCGGCGCGGACCGCTCGACCGTGATCCGCGCCTCGCGCAGATACGGCAACTGCGGGTGCCCGGGGTCGGCGCACAGCACGCGGTCGGCGGCGCGCAGCGTCTGCCACGCGGACCAGGACAGCAGTCCTGGTGCCACCCGGTGGCTGGTGGTGAGCAGGATGATGCGGCCGGGGGACGGGTCGGACGACGGGTCAGGGGCATCGGAAGGGGCGTGTGCAGTCACCTGTCGAACGTACCCCGGCCGCGCCGGGCGCCGGCTCCCGGTTCCGAATCCGTGCTCGTCAGCCGCTCAGGGGCTCCTGGTCCTGCTTGGTCACCTGGGTGATCCACGGCGTCTTGGACCCGGTGAGCTGGATCTTCTGGTCGTCCCAGGCGCCGTAGCGCGGGTTGACCTCGACGCCGAGGACCTTGGAGGTGCCGGCCAGTGACTGGACGATCTTCGCCTGGCCGTCGGGCGTACCGAGGTCGGCGCCCAGCGCGGCGGCGAGCTTGTTCACCAGGACGTCCTCGCGCAGCGCCTGGTCGATCTGGTCCGGTGCCACTCCGCGCTGCTGGAGCATCAGCTGCTGCAGCGGTTCGGCGCCGCCGGCCTGCTGCTCCGCGTCCTTGCGCGCGGTCTGGAGGTCCTTGGGGCTGACCTCGACGCCGGCGTCCGCGGCGGCCCGCTCCAGGATCCGGTCGAGGATCATGGAGTTGAGCTTGGCCTGGGGCAGCCGGCCGGTGCTCTGGATGAGCTGCTCGGCCTGCGGGGAGCCGTTCTGCGCTTCCCGTACGTCCTTCACCTGCGCCTGGAGCGAGGACACCGCGATCCGTTCACCGCCCACCATGGCCGCCGTGCCCGGATGGCCCTCGCTGCCGCAGGCAGTCAGCAGCGGGGCCGCGCCGAGGAGCGCGGCTGAGACGGTGAGCGCGGTGCGACGGCGGCGGTGCAAAGGAGCCTCCCGGCGGCGAGATGTGCGTTCGCGAGATTGTGCGTCGGTGCACAAAGACCCTGCGGTGATCGATGTTAGGCAGTCGGTGTGGCTTCGGCCACTGATTCGACCAACGATTCGGCAGCACTTCCGGGCACGCCGCGCCGGCGGGACCGCTTCAGCCGCGCACCTGACCGAGCCAGTGCAGGGTGCGGCGGACCTCCCCCGGGAAGGGGTGGTTCGGTCCGTGCAGCCGCTCGGCGTCGAACAGCAGCCGGGCCAGTGTGTCGTGGGCGGCCGGCCGGTCGCCGAGGGCCAGCAGCAGATGCCCGATACGGCGGCGGACCTCCAGGGGGAGTTCCAGGTCGCTGTTGGCGTACCGGTTCTCGAAGTAAGGCAGGAGGGCGCGGTACTCGGCGAGCGCGGCGGCCGGTTCGCCGAGCTGCTCCAGGCACTGGGCGGCCTCGTAGCGGAAGCGGAGCGAGGCCGGGTCGGCGGCGCCCGACTCGGCGGCGCGCTCGTCGGCGAGCCTGCGCAGCTCGGGCAGGGCGCGGCGGTACTGGCCGTCGTCCATGAGCGTCGCCGCGTACTGCTTGCGCAGCGTACGGACGACCGGCGAGTTCTCGCCGTGCTTGGCGGCGGCTGCCGGGAGGATGCCGCCGAGGATGTCGACGGCCTGGGTGATGCGTCCCTCCCCCAGCAGCCGCTTGACCTCGTCCACGGCTTCGGCGACGTCGGGCTGCGCGGGCGCGGGCTGCACCACCTGGGCGGGCGGGGTGGTCGCACGGTCCGGCCAGGGGGCGTGCGGGCGCAGGAAGGGGCGGGTGGGGTCTAGCGGGCCGGACGGCATACCGCGGCCCGGCAGCAGCGGGGCGAGGGACTCGTACACCTCCTGCGCGGTGGCGGGGCGCTGCTGCGGGTCCTTGGAGAGCAGCCGCAGCACGATCGCCTCGAGCTGCTCGGGGACCTCGGGGCGCAGCTGGCGGACCGGGAGCGGCGGCTCGTACAGATGGCGGTGGAGCACGCCGAGGGCGGTGGAGCCGGCGAACGGCACGTTCCCGCTGAGCAGTTCGTGCAGCAGGACGCCGAGGGCGTACAGGTCGGTGTACGGGCCGACAGCGCCGCCCATCGCCTGCTCGGGGGCCATGTAGGCGGGGCTGCCGATGGGTGAACCGGTGTGCGTCAGGCGGGTGGTGTCGTTGTCCAGGACCGTGGCGACACCGAGGTCGAGGACGGTGACCGTGCCGTCCGGCTTGACCATCACGTTCCGCGGCTTGAGGTCGCGGTGGACGATGGGCACGGCGTGCACGGCGGAGAGCACCGCGCACAGCTGCGCGGCGACGGCGACGGACCACTGCCAGGGGTACGGGTCGTGCTCGGCGAGGTGGTCGGCGAGGTCGGCGCCCTCGCAGTACTGCATGACGAGGTAGAGGTCGTCGTCGTCGCTGCCCGCGTCGTGCACGGTGACCAGCCCCGGGTGGTCGACCTGCGCGGTGACCCGGCACTCGCGTACGAACCGGCGGCGCAGCTCCTCGGCGTCGTCGGCGCCCGCCATCCGGTCGGGGCGCAGCAGCTTGACGGCGACGCGGCGGTCGAGGCGCTGGTCGTACGCGGTCCAGACCTGGCCCATGCCGCCCTGGCCGATGACCGTGGCGAGCTGGTAGCGGCCGGCCACGATCCGTCCGCTCACCTGCCCTCCTTACGGCGGAGGTAGTCGCTGAGCTCGTCGAGTTCGGCCCGGACCTGGTCGATACGCGGCGGCGCCGGGTGCTGGGGCTGAGGCTGGGGCTGGGGCGCTATGGGGGTGGGCGTGTGACCGGGCACCGGGGTTCCGGTCTGCGGGGGCGGGTAGCCGTACCCGGGCTGCGGCGGGCCGTACGGGACGGGCGGGACCGGCATCGGTATCGGTGCGCCGGCCTGATGCGGCCGCTGGTGGTGGTGGAGGTCGGCGATCAGGTAGTGGATGACCACGGCGACGGCCGTGATCAACAGTCCGGCCATGCCGGCGTCCGAGATCCAGCTGTCGGCGAACGCGGTGTGCAGCATGCCCAGACAGCTGACGTTGAGCACCAACTGGCCCCAGAACAGCACCCAGTCCTTACCCCTGCCCCTCATGATCGCGATGCGCAGCATGGCCACCCACGAGAGCAGTCCCAGGCTGAGCACGGTCAGCACCGAGATGATCACGCGCACGGCAATCACCCCGACGCTCGCGGCGGGTCGCGCGGGCGGCGCGGGCGCGGGGCCATGCATCTCTGACTCCTACGGGACGAACGGGACGGACTACGGGGCGAGGACGAGCGTATACACCGACACCGACAACCGGCCCTTGGTTGTACGGAACTACTGTTGTTCAGCTCACTTCGGCCACTCCGGCCACTCCGGTCACTCCGGGCGGACTGTGCCGTCCGTCAGTCCGTCGGCGGATCAGCAGCCGACGATGCCCTGGCTTCTCGTCGGCGGGAAGTCGAACATGGCCCAGTCATATGCGCGGGTATTGCCGTCAGCCCAGGCTTACGGCAACAGCGTGAGTGCGGGGACGTGTTTCGGCTTGATGGCTCGGAAATGACGGTGGTCGAGGGTGGCGATGCGGTCCACGCCGAAACGCTCCGCAATTGAGATGACGGAGGCGTCGACTGCGCCGAGGGGGAAGTCGGCGTACTGGCGGACCAGTTCACTCATTCGCTCGATGTCCTCGGTGGTGGGGTGGACGAGTTCGAACCTGCCTCGTGCGACGAGGTCGAGGAACGATGCCTCGATGTGCGGCCAGTCCTCGAAGATCCAGCAGACCTCGGTCATTACGGGGCTGGGCAGCAGGCGACGGCCGGTGGCAGTGGACAGGAACTGGGCGCACTCGACATGGCGGTTGTCCCGTCGGTCGAGGGCCGCGACGATGGGGCCGGTATCGAAGACCGTGGTCGTCATACGGATCGCGGATAGCGTCGCTGCATCCGCTCGCGAATGTAGTCGTCGTGCCGTTCTGCCGCATCGGTGCGGCCGGTGTCCACGGATCCGATCAGCGCCAGGATGTCGTCGGGAACGCTCCCCTCGTCCTCCGGTGTCTCATGTCGCTCGGGAAGCGCCTCGGCGAGTTCCTCGTCCTGGCTGATGATCAGCCGCAGGCGTCGGGCCTGCTGCGGGCTGAAGTGCTCCAGCGCGTATCGGAGATCTTCGAAGTCGCGTGCTGCCGTCATGGCCCAAGTCTGGCACGGCCCCGGCCTGGCTGTCCTGCGTCTTTGACCCCTCATTCCGGAGCCTGAAACCCGCCCGCGCGGGGGTTGGGGGGACCTTGGGCCGGGATCGTGCGCCGGTGTGGGGCCGGTCGTGTTCCGGGAGCCATACGCTGCCCTGCGAAACGGGGTGGGGCTTGTCCCCCTACCCGTGTTTCCACCCCGCGGCCCCCGGTGTGCGGCCGACGCGGGATCCGCACCGGGTGGGTGGCTCGAGGTGGCCCTCAGCCCTCGCCCCAGCCACCGACACCCCCAGTAGGTAGGCCCTCGGGCTCGGCCCTGGTGAGGTGCTGGAACTTCCCCTTCGGCCAGGTGCTGTCCTACGGGATTGCGCCCCGGGAAGCGGGCTCAGGCCCCTGATCGCACACGTCACCCTAAGAATGCTGCACAGAAGACCGAAGTCCCCCCGAGAAATATCCCGGGGCGACTTCGTGGAGTCCGGCGACGTCAGAGCGTCATTTCGGGACGCTCGAAAGCCCCACCGGCGCCGAAACCGGTGGGGCTTTCGAAATCCCACTTTACGACTATCCCCGCGGCATCAGGAGAACGTTCCGAACGCCTTCATCGGAAAGCCACTCCTCCGCTTCATGGAACTCCACGAGTGCGCGCACTTCCCTTTGAACGCTCGGTTCAGATGCCCGGATGGCTTCGTTGAAGTTATTCACGGCAACGGAACCCGCACGCGCCAGAATCAGGAGAACATTACCGCTACCATCCTTCGGGATGGAGACAAGCCCTCTCGCCCCCAACGCCACCCCCTTACCGAAGTCCGAACGAGGGAAGCGAGCCAAAGCTGCATGTGCCGCCTGGTGTGCCCCGTAATCCTCTTCCGCCTTCAGCGAGGAAACGATTGCAGCGACGCCGTCCGGCCCTTCTTCTCCAGTCACAGAATCGGCCAACTGCACGTATCGATTCCAGCGCCGCGCAGCTTCCTCCGGGGGCGTGACCTCGTCATCGTCTTGCACGAGGTCACCGCACTCGACGATCTCAACTTTCCAATCCGACGGCATGTGATCCTCACTCTATTTCCCCGCGACATCTACGGGTTCCGCTCCGCAGCCCACTTCCGGAGGGCCTTATTCGAACTGAGACTCATCCACATCTCCACGATCGCCTCGTCATACTGGGTCTTCGAAGTTAAGCGGTGCATGTCGGCGTGCGCACTGACTGCCCGTCACTGTCCGTGATAGATGGGGTTGTCGGTCCCTGGATGCAGGGCGCCCGTGGTCCTGGGTGATCATTTCTGTTCTTGAGCAGAACGATCATCTGGGAGCCACGGGCGTGGTCAACGATACGACCTTGTTGCTGGACCTGGACGGGGTGTCCGTCATCCGGGTCGAGCGGCTGGAGGACGGCACCCGGCGGGTGCATCTGAGTACGGCGGATGAGACGGCCAGGGCGTGTCCGGAGTGCGGTGTCTTCTCCTCCCGGGTGAAGGGGCCGGCGATCACCCGGGCCGCGTGACCTTCCGTATGGCGAGCACGGGCTGGAGTTCTTCTGGCACAAGCGCCGCTGGTGGTGCGGGGAGGCAGCCTGTCCTCGCAAGTCGTTCACCGAGCAGATCGAGGAGATACCGGCCGGCGCCCGGATCACGACGCGGCTGCGGGCCTGGGCCGGGCATCGGGTGCGGGATGCCGGCTCCACCGTCGTGCAGGCCGGCCGTGACCTGGGCCTGTCCTGGCCGGTGGTGATGAACGCCTTCCGCACCGCCGCCACGACGGTGATCCAGGCGCCGCTGCCCCAGGTCGAGGTGCTGGGCATCGACGAGACCAGGCGCGGACGCACCCGCTGGGAACAGGACCCGGACACCGGGAAGTGGAAGCTGACACGGGACCGCTGGCACACCGGGTTCGTCGACGCGCTCGGCACCGGCGGGCTACTCGGCCAGGTCGAGGGCCGCACCGCCGCCGACGTCCTGGCCTGGCTGTCCACCACGCCCGTGACCTGGAGAAAGAACATCCGCTACGTCGCCATCGACATGTCGGCCACCTACCGGGCCGCGATCCGCACCGGCCTGCCTGGCGCCATCGTGGTCGTCGATCACTTCCACGTCGTCCAGCTCGCGAACAAGATGCTCTCCACCGTGCGGCGCCGCACCACCGCCGAGATCCGGGGCCGGCGCGGACGCGCCACCGACCCCGAGTGGAAGGCCCGCCGACGGCTGCTCCGCAACCGTGAGGACCTCACCGACACGCAGTTCCGGGCGATGTGGAACGCGCTGCTGGACGAGGGGCCGATCGGGCAGAGACTGCTGACCGCGTGGATCGCCAAGGAGAGCCTGCGCCACCCTCCTCGCCCTGGCCCGCACCGGCGCGGCGACCGTGAACAAGTCGACCACCTGCGCTGGAAGTTCCTGACCTGGTGCGCTGACGCCGACGTCCCCGAAGTCACCACGCTCGCCGCCACAGTCGACCGCTGGTGGCCCGAGATCGCCGCGTTCATCGACACCGGACACAGCAACGCCAAGAGCGAAGGAATCAACCGCGTAATCAAGCTCGTCGCCCGCAACGCGTTCGGCTTCCGCAACGCAGACAATCAACGCCTCCGCACACGCTGCGTCACCACCCGCCGAGCCCGCGGACACCTCCGCACCGCTTAACTTCGAAGACCCGTCATACTTGCTACCAAAGCGGGCGCGACCACGGAAATCACCGGCATCTATCAACTCCCTCTGCCTCATACGCCACGCCTGCGACTCGATATACGACCCGGTGCTATAAACCGCACGGCGATCGTCATATTCCATCCGAATCGAAGGCCCACTGCATTTGCTGAGAGGGCTACTAGAATTGGCGGGAATATGGTTGATCTCGTTCCCCGCCCCGGCGGGCTGCAAATCACCATATTTTCCACCGTTCGCGCCACTGCCGCAGTTATGGACGAGTACCGGAGTCGCCCCCGCCAGCACATATTTGATCAGAAACTCATTGAGTTCACTCGTTGAGGGTGTAGCGGACGTGGGTGCCGCCGAAGTAGCCGCGGACAATGTGGGGCTGGTGTTGTCAGCGGCGGAAGAACCTGCGTGTTTCGGCGGCGAGTTCGGCCTGATTCCTGGCCCGGTGAGTGTGGGGCAGGCTGCGTTTGAGGTCGGCGTTGACCAGCTCGTCCGGGTTCAGCTCGGGTGAGTACGAGGGCAGGAAGTGCAGCTCGATCTCGTCGTCGTGGTCGGCGAGCCACGCCCGGACGGCCTTCGAGCGGTGGGCCGAGTGCCGGTCGACGACCAGGTGGACCTTCCGGTCGAAGTGCCCGACGATCCGAGCGAGGAAACGGCACATGACCTTCGCGTCGAACGACTCGGTGAAGACCATGAAGTGCATCCGGCCGCGGGTGCTGATCGCGGACATCGCGTTCACGGAGAACCGGTTTCCGGTACGGCGGACGATCGGAGTCTGTCCCCTGGCACCCCACGTGCGGCCGGTGACCTGGTCGGATCGGATGCCGACCTGGTCGGCGAAGAGGACCTCGCCGCCCTCGGCCTTCGCCTTGGCGCGGATCGCCGGCCAGGTCTCCTCATGCCACACACGGACCGCTTCCGGGTCCTGCTCGACCGCCCGCTTGTCCGGACGCTGGAAGGTCAGCCCCCAGCGCTTGAGGTACTTGCCCACACCGGGCTCGGTGAACCGGACCCCGTACAGCTTGAAGATCAGCTGGCCTATCTGTCCCCGCGTCCACAGCTGACCGGAAAGCCCCAGGTCGGAGGGAGTGTGGTCGAGGACAGCCTGCCGGACGGCGGCCTGCTCGGCCTCGGACAGGACCTGATGCTCGCCCACGCGACGGCCGCGCTGGCGGGACAGCAGCGAGTCCCGGCCGCCGGCCTGCCGCCTCGCCCACCAGTTGTCCACGGCCTTGACCGACACCCTGAACAGGGCGGCAACGTCCACCCGGTCCCGGCCCTCCGTCAGCGCTGACACCGCCAGCAACCGCACGGCCTCCTGCGCGTCCGGCGACCAGGTCCGCGCGTCCCCCACCAGATCACTCACACACCAACAACGAGCCTGAACCCAAAGCGTTTCGGATCAAATATGCCTTGCAGCCCCTCACGCAGAGCATCATGTCATCGCTGAACTCGGATGTAGCTCTTGCCGACCTCGAAGAGGACCGAGCCCAGATTGGATATCCCATTCACGGGTGACAACCTGATCGGCTCAGCAGCATCGCGGTCACCTGGGTGCCGATCTGGTTCGGTGGCGGGCAACGCGCACTTCAATACGACACAAGAGCTGGGGGCAGGAACCGCTGACACCAACGCCAAAGCTGGAAGGCGCCCCATCGAAGAATTCATTCGATGGGGCGCCTTCAGCACATCTCGTTCAGCGGCTAGTCGGCTACCCCCAGAGCCCTCAATTCCTCGTACCCGGCCAGCGCCTCGGCGAAGTAAGGGGAACGGCGCGGAGCGACAGCGACGATCGAATCGAACGGAGTCGCCTCGAAGCGATCAACAGCAATCTGCGCGAACGTGGAGAGCGAGCCAAGGCCGACTCCCGCGAGCCGGTCACGGTGCAGCAGGAACTGAGTTTCCGGATCGCGCCGCACGAGATGGCCTGGAACATAGTAGAGATCCACTTCCTCGAATTCCGCCTCCGAAATGTCGAGTGCCCAGTCCACGTCAACGTCCGCCCCCGCGTAGAACGCCTTGACGCGCGCGGCGAAGGCGGCTTGTGTCTCTTCCGGCAGCGAGAAACTGGGCGGCGTCGTCATGATGGCCCCGATACGCCCTCGCAGTGTGACGCGCCGGAACACGCACCCGTTGAGGTGCATGAGGGACGACACCGCGAGCCCGTTGACCTCCACGTCTTCGAAGCGGACACCGTCCACGAAGGAACGCTTTACAGTGATGCGCTCGGCCGTCAGGTCCCGTACCACCAGGCCGAGGCCGGGGTCGTCGAACTGCGCCAGGTCACATCCGTTGAACTCGCACCGGACCAACTCGTACCCCGCGAGCTCGCGACCGCTGCCGATGGACTTGATGTTCTGAAACTTTTGCTTCTCGAATCTCACTTCTCGCGCCAATCACTATTTCTTGAAGACCCTGGCGATTAAGTCGCCGCCAACGGTCTTGTAATCGTGGCAGGCAGCAGCGGCCACCGTGTCGAAGGCTCTGCAAGCTCTGCAGGTCGAGAACTACATCCGCGCCACGCCGAGGGGCACCTTCATCGCCGATGACCCGGGGTGGACCTGTCAGCCAGGGACCGGCTGGCCAGGGTCCAGCGGGTGAAGTCGTTCTTGGCGGAGGGGGAGACAAGCCGTGTGATGGCTGCCGAGCTGATCATCCCACCGCTGCACGCGGCCGACATCTTCGACCTGGAGACCGGAGACCAGAGAGCAGATTGTCCGGCGCGAATGGCTGGTCGGGCAGCCGAGGCAAGACAAGGACCGTGTTCGCGGCACGTTCCGGGGCGGAATCACGGACTCTCAGGGAGGGTCCTGGAAGCGACCGGGCGCACCATCACCCACGCCCGCGCCGACACGCACGCCCGTGCCGCCGAGATACAGCGCGCACAGGTTCACTTGGTGATTCGACGCTGCACTGCAGCGAAGCGCTCCTGGCCGGCCAAGATACTTGCCTTCCTCAGTACGGCGACGTCGACGGGACGCCTGCCGTCCCCGAACACGGAGCGGCGCTGCAGCATTTGCCAGCGCACCGGGCGGTCGAGCGGGATGAACAGGCCGTTGCGCGGTGGCGCCTGGAGCAGTGGTCACGGGTATGAGGACGGCCCAGTTCTTGGGCGCGTGGGTAGTCTTCGAGGACGAGGCCGGGCAGCACCTGCGCCCAGCGAAGGGCCGGACATGGTCCCGACGCGGGCGAACCCCGGTGATCGTGACGGGGAAGGGCTCGGGTCGGGTCCTGATGGCGGGCATGGTCTGCGTCAAGCCCGGACGTGAAACCCGGCTGATCTACCGGACACAGCTCTACCGCGGCCGGACGGGCGAGAAGAAGGGCTTCCGCGCCCGCGAGTTCGCCGCCTTGCTCACCGCGGCCCACCAGCAGCTCGGCGGTGCCCCGTTGATCGTGGTGTGGGATTACGCCACCACCCACCATGCCAAGGCGCTGCGGAAGTTCTGCGACCCCAACAGCGACTGGCTCACAATCGTTCGTCTGCCCCCATACGCGCCCGACCTCAACCCTGTCGAAGGCGTCTGGGCCCACCTGAAGAAGTCACTGGCCAGCCTCGCGCCCAGCTCGATCGAAGACCTCATACCCCTGGTGAAGAACCGGCTTCGGCACCTCCAGAACCACCCCGACGTCCTCAACGGCTTCGTCACCGAGACCGGCCTCGCGCTGGAGCCCCCGTGATCTGTCACCCCAGCCTTTCATCCTCAGCGCACCGTTGCCGTCAAACGGCGATGGGCTCCTTCCTGATCCCCGGAAGGAGCCCATCGCTTTTTCATGGCAGGCAGTCTTAAATTCACCGCACGAGAGACGCGAAACCAACTTCCGGGCTCACTCCCCCAGTCTGAGGTCAGGCCAGTTCCTGCGATACGTCAAAGCCTGTAGGAATTTTCCCCCGAATAATCCCCCAAACAGGATCCCGCTTCACTGATTCAAGCCATTCACTAAACGGAGTCTGACTTTCGGTAAACCACCAGGAGGTATGACCCTCAAGCGAATCTAGGTCGGCGTCGACTCGGTATCGATACTCAAGCTGCACCTGCGAGTACCCTTCATGTTCTCCATCGGCGTCAACGATTTCTAGCTGACGCACGAAGCCCAACGTGAATGTCGGCTCGGAAAACCAGTTCACCTTGCCATACTGAAAGAGAAATCCGTCGGAATCTTCACTGCCCGGGACGTCGAATTCAATCTGCTCGAAACTACGGACAGCCGCCATCACTTCCTCGGCAGCCGGAACCTCTCGACCCGATCCCACCTGGTCAATGATGCCCTGCACCACGTCAAGCGCAGAGTCAATCGGTCGCCGCATAGCCAGCCTCCCTTGCCCACTTCAAGTCCGCTACCGCCTTGCAGCGGGGCGGCCACGAAGGCGTGGCCGCCCCGCTGCAAGGTTACACGCTCACCTACGGCCAGTACCCACCTTGCAATTGCCTTCGCAGGTGACCTAGAACATCTCGGGCTTCACTGGCATTTCTCGCGCCGCCAATCAGGTTGTTGACATTGGCGTAGTAGTCATTCGTATGGATTCGCGAATGCACCGAAGCGCCTGATGGGTTAACCGACGCCGACCCGCGCGGCAAGAACACACCGTTACCCGCGTCATTGATATCGATTCCGAACTTCGCCAGTTGTTGTCGCGCCGCTGCCGCCTTCGGAGAGGTGCTGGCCACAATATGATGTGCGGCAGTCTCCGCAGGACGGGTCACTCCAGAAGCTTCGAGATTTTCGCCAAGTATCTTGGCGTTACTGGAGCAGTTGGAATTGTGAACCAGGACCGGCGTGGGCCCCGCCAGCACATAGTACGTGTGCAGGCCCTCGATGCTCAGGTCGTAGGTGACGCGCTGCGCCTCATACGACTTGACCTCGACGATCGCCGTCTGGGAACCCGAGCCGTTCTGGAGCTGCTGACCGCGCTTGAGGTCACCGGCCTTGGTCCATGAGTTACCGGACGCCTCGTAGAACTGGTGGTGCTTGGTGGTCTGGATCGTCTTCGGGCCCGCCTTCGTGGCTACGACGACATCGACGTACTCACGGTCGGTCTTGGTGACGATCACCGCCTTGACGCGGTGCTTCTCCTGCTTCTTCTTGCCGGGCTCTGCGGTGAGGACGTAGTCCCCGACCTTCACCTCGGAAATGGGCTTCGCCGTGGCGTTGGCCAGCAGGACCGGGGTCACCCCGGTGAAGCTGTGCTTGGCGCCTGGCACTTTGCACGTCTGCGGGCCATCCTCCCGTTGCGCCTTCGGCCCGAACTTGCCTGCCGCCGCGCCGAAGACGCCGCCCAGCGCCGCGCCTGTCGCCGTGGCCTTGGCTGCGCCGCTGACGCTGCAGCCTTCTTCGCTGTTGGCGCAGGAGAAGCCGTAGCTTGCCGCGTTCTCTCCCGCCCCGGCTGCCGCGCCCGTTACCGCCCCGCGCGTGATCGCGCCGACCGCGCTGCCCGACAGGGCGCGGACCGCCGCGCCGCCCGCGGCGCCGCCGATGAGGCCCGTGGCCGCGCCTACCGCCACCGCGCCGACGAACCCGCCCAGCGTCTTGGGGCCGTCGCTCATCGCATAGCTCAGACCGTTGATCAGCGCTCCGGCGCCGATCGCACACGCCACCGCGCCCACGCCGACCGTCAGGACCGTGCACGCGGCCGCAGCCGCGATTCCCGCCACGATCGGCACGATGGTGGCCGCGTTCTGCTTGACCCAGTTCGCCGAGGCCTTGGCGGCCTTCTTGACTGCTCTTCCTACCTTCTTGGCGGCCTTGACCACCTTCTTGGCCACGCTCTTCACGGTCTTGGCAGCCTTCTTGACTGCCCTCTTGACCGTCTTGGTGACCTTGTGGGCGTAGTGCTTGACACGCTTATAGGTCCGTTTGACGTATCTCTTGGCCTTCTTGTACGAGTCATGGACCCGGTGCACTGCCTTCCGCACCGCCCGCTTGACTCGCTTGACCGCCTTCTTGACCTTCTTCGCGGCCTTCTTGACGACCCTGGCGACCTTCTTGACGGCCTTCTTGGTCTTGTGCCAAGCCGACTTGACGGTCTTCTTGACCTTCTTCTTCGCCTTGTTCCAGGCCTTCTTCAGGAAGCCCCAGTGACCGGTCGGGTCGGTGACCGTCATCGGGTTGGCGTCCGCGTACGCGTACTTGTTCGCCTTGATCGACGACGTCGGCGAATCAACGTCCGCCGTGTCCCGGCTGTTGAACTGGCCGGTCTGCGGGCTGTACCAGCGCGCGGCCATGTTGACCTTGTCCGTCTGCGGGTCCGTCCAGCCCGACTGGTAGCCGAGCTGCCCGACCATCCCGCTCGACGCGAGGACCATGCCGAACGGCGAGTACGTCGTCGAACCCGACAGTGCCTCACCGGACGCGGTGAACTGCGCCACCAGGTCGTCATGCACATCGGTCAGTGCCAGCACCGCCGTCGTACCCGACTTGATGCCGAGCACCGTGCCGTCCGCGTTGCGGCTGTACATGTTGTAGCCGTCCGAGGCCACATCGTTACCGGCCCCGCTGTAGGAGAAGTCGAACGGCTGGCTGCCGTCGGTCTCCGTCGCGGTGAGCACACGGTCCAGACCGTCGTAGACGTAGGTCCGCTCGCCCTCGTTGATCACGCGGTTGAACGCGTCCGCCTTGATGCCCGTGGAGACACCGCCGTCATCGGTGATCTGGCTCATCGTGCCGCGAGCCGTGTACCTGTACGTGTTCTTGCCGTCCGACGTGAGCCGGTTCCGCGCGTCGTACGTGTACGTGTCGCCGCCCACCCGCGTCCGGTTGCCCGACGCGTCATAGCCGTACTGCTCCGTCGCGGTCCCGTTGTTCCAGGACGTCAAACGGTTCGCCCAGTCGTACGTGTACGTGTTCGTGCCTGCCCCGGCGACCCCGGTCGTCGTCTTCGACGTCTCGTTGCCGTTGAGGTCGTACGTGTACGTGACCGAGGACAGCTCCTTGCCGGTCGGCGAGGTGAGCCGGTCCGAGGTCAGCTCCTCCAGCGCGTTGTACCCGAAGGTCCGCTTGGACTTGCCGGCCCCGTAGTCGACCGAGGTGACGTTGGAGTTGGTGTCGTAGCCGAGCGTCATCGCGGTGCCGGTGACACCGTCGTTGACCGCCGCCAGTCGTCCGGCCGTGTCGTAGCCGTACGAGGACGTGCCCGACGCGTCCGTACGCGAGGTCATCGCGCCGTCGCCGTTGTAGGCGAACGAGGAGGATCCGGAGGGACCGGCGGCCGACAGCAGCTGACCGCGGTCGTCGTAGCTGAAGGTGTTCTTGTCCTCTCCCCTGCCCGCGACCGAGGTGACGCGGTCATTGGCGTCGTAGCCGTAGGTGTGGTCCACCGTCTCGGCCTCGGCACCCGTGCCGGCCTGCTTGCTCAGCCGTCCCTTGGTGTCGTACGTGTTGGTGATGACCACGCCGCCCGGCGAGCGCTGCTCCTTCGGGCGCCCGATCCCGTCGTAAACCGTGGTGAACGTGCGGTCCACGGCGTTCGGGTGCTCCGGAGTGGACGGCTCGATGACCGACTCGGGCAGGCCCCACGAGTTGTACGTCGTGACGAACGGGTTGCCGCGCCCGTCGGTGAAGCGGGTCCGGTTGCCGGCCGCGTCATAGCCGAAGGTCGTGGTGATCGACTCGGTCTCGGAGACCGGCTGCACCGCCCTGGTGACCACACCGGTGGCGTCCATCGTCACCGTGGTGGTGTGACCGCGGTAGTCGGTCACCGACACCGGGCTGCCCATGCGGTCGTACGCCGAGCTGCTGGTGCGCAGCACATTGCCGCCCACCCCCAGGTCGCTGGTGCTGACCAGCTCGCCGAAGCCGTTGTACGTGTTCTTGGTGCTGGTCCCGTCCGGGTCCAGCGACGTCACCAGCTCCCCGTCCATGTCGTAGGTGAACCGCGTGGTCTGGTTCGCGCCGTCCGTGACCGAGGTGACCTCGCCGAGCGGGTTGTACTCGTAGGAGTTGGTGACCCCGGTCGGGCTCACCGTCCGGGAGAGCTCGCCACCGGGCGCGTCGTAGTGGTTGATCTCGGTGTACGCGCGCTGGGTGGGCTGGCGCACGATGTCCGTGCTGGTGACCGGACGGCCCAGGAAGTCGTAGGTCGACTCCTGGCGCGCTCCGTCCGGCTCCGTCGCCGACAGCTGGTCGCCGTTGTTGGAGAACGTGTACCGGGTGACCGCACCGCCGGGTTCGGTGACCGAGGCGATGTTGCCGAGCTGCGAGTACGTGTACTCGGTGCGGGCGCCGAGCGGGTCGACCTCGGCGGTGACCTGTCCGAGCTTGTTGTACTCGTTCCAGGCCGTGGCCGTGATCGGGGTGCCCGACCCGGGCGGCGTGTAGTTCGGCATCGTCGTCGAGGACTCCTGGCCCTCGGCGTCGTACGCCGTGACGACGACATTGCCCAGCGGGTCGGAGGTCTCGGTGACTTCGCCGAAGGTGTTGTAGCCCGTCATCGAGACCGGACGGATGGCGACAGCCGTGCCGCCGTTCGACTCCGCGTTGACCGTCGGCTCGGTGACCGTGGTCTGCTGACCGGCGTCGTCGTAGCCGTAGTCGGTCGTGTTGCCGTTCGCGTCGGTCATCGCGACCGGCAGGCCGCGCTGGTCCAGCTTCCACGTGGTCGTGCGGACCGAGCTGCCGGCCGCCGGAAGCGTGCCGCCATGAACGGCGGCGACCTGGCCGGCGCTCAGCGCCTCTCCGTACACCTGGACGTCGTCGATCCCGCCGGGCCAGTAGCCGGCGTACCCGCCCGCGTACTTGCCCCTGCCGATCTGCAGGTTCCCGTTGGCGGACCAGTTGGAGGACCGATCGTCCGTACCTTGCAGCGCTCCGTTGACGTAGAGGGATATCTGGTTGGTCTGCGCGTCGTAGACGGACGTCAGCTGCGTCCACTGCCCTGTCACCGGGGCAGCGTTGGAGTAGACCACCTGGGTCCCGGCCGAAGCCGGGTCGTCTGTGGTCGGGAATCCAACGGTCCACTTGTTCTGCGACTGGACATAGCCCAGGTAGAAGGCCGAGTGGTGGTTGCCGTCCTGGCTGACCGCGGTGTAGCTGGCAGCGGTCGAGTTGAGCTTGACCCACGCCGAGACAGTGAAACTGCTGCTGGTGTCCACGGTCGAGCCTGTGGTGCTGAGCGCGGTGTTGCTGCCGTTGAACACGGCACTGCCACTCTGCTCGCTCGACCACGCCAGAGTGCCGGTGGCCTTGGCGGTGCGGTTGCCACCTGAGGAATCCGCCGCGTTGGTGCCGCTGGTCTCGTTGAGCTTCCAGCGGGCGACCGGTGCGGTCGTACCGTCGTGGATGGTGTTGGCGGTGACGTTGCCGAGGTTGTCGTAGAGCGTGTCCATCGTGCTGACTTCGCCCGACGGCTCGGTGTCGGTCTCGGAGACGACATTGTCGTCCGGGTCGTAGCTGACCTTGGTGGTACGGGCCAGGCCCCCCGGGTCCAGCGTCGTGGACGTGGTCCGGTCGGAGGCGTCCACAGCGAACGTGCTCGTCGTCCGGCCGTCGTTGGTGACCTGCTTGATCAGGTTCCCGACGGCGTCATAGGTGTTGGCCTGCTCGGTGAAGGACTTGCCGGTGGCGGGGTCGCTGCGGACCACCGTCGCCGACAGGCCGTCATCGGTGTAGCTGTACGACGTCACATAGCCCATGGAGTCGGTGATCGACGCCAGCCGGCCCGCCGGGTCGTACGCCCGCGACTCCTGCACCAGGGTGGTGGGAGACGAGGGGTTGTTCGGGTCGCCGGTGAAGTTCAGCAGGCTCGTGGTGAGCGGTTTGCCCTCGGCGTCGAACGTGTACTGGTTGACGTTTCCGACTGGGTCGGTCTCCTTGACCTTGTTGCCGTAGACGTCGTACTCGAAGGCGGTCACCTCACCGCCCGGGTCCATCCGGGTCGCGACCTGGCTGCGGGCGTTGTACGTCATCGACGTGATGCGCGACGCGTCACCGCCGGTGAGGTCCGAGACCGTCTGGGAAAGAACGTTTCCGTCGGCGTCGTAGACCGTGCTCGACCTGGCCTGGTGCACCGCGCCGGTGACCCGGTTGGTGGCGGGCGGACTGGTCTCGGTGACGACCTGGTCGTTCTTGTCGTACGCGTACGTGGTGGCCAGCCCGCCCGGACTGCCGTCGGATATCTCGGTCTTGGTGAGCTGGCGGCCGAGGTTGTCGTAGCCGAACTTCACCTTGGCACCGTTGGCGTCGGTGGCCTCGGCGAGGTCACCGTTGGCGAAGTACGAGTACGTCGTCTTCTTACCGCCCGGCGTGCTCACTTCGGCGGTGAGACCCGCCGGGACGTACCCGCCGCCGATCGCCGGAGTCGTCGCCGTCGTGTACGTCGTCGAAGCCGTCCGCCCGTTCGGCGCGCCCGGCACCGGCGGCGTGGTCACGGACGTGACATTGCCGGCCGTGTCGTACGCGTAGCTGGTCAGATACGTGTTGTCGGTCGGCCCCGAGGACCGGCCGTCCCGCTCCGTCAGCAGCAGGTCGTTGCGCGGGTCCATCGGCGGGAAGGCCGTGGTCGCGTCCGGGTAGTAGGTGGAGTACTCGGTGGCGCACTTGTTCGCGGCCGTGTCCTGGCAGGTCGTCTGGGAGACCGTGTTGCCGCGAATGTCGTGGCCGGTGATCGCGCGGTTGCCGTTGGCGTCGGTCACGGTGTGCAGGAAGCCCGCCGTGTCGTAGCCGTACGTGCTGCGCTTGCCGTTGGTGTCGATCGTGGCGAGCAGGCGGTTGCCCATCTCCGCGTCGTACACATAGGTCAGCGTCTTGTCGGTCGGGTCGGTCAGCTTCACCGTCCGCACCGGGGCGACACCGGAGGACGCTTTGTACGCGTCCCAGTGCTGCTCGACCTGGTCCTCGGTGAGGCCGGCCTGGTAGACCGCGACCTCGGCGATGGAGCCGGTGAAGTAGCTGACGTCGGAGGGCGAGCTGAACCAGCCCTTGGTGAAGCCCGCTCCGACGAAGGTGCGCGTGGTCGACTGGTCGTTGGCGGCGCCCGTGTAGTCGGCCTGCTTCACGCCGTCCAGGTACATCGTCTGCGTGCTACCGGATGCCGAGAGCACGGCGTGGTGCCAGACGTTGTCGGTGACGGTGGTCGTCGATCCGAAGTTGGTCGTGCCACTGCCCGTCGCGCTCCACCAGTGACCGCGCAGCTTCCCGTCCGCGGCCACGTACAGCAGCGGCGAATAGGCGCCACCGGCGCCCAGCGGGTCATTGGGAGTGCGGGCCTGATCGCTCATGAGCACGCCGGCCTTGGTGGTCTTGAACCAGAGTTCGACCGACCGGTTCGGCTTGGCGTGCAGCGTCGCGTACGGGATCTCCGCGTACGACGAGGTGCCGTTGAAGGACGCCGCCGTCACATCACCGGTGCCGAACGGTCCCGCCACCCCCTGGGTGACGTTGTTGTACGTACCGAAGCCGGTGTGCAGTTCGTTGGCCGCCTGCGGCGCGCCGGCTATGTCGTCCAGACGCCAGTAGCCGGACGGCGCCGAGCCCATCACTCCCGAGCGGTAGACCTGCGAAGAGCCGGTGATGGTGGCGGGGTTGAGCTTCCAGGTGCCGCCGTCGCCGTCCGTGGCCTGGGTGACCAGGTCGTCGGTGGTGCCGTAGGTGACCGCCGCCTGGACCTTGCCGTTCGGCGTGGTGACCTTGTTGAGCAGTCCGGCCGCGCGCTTGGCGGCCTGGTACTGCGCGCTGACCACGTCCGCGGTGAGCTGCTCGTTGTAGATCGCCACCTCGGCCATCTGGCCGTTGTAGTGGCCGAGCGGGTCAGCGGCGTTCATGTCGGGCCAGCCCTGGGTGTTCACACCGGCACCGAGGGAGATGTAGGGCTGCGGCCAGTCGTTGATCTTGCCGCCGGCGGAGCCCTGGGCGACGCCGTCGAGGTACAGCGTCTGGGTGGTGGCCGCGCCGGCGAGGACCGCCTGGTGCCACTGACCGTCGTTGACGGTGGCGGTCGAGCGGATCAGCATGCTGCAGTCGGGGCTCGACTTGGCCAGGCAGCCGTGCAGCTTGCCGTCCGTGCCGACGTACACCGCCGGGGTGTTGTACTTCGTCGTGCCGACCGGGTCGGGGGCGCTGAGCGGCTTGTCTCCGTAGTAGAAGAGGACACCGCCGGCCTGCGTGGTCTTGAACCACAGCGACACGGACATGTACGACGGGGTGGCGCCCGGGGAGCTCGGCATCTCGACGTACGACGTGGTGCCGTTGAAGCTCGCGGCCTTCTGCGTGGAGCCGGCCAGCGGGCCGGTGCCGCCCAGGGTCACATTGCGGAACAGGCCGTTGAACTTGCCCTGGTTGAGGTCGATCGCGTCCTTGGCGACGGTCGCACCGGCCGCCTCGCCCAGCCGCCAGTACGCGAACGGGTCCGCGTCCAGGACGGTGGTGCGGTAGTGGTTGCCGGTCGCGTAGCCGTAGACCGCGCACTTGGTCGAGTCGGCCGGCGGACAGACCTTGGTCAGCTGGTCGCCGGTGTAGGTGTACTGCCAGGTCTGCGCGGTGTTCGCGTCACCGGCCGTCGACGGATCGGTGGCGACCGTGGCGACGTGCGGCACGGTGGCACCGGCCGGGGTCTGCCAAGCCAGGGTCAGCGACCGGTTGGACGTGGTGTTCGTGATCTTCGTCAGCTGCTTGGACGTGTTGTACGTGAAGGTCTCGGTGCGGTTCGCGAAGTCCTTGATGTCGGATATCGCGTACGTGCCGGCCTTCGCCGTGGCCTGCGTGAAGGTGTAGGTGGTGAAGTCCTTGTCGGTGAGCGTGTATCCACCGGTCACCGTCGCCAGGCGCGCGTATCGGCCCATCGGGGGCACGAAGGTGCCGTCGTTGTTGCGGCCGAAGGCGACCTGCTCACCGCCCGGGTAGGTGATCACCACGCTGGTGACCGCGCCCGCCGCGTCCTTGGTCTCGGCGGCCTTCATGTCGACGACGGTCGACCAGCCGGCGCCGAAGGCGCTGTCGATGCGCGGGTCGAGGCTGTTGTACGCGCGCTCGATGGACAGCGAGGGGCCGGTGACCTGGACATCCGCGTCGGTGTCGTCGGTGGTGAAGTTGCCGTCGCTGGCGTCGAAGTCGTGGCCGTCGGTGTTCTGGGCGAGGCCCGAGGTGACGGGCGGCTGCGGCACCGTCGTGGAGAATCGGCTCGCCGAGTACAGCACGGAGTCGTAGCCGTCGGTGACGCTCACGTACCAGACATAGTTCTTGCTCCACTGGAGCTTGCCCGTAGGCACCACCCAGCTGCCCTTGGTGATGACACCGGAGGTGGCCACCGGGGTCTCACTGTCGGAGTCGGCGTCGTACACCTCGAAGGAGTACGACAGCGCCTGCGGCCACTTGTCGGCGTCGCTGGCGTAGACCAGCAGCTCCGGGCGGAGCGTGTTGACCTGGTGGTTCTGCGGCGGGTACTGGGCGTTGACCTGCGGCTTGGTGTTCGCCGTGTACGTCAGGTCCAGCGCCGGGCGGAAGCCTGCGGTGGTGGAGTTGTCGGAGTGGAACTTCTTCCAGTGCAGGCCGTCGGTGGTGGGAGCGGTGATCGCCAGGCCGTAGTTGGCACCGCCGGTGGCGACCTGGTCGAACCAGGAGGTGCCCAGGGCGACCGGCATCTTCACACCGACGCCCATGTCGGCCGAGGTGTTGGAGCAGGAGGCCCCGGGCGCCGGGGTGGCGGACCCGAGAGCAGTCGCGTTGAAGGACGGCCCGGGGTAGCTCGTGACCCCGGACGGGGTCCAGGACTGGGTGATGGGGTGCACCGAGAACGACTGCGCCGTACAAGTCGCCGACCAGTAGGCATACACGTTCAGGGTGGCGGCGCTGACCTTCTGGCCCTTGAGGGTGGTGCCCAGGGAGGAGAACTGAAGGAACGAGTTGGTCTTGTTCGTGCCTGAGTCGTACGAGCCGACTTTGAGGGTGTTCTCGGTCGAGTGGTCACCGCTGATGGTGTTCTGCGTGTACGTCGAGTTGCTCGCCGTGAACGTCGGGTCGACGGTGACCGGGTAGACTCGGGCGGGGTCGTCGAGCCAGGCCCGGTCGGCGGTCATCCGTAGCGCGGGCTTGCCGTCGACGGTGGTCAGCTCGTACGTCACGGCGCGCGAGAGGGTGCGGTCGCCCGAGCGCGGGTCGACCTTGGAGTCCTCCATGAAGCCGTGCGGGATGGTGGCCGCCACCTTGTCGCTCGCGTCGGTGAACTCCACGTCGCCGTCCGCGCTGATGCGCGGGGTCAGGCCCTTGAGGTCGAGCGGGAAGGTCCAGGAGTTCGCCGCGTCCCGCGAGTGCAGGACGATGTGCTCCTTGAAGCCCTCGGCCAGCGCGACCAGCCGCACATCCGTGGCCGGCAGCACGCCCGCGTACGTCACGGTGGACTCACCGTCCAGCGTGGGAGCGACCTTCTCGGCGCCCTGAAGCGCGTACGAGATCTCGCGGCCATCGCCGAAGTCGATCGTGGCGAGGGCCTCGTCGGTCGAGGCGGGCGCGAAGTCGACGCCGAGCGAGTTGGCGCTCTGGTGCAGCCGGCCGTCGGAACCCTGGGTCAGATCGGTGTCGATCGGCTTCCAGGTGCCGTCGGTGGCCTTGAAGTTGGTCCGGCCCGCATAGTGCCGCACCGTCGTCGAACCGTCGGCGTTGACGAAGAAGTCCGACGTAGCGCCGGACTTCTTGGCGTCCCGCTGACTGGTCTTCGCGTTGAAGCTCTTGGCGTTGCCCGCCGCGCGGCCCGTGGTGTCCGTCTCGGGCGTCTCGACGTGCCTGCGGTGGGCGTCGAGTTCACCCTTGCCCTTACCGGGCTTGCGGCCTGCGCCGCCGTCCGCGCTGGTCGCATCAGCCGAGGCGGTGTGGCTCTTGCCACGGGCGGTGCCGGTGCGCTGCTCCGGGGTGCCGAGGGGAGACGTGTTCATCCACTCCCACATCCCGGAGAGCGAAACCCGGGGCATGGAAAGCCGCGGGAGCGTCGCTCCGGTCGCTGCGGCCGTCTCGGTCGAGAGCATCAGAGTGAACGAGAAAATGGTGATCAGAGCAGTGATGCGCGCTCTTCGTCTGCCGGTGCGACCCGGTGGGAAGAGGCGGCAGGAGCGGACCCATCGAGGACGCATGAAGGCAGCCTTTACTAACGCGTTGCTTACAAAAGCCTCGCGAGCCTGCCTCATTGCCTACCGAATCACCACACCCGGTTGATCATTTTAGTCGATCTTTACTTTCATGATCATTGACATACCGTCAAATCCTGGGCGAACCAGCCTCCTTGAACGCCTCTCGCACCGCATCCGCAACCCGCTCGGGCAGCCGGTCGCCCGACGCGGCCGCCGTCACATTGGCGGCGGTCGCGTCGCCGTCGACCACCACGAAGCGCACCTTCGGGTGCCGTCCCGCCTCGGCCTCGACGACCCCCACCTGGGCCTTTCCGACGGCCAGGACAACGTCACACTGGCGCTGCAGAAGACTGTTCAGATACGGCCCGGCGTTCTTCACCGACTGCTCGCCCATCACCGGGACATAGTTGACGCGCGCACGGGTCTCGGCGGAGGCGTCCTGCATCCCCGCCCAGACCGGAACGGCGTCCGGGCCGCCGACCCCGGCCCGGCCGGTCAGCAGACACGCGTCGAAGTCCGCATACTGGCGCGCCCGCGGGTCCGGCGGGCCGGACTCACCATCCCCGGCGAACAGCCATACGGCGCCGAGCGCGGCCAGCGCGACACCCGCCCCGCCGAGCACCCAGGGCTTGCGCCGCCCCCGCAGGAGGCCGGCCACCCGGCGAGCGAGCGTCTCCCGTACGACAGCCAACCGGCGCGGCTTGTCAGGGGACTTCAGGGCATTTCTCCACGTACGCCTGATCTTCACTCGGCGCTCCTGGCGGTTTCGGCCGACGGCCACGCGAGCAGGCAGTGCACCGCGGCCCCCGCCGTGGCGAGCAGCAGGAGCAGCAGGTCGGCCGCGAACTGGAAGCCGTGCGTCTCCTCCGGGGTGAACGCGATCTGCAGGATCCAGGCCATCGTTACAGCGGTGAAGGCGGCGAACGCCAACCAGTCGGCGCGCGCCCCGCGCCGTACCGCGATCACCAGCGACGGCACCGGGCTCAACAGCCCGAGGCTGGCGACGGGAAGCGCCGCCAGGAGCACCCTGGGCAGCACATGGCTGGTCAGCACACGGCTGATCGGCGGCGCTGCGGCAACAGCGGCGTCCTCGGCGGGCTTCACGATCGGCTCCTCGGTCATACGTACGGAGTTCGGGTCGCCGTACGGTACATCCCGCGATTGACGTACGGGGAGCCAGGGCCGCCCAGAGCGAGTGCCGCTATCCAGGGGCACCCCCGAGCGCGGCCGCGGTCTCGGCGACCAGCGCCGCTACGTACTCCCCCGCCGGACGGCGGCGGGTGAGCGGCGCCGCCTGGCCGGACCAGAGGTTGACGTAGTCGGTCAGCCCGCGTTCGGCGGCCGCCGCGCGCAGCGGGCGGGTGAGTCGTAGAGGGCTACCGCCCCCTCTCACTGCAGCGCCACTACTTCGAGGAGTACGCGGGCCGGTTGAGCGCCGAGCATCCCGACTGGCCGGACGAGCAGATCACCGCGGCGGCGAGCCGGTACCTCTCTCCGCCCCACATCGCACCTCACAGTGCCGGCGCCGCTGTCGACCTGACGCTCGCCGATGCCCACGGCCGCGAACTGGATCTGGGCACCCGGATGAACGCCTCCCCGGAGGAGAGCGCGGGCGCCTGTTATACCCACGCGGACACCATCAGCGCCGCCGCCCGCACCAACCGGCACATCCTGGGCACCGCCCTGACCGCCGCGGGGCTGGTCAACTACCCCACGGAGTGGTGGCACTGGTCCTTCGGCGACCGCTACTGGGCCCTGGCCACAGGGGCCGAGACCGCCCGCTACGGCCCACAGGACCTCGCCCGAGCTTCAACCCGAGGTCAGGTCAGCCCCCGCACTGCGTCAGCATCATCCGCTTGTCGGCCGCCGTCACCGGCATCTCGTACTTGAGGGCGGCCTGCGCGAAGCGGACCGCGTACGAGCAGCGGATCTGCTTGTTCGGGGGGAGCCAGGAGGCAGGTCCGGAGTCCTGCTTGGCCGAGTTGGTGGGCCCGTCGACCGGGAGCAGATTGAGCACGTCGTTCGCGAACTGCCTGCGCTTGCTCTCCGGCCAGCGGGAGGAACCCATCTGCCAGCTGTACGACAGCGGCACGACGTGGTCGATCTGGACAGCCATCGCCTCCTGCTTCTTCCAGGCAATGCTCTTGCCGGTGTAGGGGTCGTGCAAGGTCATCGCCATGACGACACAGTCCGAGCCGGAGCGGAACCGCACCTCTTGGCCATCGCGATTCATCAGATCGTTTCGAGTGTCGCAACCGTTCCGGGCCAGCGGGACCCCGTCGGCCGTGTCCAGCCACGCGTAGCCGAACTTGTCCCGCTCGTAGCCGGTCTTGGGGCCGCGTCCCTTCGTCTCCAGACCCTCGATGAGCTTCCGGGCCGCGTCCTGATCCACGTCCGAGGTGATGGACGCGAGCCCCGGCTTCGTACCGTCCGGGTTGTCCAACGGGCTGACGCCGTACCTCCCCGCGCCCGGCTCGGGCCCGGGGCCGCCGCCCTCGTCGCCGCCGCCCAGTGGCGCCCCGGTGCAGCCGGAGACGGCGAGGGCGACGGCAAGGGCGGTTGCCGGGACGGCGGTTCGGCGGCGGCAGGCAGAGAGGGCGAGGCGTATCAAGGCAGTTGGTCCCGGCGTGAGTGCGGCATGAACCCAGCATCCTAAGCAGTACCCGCATCGCACCTTTCGATGCTCCCGCCGCGCAGACGTCCATGTACAGAAAACTTGACATCGTGTCGAAGCTGCTTGACACTCCAGAGTGTCAAGTTTTCTTTACACGAGGGAGCGGGAGTGGCATTCGAAGAGAAACGCGCCTGGATCATGGTCCTGGTCACGGTCGCGTCGTACGCGGCGTACCTGGCCGTCATCCTCGGACGGCCCGGCGGCGTGCCCCTCGCCGAGGCGCCCTACGTGTCCGCGCTGCTGTGGACGGTCGGCGCGGCGATCGCCGCCTCGATCGTGCTCCACACCACGGTGGCGGCCCTCTCGCCCGAGGGCGCGAACACCAGGGACCAGCGCGACCGGGAGATCCACCGCTTCGGCGAGTACATCGGGCAGTCGTTCGTCGTGATCGGCGGCGTGGCCGGGCTCGCCCTGGCCATGGCCGACCTCGACCAGTTCTGGATCGCCAATGCGATCTACCTGGCGTTCGTCCTGTCGTCGGTCCTCGGCTCCACGGCGAAGATCGTCGCCTACCGGCTGGGCTTCCACCCGTGGTGAGGCCGACCAGGGTCACCAACGCGATCCGCGCCCTGCGCTTCGCCCACGGCGAGATGACCCAGGCCGAACTCGCCCGCCGCATCGGGGTGACCCGCCAGACCGTCATCGCCATCGAGCAGGGCCGCTACTCGCCCTCCCTGGAGATGGCCTTCCAGATCGCCCGTGTTTTCGATGTTCCGCTCGACGACGTGTTCCAGTACCCCAGAACCGAGGGAGAGACCCAGTGAAGGCCATCACCCACGCCACCTACGGACCGCCGGCCGTCCTACGCCTCGAAGAGGTCGCACAGCCGGTACCCGGCGGCGGCGAAGTGCTCATACGGGTCCACGCGGCCGCCGTAGACCCGGGCGTCTGGCACCTCATGGCGGGCATGCCGTACCTGGTCCGCGCCATGGGCTTCGGCCTCCGGGCACCCAAGGTCCGCATCCGGGGCATGGACGTCGCAGGACGTGTGGAGGCCGTCGGCCCGGACGTCACCCGCTTCCGGCCGGGCGACGAGGTGTACGGCACCTGCGACGGGTCGTTCGCCGAGTACGCGTGCGCCAAGGAGGACAGCCTCGCGCCGAAGCCCGGGAACCTCGGGTTCGAACAGGCGGCCGCTGTCCCGATTTCCGCATGCACCGCCCTCCAGGCCGTGCGCGACGTCGGACGACTGCGGGCCGGGCAGACCGTCCTCGTCATCGGCGCCGCGGGCGGCGTCGGCACGTTCGCCGTGCAACTGGCCAAGGCCTTCGGAGCCCACGTCACCGGCGTCTGCAGCACCGCCAAGGCAGACCTGGTCCGCTCCATCGGGGCGGACGAGGTCATCGACTACACACGCCACGACCCCACCGACGGCACCCGCCGCTACGACCTCGTCCTCGACACCGCCGGCAACCGCCCCCTCGCCCGGCTCCGCCGCGCCCTCACCACCCGCGGAACCCTCGTCATCGTCGGCGGCGAGGGCGGCGGCAGGTGGATCGGCGGCAACGACCGCCAGCTACGCGCGCTCCTGCTGTCACCGTTCGTCGGCCAGCGGCTGCGCGGGCTCGCCGCCATGCACCAGCACCACAGCGACCTCCAGCTCCTCGCGGAACTCATCGAGACCGGCTCGGTTACCCCCGTCATCGACCGCACCTACCCCCTGGCCGACGTCCCCGACGCCGTTCGCTACCTGATGGAGGGCCACGCCCGCGGCAAGATCGTCGTCCGCGTGTGAGGCTAGGGCCCTTCGTTTGGATCAGGCCGGATCAGGGAGCGGGGTCTGGTGCCGTGCATCGCAAGGCGGAGGAAGGAGCCAT
>NZ_JANAVP010000019.1 GCF_024213665.1 Streptomyces sp. A3M-1-3
TCACGGCCTCCTCCGCCTTGCGATCCACGGCACCAGGCCCCGCTCCCTGATCCGGCCTGATCGACCGGACAGGACCTGGGCCGCAGTGCACAGTGAAAGAGTGGAACACGTGGAACTGGTGGAACAACGAACGACCGACCGGCTGCTCAGGGCGCGCGCCCAGGCCATCGGGAGCGGCGTCCGGGAGCCGACGGTCGCCGCCGTCCTCGACCGGGTTCTCGCCGTACAGGCACAGGACCTCACCGCGTCGGCGCTGGGGCTTCGCGTACGCGCCGACGGCCTGACCGCCGACGCTGTGCGCCGGGCCACCGACGTCGAACGGACCGCCGTCCGCGGCTGGTTCATGCGCGGCACCCTCCAGCTCGTGCCGGCGGCCGACGCGCGCTGGCTCCTCGCCGTATTCGGGCCGGTCTTTCTCGCGCTCGCCGCCCGCCGGCTGCGCGAACTCGGCCTGGACGAAGCCCTGTGCGAGCGCGCCGAACGGCTCATCGCCCATGCCATCGACGGTGAGGGGCCGCTGACCCGCGCCGAGATCACCGACCGGCTCACCACCCTCGGGGTGGAGCCCAAGGGCCAGTCCGCCTTCCATCTGATCCGCCGCACCGCGCTGGCGGGCCGGATCTGCCACGGACCGCAGCGCGACGGCGAGGCCACCTTCGTCCTGCTCGACGAATGGCTGCCCGCGGGCGGCCCGCTTCCCTCTACGGGAGCGGCCGCCGAAGTCGAACTCGCGCGCCGCTACCGCACGGCCCACGGGCCTGCCACCGTGCACGACTTCGCCCACTGGTCCGGGCTGAAGCTCGGGGCCTGCAAAAGCGCCTGGGCCGCCACGCGGGAAATCGCACACCCTGCCGTGTCCGCCGGCGAGGAACCCGACGTACGACTGCTGCCGGCCTATGACAACTATCTGGTCGGCTATCGCAGCCGTGAACTGTCGGTGCCCGCGGAGCACGAGCGCCGGGTATGGCCCGGCGGTGGGCTGATCCGGCCCACCGTGATGGTCGACGGCTGGGCGGTCGGCACCTGGTCGGGCGGCCGGCGCGGGGGAGCCGTGACGGTCGAACCGTTCCCCGGCAACGCGCCCCTCGCCCCGGCGGTATCCGCCGCGGTCGCCCGCGAGCGAGCGGACATCGCACGCTTCTACGCCGGTTCTCCTACGGTGTCTACCACCGGCCTATAATCCCGCGGATTCATAACCGGGCGATAACCCGCGCCGCATAGTTTCAGTGCCGTCCGACAATTCCGTCCCCTACCAGAAAAGGGCGTCGACATGGCACTCGGTCGGCATTCCGATTTCAATCGCCTTTGGTTCGGGCAGACCGTCAGCAACTTCGGCGACAAGATCTCCCTGCTCGCGCTGCCCACACTCGCGGTCGTGGTTCTCGACGGGGGAGCATTCGAGGTCGGCGTGCTCGGCGCGCTGCGCTTCCTCCCCTTCCTGCTGCTGGCCCCGATCGCCGGGCTGGTGGCGGACCGGGTCTCGCGCCGCACGGTCATGATCGTGGCGGACCTGGGCCGCTTCCTCGCGCTGGGCACGATCCCGCTGGCGTTCGCCCTCGACTCCGTCAGCATGACGCACGTCTACATCGTGGCCGGCGTCACCGGCTGCCTCACCACCTTCTTCGAGGTCTCCTACCAGTCCTGGCTGCCGCAGCTCATCGGCACCGAGAACCTCATCGAGGGCAACACCAAACTCCAGATCAGCCGCAGCGTCGCCGAAGCCGTCGGCGCCGGTGCCGGTGGTGCGCTGATCCAGGTGCTCGGTGCCGCGCGCGCCATCACGATGGACGCCTTCACCTTCCTGGTCTCGCTGGTCGCCCTGCTGGTCATCCGGCACCGTGACATCCGGGAGCGCACCGAGGAGAAGAAGGCCTCGGCCAAGGCCGAGCTGAAGGAGGGCCTGCGGACCCTCTTCGGAACCCCGGTCCTGCGTGGCCTGTTCACCGCCAACGTCGTGGTCAACCTCGGTGCCGCGATGGGCGACGCGCTCCTGATCGTGTACGCGTACAAGACACTGCACCTGAGCCCCGGCCAGGTCGGCGCGGCCTTCGCCGTCATGTCGGTCTTCGTGATCGTCGGCGCGGTGCTGTCCGAGCAGGTCACCAAGGTGCTCACGCTCGGCCGCACGCTGGTCCTGACCGCCGTCGTGCTCGGCGCCGGCTACATCCTGGTGCCGACGGGCGGCGCGGTCGCCGGATTCGTCGGGCTGATCGTGGTCCAGGCCGTCATCGGTTTCGTCTCCCCGATGTTCGACATCCACGTCCTGAGCCTGGTGCAGGGTGTCACTCCGAACGAGCAGATGGGCCGCGTCAGCGGCAGCGCGCTCTCCGCCGTGTACGGCGCCCTGTCCCTCGGCTACTTCGCCGGCGGCGCGCTGGGCGAGGCGGCCGGTCTCACGGCGGGCCTCGCGGTGGCCGGTGGGGTCACCATCATCGGCGGCCTGACGCTGCTGGCGAGCCCGGTCGCCGGAATCAAGGAGATGCCGGGCGGCGCCCCGCCCGAGGAGGGTGCCGCCGCGGCGGAAGACGCCGCGGACGACCGCCCGGACGACGCCAAGGCCATCGCCTAGGGCGGTTCCAGGTGTGGGGGAGTGGGTGCCGGCCGACCGGCGCCCACTTTGCCCCGTACCCCGTCCGCCCCGTACTCCCCTCCCCGTACCCCTCGCCGTATCCCTCTCCCGAAGACGCACGGAGGCTCAAGGTGAGCGAGTCCCTCGCCGAACGCATAGCCGCACTGCCGAAGTCCCGCCGGGCACTGTTCCAGGCCCTCGCGGGCCGCAACGGCGGGCGTGCCGCCGTACGGGAGGACCCGGATCCGGCCCCCCGGGACCCCGGCGAGCCGCCGGTGCTCTCCTTCGCCCAGCGGCGGCTGTGGTTCATCGACCAGCTCCAGCCCGGCAGTCCCGCCTACAACGTGCCGGTCGCCACCCGCATCCGAGGCTCCCTGGACATCCCCGCTCTGCACGCGGCGCTCCAGGAGGTCGTGGACCGGCACGAGGTGCTGCGCACGGTGTACACCGACCAGGAGGGCGCCGCCGAGGCCGTGCCGCGGGTGCTGGACGGCTTCCGGCTGCCGCTGCCCGTCACCGAACTGCCCGACGAGGCCGCCATCAGGCCGTTCTACGACGCAGACGCCGCCGCCCCCTTCGATCTGGCGGGCGCCGTGCCGCTGCGGGCATCCCTGGGGCGGCTCGGGACGCAAGACCATGTCCTGGTCCTCAACCTCCACCACATCGTGACCGACGGCTGGTCGATGCGGCTGCTGTACACCGAACTCGAGCGCGCCTACGCCGCCCGGGTCGGGGCATCCGCCGAAACGCTTCCGCAACTGACCCTCCAGTACGAGGACTTCGCCACCTGGCAGCGAGGGCGCATCAGCGGCGAACGGCTGGAGAAGCTCACCTCCTTCTGGCGGGAGGAACTGGGCGGCACCGGTCCGGTCGACCTGCCCACCGACCGTCCCCGGCCGCCCGTCTTCGGCCACGCCGGAGCGTCCCGCTACATCGAGCTGCCGCCGGAACTCATTGCGAAACTGAGGGAGTTCGGCAAGTCGGAGGGCGCCACCCTCTATATGACGATGCTGGCCGGCTTCGCCGCCACCCTGCGCCGCTGGACCGGGCAGGAGGACATCGTCGTCGGCACGTCCGTCTCCGGACGGGACCACCCGGCGTTCAGCGAACTCATCGGCTTCTTCGTCAACACTCTGCCGCTGCGCATCAGGACCGCCGGCGACCCCGGCTTCGCCGAGCTGGTCCGCGCCACCCGCCGGACCACACTCCAGGCGTACGCCCACCAGGAACTGCCCTTCGACCTGATCGTCGACGCGCTCGGGCTGCCCCGCGACCCGAGCCGACCGCCGCTGACCTCGGTGATGTTCCTGCTCGACGAGACCCCGGACACAGCGCCGGGCCTCGCCGGACTCGGCACGGAGCCCATCGACTTCTCCTCCCGGGCCACCAAGTACGACCTGATGATCAGCGTGCACGACACAGGCACCACCGTCCGCGCCCTGGTGGAGTACCCCACCGACCTCTTCGACGCCTCGACCGTAGACCGGCTGCTCGGTCACTTCCTCACCACCCTCGAAGGCGCCGTCGCCCGGCCGGACGCGCCGCTGTCCGCCCTGCCGCTGCTCACCGACGGCGAGCGCCGGGCCGCGCTGCACGACTGGAACGCCACCCGCGCCCCGTTCCCCGAGGACGCCTGCCTCCACCACCTCTTCGAGCAGCACGCCGACCGGCGCCCCGACGCCCCGGCCGTCGTCTGCGGCGGACTGGGCGGCTGGGCCGTCACCTACCGGGAGCTGGAGGAGCGCGCCAACCGGCTCGCCCACCGCCTCATCGAGGCGGGCGCCGGCCCCGACCGCACTGTCGCGCTGTGCCTGCGCCGGGGCCCGGGCCTGGTCACCGCGATCCTCGCGGTGCTGAAGGCCGGCGGGGCGTACGTCCCGCTCGACCCGGACTACCCGGCCGAGCGCCTCGCCCTGCTGCTGCGCGACGCCGCGCCGCCGATCGTCGTCTCCGACTCGGAGCTGATCGACCGGCTGCCCGTCGCCTCCGGCACCAGCCGTGTGCTGCTGGACACCGACCGCCCGGCTCTCGGTGAACTGCCCGCGACCCGGCCCGCCGTCCCGGTCACCTCGCGCGATCTGGCGTACGTCATCTTCACCTCGGGCTCCACCGGCACCCCCAAGGGCATCGCCCTGGAACACCGGGGAGTGGTCAACAACCTGCTGGACCTCAACCGTTCGTACGGCATCCGGCCCGGCGACGCGGTGCTGGCGCTGTCCTCGCCGAGCTTCGACATGAGCGTGTACGAGACGCTGGGCATGCTCGCGGCGGGCGGCACCCTGGTGCTCCCCGACCCGGCCGCCGCCAAGGATCCGGCGCACTGGGCCGATCTGATCCAGCGGCACGGCGTCACCGTGTGGAACTCCGCGCCCGCCCTGCTCGACCTCCTCGTGGACCAGCTCGAGTACGCGGGCGGGCCCGAACTCCCGTGCCTGCGCACCGCGTTCCTCGGCGGCGACTGGATCCCGGTCGCCCAGCCGGACCGAATCCGGGCCTTCGCGCCGGAGCTGGCGTTCGTGGCGCTCGGCGGGGCGACCGAGGCGTCCATCCACTCGGTGGAGTACCAGGTGGGCCGGGTGGACCCCGGCTGGACCAAGCTGCCGTACGGGCGGCCGATGGCCAACCAGCTCACCTACATCCTCGACCCGAATGACCGGCTCGTCCCCGTCGGCGTCCCCGGCGAACTGCACCTCGGCGGTGTGGGCCTGGCCCGTGGCTACCTGGGCCGGCCCGAGCTGACCGAGGAGAAGTTCGTCCACGTCGAACTGGAGCCCGGCCGCACCGAACGGCTGTACCGCACCGGCGACTTGGCCCGCTACCGGCCGGACGGAACCATCGAGCTCCTCGGCCGGACCGACTTCCGCATCAAGCTGAACGGGCTGCGCATCGAACCGGGCGAGGTGGAGAGCGCGCTGCGCGACCGGCCCGGGGTGCGGGAAGCAGTGGTCGTCGCCCGGCAGTCGGCCGGTTCGGCGCGGCTCATCGGGTACGTCGTCCCGGAGGACGGCGCGGTGCTGAACCTGGCGGCCCTGCGGACCGCGCTCGGCGCCGTACTGCCGCCGCACTGTGTGCCGACCGAACTGGTCGTGCTGGAGCGGCTCCCACTCAGCCCCAACGGCAAGGTGGACCGCAGGGCCCTGCCCGAGTCCCGGGCCGCCGCGTCCGCCGGGCTCGCGGCGTCGGCCGGGTCGGCGGCGTTCGCCGGGCTCGCCGGGTCCCCGGCATCCGCCGGCTCTGCCGGGCTCGCCGGGTCCCCGGCATCCGCCGGCTCTGCCGGGCTCGCCGCGTCCCCGGCGTCCGCCGGGCTCGCCGGGTCTCCGGGACCCGCGGGGTCCTCGGGCTCCGCCGGGTTCGGAGGGTCCCCGGCATCAGCCGCATCCGCCGGGTCCACCGGGCCTGCCGCGGCCGGCGGGTTTGTGGGGTCCGCCGGGCTCGCTGGGTCCCCGGCATACGCGGGATCTGCGGGGTCCCCGGCAGCCGCTGGGTCCGCCGGGGCTGCGGGGTCCGTGGGGCCCCACGGAGCCGCGGGGTCGCCGGGATCAGCCGGGTCCCCGGCGTTCGCCGGGCTCGGAGCGCCGCGCGACTCCACCGCCCACCGTATCGCCGCCGTCTGGGCCGAGGTGCTCGGCGTTCCGGCCGTCGGGCCCGACGACGATTTCTTCGCGCTCGGCGGGGACTCCTTCGCCGCCGTCCGTGCCGTACGGGCCGTCGCCGCCGCGCTCGGCGCGGCCGAGCTGCGGGTCGTCGACCTGTTCAGCAACCCGACCCCCGCCGGGCTCGCGGCCCGTACCACCGAACTCGCCGGCCCCGTGCCGGCCCCGTATCGGCTGCTGCACCGGCTCACCCCCGAACGGCCCGCCGGCACCACCACCCTCACCCTGGTGTGCTTCCCGCACGGCGGCGGCGACGCCATCGCCTACCAGCCGCTGGCCGCCCAACTCCCCCCGCACATCGAGCTGCTGGCCGTCTCGCCGCCCGGGCACGATCCGCTGCGGCCCGGCCCGATGCTGCCGGTCGCCGAGTTCGCGGGGCTGGCGGCCGAGGAGATCGCCCGGACCGTACGCGGACCGTACGCGGTGTACGGGCACTGCGCCGGCGTCGTCACCGCGCTGGAGACCACGCACGTCCTGGAACGGCGCGGACAGCGGCCCGTCGCCCTCCATCTCGCGGCGGCCCTCCCCGAGGAGGACCCCGAGTACGCCCTGGAGATGGAACGCGTCTCCAGCGACGACGACCTCGTCGCCTACCTCACCACCATGGACGGCTTCGACGGCGTCCTGGACGACAGCGACCTCACCGCCGTCCTCCGGATGGTCCGGCACGACATGACCGAGGCCGCCCGCTTCTTCGCCCGCACCCCCGACGGCTACGACCAGCCGCTGGTCACCCCGCTCACCTGCGTCATCGGCGACGCCGACGACGCGACCGAAGGCTACGAGCAGGGGCACCGCGCCTGGGGCCGGTACGCCGCCGATCTGCGGCTCGCCGTGATCCCCGGCGGCCGGCACTACTTCGCCAAACATCTGCCCGACCGGCTCGCCGCGCTGCTGGCCGACCTGCACCGCAACGGAGGAACCCATGTCTGATCTCGCCGAACGGCTCGGCCGGCTGCCCCAGGGGCAGCGCTCCCGGCTGCTGGGCCGGATGCGCAACCAGATGACCGCCGGCGTCGGCCGCCGCATCGAGCTGGGGCGCACCGACCACGGCCCGCGTTCCCGCTCCTCGTTCCAGCAGGAGCAGATGTGGTTCGTGGACCGGCTGGGCGCGGGCAAGGCACGCAACAACATAGCCCTGGCGATACGGCTGGGCGGCCCGCTCGACCGGGCCGCGCTGCACGAGGCGCTCAACGCCGTCGTCTCCCGCCACCAGGTGCTGCACAGCAAGCTCGTCGAGGTCGACGGCGTGCCCTGGCAGGAGCCCGTCCCCTCCTTCGTCCTCGGCATCCAGTCCACCGACCTGTCCGGCAGCGACGACGCCGACCGCGAGCTGAACGAACTCACCGCCTCCTTCGCCGCCGCCCCCTTCGACCTGGCCGCCGCCCCGCCCGTACGCGCCCATCTGGTACGCCTGGGGCCCGACCGGCACGTCCTGCTGTGGGTGGTCCACCACGTCGTCTGGGACCCGGGCTCCACCCGGATCTTCACCGAGGAGCTGACCTCGTGCTACGCCGAGGCGGCCGCCGGCCGTCGCCCCGAGTGCCCCGAACTCGCGGTCGAGTACGCCGACTTCGCCGCCTGGCAGCGCGCCAAGCTGGAGAACGAGGAGCACGGCCGGGCACTCGCCGACAAGTGGCGGCAGATCCTGGCCGGCGCCCAGGCCACCGAGGTCATGCCCGACCACCCGCGAAGCCCCGAGACCCGCGGCGACGGCCGCGGTCTCACCCTCAAACTGGACCAGGAGCTGCTGGACCGGCTGAACGAGGTCGCCGAGAGCAACAGCACTACTGTCTTCACCACCCTGCTGGCCGCCTTCAACGCAACTCTGCGGCACTGGACGCGCACCGAGGACATCGTCGTCGGCACGGCCAGCGCCTCCCGCCCGCACCCCGATCTGGAACGGGTCATCGGCTGCTTCGTCCAGATGATCACCCTGCGCACCGAGGTCACGGACGGCCTCACCTTCCGTGAGCTGGTCGCCCGTACCGCCGGCACGGTCATGGACGCCTTCACCAACAGCGAGCTGCCCTTCGAGCAGGTCGTGGAGGCTGTCCGCCCGGTCCGCGACCCGCTGCGGCACCCGCTCTTCCAGATCGAGTTCACCTCGCTCGGCCGCTGGGGCACCCACCGCGCGGAGGCAGCCGGAGTCGAGTTCGCCATGGACCAGCTCCACGACGGAGCCGCCAAGTTCGACATGAGCTTCCTGGTCGGCGAGAACGACGGCCTGGAACTGTCCCTGGAGTACAACACCTCCCTCTACCGGTACGGCACGGCCGCCGCCCTCCTCGCCGCCTTCCAGCGGGTCCTGGAGCAGGTCGCCGAGAACCCGGACCTCCCGGTCGGCGAGCTGAGCCTCGTCGAGGAGCCCGCCGCCTCCCGGCACGCCCGTGAACTGTCCCGCGGCGGCCCGGTCGACGAGACCGCCTGGACCACCACCCTGGACCGCGCGTTCCGCGAGCGCGCCACCATCTACCCGGACGCCGTCGCCGTCCGGCACGGCAGCACCCGGCTCGACTACGCCGCCCTCGACCGCTGGTCCGAGGCCATCGCCCACCGGCTGCGCGACCGTGGGGTACGGCACGGCGACCCGGTGGCGGTCTGCCTCGGGCGCGGCCCGGCGGCCGTCGCCGGCCTCCTCGGCATCCTGAAGGCGGGGGCGCACTACGTTCCGGTCGACCCGGCCGCGCCCGCCGAGCGTACGAAGACCGTACTGGCCGACGCGAAAGTCCGGCACGCCCTCGTCGACGACGCCACGGAACTCCCCGTACCGCTGGAGCTGGTGCAGGCCGGCTCGACCGCGCCGGTCCGCGAAGTGCCGTCCCTCGCGCCTACGTCGACCCCCGGCGACCTGGCGTATGTGCTGTACACCTCAGGCAGCAGCGGCACCCCGAAGGGGGTGATGATCGAGCACCGGTCGGTCACCCACTTCTCCCGGACCATCGCCAAGGCATACGAGATCGGCGCCGCCGACCGCGTGCTGCAGTTCGCCCCGCTCACCTTCGACGTCTCCGTCTTCGAGGTGTTCACCACCCTGCTGGCCGGCGGCGAACTCGTCATCGCCACCGACGACGAGCGGCGCGACCCGGCCCTGCTCCAGACCCGGCTGCGCGAGGACACGGTGACGGTCGCGGAACTCCCGCCCGCGCTGCTGCCACTGCTGAACCAGGCCCAACTGCCGGCGCTGAGGCTCGTATCGGTCGGCGGTGAGGCCTTCCCCGGAAAGCTGGTCGCCGAATGGACCGCGGGGGAGCGGCGGTTCGTCAACGGCTACGGCCCGACCGAGGCCACCGTCGCCGTCACCCTGATGGACTGCACCGGCAGCTACGACCGCAACCCGCCGATCGGCCGCCCCATGCCGGGCCACCAGGCGTTCGTCCTCGACGAGCGGCTGCGCCCGGTACCGCCCGGTGTGCCCGGTGAACTCTGTGTCGCCGGGCCCGGTGTGGCGCGCGGCTATCTCGGCCGGCCCGAACTCACCGCCGAACGCTTCACCGACAACCCCTACGCCGACGGCCCGGAGACCGAACGCCTCTACCGCACCGGCGACCTGGTCCGCTGGCTGCCCGGCGGCAACCTGGACTTCCTCGGCCGCACCGACCGCCAGCTGAAGCTGCGCGGCCACCGTATCGAGCCGGGCGAGGTCGAGGCCGTCCTCATCGGCCACCCCTCCGTGCAGCAGGCCGTCGCCGTCGCCCAGCCCGCAGCGGGCGGCGACAAGATGCTCGCCGCATACGTCACGGTCGAGCAGGTCGGTGCGTACGCCTCCGAGGTCGCCGACGCCGAAGGGCTGCGCGCCTACGCGGCGGCCCGGCTCCCCGGCTACATGGTGCCGGTGGTCGTCGTCCTGCCCGAACTGCCCCTCACCCCGCACGGCAAGGTCGATGTCGCGGCGCTGCCGCTGCCGGTCGACCAGGCTGCCGAAGCGGGCACCGCGCCGCGCGACGCGATCGAGGAGCAGATCTGCCGGGACATCCTCACCCCCCTGCTGGAGTGGTCCACCCCGGACGTCGAGGGCGACTTCTTCGCCCTGGGCGGCAGCTCGCTCCAGGCCACGATCGTGGTGTCCCGGGTCCGCGCCCTGTTCGGCATCGACATCGCCCTCGCCGACTTCTTCAGCAGGCCGACGGTCTCGGGTCTCGCCGAACTGGTCCGCAACGCGAAGGCGGAGGCCGCGGGCGAGCAGGACCGGCTGCTGGCGGTCTTCGAGCAGATCGAGAACATGACCGACGAGGAGGCCGCCGAACTCCTCGGCTCCATGCAGACCCCGGACGGCCCCTGATGACGGCCCGGACGACGCCGGCGGTACCGTCCCGGGCGGTGGGACCGGTGGGACCGGTGGCGCCGATCGCAGGGCCGGCGCGCGCCGCGTCGCCCATGGCGCCCGCACCGATCCCCTCGGCGACGCCTGCCCCGTCGGCCGAACGGCCGGAACCGACCGCATCGTCCGGACCGGCGGCACCGGCTGCACTGGCGGCACCGGCTGGACCGGCGGCACCGGCTGGACCGGCGGCACCGGCTGCACCGGCTGCACCGGCCGGGCCGGTGGTAGAGGCGGCGCCCGCTTCTTCGGCCGGCCAGGCCGCATCGGCCGCGCCGGTGGTACCGGCCGGGCCGGGGGTAGGAGCGGCATCGGCGGTAGAGGTGGAGCCGGCCGCCCCGGCGGGACAGGCGGCAGCGGCCGCGTCGGCGGCACAGCTCGGCACCGCGCCGATTGAGGGCGCGCTCGCCGCTCTGCCCGCGGCGAAGCGCGAGCTGGCCCGGCTGTTGCTTGCCGCACGGCAAAGCGTGCCCGGCCGGCCGGGCACGCGCTCCGGCGGCGGGCCGGTCCTGGCCACCGCCCTGCAGACCCGGTTGTGGCGACGCGAGTACGCCCACACCGGCATGGGCACCGGCTCCCACGCGGTACGGCTGAAGGGCCCCCTCGACCCGGCCCGGCTGCGGGACGCGCTCACCGGCGTACTGCGCCGGCACGAGGCGCTGCGCACCCGGCTGGTGCCCGGCACCGGGACAGTGGAGGGCCCCCAGCTGGTCGTGGACGACGAGCCCTGCCTGCGGCTGACGCAGACCGACCTCTCCGGGTACGAGCCGCAGACCCGGGCCGACCGGGTCGCGCGGCAGATCACCGAGAGCGCCGGCACCGTGCTCAACCTGGAGTCCGGCCGCACCAGCTGGTTCCGGCTGCTGCTGCTCGCCCCCGACGAGCACGTCCTGATCCTCACCTCGCACCTGGCGGTCTTCGACGGCTGGTCCTCCGGGGTGTTCCTCACCGACCTCGCGGCCGGCTACCGGGACGGCGGGGACAGCCTCGCCCCGCCCGAGCTGCAGTTCCCCGACTACGCGGACTGGCAGCGCCGCTGGCTGGCCGGACCGGACGGCGTCGCCGAACTGACCCGCCGCCGGGCCGTGTTCGCCGCTGACCCGCCGGCCCCGCGGGCGCCCGGCGGGTTCGAGCGGGGCCATCTGCCGGTCCGGCTGGCCCGCGGGCCCGTCGACGCCGGACTGGCGCTCGGCGCCGCCGAGGGCGCGACACCGTTCATGACCCTGCTCACCGCGCTGGCCGTGGTGCTGGCGCGCCGGGAAGGGCGTACCGACGCCGTGATCGGCACTCCGGCCGCCGGCCGGTTCTCCGGTCAACTGGAAGGAGCCGTCGGGCAGTTCACCACCGTCGTACCGATCCGGATCGACCTCGCGGGCGAGCCGTCCTTCCGGGAGCTGCTGCACCGCACCCGCACCGCGGTGGCCGACGCGCTCAGCCATCAACGGCTGCCGGTGGACGCGCTGTTCGGCGATGGCGACCCGCCTCCGTACAACGTCCTGTTCGCCCTGCACAACTACCCGGCCGTCCCCTTCGACCTGCCCGGAATCGAGGTGAGCCAGCTGCCCGGCCCGCCCGCGCGCCATCTGGAGCTCTACAGTCCCGACCCCGCCGCCACGCTCGCCTGCGTCGGCCTGGTCGAACGCGACGGCGAGATCGGCGGCACCGCCGAGTACAACCGCCGGGCGGCCACGCCCGAGGACGTGCGCGGACTGCTCACCGGAATCGAAGAAGTGCTGGACCGGGCCGTCGCCGCGCCCGCATCCCCGACCATCACCCAGCACTGAGAGGGGTATCCGTGCTCACTACCGAGTTCTACCGCGCACCCGCGGACTGCGGGCTCGTCCGGACCGGCGCCGACGTCGCCCGTACGCCCATGCGCGCGCTGCGCGAGGAGGTTCACGACGTCCTCGTGTCCGCGCCGGTCGCCGAGGCGCGGCGCACCCGCGACCCCAGGCCGATCCACCGTTCGCTGGGCCAGGCGGGCCTGCTCGCGCCGCAGTGGCCCGAGGAGTACGGAGGACGGGGCATCAGCCAGGTCGCGGCCGCCGTGCTGGTCGAGGAACTGGCCATGCACGACGTGCCCGATCTGCTGCACACCCTCACGGTGCAGATCGTCGGCTCGACCCTGCTCAATGTCGCGAGCCCCGAGATGAAGGCCCGGCACCTGCCGGGCTTCGCGGCCGGGACGGCGTTCGGCTGTGTGCTCTTCAGCGAGCCGCAGGCCGGGTCCGACCTGAACATCCTCTCCACCCGCGCGGTCTCCGACGGCAACGGCGGCTACAAGCTGTACGGCACCAAGGTCCATTCCCTCTTCGCCCGGCTCGCCGACTACGGACTGTGCCTGGCCCGCGGCGAGAACGACGCGTTCAGCCTCTTCCTGGTTCCGCTCGCCCAGAAGGGCGTCACCATCCGGCCCATCCCCGGCATCGGCGACGACGCCTTCCACGAAGTCACCCTGGACGGCGTGGCCGTGACGGCGGACGACGTGGTCGGCGAACTCGGCCAGGGCTGGGCCATCGTGGTCAAGACCCTCGCCTTCGAACGCACCGGACTCGACTACTACGTCAAGGCCCTGCGCTGGTACCGGGCCGCCGTGGAGCGGCTCGAGGGCCACACCGACCGGCTGGAGGCCGGCCAGCACGACCAGATCGGACTGGCCAAGCTCAACGCCCGGCTGCTCGCCGCCGGCACGCTGGTCCGCCGCGTCCTCACCCGGCTGGACCGGGGCGAACTCAACGAGGACGAGGCCGCAGCCGCCAAGTGGTACACCACCGAACTCGCCGCCGAGGTGGCCTGGTGGGCCGCCGAACTCGACGGCGACCGGAGCATGACCCTCGACGACCCCGAGGTCGACGGGGTGGCACACCCACTCGATTCGGCGATGCGCGAAGCCCCCGGGATGCGGATATCCGGCGGCACCGCCGAAATGATGCTGGAGACGCTGGCCCGGCTGCGTCTCGACTCAGGGGCGGAGGTACGGCCGTGACACAGGACGCTGGGACACCGGCACAGGCGGGCGGCAGGACGGCCGAGCGGTGGCGGGAGCGGGAGGACGAGGACTCCCTCTTCCGGCAGCTGCGGCTCACCGTACGACAGGGCCTGGAGGTCGACGGGGACACGCCGGCCGGTTCCTGGGAGGCGCTGACGCAGGTCGGCGCCTGGGAGTTCGCGCTGCCCATCGACAAGGACGGGCTCGACCTCGGCCAGGCGGTCCTCGCCATGGTGTGCGAAGAGGCGGGCAACGCGATGCAGCCCGTACCGCTGCCCGACACCCTGCTCGCCCTCGACCTGCTCTCCGGTCTCGGCCCCGCCGCGCCGGGGGCGGTCGACGAGCTGCTCGACCGGGTACGGGCCGGCGAGCATCCGATTGCGGTGCCGGGCCGGCTGCCGGACCCCAGGGGCGTCGTACCGCCGGGCGTCACCTGGAAACCGGACCCGGCCACCGGAGACATCCTGCTGACCGGCACCGGCGGCCCGTTCGCCGCCGGCGTCGGCCCGGGCACGCTGCTGGTACTGGCGAGCGGGCCCGACGGCCCGTGCGTCGCGCTGGTCGCACTGCCCGCCGCGGGCGTCGAGGTGCGGCCGCTGCGCGACTACGGCGGGGGAGCGGTGGCCGGCGCCGTGTTCGACGAGGCGCGGGTGCCGGCCGAGGCCGTCGTACTGCGCGGGATCGCCGCCGAACAGGCCCTCGCCCGGGCGGGTCTGCGGGCCGCGGTCCACCAGGCCTCGCTGCTGGCCGGGATGACGGCGGCCGCGCTGACAGCGGTGGTGTCCCGGATCCGCGGCCGGCAGCAGTTCGGTCAGGCGCTGGTCAAGCACCAGGGGCCACGGCTGCGCGTGGCCGGCCTGCTGGCCCGGCTGGACGCGGTGCGCTGGGCGGTGGGCGACGCCGCCCGGGACCTCGACGAGGGCCGCCTCACGCCGGGCGAGGCAGCGGGGCTGATCGCCCTGACGGCGGAAACCACCCTCGATGTCACGCGCGACGCCGTCCATCTGCACGGCGCATCGGGCCTGGTACGGGACGGCCTGGTCGCCGCCTGCTACCGCCGCGCGGCCTGGGAGGCCCTGCGCTGCGGCCGCCCCGCCCACCTGTGGGACACGGCGGCCCACACGCCGTGACATACGGGAAGGGGCTCCCGCGTGGCGGAAGCCCCTTCCCCGGCTGAACCGCGCCGCGGTCAGGCCAAGTCGCGCCGCATCACCCAGCGGTGGCGTTTGTCGCTCTTCGCCTCCGTCTTCTTCACCCGGCGGAAGCCGGCCCGTTCGAACATCTCCATCGTCCCGACATACGCGAGCGTCGCGTTCACCCGGCCGCCCTCCGGATCGACGGGATACCCCTCGACCGCCGGCGCGCCGTGCGCGCGGGCGTGCTCGACGGCACCCTCCAGCAGGCCCGACGCGACGCCCTGGCCGCGGAAGTCCTTGCGTACGACAAAACAGGTCACCGACCACACCGGGAGTTCGTCCACCGGCGTGATCGTCTTCGAGGCGGCGAGCCGGTCGAGCTGCTTGCGCGGCGCCACATTGCACCAGCCGGCCACCTCCCCGTCCACATAGCCCAGCACTCCGGGCGGCGGATCCGCCGACTCGACGAGGGAGCGCATGTGCTTGCCGCGCTCGTCGGCGGTCATCCGCCCGTAGTCACCGGTGGACAGCCGCCAGGCCATGCACCAGCACGTGTGGGCACTCTTCTTCGGCTGAAGAACGGCCTGGAGATCGTCCCAGCGCTCCGCCGTGGCGGGTCGCACTTCTAAACTCATGCTGCCTCTTCGCTCTCTTCCGCTTTCTCCATGTGCCCCGTGCGTGCGGTGTGCTGTGTCCCGGGGCCGGCTTCACTCATAGCCGCCAGCAGGACCTCCACGGCACGTTGACACGTATTTCGTCCTACATCCAGATGGGTGACCAGCCGGACCACTCCCGGACCTGGCGCGGTCACCAGCACCTCCTGCCGGGCCGCCCTGGCCACGACGTCCTCGGCGCGGGGCGTCTCGACGAGCACGATGTTGGTCTCGGCCGGACGTACCGAGTACCCCGCGTCCCGCAGCCCCGCCGCCAGCAGGGCGGCGTTGTCGTGATCCTCGGTGATCCGTTCCCTGTGGTGGTCCAGGGCGTACAGGCCGGCGGCCGCCAGGATCCCGGACTGCCGCATACCGCCGCCCAGTCCGTGCCTCAACTTCCTGGCGTACGGCAGGCGTTCGGCGGCCAGCAGCAGCACCGAGCCGACCGGCGCCCCCAGGCCCTTCGAGAGGCATACGGAGAGCGAGTCGGCGACCGGCGCTCCGTACTGCTCCGCCGGCGTCCCGGTCGCGGCCAGCGCGTTCCAGATCCTGGCGCCGTCCATATGGACCGTGACACCCATCTCCGCGGTCAGCCTGCGCACCGCGCGCAGCGTTTCCAGCGGGTGGACCGTACCGCCGGCACGGGTGTGGGTCTGCTCGACCTCCACCGCACGGGTGCCGACGGTGTAGGCGTTCCCGGGCCGCAGAACCTCGGCGAGCGCCTCCGCGGTGACCAGGCCGCGCCCGGCCGACACGGTACGCGTCTGAATCCCCCCGTACCGCGCGGGCGACGCCTCCTCGTGCGCCAGGATGTGTGCCTCGGCGTCGCAGACCAACTCCTCGCCCGGCCCGGCCAGCAGCCGCAGGCCGATCTGGTTGGCCATCACCCCGGACGGTACGAACAGCGCGCCGGAGAAGCCGAACATACCGGCCAGCCGCTCCTCCAGCGCCCGCACCGTCGGGTCCTCGCCGAACAGGTCGTCGCCGACCTCCGCCGACGCCATCGCCGCGCGCATTCCCGGAGTCGGCCGGGTCACCGTGTCGCTGCGCAGATCGACGGTTTCGAGGCTCATGACGGTTCGTCAACTCCCTGATTACGAGGCTCGCGTGGCTCCGGAGTGAGCTTTCGGGCGGCCACCCAGTCCAGCAGTGGCAGGACCAGCCGCCAGGTCTCCCGGACCAGCTCGCCCGCGCGGGCCGTATGGACGTCGGGTCCCGGCCCGTAGCGCCGTCCGGCGTCAATCTTGCGGTGTCGCAGCAGGTCCAGCCGCGGATGGTCCGCCGGGACGCCACGTGGCCGGGACTTGAGCCGGTCTCCGCCGATCGTGAAGCCCTGGCCCGCCAACCGCTCGGTGATCGCAACCAGTTCCGCGCCGCCGTCCTCGTCCTCGACGGCGGCGCGGTAGCGGGCGACCTGGTCGCCGGCGTACGGGTAGTAGCGCCCGGAGATGTACAGCCCCTGCTGGTCCAGATGCAGCCAGAAGCCAAGACAGGGCTGCAGATCCAGATAGGCGCCCTGGTAGGTCTTGTACGGGGATTTGTCGTGGGACATCCGGGTGTCCCGGACGGGGCCGAGCACCCGCACCCCGTCCGGACCGGCGAACTCGCGGAAGACGTCGCTCAGTTCGGCGGCCAGCTCGTCCATCGGCCCGCGTACGTCGCGCTCGTACACCTCGCGGTGGCGCAGCCGCCATGCCTCCTTGGTGTTGTCGGCCGCGAGGTCCGCGTACAGGAGCAGCGCCGAGGGCGGGAAGCCGCTGAAGGTCATGACAGATAGCCTGGCAGGGGATGGCGGGCGCACAACTGCGAAACCCGGGTGCGGACCCGGTCCCGTACCGCGTCGGGCAGCGCACCGCCGGCGGCGCGCAGCGCGTCGAGGACGTCCCCGACCAGGTCGGCGCACTCGGCGGTGGCGGCCCGGTCCATGCCGCGAGCGGCCAGCGTGTTGCTGCCCAGCCGCAGCCCGCCCGTCACTCGGACGGGCGTGGTGTCGCCGGGTACGCGGTTGCGGTTGACCACGATCCCGCAGGATTCCAGGGCCTGTTCGGCGATGTCCCCGGTCAGTCCGGTCCCGCGCAGGTCGAGCAGCACCATGTGGGTGTCGGTGCCACCGGTGACCAGGCGCATCCCCCGTTCGGACATGCGCTCGGCGATGGTCTGCGCGCCGTCCGCCAGTCGCTTGGCGAGCTCGGCGAAGTCGGGGCTGGCCACGAAGGCCAGCGCCCGAGCCTTGGCCGCGACCGACGCCAGGTCGGGGGTGCCCTGGGTGAAGGGGAACACGGCGCGGCGCAGGGTCGCGGCCAGGGTGCCTCGCTCGGGGCCGGCCTTACGGGCGTCGCGGCCCAGCAGGATCAGTCCGCCGCGCGGACCGTACAGCTGCTTGTACGTGCTGGTGGTGGTGACATGGGCGTGGTCGATCGGACTGGGGTGCAGCCCGGCCGCGACGAGCCCGGCGATGTGCGAGATGTCCGCGAGCAGATAGGCGTTGGCCTCGTCCGCGATCTCCCGGAAGCGGGCGAAATCGATGCTCCGCGGATAGGCGCTCGCGCCGCACACGATCAGCTTGGGCCGGTGGGCGAGGGCCATCGTACGGATCTGGTCGTAGTCGAGGAGCCCTTCCGGCGTGACCCGGTAGCCCTTGGCCCGGTAGTAGCGGCCGGTCACCGAGGCGGGCGAGCCGTGGGTGAGATGGCCGCCGCAGTCGAGGTCCAGACCGAGCAGGGTGTCGCCCGGGCTGAGCAGCGCGGTGATGACGGCGAGGTTCGCCGAGGACCCGGAGTGCGGCTGCACGATCGCGTCCTGGGCGCCGAAGGCCGCACGGGCCCGGTCGATCGCGAGCTGCTCGATCTCGTCGGCCACCCCGCAGCCGGCGTGGTAGCGGCCGCCGGGGTAGCCCTCGGCGGTGAGGTTTCCGAGCGCGCTGCCCCCGCAGGCGAGTACGGAGGGGTCGGCGACGCTGGAGGCCGCGACCATCATCAGGGTGTCGTTCTGGCGCGCGGACTCCCGCGTCAGCAGGGCGTACAGCGACGCGTCGGCGTCCCGGAGCCGGGCCGCGGCGTGACCGGCGAACGTGACCAGATCGGGTCCGGCCGCCGCAGGCCCTGCGACGAGCAGATCGCCGTCGTCGGACGGATCGCTGACGGGCGCGGGCAGGGTGAGACTCATGACTGTCCCCTCTCGGACGTGTCCGTGGTGTCCGTGGCGTGCGTGAGGTGCTCGCCGCCGTCGTCCGTCTCCATCTCGCTGAGCGCCTCGGCCGCCGCGACGGCGCCGTCGCCGTGCTGCTCGTCCGCGGCGATCTTCCCGGCCAGTTCGCCGACCAGGGGGTTCTGGAACACGGTCTTGACAGGTACGGGCACACCCAGCAGCTCCTGCAGGAGACCGGCCAGCCGGGTGCCGCTGAGCGAATCGCCGCCCAGCTTGAAGAAGTTGTCGCCGGGAGCCACCCGGTCCAGGCCCAGGACGTCGGCCACAGCAGCGCACAGCACGAGCTCCAGGGCACTGCCCGGCTCCTCGCCGCCGTCCCGGGGAGCGGCGTCCTCGGCGGAGTGCTGACGCCCGGCGGTGGCGGCCAGCAGCAACCGGTCGACCTTGCCGTTACGGGTGAGCGGCAGCTCCGCCAGCACGGTGACTGCGGACGGGACCATGGAGGAGGGGAGCTGCTCGGCGAGGCGGGCCAGGATCGGATCGGCCGCCCCTTCCTCCCCGGTCACCACGAAGGCGTGCAGCCGGCGGACGCCGTGCGCGCTGGCCGGGGCCACCACCACGGCCGCCGCCACTCGCTCGTCCTGGCGCAGGGCCGCCTCGATCTCGCCCAGCTCGATGCGGTGGCCCTGGACCTTCACCTGGAAGTCGTCCCGGCCCAGGATCTCGATGCTGCCGTCCGGCAGATAGCGGCCCAGGTCGCCGGTCAGGTAGGCCCGTTCACCGGTCTCGGGGAGGTTGACGAACCGGCTACGGGTGCGCTCCTCGTCGTTCCAGTAGCCGAGCGCCAGCCCCACATCGCTGGCCACGGCCATCTCGCCCACGACGCCGAGCGGGCGCTCGTACGCCCTACCGTCGACGATGTAGTAGTGCTGGTTGGTGATCGGCTTGCCGTACGGGATGCTCATCCAGGACGGGTCCACCTCCCCGATCGGCTGGAACAGCGACCAGCAGATCGTCTCCGTCGGCCCGCCCGAGCCCACCACCTGGATGCGGGGGCTCTGCGCGCGCAGCCGGTCGGGCAGCGTCAGCGGAATCCAGTCACCGGAGAGGACGGACAGCCGCAGCGACTGAAGCGGCCGGCCACCGCCGCGCCGCTCCCGTACCTCGGCCTCGCCGACCAGCAGTTCCATCAGCACCGGTACGGAGTTCCACAGGGTGACCTGCTCGGCGGCCACCAGATCCGCCCAGACGTCCGGCTCCGCATGCTCGAACGGCGGCGGGACCACCACGGTGCCGCCCTGCGTCAGCACGCCGAAGACGTCGTAGACCGAGGCGTCGAAGTGCAGCCCGGAGATGGCCAGCAGCCGGTCCGCCCCGTCGACCCCGAACCGCTCGGCGACATCGCGGACCAGGTTGACCACACCGATGTGGTCGACCATCACCCCCTTCGGCTCGCCGGTCGAGCCGGAGGTGAAGATGGTGTAGGCGAGGTCCGCGGGGGTCTGGGCGGTGTCGGGTCGGGTGGCGTTGCCGACCTCGAAGTCCCGGTCCACCCGGTAGCGGCGGGCGGCCGGCGGCCAGCTGATCCGGGCGTCCAGTCCCGACTGGGTGAGGATCTTGTCGACACCGGCCTCGGCGAGCAGCCGGCGCAGCCGCTCGGGCGGTACGGACGGGTCCAGCGGCAGATAGGCGGCGCCGGAGGCGAGGATGCCGTACACCGCGGCGTACTGCTCCCAGCCCTTCTCCATGACGACGGCGACAAGCTCGCCGGGGGCCGCGCCGTGCGCGCGCAGGATACGACCGATCCGCCAGGAGTACGCGGCCAGTTCGGCGTACGTCAGCCGGCGCTTCGTGTCGACCACGGCCTCGGCGTCGGGGGTCCGCGCGGCCTGCTCGGCGAGGAGTTCGTGCAGGGTGGTGTACGGGATCTGGCCGGCCGTGTCGTTGACCTGGCGGCGCAGCGCGCGCTCGGCCGGCGGGATCAGGTCGAAGCGCTTGGTGCGCAGGCTGTCCGGGTCGTCGGTGAGCCGCTGCAGGAGGCTCACGTACACCCCGAAGGCGGCGTCGATGAAACCGGGCGCGAACGCGCCGTCGACAAAGTCCCAGATGACCCGCAACTCGCCGTCCAGCTCGCGGAGCTGGACGTCGAGGGAGACCTGCGGCGTCTGCGAGATCGAGTAGACCTCCCGGCCGAGGTCGGTCACCGGGCGGCGGGCCGGATAGTCGAGCAGGCTGGTGACGACCACGGGCATGCCGGCCTGAGCGCCCACGCCGTTCAGCCGGGTCAGCTCGCGCAGCACCCGTACGCCGTTGAACGCGCCGTGCTCCATGTCACGGCCGAGCTGGTCTCGCAGAGCGTGTGCCCGGTCCAGGAAGGTCTCGCCGGAGCTGTCGGCGACGAGCAGGACGGCATTGGTGAAGTCTCCGAGCACCCCGCCGATGCCTTCGTGCACCGAAGGGCGCTGGAACACCGGGTAGTTGAGGGTGAAGTCGGTCTCCTCGGCCCAGCACCGGATGACCTCGGCGAATGCGGCGGTGAGCAGCACCGAGGGCCTCAGGCCCGCCTCGTGCGCCCGCAAGGCGAACCGCTGCCAGTCGGCGGCGGACAGCCGGTGCTCACGCCGGTCGAAGCGGACCTCACCGTCGCGCGGTCCGCCGGCCGTCGGCAGGGACGGGGCGGGCGGCAGGGTGGGCACGCGCTCCAGCCAGTAGTCGCGGGCGGCACGGAAGGCCTCGGTGTACGGCAGGGCGTCGGCGCGCCAGTGCGCGTACTCCGCGAAGGTGATGCCGGGCTCCGGGAGTTCGGCGTCCGGGTTCTCGTACAGATCGAGCAGATCGGGGAAGAGCACCTGGAAGGCGCTGGAGGCGTCCAGCACCTGGAGGTCGATACCGAGATGGACCCGGACGGGGTTCCCCTCGCCGGGCAGCCGGATGATCCGCAGGTCGAACAGCGGCCAGCTGCCCACCGGGAAGACCACATGGCTCATCTCGGCGCGCAGCTCGGTGAGTTGCTTCTCCGCGTCCTCCTCGGGTAGACCGCGCAGGTCCAGGACCGGTATGTCGTACGGGGGCGGATCGGCCGGCACATGCTGGGTGCCGTCCGGGCTGCCGACCGCGCGGAGCATGTCGTGGCGGTCGACCACCCGGCGCCAGGCCGCCTTGAACCGCTCCGGATCGAGGTCGGCGCGCTCCCACTCGAAGTAGCCGTAGCAGCCGATACTGCCCAGCTCGACGGCTTCGCCACGCCCGATCATCAGTGCCTGCTGCGTCTCGGTCATCGGGAAGGACGCGGCTTGGCTTGCGCGGGTGTGCAAGAGGTCGGTCATGGATCCAACTCCACTCGCGGTCAAGGAAACAGGGCCGGACTACGGGCCGGGACTACGGGCCGGGACATCGCGCTGCCGGGCAGGGCGAGGCTAGGGGCGGCTGGTTAGCCGGCGGTTACGTTCCGGGGGGCCGGCGTCCGCGCCGGGGCTCTCGTGCCCTGCGGGCAGGGAGCCGGGCAGGGAGCCGGGCAGGGAGAGGGCGAACAGCCGCACCAGCGGATGGAACAGGTAGCAGGGCCGGCCCCACTCGTCGGCGCCGCTGACCTCCAGCAGTGCCGCGTCGGCGAGCGCTTCCAGCAGCCGCTCGGCGTCCGCCTCGGCGACGCTCAGCAGTACGGCCGCCTTCACCGCCGGGAACGGTGCGGGCCCGAGCCCCGCCAGCGCGGGAAACGCCTCCCGCGTCTGGTGTTCCAGGGCTCGCCAGGACGGCAGCAGTGCGGAGTGCACATCGAGGTCGCCCGAGTGCAGCTCGCTCAGCCGGGTGGCAGGATCCGCCAGCCGCCGGGCGAGCCGGTCCGGCGCGTAGTGCGGCCGGGCGGCGATCCGGGTGCCGACGATCCGCAGGGCCAGTGGCAGCCCGGCGCAGTGCTCCACGATCGCGGACGCCGCGCCGGGGGCCGCCGTCACCCGGTCGGGTCCGGCGGCCGCGGCGAGCAGTTCCAGCGAGGCCCGGGAGCCGAGCGGTTCCAGGGCGACCGTGTGCGCGCCGGCCACCGTGGGCAGTGCGGTACGACCGGTGATCAGGACCGCCGGTTCAGGGGTGTTGGGCAGCAGCGGGCCGAGCTGAGCGGCGCCGGCCGCGTTGTCCAGCAGGATCAACAGCCGCCTGCCGCCGGTCCGTTCGCGGTAGAGGCGGACCAACTCGTCCAGGTCCTCGGCGGTGGTCCCACGGGCGGGCCGGCCGAGTGCGCGCAGCAGATGACGCAGCACCCGGCGGGGGTGCTGCGGCGCGCCGTCGGGGTCCCGCAGATCGGCGTACAGCTGCCCGTCGGGGAAGTGCCGCTGGCAGCGGTGCGCCGCGTGTACGGCCAGGGCGGTCTTGCCGAGCCCCGCCATACCGGTGACCAGGACACGGCGGGGCCGGTCGGAGGCACCGGCGACCGGGGTGAGAGCCCGGCACAGCAGGTCCAGCTCGCGCTCCCGGCCGGTGAAGTCGACGGTGTCCGGGGGCAGCATCGCGGGCACGGCCGCGTGCCGGCCGGACTCCGCTGCCGGCCGTCCGGCGGGCCGTACGACGGTCCTGGTCTCCGGCTGCCGGTTGAGGCTGCCGTCGAGCAGCGCCTGATAGGTGGCCTGCAGTTCCTCGCCGGGATCCACGCCCAGTTCGTCGGCGAGCACCTCGCGGCCGTAATGGTAGAGATGAATGGCGTCGGCCTGCCGCCCGGAGCGGCACAGGGCGGTCATCAGCTGGCACCTGATGCGCTCGCGCAGCGGAAACTCGGCGACCAGGCCGGTGAGCTCGACGGTGATCTGCTCATGCCGGCCGAGCGCGAGATCCGCGGCGATCCGGTGCTCCAGGGTCACCGCCCGGGCCTCGTTGAGGCGGGGCGCCTCGGCATCGGTGAGGTACTCCGTCGTGTTGGCGAACGGGAACCCGTTCCACCGCCCCAGGGCGTCGCGCAGAAGATCTCCCGCCCTTTCGAAGTCGCCTTCGAGCAGGGCTTCGTGGCCGTCGCGGTCGAGCTGCTCGAATTCGATCAGGTCCAGCGTGGAATCGCCTATGGCCATGGCATATCCGGGTGGCCTGCGGTCGATGAGGACTTCTTCGCCGAGGAATTTCCGTAGCCTGGAAACATAGGTGTAGAGCTGGGCGCTGACGGTGGCCGGCGGTGTCCAGCCCCACAGCAGGCGGCTGAGCCGTTCGTCGGAGACGACCTCTTCGCGGGCCAGCAGGAGGGCCGCGAGCACGGTGTGCAGCTTCGCCCCGGAGAGCGGGGCCCTGCGCCCGTCCTGGCGTACCTCGACTGGACCGAGCACTCGGAATTCCATGTGCAGCCCCGTTCGTGATTCATAGGAAGAATCTCCGAACGACGCTAGAGGAGGCCGTTGTTCTCTCGATATCGTGACGATTTCACGGGGCTCCCGGCGCATGAAATCGGAGGGACAAGGAATCAAAAGGAGGCATCCCTACTGTTCCGTTCGTACCGCACCAGCGGCAATGACGGTCCACCGAAGAGGGGATTCCAGATGCGCAGCACTCGTACGGCGAAGAGAGCGACTGCCTGCCTGTTCGTGCTGGCAGGTCTGTTCGTGGGAGCGGCCGGCGGACTGGGAACCTCCGGATACTCGACGACGGTCACGAGCGCGGACGACATGCCGTGGGGCATCGTCAAGCCGGCGGGCCCGCCGTCGGGCGGCCAGCAGGGAGACATGCCGTGGGGCTGACCCGGCACCACCCGTACGACAAGAAGTCAGCTGGGCTGGTCCGCCAGCAGTAGTGTCAGCTCCTCCGCGGTGAAGGAACGTTGCGGCATCTCGCCCGCGTCACTCCCGCACTCGCTGCCGTCGCCCCGCACCGCGGCGAGCAGCCGCGCCGCCCGCGTCCGCCAGGGCTGAGCCCCCACCTCGCCGAACGCGGCATGGGCACGCCCGAATCGCTCCGCCGCCGCCGCGCTGCGGCCGCCGATCGCCTCCACGCAACCGAGGTCGGTCTCCACGCGGGCCTTCAGGAAGCGGTCGGCCAGTTCCTCCGTGATCTCCAGGGCCTGCTGCAGCGTGCCCCCCGCCGCTGACAGCAGGCCCTGGCTCCACTGTGTCTGGCCCAGCCCGCGCAGCGCGTGGGCCTCGCCGACCCGGTCGCCCTCCTTGCGGGTGAGCTGGAGCACCTCCCGGAACGATTCCGCCGCCTCATCCAGCTCGCCGGCCCGCAGCCGGGCCTCGGCCAGCCGGTAGATGCCCTGTGCCTCGGCGCGTACGGATCCGGTACGGCGGCTCAGTGCCACCGCCTCGACGGCGAGGGGCAGAGCCCTTTCCACCTGGCCCCGGTCCAGCTCGATCTGGGCGAGGAAACCGAGCAGATGGGCCTCGTTCCCGGTGTCACCGCACTCGTGGAAGCCGTCCAGTGCGGCCCGGCAGCACTCCAGCGCCCGGTGCCAGTCCCCCTGAAACCGGGCGCACATGGCCAGATTGCGCTGCGCCAGCGCCGCGCCGGGTACGTCCCCCGTCTCCCGGAACAGCCGCAGCGCGGCGATGTTCCAGCCCTCGGCCTGCTCGTACCGCCTCTGGTAGATGGCGAGCGACCCCAGCAGCCGCAGCATGATCGCCTCGCCCGGCCGGTCGCCGGTGCGCCGCGCCGACGACAGGGCCGCTTCGGCGCAGCGCTGCCAGTCCTCCAGATAGTTCTTGGTCTCGAAGTGCGGTACGGCGCTCTCGGTCAGCGCCCACGCGTACCGGGCCCTGCCCGTCTCCGCCGCATGCGCGACGACATCCGTGATGGTCGCGCGCTCGGACTCGAACCAGTCCAGCGGCGCGGTCAGCAGTTCGTCGGCCTGGTCCGGCAGGAAGTGCGGAGCGGGCGCGGGTGCGCGGCCGACGGGAAAGTCGCGCCCGTCCATCCGCCGGTGCGCCTCCTCGGCGAGCCACAGCCAGGCGGCGAAGGTGCGCTCGAGCGCCGCGTCGCACTCCTCCTCGGGTTCGTCGGCCTCCGCACGCTCCCGCGCGAACAGCCGCAGCAGATCCTGGAAGCGATAGCGGGCCGCCCGGCCCGGCTCGGTGTCGGCGACCTCGAGCAGCTGCGCGTCGACGAGCTGATCGATCAGCTCCTCCGCGTGCCACACGTCGGTGTCGAGGACCGCCGCCCCGGCCCAGGCCGCGAAGTCGGCGGTGCGCAGCAGCCCGAGCCGGCGGTACATCCGGGCCGTCTCCGGGGGAAGGTCACGGTACGTGAGCCGGAAGCCCGCGCGTACTCCGCCTTCGCTCGGACTCAGTTCGTCCAGCCGCCGTCGCTGGTCCCGCAGGCGCTCCACCAGACTCCGTACGCTCAGATTGGGCTTGGCGGCCAGCCGGGCGCCGGCGATCCGAAGGGCGAGCGGAAGGCAGTCGCAGAGCGCGCTCAGCTGTTCCACGGCCACCGGATCGCTGCCGAACCGGTCGGCTCCGGCGATCTTCGTCAGCAGGGTGGTCGCCTCGGTCGGTCCGAGGACCCGCAGCCTGATCCGCAGCGTCGTGTAGTCACCGGTCAGATCGTCGAGCGCCTCCCGGCTGGTGGCCAGCACCACGCTGCGGCCGCCGCCCGGAAGGAGCGGTCTCAGCTGGGTGAAGGAACGCACGTTGTCCAAGACGATCAGGGTCCTGCGAGTGCTGAGGAGGCTGCGGAACAGAGCCGCCCGCTCGTCCGGCTCCGCCGGGATCTGCGGAGCGGGCATCCCGAGGGCGCGCAGAAAGCGGTCGAGTACCGCGGCCGGGGAGACCGGCGCGTGCTCCTCGTCGTATCCGCGGAGGTCGGCGAAGAGCTGACCGTCCGGGAACCGGTCCGCGGCCTGACTCGCCCAGTGCACGGCCAGGGCGGTCTTCCCCACACCGCCCACTCCGACGATGGTCGCCACGGCCGGTGCGTGGAGGCTGTAGGGCTCTCTCAGCATCCGGTCCAGCGAGGCCAGTTCCCGCTGACGGCCGGTGAATCCCATGACATCGGCGGGCAGTTGTGCCGGAACGGTCTGCGGCGCGACGGGTCGGATCGGTCCGGCGGCGGGGGGACGGGTCAGCTCGGGCGAGTCCTGGAGGATGAGGTCGTGCAGCTGCTGGAGGGCGGGGCCCGGCTCGATGCCGAGCTCCTCGATGAGCAAGCGCCGGCCCTGCCGGAAGACGTCCAGGGCCTCGGCCCGCTGCCCCGAGCGGTACAGCGCCAGCATCAGATGTTCACGCGACTGCTCGCGCAGCGGATGCTGCTGGACCAGCTCGGTGAGCTCCCCGGTCAGCGCGCGGTGCCGGCCCAGCTCCAGCATCAGCCCGGCCCGTTCCTCGATCAGGTCGAGCCGCATCTGCTCCAGGCGGGTGGCCTCCGCCTCGATCCGCTCACCGGCCAGTTCGTCGAGCGCCGACCCCCGCCATTGGTTCAGCGCCTCCTCCAGCAGGGCGCAGGCATCCTCGGCCCGGCCGTGCCGCGCGGCGTCCCGGCCCCGCTCGGCCTCTTCCATGAACTCCAGTACGTCGATGCGGTGTTCACCCCTGGCGAGCGCATAGCCCGGGGGAGAGGTGAGCAGCAGGTCGGTCACCCCGGCCTGCTTGAAGGTCTTGCGCAGCGTGGCGACACAGATCGCGATCTGGTTGCGGGCGGTCGCGGGAGGGGATTCCGGCCAAACAGCGTCCACGAGGGTGTCGACGGACACAGTCCGGTCCGCGGAGAGCAACAGCATCGCGAGAACCGTGGACTGGCGCCGGCCGTGGATGCGCAGCGGTCCCTCGCAGGTCTGGACCAGCAATGGACCCAGCATTCTGAAGACGAACTGATTCAAAAGACCCCCCGGCCCAAGGACCACCTGCGTGAGGGCGGTAACGGTACCGCAAAGAAGTTAACTTGATGAGGGCATAACACCCCAGTGCGGAGGGGCTAATTCAAGCCGGTCCGGACGATGAACGCGCGGGGGGAACGTCCGCCTCGGAGGCGATGGAGCGCAGTGCGAGGGACAGCTCCCGCAGCAACTCGACGGCCCTGCGGAACTCCGGTTCTCCGCCGAGTTCCTCGCACAGATGCTGGGCCAGACCGGCGTGGCCGGCGTCGATCCCGCGCATCGCGGCCACTCCGTCGCCGGTGGCCGTCAGCAGCTTGGCCCGCCGGTGGGCCGGATTCTCCCGGTAGACCGCGAGGCCCTGCTCCACCAGCAGATCCGCGATGCGCTGCACACTCTGCCGGGTGACCCCCAGGCTTCGGCCGATGCCCGAGACGGACATCGGCTCGGCCACCACCACGCCGAGTATCTGCCACCGTGCGGCGCTCAGTCCGGAAGGAAGCGTCAACTGGTCGAGTACGGCGGTGAACCTGCCGTTCAGCCGGAAGACGGCCACGGCGGCGCGGCTGAACGCCTCGACATCACGCAGGCCGGCACGGCCGTCTTCGTCGGACTTCGCGTTACGCACCGCAGCCCCCTCCGTCAGGACTTGGCAGCCAGACCGGCGTTCGAGGCCAAGCGGTTGATCGTAGGATTCTGCATGCTCCCGATCAACCGGACTTACCCGACAGGGAGTTCGGCGCGCCTCGCAACAAAGACAGTCCGCGGACAGGAAAGCGCAGTTGAACACCTCACCCGGCACGCCGCACCGCATGGACCCGGCCGGCGGCTGCCCGCACGCGGCCAACGCCGGGCTGCTCGCCCAAGGCGCGGGCACCTCGAGAAAGCCCTGGCCGTCTGGCGGGGTCCCGTCCTGGACGGCATTCCCGGCTCGCTGGAGATCAACTCGTTCGCGGCCGTCGAGGAAGAGAAACGGCTCAACTGCGTCGAGCTGCACATCGATTCCGCCCTGGCGCTCGGCCGCCACCACGCGGTGATCGAGGAACTCAACGGCCTCGTGGTCCAGCACCCCCTGCGAGAGCCCTTCTACCGGCAGCTGATGGTCGCCCTGTACCGGGTGGGCCGCCAGGGTGACGCGCTGGGCGTCCACCGCGGGGCGCGCCGGGTCATCAGGGAAGAACTCGGCATCGAACCCGGCCGCCCGCTGCGCCTCGCGCAGGAGGCCGTTCTCCGGGCCGACCCGGCCCACCTCGAGGCCGTCGGCGTCACGCCTTCCCTTCGCTGAGGGGCGGCGGCGGCCCTGCCGGCGGACACCCGGTCAGGACTCCTCGGACTCCGGGATCAGGTGCATCGCCGCCTCCTCGGCCGAGGCGGCGCCGTCGATGCCGATGTCATGAGCGATCAAGGACTTCTCGAGGATCGAGTGGGCACCCTCGTCCGGGGCCACCAGACGGCCGGCTCGCTCCTCGCCCACCTCGTTGTCGATCAGCTCGCCGTCGGTGTCCCACGTGTCGCCGAGCCCGTCCCCCTCGGGGACGGAGACCTCCTGCGCCTCCCGGGCCAGCCGCTCGTCGAGCGTCTCGCCCCGATGCTGCTCGGACGCCGTGGTCCCCACCTCCTCCACGGCCCAGGGCCGCTCGGGCGGGGAGTACCCGTCACCGGTGATCTCCCTCGCGGGATCCTCGAGGGTGTCCTCGGCGTCCAGCAGCCCGGCGTCGTCCTGCACCTCGGACCCGTCCGGCTGGTAGACGTCGTCGCCCATCGCGCTCTCGGTCATGGCTCCTCCTCTCGCCCCTGCCCTTCCAGTCTCCGTCCGCCTGCCGCCCCCGGCACCTGACGGTGTCGTCGGGGCCTCCCGCCGGGCCGTACACTCCGAGCATGGGTTGCATACATGCCGTGAGGGAGTGCCTGGGACAGGCCCTTCGCGTGCTGCGCCCGATCGCGCCCCTGGCCTGCTGCCGGGCGCTGCACGGCCACGGCTAGCGGTCCCCGCCAGCCGTTTTCCGGGGGCCTTTGGCTGTCCTCCACCCAGCCCGGGGATGTCCTTCCTCGCGGCCTGATCCGCCGCACCTTCGAGAGGACCCCTGTGAAGTTGAGCGAACTGCTGGCCGGGTACGACCATGAGGTACTCCACGGCGATCCGGAGACGAGGATCACCGCCGGCACGTGCTTCGACGCCCATCGCGTCTCGCCGGGTTCGCTGTTCATCGCCGTGCCAGGCCACCGGGAGGGTGGGCCGGAGGCTGTCGGACCGGCCCTCGCCCGTGGCGCGGTGGCGGTGCTCATGGAAGGCGTCGCCGGCGCGGCACCGGACCTCCCAGCCTCGGTGCCGGCGTCCGCCACCGGGCTGTGCGTCGTCCGCGTGCAGGACGCCCGGAAGGCGGCCGCGGTCGTCACCTCCCGGTACTACGGCGAGCCCGGTCGGGAGATGGACATGGTGGCCGTCACCGGCACCAACGGGAAGACGTCGGTGTCGTACATGGTCGAGTCGCTGCTGCGGATCGCCGAGGGCGCGAACGTGGGAGTCATCGGGACGGCCGGCAGCCGGATCGGGGACGAGGTGATCCCCATGCCGAGATCGGTGCTGACCACGCCGGAGTCGCCGGACTTCCAGTATCTGCTGGGGCGCATGCGCGACCGCGAGGTCGCCACGGTGGTCCTGGAGGCCACCTCGATGGGTCTGCTGACCCACCGGGTGGACCAGGCGTTCATCGACATCGGCATCTTCACCAACCTCACGCAGGACCACCTGGACGACCACGGCACCATGGAGAATTACCGGGACGCCAAACTCCGCCTGTTCCAGGGACTCTGCCGGCGTGCGGTGGTCAACGCGGACGACCCGGTCGGCGCCTCGATCCTGGCGATGATGCCGGGTGAGGTGACCACGTACGCCCTGGACGCCGAGGCCGACTACCGGGCGACCGACCTCCTCATGACGGCCGTCGGCACCCGGTTCCTCCTCCACCACGGCGGCCGGACCTATCCGGCGGCCATGCCGGTACCCGGGCGGTTCTCGGTGGCCAACGCGCTGGCCACCCTGGCGGCCTGCCATCTCCTGGGCCATGATCTCGAAGGGCTGGTCGCGGCGCTCGACCGGATGCCGCCGGTCCCGGGACGGTTCGAACGCTTCGAGACGCCGCGCGGAACGTCGGTGATCGTGGACTACGCGCACTCACCGGACTCCCTGGACAAGGTGCTGACCGCCATCCGCGACTTCGCCCCCGGCCGGGTCATCACCGTCTTCGGCTGCGGCGGCGACCGGGACGTCACCAAGCGCGCCCGGATGGGCGAGATCGCCGGAACCTACTCGGATCTGTGCGTCCTCACCTCGGACAACCCCCGCAACGAGGACCCCGAGAAGATCCTGGACCAGATCGCCCCGGGTCTCGCCGGGACCGGCACCCGCTTCGAGCGGATCGCCGACCGCCGTTCCGCGATCGCCTTCGCGCTGTCCGCCGCAGAGCGGTACGACATCGTCCTCATCGCGGGGAAGGGCAGCGAGCCGTACCAGATCGTCGGCGAACAGCTGCTCCCGTTCAGCGACATGGCGACGGTACGGGAACTCGCCGCCACGCCGTAGCCGGTGCGCCGGGGCCCGGCCCACGGTCGGCGCAATCCCTCCGGGCGCGGCCGGGCTGTACCGACACTGGCGCGACGCCGCCGCACCTGAGGAGCCCGCCGTGCAGTCGAAGCCAGGAGGCGCCCTGACAGCCGTCATGGTGGCGCTGACGATGACGACCGGCATGGTCGAGGCAGTCAGCTTCCTCGCCCTCGGGCCCGTGTTCACCGCGATGCAGACCGGCAACGTGCTGTTCCTCGGGTTCGCCCTCGTGCGCGAGGGCGGGCTGTCCGCCGTGGCGTCCTCGGTCTCGCTCGGGGCGTTCGCCGTCGGCGCGGTAGCCGGCGCCAGGCTGGCGTCGAGGGTGGACGCCCGGCAGCGCCGGTGGTTCGTCGTGGCCCTGTTCGTGGAGGGGGCGCTGCTGGTCGCCGCGGCGCTCGCGGCCTGGGGGCTCGAGCGGGCGGGCGGCTCGCCCTCCGGCCGGCATGTGGTGGTGATCGCCATGGTGGCGCTCGCCATGGGCGTACGCAACGTGACCACGCTGCGCGCCCATGTGCCGGATCTGCCGACCACGCTGGTCACCCGGGCCATGACCGCCATGATCAGCGGATCGCCTCTCGGACACGACACCGCGCTCGGCTACGGCACCGGTGCCACGGCCCGCAGGGCCGCCTCGGTTCTGGCGATGTTCGCGGGCGGCCTGCTGGGTGCGTGGCTGATCCGCACGGACTGGCCCCCGGCCGGTGTGCTGCTCCTGGTGGCGGGGAGCGTCGTCGCCATCGCCGTCGCGTACGCCACCGCGCCCCGGTTCGGCAGGCCTGGAGCGCGGTGACGCCGTCGGATCAGAAGCTGAACACCGTGCCGCTGCCGCTGTCCTTGGCGCACGGGTTGCCGAAGGTGTGGACGTAGGAGAGGCGCTTGCCCTCCCACACCCCGTCCGCCGTCACGGTCACCGGGTCCCACTCCTTGGTACAGGTGGCGTGCGAGCCCGGCCTGGTGATGGCGTCGAACCGGGCTTCGTTGGCGCTGAGTTCGGCGCAGGCGCCGTCCGGGTCGGGGTGCGTCCCGCTCGGGGTGGGCGCACAGCTGAGGGTCACCGCGCGCTGCACCGTTCCGCTCTCGGGGTCGGCGCCCTCGGTGATGGTGAGCACCAGGGCGGACGGCGCGTACAGGCTGTCCGCCCCGGACTGCGTGGCACCGGCGATGCCGGTGCCGGGCAGCGCGGTGAGCGCCATGGTGGCGGCTACAAGCGTCAGACTCCTTGCGGTGTACCGCATTTCGAACACTCCTCGGGGTCGAAGTTTCGGAAATCGGACGCGAGTCTTGCTCACGCAGGCGAAGGTCACTTCACCCTACGACCAGATCCGGTCGCTCCACGTGAGGGCTCGAGTGCAGGTTGTGGCCACCGGGGTGGCTCTGACCTGTGGGGCAGCCAACTCGGCAATCGGCCGAAGAAAGCCGTACCCGGTGGTTGATCAATCGAATGTAAGGTCAGGAAATACTTGAACCGTTGATTGCCAGGCAGGGGCCGGTTTCAGCCGTGCCACACGGTCGTGGTGTTGCAGAACTCCCGGATGCCGTGGCCCGACAGCTCACGCCCGTAGCCGGACCGCTTGACGCCGCCGAACGGGAACGCGGGGTGCGAGGCCGTCATGCCGTTGAAGAACACGCCGCCCGCCTCCAGGTCCCGTACGAACCGCCGCACCTCGCCCTCGTCGCGGGTCCACACGTTCGAACTCAGCCCGAAGGGTGAGTCGTTGGCGACGTCCACGGCCTCGTCGAGACCCGAAACCCGGTAGAGGGTGGCCACCGGCCCGAACGCCTCCTCATGATGGATGCGCATGCCGGGAGTGATGCCGGCCAGCACGGTGGGGGAGTAGAACCAGCCACGGTCCTGGTCCGCGGGGCGCCCGCCCCCGCACAGGGCCGTCGCGCCCTTGCGCACGGCGTCCTCCACCAGCTCCTCGACATCGGCGCGGCCCTGCTCGCTGGCCAGCGGGCCGACATCGGTGGCCTCCACCATCGGGTCGCCCACGGTCAAGGCCGCCATCCGGGCCGTGAAGCGCTCGGCGAACGCGTCGTAGACGTCCGTGTGGACGATGAAACGCTTGGCGGCGATGCAGGACTGCCCGTTGTTCTGCACCCGCGCCGTCACGGCGGTCCCGGCGGCCCGCTCGATGTCGGCCGACGGCATCACCACGAACGGGTCGCTGCCGCCCAGTTCCAGGACCGTCTTCTTGACCTCGTCACCGGCGATCGACGCCACCGAACGGCCGGCCGGCTCACTGCCGGTGAGCGTCGCCGCCGCCACCCGGTCGTCGCGCAGAATCGCCTCGATCGCGCCGGAACCCACCAACAGCGTCTGGAAGCACCCCTCGGGGAAGCCCGCCCGCCGGAAGAGCTCGCCCAGGTACAAGGCGGTCTGCGGCACATTCGAAGCGTGCTTGAGCAGCCCGACATTGCCGGCCATGAGCGCGGGAGCCGCGAACCGTACGACCTGCCACAGCGGGAAGTTCCACGGCATCACGGCCAGTACGACGCCGAGCGGCCGGTAGTGCACCCGGGCCCCGGACGCGCCCGAGTCCCGTACATCGGCGTCCGAGGGGTGCTCGTCGGCCAGCAGCGACTCGGCGTGTTCGGCGTACCAGCGCATCGCCTTCGCGCACTTCGCCGCCTCCGCGCGCGCGGCGGCGATCGGCTTGCCCATCTCGGTCGTCATCGTGCGGGCGATGTCCTCCTGGTCCCCCTCCAGAAGACCGGCCGCCGCATTGAGCATCCGTGCTCGTTCGGCGAAATCGGTCGTACGGTACTGGCGGAACGCGCTCGCGGCAGCGGCCAGCCGGCGCTCGATCTCGTCGGCGCTCAGCTCGTCGAACGTGCGGAGCGTTTCACCGGTCGCGGGATTCACCGTCGCGATGGGCATGGGTGTGTCCTCCTTGAGCTCGCTCCACCGACCTTGCCGCGCCCCGGTCGCTCCCGCAACGCGGGATGCGGTGGCCCGGTACGTCGCCGAGACTGGGCGGGAAGGTGCCCGGAGGTGAAGGAGTCGCGCATGGAGCCGGAGGAGGCGCTGGACCGGATCGCCTTTCTCCTGGAGCGTTCCCTGGCGGAGACCTACCGGGTACGGGCCTTCCGCAATGCCGCAACGGCCCTGGCCGGCCTGACCGTGGACGAGGTACGGCGCCGGGCCGCGGCCGGAACGCTGGAGAAGGTCAAGGGCATCGGGCCCAAGACCGCCCGGGTCGTGGAGGAGGCGCTGACCGGCGAGGTGCCCGGATACCTCCGGCGGCTGGAGGAAGAAGCGGCGGAGCCGCTGGCCGACGGCGGGGAACGGCTGCGCGCCGCGCTGCGCGGTGACTGCCACCTGCACTCGGACTGGTCGGACGGCGGAAGCCCCATCGAGGAGATGGGCCGGGCAGCCGCCGCGCTGGGGCACGACTGGGCCGTACTCACCGACCACTCGCCCAGCCTCACGGTGGCGCGCGGGCTGACGGCCGAGCGGCTGCGCGAACAGCTGGAGATCGTGGCGCGGCTCAACCGGGAGTGGGCGCCCTTCCGCCTGCTCACCGGCATCGAATGCGACATCCTGCTGGACGGCTCGCTCGATCAGGACCCGGAGCTGCTGGAACAGCTCGACGTCGTCGTCGCCTCCGTCCACTCCAAGCTGCGTATGGACTCCGCCGCGATGACCCGGCGGATGATCAAGGCGATCGAGAATCCGCTGACCGATGTGCTCGGCCACTGCACCGGCCGACTGCTCGCGGGCCGGAAGCGGCCCGAATCGGAGTTCGACGCGGAGCGGGTGTTCGCCGCCTGCGCCGAACACGGCACGGCGGTGGAGATCAACAGCCGCCCCGAGCGGCAGGACCCGCCCCGGCGTCTGATCCGCCAGGCGCTGGCCGCGGGAGCGTTCTTCACGGTCGACACGGACGCGCACGCGCCGGGCCAGCTCGACTGGCAGATCATCGGCTGTGCCCGCGCCGAGGACTGCGAGGTGCCGGCGGAACGGGTGGTGAACACCTGGACCGCGGACCAGGTACGGGACTGGACCCGCACGCGCCGCCCGCCGGCCTGATCCGCCCGCCGGCCTGATCCGGAAGCCAACGGCCAGGCCCTGTCCGGCCGGTCATGCCGGGCTCGCGTGCCCGCAGTGACATCAGCCGCTCCGCGGCGGGCCGCGCCTGGCCGCGTTGTCGTCGGTCGCCGACGTCCCCCAGCTACCTCCCCCAGCACCCCCTGGGGGTGCCCCCAGGGGGTGCCCCCAGAGGTGCCCCCACCGCGTCGCCCGTCGCGGCAGCGACTGATGTCACGGCCTCCTCCGCCTTGCGATCCACGGCACCAGGCCCCGCTCCCTGATCCGGCCTGATCGACCGGACAGGACCTAGTCGTTGGCCGCCACGGTGAACAGTCCGCCGTCCGGATCGCGCAGGGTCACCCGGCCCACCGCGGCGTCGGCCTCCGGCGTGGTGGTGACGCTTCCGCCGAGGCGCTTCGCCGCACCCACCGCCGCCTCGACATCGGCCACCAGGAAGTACACGTGCCAGCGCGGGCGCACATGGGGGTCGGGGGCCGCCTCCACGCCGCCGCTGCTGAGCCGCGCCACGACGCTGTCGGCCTGTCGCAGCACCACATGGTCGTCCTCGTAGTCGACCTGGCAGCAGCCCGGCCGCTCACCGGCCCAGCCGAGGACCTCGCCGTAGAAGATGGCGGCGTCGAACGCGTCACGGGTACGCAGTTCGATCCAGGCCGGGGAGCTGCCCCGGGCTACGGTCCAGTCGGGCAGCACGTCGCCCTCCCAGAACCCGAACACCGCGCCGTCGCGGTCCGCCGCGAGCGCTGCGCGCCCGGTGCCGAAGGCCAGGGGGCCCACCGCGACCGTCCCCATGCGCTCCCGGATACGCGCGGCGGTCTCGTCCGCGTTGTCCACGGCGAAGTACGGCGTCCAGGACACCGCGATCCGCAGGGTGTGCGCCAGCGCTCCGATGCCGGCGATCGGTACCCCGTCGCGCAGGGCGACCGAGAACTCCTTGCCCAGCCGGGACGCGGGACGGAACGACCAGCCGAGGACCGCGCCGTAGAAATCCTGCGCCTCTACGAGGTCTCGGGCCATGAGGCTGACCCAGCACGGCGCTCCATAGACTGCATGACTTGAGGTCATGCCAGACTCGCCTCACTCTTGTGCTCCGGGGCTCACAAGCATTTCGGATTCCACCCTGCACCGCGCCACAGGACCCCGCAACGTAGGGGCCGCCCACCGCCCCGGCGGCCCGGAGTGGACGGTGGGTCCCGGGGGACGGGATACTGGGGGGGATCTGCGGCGGGGGCAGCGGGGGACCCGAGCGGCCGCTGATTCCTTCAGGGGGCCTCCCAGGAGGGAGCCGACCCATGGGTATGGGCTCTTCGTCCGGCAAGCGGATCGTCGTCACCGGTGCCACCGGGAACTGCGGCACCAGTGTGGTGAAGGCGCTCGGTGAGGATCCGTCGATCGCGTCCGTACTGGGCATCGCGCGCAGGATCCCCGCCTGGTCGCCGGAGAAGACGGAGTGGGCCGCCGCGGATCTGTCACTCGATCCCGGCCTGGAGGGGTACTTCGAAGGCGCGGACGCCGTCATCCATCTCGCCTGGAAGTTCCAGCCGACGCACGAACCGGCGGTGACCTGGCGTACGAACGTCCTCGGCAGCGTCCGCGTGTTCCAGGCCGCGGCGGCCGCCGGCGTCCCCGTCCTCGTACACGCCTCGTCGGTCGGGGCGTACTCACCGGGGCCCAAGGACCACACGGTGGACGAGACGTGGCCCACCCACGGCTGGCCGGAGGCGGGGTACTGCGTCGAGAAGGCGTATCTGGAAAGGGTCCTCGACGCCTTCGAACCGCAGCATCCCGGTATCCGGGTGGTGCGCATGCGGCCCGGCTTCATGTTCAAGAAGGAGTCGGCGAGCGAACAGCGCCGCATCTTCGCCGGGCGCTTCATCCCAGGGGCGCTCCTGCGGCCGGGCCTGCTGCCCGCCGTGCCCGGCATCGCGGGCCTGCGGTTCCAGGCCCTGCACACGGACGACGCGGCGCAGGCCTACCGGCTCGTCCTGGAACGGGAGGTCCGCGGCCCCTTCAACGTGGCCGCCGAGCCTCCTGTCGACGCGAAGGTACTGGCCCGGCTGCTCGACGCGCGCGTGCTGCGGGTGCCGCGTACGATGGCGCGCTCGATCCTGTCCGCCGCCTGGGGGATGCACCTCGTACCGGCATCGCCGCAGCTCTTCGACGCGGTGCTGCAACTGCCGCTGATGGACTGCACACGGGCCCACGACGAACTCGGCTGGTCCGCCCGGCACACGGCCGTCGAGGCGATCGAGGAGTTCCTCCTCGGGCTGCGGGAGGGCAGCGGGATGGACACCGAGCCACTCGCCGGGCACAAGGTGGGCTGACGGGCCCGGGTGAGCGGCGTCAGGCTGCCGCGCGGCCCCCGGCCGGGACCGCCTCGGCGGCCGGCGGCGGGCCGGGCGCGGTGCCGTCCCCGAACGGGCTCCCGCCCAGCTGCTCGCGGTGGTGCCGGGTGAGCCAGCCGGACCATGCTGTCCACGACGAGCGTTCCCTTCCTGCCCGTGCCCGTGCCCGGTGTGCGTTCGCGTCCAGGGGCTCCTGCCCGCGCGCCGCGCGCCCATGTGCCGCCGCGAACGCACACCCTGCCCCGCGGGTCAGGCTTCGAGCAGCTCCTTCAGGGCGGCGAGGCGCTCGCGCCAGTACGCCTTCATCCGGGCGGCCGCGTCCGCGTCGGTCAGCCTCTCGTGCGCGACGCCGACCACGGCCTTCGCCTCATCCTTGGCGGTGAAGCCGACCACGAGGCGGGTCGAGCCGTCCTCCCAGTCGGCCCGGAAGGACTTCGGAGCGGAGGCCGTACGTACCTTGATCCGCGCGCCGGGCAGCCAGCGCTCACGCAGGCTCGTGTCCGCGAACGCCTCGAAGAGGCGGTCGACGGGGACCGCGACGGTCTTGCTGGCACCGGCCGAGAAGTACCCGTCGGACTTCTGGCCGGGCGCGCGCATCCCCCGGGCCTGCTCGTACGCCACCGTGATGCTCTGCGCCCACCAGCCGTCGACTCCGTGCTCCTCGACGAGCCGGCGGGCGATCTCGGTGTGGGTGTGCCCGGTGCCACCCCAGGCGTCGAGGAGGGCGAACCATTCCTCGCCGCCGCGACCGGTGCGCTCGCGCACAGCCGCCTCGGGCAGCTGCAGGGCCCTGACTCCGGCGGCCGCAGCGGCCGTCTGCTCGGGCTCGGTGCCGGCCTTGTCGAGCAGTTGGCGACGCGCGGTCGTGTAGCTCTCGCCCGTCTTGTCCATACGGGTCCGTACGCGCGTCTTGAAGGACTTCTGCCTGGTCATCACATGCTCCCTGTCAACGGCGCGACCGCAGGACTCACGCTCCCGTCGGCCCCGCCGGATAGGGCATGCAGCCGGCATCCCGAGAACACGAGTTCCCTTTGCCCCCACGACGCCGGTGGCGTGAGCACCGGAACGGGGGTGAGGCGCGGGATGGCGCCGTCACCAGGGTACGTACCGCCCGTGGGCCGCGCAATCGTCGTGACATCCGCGGGAGGTCAGCGGCTGCCGGTGCTCCCCGCCGCCTCGTCCGGTGCCTGCACACGGCCCGCCTGGGCCGGTAGCGAGACGTCGGCCACCTGGTATGCGCGGGACTGGGTCAGGTACATCTCACGGAAGATCCCGGCCGCGCCGGGCGGGCCCGCCGCGTCGGGCCGCATCAGCTGCTCGAACGTGCCGTGCTCGGCGACCCGGCCGTGGTCGAGTACGTAGATCTCGTCCGCGTGCCGCACACTGTGCAGCCGGTGCGTGATCAGGATGACTGTCTGGCCGTCGGCGGCGAGGTTGCGGATCTGGTCGAAGACCCGCTGCTCGGCCTGGGCGTCCAAGGCGCTGGTGGGCTCGTCGACGACAAGGATCTCCGCGTCCCGCAGCCGGGCCCGGGCAATGCCCAGGCGCTGCCACTGCCCGCCGGAGATCTGATGGCCGCCCTTGTAGCCGCGGGCCAGCAGCGTCTCCCAGCCGTGCGGGAGGTCGGCGATCACCTCGTCCGCGCCGGAGTACCGAGCCGCGGCTTCGAGCAGTTCCTCGGCCGACGGGGTGTCCGTACGGCCGATGCCGACATTGACGCGCGCCGTGAAGGGCCACCGGAAGAAGTCCTGCGCCACCACCGCGATACGGGAGAAGATCTGCGCCCGGTCGGCCTCGGCGGCGTCCACCCCGTCCCAGTGGACGGTTCCGCTGTCCGGGGCGTACAGGCCGCACAGCAGCCGGACGAGTGTGCTCTTGCCGCTGCCGTTGCTGCCGACCAGGGCGACCGTCCGGCCGGTGGGGATGGTGACGTCCACGCCCTTGAGCGCGGGCTCGTTGTCCGTTCCCGGATAGGTGAACGTGACGTCCGAGAAGCGGATCTCCCTCACCTCGTCGGGCAGGTCGCGGCCGCCGGCCGGGATCGAGCGCCGGTCCGCCTCCGTGCACAGCCGGTCCAGGTCGGCGACGAACAGGCTCTCCTCGTGCAGGAAGTTGAGCTGTACGACGAGGTTCTCGAGGCTGGACGATCCGGACCGGATGGCGATGACCGCGGTGCCGGCCACGGACAGGGCCATCGCCCCGCTCCACAGCAGCAGCCCCAGCACGCCGTAGGTGGTGGCGGCCGCGATCCCCGTGCCGCCGGCGGCGATCAGCCCGGTACGGGCGGCGAGCCGCGCGAGCCGCGTCTGCTCCCGTTCGCCGGTCTGCGCCATCGCGCGGAAGTGCCGCAGCAGGAACGGCGCCACCCCGTGCACCCGGACCTCGGGCGCCGCCTGGGTGTCGATCAGCAGCCGGCCCAGCAACTGGCCGGCGCGGGCGTGCTGAATCCAGGTGTGGAACGACACGTACCGGCGGCGGGCGATCGTCAGCGAACTCCACGCGCTCGGCAGCGTCATGACGGACAGCAGGGGGAGCAGTACGGGATGCAGGACCGCCAGCACACCGGCCGCCGCGATCAGCGAGATCAGGGCGTTCACCACTTCCGTGCAGAACTTGATCATCCGGCGGGCGGACTCCGCGCCCCACTGCGCCGAGTCGAGCAGCTTGTGGAACTCGTCGTCCTCCACCGCCGCCAGCTCCACCTTCGCGACGCGTTCCAGGTATGTCTCGGTGGCGACCCGCGCGACCTTCGGCTCCAGCCGTCCCGTACCGGCCGTGGTCGCCGAGCGCAGCAGCGCTCCGATCAGTGCGGCGAGCGCCATGACGGTCATGGCGGGCGCCGCGCCGCGCAGGCGCTCGACGGTGTCCCCGCTGCTGAGCAGATGGCTCAGCACCCGGTTGACCGCGATGAGACCGATCGCCTGGACGACACCCCGGCCGATCTCGGCCGCCGCCACCACACGCAGCGCCCGTGGATCGGCCCGGTGGGCGAGCCGCACACTCATGGCGACGAGTCCCGGCAGACGCGCCACCATGGCGCGCAGGCCGAGTTCGAGGAAGGAGCCGTCGTGGGTGTTCCAGCCCATGTCGTACCGGAGCGGGCCGCCGAACAGCAGCTGTTCGGACGGTGATACCCCTTCCTGCTCCGTGGGCTCGTCGGTCGTGGCGCGCTCGCGCTTGCTCATGAGAAAACCCCCCGTGTCCCCCTGTGCTGCCTCTGGTGCTCGGACAACGCACCTGATCAGCACCCCGTAACGGGGCGGGGCGGGCGAACTCTCGACCGCAATGTGTCGCTTCGGCGATCCGGCATCTGTGGGACCTGTCCAGGTCAGGGACAGCTGTACGTGAATCCGGTGGCGGCGGTGTGCGGGGTGGGGGAGGTGATCCGCAGCTCCGCGCGGGCCCGGTAGTCGCCCCGGCCGTGGAACGTCCACAGCAGGTGGAGGCGGGCCTCGTGCTGCCCACGTGACACGCGTTCGCGCAGTTCCCCGGACGTGGTGCCGTCGCTGCGCAGCCAGCGGTACGTCAGGGTGCCCGGGCGTCCGTCCGTCCTCACCACAGCCGTGATGTCCGCGGTTCCGTCGCATTCCGGGCCCTGGGGAGCGGACTGTACGCTCACGCCGCGCACCGCCACCGTCGGCCCGTACCGCTGCCAGGCCAGGAAGGCGAGGGCACCCAGCAGCACCACGGCGGCCAGAGCGTAGCGGCGCAGTCCCGCGAACCGCCGCGTACGGCGCTGCGGGGGCAGCGGAGTCCGCCCCGGCAGGGTTCCGTGCCAGACCGTGGCGGTGCTGTCCCGCCCGTCGCGGTGGTGCGCGGCGGCCGTCACGCCCGGGCCGAAACGGAGGATCGAGCCCTCCACGCGGTCGGGGGCCGCCTCGGGGGCGGCGTTGTGGGGCCGCTGGATCCAGTGGCTGGCCAGCGCGGTCGCGCTGTACTCGGCGTCGTGGTCCGGTGGCGGCGGTGGCGGTGGCGGTTCCGGCGCCTGGGTGAAGGGGATCCGTGGGTCGTTCATTGCACCGTGCACCGCCTGGTGAGGATCTGCTGCTCCGAACTGCCGTTCGCGGCGGCCGGATCACTGGCCGCGCGGACGCTCCAGTAGCAGCCACGGCCCTTGAACGTGTGGTCGAGCGTGAGCGTGTACTGCGTGGCGCCGCTCCGTTCGAAGGTCTGCGCGGCGCCGTCCGGGCTGCCCGGCTCACCCTTGGTGTCGCCGGTCGCCCAGACCACGGTGATCGTCACCGGACCAGTTCCGTCCGTGGCGACCTCGACCGCGGCGGTCGCGGTCGCGGTGCCCGTCTGACGCAGCGCGGTGACGGCAACGGACTTGACCCGCACCGCCGGTGGGGCGGACGTGACCGGCGGTTCGGTGGTGGGGGGCGGCGCGGTGGTGGGCGGGTCGACCGGCGGCGTGCCTCCCGTGGTCGTACCCTCCGAAGGCGAGACGGAATCCGTGGGTCCGGTGGGTTCGGAGGGCTCGGCGGACGAGGCGGACTCGGCGGGTGACGGGCTCACGGTCGCCGACGGGCCCGCCGTCGGCGAGCCCGCCTCTGCCCCGGCATCTCCCGGCAGAGCGCTGGTGGTGGCGACGGCCTGGGCCGTCGACTGCCCGGCCCCGTCGTCGGTCGCCTGCGCGGAGATGGCCAGCACCATGCCCAGGATCAGGGCGAGGGCCCCGGCCAGCGCCCCCTGCCTGCCCGGCCACGGACCTCCGCCGAGGCGGTGCCCGCGGCCCAGGGACGTGGTGGCCACGGCGGTCGTGCCGGCCGGCGGCGTGCCGGCCGAGGGGAACAGCGACGGCAACAGCGCGGCGAGCGCCGCGAGTTTGCGTTGCCCCCGCTCCTCCCAGTCCGGGCCGTACGCCGCCGAGGCCAGCTCCTCCAACTCCGCCACGAAGGCCGCAGCGTTCGCGGGCCGTTCCTCGGGAGTCTTGGCCAGTCCGCGCCGGATCAGCGGACGTACCGGTTCTGGAGCCTCCTCCTCCGGCACCGGTGCGCTGATGTGTTGGAGCGCCAGCTCGGCGAAGTTCTCACCGGAGAACGGCTTGCGGCCGGTCAGGCACTCGAAGAAGGTCGCGGTGGCGGCGTAGACGTCGGCGGCCGGCGAAGCGGGCTCACCGCTCCACTGCTCGGGGGCCATGTACGCGGGAGTTCCCGCCACCCCCGGAGTGGTGCCGCGGCCGGCGGCGATACCGAAGTCGACCAGTTTGGACGAACCGTCCGCCGCCACCAGGACGTTCTCGGGTTTGTAGTCCCGGTGCACCACTCCGGCGCGGTGCGCCGCGGCCAGCCCCAGCAGCGACCCCTTCAGGACGACGAGTGCCGGCTCGGGATCCGTACGGCCCTCCCGCGACAGCAGCGTGCGCAGGGCGATGCCGTCCACCAGTTCCATGACGATGGCCGCGCCGTCCGGCGCCTCGACATACTCGTAGAGGCGCACCACATGGGGCGTGTCCAGCCCGCCGAGGAGTTGCGCCTCGGCCCGGAACTCCCGTACGAAGGCCGTGTCGCGCCGCATCCGCTCGCTGAGGTATTTGACCGCGACGGGGATGCCCGTCGCGTCGTGGACGGCGAGGACGACGCGTCCGCTGCCGCCGGATCCGAGTTCCCTGGTCTCCGTGTACCCGGGGACCGACCATGTGTCCATCCCGCCCCCTCAGCTGTGCGCACCTGCTGTCCCCACGACAGACACAGTTCCGGCCACGACCGGTTCCCGTCAACGGCCGCGTGTTCCGCGTATTCAGCGCCCCGTGATCATCCGGTGCAGGCGCTCTGCCGCGGCCCGTCCGAAGGCCGGGTCGTTGAGGTGCGTGTCGATGTCGACGACTTCCGCCGCGCTGTCCCGCAGTCCGTCCCGCAGGGCCGTGAACAGGGCCTCGTCGGCCACCGGATCGTGGTACGGGCCTCCTGGCGCGCCGAGAGTGGACAGCCCGCGCAGCGGCACGCACACCGTCACCGGCCCCGTGGCCTCGCGCAGCTTCGCGGCGACGCCCCGGCCCAGCTCGGCGCACTCGCCCACCGTCGTGCGGATGACCGTGATGGACGGGTTGTGCACCCGGACATCGCGGTCGCGAAAGCGCTCCGGAAGGGTGTCGAGCGGCCCGAACTTGACCATGTCCAGGGCGCCGAGGCTGACCACCTGCGGAACTCCCTTCCGCCCGGCGGCGCCCAGCCGGCCGGGTCCGGCGGAGAGGATGCCGCCCACCAGTTCGTCGGCCAGTTCGCACAACGTCAGATCCAGCACCCCCGCGAACAGCCCCTGTTCGGCCAGCGACTCCAGCGTCCTGCCCCCGGCCCCGCTGGCATGGAACACCAGTACCTCGTAACCGAGTTCGCCCAGCCTCTCCCGGGCCGCGTCGACACCGGGAGTCGTCACCCCCGCCATGCTCGCCGCCACCAGCGGCCTGCCGCCCGAGCCGAGATCGGCCGGCCGCAGCGCCCGCGAGGACGTGGCGAAACCCTTCGCCATCCCGGCGATCGCGTCCGCCGCGTTCGCGAGCACCGGCGCCAGCACGCTGTTGATCCCGGCGATGTCGACCACGCTGTACATCATGGTGATGTCCGCGGAGCCGACGTACGCCGAGACATCGCCCGCGGCCATCGAGGACACCATGAGCTTCGGAACGCCGAGCGGCAGCGCCCGCATCGCCCGGGTCGCGATGGACGTGCCACCGCTGCCGCCCAGGGCCAGCACACCGTGCAACCGGTCCTCGGCGTGCAGCCGCAGGACGGTCTCCGCCGCCCCGCGGGCCATCGCCGTCACGGCCGCGCCCCGGTCACCGTCCCCCCGTAAGCGGGTCAGGTCGGCCCCCGCCGCGCGCGCCACCTCGGCGCGGGGGATGTCGGCGCGTATCCGCGGCTCCCCGATGACACCGGCATCGACCACCACCACCTCCACGCCGCTCCGCAGCAGCCGCTCGCGCAGCCAGCCGTACTCCACACCCTTGGTGTCCAGCGTCCCCACCAGCGCCACGATCGCCATGACTCGTAATGTCGGGCGGATTCGAGAAAGTCACAAGAGTGCGTATCCGGAGCGAAACATGACCGAAACGCTCTGTGCGCCGACGGTTCCAGGCTCGGATACGGAGCTGCGTACGACGAGACGTCCCGGGAGGCGGGTTCATGGTCACGGTGACCGGGCGGGGACCAGCGCGCGCGAGTCCGCTACGCTCGGTGAGCGAGGACGATGTGCTGCTGCACCACCGCGTCGTACACGGATACCGGACGACGCGCACAACCGGGCCGTCGCACGCGACCTGCGCGAGGCGAGCGAGCGCAGCGCTACCTGACACCCTCCAGGTGCGCCGTCAGCCGGTCGAGGAAGACCGTCTGCGCGGCCACGAGCTTCGCCCTGGCCCGCTCGACGCCGAACCACGCAACCCGGTCGACCTCCGGGAACACGCGCATCACACCGGAGCCCCTCGGCCACTCCATGGTGAACGTCCCCGGCTCGACCAGGCCCGGATCGAGGTCCCCCTCGGCGGCCCATACGGTGACGACCTTGCCGCCCGTCTGGCGGACGTCACCGAGCGGTACGTACTCGCCCTCGGGCGGCGGCAGCCCGAGCTCCTCCGCGAACTCACGCCGGGCAGCGTCCCGCGGCTCCTCCTGCGGCCCGTACTCGCCCTTGGGAACCGACCACGCTCCGGCGTCGCGCCGTTCCCAGAACGGTCCGCCCATATGCGCGATGAGCACTTCGGTATCCCCGGCTGCCCTGCGGAAGAGCAGAAGTCCCGCGCTGCGTTTGTCCGCCATGGTTCCCAGCCTCCACCCATCAGGCGCGTTTCAGGGGCAAAAGCTACGATATTGCCATGGGAGATCGGCCCGTGGCGCCGACCGCGCCCGAGCTCATCCTCGAGACCGACGTGGGCTCGACGGTGATGAGTCCGAGCCGGGTCTATCACGTCGGGCGCGACCCTCTCAGCGAGATCGTCATCAACGACGCCCGCGTGTCGTGGCATCACGCGGTACTGCGGCCCGACGCCGACCACTGGACGCTGCAGGACGAGGACAGCACCAACGGCACGTACACCGACGGCCGGCGGATCCACGAGTGGGGTGTCGGGCCCGGCAGCGTCATCCGGTTCGGCAGCCCGGCCGACGGGCCGCGGGCCGTGCTCGTCGGACTCGCCCCACCGGAAACGGAAACGGAACCGGAAACGGAACCGGAACCGGTACGGGTACCGGAACCCGAGCCGCGCCCCTCGGCCGTCTCCATGCCGTCCGCCACCGGCACGTTCCGCCGGCCGACGACCGTACGGCCGCTGCCCGTCCGCACCATCCGTATCGGCCGCGGCGCGGACAACGACCTGGTGATCGACGACCTGGTAGTCTCGCGCCGGCATGCCGAGCTGCGGGCGGACCCCGACGGTACGTACGAGATCGTCGACCTCGGCAGTCACAACGGCACGTTCCTCAACGGCCGGCCCGTCACCGGCGACGCCCGCGTCGGCGCCGGCGACATCGTCGGCATCGGCCACTCCGCGTTCTGCCTGGTCGGCGACCAGCTCCAGGAGTACGTCGACACCGGCGAGGTGTCACTCGACGTCCAGGATCTCGCCGTCTCCGTCGACCACGGCCGCAAGGTTCTCCTGGACCACGTCTCCTTCCCCGTCGGCGAGAAGTGCCTGCTCGCCGTCGTGGGACCCAGCGGCGCCGGGAAGTCCACCCTGCTGAACGCGCTGACCGGGCTGCGGCCCGCCGACCACGGCACCGTCCTCTACGACGGCCGCGACCTGTACCGCGATTACGCCGAGCTGCGCCAGCGCATCGGACTGGTACCGCAGGACGACATCCTGCACTCCCAGCTGACGGTCCGACGGGCCCTCGGATACGCCGCCGAACTGCGCTTCCCCCAGGACACCGCCAAGTCCGAACGCCGCGCCCGAGCCGAGGAGGTCATCCGCGAACTCGGCCTGGAACAACGGGCGCAGCAGCCGATCCACAGCCTCTCCGGCGGCCAGCGCAAACGGGTCAGCGTGGCTCTGGAGCTGCTTACCAAGCCGTCCCTCCTCTTCCTGGACGAGCCGACCTCCGGTCTCGACCCCGGGATGGACCGCTCGGTGATGCACATGCTGCGCGGGCTCGCGGACGACGGCCGTACGGTCATCGTCGTCACGCACAGCGTGCTCAGCCTCGACGTGTGCGACCGGCTGCTGGTGCTCGCGCCGGGCGGCCGGATCGCCTACTACGGGCCGCCCGAGGACGCCCTCGCCTTCTTCGGCTTCGAGCAGTGGCCGGAGGCGTTCGAGGCATTCGAGAACGACCGCGACCGCGACTGGGCCGGTGAGTACCGCGCCTCCCCCTTCCAGCAGCGGTACATCGCCAACTCCACCGTCCAGCCGCCGCTGTCCCACGAGGGTCCCGCGGAGCATGTGGCGCCGCCCCACAAGGCGCAGTCCTGGGGAGCGCAACTGGGCACCCTCGTCCGGCGGTACACGGCCGCGCTGAGCGCCGACCGGACCTTCCTGGCCATCATGATCGCGCTGCCGTTCGTCATGGGTGCGATGACCCGGGCGCTGGCCGGCCCGGAGCTGGACCGGGAGACCGCGATCAACGCGCTGCTCATCCTCTGCGTGGGCGGGGTGCTGACCGGCGCCGCCAACGCCGTGCGCGAGCTGGTCAAGGAGCGGGTCATCTACCAGCGGGAGCGCGCCGTCGGGCTGTCCAGATCGGCGTACCTGATGTCGAAGGTGGTCGTGCTGGGCAGCGTCACCGTCGTCCAGGCCGTCGTACTGACCCTGGTCGGCCTCGCCGGTGTCGACCTGCGCGCCCCCGGCGGCAAAGGCGTACTCATGCCGCCGCTCGTCGAAATCACCCTGGCGGTGGCGCTGTTGTCGTTCACCGCGATGATGCTCGGCCTGCTCGTCTCCGCCCTGGTGCGGAAGGAGGAGGTCACCATGCCGCTGCTGGTCCTCCTCGCCATCGTCCAGGTCGTGTTCTGCGGTGCGCTGCTGAAGCTGCACGGGGTCCCCGGCATCGAGCAGCTGTCCTGGCTGATCCCCTCCCGGTGGGCGCTCGGGGCGATGGCGGGCACCATCGACCTCGGCCGGACCGTCCCGGCCAAGGCGGATCCGCTGTTCGAGCACTCCGCCGGGGTGTGGCTGCTCGACATGGGAATGCTGGTCGTGCTCTGCCTGCTCTTCGGATACTGCGTCGCGAAGCTGCTGCGCCGCCACGAGCCCGCGATCATGCGGAAGTAGGGCGAGGACCCATGGCCACCGAGGAGTTCGCCCCCACCCATGTGGTCCCCCGGGCCGGGCTGCCCGCCTGGGAGGCACCGGACGTGACCCGGCCGACCGAACCGCTCGACCCGTTCCTGCCCGTACGGCTGGTCGACCGGCGCGGCGACTGGGGGCAGATCCTGTGCGCCAACGGCTGGACGGCGTGGGTCGACGGCCGGCTGCTGATCGCCGTACCGCAGCCGCCGCCCGCGGCGGGAGCGCCGCTCGCCCGCACGGCGGACCCGCGCCCGCTGCTGGCCAGGGTGGAGGAGTCGCTGGCCGTTTACCGGCGCGCGGCGGGCGACCTGGCGGACGGCCGGGCGGACGGTGAGACGTTCCGGCGGCGTACGCAGGGACTGCGCGCCGGGATGGTCGTCGACGGCGAGGCGGTCTGGCTGTACGACGCGGAGCACGAGCGCTGGGTGTACTGCGACGGCACACGCCTCAGTACGTACGCGGCTTCGACGGCGCCGCGTCCGCCGGCCGGGGCCGGGCAGGCGGACGCCGGGCACGCACCCACCCAGGTCGTCGGCGAAGTCCGTGGCGGCCGCACGGGTGAACCGTGATGGTCCGCGAGCGGCACGACACCGGGCTGCCCGTGGGGAGGCCGTCCGACCTGATCGGGAAGCAGATCGCGAGCTATCTGGTCCAGGGCGAGATCGGCCGGGGCGGCATGGCCGTCGTCTACCGGGCCAAGGACCTGCGGCTGGACCGGACGGTCGCGCTCAAGCTGCTCGCCCCTGAACTGGCCCGCAACGACACCTTCCGCAAGCGGTTCGCGCATGAGTCGCGGGTGGCCGCGGCGATCGACCACCCGCACATCGTGCCGGTTTTCGAGGCCGGCGAGACGGAGGGCCTCCTGTACATCGCCATGCGGTACGTGGCCGGCCAGGATCTGCGCGCCCTGCTCGACCGGACGGGGCCGCTGCCGGTGGCCGTCGCGGGCCGGATCGCCGCGCAGGTGGCGTCCGCCCTCGACGCGGCGCACGCCCACGACCTGGTCCACCGGGACGTCAAGCCCGGCAACATCCTGGTCGCCGAGGGCACCGACAGCGACCACCCGGAACACGTCTACCTCACGGACTTCGGGCTGACGAAGAAGTCGCTGTCGCTGACCGGGTTCACCACCGTCGGCCAGTTCGTGGGAACGCTGGACTATGTGGCGCCCGAGCAGATCTCCGGGCGGCCGGTGGACGGCCGCTGCGACGTCTACAGCCTCGGCTGCGTCGTCTTCGAAACCCTGGCCGGGAGCCCGCCGTTCCGCCGCGACGACGACATCGCGCTGTTGTGGGCCCACCAGTACGATCCGCCGCCGCCCCTGACCCGCTGGTGCCCCGGTCTGCCGCCCGCCGTCGACGACGTCATGGCGAAGGCGCTCGCCAAGGCGCCCGAGGACCGGTACGACAGCTGCCTGGAGTTCATCGCCGCGCTGCGGGTCGCGGCGTCCGGGGCGGCGGGCCACGCGCCGACCCAGGTGGTCCCGGCCCCGGCCACGGAGGGCACGGAGCCGGGGCCGCCGCCTCTGCCACCGCGCTGGGCGCTGCCGGTGTTCCCGGAGCTGGACGGGTGAGTCCGGAGTTCAGCCTTCCGGTTTCGGCTCGGGGGGCTTCGGCTCGGGGGGCTTCGGCTCGGGAGGTTCCTCGACCGCGCCCCTGCGGCGGACCCGGGAGGCCATCAGGCTGCCGAGGAAGCCGGTGATCAGTCCCCAGAGCACCGCCATGCCGAGCGTCCGCCACAGGTGCGGCCGGAGCGAGACCTCGCCGGCCAGGCCGCCGTCGAGGTCGCCGATGCCCAGCAGCGAAAGCCCGTAGTGGGCGGAGACCCGCACGGTCAGGCAGATCATCAGCACGGTGAGGGCCAGGGCCACCGCCATGTGCACGGCGTGCTGCCAGGACCGGGTGCGGGCGGGTGACCGTACCGCCATGACGAAGGCCGCCGCCAGCAGCAGTACGGCGGCGACCACCACCAGCCAACGGGCCCGGCTGTCGTAGTCGGCGAGCGTGCCCACGCTGAGGGTGGAGTTCTCCGGGGTACGCAGGACCTGGTCCAGCACCTTCGGCATCGGCAGCCCGAAGGGGCCCTCCAGCTTTCCCTCCCACGACCCGCCGATGCCGAGGGTGAGGGCGAGCCAGGCGAGGTTCGGCAGGCCGAGGAGGATCACGGCGAACGTCTCGGCGGGACGGCCGCGGGTCGCCGCGACGACGAGGCCGATGACCAGGGCGACGACGACGTACGTGAGCAGCAGCAGCACCATCGCGTACGCGGCCGGGCGCACCGACTCCTGGAAGCGGACCAGCCGTGCGGGGAGCGGGGCCCGGCGGGACACCAGCAGGGCCAGGGCGAGGACGCCCAGCAGCCACAGCAGTCCGAAGATGAGGGTGAGCGGGACATCGGTGCGGAATCCGACGGTGGGTGAGGCGTCCAGCAGGTCGGTGATGTCACTGGCCGGGGAGTCCCCCAGCTCGATCTCGAAGGTGTGCCGGGCGACGAGTGCGAGTGCGAGGACTCCGGCGACCCAGAGCACGGCCATCCGGGCGGTCCGGGCGGCCAGTTCGCGCGGCCGGGCGATGGCCCGGTGGCGCAGCGGGCGCAGGAAGCCGAAGGCGGTCACCAGCGCACCGGCGAGACTCACCGACAGGGGCAGCACGCTGAGGTCCGCGTTGGTCTCCGCGAGGAATCCGGCGCCGCCCGTGATGTCCACGGAACCGCCCACGGCCATCACGACGACGGCGGCCACGACCCGAGGCAACGCATTGCCGGGCAGGTCCGCCGCACCGGCCGCCCAGAGGCCGAGGGCGGCCACGATCACCATGGCGGCCAGGCCTTCGAGCACGGCCACGAGGGCGTCGAGCCAGTTGTGTGCGGCGCCTGCCATGGTGCCGCGCGGGGAGGTCGGTCCCTTCTGGATCACCTTGTCACGTTAAGCAAGGGGGAGATGCGGCGCCCGCTGGGAGGGCCGACCGCGTCCGCTTGCGGGCCGTACGGGTGCGGAGCACACAATTAACCGCAAGTGCGAAGAAAGCGGAGAGAACAGAACCCATCCGGCAGGAAGGAAGGGCGCGTGAGCACCGAACCGTCGTCCGGCCGCCCCACAGGCCCCCCTTCGGGCCCCCTCTCGGGCGGCCCTTCGGGGTCCGGTCCGTCGCCGCCCGGACCACCGCCGGTTCCGCCGCCCGGACCACCCGCCGGCCCCCCCTCGGGGCCGCCGTCCGGAGTCGGGGGTACGGGGCAGGACGGGGGCCGGGGTGCGGGCCGCCCCTGGTGGCGGTCGGTGCCCAGAATCGCGACCGTCGCCGTCGCGCTGGTCGCCGCGGTGGTGCTCGCCATCGTGCTGACCCGCCCCGACAACGGCGGACCGGGCACGAACGGGGAGGTCTTCCTCCAGGCCGCCTCCACGGCCGGACCCGATCCGTACACCGAGTCCTCCGCGCGCGAGGCGGCCCCCTCTGTGCCGCCGCCCACCACCGCCACCACGACGCCGTCCGAAACCAACGTCATGCGCAGCGTGGCGGGTTCGGAGCCCGGCCTGTACGGCGGGACCCGCGACGCGGCCAGTTGCGACGTCGAGAAGCAGATCACCCTCCTCACGGCCGACCCGGCCAAGAACAGCGCCTTCGCCTCGGTCCTGAACATCCGGCCGTCCGACGTCCCCGCGCATCTGCGCTCGCTGACGCCCGTTCAGCTGCGCATGGACACCCGTGTCACCAACCACGGCTACAAGGACGGTGCGCCCACCAGTTATCAGGCCGTCCTGCAGGCGGGCACGGCCGTCCTCGTCGACGACCGCGGTGTGCCGCGGGTGCGCTGCGCCTGCGGCAATCCCCTGCTCCCGCCGGTCGCCCTGAAGGGGACGCCCCGGCGGACGGGCCGGCCGTGGCCCGCGTTCCAGCCGTCGAACGTCGTGGTCGTGGCACCGTCCGCCCAGGTCGTCAACGTCTTTATCGTCTTCGACCCGGAGAACGAGGACTGGTTCGCCCGCGAGAAGGGTGCCGACGGTCGCGAGGACAAGAAGGTCCCGCCCCCGGTACGGCCGTCGCCCGAGACCTCGGTGCCGGGCACCGCGTCGCCGTCCGGCCCGACGTCCCTGCCGCCCGAGCCGCCCCCCGGTGAGTCCTCCGAGCACCCGCCCGCCTCGGAGCCCCCGCCCCCGGACTCGCCGCCGGACTCGCCGGACTCGCCGGACTCGCCCCCGGACTCGCCGGACTCGCCGGACTCACCCCCGGACTCGCCGGACTCACCCCCGGACTCGCCGGACTCGCCGCCGGACTCGCCGTCGCCCGGGTCCCCGCTCGACTCGCCGGTCTCCCCGGCGACGTAGGGGGCGATCCGGCTTGTCCGACCGGTTCCTGTCCGGGCCCGCTCCGCCGGAGGGAGAGGGCGAAACCAGCCGCTCCTGTCGCCGACGCTGTGCGGGAGCGCCGGCTGGTCCGGGTGGGCAGCGAGGAGGAGATGGCCCGGTGTTACGCGCGGGTCGCAGTGGTCCTGCCGGCCGAGCTGTCCGACTGGGAGCGCGAACACCTCGCTGCGGCCTGCGAGCGACTGGGCCTGCTGCTGGAGCGGGCGGCCGAGCGGGCCATCCGGTGCGGGCGGAGACGGACCTGCTCGGCGGCGGCAGGACGCCACCCGGCGCGAGCTGGTCGGTTCGTCAGGCGCTGCCCGACGGCATGGCGGCCTGGGCCTATCTGCCGCTGATCGCCTCCGGCCGCCCCGTGGGCACCTGTGTCCTCGGCTACGCCGAGCCGCACCGCTTCTCGTCGGACGGACGGGCGGGCCTGACCAGTCTGGGCGGGCGGTTTCATTGCCCAGGCGCTCGAACGGGCCCGCCGGTACGACGCCGAGCACCGGCCGGCCCACGGGCTTCAGGAGGCCCTGCTGCCCCACACCCTGCCGGTCCTGCCGGGCCTGGAGGTCGCCGTCCGCTATCTGCCCGGAACGCACGGTATGGAGATCGGCGGTGACTCCTACGACCTCATCCGCACCGGTGGCACGGCATCCGCACCGGTGGCACAGCCGCCGCCGTCATCGGGGACGTCCAGGGCCACAACGTGACCGCGGCCGGCCTGATGGGGCAGGTCCGTACCACCGTCCGCGCGTACACGGCCGTCGGGCAGTCGCCCGGCGATCATCTGAACCTGGCGCGCGGCTGTGCACTGGTCGCCCGGGCCTGATCGAGGCACCCGGGGTCGATCTCGACGAATCGCCGGCCGACAGCTCGCCCCGATGCTGCTGCGTTCTCCCTTCGAGAAGTCCGGCGATCGGTGAGAAGGTGGCTGCATGGCTGAGCGGGGTGCGACTCCGGCCGCCGTGTCGGTGCCGGACGACTGGCCGGCCCATGCGGATCTGAGTCTCGCGCTCAACCGCATGGGCAGCTTCGACTGGGACCTCGACAGCGGGCTGATGTATCTGGACACGCCCGCGCTCGAGGTCTTCGACCTGCACGACGGCGAGTACGACGGCCACCCGGCCACCCTGGTGAACCGGGTGCCGCCGGTCGAGGCGGTGCGCCTGGACAGCCTGGTGTCGAAGGCTCTCAAGGACGGCAGGACGGCGTACGGCGCGTACTTCAGGATCCGCTGCCGCGACGGGACACTGCGCTGGACGCACACCCAGGGGCACATCGAGCGCGACCGGGACGGCCACCCCCACCGGATCATCGGCATCGTGCGGGACGCCGCCCAGGAACTCACCGACGCGACCGCCCGGTTCGAGCTGGACGAGGGCCGGCGCCGGATGACCGGCGTGGTGGAGCGGACGACCGCCATCCTGGCGCACGCCAGGACCGTCAGCGAGGTCACCGACGTACTGAAGGACCCCGAGGCGCTCGGGCATCTCGGCGCGGTGAGCGTGATGCTGGGCGTGGTCGACGGCGGGCGCATCCATCTGGTTGCCGAGGGCCAGCTCGGCGCGAACGTGCCGGAGTTCGAGTACACGCGGATCGACGCGGACTTCCCCATGAGTGAGGTGGTACGCACCCTCCAGCCCCGCTTCATCGCCTCCCGCGAGGAGTTCGAGTCGTGCTATCCCGTCCTGTGGCCGCACATCGAACCGCTGGCCGTCGGGTCGGGCGTCTACCTGCCGCTGATCGCGCAGGCCCGGCCGATCGGCGTGCTCGGCCTGCTCTACGCCCGCCACGGCGACTTCGCCCGCGAGGAGCGCAACCTCCTGGTCGCGCTGGCGAGCAGTATCGCGCAGAGCCTCCAGCGGGCGATCCTGTTCGAACAGGAGCACGATCTCGCCGAAGGGCTCCAGCAGGCGATGCTGCCACGCCGTATCCCGCGCATCCCCGGCGCGGAGGTCGCCGTCCGCTACCGCTCGCCACGCATGGGCCAGGACATAGGCGGCGACTGGTACGACGTGATCCCGCTGCCCGGCGGGCGGGTGGGCGTGATGATCGGCGACGTCCAGGGCCATGACACGGACGCGGCGGCCATCATGGGCCAGCTGCGGATCGTGCTGCGCGCGTACGTGGCAGAGGGCCACCCTCCCGCGACCGCGATGGCGCGGGCCTCCGCGTTCCTGCACGAGCTGGACACCGACCGCTTCGCGACCGGCACGTATGCCGAGGCCGACCTGGCCACCGGCGTGCTCCAGATCGTGCGGGCCGGACACCTCGACCCGTTCCTCCGGCGCGGCGACGGGACCTGCCGGCGGATCCCGGTGGCCGGCGGACTGCCGCTCGGGCTGTCGGTCGACTTCGGTACCGGCGGCGGCCTCGGCTACCCGGTGACCACGATGGAACTCGACCCGGGCGAAACGCTCCTGATGTGCACCGACGGCCTGGTGGAACGGCCGGGAGCCGATCTGGACGACGGACTCCAGCGGTTCATGCAGACCGTGCGCTCGGGGCCGGCCGACATCGAGGAACTGGCGGACCAGCTGTGCGACATGCTCGGCGAGCAGGGCGGCGGCGACGACATGGCGCTGCTGCTCCTGCGCCGCCGGGGCACGGACGCGCCGAAGGCCGGTGGCCGGCTCCAGCAGCACGTCGCCCAGTCCGACCCCGAAGCCCTGGCGTCGGCCCGGCACATGATCCGCGCCGCAGCGTCGGCCTGGGGCGCGGGTGAGGTCTCGCGCGAGATCGAACTGGTCGCCGACGAACTGATGACCAACTCCCTCGTCCACACCGAGGGCGGGGCGCTGGTGACGATCCGCGTGGTGGCGCGCGGCAGGGGGCGCTGGCTGAGGGTGGAGGTCCAGGACACGTCCAGCGCGCTGCCCCGGCCCCGAGAGGCCGGCGAGTCGGGTGTCTCGGGGCGTGGGCTGTTCCTCGTCGGCCATTTGGCGGACGTGTGGGGCGTGGAGTCGCGCGGCAGCGGGAAGTGCGTGTGGTGCGAGTTCACCGTCCCCGAGCGCGACTGATCCCTCCCGCGGTGTCACCCCGGCGGCGCCGCGTGTTCTTCCCGGTGTTTCCCTGACCCCCTGGTGCGTTGACGTGTGCACGGCGATGCTGACCGCTGACAGCGCTTACCGCGTGCACAATCACCCGCATTCCAGGAGAAGTTGTGGGCTTCAGGATCGCCAGCCGGTCCGTCGTACTGTTCGCGACGGTGACCGCCCTGACGGTGGGGGCGATCTCCCCGGCCGTCGCCGACACCACCCCCGACCCACGTCCCCGTAACGCCGCGGAGGTACTGCGGCCCATCGCGCCACCACCCGCGAGCGTGCCCGGCGGAACCCCGAGATCCGTTGCCGACGGGGACGGCATCGAAACCGCGCGCAGCACCCGCCCGGTCGCCCCCGGCATCGAACTCACCTCGTACGACCGGCTCGAATCCGACAAGTGGCTGCGCGTCGACGCCCTCTCCGTCGACCTCGACGGCAGCGGAGTGCAGCCCGACTACCTCTCCTCGGGCAGGGTCGCAGACCGCCGTACGGTCTCCGAACTCGCCGCCCGCCACGCACCGGGGGCGGGCCGCCGCACGGTCGCCGCGCTCAACGCGGACTTCTTCGACATCAGCCAGACCGGCGCGCCCCTGGGGCCGGGCATCAAGGACGGCAGACCCGTCCACTCCGCGGCCGCCGGTGCCAACCGGGCCGTCGGCTTCGGTCCCGAGAGCGCCGGGCGGGTGCTCCAGCTGTACTTCGACGGGACCCTGACCGCCCCCTCCGGTGCGCACCCCCTTGCCGCGTACAACGCGGCGAACGTACCGCCCGGCGGGATCGGCGCGTACACCGCCGGCTGGGGTGAGGCCGACCGGGCGCTGACCGTGGACGCCGCAACTCCCGTCGCCGAAGCGCTGGTCCGGGACGGCCGCGTCGTCTCCGTGACCGGCCGGCCCGGCAGCGGGACCATCGCGGCGGACTGCACCGTCCTGGTCGGCCGCGAGGCAGGCGCCGGCGTGCTCGCCGCGCTGCGGCCCGGCGACCCGGTGGTCCTGGAGTACCGGCCGCGCACCGACAGCGGCCCCGTGCCGCGCACCGCGGCCGGCGGCCGCGAACTGCTCGTCGTCGACGGCGTACCGCAGAACCACGAGGGAGCGGGCAACAACACCGCCGCGCCGCGCACCGCCGTCGGCTTCTCCCGCGACGGCCGGCAGATGCAGGTGATCACGGTCGACGGCCGGCAGGCCGACAGCGGTGGTGTCACCCTCACCGAACTCGGCCTGATGATGGAACGGGCCGGTTCGCACAGCGCCCTCAACCTCGACGGCGGAGGCTCCTCCACCCTGATCGCCCGCGAACCCGGCAGCGACGCCCTCCAGGTGGAGAACAGCCCCTCCGACGGCAGCGAACGCACGGTCCCCAACGGCCTCGCCCTGACCGCGCCGGACGGCAGCGGCCGACTGCGCGGATTCTGGGTCGAGACCCGCACCCCCGCCTCGGCGGCCCCGACCACCGGCCCGGTGAGGGGCGGCCACCCCGAGCGGGTCTTCCCCGGCCTGACCCGGCGGCTCACCGCCGCGGGCTACGACGAGACGTACGGACCGGCGGCGGGAGACCCGCGCTGGCATGCCGTACGGGCATCCGTGGGCCGGGTCGACGACGCCGGGCTCTTCACCGCACACCGGCCCGGCAGTACGGAAGTCCGCGCGGAACGCGCAGGCGCCCGGGGGAGCACGGAGCTGACCGTGCTGGACGAACTCGCCCGCATCGAGCCGACCACCCGTCGGGTCGGCCTCGCGGACGCGTCGGCGACCGGGACCTTCGGCCTGGTCGGATTCGACCGACACGGCGCCGCCGCACCCGTGGAACCGGCCGATGTGACTCTGGACTACGACCGCTCGCTGTTCGACGTCGATGACGACGGCCGGGGCTCCTTCACCGTCACCTCCCGCACCGGCAGCGGCGCCGGAGCGATCACGGCCACCGTCGCGGGCACCAGCACCGTCCTCGCCGTCAGTGTCGGCCTCGCCGACAGCCAGGTCTCCGGCCTCGACGACGCCGCGTCCTGGACCTTCAGCCAGGCACGCGCGACCGGCAGCACCGAGGCCACACCCTACGGCCGGAGCGGCACCGGGCTGAAACTGACCTACGACTTCAGCCGGTCGACCGCGACCCGCGCCGCATACGCCAACCCGCAGCGGCAGATCGCCGTTCCCGGTCAGCCGCAGTCCTTCAGACTCTGGATCAACGGCGACAGCAAGGGCGCCCGGCCGACCCTGCACCTCAAGGACGCAGCCGGATCGGACCAGTTGCTGCGCGGGCCCTTCGTCACCTGGACCGGCTGGCGGCAGGTGACCTTCGCGGTGCCGCCCGGCGCCGCGATGCCGCTGAAGGTGCACCGCTTCTACCTCGCCGAGACGGCGGCCGCGAAGCAGTACACCGGCGAGATCGTGATCGACGAACTCACCGCACAGGTGCCGCCCACCGTCGTCCTGCCCGAACAGCCGCGTACAGCCGACCCACTGATCTCCACCACCGCCGAAACGGAAGGTCGGGACTGGCAGTTCGCGGTGATGTCCGACGCCCGGTTCGTCGCCCGCGACCCGGAAAGTCCGATCGTGGCCCAGGCCCGCCGCACCCTGCGGGAGATCCGAGCCGCGAAGCCCGACTTCCTGGTCGTCAACGGCGATCTGGTCGACGAGGGATCGCCCGCGGATCTCGCCTTCGCCCGACGGGTCCTGACCGAGGAACTGGGCGACGCCCTGCCGTGGTACTACGTGCCCGGCAACCACGAGGTCATGGGCGGGAAGATCGAGAACTTCACCGCCGAATTCGGGCCCGCCCACCGCGTCTTCGACCACGCGGAGACGCGCTTCATCACGCTCGACACCTCCAGCCTGACCCTGCGCGGCGGCGGATTCGCGCAGATCAGGGCGGTGCGTGCGCAGCTCGACGCCGCAGCGCGCGACGACCGCATCGGCTCGGTGATGCTGATCGAGCACGTGCCGCCGCGCGACCCGACCGTACAGAGGGGCAGCCAGCTCAGTGACCGCAAGGAGGCGGCGCTGATCGAGCGGTGGCTCGCGGAGTTCCGCCGTACGAGCGGCAAGGGTGCCGGACTCATCGGCAGCCATGTGGGCGTCTTCCACGCCTCGCGCGTGGACGCGGTGCCGTACCTGGTCAACGGCAACGCGGGCAAGACGCCGGCCGGCCCGCCGGACGAGGGCGGCTTCACCGGCTGGACACTCCTCGGGGTGGACCGGGTCCCGGCGGCCGATCGGGCAGCGGCCCGGCTGGGGCCGTGGGCGGGGGGCCCGGACTGGCTCTCCGTACAGACCCGCGCGCACACCGACGCGCTGGCGCTCGACGCTCCGCCGACGCTGACTCCCGGCCGCAGCGCGGACGTTGCCGCGACCGTCACCCAGGGCAGCCGCAGGGTCTCCGTCGGCTTCCCGCTCAGCGCGGACTGGACCGGATCGCCGAACCTCCACATCGGCGCCCCGGACGACGCGCGCCACCGCCACGCTGCCTCTTTCGATCCCGCGACGGGCACTCTCACCGCGCTCCGGCCCGGGACGGTCACCCTCGCGGTGACCGTCAACGGAGTCACGCAGCGGGCCCAGACCCGGATCGCTGCCGCCGCCCGGCGCGCCTGGACGAGTCCGGGCCTCACAGGGTGACGAGGGTGACCTCGGTGGCCTTCACACTGGTCCAGACGGACACCCCGTCGGCCAGGCCGAGTTCGGCGGACGCCTCCGGGGTGATCTCGGCGACGAGGTCGGGCGACTGGTCGGAGGTGACCAGGATGCGCAGCCGGCTGCCGACGGAGGTGATTTCCCGGACCGTGCCCGGCCAGACGTTACGGGGGCTGCCGCCCGGCCGGTCGCGGTGAACGGAGACGGCCTCCGGCGCGATGATCGCCAGTGCCGGGGTGCCGTCGGCGAGCGAGTCCGCGACGACGAGCCGGCCGCGGCCCTCGGCGAGTTCGAGGCCCTCGGCGGTGGCCGTGCCCGGCCATGCGTTACGGCCGAGCATCCGGGCCACCCACGGGGAGCGCGGATGCCGGCTCACCTCGGCGGGCGGCGCGTCCTGGAGCGTACGGCCGTCATCCAGGACCAGCACCCGGTCGGCCAGCGAGACCGCCTCCACCGGGTCGTGGGTGACGATCAGGCAGACCCCGCCGAATCCGTCGAGGTGGCGGCGCAGGGTGTGCCGGACATGGGCGCGGGTGGTCTGGTCGAGGGCGGCCAGCGGCTCGTCGAGCAGCAGCAGCCGGGGCCGCGCCGCGAGCGCGCGGGCCAGCGCCACCCGCTGGGCCTGCCCGCCGGACAGCTGGGCGGGTTTGCGGTGGGCGAGGTGGCCCACGCCCAGCCGGTCGAGCCAGTCCCGCGCGGTGCGGCGGGCGGCGGCGCGCGGGACGCCGTGGGCGCGGAGCCCGTACGCGGTGTTGGCAAGGGCGCTCAGATGCGGGAACAGGGCGCCGTCCTGCGGGACCCAGGCGACGCCGCGGCGGTGCGGCGGCAGGCCGGTGACATCGGTGGCGCCGAGGCGGAGTACGGCGTGGGCGCGCGGGGTCAGTCCGAGGAGGGCGCGCAGCAGGGTGGTCTTGCCGGCGCCGTTGGGGCCGACGACGGCGATGGTGGTGCCCGGTTCGGCGTCCAGGGTGAGCCGGTTGAAGCCGGTGACCTCGGCGTGCAGCGGCCAGCGCGCGTCATCCTCCTGCCGCGCGGGGAGAACGGGAAGTTCCGCCGGGGGCGGTTCCGTACCGTCCTCCGGGCGGGGGAGCCGGGGTGTCCGGTCGGCCGGGCTCCCGGTCCAGCGGCCGCGCAGGGCGACGAGTACCGCCATCGCGATGGCCAGCAGCAGGAGGGAAACGGAGGTGGCGGCCTCGGGCTGTTCCTGGAGCAGCAGATAGACCTGGAGGGGGAGCGTCTGGGTGGTGCCGGGCAGGTTGCCGGCGAACGTGATCGTCGCGCCGAACTCACCCAGGGCCCGTGCCCAGGTGAGGGCCGCCCCGGCGATGAGGCCGGGGGCCACCATGGGCATGGTGACGGTGAAGAACACCCGTACCGGCGAGGCACCCAGCGAGGCGGCGGTCTCCTCGTAGCGTGGCCGCAGCCCGCCCAGGGCACCTTCGAGGCTGACCACCAGGAACGGCATCGCCACGAACGTCGCCGCGAGGACCGCCCCCGAGGTGTGGAACGGCAGGGTGATGCCGAAGGTGCCCTCCAGCCACGGGCCCAGCAGCCCGCGCCGTCCGAAGCCGAGCAGGAGCGCCACGCCCCCGACGGTGGGCGGCAGCACCATCGGCAGCAGGACGAGCGACCGTACGAGTGCCTTGCCGGGGAAGTCCACCCGGGCGAGCAGCCAGGCCAGCGGCACGCCGAGCAGCAGCGACAGCCCGAGCGCCCAGAACGAGACGATCAAGGAGAGCTGCAACGCCTCGGTGACCCCTGGGCTGCTCAGATGCGTACCGAGGTCACCCCACGAGGTACGGGTGAGAATCCCGATCAGCGGCAGCAGCAGGAACGCGATGGCGAGCAGCGCGGGCAGAGCCAGGGCCAGCGGGGTACGGGGGCCCGGCGAGCGACTGCGGAGACGTTTCATCGGTGGTTCCTGGGATCGTTCATCGGGTCCGGTCCGGGTCCGGGCCGGTGACCGGGGGCTGCCCGTCCCCCCGGAACGGGCAGCCCCCGGTCACCGGGGTCGCCGGGTACTACGGCTGCTGGAAGCCCGCCTCCTGGAGGATCTTCTGCGCCTCGGGGCCGCTGAGCCACTTCACGAAAGCGGCCGCGGCGTCGGCGTTCTTGGACTGCTTCAGCGTGGCGGCGGGGTACTCGGCGATCGCGTTCTGCGCGTCGGGGATCTCGACGGCGTCGACCTTGTCGGCCGCGCCCCGCGCGTCCGTCTTGTAGACGAGACCGGCATCGGCCTCGCCGAGCTCGACCTTGCTGAGGACGGCGCGCACGTTCGGCTCCTGCGAGACCGGCTTCACGTCGACCTTCTGAGCGTCCAGGATCTTCTTGCCGTAGCGCCCGACCGGCACCTCGGGAGCGGCCAGCACGACCTTCAGCTTGGTGTCGGCGAGGTCCTTGAGTGCCGCCACCTTGTGCGGGTTGCCCTCACCGGTGGCGATCACGAGTCGGTTCCTGGCGATGACGGTGGCCGCTCCGGTGTCGGACTTCAGCCCGTCCATCGTCCTGGTGTCCGCGGTGACCAGGGCGTCGGCGGGAGCGCCCTGCTTGACCTGGGCGGCCAGTTCCTGGGACCCGGCGAAGGAGAACGTCACCTTCGTGCCCGGGTTCGCCTTCTCGTACGCGGCGCCGGCGGTCTTGAACACGTCGGTGAGCGAGGCGGCGGCCAGTACGGTCAGCTCGGCCTTGGGGGCGGCGGCGGGCCCGGATGCCTTGGCGCCTGTGTCCTTCTGGCCGTCCTCACTGCCGCAGGCGGTCAGCGGCAGTAGCAGGGCGGCGGTCAGCAGTCCGGCGGCGGCGCGGCGGCGGTTGATCGTAGGGGACATGGAAGCGGGACTCCTCGGTGATGCGGCCGGCAGGTGCCGTCCGAGCGGATGGTGATGAGCCGCGCCGGGGACGGGCGACGCCGCTGGGGAGTGGGTGGTTCAGGTGCGGTCGATGTGGACGCTGGTGGACTTCACGCGGGCGGTGGCCTGCATGCCGACCTCCAGCCCGAGGTCCTCGACCGCTTCGCGGGTCAGCAGGGAGACCAGCCGGTGCGGGCCGGCCTGGATCTCGACCTGGGCCGCGACATCGCCGAGCTTGACCGCGGTGACGATGCCCGGGAAGGCGTTGCGGGCGGACGTGTAGGGGGCGTCCTCCTCAGCGTGGGCGCCCTGGGCGACCTCGATGGAGAACGCGGCCAGATCACGTCCGTCGATGAGGCGGCGGCCGCTGTCGTCGCGGTGGGTCGCGACGCGTCCGGCATCCGCCCAGCGGCGCGCGGTGTCCGGGCTGACGCCGAGCAGACGAGCCGCCTGTCCGATGGTGTAGGACTGCATGTGCGCCAAGATAGACGTGTTTACCTGACATTTGCAATTCATTGACGGATCAACTATGGCACTTGCGAGTCCGCTTGGAGGAAGGTCCGAGTGCCCGTCTGCCGCTGAGGCGGCAGGCTGAGGTCCATGAGCCTGAGCATCCGCAACCAGATCCCCGGCACCGTCGTAGCCGTCACCCCCGGCGAGGTGATGGCCACGGTCAAGGTCCGCCTCGACGGCGGGCAGGACCTGACGGCCGCCATCACGCTGGAGGCCGTCAGGGAACTGGGCCTCACCGCCGGCTCCGCGGTCCGCGCCCTCGTCAAGTCCACCGAAGTGTCGCTGGCGACCGGCCCTTGTCGAGGGCCTGAGCATCCGCAACCAGCTCCGGGGCACGGTCGACCGGATCGCCACCGGCGGCGCCATGGTCGGCGTCAAAGTGACCATCGAGGGCGGCGAACTGACCGCCGCGATCACCAAGGATGCGGTGACCGACCTCCGACTTGCCGAGGGATCCCCGGTGGTCGCCCTCATCAAGTCCACCGAGATCGCCCTCGCCACCGCCTGAGAACGGCGGCCGTCAGCGGCACACCGCGCGATGTCCAGCACTACCCGGCGAGCCGGCGACCGGCCGCAGCGCCGTTCGCCGTCCGGCGTGCGCGCAGCGCCGCGGGGCGCCACCGCATCACGCGCGTCGCCACGACGGCGTACGCGATGCCGACGAGCAGCGAGGCGATCATCGCAACCACGGCGAACTGGTCCCCCAGTCGCGGGAAGACCTGCCAGTGCGTCAGGTAGATGTAGAGCGAACTGCTCGCCAGTACGCCCGCCACGCGGTTGACCGACGCCAGGCTCGGCACGTTCCGTACCCACACCAGCAGCGTCAGACCCGCCATGATGACCGCCTCCCGGGCGGGCTGGCCGAAGAAGCCCGGGACCGTCGCCAGCGCCGCCGCCGTGACCAGCAGCCGCTGGCGTACCGAGACCGCCTTCGCGGCCGCCCAGCCCATGGCGAACAGCCAGAACACGGTGACCGCGAGCGGAATGTGCCCGCGGGCGTCGAGGCCGAGGAGGTCGTAGCGCCCGATCAGCCCGAGCGCCGTCAGGGCCGTGGGGAGGGCGAACGGGAAGCGTCTCTCGGTGCGGTCGAGCAGCGGTACGGCGAGCACGGCGGCCATCACGACCAGCATGTAGACGAGGGCTTCGATGAACCAGAAACCGTCGTGCTCTCCGAGCAGGCTGGTGAGCAGGAGGACGTTGGTGAGCCGGTAGTCGTCGGTGACCAGCAGCATCAGCGCCAGCCAGGCCATGCTCGGCACGGCGATCCGCGCGACGCTCCGGGCCATGTTCCGCAGTCGTTCGCGGCGGTCGGCCGAAGTGAGGTGGAAGCGGGCGAAGTTGTAGCCGGCGACGCCCAGCAGTACGTGTGCGCCGCCCTTGACCATGAAGAGATGGATGTGCGAGCCGACGATCAGCACGATGGCGACGGCGCGCAGGGCGATGCCGGTCTCCAGCGAGCGGCGCCGGCCGCGTGCGCCGGCGCCCTTCACGGGCGGCCGTACCGGCTGCCTCAGTTCCCGGATCGGGAGCGTGTGCCAGGTGTCGGGGAGGCGGCCGAGCGCCTCTTCGAGGCGGAGCGACATCTCCACGTACGACAGTGAGTCGCCGCCCATCGAGGCGAAGCTGCTGTCCTCGGTGACATCGTCGCGGTCGAGGATCTCGGCGTAGAGCCGGCACAGGTCGACGGGCCCGTCCTGCTCTGCCTTCGCGTGCGCGGCCACTTGAGTGCCCTGCCCCGCCGCCGGCCGGGTCAGCTCGCGTACGGCCCGGTAGTCGGGCTTGCCCGTGGCCAGCCGGGGCAGTTCCGGGAGGACGCAGACGCGGACCGCGTGGGCCGGCAGGCCGCATTCGCCGGTCACCAGCCGCCGGATGTGCGCGATGTCGATGCCGTCCGTCGCGGCCGCGGCCGCGTCAACGGCCACCGCCACCACGAGTGCGTCGTCGTCACTGGTGCAGCAGCAGGTGATGCCTTGCTTCTCGAGCATCGCCTCGACCCGCTGGGGGTCGATCCGCAGGCCGAGGATCTTCGCGAACCGGCTGCGCCGCCCGACCAGTTCGTACAGGCCGTCGGCGCCGCGCCGGGCGATGTCGCCGGTGTGCAGTTCCTCGACGGTCCGGCCGAGGCGCAGGTCGGCCGGGCTCTCGGCGTAGCCCAGCATCACGTTCGGCCCCGCGTACACCAGCTCGCCGGTGTCCTCGCCTGGCCATTCCGGCAGGGGCGACAGGCGGAAGGAGCCGCCCGGTATCGCGACACCGGCCGCCTCCGGGCGGGTTTCCGCGAGGTCCGGCGGCAGGTAGGCCATGCGCGCCGTCGCCTCGGTCTGGCCGTACATCACGAACAGGTCCCAGCCGCCGGTCCGGCCCAGGGCCGCGTAGTGCGCGACCCGGTCGGGCGCCAGCCGCCCGCCCGCCTGGGTGACATAGCGCAGGTGCGGCAGTTCCATCCCGGCGAAGCCGACCCGGTCGAGCAGGTCGAAGGTGTACGGGACACCGGCGAACGTCGAACCGCGGCCCGCGCGGAACAGCTCCCAGAAGCAGGAGTCCGCCACCGAGAGGTCGGTGAGGATCACCCCGGCGCCCCGGAGCAGGTGGCTGTGGACGACGGAGAGGCCGTAGCAGTAGTGCAGGGGCAGGGTCGTGGCGGCGCGGTCGGTGTCCCGGATGCCCAGGTACTCGGCGATGGACTCCGCGTTCGCCTGAAGGTTCTCGTGCGAGAGGCGGACGAGCTTGGGAGATCCGGTCGAGCCGGACGTGCTCAGCAGCAGAGCGAGGTCCGGATGCAGGGCGTGTGCGGAAACCGCGCGGCGCTCGTCGAGCACCCACTCCCCACCCTCGGGACGTGCCACGACGTCCGGGTCGTACGCGTCGACGAGCGACTGTACGGCTTCCGGATGGTCGCCCGGGACCAGCAGGACAGGGTGCCCCGCGGCCAGCGCCGCGAGGTGGACGACCAGGGCCTCGACGGTGTTGGCGCCGACGAGCAGGACCAGTCGCCGCTCCCGGCCGAGGCGGCGGGCGGTCACGTCCACCCGGGCGGCCAGCTCGCGGTAGGAGACCGTGCCGTCCGCGGTGATGAGCGCGGTGCGGTCGCCATGGGCCGCGAGAGTACGGGCGAACGGGACGGCCTTGGTGCTGCCTGCGAGCAGGCCGGAAGGGACTATCACGAGCGCATCTTAGGAAAGCCTTACTTTATTTGATAGTCACAGAGAAGTCACAACTGATCCACAGCGGGTGCAACGTTGCGTACGTCACGCTTGACGTTTAGGTTAGCTTTACCTTATTTATTAGGGCGTTCATTCTCAGGTTGCCATGCTAGGAAGGCTTCACCCATGCGACGCCCCTTGGCCCGCCGTCCGCTGCTCGCACTCGCCGCGGCCGCCCTGCTCCTCCCCACCGTCGCCGGCTGCGGCAGCGACGAGGACGACGCAGGCCTCGTGATCTACTCCGGCCGTAACGAGAAGCTGGTCGAGCCGCTGCTGGAGGAGCTGGAGAAGGCCGTCGGCACCACGGTCGCCGTCCGCTACGGCGACAGCGCCGAGCTGGCGGCCCAGATCCTCGAAGAGGGCGACAAGACCAAGGCGGGACTGTTCTTCTCGCAGGACGCCGGAGCCCTCGGCGCCCTCTCCAAGCAGGGCCGCCTCGCGAAGCTGCCGCAGGCCTCGCTCGACCAGGTCGACGCGGAGTTCCGCGGCGGCGCGGGCGACTGGACCGGCACCTCCGGGCGCGCCCGCGTCCTCGCGTACAACCCCGACAAGGTCGCCAAGGTGCCGGACAGCGTGCACGACCTGGTCAAGCCGGAGTGGAAGGGCAAGGTCGGTTACGTCCCGACGAACGCCTCGTTCCAGGCCTTCGTCACCGGCATGCGTGTCCTGGAGGGCGACGACGCGACCCGCACCTGGCTCAAGGGCCTCAAGGCCAACGACCCCAAGGTCTACGAGAACAACCTCAATGTGCTCGAGGGCGTCGGCGAGGGTGAGGTGTCCCTCGGCCTGGTCAACCACTACTACTGGTACGAACAGGTCGCCGAGAAGGGCGAGGACAAGGTCGGCGCGAAGATCCACTTCCTGCCGGGCGGCGACCCGGGCGCGCTGGTCAACGTGGCCGGCGTGGGCATCCTCAAGGGCAGCGACCAGGCACCGGTCGCGCAGAAGGCCGTCGACTTCCTGCTCTCCAAGAAGGCGCAGACCTACTTCGCCGAGGAGACCAAGGAGTACCCGCTGGCCGCCGGCGTCACCACCAAGGTCAAGGACCTTCCGCCGCTGGACTCCCTCGAGGCCCCCAAGATCGACCTGGGCAAGCTCGATTCTCTTCAGGAGACCCTGAAGATGCTCCAGGACGTCGGGATGGTCTGATCCGTCATGCGCACAGCCGTCATGCGCAGCAGGGATCCCGTTGATCCGACGGGTCCCGCGGCCGCCCCGGCCGGCTCACCGGCGCCGCCCGGGCGGCTGCGCGCGCAGCGCAGACCGCCGGCCGCCCTGGTCGTTCCGGCCGCCGTCGCCGCGATGTTCGCCCTGCTGCCGCTCGGCTACCTCGCGGTGCGATCACTGGAACGCGGCCCCGGCTTCGCCTGGGACGTCGTCGCCAACGAGCGCACCGCGCTGCTCCTCGGCCGCAGCCTGGGACTCGCCGCCGTCGTCGTGACGGTGAGCCTGGTGCTGGGCGTCTCGCTGGCCTGGCTGACCGTACGGACCGCACTGCCCGGCGCCCGCGTCTGGTCGGTGCTGGTCACGCTGCCGCTGGCCGTGCCCAGCTATGTCGCGGCCTTCGCCTGGCTGTCCGCCTTTCCCGCACTCGCGGGTTTCACCGGCTCCGCCCTGGCACTGACCCTGGTGAGCTTCCCGTACGTCTACCTGCCGGTCACCGCCGCGCTGCGCGGCACCGACCCGGCGCAGGAGGAAGTGGCCCGCTCGCTCGGACTCGGTCCACTGCGGACCTTCGTGCGCGTCACCCTGCCGCAGCTCCGCCCGGCGGCCGCCGGGGGAGCGGTGCTGGTCGCGCTGTACGTGCTCTCCGACTTCGGCGCGGTGTCGCTGATGCGGTACGACACCTTCACCCGCGGCATCTACACCTCCTACCGGGCCAGCTTCGACCGCACCCCGGCCGCCGCGCTCAGCGTCGTCCTGGTGGTGATGACCGTCGCCCTGGTCGCCCTGGAGGCGCGTACGCGCGGCCGCGCCGGACACGCCAGGACCGGCACCGGCACCGCCCGCCGCGCCGTCCCCGCTCCGCTGGGCCGGCTGCGGGTACCCGCGCTGCTGTGGTGCGGCGCGGTCACCACGATCGCCGTCGTCATCCCGCTGGGCACGCTCGGGTACTGGCTGGCCGTCGGCAACTCGGCGACCTGGGACCCGGCCGGGCTGCTCGACACCGCCGGTACGACCCTCGGGGTCGCCGCGGGCGGCGCCGCGCTCACCACCCTGCTCGCGCTGCCGGTCGGTGTGATCGCCGCCCGGTACCGGGGCCGGGCCGCGCACCTGCTGGAGCAGTCCGCGTACGCCGGACACGCGCTGCCCGGCATCACCGTCGCCCTGGCCCTGGTCTTCTTCGCCGTCCGCTACGCCGAGCCGCTGTACCAGCGACTCCCGCTGCTGGTCTGCGCGTACGCCGTGCTGTTCCTGCCGGTCTCGGTGGCGGCCACCCGAGCCGCCGTGCTCCAGGCCCCGCCGGTGCTGGAGGACGTCGCCCGCTCGCTGGGGCGCAGCCCGCTGCGCGTACTGCGCGAGGTCACGGTTCCGCTGGCCGCCCCCGGCGTCGCGGCGGGCGCCGCCCTGACGTTCGTGGTCTGCATGAAGGAACTGCCGGCGACGCTCCTGCTCCGGCCCACCGGCATGGACACCCTCGCCACCCGGCTGTGGACCGAGACCGGAACCGGATCGTTCGCCGCCGCGGCTCCGTACGCGGCGGCCCTGATCCTGCTGGCCGCCCTTCCCTCCTACCTCCTCGGGAGGCACCGCACATGACAGCCCCGCTCATGACCGAGCTGCGGATCACCGGCCTGTCCAAGGCATACGGCCCGGACTCCGCCGTCCTCGACGGGCTCGATCTCACGGTCCCGGGCGGCGCGCTGGCCGCCGTACTCGGGCCGTCCGGCTGCGGCAAGACCACCCTGCTGCGCATCATCGCCGGCTTCCTGCGGGCCGACGCGGGCAGCGTCACGGTCGGCGGCCGCACGCTGACCGGGCCGGGGCTGCATCTGCCGCCGGAGAGCCGCCGGATCGGGATCGTCCCCCAGGAGGGCGCGCTCTTCCCGCACTTGAGTGTGGCCCGCAATGTCGCCTTCGGACTGACCGGTCTCGACCGGGCCAAGCGGCGCGGCCGTACCGAGGAGATGCTCGAACTCGTCGGCCTCGGCGGCTACGGCGACCGGATGCCGCACGAGCTGTCCGGCGGCCAGCAGCAGCGCATCGCCCTGGCCCGGGCGCTCGCGCCGGAACCGGCCCTGGTGCTGCTCGACGAGCCGTTCAACGCCCTGGACAGCGCCCTGCGCGCCGGAGTCCGGTCCGATGTCCGGGCCGCCCTGCGGGCCACCGGCGCCACCGCGATCCTGGTCACCCACGACCAGCAGGAGGCCCTCTCCACGGCCGACCTCGTCGCGGTCGTACGCAACGGGACGATCGCCCAGTGCGACACGCCCCAGGAGGTCTACCGCCGGCCTGCGAGCCCCTGGGTGGCCGGCTTCGTCGGCGACGCCGTACTGGTCCCCGGCACCGCCGACAACGGCACGGCCGCCACCGCCCTGGGCCGGCTCCCGTTGGCCGCGCCCGCCGCCGGGCGGCGGGACGGGACGGTCCTGCTCCGGCCCGAGCAGCTGCAACTCACCGAGGCCGCGACCGGCGTACGCGGCACGGTGACCGATGTGTGCTTCTACGGCCATGACGCGATGGTCAGCGTCACCGTCGACGGGCTGGACCTCCCGGTGGACGTCCGCGTCGCCGGGCCGGTGACCGTACGCCCCGGCGAGGAGACGGGCATCCGCGTCACCGGCGAGGCGACGCTGCATCCGTGACCGAGAGCCGCGCCCACCGGTTCAACGCCACCGCGAGGACGATCCCGACGAACCCCGAGGGCCCGCGTGCCGAGCGCGAACACTTCGGTCACGGCGGCCCCGGTGAGGGCGGCGAGTACGCCGACCTGCCACACGGGGCGGCCGCTGACGACGGATCGGACCGGGTACGTGCCGGTGGTGCGGGGGCGGTGCGCGCGGTCGCGGTCATGGCGGTGCCTCATGGTCGGCGGTTGGGGTTGCCGTTGCGGTTGCGGTTGCGGTTGCGGTTGCGGTTGCTTCGCAGGGGTGGACCGCGACGCGGCTCACAACTCATCGGTTCCCGGCCAGGAATTCCGCGACGCAGCTCATAGACGTCCGCTAGCGGCCCACCGGGTCGCCGTGCGCGCCGTCGCCCGGGGTCATCAGCGTCAGATGGCCGCCCTCGTCCAGCGGAGTAGGAACGCTCAGCACCCGGTGGCGGGCGGGCTGTTCGGCGTCCACCAGGTGGATCTCGCCGTGGCCGCCGCGGGTCACCGCGATCAGTGAGGAGCCGGGGGAGGCGGCGACCGCGCGCCGCTGGACGCCGTCCCACGGTGTGTCACCGCGGCGCGGCGCACCCGCCATCGGCGGGAGCGGGACGCGGGCGGTGACCTCGGGCCGGGGCGAGCCCGAGGTCGAGGCCGAGGCCGAGGAGATCAGGATCAGTTCGTCGCCGTCGGGATGGATCCGTACGAAGGCGACGTGCCGGGCGGCCACGGCGAGCCGGAAGACCAGACCCGGGCCGAGGTCCAGGCGCCCCGTCGTGCCCTCGTCGAGCCGGTGCCACCAGGCGTGGTTGGTCCACTCGGGCCACTCCCCGGGCGCGCCGGGACCGCCGCGGACGCAGGACCACAGGGTCCGCCGGGCCGGGTCGAGCCGCAGGTAGTACCCGCGGCCCTCGCCGCCCCAGGACAGCGGAGCCTCGGAGACGAGCCGGCCGTTCTCGGCGCGCGCCCGGTGCACCCCTTCGCCGGTCGCCGCGAACAGTCGTCCGGTGACCGGGTCCTGGGCGTCCCCGTGCCCGTCGGCGGGCAGCGGGAGGCTGTGATGCGCCTCGGCAGGCGGGCAGGCGGGCGCGGCGGCCAGCAGTTCGAAGTGCCGGTAGGCGGTGAGGGAGCCGGGCTCGCGGTGCCGGAGCACGACGAGCGGGTCCCGGCCGCCCAGCACCACAACGCCCGGTTCACCGACCCGGGTTCGTACCCGTACCGCACGTGCTCCCCCCTCGGCCGCCAGGTCGACGACGGTCAGCAGGTCGCTCCAGGCCTCCCAGTTGCGCCCGAGGCCGGTGGTGACCGCGAGGCGGCGGCCGGCCGGATCGGCGGCCAGATGCTCCGCGGGCACTGCGACCGGAATGGTCACCTCCACCCAGGGCAGGCCGTCGCCCGCCGCGAAGGGCGCCAGCACGACCAGTTCCCCGGCGCGGTCGTCGACGAAGGCCGTGCGGTCCCCGGGGAGTGCGAGGAAGCCCGCGTGCTCGGCGAGATGGCGGCCGTCGAGCCGCGCCAGCGGGCGGCCCTCCGGAAGGTCCAACAGGTGTACGGACCCGGCGATTTGGTCGGCGACGAGCAGTAGGGCGGACGGGATCGCGGGCGGATGGACGGGCGTGGTCATGGGAGCTCCTCCGGTGCGGGCTGGGCAGGCGGACTTGATTTGGTAATGATTATCATGTGTAAATGAGGGCCTCGGGGGGATGGCCGGGGCGCCCCTCCGCACCTGACGTGCCTGTCGTCAGCGCTCCGGAAGACGAGAAGAACAGAGAGCTGCCGATGTCGCGCATCGCGATCAGCCGCGCCCGCCGCTGGCTGGCCACCGCCGTACTGGGATCCGTACTCGTGGCCTGTGGCACCGCCACGGACAAGCCCGCGGACCCGGCCGACCCCAAGTCCGCACCCAAGACGGACACCACGGTCCTGCCGGTGAAGTCCGCGCGGAAGATCACCGACGTCAAGGGCGTCACCATCTCCACCACCGCGCCGCCGAAGCGCATCGTCTGCCTGGTCGCCCTGTGCGACGACATGCTGACCGAGCTCGGCCTCGAACCGGCCGCCACCAACTCCGCGCTGCTCACCCACCCGAAGTTCCTCGGGGAAGCACGCGCCAAGAAGATCCCGGTCGTCCCCGGCGGCTTCCTCAGCCCCGAGGCGGAGGCGATCCTCTCCCACAAGCCCGACCTGGTCATCGGACTCGGCGACACCCACGGAAAGCTCGCCCCCGCCCTGAAGGGCGCCACGACCTTCTGGCCCGTCCAGCCGGGCTCGTGGCAGGACAGCGTCGCGTACCTGCGTGACCTGGGCGCACTCACCGGCCGGGGCGAGCAGGCGGTCGCGGCCGAGAAGAAGTTCCGCACCAAGCTGGCGGCCGCCGAGGCGGACAAGAGCGACAAGACCGCGCTCATCATCTTCGGCAGCGACGAGAACTTCGGCGTCGCCACCCCCGGCAACGACGTCGCGGCCGGCCTCTTCCCCGCGATTGCCGACTACCCGTGGAAGAGCCGCGGGGTCGAGGGCACGTACAGCCTCGAAGAGATCATCGCGCGGGACGCGGACGTGCTGTTCGTCGAGACGCTGTCCTTCGGCAAGCCCGACGGAAAGCTGTCCGACAAGCTCGCCGAGAACCCCCTCTGGGCGCAGATCCCGGCCGTGCGGAACGACAAGGTCATCGAGGTCGACCCGGAGGTCTGGGCCAAGGGCCGAGGCACCCGCTCGCTCGCCCTCGTCCTCGACGAGGCGACGGCCGCACTGCGGTGAGCCGGCGCCTGCCCGTCATCGCGGCCGCCGCCCTCCTGGCGGCGGCCGCGATGCTCACGCTGTGCCTCGGCACCCCACCCGTACCGCCGCACCGGCTCTTCACCGGCGACGGCGTGACCCAGGTGATCGTCACCCAACTGCGGCTGCCCCGGCTGGTGCTCGCCCTCGTCGCCGGCGCCTGTCTGGGCGCCGCAGGGCTCGTCCTCCAGGAGGCGCTGCGCAATCCGCTGGCCGTCCCCGAGCTGCTCGGCGTCTCGTCGGGTGCGGCGCTCGGGGTGGCGGCGCCGCTGGTGCTCGCGCTCGCCGTCCCCGTGGCCGTACAGCCGCTGCTCGCCCTCGGGGGAGCGGCGATGGGCGGAGCGCTGACCCTGGTCGCCGCGGGCTTCGGACGGAGTCCTTCCGCGGTCCTGCTCACCGGGGCGGCGGTGGCGGCCGCCCTTCAAGCGGCCCTGCTGGTCCTGATGGTGATGGCCGACCAGCTCGACCTGCAGATCATCTACCGCTATCTGCTCGGCAGTCTGTCCGCCAGGACCTGGGACGACGTGACGGGCCTGTGGCCGTGGCTGCTGATCGCGCTGCCCGCCCTGGTGCTGTGCGCGCCGGTCCTCGCCGTGCTGCGCCTCGGCGACGACGACGCGCAGGCGCTGGGGGTCCGGGTACGGCGGGCCAGGTTCGCGGCGCTCGCCGTGGCCGTGGTGCTGATCGCCCCGGTCGTGGCGGTGTGCGGCCCGGTCGCCTGGGTCGGCTTCCTCGCCCCCCAACTCGCGCGCAGGCTTCGCCCGGACGCCGACGCGGTGCGGTGGCTGCCGTGGGCGGCGGTGTGGGGCGCGGTGGTCGTGGTCTGCGCGGACCTGCCGGCCCGGCTGGCACTGGCGCCGACCGAGACGCCGGTGGGCGCGTGGACCGCGCTGCTCGGCGTACCGGCGGGCGTGGCTCTGCTGCGCGTCCGACGCGGGGCGCGCGCCGGCGCGACGGGCCCGGGGCCGGCGGGGGATACGCAGGCGGGCGTTGCGCCGGCCAGCGATGTGCCGCAGGACGACGTGCCGACGCACGACGTACGAGCAGGTGACGTACGGGTGGACGACGTACCGGCAGGCGACGTGCCGGCTGGGGATGTACCGACGGACGACGTACGGGCGGACGACGTGCCGGCAAGTGACGTGCCGGCGGGCGACGTGCCGGCGGGCGGCGTGCCCGCCGGGGGCGCCGCCGAAGGCGCGCGGAGCGCCCCGGCGGCGGGCAGGCTGGCGGGCCGGGGCAGGGCGTCCGGGCCGGATCCGGGGGCGGTGCGATGACATCCGGGACCGCGACGGCGGCCGTCGCTCCGGTCGCGCGCGCGAAGCACTGGCGGCGGCCTGCCCTGGTCGCCGTACTGCTGCCGCTCATCGCCTGCGCGAGCCTGCTTGCCGGGCGGGCCGTGACGCCCGCGGGCGTGTGGCAGGTGATCCTCGGCGGGGGTGACGAGACCGCCCGGCACGTCGTCCTCCAACTCCGGCTTCCCCGGCTGCTCGTGGCGCTGGGCGCGGGCGCGTGCCTGGGGCTTGCCGGGCTCGTCCTGCAGTCGGCGCTGCGCAACCCGCTCGCCGGGCCGGAGGTCACCGGGGTCACCCCGGGCGCGGTGCTGGGCGCGGTGGCCGCGACCGGGACCGGCCTGGCCGGATGGGAGTCGCCCGCGGCCGTCGTGGCCGCTGCCTGCCTCGGCGGCTTCACCGGCGCCGGACTGCTGTGGCTGCTCGCCGGTCGGGACCGCGGCGATCCCGAGCAGACCGCCGTGTACGGCGTGCTGGTCTCCGCCCTGCTCGCCGGTCTGACCGCCATGGTGCTACTGGTCGCCCCCGGCGAACTGGGCAGCGTGGTGCAGTGGCTGGTCGGCTCGACCGAGGGACGGGTCTGGCAGCACTGGAACCTGCTGTGGCCGTGGGCCCTGCCCTGGGCGGCCGCCGCGTGCGCGCTCGCGGCTCCGCTCACCCTGCTGCGCTGCGGCGACGAGCAGGCCGCCGCGGCGGGCCTCGCCGTGGGCCGGGCCCGGGCTGCCGCGCTGGTCTGTGCCGTCGCCCTGACGGCCGGAGCGGTCTCGGTCGTGGGCGCCCTCGGGTTCGTGGGACTGCTCGTGCCGCATGTCGCGCTGGCCCTGTTCGGCGCGGACCTGCGCGTCACGCTGCCCGGATCCGCCCTGCTGGGAGCTGTTGTGGTGGGCGGGGCGGACGCGGTGGCACAGGCATCCTCCCGCTGGCTCGCCGCGGCGCTGGACGCGGACCGGCTGACGCTGCCGACGGGCGCGGTGACGACCCTCGCCGGGGCGGCTCTGCTGCTGATGGTGGTGCGCCGGGTGCCGGCCGACGGGCGCTGACACCTCCCCGTACCCGTAAGTGACTTCGAGACCCGAGGACGGACATGACGCAACCGGCACCCGCATCCGCACCCGCATCCGCTCCCACAAACTCCGCGCCGCTCACCGCCGAGGGGGCCCCGTCCGACCGGGACGCCGTGCGCGTCGAGGGGGTCCGTTTCGGGTATCCCGGCCGCCCGGTGCTCGACGGGGTGGATCTGCGCATCCGTCCGGGCGAGCTGGTGGCGCTGATCGGCCTCAACGGCTGCGGCAAGAGCACCCTGCTGCGCCTCGCGGCCGGGCTGTTGCGGCCCCATGGGGGCCGCGTACTGCTCCAGGGTGACGACCTCGCCCGCTTCTCGCGGCGCGCGACGGCCCGCCGGGTGGCCCTGCTCCACCAATCAGCCCCGCCGGTACCCGGCATGACTGTACGTCAGCTCGTACGGCAGGGCAGATACGCGGCCCGGGGGCCACTGGGCATGCTCCGCGAGGGCGACGACGAGGCGAGCCGGCGGGCGCTGGCCGACGCCGGGGTCGGCGAGTGGGCGGCGCGGCCGGTGGACTCGCTGTCCGGCGGCGAGCGGCAGCGGGTGCGGCTGGCGATGGCGCTGGCCCAGGACACCCCGGTCCTGCTGCTGGACGAGCCGACCACGTACCTCGACCTGCGGCACCAGTTGGAGGTGCTGCAGACCGTGGTGCGGCTGCGTGAGGAGCGGGCGCTGACGGTCGTGATGGTGCTTCACGACCTGGCGCACGCGGCCCGTTTCGCGGAACGGATCGTGGCGTTGCGCGAGGGCCGTGTGGCCGCCGACGGTGCCCCCGGCGACGTGGTGACACCTGAGCTGCTCGCCCAAGTGCTGGGCGTGGCAGGGCGGGTGGGGCGTGATCCGCAGGGCGGCTGGCCGGTGTGTTACCCAGATCACCCGCTGCCGACTATGAAATGACAATCATATTCATTAATGTCTGTGGTGCGGGGTCCACCGGGCCCCGTCGCCGCCGTAACAAGCGGCATCCTTCGTATGACTTGGAGGCTCAACTCATGGAGCAGGACAAGGTCTTCACCCCGATCGCCGAGCAGGGCCAGCTCGCCCACCTGTCGGCCACCCACTCCAACGCCCTCGTCGAGAACCCCTTCGACGACGGCGAGGAGTAAGCACCACCGAGGGGGCCCGCCCGTACCTGACGGGCGGGCCCGCCCTCGGCCCCCCTCGGTCCACCGCATCGCCGCCCGCACGCTGCAACCGCATTCCCGAACGGAGAACGTCACGTGACCCGCACTCAACTGGCCCCCGGTACGGCCGTCGTCACCGTGCCTGGGCAGGGACTCGCGGTCCGTACGCCCGACGGGGAGTTTCTCCGGGTCAACACCGGCCAGGTGGCACCGGAAGCGCTCGTTGCCCGCCTCGCGGGCGGCGAAACCGCCCCGGATGCCGAACGGGACGCCCTGGTAGGGGCCTTCGCGGCGGCGGGCTACCTCGCGCCGCCCCGTGCCCCCTGGCCGGCCGCCCGTCGCACGGTCCTGCTCACCGGCGCACGCACACTCACCGAACCGCTCGCCGCGCTGCTTGCCGCCGCCGGAGCCGAGCCGCGCACCGGGACGGCCGACGAGGCCGCCACCGCCGTCCGCGGTCACGCCGCCGCCGTGGTCTGGTGCCTCGACGAGGCGGTGCCGCACGGCCTCTGGGACGAGGCCGACCGGCTGCCGGAACGCGGAGTCGCCTGGCTGCGCTGCCACCGCGAAGGCCTCCAGGCATGGATCGAGCCGACCGCCGCCCGGCCCGGCGACGTGACCTCCGCGCAGGTACGGATGCGGCGCCTGGCCGCGACCTCCGCGCACCGCGAACTGGCCGCCTACTGGAACGGCCACCGGCTCGAGAGCGGCGCGCCGACCTCGACCGCCGCCTCCGCGGCGCTGATCGCCGCCCTGCTAGCCACCGACCTCGCCGCCTGGGCGCACGGCACCCCCGACAACCGGCGGCTGCGCCGCATCGATCTGCGCGACCTCACCGTCACCGCCCACACCGTGCTGCCGGTGCCCGATGTCGCGCCCCTGCCCCGGCCCGCCGAATGAACCCTCACATACGCGAGATACGCGAGATACGCGAGATACGTGCCATACGCACGTCGTACGTCGTCACTGCCGACGGTGTCCGGCTCGCCACCGACCTCTGCCTGCCCGAGGCGCCGCAGGACGCCCGCCTCCCCGCCGTCGTGATCCGTACGCCGTACGACCGGCGCCGCCACCACGGCGAACTGCGCGGCTGGGCCGCCCGCGGATTCGCCGCGATCGCCCAGGACGTACGCGGCAGACACGACTCCGGGGGCGACTGGCACCCGTACCGGGGCGAGGCTGCCGACGGCGCCGCCACCCTGGCCTGGATACGCCGACAGACCTGGTCCGACCGACGTGTCGTAGCCGCCGGCGCCTCCTACGCCGCGCACTGCGCCCTCGCCCTCACCGCCGGAACCCAGCCGCCGGACGCCGTGATCGCCGCGGTGCCCGCGCTCGGACCCGCCGAGACGGCCCGGGAGACCACCGGACCCGAGCGGCTGCTCGCGCGGGCCGGCTGGTGGGCTGCGCACGGCGACCGCCGGGACTCCGACGAGGACGCCCTCGCCAAAGCCCGGGCCGAGGACCCGCAGCTGCTCGAACACCTCCCCGTCCTCGACCTGCCGTCCCGGCTCGGCCGCGCCCTGCCATCCTGGCCCTCCCTCTGGCGGCACCGCCCCGACGGCCCCGCCGCGCTGACGGCGGCGCGCTCGCGGGTGCCATTGCTCGCCGTCGGCGGTACGCACGACCCGTTCGCCGAGGACACCCTGCGGCTGTGGCACACCTGGGGCGGCCCGGCCCGCCTGCTGCTCGGCCCCTGGGGGCACGCGCTGACCGCGGAACCGGGCCCCGACGCCGGCGCGGCGCACCGGCTGCGGCTGGGCGAGCTGTACGTACGGTGGGCCACGGCCGCGCTCGCCGGCTCCGCCCCCGCGAAGTCCGGGGCCGTCGCCCTCGGCGGTAGTGAACTCTGGCTCGGCGTAGGGGAGTTGGACACCCGGCCGAAGGAGTTCCGGTTCGCCGACTGCGGCGGGCTGCGGCTGCTGCGCGGCCCGGAGTTCACCGCCGACCCGGCGCGGCCCGTCCGCTCCGACGACCTCGGGGTGCCCCGCACCGGCCCCGCCGACCGGTGCCTGCTGGTCACGGCCCCCCAGCCGCGGCCGCTCGACCTGATCGGCCCGGCCGAGGTCCGGCTGCGCGCCACCGCCGACACCGCGGTTGCGGACTGGGCCGTACGCCTGGTGGCTCTCACCCCCGAGGGCGCGGCCCGGCCGCTGGCCACCGGGGTCGTACGCCATCGCGCGCACCCCGGCCGCGCCGCCGACGTACCTGTGCCGCTCGGCCACCTCGCCCGGCGGCTGGCCGCGGGCACCCGGCTGCGTCTGGAGATCGCCGGACACCACTTCCCCGCCCACGCCCGCAATCCGCACACCGGCGAGGACCCGCTGACCGCCACCCGGCTGCTGCCGTCCGCGCGGGTCGTCGACGTCGAAGGCAGCGCGCTTCTGCTGCCCGTGGCCCCGCCCAGGAACTTCACCCACGCCGTGAACCCCGTACAGGAGATCTGCCGATGAGTACGCTGCCGCCCGACGCGCTCGTGGACCCCGTCTGCGGCATCGTCCGCAGCGTCGCCCCCGTCGAGCACCCCGCCGGGGCCCCGCCCCGCTACACCGCGATGACTGCCGAGGTCTCCGACGCGCGGCGCTTGGGCGCATGGCCGGCCGACCGGGTCGCCCTCGGCACCACCTTCGGCGACCCGGCCGGCGCGCGGATCGCCGCCATCGCCGAGGCCGCAGAACGCTACTGCGGCAACCGGCTGCCGCCGCCCGGCCACCGCGAGGCACCGCTGCGGGCCACCGCCGGTGAACTGGCCGAGAAAGGGCTGCGGTTGTACGGCCCCGGCGACCTGCCCGCGTACGCCGACTGGCAGTACGCCCGCGAACGCTTCCCCTACCGGCCGCTGACCGAGGACACGCCGGCGCTGTGGGCGCGGGGCCGCGAGCGCACGGGGGAGGGTGAGAGCGTGGAGTGCTGGGCACCTGTCGCCCTCACTCACCTCAACTGGCGCCAGGGCGAGCTGCGTTCACTGCCGCGCACCCACCACCTCAACTACGCGGGCATCGCCACCGGGCAGGGGCTCGACGACGCTGTCGAGCGCGGACTCCTCGAAGTCGTCGAACGCGACGCGCTGGAGCTGTGGTGGCACCTGGACGGGCCGACGCGCGGCATCGACCCGGACAGCGTCCCCGGACTCTCCGCCGACCTGGCCGGCTGCGGGCTCGGCGTGTGGATCGTCGAGATGCCCTCCGAGTTCGCCCCCTGCGTGGCCGCACTCGTCCACGATCCGGCCCGGGGCCTCTACGCCGCCGGATTCGCCTGCCGCTACGACCCCGCCGAGGCGGCCCGCAAGGCCGTACTGGAAGCCGTACACACGTGGGTGTTCACCCAGGGGCTGACCGACCCGGACGGCTGGGTCTTCCGCGCCATCGACGCCGGACTGCTCGCCCGTGGGCTCTACCTCGACCACCGGGCCGACCGGCGCTATCTCGACGACTGCGGCGAGGACTTCGGCGCGGTCCGGGACCTCGGCGCACATGTCCAGGTCTGGCTGGACGAGCGGGTGGCGCCACTCGCCCGGCGCTTCACGCACCCGGCCGGCGCAGTGGCCGGCATCGACGCCGTCGCCGCCGGCAGCAGGCAGCACCTCGACCGGGCGCTCGCGGCAGGCGGCCACCGGGTGATGACCTTCGACCTGACCACGCAGGACGTCGCCGAGACCGCACTGCGGGTCGCCCGGGTGCTGGTCTCGGGCCTCATCCCCAATGCCCCCGCCGCCTTCGCCTATCTGGGCAGCCCCCGCTTCGGGCAAGCCGCCCTCGCCCGCGGCTGGCGCGAGGAAGCCCCTTCAGCGTCCGGGGACTTCACGCTCACGCCCCCGCCGCACATGTGACGGGGACGGGACGATGACGACCACTGACCCGGCCGCCGCGCTGGCCCGGGCCCGCTCGGCCGAGGAGCCGGGGCCCGGCGCCACGGCGGGCCCGGCCGTTACCCGGTGGCCCGGCCCGGTTCAGCCGCTTCCCGGCGTCGCGGACCCCACGCGGGTCGACCTCGGGACCGTACTGCGACGCGCACTCGCGGCGCAGGACCGGGGGGGCAGGCTGCGCGCCCTGCCGTCCGCCGGCGCCCTGCACCCGGTCAACGCCCATGTGCTGGCCGGGCCGGGCTGCTCCGTACCGCCGGGGCGTTACGCGTACGACCCGCTCGCCCACCGGCTCCTGCGGCGCGGCCCGGCCCCGGCCGACGCCCCGGCGGGCGCCGTTGTCGTCCTCACTGTCACCGCGCGCCGCACCGAATCCCACTACGCCCACCGCGCCTGGCCGCTGCTTCTGCTGGACACCGGCCACGCGGTGGCGGCGCTCGCCCTGGCGGGCGCGCAGGCGCTCTGCCTCGACGCGGACGCGAGCGTACTGTCCGCAGCGGCGGACCTCCCGGCCACCCGCGCCGGCTGGCCGGACGAAACCCCAGAACACCCCCTGGCCGCCGCATACTTCGGCCCGCGGGTGTGCCCCGCGCCGGCCGGCCTTCCGGCTCCGCTCTGGGATGCCGTGCCGTCCGGCGATGCTGCGCCGCCCGGCCTCCCGACGCCGTCCGCTCCTGGTCCTACCGGTTCGTGCGGCCCGCCCGCGCTGTCCGGGCCTTCCGGCCTCCCCGATCTGCCCGGCGCATCCGGCTCGCCCGGCTCGCCCGGTCCGACGGGCGGAACTGCCGCGAGCAGCCGGTCCGGCTCAACCGGCTTGTCACGCCCGTATTGCTCGACGGACGCGAACGGGCGCTCTGGCCCGACCGGTTCGACGGGTGCGAGCGGCCTGTCAGGCGTGTCCGCCCGCCCCGGCCCGTCCGGTCCGTCCGGCGCGACGGGCTCGTGGGACCCGACCGGCCCGATCGGCCCAGTCGAGCAGGAAGTCCTGGAACCGTGGGCCGGAGGCCGTGCGCCAGAGCCCACCGGGCCCGATGTGCATCTCCTGGACGTTCTTGGGCGGTCCGGGGCCGGGGCCGGTACCTGGCAGGCGCCCCGATCGCTGCCCGGCACGGGCGCGGCGCGGCGGCGTAGTGCCGAGCCGCCGCTCAACGGCGTGCCCCGGGTTGAGGACCTCCGGGACCTCCTCGTGGCCGCGAGCGGCGGCGGGCCCGGCCCCCGGTGGTGCGTGGCCCTCGGCGGGCCGTGGCCCGGGCTGCTCGAACCCGACCCCGGGACGGGGGAGTTGCGCCGCCTCGCGAGTGGCGACGCGCGGCCGACCCTCGCCGTATGGGGGGCGCGGCAGCACTGGATCGCCGAGGCCGGAGCCGTACTCCTGGCGTACGGCTGCCCCGACGACGCCTCGCCGCGCCGCATCCGGCAGGACCACCTCACCGCCGGGATCGGCGTCGGGCTGGCCCAGGCCGCCGCCGGCGGACTGGGCCTCGCCACCCGGGCCGTCGGGTCCTGGCAGGAAGCCGACCTCGGAGCCGCCCTCGGCGGGCCCGCCGGCCGGGACTGGGTCATTCACGCACTCGCCATCGGCACGACCGCAACCGGAAAGGGCGAGCGCCCATGATGCTGCACCCCGAACTCGTCACCGCGGCCCGAACCGTACGCGGCCCGCTGGGTTCCGCCACCGCGTTGCTCGCCGCCGTGAGCGCCACCCATCTCGGCCAGGCCGTCCTGCTCGCCCACGCCCTGGCCGCCATCGCGCGCCGCGACACCGGCCAACTGCCCGCCCTGCTCGGCGCGGTACTCGCCGTGGTCGCCGTACGCGTCTGGCTGACCCGGCGGCAGCGCGGGGTCGCCGTACGCGCGGGAGCGCTGGCCCGGGTGCGCCTGCGGGACGCGCTCCTCGACCGGCTCGGGCAGGCGGGACCCGCACAACTGACGGCCGCACGGGCCGGAGCGGTCCGCGCCACACTCGTCGACGGCGTGGAAGGCGTGGACGCGTATCTCTCCCGCTATCTGCCCCAACTGGTGATCACCTGTGCGGTTCCGCCGCTCATGCTGGTCCCCATCGGCCTCCTGGAGCCGTACGCGCTGCTCGCCCTGGTCCCCGCGCTCGTCCTGGCGCTGCTGGTGCCCCGCTGGTGGGACCGGTTGCTGGAGAGCCGCGGCAAGGAGCACTGGGACTCGTACGAGAACCTGGCCGCCGACTACCTGGAGGCCCTGCAGGGCATGCCCGCCCTGCGCGCCGCGGGCGCCGTCGCCCGTACCCGCCAGAAGCTTGAGCGCCGGTCCGAGGCGCTGCACCGCGCCACCGTCGCCAAACTGCGGGTGTCACTCGTCGACACGGGGCTCACCGACCTCGCCATCCAGGGCGGCACGGTCGCCGCGGCCCTGCTGGCCTGTGCGGCCGCCGCGGGCGGGCACACCGCCCCGGCAGGCACCTACGTGCTTCTGATGCTCGCCTCCGAGTGCTTCCGGCCGGTCCGCGATCTCTCCCGCGAGTGGCACGCCGGCTACCTCGGCGTCTCGGCCGCCGACGGTATCGCCGCGCTGCGCACCGCCGAGCCGGGAACGCCGGACACCGGGACCACCGACGCACGGTGGCGGGCACCCGAAGTCCGGTTCGACGACGTCCGCTTCGGCTACCAGGAGGCGGGCCGCCCCGCCGTGGACAGGGTGAGCTTCACCGCCGAGGCCGGCCGTACGACCGCGATCGTCGGCCCCTCGGGCGCGGGCAAGTCGACGCTGCTCGCCCTGCTGCTGCGCCGGCGCGAGCCGCAGCGCGGCCAGGTGGTGGTCGACGGCGCGCCAGTCGGCTCTTACACGCTCGACTCGCTGCGACGGGGCATCGCCGTCGTCTCCCAGGACACCTACCTCTTCCACGACACGATCGCCGGCAACCTGCGCCTCGCCCGCCCCGACGCGGACGACGAGGACCTGGTGCGGGTCGCGCGGGCGGCCGGCATCCATGACGAGATCGCCGCGATGCCCGACGGCTACGCCACCGTGCTCGGCGAGCGCGGCGCCACCCTGTCCGGTGGTCAGCGCCAACGTCTGGCGCTGGCAAGGGCGTTGCTGGCCGACGCGCCCGTTCTGGTGTTGGACGAGGCGACGAGCGCGGTCGACGAGCACCGGGAGGCGCGCATCGGACGCGAGCTGCTGAAGGCCGCCGCCGGACGCACCTGCCTGATCGTCGCGCACCGGCTGGAGTCCGTGCGCGACGCCGACCGGATCGTCGTCCTCGACGGCGGACGCGTCGACGCGGTCGGCGACCACAACCGTCTCCTCGGGGACGGCGGCCTGTACGCCCGCCTGGTCACGGCGGGCCTGGACACGGACGGAGAGCGGGCCGCATGAGTCCCACCCCGATGGACGAACGCGGACACGAACGCGGACACGAACGCGGACACGAACGCGGACACGAACGCGGACACGAACGCGGGGCGCTGCGCGCCCTGTTGCCCGCCCTCGGCGGCCACCGTGTCATGGTCGCCCGCACCTGCGCCGCCGCCCTTGCCGACCAGGCGTCGCTGGTCGCGCTGGTCACCCTCGTCGCCTACGCCGTCGGTTCCGCCGTCGTCGCGGACACGGCCCCCGGGGCCGCCGTGTTCGGCACCGTCGCCGGCCTGGTGCTGCTGCGGGCGTTCGCGACCTGGCGCGAGATGGACCTCTCCCACGACCTGGCCTACCGGGTCCTCGCCGAGCTGCGGGTCCGCGTCTTCGACGGGCTCGCACGCAGCGCGCCCGCCAGAATCGCGGGCCGGCGCAGCGGAGACCTGGCCGCGACCGCGCTGGGAGACGTGGAGGCGCTGGAGTTCTTCTACGCGCACACCACAGCCCAACTCCTCGCCTCGGGCGCGGTGTTCGGCGCCGGCACGGTGGTGCTGGCCTTCGCCGAGCCGTTGATGCTCGCCGCGGTACTGCCCGCGGCCGCCCTGCTGGTACTCGCACCGTTTGTCGCCGCGCGGCGCAGGGCCGAGCACGGGGCGCGCACCCGGGAGGCGGCGGCGCAGCTCTCCGCCGACGCCGTCGAGGCCGTCGACGGGCTTCGGGAACTCCTCGCCTTCGGTGCGCTGAACCGGCGCCGCGCCCAACTCGCCGACCGGGGACGCGAACTGGGTCGCGCCCAGCGCGCCGAGTCGGCCTGGGAGGCCACCGCCGCCGCCGTGCGGGACGTGCTGGTCGTCGCCGCCGTACTGGGAGTCGTCGCCGTCGCCGCGCAGGCCGTCGCGGCGGGCCGGCTGAACGGCGCCTGGGCTCCGGCCGCGGTCGCACTCGCCCTCGGTATCCTGGCGCCGGTGGCCGATTCCGCCGCCGCCCTGAGCCAGGCGGGCGGCCTGCGCGCCGCCGCGGCGCGGGTCCGGGCCGCCGTATCCGCTCCCGCCGGCGCGCCGGAGCCCGCGCGCCCCCGGACCCTGCCGGCCGGGCCGCTGGGGCTGCGCCTGCGGGGAGTCCGCTTCGACTACGGCGGTGCGCCCGTGCTGGCCGGCGTCGACCTCACCGTCCCGGCGGGCCGGACCACGGCCCTGGTCGGCGCGTCGGGTGCGGGCAAGTCGACCTGCGCGCATCTTCTCGCCCGCTTCTGGGATCCCACGGCCGGCGCCGTCGAGCTGCTGCCCGCGTACGGCGACCCGGTGGACGTACGCGATCTCGCCGACCCGGACCTGCGCCGCGCGGTGGCCGTCGTCGGCCAGGAGGCCCCGCTGTTCCACGGGACGCTGGCCGAGAACCTGCGGCTCGCCGCACCCGAGGCGGACGACGCCGCGCTGCACGACGCCGCCCGCGTCTGCGGCGTCGACCGGATCGCCGCCGCCCTCCCGGACGGCTACGCCACCCTCGTCGGCGAACGCGGCGCCACCCTCTCCGGCGGCCAGCGGGCCCGCGTCGCGCTGGCCCGCGCCCTGCTCGCCGGGCCGCGGATCCTCGTGCTGGACGAGACGACCGCCCATCTGGACACGGCCGGGGACGCCGAACTGACCGCCGCTCTCCGCGCGGCCTCGCAGGGCCGCACCACCCTCGTCATCGCGCACCGCCCCGACACGATCCGGCGCGCGGACCGGATCGCCGTACTGGAGGTGGGGCGCGTCGCGCAGGAGGGGACGTGGGCGGAACTGGCCGCCGCGGGCGGGGCGTTCGCGCAGGTCCTGACCCGCTGACCGCTACGCCTCGCCGGTGCCGGTGCCGGTGCCGGTGCCGGTGCCGGGCAGCAGGTCGCGGGCGCCGAGGCGCAGGTGCTCGATGTGGTAGACGGCCTCGTCGAGGAGCTGGGCGACGTGGTTGTCGTACAGGCTGTACTCGATCCGCCGGCCCTGGCGCGTACCCGTGACCAGCCCGAGGGCGCGCAGCAGTCGCAACTGGTGGGAGACCGCGGACTGTTCCATGGCGACAGCCTCGGCCAGTTCTGTCACGCCGCAGGGGCCCTGGCGGAGCCGGGTGAGGATCATCAGGCGCGACGGGGTGGCGAGCGCCTGGAGCGTGGCGGCGATGGTGGCTGCGGAGTCCGCGTCCAGATGCGCGGCGGGCGTGGTCTCGCCGTTGACTCCATGTCCCATGCGCATATCGTAACCGCGCACCGGACCTATGCATGAAGAGGTCTTCATGTCTTCCGCTATGGTGGAGGTCTGATCCCCCTCGCCCACTCCCTGAAGAGGTGTGTCCATGGCATCCCCGGTGCTCGACGACCGGCCCGCGACGCCGTCCGCCGTTCCGCCGCCTCTACGCCGAACCGGGCTGTCCGCGCTCCCCGAGGTCCGCTGGGCGGCTCTGTCCGCCCTCGCGTTCCTGTGCGCGTTCCCGCTCGACCTGGCCGGCGCGCCCGTGTGGGCCTGGGGGCCGCTGTACGCGCTCTGCTACGCGGCCGGCGGCTGGGAGCCCGGCTGGGCCGGAGTGCAGGCCCTGCGCGAGAAGTCCCTCGACGTCGACCTGCTGATGGTGGTGGCCGCCGTCGGGGCAGCGGCGATCGGCCAGTTCCTCGACGGCGGCCTGCTGATCGTCATCTTCGCGGTCTCGGGCGCCCTGGAGGCACTCGCCACCCGCCGCACCGCCGACTCCGTACGCGGCCTCCTCGACCTGGCTCCGGCCCGGGCGGCACGCGTCACGGACACCGGCGAGGAGGTGGTGGACATCGCCGGACTCCGGGTGGGCGACACCGTACTCGTACGCCCGGGTGAGCGGCTGCCCGCCGACGGCACCGTGCTCGACGGCGCGAGCGACGTCGACCAGGCCACCATCACCGGTGAACCCCTGCCGGTGCCGAAGTCGCCCGGCGACGAGGTGTTCGCCGGAACCCTGAACGGGACCGGCGCGCTGCGGGTCGCCGTGGGGAAGGACGCCTCCGCCTCGGTGATCGCGCGGATCGTGGCGATGGTCGAGGAGGCGAGCGGGACCAAGGCGCCCACGCAGCTGTTCATCGAGAAGATCGAACAGCGCTACTCGGTCGGCGTGGTGGCCGCCACGCTCGCCCTCTTCCTCGTACCGCTCGCTTTCGGCGTGGACTTCACCGCGACCCTGCTGCGCGCCATGACCTTCATGATCGTGGCCTCGCCGTGCGCGGTCGTGCTCGCCACCATGCCGCCGCTGCTCTCCGCGATCGCCAACGCCGGCCGCCACGGCGTGCTGGTGAAGTCCGCGGTGGCGATGGAACGGCTGGGCGAGGTCACCACGGTGGCCCTGGACAAGACCGGCACGCTCACCGAAGGAGCGCCCCGGGTCGCCGAGGTGCACATCCTGCCCGGCGTCGCCGGACTCGACGAGGACGCCGTACTCGAACTGGCCGCGGCCGCCGAGCACCCCAGCGAACACCCGCTGGCGCGCGCCGTGGTGACCGCGGCGCGCGAACGCGGCCTGCGGCCCGGCGCCCCGGAGGCGTTCTCCTCGGAGCCTGGCCGGGGGGTACGGGCGGTCGTCGCGGGGCGGGACATCCGGGTCGGCAGCCCCGCCGCGCTACTCGATGGCGATGGCGATGGCGAGGGCGAAGGCGACGGCAGTGACGGCGATCCGGACCGCAAGGCCCGTCTCGTCGTGGCCGAGGTGGAGGACACCGGCCGTACCGCCGTGGTCGTACGGGTGGACGGCGCGACGGCCGCGGTGCTGGCCGTCGCCGACCGGCTCCGCGCGGGGGCACCGGCCGCCGTCGCCGCACTGGGCCGGCTGACCGGCTCGGCACCGACCCTGCTGACCGGCGACCACGGACGCGCCGCCGAGCGGGTGGCGCAGGAGGCCGGCATCCGGGAGGTGCGGGCCGGACTGCTCCCCGAGGACAAGGTCGCGGCGGTACGCGGCTGGGAACGGGCGGGGGAGAAGGTCCTTGTCGTGGGCGACGGAGTCAACGACGCCCCGGCCCTGGCGGCCGCGCACGCGGGCATCGCCATGGGCCGGGCCGGCTCCGATCTCGCCCTGGAGACCGCCGACGCGGTCGTCGTACGCGACGAACTGGCCACCGTGCCCGCGGTCGTCGCGCTGTCCCGCCGCGCGCGCCGCCTGGTCGTCCAGAACCTTGTCATCGCGGCGGTCTGCATCGGCGCTCTGGTGGTCTGGGACCTGGCCGGGCATCTGCCGCTGCCGCTCGGTGTCGCCGGCCACGAGGGGTCCACCGTGCTGGTCGGACTCAACGGCCTGCGCCTGCTGCGCGAATCGGCCTGGCGCCGGGCAGCGGGCTGACGGCGCGTCGACCGCGCACGGCTGACGTGATGTCAGCCGTGCGCGACGGCCTCCGCGTGCTCGCGCGCCTGCTCATGCCCGTACTCATGCGGGTGCCCGGGTACGGCTTCGTGCTCGCAGACGTCGCCGTCGTCCAGGCCGTACGTCTCCCAGGCCGGGAACGGATCGTCCCACGGCTCGCGGTCGTCCGCCGCCAGCAGGCAGGCGTTCAGCGCTGCGTGCAGGGACTCGCGCCGCAGGCCGGTGCCGATGAAGACCAGTTCCTGGCCCTGCTCGGTCGCTTCGTCCCGGGCGCCCGAGGGCTCGAACCGGGCGACGGCGCCCGCCTGTGACCACAACCCGGTCACCCGCGGACGGCTCGCCAGCCAGAAGAAGCCCTTCGAGCGCAGGATGCCGCCGAAGGTGCCGCTGTCGAGTCCCTTGGTGACGAACGTCCACAGCCGGCCCGGGTGGAACGGCCGGTCCGCCCGGAACACCGTGCTGGAGATGCCGTACTCCTCGGTCTCCGGCATGTGGTCGCCGTTCAGCTCCCGTACCCAGCCCGGCGCCTGCTGCGCGCGTTCGAGGTCGAAGCGGCCGGTGCCCAGGATGTCCGCCGCGCTGATCCGGCCGAACCGGGCGGGCACGATCCGGGCCTCCGGGTTGAGCCGGGCGAGAGTGGCCTGCAGCCGTACGGCCTCGTCCGGCGCGACCAGGTCGAGCTTGTTGAGGACGATGACGTCGGCGAACTCGATCTGGTCCATGAGCAGGTCGCTGACCGTGCGCTCGTCGTCCTCGTACTGGTCGAGCCCCCGCTCGGCGAGCCCGTCACCGCCGGCCAGCTCGGGCAGGAAGCCCGCGGCGTCGACGACGGTGACCATGGTGTCGAGTCGGGCCAGGTCGCCGAGCGTCGCACCGTCGTCGCGCGGAAAGGCGAACGTGGCGGCCACCGGCATCGGTTCGGAGATGCCGCTGGACTCGATGAGCAGGTAGTCGAAGCGGCCCTCACGGGCCAGCCGGTCGACCTCCTCCAGCAAGTCGTCGCGCAGGGTGCAGCAGATGCACCCGTTGGTCATCTCGACCAGGCGCTCCTCGGTCCGCGACAGGGCAGCCGCGCCGCCCCGCACGAGCGCGGCGTCGATGTTGACCTCGCTCATGTCGTTGACGATCACGGCGACCCGCAGACCCTCCCGGTTGCCCAGGATGTGGTTGAGCAGTGTGGTCTTGCCCGACCCGAGGAAGCCGGACAGCACGGTCACCGGCAGCCGGCGGTCCGTCATACGGTCAGCCCTCCGGGCGCAGGAGGCCGCGCTCGTACGCCTTCGCGAGCCTGTGCGGCACCCGGTAGACCGAGCCGTCGACGGTGACGGGGACCAGATCGGGCGCCGTGGCCTTCCACTGGGCGCGCCGATGGCGGGTGTTGCTGCGGGACATCTTCCGCTTGGGAACGGCCATGGAGGGTCTCCTCAGGTGGACGGTGCAAGGCCCTCACGCTATATGAAGATGGAAACCATTACCAATTACCTCTCGGTGTACGGGTGGTCTGCCGGCCCGGAATCGACCAGAGTGGCCGGAAGCGACACCCCGCCCCGCCCGGACCAGGAGAGAACCGTGACCGCGTCCCACCAGCACGGCCATCACCACGCCGACTCCGAGGACCTCGACTGGGAAGCCCTGGGCCCCCAGCTGGAACGCCAGGCCGAACTGCACCTGCCGTTCATCGAGCGGGCGACGGGCTGGCTGGCCGAGCAGCTCACCGGGACGGACGTGACCCGCGTCTTCGACCTCGGCAGCGGACCCGGGGTCGTCTGCGGCGTGCTCGCCCGCACCTTCCCGCGCGCGCAGATCGTCGCCGTCGACGGCGCGGCCGGGCTCCTGGAGCGGGTCAGGGTCCGCGCCGCCGAGCGGGGCCTGGCCGACCGGATCGTCACCCGCCGGGCCGACCTGCCCGACGGCCTGGACGGCCTCGGCGCCGCGGACCTGATCTGGACCAGCAAAGTGGTCCACCACCTCGGCGACCAGCAGGCGTCGCTGCGTACGCTCGCCGCTTCGCTGCGGCCCGGCGGGCTGCTCGCCGTCGCGGAGGGCGGGCTCGGGACCCGCTGCCTGCCGCGCGACTGCGGCCTCGGGCGCCCCGGCCTGGAGGCCCGGCTGGAGGCCGCCGAGGAGGACTGGTTCGCCGGAATGCGCGCCGCCCTGCCCGGTCACACCCGTGTCGTGGAGGACTGGCCGGCCCTGCTCACGGGTGCAGGTCTGGTCACCACCGGCACGCGCAGCTTCCTCACCGACCTGCCCGCCCCGCTGGGCGCCGACGCCCGCGCCTACCTCCACGACCGCCTGGCCCGGCTGCGGGAACTCCTCGCGGGCGACCTCGACCCCGAGGACCTGCGCACGCTCGACGCCCTCCTGGACACGGAGGCGTCACAGGGCATCCTGAGACGCCCGGACGCGTTCCTGCTGACCGCGACCACCGTCCATACCGCCCGTTCGGCACCCCCGACGTTCTAGAGTCGGGGCATGGCTTCAGACGAGGGGACCGTACGCGTCGACAGCTGGATCTGGTCCGTCCGGCTCACCAAGACACGTTCGCAGGCCGCGGCGGCGTGCCGGGCCGGCCACGTCCGCGTCAACGGCGACCGGGCCAAGCCGGCCCAGCCGGTGCGTACCGGGGACGAGGTGCGGCTGTACCACGCGGGGCGCGAGCGTGTCGTGGTCGTCTCGCGTCTGGTGTCCAAGCGGGTCGGGCCGCCCGTCGCGGTGGAGTGCTACGTCGACAACAGCCCGCCGGCGCCGGCGCGCGAGGAAGCCGCGGCCGTCGGACACCGCGACCGCGGGGCCGGCCGCCCGACGAAGCGGGACCGGCGCGACCTGGAACAGCTGCGCGGTCGCTGACCGCCCCTCCACCTCCGTGACCGGCCGGTTCGGCTGCGGGATTCGGCTGCGCCGCACGCGCCGAGATGTGGCCGCACGCGCCGAGATGTGATCGTTGCGGCATGGGGACTGTGGTGCACGTTCCGCAGACGCGGGACATGATCGGTGCGGAACTCTCCGGTGACGAGGCGCTGATGGCGCTGCGGCACTACGGAGGGCGCAAGCTGCTGCTCGACGCCTTCGCCCGGTTCCGCTACGCCGACGGTTTCAGCAACGCCCGCTCTCTGGCGTACCAAGTGGTCCTGGCCATGGTGCCCTTCACCATCGCACTGGTGGGCGTGGCCACCACCGTGCACACCGAAAGCGTCGGCCGCGTGATCGAGTTGACGCTCGGACGCACAGCGCCCGGTGCCAGTGTCGAGCTGATCGAGGACGCCCTCGCCGACACCCGGCGCAGCGCGGGCACGGGCGCCGGGGGCGCGATCGCGATGTGGGTGGGCCTCGGGTTCGCCGTACTGAACCTCTCCTCGGCGATGGCGCAGATCGAGAGGGGCATCAACCGGATCTACGGCATCGAGCGGGACCGGCCGTTCCCCGCCGAGTACGGACGCGCTGGTGCTGACCCTGACCGCCGGCGCGCCCATGGTCGGGGGCTTCGTGGTACTCGTCGCGGGCGACGCGGTGAGCAGCTCCCTCGCCGACGTGCTGCACTGGCCGGAGAGCCGGCTCACCTGGTGGGACGTGCTGCAGCTGCCGGCCGGCGTGCTGCTGGTGTGGATCGCCTCGGCGGCCGTCTTCCGCTGGTCCCCGCGGCGGGACCAGCCCGGCTACACCTGGCTGGCCTTCGGATCGGCCGTACACCTGGTGCTGTGGGTCACGGCGACCTGGCTGCTGGCCCTCTACGTGGCCAGGAGCGGTGGGTTCGGCGCGGTCTACGGCCCCCTCACCGCGTTCGTCGCCCTGCTGATCTGGGCGAACCTGACGGCCATCGCGCAGTTTCTCGGCAATCGCGTTCGCCGCGCAACTGGAGGCGGCCCGGGCCGGGATCACCGACGCGGTGCATCCCGATCCGGGTCCCGGCCCATGAGCGTCGCCGCCGGCGCCTTGGCCGCCTCAGTGGTGCTTGCCGCGGAGCCTGCTGAGCGCCTGCCTCGCCTGAGCGCGCTTCCTGGGGTCGGCAGCCGCCCGCCTGCCCTGCTCGGTCAGCCGGCGCCCCTTCGGGCTGCGCGCGAACGCCCTGATCCGGTTCACGATTCCCGCCACGATTCCTCCTCCGCGGTACGTCCTGGTGTCATCGCCCGCCTACCCCGACCCGCCGGACCGATGCCTGGCAGGCCCGTGTCCCGTGTGATGAGCGCTCAGGCCTTGCGGTACGCGTACGCCTCCGCGGCCGCGGCCGCCACCGCGTCCAGGTCCGCCCCGGCCGAGGCGGTGACCACCGCGGCCACCGCGCCCTCCACGAACGGCGCGTCCACCAGCCGCGCCCCGCCCGGCAGTTCGTCGCCCTCGGCCAGCAGCGCCTTCACCGTCAGCACCGCGCTGCCCAGGTCGACGAGGACCGCGACCCCCGCGCCGCGGTCGACCGCCCTGGCCGCCTCCGTGATCAGGTCCGAGCTGGTGCCGAGGCCGCCGTCGGGCGTGCCGCCGGCCGCCGCCACCGGCGCGACCGTACCGCCGCCCGCGAGTCCCTTCGCCAGTTCGGCGACGGAGGCCGCGACCTGCGCGCTGTGCGAGACCAGTACGACCCCGACGAGCTTCTCCCCGCCGTCGCTCACGCCGCCGCCACCTCCGCCAGAGCCGCGATCAGCAGCGCGGAGGAGGTCGCGCCCGGATCCTGGTGGCCGATGCTGCGTTCACCCAGATAGCTCGCCCGGCCCTTGCGGGCCTGCAGGGGCACCGTCGCGAGTGCGCCGTTCTCCGCCGCGTCGCGGGCCGCCTCGTACGACGTGCCCAGCGCGTCCACGGCGGGCACCAGCGCGTCCAGCATCGTCTTGTCGCCCGGCGCCGCCCCACCCAGCTGGGCGACCGCGTCCACGCCCGCGTGCAGCGCGTCCCGCAGCTGCTCGTCGGACACCTCGGCCGCCTCCCCGAGCGCCTTGCCGGTGCGGCGCAGCAGCGTGCCGTACAGCGGTCCGGAAGCCCCGCCCACCGTGGAGATCAGCGTGCGCCCGGCCAGTACCAGTACGGCGCCCGGGGTGTCCGGCGCATCCTTCTCCAGTGCCGCGCCGACGGCCGTGAATCCGCGCTGCATATTGCTGCCGTGGTCGGCGTCGCCGATCGGGGAGTCGAGTTCCGTGAGGCGGGCCGCCTCACGGTTCACGGCGGCCGAGGCGACCGCCATCCAGCGGCGGAAGAATGCCGTGTCGCGCACCTGGTCTCCTCTGTGAGTGTGCGTACTGAACGGTTCAGCGGCCCCAGCGGAGCCCGGCCGTCTGTACGGGCGCGTCCCACAGGCGCAGCTGTTCCTCGTCGACCTGACAGAGCGTCACCGAGCAGCCGGCCATGTCGAGTGAGGTGACATAGTTCCCGACGAGGGTACGGGCCACGGTCACCCCCCGCCCGGTCAGTACCCGCTGCACCTCGGCGTTGAAGCCGTACAGCTCCAACAGGGGTGTCGCGCCCATCCCGTTGACCAGCGCGAGCACCGGCCGGGTGGGCCGCAGGTCCTCCAGCACCACGTCCACCGCGTACTCCGCGATCTCGCGGGCGGTCATCATGGCCCTCCGCTCGCGTCCCGGCTCGCCGTGGATCCCGATGCCCAACTCCAGCTGCCCGGAGGGCAGGTCGAAGGTCGGGCTGCCCTTGGCGGGCGTGCTGCAGGCACTCAGAGCGATCCCGAAGCTCCGCGAGCACTCGTTGGCCTGGCGGCCAACCGCCTCGACCCGCTGCAGCGGCGCCCCCTCCTCGGCCGCGGCGCCCGCCAGCTTCTCGACGAACAGGGTCGCGCCGGTGCCGCGCCGACCCGCCGTATAGAGGCTGTCCGTGACCGCGACATCGTCGTTGACCAGGACCTTGGCGATCTGGATGCCCTCGTCCTCGGCGAGTTCGGCGGCCATGTCGAAGTTGAGTACGTCACCGGTGTAGTTCTTGACGACGAAGAGCACACCCTCACCGCTGTCCACGGCTGCCGCGGCCCGCACCATCTGATCCGGGACCGGCGAGGTGAACACCTCGCCCGGGCAGGCGGCCGAGAGCATCCCGGGCCCCACAAACCCGCCGTGCAGTGGCTCGTGCCCGGACCCGCCGCCGGAGACCAGTGCCACCTTGCCTGCCATCGGCGCGTCTGCGCGTACGACAACCCGGTTCTCGACGTCCACGGTCAGTTCCGGATGGGCGGCGGCCATCCCGCGCAGCGCGTCCGCGACAACTGTCTCGGGGACGTTGATCAGCATCCTCACTTGGTACCTCCCTGGAGGGACATGTCAGTGCAGCCGACTGAGTCCCAGTATCGAGGGAACGTCGCTCCGACGCACGGATTGCGCCATGACCATGGCGTCCAGCAGGGCGTGGGCTTGGCATCCACCCAGCGGTTCGTTAGGTTAGGCTCACCTAAGTCCGGCTATTCGACCCCGAAGGTAGAGCCGTGCAGTTACCGCCCTCCGCCGCGCCGCGATCCGCCTATCCACCCGACGTACTGCCCGAGCAGGTCCGCCGCCGCTTGCTGCAGCTGGCCCGGGCCGGTGAGCCGGTGTCGGCCTATGTGTACGACGGAGCCGTCGCCGCCGAGCGGGCCCGGGAGCTGCGTGCCGCACTGCCCGGGTGGGCGCAGGTGTACTACGCGGTCAAGGCCAACTCGTTCCCCGGGATTGTCCAGGCACTCGCACCCTACGTGGACGGATTCGAGGTCGCTTCCGTCTCGGAGCTCGAACTCGCCCTGACCGCAGGAGAGCCGGAGCGCACCGGTACGGCCCCGGTCGTCGCCGCGGGTCCGGCGAAGTCCGTCCCCGTACTCACCGCCCTGGTGCGGGCCGGGGTCGAGGCCATCAACGCCGAAAGCCTGCTGGAACTTCACCGGATCAGCCGCATCGCGGTCGCCGAGGGCGTGACCGCCCGGGTCGCCCTACGGGTGAATCCGGCCGACATCCCGATCAGCGGCTCGCTCCATATGGGCGGCGCCCCCTCGCAGTTCGGCGTGGCCGAGCCCGATGTCCGCGAAGTCCTCTGCGCCGCAAGCGAGTTGCCCGGCCTCGACCTCGTCGGCTTCCACATCCACGCCGCCTCCAACAACCTCGACGCCGACACCCACGCCGCCTACCTGCGCTGGTGCGTGGAGTGGAGCGTGCGGACGGCACAGGCGGCCGGCATCACCCTGCGCCATGTGGATATCGGCGGCGGCATCGGGGTCGCGTTCGAGGGTGAGAAGCCCTTCGACGTGGCCCGGTTCGGCGAGCTGGCCGGGCAGGTGGAGCCACCGCCCGGGGTGAGGGTGGTGCTGGAGCCCGGCCGTTTCCTGGTCGCCGACTGCGGCTGGTACGCCGCCGAAGTGACCGATGTCAAGGCGTCCTACGGCGAATGGTTCGCGGTCCTGCGCGGCGGTATCAACCACTTCCAGCTGCCCACGTCGTGGGACATCGTGCACAACGCGGCGGTGCTGCCCGTCAAGGACTGGCCCGAGGGCTGTCCGCGTCCCGCCGCCGAAGACGTGCGGGTCACCGTGGTCGGCGAGCTGTGCACCCCCGAGGACACCCTGCTGAGGGACGTACTGGTCGACCGGGTGCGTGCCGGCGACCTCGTCGTCTTCCCCTGCGCGGGCTCCTACGGATGGGAGTTCGCGATGCATTCCTTCCTCGGCCACCCCGTCGCCGAGCGCCACCTGCTCTGACGCCTCCCTTCCCGCACCTCCACCTCCACCTTCATCACGTTCACCTTCATCCTCCGGAGCCGTTGATGACCGTTCCCTCCACCGTCCTGCCCGCCAACGGGCGCTCCGCGGCCGACGCGCACGCCATCCTGGGGCGGCAGCGCGCCCGCGAGTCATCGGCCCGGACGTACGCCCGTTCGTTCCCGATCGTCCCGGCCCGAGCCCAGGGCATGACGATCGAGGGCACCGACGGGCGGCGCTACCTCGACTGCCTGTCCGGCGCCGGCACTCTCGCCCTCGGCCACAACCACCCCGTCGTGCTGGAGGCGATCCGCCGCACGGTGGACAGCGGGGCGCCGCTGCACGCGCTGGACCTGGCGACGCCGGAGAAGGACGACTTCACCGACGCCCTGTTCGCCACATTGCCCAACGCGTTCGCCGACCGGGCCAGGATCCACTTCTGCGGGCCGGCCGGGACCGACGCGGTGGAGGCGGCGCTCAAGCTGATGCAGACCGCCACCGGGCGGCGCGGGCTGCTCGCCTTCACCGGCGCGTACCACGGCATGACCGCCGGGGCCCTGGCCGCCACCGGCAACGTCGCGGTCAAGGCCCCCGTCCCCGGGATCGCCGCGGAGGTGACCCGGCTGCCCTATCCGTACCCGTACCGCTGCCCGTTCGGAGTCGGCGGGGAGCGCGGGGCAGCACTGTCCGCGGCGTACACCGAGCGGCTCATCGACGACCCGTCGGGCGGGGTGATCCCGCCCGCCGCGATGATCCTGGAGGCCGTCCAGGGCGAGGGCGGCGCGGTGCCCGCCCCGGACGCCTGGCTGCGCGAGATGCGGCGGATCACCACCGAGCGGGAGATCCCGCTGATCGTCGACGAGGTGCAGACGGGTGTCGGGCGCACCGGCGCGTTCTGGGCGGTCGAGCACAGCGGGATCGTGCCCGACGCGATGGTGATGTCCAAGGCGATCGGCGGCAGTCTGCCGCTGGCCGTGGTCGTCTACCACGAGGACTACGACGGCTGGCTGCCCGGCGCGCACACCGGCACATTCCGCGGCAACACCATGGCCATGGCCGCGGGCACCGCGACCCTGCGCCATGTCGCCCGGCAGGGTCTGGCCGAGCGGGCTGCCACGGTCGGTGCCCTGATGACCGCCCGCCTCGAGGGGCTGAGCGCCGAGCTGCCGACGATCGGGGATGTCCGCGGCCGCGGCCTCATGATCGGCGTCGAACTCGTCGACCCCGAGAGCGCGCCCGACTCCTGCGGGGCCCGCCCGGTCGCCCCGCAGGTCGCGGCCCAGGTCCGCGCCGCGTGCCTGGAGCGCGGTCTGATCGTGGAGCTGGGCGGCCGCTTCGACTCCACCGTCCGGCTGCTCCCGCCGCTGGTCATCACGGACGAACAGGCGGAGGCGGTGCTGGACCGGCTCGCCGACGCCCTCGCCGAGGTGGCGGCTGGGCAGCTCTCCGGGCGGTCGGTATGAGTGCCCGCATCCGCGAGACGACACCACGTGCTGTTCCTGGTCACGACGCTCTGAGTGCGGCCGTCGCCGATGTGCTGGGCGCCGTCGCAGCGGCCGGGCCGGGGACCGCGCTGTCCGGCGGACCCGGCGGCGCCGGCGCCCTGGCACCGCTGGTGCACACCGTGCTGGGCGCGCTCACCGAGGGTGCGGCGCGGCGGGGCGGACCGGTCGCGGCAGGAGCGCCGGCGGACCTGGCGGGCCAGGTGGCCCGCGGGTTCGCCGCGCCGGACGGCGACGACGTCCTGCACCTGCTCACCGAACTGCTCGCGTACGGCAGCGCCGACCCGGCGGACCCGTCCTGCGCGGCCCATCTCCACTGCCCGCCGCTGGCTGTCGCGGTCGCCGCGGATCTGGCGGTCTCCGCGCTCAACCCCTCCCAGGACTCCTGGGACCAGGCGCCCGCCGCCACCGTGATCGAGACCCTGCTGCTGGAAGAGCTGGCGCAGCTGGTCGGGTACGACGCGGCCGAGTCGGCCGGAGTGCTCACCTCCGGCGGCACCGAGTCCAACCTGATGGGCCTGATGCTGGCCCGCGACCGGGTGCTGGGCCGGGCAGCCGGTCACCAGGTCGAGCCGGCGGGCGTGCCCGCCGGCGGACCGCGGCCCCGCATCCTCGCCTCCGCCGCCGCGCACTTCTCCGTACAGCGGGCCGCCGCCCTGCTGGGGCTCGGCGAGGACGCGGTGCTGCCCGTCGCCGTCGACCGCGAGCTGCGGATGGATCCGTACGCGCTTGCGGCGGAGCTCGACGGATGCGCCCGGCGAGGGGAGCTGCCGGTGGCCGTGGTGGCCACCGCCGGTACGACCGACACCGGCGCGATCGACCCGCTGCTGGAGTGCGCGGTGCTCGCCGCCGAGCACGGCGCCTGGCTGCACGTGGACGCCGCGTACGGCGGCGGCGCCCTGCTGTCCGACCGGCTCGCCCCGCTGCTGGACGGCATCGCGCTCGCCGACTCGGTCTCCCTGGACTGGCACAAGCTGGGCTGGCAGCCGGCCGCGGCCGGGGTGTTCCTGGTCCGGCGGGCGCAGACGTACGCCTCGCTGGCCCGCCGCGCCGTCTACCTGAACCCGGCGGACGACGAGGAGGCCGGCTACCCCAGCCTGCTCGGCCTCTCGCTGCGCACCACGCGCCGCGCCGACGCCTTCAAGATCGCAGTCACCCTGCGCGTGCTCGGCCGGGACGGCCTGGGCCGCCTCGTCGACGCGTGCCACGAGCTGGCCAGGTCCGGGGCGGAGGCCGTCCGCGCTCATCCCCGGCTGGAACTGCACGCGGCACCGGTGCTGACCGCCTTCCTCTTCCGCTATACGACAGCGGACCCGGCGCACGCGGACCAGGTCAACGCCGCGCTGCGGCGCAGGCTGCTGCGCGAGGGCCGAGCGGTCGTGGGCCGTACCGAACTGCCGGGTGAGGGGCCGGGCCGGGTCCGCCTCAAGCTCACCCTGCTCAACCCTCACACCTGCCCGGCCGACGTCGAACGACTGCTGCACGCCGTCGCCGCGGCAGGCCAGTGCGAGGAGGACGCGCTGCGCGGTGCCGTGGCGGCGACGCGAGGGGATGCCCAGTGACATCCGGACCTGACTTTCTGGACCACCGCGACCCGCTGTACGCGGGGCACTCGGCGGCTACGGAGACGCTGCTGCGCGCGTTCGTGCGCGAGACCGGGACCGACGTCCCGTCCGCGGGCGAAGACCTCGTTCTGGACCTGCCCGCGAGCGGCCTCCAGCTGGTCGTCCCGGTGCGCTACCGGTCCGCGACCGGCCGGCACCGCTTCGGCGAGCCCCGGCTGCGGCGCGATCTGCCCGCCGATGCCTCGCTCGTGGCAGCGGTGCTCATCCGGGAGAGCACGCTGGGCCGGGGAGCCCCGCCGCACCTCGGGGGCGACGCCACCGCCCGGGTGCTCAACTCCGCCTCCCGGACGGCCGTACACCTCGCGCGGCGGCGGACCGAGGGCGGGCAGGCGCAGGGGCTCACGCCGTTCCTCGACGCCGAGCAGGCGCTGCTGCTCGGGCACCCCTTCCATCCCGCCCCCAAGAGCCGCGAGGAGGCGTCCGACTCCGAACTGGACGCCTACTCGCCCGAGTTGCGCGGCTCCTTCCCGCTGCACTGGTTCGCCGCCCACCCGGACGTCGTGGTCGGCGAAAGCGCGGACGGCCGTACCGTCGACGAGCTGCTGCGGCCGCTCGCCGCCGGACTGGAACTGCCGGACGGAATGCTGCCGGTGCCCGCCCACCCGTGGCAGGCCCGCCAGGCGCTGGGCCGCCCGGAGGTGGCGAAGCTCGTGGACGCCGGTCTGCTGCGCCCGCTCGGGCCGGCCGGCCCGGCCTGGTATCCGACGTCATCGGTGCGGACCGTGCACCGGCCGGACGCCGAGGTGATGCTGAAACTGTCCCTGGGTATGCGGATCACCAACTCCCGCCGCAACAACCTCCGCAGTGAGATGCGCCTGGGCGTACGGGCCGCCCGGCTGCTGGCCGCGGGACCCGCGGACTGGCTGCGGGCGGAGCATCCGGAGTTCTCCATCCTGCGGGACTTCGCGTGGGTGTCGGCCGGCCCGGACGGGCCGCGGACCGGCCTGGAGACAGGCATGGAGACGGGGCCGGAGACCGGGCTGGAGACGGCGATCCGCGACAACCCCTTTCACGGCGCGGGACGCGAAGGGCTGTGCGTGGCCGGGCTGCTGGCGGAGCGCACCGGGCCGGGGGACGGCTCCCCGCCCCGGCACCGTGCGCTGCTGTCGGCCGCCGTCCACCGTACGGCGCGAGCCCTGCGCGTCCCGCCCGCCGAAGCCTCGAAGCGGTGGTTCACCCGGTACCTGGACGTACTGGCCGTACCGCTGATCCGGCTTCAGGCGCGGTACGGCATCGCGCTGGAGCCGCACCATCAGAACACCCTGGTGGCGCTGGACGACGACGGGCTGCCCTGCGCGGGCTGGTACCGGGACAGCCAGGGCTACTACCTGGCGGCGTCCCGCGCCGCCGAGCTGGAACAGCTGCTGCCGGGCGCCACCCACGGCGTGGATCTGGTCTTCGACGACGAGTTCGTCGACGAGCGGGTCGCGTACTACCTGGGCATCAACAACCTGCTCGGCCTCGTCGGCGCCTTCGGGGCGCTGGGACTCGCCGACGAGGAGGTCCTGCTGCGCAGGCTGCGCGCCGCTCTGGAGCGGCTGCGCGCCACCGAACCCGGCGCGAAGGGCCTGCTCGACCTGCTGCTCGACGCGCCCGTCCTGCGCTGCAAGGGCAACTACCTGACCTGCGTGGACGGTCTCGACGAGCTCGTCGGCGACGTCCACAGCCAGTCCGTCTACATCGACCTTCCCAACCCCCTCGCGGAGGCCCAGCGGTGACCGAACAGACCGAACAGACCGAGCAAGCCCCCTATGACCTGGTCGGCGTCGGCATCGGCCCGTTCAACCTGTCGCTGGCCGCCCTGTCCGACGGCGCACCGGAGCTGCGCACCCTCTTCCTGGACGCCAAACCGGCGTTCTCCTGGCACCCGGGCCTGCTCATGGAGGGCACGGTGCTCCAGGTGCCGTTCCTCGCCGACCTGGTGACCATGGCCGACCCGACCAGCCCCTGGTCGTACCTCAACTACCTCCGCGCGCACGACCGGATGTTCCCGTTCTTCTTCTCCGAGCGGTTCCACATCCCGCGCCGCGAGTACGACCACTACTGCCGCTGGGTCGCCGAGCGCCTGCCGTCCTGCCGCTTCGACGCCGAGGTCACCTCCGTGGAGTGGGACGAGACGGCCGATGCCTTCGCCGTCACCCACCGCTCGGCGGGCGGCACCCGGTCGCGGGTGGCGGCCCGTCAAGTGGTCCTGGGCGTGGGCACGCTCCCGGTGGTCCCCGAGCCGCTGCGCCCGCTGCTGACCGCAACCCACGCGGGCCGGGTGCTGCACAGCGCCGACTACCGCACCCACCGGTCCGCCCTCGCGGGCGCCGGCGACGTCACGGTCATCGGCGCCGGCCAGTCCGGGGCCGAGGTGACTCTGGACCTCCTGCGCCACCAGGACGGCCAGGGCGACGGCGGGCCGTACGTCCGCTGGCTGGCCCGTACGACCGCCTTCGCGCCCATGGAGTACTCCAAGATCGGCCTGGAGCACTTCACCCCGGACTACATCCGCTACTTCCGCGCGCTCCCGGAGGAGCGGCGCGAGCAGCTCGTGCGCGAGCAGTGGCAGCTCTACAAGGGCGTCAGCGAGGAGACCCTCGGCGAGATCCACGACGAGCTGTACGAGCGGACCATCGGCGGCACCGAACCGCGCGCCGCCCTGCACCCCGGGGTGGAGATAACGGCGGCCGTGGCCGACGGCGACGGCTACCTGCTGACCTGCCGGCACACCCAGCAGGATGCCCCGTTCGAGATCCGCACCTCCGCCGTCGTGGCGGCCACCGGTTACGCGCCCGTCCGCCCGGCCTTCCTGGACACCATGGCGGACCTGGTCGACTGGGACGCCAGGGGCCGCTACCAGATCGACGGCGAGTACCGGGTCGCGCTCGACCCGCGCGTCTCCGGCTCGCTGTACGTGCAGAACGCCGAGATGCACACGCACGGCGTGGGCGCCCCCGACCTCACCCTGGGCGCCTGGCGCGCCGCGACGATCCTCAACGCGGCCGCCGGGAAGACCGTGCTGCCGGTGCCCGACCGGGCGGCGTGGACAACCTTCGGCGCGCCGCGGACCCGCACCCCCGGCCTACCCGGTATCGCCCCCGCAGGCGCATACCGGTGACCACCGCCCGGAAGACCGGCGGGCGGCTGCCGCGTGCCAAGGTGGTGCTGATCTCGGTGATCGGACTGCACCTGGTCGCCGAGACCGCGCTCACGCCGTTCCTGCCGCAGCTGTTCCAGCGGCTGTACGGCATCGAGGACCCGGGGGCCACGGGCCTGTACCTGTGGGTCTGCCGGATCGTCGGGCTGGCCGCGCTCCCGCTGTGGGGCCTGGCCGCCCGGCGCCGGCCGCTGCACCAGCTGGTGCTGGCCGGACTGTGCGGTTCGGCCGTGCTCGACCTGCTGCTCGGGCTGGCCCCCAGCTACGCCGCGTACACGGTTCTGTCGACGGCGGTGGTGGCGACCAACAGCGCGCTGCTGCTCGCCTATCCGGCGTTCATCGCCGAACACCGCGACCAACCGGCGGACGGCGAACGGTCCCGGCTGACCGGGATCTGCTCGCTCGTCGTCGCCTTCCACCTGTCCGTCGTCGTGGCCACCCTCGTCGGCGCGGGCGTGCTGGCGCTGCCCGAACCCCGTATCGGCATCTCGGCGTTCGCGGTACTGGACGCCGCCCTCGCGGTGCTGACCTTCCGTATCCTGGGCCGGGACACGGCAACCAGCACCGCTGGTCCGTCCCTCGCCGACGTCACCGGTCCGGCGGACGAGAGGCGGTCCGAGACGCCCGTCGACGGCTCACCGCACCGCGCCGGGCGGATCCTGCTGCTCGTCCAAGTCGCCCTGATCGGCCTGGCCTTCGACTTCTCGGTCAATGTGGCACGGCCGTTCTTCACCGAGTTCTCGGAGAGCCTGGGCGGCGGCTCCGCCGGGTCCGCCGTGCTGTTCTTCCTGCCGAGCGTCGCCGCTCTGGCCGTGCTGCCCGTGGTCCGCCGCTGCCACGCGTCGCTCGGCGACCACCTGCTCCCGCCGGCCCTGCTGGTGGCCGCCGCCGGGCTCGGCTGGCAGGCGATCGCCTCCTCGCTGCCCGAACTGGCCGGCGGCCGACTGCTGTTCGGTATCGGCCTCGGCCTCGGCCAAGTCGCGGTGGAGTTGCGGACGTTCCGCGCCACCGGCACGGCGGGCCCTGCCTTCACCGCGGTGGAGACCGCCCGCTCCGCCGGGCTCCTCGCCGCCCCGCTCGTCGCCACCGCCGCGGTGTCCCGGGACCTCATGCTGCCGCTGGCTGTCGCGGCAGCCGTCCAGGTGCTCGCCACTGTGCTGTCCCTGCGGGGCACGCGGACCGGCCCCGCGCCACCCGCACCGCCCGCGCCGGCCGAAGCGACGCGCCGGCCGGCTTCCGCGGGCCCGGCGCCCTCCACCACCCCCGTTCCGCTGTACTCGGAGGAGAACCACCGATGAACCACCCTGCCCGGGACGCCTGGGCGCAGGCGGGCCGCCGCCTGCTCGTCAAGGCGATCGAGGAGTTCGCGTACGAGGAACTTCTCGTCCCCGAACCCGAACCCGAACCCGAACCTGACGCCGACGCCTACCGGCTCGACGTCGGCGACGGCGTCCACTGGACGTTCCGCGCCGCCCGCGGCACCTTCGGCACCTGGCAGCTCGACCCCGCCTCGCTCCGGCGGCACCCCGAAGCCGCCTCGGGAGAGGAGGGCCCCGAGCAGCTGCTGCTCGACGCCCGCCCGGTGCTGGGCTGGGACGGCCCCACGACCGCCGAGGTACTGCGCGAACTGACCGCCACCCGGCGGGCCGGGGCCGAGGCCATCTCCCGTGCCAGGCCGGCCGCCGAGCTCGCGGACCTCGGCCACCTGGAACTGGAGGCGTACCAGGACGGCCACCCGTGCATGCTGCTCAACAAGGGCCGGCTCGGCTTCTCCGCCTCCGACGCCGCCGCCTACGCCCCCGAGTCGGCCCGTACCGTACGGCTGCTGTGGGCGGGCGTCCACGCGGGCCTGTCCGCGTACTCAGGGGTCCCCGGCCTGGACGCCGAGCGGCTGCTGTCCGAGGAACTGGACGCGCACACACGGCGGCGGTTCACGGCGGTGCTGAACGAGATCTGCGCCGAAAGCGGCCTCGCGGCCGAGGAGTTCACCTGGCTGCCGGTGCACCCCTTCCACTGGGACGAGGCGGTGGCGACCCTCTTCGCCCCCTACCTCGCCGAGGGCCGCATCGTGCTCCTCGGCCAGGGCCCGGACCGCTACCGGCCCCTGCAGTCCATCCGCACCCTCGCCAACCTCGACCACCCGCACCGCCGCAATGTGAAGGTGCCCCTGCTCATCCGCAACACGCTGGTGTGGCGCGGACTGTCCACCGAGCCGACCCGGGCCGCGCCCGATGTGAGCGCCTGGCTGCAGTCGGTGCGTGACGCGGATCCGTATCTCCGCGACGAGCTGCGCTTCCATCCACTCGGCGAGGTCGCCGCGGTCGCCGTGCACCACCCGCTGTACGAGTCGGTCAAGGACGCCCCGTACCGCTACCACGAACTGCTCGGCGCGGTCTGGCGCGAGCCGGTCGCCGCCCTCCTCGGGGAGCGGGAACGGGCCCGCACCATGGCCGCGCTGCTGGGGACCGGCTCCGACGGCCGTACGCTCGTCGCCGAGCTGGTGTACCGCTCCGGGCTCACGGCCCACGACTGGATGGAGCGCTTCTTCGCCGCCCTGCTGCCCGGCCTGCTGCACTACCTCTACCGCTACGGCGTGGCCTTCTGCCCGCACGGCGAGAACACCGTGATCCTCTTCGACGACGCCGACATCCCGATCGGCATCGCGGTCAAGGACTTCGCCGAAGACGTCAATCTGCTTCCCGAGTCGCGCCCCGAGTACGCCGCGCTGACGCCGCGCGCCGACAAGGTGCTGCTGCGCTGGCCCGCCCGCGAGCTGGCGCACTCTCTGCTCAGCGCCGTCTTCGCCGGACACTTCCGGTTCTTCGCGCCCCTCGTCGCCGGTCATCTCGGCGTGCCGGAGGGGGAGTTCTGGGCGATGGCCCGCGCCGAGATCGAGCGCTACCACGCCCGCTTCCCCGAACTGGCCGACCAGTTCGACGACTTCGGGCTGCTCGCACCGGCCTTCGACCGGATCGCGCTCAATCGCGAGCAGCTGCTGGGCGGTGGCTTCCACGACCGCGCCGAGAAGGACGAGGGCTTCGACGTCGTCCACGGCACCGTCGCCAACCCGCTCGCCACCGCCACCACCCAGGAGGAGCAGATATGAGTGCGCCGGACCCGTACGAGCGGCTGCGCGCCGACGCCGAGGCCGGCTCCGTCGACGAGGTGATCGTCGCCGTACCCGATCTGCAGGGCCGCCTCCAGGGCAGCCGGCTGTCGGTCCCGTACTTCCTCGAGGAGGCGGCCCGCCAGGGCTTCGGCGCCTGTGTCTATCTGCTCGCCTCCGACGTGGAGATGGGCACCGGCCCCGGCTACGCCATCGACGCGTGGAACGCCGGCTTCGGCGACTTCGTGCTGCGACCCGACCCGGCGACCCTGCGCGCCCTCCCGTGGGACGAGGGCACCGTGCTCGTCCTCGCGGACGCCACCTGGCCCGGCGGAGAGCCGGTCGAAGTGGCCCCCCGGCAGGTGCTGCGCACCCAGCTGGACCGACTGGCCGAGCGCGGGCTGACCGCGTTCGCGGGCACCGAGCTGGAGTTCCTGGTCTTCCTCGACTCCTACCGTCAGGCGTGGGAGCGCCGGTACGCGGGCCTGGCCACCGCCACCTCGTACAACGTGGACTACGCGCTGCAGGGCCTCTCCGAGATCGAGCCGGTGGTGCGCCGCATCCGACGCGAGATGGTGCGCGCCGGCCTGGCGATGGAGACCGCACGCGGGGAGTGCCACGCCGGACAGTACGAGATCGTCTTCCGCTACGACGAGGCGATGACCACCTGTGACAACCACGTCTTCTTCAAGAACGGCGCCAAACAGATCGCGGCGCAGGAGGGTGTGGCACTCACCTTCATGCCCAAGTTCGATGAGGGCGAGGGCAATTCCTGCCACATTCACCTCTCGCTGCGCGCGGCCGACGGCACGCCGGTACTGGCCGACGCCGCGGCCGGCGACGGCATGTCGGACCTGATGCGGCACTTCGTCGCGGGCCAGCTCGCCTGCCTGCCCGACTTCGCGCTGCTGATGGCGCCGAACGTCAACTCGTACAAGCGCCTGCAGCCCGGCGCGTTCGCCCCCACCGGCATAACCTGGGGCCGGGACAACCGGACCTGCCCCATCCGGGTGGTCGGCTCAGGCTCCTCCCTGCGTATCGAGCACCGGGTGCCCGGTGGAGACGCCAACCCCTACACCGCGGTCGCGGCCGCGGTCGCCGCCGGCCTGTACGGAATCGAGCACCAGCTCGAACTCCCCGCCCCGCACACCGCCAACGCCCTGGCCGATCCGTCCGTGCCCCGCCTGCCCGCCACCCTGACCGAGGCGCTGCACCGCTGGGAGTCCAGCGAGATCGCCGCCAAGGTCTTCGGCGGCCCGGTGGTCGGCCACTACGCGCAGGCCGCCCGCACCGAACTGGCCGCCTTCGAGACAGCCGTCACCGACTGGGAGCGCCTGCGCGGATTCGAACGACTCTGACGCCGCGGCCGGTGCCCAAGACCGGGGGCCCGCACGGACATTCCGTGCGGGCCCCCGGGTACGAACCAGGTGAGGTCACTTGGCGGCGGCGTAGTTCTTCTCCATCTCGTCCAGCACCTTGCCGGCACCCGTGTATCCGATGCCGAGCATCCACACGTTGTCGTCGACCTTGAAGGTCTTGCCGTTCTTCACCGCGTCCAGCTTCTTCCAGAGCGGACCGCCCGTGGTGTCGGTCTCCTTGGCCTTCTTCGCGTCACCGTACGTGGAGTAGAAGATGACGTCGGCGTTGGCCTTGTCGATCTGCTCGGGGCTGACGTCGAGTGAGAAGCCGGTGGTGTCCTGGTTCGCCGGGCGGCCGACCTGGAGGTCCTTGAGGATGGAGCCGACGAACGTGTCGTTGAGGTAGAGGCGGGTGTCCGCGCCTTCTACGAAGCGTACAAAGCCGACCCTGGTCTTCTTCGCCGCCGCGGGCCCGCCCAGCGCTTCGGTGAGCTTCTTGACATGCGTGTCGTAGTCGGCGACGACCTTCTCGGCCTCTTCCTTCTTGCCGAGGGCGTCGGCATGCAGGTCGAAGTTCTTCCGCCACGTCGGGCCGGTGGTGTCGGAGAAGACGGTCGGCGCGATGGCCGACAGCGACTTGTAGTTCTTCTCGTCGCGGACCTTGCTGCTCAGAATCAGGTCGGGCTTGAGCGCGTGGATCGCCTCGAGGTTCGGCTCGGCGATGAGGCCGACCGCCTTGATGCCCTTGAGCGAGTCCTCGGGCAGGTAGGTGGAGAACGGCGCCTTGTCCATGACGGTGGTGGCCCCGACCGGCGTGATCCCGAGTGTGACGGCCGAGTCGAGCGCGTCGGTGTCGAGCACCACGACGCGCTTCGGGCTGTTCGGGACCTTCACCTCGCCCATGACCGTCGCGACCGTGTGCGTGGCGCTGTCGCCCTTCTTGCCGTCGGAGGACCTGGTGTCGTCCTTGCCGCCGCCGCATGCGGTGAGGGTGACGGCGAAGGCGGTGGCGAGAGCGACGACCGTCGCGCGCCGGGTGAGGGAACTGGACATCAAGGCAAGCCTCTCCTGACAGTGGCCCGAATCCGCACCCCGGACCGAAAGTAAGGTAACCCTAACCTTGGTGCGGGCTGTGCAACAAGTCACGGTCGAATCACAACTGCGTTCGGGCGACCGTGCGTTGGTCCAACGCGCCGCCGACAGAGGCGAGTTCACGCGCTGAACACCCCGGCATCACCCGGGTGACCGCCGGGCGCCGCACGTCCGCAGCACGCTTCCCGACGGACCAACAGCCAAGTACCCGACCCTGAGGAAGCGTCTGTGAGAGCGTCTGTGAGAACGCATCGCCGTGCCGGGGTGGCGGCCGCCGCCCTGGCCCTCGCGCTGGTCACCCTCCTCCCGGCGTCTCCCGCCCAGGCGGGCCCGGCCGCCCTGCCGGCCGTGCCCCCCACCGCGGAGACCGCCGCCCTGTACGACGACGAGAACGGCGGCAACGCCAACGCGGACGACCCCGCGATCTGGCGGAACGCCGCCGCCCCCGGCCGCAGCCTCGTCGTCGCCACCGCCAAGGAAGGCGGCCTGCGCGTCTACGACCTGCGGGCGCGACTGGTGCAGTCGGTACCCGCACCGCCGCCGGCCTCCGCCGACGACGCGCCCGGCCGGTTCAACAACGTCGACCTCGTCACCGGCCTGCGACTGCCCTCCGGCCGGGCGGACGTCGCCGTCGTGAGCGACCGCGGCCATGACCGGCTGCGGATCTACCGCATCGATCCGGCCCGGCCCGGCGGCCCGCTGCGGGACATCACCGACCCGGCGGTCGCCCCCGTCTTCTCCGCGGACCAGGCGGAGGTCAACGAGCAGCGGACCGCGTACGGTCTGGCGGCCTGGACGGACCGGGCCACCGGCCGTTCGTACGCGCTGGTCAGCCGGCGCAACGAGACCCGCGTCGCGCTGCTCGAACTCAAGGTGACCGCGACCGGGACCGTGGGCTACCGCACGGTGCGCTCCCTCGACCTCCCGGCCTCCTTCCAGCTGCCGAACGGCGACACCTGGACCCCCTGCGGGGAGCCCGGCGAACGGCCTCAGGTGGAGGGCATGGTCGTCGACCCCGCCAACGGCATGCTGTACGCCGGCCAGGAGGACGTGGGCATCTGGCGGCTGCGCGCCGATCTCACCGGCGCGCCGGTGCTGGTGGACAAGGTGAAGGAGTACGGCGTCCCCGGCGTCTACGACGAGGAGAGCGAGGAGTGTGAGCCGGGCGCCGACCCCGGTTACGGCGGCGACCGCCTGGCGGCCGACGTCGAGGGACTGACGCTCTTCCAGGAGCGCGACGGCGACGGCTATCTCCTCGCCTCCAGCCAGGGCGACAACACCTTCGCGCTGTACGACCGCGAGGTCGGCGACGACAACGAGTACGAGGGCGGCTTCCGCGTCACGGCCGCGACGGAGGTGCTCGACGGCTCGCAGGAGTGCGACGGCGCCGCGGTGCTCAACGCCCCCCTGGGAGACCGCTACCCACGCGGCCTGCTGGTCGTCCAGGACGGGCATGACACGCCTGAGGTACCGGACGGCGAGGGCGGTACGCGGGAGGCGACCGGCTTCAAGTTCGTCGACCTCGGAGCAGTGGTCGACGCCGCCGACATGTGACGCCCAGGGAGCGGGGCACACGGTACTTCAGCCGTGTGCCCCGCTGCCCGCGACCGGGGAGGACCTGCCGCCGAGCTGCCCTGCGCCCACAGCGAGTGAGCTATGTTGAAGCACGAGTGGGACGAGAAGGAGGCACGCCGGTGCCATCAGGGCAGCAGGCACGCGCACAGGCGTCCGCGATCACCTCGGGGCAGCAAACGTCGGACACCGAGGGCCCCCCCACGTCCAGGCTGCTCGCCCTGTTCGACGGCCACCGGCTCTCCCCGGCACAGCGACGCATCGCCCAGTACATGGTCGACCACCTCCCCGAGGCGGCCTTCCTGTCGATCACGGAACTCGCCGAACGGGTGGGAGTGAGCCAGCCGTCGGTGACCCGCTTCGCCTCCGCCCTCGGTTTCAGCGGTTTCCCGGCGCTCCGCGAGGCCCTGCACCCGATCGCGCTCAGCGCCGTCGCGGGTTCCCCCGACACCCCGGAGGAGATCCGCCGCAACGAGCTCCAGGCGGCCATCGACACCGAGATCGAGAACCTGGAGAGCCTGCGCCGGCTGCTCGGCAATCCCAACCGGGTCATCGAACTCGGGCGGGACCTGGCCATGTCGGTGCCGCTGACCATCCTGGGCCTGCGTATCTCCGTCTCGCTGGCGGAGTACTTCGCGTACGCCGCGCGACGGATCCACCCCGACGTACGGCTGGTGACGCGTGGCGGCAGCGTCGCATTCGACGCGCTGCTGCAGTCACGCGAGGCCGGCGGGACGTGGGTGCTGGCGTTCTCGATGCCGAGGTACGCCAACGAGACCCTGGCGGCGATCCGGGATGCCCGAAGTACCGGGCTGCGCGTCGCGCTGATCACCGATCAGCCGCTCGGACCGTTCGTGGACGAAGTGGATGTGGCGCTCAGCGCGAGCACCGGATCGCGGCTCGTCTTCGACTCCTACGCGGCCCCGGGAGTGCTGTCCGCGGCGTTGCTCCAGGCGATGGCCGACGCCGTCCCGGAGCGCACCCAGGCGCGCCTGGAGGGGTACGAGCAGGTCGCGGAGCAGCACCACTTCTTCCACGAGAGCTGACGGGGGCCGCGGCAGGGCCGCCGAGCTCAGGTTTCATCCGAAAATATGCATGAATTTTTTCATGCCCTTGCTTACTCGACGGTATATATATTTACTGCGTGTGGGTGACCTCGGGGTGTCCCCGCAGTCCCGAGCACACCCATACCCTCAGCAAGGAAGCCGGCGGTCCGTACATGTACTCAGTCATCGCCGCACCGGCGTGCGAGCGGCACGTGTCCACGGTCCGGCGTCATGCGGCGGCCTGCCTGCACGCGTGGTGCCTCGCCAAGGACGACCAGCACTGCAGCCTCCTCATCGTGGGCGAACTGGCGGGGAACGCGGCGGTGCACGGGCGGGACACCATGACTCTGGGCCTGGCGCTGGCCGCGGCGGACCGGACCCTGTGCATCCAGGTCACGGACTACGGCGGTCCGCCTCGGGCCACGCTGAGAGCCTCACTCGACGATCTCGACGAGGAGTTCGGTCGCGGACTGGGCATCGTGTGCAGCCTGGCACAGTCGGTGGACAGCATCACGACCGTCAACTCCACACAGGTGCGGGCCATTTACCGCATCGAGGCCCTACGGGCCACTTGAACGGACACCCGGGAACGACGCGGACTCCTCTCGTCGGCTCCAGGGTGTTCTACCGGGCGCTCCGCTCTGCGGACGCCCATGGCGGCCCCGGTCATCCCCTAGGCCGGGGCCGCCAAAATCCGCGCCACCAGCGCCCGTTACCCGTACCGCCGCACCACATCCGCACCTCACCCGGAAGCGATGACGATGCCTCAGACCCTCTCCCCGACCGCCGCCGACTGGCCGAGTCAGGTCAAGGCCCCCGGCAGCCACGACTGGGAGCGCACGGCCGCCCGGTGGCTGCGCGATCTGCTGCCCGCCCGGTACGCCGGCTACTCCACGCTCACCCGCAATCACGTCATACTCGCCCGCCACGCGCATCTCCACGTCCAGCACGAAATCCGTGCCGTCCGGGTGGCCCTGCAGACCTCACGGGCCGAGCTGCCGACCCTGGGTGTGTCCGAGAGCGTCATCGAGAACACCATCCGGCTCTACGCCCTCGAACTGGACGAGCTGAGCCGCATCGCCCGCGGCGTCCGGGTCATCAGCGACGCACTGATCGCCGGCAGCGGCGTCCGGCGCGGACGGCTGCGCGTCTGAGTCGCACCTCCCGCCGAGTCACCCGTCCGGCCCCTCTTCGCGAACCGCCACACCCGGCGGGACCGCCACGCCCGGAGCACCCTGATGGGCGGCCGAGGCCAATGGCCCGCAGGGTGGGAGGAACGTGCCGCTCAGCGAGGGAGGTCCCGTGGAGGACATACGCGTCAGCGATCCGATCCTGGCCGTGAGAGACCGCCTGCAGCGCTGCTCCGTCGCTGTCGACCTGGCCGCGGACCGGACCCGCGTCTATCTGAGGAACCACGGCCTGGTCGCCGACGAACCCAGCGTCGTCGCCGTGGACCAGGAGTGCGGCACCGTCGTCGCGGTCGGCACCAAGGCCGAGCAGATGGCGGGCCGTTCGCCCGCCCACATCGCGGTAGTCCGGCCCATCCTCGGCGGCATGGTGGTCGACGTCGAACTCGCCCGGAGCCTGCTGCGCCACGTGGTCGGGCCCAAACTGCGCCGGGCCTGGCAGCGCGCCCCGCTCACCAGGGCAGCGGTGTGCCTCCCGTACGGCAGCCCGCCCGTGGCATGCCGCTCCGCCGTCGAGACCCTCAGCGGCACCGGGATACGCCGGGTCGAACTCGTCGACACCCTGCTGGCCACCGCGGTCGGCTGCGGCCTCCCGGTCGAACGCCCCGAAGCAGCCATGGTCGTGGTGGCCGGCTCGGACCGCACCCAGGTGGCCGTCCTGTCCCTGGGGGCCGTCGTCGCGTCGGCGAGCGCCCCGGTGGGCAGCGATGTGATAGCCCAGAGCGTCGTCGAGCACTTCCGCGCCCGGTACGGGCTCTCGGTCCACAGCCAGGCCGTCCGCGCCCTGCTCCACCAGCTCAGCGCGACCGCGTACGAAGCGGACCCCGGCATCGAGGTCAGCGGCCGGGACGTGAGCAACGGAATGCCGCGCTCGGTGACCGTCGACGCCGAGGCCGCCCGCGACGCGACGGGCGCCCCGCTGGGCGCCGTCATGGACAGCGTGTTCACCGTGCTGCGCCGCTGCTCGCCCGACCTCGTCGTCGACATCGCCGACCGCGGCATCGTGATCGCCGGCGCCGTGACCCGCCTGCCCGGCCTAGACGCGCTGCTGCGCCAGGCCGTCACGGTGCCCGTCCACATCGCCGACGACCCGGAGGAGTGCGCCGTCCGCGGGCTGGGCGCGATGATCGACGGCAGGACCGTCGGCTGACTCCCGGGCCGCGGACATGACCCCGAAGCGCTCGGGTGTGGCGCACCACGCCCACCGGATCCGGCACCTGCACGACAGGCTGCTCGCCTCCTGGGCCGGCCTCGGCTGGAGCCGCGGGCGCGAGATGGAGCTGATGCACCGCGCCATGGGCTTCGCGGCGCTCGCGTTCCTCACCATGGTGCCGCTCCTGATCGTCGTCGCGGCGGCGGATCCGGCGAGCGGGCAGGGCTTCGGCCGGTGGCTGGGGCACGCGCTGGGGGTGTCGGAGTCCTCCCGGGACGAGATCGAGCGCCTCTTCGGTCTGCCGGGACAGGCGTTGCAGCGCACGACGGCATTCGGTCTCGCCGCCGTCACGGTCTTCGGGCTGACCTTCGGCGCCGCCGTGCAGACCGGCTACGAGAAGGTCTGGGACCTGCCTACGGCCCGCTGGCACACCATGTGGCGGCACGTCGTCTGGCTCGGCATGCTCATCCTCGGTCTCTTGCTGTTCGTCAGCACCCCCGCCTCCGGGGATTCGATCATCGCCTCGGTCGTCGGCGTCCTGGGCGACCTGATCGGCACGTTCCTGTTCTTCTGGTTGTCCCAGCGGCTGCTGCTGGGGGGCCGGGTCCGCTGGCGGGCCCTGCTGCCCGGCGCGGTGTGCACCGCCGTCGCGATGCTGGGCCTGCGGGTCTTCTCCCAGCTCGTCTTCTCACCGCTGATCGCCTCGAACGCCATCACCTACGGCCCCTTCGGGACCGTCCTGGTCGTCCAGTCCTGGCTGGTGGGCGTGGGCGTGGTCGTCTACGGCGGGGCGCTCGTGGGACGCCTCTTCCACGAACATCGCACGCAGCGCCGACTGCGGCGCGAGGCAGAAGCCGGCATGCCCCCGTGATCGCCGGGTACCCGCACCCTTCCCCTGCCCATGGTCTTCCTCGGGGTCGGCGTGCCGCCCGTTCGGCCTGCGTTCGTGGTCGACCACCTGGCGGCTGCTGGGCCGGCCGCCCGCCGTCCTCGCGCCGACCGATCCCGTGCTCACGGCTCGACCGGCTGAACCGGACAGCCGCCCGCACCGCCGGTCCGCCCCCCGCGGAATGAGCAATGCGCGTCAGGTGTCGCACCAGTCCTTCGTGATCACGAAGGCATGGCTCTCATGACCCAGGACGTTGCCCTCGCCGTCGACGAAAGTGCCGGTCACTTCGTACATGTCGCGCGCCAGGTGGCCGATGGGGAGCCGCTCCGGCGGCAGGACCACCTCGTACGGACCGCCCGGCCGGTAACCGCCGAGGAGCACCTCGGACATGCCGATCACCGCCCCCTGCCGTCGCCGCACATCCGTGAACTTGAGGCCCTCCACGGCCTTTCCCAGGCGGAAACCCAGCGTGATTCGGACTTCCGCGCCTTCCTTCAGCGTGAAAGGAGCAGCCCGGGTAACCAGCTCGGTTTCCCCGGGTACGGGAAGGGCGACATCGATGTCCTGGCGCCCCTCCGCTTGGAGGGTGACACTCAGCAGCTCGAATTCCTGAACGCTGCCGATCGGTTCTTCCAGGGGCGTTCTCATCGGTCAACCAGCTTTCCGGACGACGGTGCCAGCATATGCGTAAGTCGGCCTATTCGGGGCACCTGCAGGCCGAGGCACGGACACGTCGAGGCGAGGAGATGATCGACATGGTTCCGCTCCTGCTGGTGCTCCTTCTGATCCTGATCCTTTTCGGGCTCGGATTCGCGAGTGAAATCCTGTGGTACCTCGCGCTGGCGGTTCTGGTCATCTGGCTGCTCGGCTTCTTCATGCGGGGTGCGGCCTCGGGAGGCAGCAGGTCACGCTGGTACCGCTGGTAGGTGTGTGCACTGAACGGGAGTGTTCCGCATGGTGTCGGGAATGACCGGGCAGCCGGCAGGTGAGGGCGTTCCCGGAGCGAGATTCACCGTCAGGGAGAGAGCGGCCGACGGCGCGGTGGTGCTGGCGCTCGCGGGCGAGCTGGATCATGACACCGCCGATCCGCTGCGTGAGGCGCTCGCCGACGGCCTGGGCGTGGGAGCGGACCGGATCCTGGTCGACTGCGCGGAACTGCGGTTCTGCGACTCCACCGGGCTGAACGTCCTCCTGCGGGGCAGGCTGGCCGCCCAGGACTCGGGGATACGGCTGGAGCTTGCCGCTCTGCAGCCGCCGGTCGCCCGGATGTTCCACATCACCGGAGCCGACGGAGTGTTCCGGGTCCACGCCGACCTGGCCGAAGCGCTGGCGGACAGGCGGCAGACGTAGTCGGACCGTAGTGGCGGGAGGACACTCATGAGCGAGAGCCTCCTGGCGCAGGGCCAGACCCGGCGTCTCGCGCTGTACGGCACCAAGGGCCTGGTCACGCGCTGCCGCGACTTCACCCGCGAAGCCCTGGCGGACTGGGGCTGGACGCCGGCCGAGGACGAGGAACACCGGGCCGTCGTCGATGACGTGCTGCTCCTGGTCTCCGAGGTGGTCACCAACGCCTGCCTGCACGCCGACGGGCCGACGGAACTCGTACTGAACTGCACCGACGAGCGGCTGCGGATCGAGGTCGCCGACACCAGTTCGGAGCACCCACGGCTTCGCCCGCCGCGCAGCGCGGCACTGCCCGGCGGCCATGGCCTGGTGGTGGTGCAGCGGCTCGCGCGCCGGTGGGGTTCGGCGGCGCGAGAGGACGGCAAGACCGTCTGGCTGGAGGTGGCATCACCGGTTCGCGGCGGCGCGCAGGCCCGTCGGCGGCAGCCGGTCCCGCGCCAGTAGCCAGTAGCCCGCGTCCCTTACGTTCCTTATGTCAATGTCACTGGGAGCCGGCCGCGTGGGCGGCTTCCGGCGGCTGGTCCTCCAGCAGGCCGGCGCGCAGCGTGCACAGAGCGCGCGCGAGCAGCCGCGAGACATGCATCTGGGAGATGCCCAGCCGGGCGCCGATCTCCGACTGTGTGAGTTCCTCGCCGAAGCGCAGCGAGAGGATCGTGCGGTCGCGCTCGGGCAGGGCGGCGATCAGGGGCTTGAGGGACTCGAGGCACTCGATGACGTCGAACGCCCGGTCCTCCTCGCCGAGACAGCGGGTCACCGCGCAGCGGGCCTCGTCCTCCTTCAGCGGAGCGTCGAGCGAGCGGGCGATGTAGCCGTTGGCCGCCTGCTGGCCTTCGATGACCTCAGCCTCGGTGACATCGAGGCGGTCGGCGAGCTCCGCCGCCGTCGGCACGCGGCCCAGCCCCTGCTCCAGTGTGTCGTACGCCTTGGCCAGGTCGATGCGCAGCTCCTGGAGCCGGCGGGGCACCCGGACGGCCCAGCTGGTGTCCCGGAAGAAGCGCTTGATCTCGCCCACGATGGTCGGCAGCGCGAAGGACGCGAACTCCACCTCGCGGTCCACGTCGAACCGGTTGATGGCTTTGATCAGGCCGATCGTCCCGACCTGGATGATGTCCTCCACCGGCTCGCTGCGGTTGCGGAACCGCGTCGCGGCGTACTTCACCAGGCTGAGATTGAGCTCGACGAGCGTGTTGCGGACGTAGGAGTACTCCGGGGTGCCCTCCTCCAGCGTGCCCAGCCGCTGAAACATGGCCGTCGACAGGGTCCGCGCGTCCACGGTGCTCAGGGTCCGGGTGTCGGGGATCTCCGGAAGCCCGGCGAGAGGGGAGGCGTCCTCGGGGGGAGCGTCCCGGCGGCGTGGCCGGCGCGCGGCCGATGCGGCGGAAGCCGCCTTCGTACGTCGGGACGCCGCCTTGGTGCGCCCGGCGGTGCGGGCGGTAGCGGCGGTGCGGGCGGCTCTGGCGGTTCTCGCGGTACGGGCGGTACTGGACATGAGGCTCCTCCGACGGAATGCGGCCGGCGCTGTCGGCTGCAGCGGGACCGTCGCGTGAGCTTCCCTAAGGGGCTTACCCGATTATGCCAATTTGACGCTCTTGTGCCGAGTGGGGGCCCGGGCCGCGCGCCCGGGCCGGCTCTGCGGGGCCAGGCGCGGATGACCGGCGCGCGGCCGCGTGCCACAGTGGACCCAGTCCGTCATGAGCGCGAGGTCAGCCATGCAAGAGTCCGAGCGGACCACCGGTGCCGGGCCAGCTCGCCCCACCACCACGGAACTGAGCGAAGAAGGACTCCGCAGGCTGCTGGCAGGACTCACCGCCGTACGCGACGGAGACTTCAGCACCCGCCTCCCCGACGATGCCGACGGCCTGCTGGGCGAGATCGCGTCGATCTACAACGGGATGGTCGACCAGTTGTCGCTGGTGACCGCGGAGGTCACCCGAGTGGCCCGGGAAGTCGGCGGACAGGGCCTGCTCGGCGGCCACGCCCGGGTGCCCCGCGTCAGCGGCGTGTGGCAGGAGCTCACCACCGGCGTCAACACCATGGCCGACAACCTCACCTCGCAGGTACGGTCCATCGCGCAGGTCGCCACAGCCGTCGCGCGGGGAGACCTGACCCAGAAGATCAGGGTCGACGCACGCGGGGAGATCCTGGAACTGAAGGAGACCATCAACACGATGGTCGAGCGGCTCTCCTCGTTCGCCGAGGAGGTCACCCGGGTCGCCCGTGAGGTCGGCACCGAGGGCGACCTCGGCGGCCAGGCGACCGTCCAGGGCGTCTCCGGCACCTGGAAGGACCTCACCGACAACGTCAACTCCATGGCGACCAACCTGACCAACCAGGTCCGCAACATCGCCCAGGTCACCACCGCCGTGGCGCAGGGCGATCTGACCCGGAAGATCGACGTCGACGCCCGCGGCGAGATCCTCGCACTCAAGACCACCATCAACACCATGGTCGACCAGCTGTCGTCCTTCGCCGCCGAGGTCACCCGGGTGGCCCGCGAGGTCGGCAGTGAGGGCCGGCTCGGCGGCCAGGCCGAGGTGGCAGGGGTCTCCGGCACCTGGAAGCGGCTCACCGAGAACGTCAACGAGCTGGCCGGCAACCTCACCCGCCAGGTACGCGCCATCGCCGAGGTGACCAGCGCGGTCGCCGAGGGCGACCTGACCCGCTCGATCACGGTCGAGGCCCCCGGAGAGGTCGGCGACCTCAAGGACAACATCAACGCCATGGTCGAGTCGCTGCGCGCGACCACCCGCGCCAACGAGGAACAGGACTGGCTCAAGACCAACCTCGCCCGGATAGCCGGGCTCATGCAGGGCACCCGCGACCTCGCCGCGGTCGCCGAACTCATCATGGAAGGCGTGCCCGAGCTGGTCTCCGCGCAGTACGGAGCCTTCTTCCTGGCCCAGGAGAACCCCGACGGCACCGAACTCGTCCGGATCGCCGCCTACGGAGCGCCCGACGACCCCGCCGCCGGCCCCCGGCGCTTCCGGATCGGGCAGTCCCTGGTCGGCCAGGCCGCCCACAGCCGCCGCACTATCACCGTCCACGGCCTGCCGCCCGGTTACGCGACCATCGCCTCCGGCACCGGTTCCATCGACCCCACCACCTTGATCGTGCTGCCCATCGTCGTGGAGGACCAGGTACTCGGCGCCATCGAACTGGCCGCGCTGCACCCGTTCAGCGCCATCCATCTCGACTTCCTGGAGCAGTTCATCGAGACGGTCGGCGTCAACGTCAGCTCGCTGATCGCCAACGCCCGCACCGACGAACTGCTCGACCGGTCCCAGCGGCTCACCGCCGAACTCAGCACCCGCTCACAGGAGTTGCAGGCCCGGCAGAAGGAACTTCAGCGCTCCAACGCCGAACTCAAGGAGAAGGCGGCCCAGCTGGCGGACCGCAACCGCGACATCGAGCGCAAGAACCTGGAGATCGAACAGGCGCGCCAGGAGCTGGAGGCCCGCGCGCAGCAGCTCTCCCGTACGTCGATGTACAAGTCTGAGTTCCTGGCCAACATGAGCCACGAACTGCGCACTCCGCTGAACAGCCTGCTCATTCTCGCGCAGCTGCTCGCACAGAACCCCGAGGGCAATCTGACGGAGAAGCAGGTCGACTACGCCGAGGTCATCCACTCCGCGGGATCCGACCTGCTCCAGCTCATCAACGACATCCTGGATCTGTCGAAGGTCGAAGCCGGAAAGATGGACATCCATCCCGAACCGGTCTCGCTGAGTCTTCTCCTGGAGTATGTCGAGGCCACCTTCCGGCCGGTTGCCGGCGAACGCGCGCTGGACTTCCGGGTGATCGCCGCACCGGGCATCCCCGGCGAGGTCACCACCGACGAGTCCCGGCTCCGGCAGGTGCTGCGCAATCTGCTGTCCAACGCACTGAAGTTCACCGACGAGGGATACGTCGAACTGCGCGTCGACCGCGCCGCGGACGACGAACTGCCCCCGGCCCTGCGCGGCGGCGGGCCCGCGCTCGCCTTCCGCGTCACCGACACCGGCATCGGCATCCCGGACGACCGCCTGGAGACCATCTTCGGCGCCTTCCAGCAGGGTGACGGCACCACCGCCCGCCGCTACGGCGGCACCGGCCTCGGCCTGTCCATCAGCCGCGAGGTGGCGCAGCTCCTCGGGGGCGCCGTCGTGGCCGAGAGCAGCCCCGGCCGGGGCAGCCGTTTCACGCTGTACCTCCCGGTGCACGTCGAGCACGGCCCGGAACGGCCGCGCGTCGGCCGCCGTTTGGGGTGGGAACTCGAGGGTGCGCCGCCGCCCGGCGCCCCGGCGGCGGGACGTACGGTCCTCGTGGTCGACGACGACACCCGCAACGTATTCGCGCTCACCGAAGTCCTGGAGCGGGAGGGAATGCGCGTCCTGCAGGCGGACAACGGCAGGGCCGGGCTGGAACTGCTGGCCGCGCACGAGGACGTGGACCTCATCGTGATGGACGTGATGATGGCCGGGATGGACGGTTACGCAGCCACGGCCGCCATCAGGGCGATGCCGCAGTTCGCCGACGTACCGGTCATCGCGGTCACCGCCAAGGCGATGCCCGGCGACCGGGCAAAGGCGCTGGCGGCGGGCGCCAACGACTACGTCACCAAGCCCGTCGACACGGACGACCTGGTCGGCCGGATCCGCAGCTGGCTGAGCGGCGGCTGACCGGCGGCCGACCGGCGGCCGACCCGCGTCGTCACCGGGCCACCGGTCAGGACACCCGGACCACCACCAGACTGGTGTCGTCGTCCGTGTCGCCGATGACAGCCCCCATCAGCCGGTCGGCGTGCTCGTCCATCCCGCCAGGACCGAGCCTCTCGGCCGCGCGCCGCAGGATCGCCAGACTCTCGTCGAGCCCCGTGTGGCGCCGCTCGATGAACCCGTCGGTGTAGAGCAGCAGCGTGTCGCCGGGCATCAGCTGGGTCACGGTCTCCTGGTAGCACGCGGACGGGACCGCCCCCAGCAGGATGTTGCGCGGGGGTTCCAGGAGCTCGGCCTTTCCCTCCCGCAGCAGCAACAGGGGCAGATGGCCCGCGCTCGCCCAGCACAGCGAACGGTCGGCCGGGTCGTACAGCGCGCACACCGCGGTGGCCGTCGGACGCCCGTGCGTGTGCAGTGTGACCTCGTTCAGCCAGGTCATGAGCCGGCCGGGGGAGTGGCCGGTGAAGGCCAGCCCGCGCAGTGCGTTGCGCAGGGCGACCATACCGGTGGAGGCGTCGATGCCGTGCCCGGCGATGTCACCGACCGCCACCAGGACCCGCCCGCTGGGCAGCGGCAGCACGTCGTACCAGTCACCGCCGACGCGGTACTCCTCCGCCGCCGGCCGGTAGCGGGCCGCGACCTGGAGCCCCGGCGACTCCTCGAGCCTCGGCACCTCCGGGACGATCGCCTGCTGGAGCTGGAGGGCCAGCTGGTGGCGCAGCGCGGACTGCGCCTGGACGGCGGTCAGCTGGTCGAAGGTGGCGCTCAGCGCGACCTCGGTGTGGTGCCGGGCGGAGACGTCCTGGTAGATGCCGGTGACGCCGGTGAGCACGCCGTCGGTCAGCAGCGGCTCCGCGGCGATCCGCACATGGCGCAGTCCTCCGTCGTCGCGGATGGCGCGTACCAGGGTGTGCGTACCTTCCAGCCGGCCGGTCACCGTGGTCAGCAGCTCGTCCAGCCGGCCGGTGTCCGCCGCGTGCAGCCGCGGTCCGAGCTTGCGCAGGGGAATCGGATCGGTGTCCCGGGGGATGCCGAAGATCGTGTACGCCTGGTCGCTCCACCGGGAGTCGCCGGTGATCAGGTCGTCCTCGAAGGAGGCGACGTACTCCAGGCGGCCCAGCGCCCGCGCGACGGACAGCCCCGCGTCGCTGGTGGCGTGCCAGAGCACGACCGTGTGCCCCCGGCCGGCCGGCAGCACCCGGACGTCGAGCATGGGATCCGGGCCGCCGTGCCGGTAGCTGCCGGGGATCCGGCCGGCGCGTTGCGGGGCCGCGGTGGACCGTACGCGCACCACCAGGCGTACGAGATCGCCGTCGACATGCGGGAAGACCTGTGCCAGCGGACGCCCCGTCGGCGCGTGGATCCCGCCCGCGGCCTTCATCGCCGCCGGATTGAGGTGCTCGACGTACAGAGCCGAGGTCTCCGGATCCGTACGCAGCATCATCGCCGGATGCGCCAGCAGATCCAGCAGGGCGCCGAGCACCGGCGGTTCCGCCGGATCGGATCCCGCCTCGTCGAGCATCCGGGCCGCCGTCTCGGTCAGCCCCACGAGGGCCCGGCGTACCGGCTCGTCGAGATCGGCGGGGCCCGGCCAGACCGCCAGCGCCAGGCCGGTGACGGTGCCCCGGTGCCACAGCGGCACGATCGCGCGGCCCGCGTCGGGAGCGGGACCCGGCAACCGCTCGGCGGACGGCGGACCGGCCGGCAGCCAGCCGGGCTCCGCCCCGGCCAGGGCGCGGTGCAGTGGCCCGCCGCTCTCCGGGGGGATCCACTGCCAGTGGGAGGCCTCCGGGGCGCTCGCTCCCGCGTGCCCGGCGAGTTCCAGGCAGTCCGTCGCCGTGCGGCGCCACAGCCACAGCGCCTGTGCGCCCAGCGGGCGCAAGCCCCCTTCGAGCAGCGCGGCCGCCACCTCGCCGACCGTGTCGCCGGACTCCGCCGCGGCAGTCGTCCGGCGGGACCGGCGCGCGTGCGCCACCTCGTGCTCGCCGGCCGCTTCGGCGACGACCAACCCCGCGGCGGCGTTCACTATGTCGGCCGCGAAATCCTCCGCACTCAGCCCGGTGGACTCGGCGAGGCGTATGAGATGGTCCGCCGCGTCGAAGGGAGTCACCGAGAGCTGGGCGACCAGGACGCCGGCGGCGAGGTCCAGCAGATGGCGCCGCGCCCGCTCGGCGTGCAGGGCGGTGACCTCTGCCGAGAGCTCGGCCACGGCCGCGCGGAGGTCTCCCTCTTCGTCGGCCGGGCCCGGCGGAGGCCCCAGCTCGGGCATGATCATGACTTCTCCGTCTCGAGGAGGCCATGGGCGCCATGGGACGCGTGCGGGTAACTGCGGGTACCTGCTGGTACGTACGAGTCGCAGACACGATCGCGACGCACCGGATTCTACTCGGGCAGGCCGGGCCCGGCAGGGGCAGTTCCCGCCCGCGGCGCCGGTTGAGCGGCCACCGGCGGGGTAGCCGCAGCGCGGGGGGTGAGCAGACCGGCCGGGGCGACCCGCGGGGCACGCCCCGGCGGCGGAAGGGCGCGCAGTCATGAGTATCCCCGTCCCCTCGGACCCAGACATCACGCCGGTGCCCAGGCCGTCCCCGCGACCGGACGAGCCGGCACCCGAACCCAGGCCCGGCCCCCGGCCCGACCCGAGGCCCGGCCCGCACCCCGAGCCGCGTCCCCGCCCCGGGCCGCCTCGCCCGCCGGACGCGGTCGCCTGACGAAAGGGGGAGGCAGCGTGTCGCAGGTCGAGGAGTCGGTGGAGGTCGGTGTCCCGGTGCGCACCGCCTACAACCAGTGGACGCAGTTCGAGGAGTTCCCGCTGTTCATGGAGAGCGTGCAGCGCATCGAACAGCTGACCCCGACGCTCACCCACTGGGAGGTCGAGATCAACGGGATCCGGCGGGAGTTCGATGCGCGGATCTGTGAGCAGATCCCCGACGAACGGGTGGCCTGGACCACGACGGCGGGGCACGTTCACCAGTCCGGGGTGGTCACCTTCCACCGGCTCTCGGACCACCGCTGCAAGATCATGATGCAGCTCGCCTTCGAACCCGAGGGCCTCGCGGAGACCACCGCCGACAAGCTGGGCGTCGTACGCCGGCAGGTCAAGGACGACCTGGAGCGCTTCCGTACGTTCATCGAGCAGCGGGGTTCGGAGACGGGCGCGTGGCGCGGCCAGGTTTAGGGGGTCGGCGCGGCCGGCTCCCTGGCCGCAGGGTTGAGCCGATAGAGGTTGGCCGGACGCACGGACCGTTAGCCGGACCGGTCACGGGGAACCCGTTGGGGCATGGCAGCGCACCGGTCCACGGCCCATGAGTCGTATTGGATGGCCACCACTCCGCCCACCGGCCATCCCTCCCTCGAAGCCGATCTCACCGTGGACACAGCGATCGTCGGCGGGGGCATCGCGGGCCTGTGCACCGCCTGGGAACTGGCCCGGGCCGGCCGCGAGGTCGTCGTCGTCGAGGCGGACCGCATTGCCTCCGGGGTTACCGGCCACACCACCGGGAAACTGACGGCGCTGCACGGGCTCGGCTACGCCCGGCTGCGCAAGGCGCACGGCGCCGAGAGCGCGGCGCTGCACGCACGTGCCCAGCAGGAGGCGCTGGACCATGTGGCGGCCCTCTGCTCCGAGTTGGGTATCGACGCGGAGCTGGAGCGGGTACCGGCCTTCACCTATGTCCGCGACGACCGGCGGGTGGACGAGATCCGGGCAGAGGCGGAGGCGGCCAGGGAGGCCGGCCTGTCCGCCTCGTTCGTCACCGAGACGGACCTGCCCTACCCGGTGGCCGCCGCCGTCCGCGTCGACGGGCAACTCCAGTTCCACCCGCGCAAGTTCCTGCTGGGTCTCGCGGACGCCTTCACCGCGCTCGGCGGGCGGATCTTCGAACGCACACGCATCACGACCCTCCACGAGGGCGCGCGCTGCCGGCTGACCACGGAGCGGGGAGCGACCGTACACGCGAAGGACGTCGTCGTCGCCACCCACTTCCCGGCGTTCGACCACACCACGCTCATCGCGCGGCTCACGCCTCGCCGCGAGCTGGTCATCGCCGCGCCGGTACCGGCCGACGGGGCTCCGCAGGGCATGTACATCACACCCGAGGAGGGCACCCGGTCCGTGCGCACCGCCCCCTACGGCTCCCAGCGGCGGCTGCTGATCGTCACGGGTGAGTCGTTCGTACCGGGATCGGGGGACGTCGTCGAGCGGCTCGGGCGGCTCGACTCCTGGGCGTGCGAGCACCTCCCCGGCTTCGCCGACGCGGAAACGCGGTACCACTGGTCGGCCCAGGACAACGACTCCACAGACCATCTGCCGTACGTCGGCCACGTCCACCCCGGCACCCAGCACGTCTACGTCGCCACCGGGTTCGGCGGCTGGGGCATGAGCAACGGGGTGATGGCCGGCCGGCTGCTGGCCGCCCATCTCACCGGCGGACCCCGCCCCGCCTGGACCGAGCTCTACGATCCGCGCCGACTGGTGCCACTGCGGGAGATGCCGGGGTTCCTCAAAGCGCAGACCTCCGTCGTGGAGCACTTCGTCGGGGACCGCCTGCACGTCCCCCACGACGGCTCCGCCGACGACATCAGGCCGGGCAGCGGGGCGGTCGTACGGGTCGAGGGCCAGCGGTGCGCGGTGTACCGCGACGATGCGGGAGCCGTCAGCGCGGTGTCCGCTCGCTGTACGCATATGGGCTGCCTGGTCGGGTTCAACGACGCCGAACGAGTCTGGGAGTGCCCGTGCCACGGCTCCCGTTTCGCCACCGACGGCTCGGTCGTACAGGGCCCGGCGACCCGGCCGCTCGAACGCCGGGAGATGCCCGCGGCCGCGCACGACACGGCCGGAAACGACTCCACCGGGAACTGACGTGGCTACCGGGGGTACTCCTCCCGGATGTCCCCCTCTTCGGGCTCGTGGCGCAGCGCAGCCTCGCTGTGCTGCTTCAGCTGCTCGGCCCGGTGACGAAGCCGCTCCGCCTCCTCCGGATCCTCGGAGCGCCGCGCCTTGCGCACCAACTCCTCGGCCTTGCCGCGTTCGTACTCGGCACGCGTGCGGGATATCGGCTGATCGGTCATCTTGGCCTCCGGTCAGGGGCGGGGTGCCCTTGGGCACTGGGCGGCTGCCCCGGCCGCCGGAGGGCAAACCCGGGTAGTCCCGGCGCCGTGTACGCGTGAACCCCACCGGGAGGGGCAGACGGGGGTCGTAGACCGCTGCGCAGATCCACGAAAGGACGTGAGCCGCATGCGAGTGGCGTTCCTCATGGCCCCCAAGGGAGTCGAGCAGGTCGAACTGACCGAGCCCTGGCAGGCGGTCATCGACGACGGCGGCGAGCCGGTACTGGTCTCCACGAAGCCCGGGAAGGTGCAGGCGTTCGATCATCTCGACAAGGCCGACACCTTCCCGGTGGACCGGACGGTCGCCGAGAGCACGGCCGAGGACTTCGACGCACTGGTCCTCCCCGGCGGTGTCGTCAACCCGGACGCTCTGCGCATGGACCCCCACGCCGTGGCATTCGTACGGCACTTCTTCGGCCTCGGCAAGCCGGTCGCGGCGATCTGCCACGCCCCCTGGACGCTGGTGGAGGCCGATGTGGTGCGCGGCAGGACGCTGACCTCCTTTCCCAGTCTCCGTACCGACATCCGCAACGCGGGAGGGACCTGGGTCGACGAGGAGGTGAAGGTTGATCAGTCCGCCCCCGGCACCCTGATCACCAGCCGCAGGCCCGGTGATCTGAAGGCCTTCTGTGCGGCGTTCATCAGTGAGTTCCGCGGCTGAAGGACAGCAACCATGACCACACAACCGCCCCCCGACGGCCCGGGGCCGGTGCCCAGCCGGCCGGACCCGGTGCCGCACGACCCCCAGCCGGCCGAGTCGGAACCCCGCGCGCCGGATCGGGAGCCGGACCAGGAGCCGCCCGAGGATCCGGAACCGGGAAACAGGCCGGTCCCGGAGGCGCCCGACTGACCGCGATCCCACCAGATTTGTGCCCGTTTGCGGACTCAGAGTGAGCGGCGCACTGTGGATACGCCAGTCCAACCCCACCGTGAAAGGACAACCGTCATGGCGAAGGCTAAGGCGAAGGCGAAGCAGCTCAAGGGCAAGATGAAGGAATCCACCGGCAAGGCCATGGACGACCAGAGCATGCAGGCGGAGGGCCGCGGCGAGCAGATGACGGGCAAGGCCCAGGAAGCCGCGCAGAAGACCGCCAAGCAGATGAAGAAGTCGCGGTAGCCCCGGCTTCTCGCGCGTCCGACGGGGTGCGGCCCCGTCGGACGCGCGAGCCCGGAGCGGCGGCGATCGCCGTCACATGCCGTTGTTCGGTGAGGCCTCGCTGACGTCGGCGAGTGCCGAGTCCGGGTCGCGTGCCACGGCCAGGTCGCCGAGGCTGACCACGCCCTTCATATGACCCTTCTCGACGACCGGCAGCCGCCGCACCGCATGACGCCTCATCTTCAGAACCGCGTCGGACACCTCGTCGTCCGGTCCCACGGTGACCACGTCCGGCGTACACACCGAACGGACCGGCACGGTGTGCGGATCAGGCCCTTCGGCAACCGCGCGCACGGTGATGTCGCGGTCCGTCAGCACACCGAGCACCTGGTCCCCCTGGGCGACGAACACATCCCCGATGTGCCGGTCGCGCATCAGCTGGGCGGCTTCCACCAGCGACGCATGGGGCGGCAGAGTCTCGACTCCGGTCGTCATCACGTCTCGTACGAGCTGTGTCATGGCCACTCTCCCTCTGACGTACCGCCCCTGCCCCCCGTTGACCCGCCATATCCCTGGGATGGCCAGGACGCCGGAGAGGACGAGCGATGACGGGCCTGGATCGGTTCACCGACCTGCTCGACTACCCGATGTACGTCGTGACGGCCGCGGCCGACGGCGAGCAGTCCGGCTGTCTGGTCGGGTTCGCCTCCCAGAACTCGCTGCGCCCGCCCCGGTTCGTCGTATGGCTCTCCAAGGTGAACCACACCTACGGGGTGGCCCGGCGGGCCGGCTTCCTGGCCGTACATCTGCTGGGCCGCGACCAGGGCGGGCTGGCGGAGCTGTTCGGCGGCCGGACCGGCGACCGTGTCGACAAATTCAGCCAGATCCGGTGGCGGCCGGGTCAGGGCGGAGCCCCGGTGCTGGCGGAGGCGCGGGCCTGGTTCGTCGGGCGGGTGGAGGACCACGCCGACTGGGGCGACCATGTGGGCTTCCTGCTCAGCCCGGTCGAGGAGGGCGCCACCGCCGCACCATCCCGGGGGGCCCTGCTGAGCCTGAGCGACGTCGTCGATCTCACGCCCGGCCACCCGGCTTAAGGAGACGGCATGCTGCTTCCCGACAAGGCCTTGCTCGCCGCCCTGCTGCGGCGCTACCGCGTGTGGGAGCGCCTGGTCCTGGCGGAGCCGCGCGATCTGACCAGACGGCGCAGGCTCGAGGACATCGGCTACACCCTGTGTGTGCTGATGGGGAAGCGCACCGCCCGCGACGCGATCGCCGAGGCGGAGTCCTACCTCGGGCGGGCCCGGACGGTCATCCGGTCCGCGGACGTGTTCCGGGATCGCTGAGGCCGTACCGAGAGCCGTACCGAGAGGACCGCACCGAGAGGACCGAGCCGTACCGGGGCTGTCAGCCGCGCCCGGTCGCGGTGTCGCCGCCGGTTTCGCGGGGTTCCTCGCCGCCCGGATGGGCGACGTCGTTGCCGTGCCCCTTGAGCTGGTAGGGCATCAGCCGGTCGCCGCCGGTCGGGAAATCGGCGGTCGAATGATTGCCGTACTCGTCGATATGAGCCCTGTGGTCCGGCTGGCGCGGCTGATCTTCGGGCCGGGGCACCGGCGGCTCCTGGGCCCGGCGCTTCTTGCCCCACCAGAAGGCGCCGATGAGGAAAGCCACCACACACAGCCCCACGACGAACGGCGCGATGCCGATCACATGGTCCCTGGCCGCGAGGACGACGTCGGGAGCCAGGTCCTGGAGTCTGTTCGGAGTGTTCATGCACCCCGAGTACCCCGCGATCCGACGCCTCATGTTTCGTGGCGCGGAGATCGGCAATTCGTGTCCCATTGGTGCAAATCGGATACACGGTGATGACTGAGAAGGGCGAGCGGTTCGGGCTCGGCAGAGTCCAGGACCAGGACACTCGTTTTCTCAACGGTCATGTCGTTTCGGGTACCCCCCGCTGTCGGACGCACACAGCAGGCGACCACTGGTTTCCGGGCGGCTCGGCGGGTACTCGATCGCCGACCTTCCGGTCGCACAGGCGGGGCCGCGGGGTGAGCCTGGAACCGCGGCCCTCCGGCGGGCGGCGCGAGACCGGTGATCGCCAGAGGGAGGACCCACGGTGGACAGCACACAGCAGCCCGCGACCCAGGTCGTGGTGGAACTCAGCGGTTGCTCGGCCCACGACGCCCACGCCGTGTTCCGGGTGCTGGGGCGCTCCTTCGCCTCCGACCGCACCGACGACGACGTACCGCATGACGCGGCCGGAGGACGGCCGACCGTGTGGACCTCGACGATCGACGTCGCGGAGCTGCGCGCCGAAGCGGAACCGATGCATCTGACGGCCCCCGTCATGGCCGCCGTCCAGGGCGGTTACTGGGCGGTGGACCGGCTGAGGGACGTACTGGCAGCCGCGTTCGCCGTGGAGGACGAGGGTATGGCCGCCGGTGACCAGGAGAAGGAAGTCGAACTGCGGCTCGCGAGCCGGTAGCCGTGCATGGGCCTCGGTGAAGGGCGCTCCCATTACGGAGGGATTCCTCCGGAACGGCGCCGGCGGGGCCGCACGCCGATCTCGTGGGACTGGTCCTCCCCGACGCGGAGATCCGGCCGGCCGATGCGGTCGAGCTGTGAGGACGATGGATCCGAGGCACCGTACGAGGAGAGGCGGTCGGGATGGCGGAGGGGAGAGGTGCGGCCGGGAAGAGCGTTCAGGCCCATGGCCGCGACGAGACGGAAGAGGAGCGCGCGGACCGAAGGTGGGCAGAACTCCTTCAGGAGCTGCGGGTCGCGCAGACCGGCGTGCAGGTCCTCTTCGGCTTCCTGCTCACCGTGGTGTTCCAGCCGCGCTTCGTGGACCTGAGCACGACGGACCGGAACATCTACGCGGTCACGGTGGTACTGGGCGCGGCGACGACCGGCGCCCTGATCGGCCCGGTGTCGTTCCACCGCCTGGTCACCGGACGCCGCATCAAACCGCAGACGGTCGAGTGGGCCTCGCGCCTGACCGTCCTCGGACTGATCCTGCTGCTCTGCACGATGGCGTCCGCCCTGCTGCTCATCCTGCGCGTGGCACTGCACGACACCTGGGCCCTGTGGCTGGTCGCCGGCATGGTGGTGTGGTTCGTGCTGTGCTGGTTCGTCCTGCCGGCCTGGACCCTCCACTCGGAGTCCACCCGGCCGCCGCCCGAGAAGTGAACCCGGACGGCGGCCGGGTGGTGAGGCGGCGGCTCGGTCAGGCGGCGGGCGGCACCCGCGACGGCCGTCCGGAGCCGCGGGTCAGGCAGTAGCCGGCCACACCCGCGAGCGCTGCGAGTACGCCCCCGGCCGCGGTCCAGATCCAGCGGTCCGTCCACCAGCCGGAGGCCCAGCCGTCCGCCGGCCCACCGGCCCCGGCCGTGCGGGCGGCGGCCCCCTGCACCAGAGGAGCCGAGAGCCTGCCGTCGACGGCGTGAGCGCCGCCCGCGTCGGCCGTCGTCGCCTCCACCTCGGCCCTTACCGGCAGACCGAGGTCCTCCTCCGGCGCGTCGAGGACCGTCAGCCGGATGTAGTAGCTGCCCGGCAGTGGATCGTTGGCCCACGGCTCGGCCCAGGCCCGCACCGTAAGCAAGGTGCAGGACAGCTCCACCGAGGCAGCGTCCGCCGGTGCGGTCCTGGTCTGCATGCCGTACGTACAGGCCTGGCGGCGGCGCAGTCCGTCGTACACATCGAGCTGCCAGGTGGACGCCCCACGCCGGGTGGCGGACTCGGGCAGCGTCAGCTTCGCCTTGACGGTGGGCCGTTCGCCGGCGTCGGCCGGGAACACCCAGTACAGGTAGTCGCCGGTGGACGCGGCGGCCGTGGCACGCCGGCCCTGCTCGATCGCCGTCGCGTCGCGGAAGGCGGTGCCCGCCTCGGTCGGCGCGGCGGCGTCCTCGCCGGTCGGGGACGCGCTCGCGGACGGGTCGTCCGCCAGCGCCGGGCCGGCAGTGCCCACCAGCGCCGCTGCAGCCAGCAGGGCGCCGGTCAGTACCCGTGTCATCCGTGTCCTACGCATCAGTTGGTCCTCCAGACAGCGACGCGCCAGCGGGAGACCCAGCCCCACAGCAGTCCGGCCGCAAAGCCGGTGAGGATCAGGGCACCGAGCAGCCACCAGCCGCGGCCGAGGCCGAATACGGCCACGTCGGACGGCTCGTCGGGCGAGTCCACCAGGTCGACGGAGAGCTCGACGGGCAGGCCCGGAGTGGTCTTCACCGTGGGGGGCGCGGAGAAGGAGTTGCTGACCTGGAGGCAGACGGTCTCCGCGGCCGGTTCGGCGTCCTTGTCGACATCGTCCCGCGGGGCCTTCGGATAGCGCAGACCGGACGAGATCACGTCCGTACGCCCGGTGCCCGCCTCCGACCCGCGGACGATTTCCCGGCCGTGCACGGTCACCGCACGCAGCAGTACGCCGTAGTCGGGGTTCACCGCCCGGTCGGCGGCGACGCTGACCGAGGCGCGCAGCTCCTGGCCCGGCAGTACGTCCACCCGGTACCAGCGGTGCTCGGCGAACTTCGCCCGGTCGGTGTACAGACCGGCCTCCAGCCGGGGCGCCTTGGCGCACTCGGCCCCGCCCTCGGTCGCCACGGGGACGGCCACCGGGTCCGCGGAGCGGTCGACCAACTGCTTGACCCGGCCCGAGAGTTCGTCGGTGTGCTGCACCGAGGTGTACGTGCCGCCGGTCGCCTCCGCGATACAGCTCAGCTGGCTGCGGGTCTTGGCGTCCGGGACCAGTCCGAGGGTGTCGATGACGAGGTGGATGCCCTTGGCGGCGATCTCGCGTGCCACCTCGCACGGGTCGAGCGGGGCGCAGGTGTCCTCGCCGTCGGTGATGAGCACGATCCGCCGGGTCGCGTCGCCGCCTTCGAGGTCGTCGGCCGCCTTCAGCAGAGCGGGCCCGATCGGTGTCCAGCCGGTGGGTGCCAGCGTGGCCACGGCGGTCTTCGCCTCGGTCCGGTCGAGCGGGCCGACCGGGTAGAGCTGCTCGGTGTCCTTGCAGCCCTGCTGCCGGTTGTCGCCGCGGTAGTTGGCGCCCAGCGTGCGTATGCCGAGCTGCACCTCCTCGGGCACCGCGTCCAGCACTTCGTTGAACGCCTGCTTCGCAGCGGACATCCGGCTCTGGCCGTCCATGTCCCGGGCCCGCATGGAGCCGCTCACGTCGAGCACCAGCTCGACCTTGGGGGCTTGCTTCGGTGAGGGTTCGTCAGCTGCGGCGCCTACCGGGAGCATTCCGGTGGCCAGGGCGGCGAGCAGGACCCAGGCCCTGGCCGCCCGCCGTTTTCTTGTGATCATCGCCGGATCGTATTGACGATCACCTCAAGGCCCAAATCGAGGGGGAGTTGTGGCACCGGCGAACCGGTGGGCTGCCGTCCGGCAAGCCGGACAGCAGCCCCTCACACCCGGAATCAGATGTTCACGCCGAAGTCCTGCGCGATGCCGCGCAGGCCCGACGCGTAGCCCTGGCCGACCGCGCGGAACTTCCACTCAGCGGCGTTGCGGTAGAGCTCGCCGAAGACCATCGCGGTCTCGGTCGAGGCGTCCTCGCTCAGGTCGTACCGTGCGAGCTCGTTGCTGTCGGCCTGGTTCATCACGCGGATGAACGCGTTGCGGACCTGGCCGAAGCTCTGACTGCGGCTCTCACCCTCGTGGATCGAGACCGGGAAGACGATCTTGTCGACCCCGGCGGGGACTGTCGCGAGGTTCACCTTGATCTGCTCGTCGTCGCCCTCGCCCTCACCGGTGAGGTTGTCGCCGGTGTGCTCGACCGAGCCCTCCGGGCTCTTGAGGTTGTTGAAGAAGACGAAGTGCTGGTCGGACACCACCTTGCCGTTCGCGTCCACCAGCAGCGCACTGGCATCCAGGTCGAAATCGGTGCCGGTCGTGCTGCGTACGTCCCAGCCCAGGCCCACGGTGACCGCGGTCAGGCCGGGGGCCTCCTTGGTGAGCGAGACGTTGCCGCCCTTGGAGAGGCTGACACCCATGAAAATCCCTGCTCAATCCGGCGCGGGCCGCGCCCCTTGACAGTTTCTTTGCCCAAGGTGGCAACGCGTGTCCGGCCCGATCGGTTCCCGGAAGTCACCCGGTTGCCGTACCAGGGGCACGGAGGGCCGCTGTGGTGTATCCAGGAGTCATGGATCTCCGGCGGTACCACCGGGATCACCGCTGGTCGTGGGAGCCGAGCCACGCGCTGGTGGCGGTGCCCATCGCCCTGATCGTGATCGTCACCGTCGTCGACATCCTGGCTCCGCCCGAAGTCCACCTGGGCCCGTTCCTGGTCGCCGCCCCTGCCGTCACGGCGTCGTTCGCGGGCCCCCGGATGACGGCGTTCATCGGCGCGCTTGCCGTGCTCGCCCAGGCGGTGGTCGCCATGGTGCGCACGAGCCTGACCGACCTGAACCACAGCTTCCAGATCATCGCGCTGATCCTGATCTCGCTGTTCGTGACCTTCTTCGCCCACCTGCGGGAGCGGCACGAGAGGGAGCTGACGCGGCTGCGCTCGGTGGCAGAGGCCGCACAACGGGTGGTGCTGCGGCCCATTCCCCACCGAATCGGTCCCCTGCGCATCGCCTCCGTATACCTGGCCGCCGAGGCCGAGGCGCAGATCGGCGGCGACCTGTACGCCGCGACGCGCACGGCCAGCGGGACCCGGCTGATCATCGGTGATGTCCGGGGCAAGGGCCTGGAGGCCATCGGCGACGCCGCCCTTCTGCTGGGCGCGTTCCGGGGGGCCGCGCACCGGCAGGCCGATCTGCCCGCACTCATGACCTACCTCGAGGGGACCGTCTCCTCGGACCTGGACGATCCGGCGGCCGACGGCGAGGAGAGCGAGGACCGGGGGGAATCGTTCATCACGGCGGCCGTGCTCGACGTCCCCGATACCGAATCGGTTCTCCACCTGATCAGTTGCGGGCATCCGCCGCCGCTGCTGCTGCGCGGCGGCCGGGCGACAGCGCTCGAAGTGCGCCGGCCCGCTCCTCCGCTGGGACTGACCTCGTTCGCCGAGTCCGCCTTCGCCGTGGAGACGTTCGCGTTCGCGCCGGGTGACGTCGTACTGCTGTACACGGACGGGGTCATCGAAGCCCGCGACAGGTCCGGCACCTTCTACCCGCTGGGCGAACGGCTGACGTCCTGGCCCGACCAGGGCGCCGACACGCTCCTCGGGCACCTCTGTACGGACCTGCTGGCCCACGTCGGCGGATTCCTCGGCGACGACGCGGCCATGGTCGCGATCGAGCGGCTCTAGGACCTGTCCGGCCGGTCATGCCGGGCTCGCGTGCCCGCAGTGACATCAGCCGCTCCGCGGCGGGCCGCGCCTCGCCGCGTTGTCGTCGGTCG
>NZ_JANAVP010000001.1 GCF_024213665.1 Streptomyces sp. A3M-1-3
ATCGGACCCAGAAACCTCCCTTTCAGTTCCTCCCGGTTGAACCGGGGATACAACAGAGCGCCTCATGGCGCACCGGCGTTGCTGGCAAGTTCGGCGACGAGGAGGGCGGCGGTGTCGGAGGTGCCCGAGCCGTACGGGATGCCCCAGTCGTGCAGCCGGTGCACGGCGAGATGGCGGGCGAGGCGGGCGCCCAGCGGGGTGGAGCTGAAACGTTGGGCGAACACACGTACGGTAACGGGGCTTTGGAGAGTGGAGATGGGCCTCATGGCCCCAATCTGGCGTGGTCAAAGCCCTGTTCACCAGGTCAGCGACTCGTACGCCGCGTCAGCGTACGGGTACGGAGAGTGGACAGTATGGGTAACCGAGCGTGACTATGTCCCAGTTGGGCGTGAGCGACGAGGCGGGCGTGCGGGAGGTGTCCTGGCATGGCAGACGGTACGGGTGGGACGGGTGCCCTGGCGGGTGGCGGCGAGCCGGAGGCATCGGACAGTCTCAGAACGTTCGGCGAGGTCGTCAAGGGATTCCGTAAACGGGCGGGTCTGACCCAGGAGGAGTTCGCACCCAGTGTCCGCTACTCGCTGCCGACAGTGGCGTCCATCGAGCAGGGCCGTCGCTTTCCGCCTGCGGATTTCGTGGAGCGGGCGGAGGAGGTCCTGGACGCGTTCGGCTTTCTGCGGGCTGCGGCACGGCGTCTGTCGCGGCAGCCGGGGTTGGCGAGTTGGTTCCGGCAGTGGGCGCGGCTGGAGGCGGAGGCGCTGAGTCTGAATACGTACGAGTGTCGTCTGGTTCCGGGCCTGTTGCAGACGGAGGCGTATGCGCGCACGCTGTTCATGGAGCAGCTTCCGCCACTGGGTGACGACCAGATCGAGGCCCAGTGGGTGGCACGGGCCGAGCGGCAGCGGTTGCTGCGGGAGCGGCCGAACACGGCGTTCAGCTTCATCCTGGAGGAGCACTTGTTCTTGCGGCGGACGGGCGGGGTGGAGGTGACTCGGGGGCTCATCGAGCATGTGCTGGGGCTTGCTGAGCTGCGGAATGTTGAGGTTCAGGTGATGCCGCTGGTTCGGGAAGCGCACGCTGGCCTGGCTGGGCCAATGCAGCTGTTGGAAACCCCCGAGAACTGATGGTTTGCCTACAACGAGGGTCAGCGTGGAGGTCTGTTCGTCTCCGACCCGAAAGAGATCAGTGTTCTCCAGATGCGATATGCCAGGATGCGCTCACAGGCTCTCTCCCTCGATGACTCCGTGGGCCTGTTGCAGCGGATGCGAGGAGCACTATGAGTACGACCGAACTGGCCTGGTTCAAAAGCAGTTACAGCAGCAGTGGAGACGGAGACTGCATCGAGGTGGCGCTGTCCTGGCGCAAGTCCAGCCACAGCAGCGACTTCGAGGATGCCTGCGTCGAGGTGGCCTCCTGCCCCGACACCGTCCACGTCCGGGACTCCAAGGTGCCTACGGGCCCACAACTCACCCTCACCTCGGTGACTTGGGCCTGCTTCCTCCCGTACGCGGCCCAGGCCTGAACCCTCCTTAGGCAGAGGCGCCCCGCTCCGGACCCACCCAGAACGGAGCGTTTTTGCTTATGAGTTGGGGTTCTGCTCCCCCTTCTCGACCGCCTGCCGGAGCCGCTCCGAGAAGTAGGCGTGCGCTGCCCGCATCTCCTCTTCACGGTTGGCCTTGTAGAAGGGGGCGGTGTAGCCCTCGGGGGGCGTGGAGCGTTCGCCGTTCTGGTGGGCAAGGAAGTGGTCATAGTGCTCTTTGGTCTGGCCATGGCCATAAGTATGGTGATTCCGCGCGATCTTGTGGCCGTTGGCATCGAACCACATCTCGGCCTCATAGTCGCCGAGGATGGGATAACGGGCCTTATAGAGCGCTACCAGTTGATCTGCCGTCACTCCGAGCCACACCCCTACCAGGGCATCAATCTCAACGAGCGCAGCGCGTCGCTCGTACTCGGTACGGAGTGGAGTGACATAACCCCAAGCCGACTTGAGGTGGGCGGCAAGCGGCGCCATCCTAGGCCACTTCACAGCCCATTCTTCATAGCCAGGCCAAGTCATGTCGTACAGCTCGGCCCAGAGCGGAGCATATGCCTCAGTGAGACAGTTGAGACGGAGAGTACGAAGAAGGAGGGGACCACTAAGAGGATGGGATGGGTCCGCGTACGGCATTTTATGGGCTTCCGCGACCCTAAGATCCGAACGGCCGGTAATTCGGAGCAGGTAATCAATGGGTAGCGCAGCCCAGAAGCCGCCGTTGAGAGCAGTGACGCGGCTGTCCCTCAACGCCATGGAGTTCACAGCATCGACGTGCACAGGACCGGGTGGAATCAGGGCAGCGAAGAGACTCCTCTCAGTATCAAAGGGGATCATTCGACGCCACGCCAGCCGGAAGAAACCCGTATATGGCCGGAAGAGCCACAACCGACCATGCAGGATCTCACGTTGTTCACTCTCGGAGAGTTTTAGTTCCTCCTCAGTCAACACGTCGATTCGGCTCGTCCACTCCTCGACTGACGGCTGCCAGTCAGAGCCCAGCCTCGCATAATCAAGCCATCGGTCCTGAACTCCTCGATAGCGCTCAAGCTCACCGCTGGGAACGTAGTTCGTACGCGGTACCGCCTGAGCGGGCAGCTTCGCGAGGTCCCAACTCCCCCAGTCACGGTTAGTCCGGCAGGGGATATTAGGTTGCTTATTGAAGGGCGTCGCTACGCCAAGGTGCGGCCCTTGGAGGATTACTTCGCCGAATGAACTAGGTGCGGTCGTGTCCCAGCGATAGAGCCCCATTTTCTTCGTGGCTAGGTTCTCGAGCATACCGATCGTAATCCTTGGTTCGTGCTCACCCAGCCTATTCCGCACCGCTGACAGTGCACCGATAGCACCCTGCTCATCCACCGTCACGGGATAGAGCAGAGCTGCTTGACTGGCCGGAATCGCCGTCTCGCCTGACAACTGATGCCATTGCGTAAGTAGTTCCGAATCCACCTCGACCAGTCGCGCTCGATGGGGACGCAACTCCCACTTGCCCTCAGATTTGATACCTGGCAACTCGCCGTAGCCGTCGTGATCGAGCGAATCCCGCAACGTCGAAGGGTCGAACAGCCAGCTGAGATGGGTGAACCTAGGCGATTGAACCTCGCCATAGATCTGCACTCCGAACTCAGTGTTTGCGTGAATCTCTGAGAAGACGCCACGCCGGTTGGAGAAATGCCCATGTGCACGTAGGTGTTGGTAGGCAGCCTCTCGAAGCCGACCTTCCTTCACTCCACCGAAGTGTGTATCCGGATGGACCAACCCGGCTGTGCCACCTGCCCCGAAATGCCGCCACACCTGACACATGAATGCTCGATAGAGGTCCGGCCTGGTCCCTGCAATCAACGAATACGTCGTCGGATCGCTAAGGAAAGTAGCCATTCCGACTGTCGCGGCTAGCTCGCCGAAATACGAGTCCAGTCGCCCCCCGTCGGCAAGCGCCTCATCCTTGTGCTGCCGCCACTGCTCGGCGGACGGCTTGTCCGCTAGCTTGAACCACGGTTCGATCTCGGCAAGTACCAGAGCTTCGTCCCAGTCCGGCCTGACCCACGGCGGATTCCCCACCTGAAGGTCAAACCCCCCACCAGGCCCCCGGAAAACATGCGCGAAGTGCAGCTCCCAGTGAAAGAACCCGTGCCCGTCCTCCGCCTTTATGTCCTTCTCGGTCGTGCCCGCGATGTCCTCCACCACGTGGAGCCAAGGGAACCGCGACCGGAGGTTGAACGCGCGGTCCATGCCCAGCGCGCCGTCCATGTCGCGCTCGAAGTCCTCCAGGATGGGCAGCGCCTCGTCCACGGGGAGTTCGTCCAGGCCGTCCAGGAAGGAACCGTCCGCGTCGTTCGTGCCGAGCGTCGCCTCCAGGAAGTCCAGCCAGCCGGCGAACGTCTGCAGCGGGATGACCTCACGCCACCTGTCCGCCCCGATCTGCGCCTCACGCCCGCCCTTCTCACCGGCCCGGCGGGTACGGCTCTTCAGACCCTTCTCACCATCGGCGGCAAGGGCGTTCGCCTCACCCAACTCCCCCTGCTCACCGTCCGGATCATCGAACAGCCCCGCCGCCTGCCAGGCGAGGTCCCCCGGTGCGGGCCCGGTCGGCACCGGGGCCTCTACGGGAGCGGCCGACGCCGCCCCGGCCAGCAACGCCGCCACTTCCTCCTCGCGGACGACGCCCCCGCCCACCGCATAGTCCGGACTCGTACCGTCCAGGTCGGCCACCTTGTCCAGCGGCCAGAACCAGAGCGCGCACCAAGCGTCCATGACGGTCTTCAGCCGCCAGTACGGTGTGCCGAGCGCCGTCAGGTCGTCGAGGACCTTCTGCTTGTCGGTCGCCTCGGCGGAAGGTTCGAGCCAGTCGGCGCCCCAGACGTCGATGCGTCGGGACACCTTCCGCTCCGACAGTTCGAGGCGCTTGGCGACCAGGCTCCAGAGGAACTCGGCCCGGCGGGCGACGCGTTGGAGACGCCACAGCTCGGTGGTCTCCGCGGACTTGGCCCATTTCGCGCGCCGCTCCCGCCGCTCCTGTTCCGTCTCCGGTCTCGTGATCCGCTTCCCGGTCTGCGGATCCTTGACCTTCTTCGTGGCCGTCTCGGGGAACGGGTTCGGCCCCTTCGGCGCCCGCTGGACACCCCGGCGCCACCGCCCCAACGCCGCCGCCTGCTCCTCCGCGAGCTTCTTCGCCTCCGCCTCGCCTGCGACCGCGCCCCAGCCGATCGCCGGGAGGAGGAAGTGATGGACGGAGCCCTCGGGCAACGCGCCCGCGCGGAAGGGGAGTTCGGTCGGCGGCAGCGGCGACTTCTTGGACAGCCAGTCGCCGTGCGGCAGCGCATCCGCCGCGTACACCTTCCGGCCCGCGCCGATCAGCGAGTTGCCGCGCCGCAGGTGCAGGCCGAACCAGGGGGCCCGCATGCCGGGGTGCATGGAGTTGAGCCAGAGAGACACCTCTGCCAGCTCCACGGCGGTGGCGTTCAGGTCGACGCCGTACGCGTTGTGCAGGGCGATGTACGCCTTGATCTTCTGAAGTTCGATCTGACGCTGCTCGGCGTCGACGCGGCGGGGCGCCAGCTCCGTCTCGCGGCGCCGCAGGTACTCCGCCGCCACCTGGTCGATCGCCTCGTTGAGGAACGCGCCCGAGCCGAGCGCCGGCTCGCAGATCTTCCACTCCAGGAGCTCGCGCGCCGGGGTGGTGGTGCCGTCCTGGTCCAGGCGGTGCTTGAGGGCCAGTTCGACCGTGACCTCGGTCAGGGACTTCGGGGTGTAGTACGAGGCCGAGGTCTGACGGTCGCGGCCCGCCAGGCGGTAGACGAACGAGCCCTTCGGATGGACCACACGGACCGGCCGGCCGGTCTCCTCGTGGGCGCGCTCGACGAACACCGACTCCGGATAGTCCTGGACCCGTGACGCGGGGATCATCCAGCTGCCGCCGGATGCGTCCCCGCCCTTGGCGACCTCGTACAAGTCCTCCTCGGCGATGAAGCCGGAGTACGACATCAACCCCTCGTAGACGGCGCCCAGTTGGTTGATGCCAAGCTGAGCATACGAGATGAAGCCGCCGCGCTCGCGCCCCTTGCCCTTGGTGAGCATCAGGCGGCGCAGCACCTTGTGCAGGGTCTCGTTGCGCAGCCGCGTGTCCAGGAACTCGCCGCGCTTCGGGCCCCCGCTCTCACCCTCGTCTTCGCCCTCGTAGGAGGGGTTCTCAATGAGGCCCGACGAGATGAGGCGTACGGCGTCCTTCTGGAACAGTTCCGACTTCAGCGGCTCGAAGCGCAGGCCCACGTCGGCGCTGCGGGCGGCGGCACGGCGGGCGCGGTCAGCCTCGCGGATCCGGTCGGTGTACTCGGCCTGGGTGATGGCTCCGGCGGCGAGCTGTGCGGCGGCGTCCTGCTCCGCCTTCGTGGCGGCCCGGTCGGCCTCGTCGGCGATCAGGTCCTCGGGCTCGCTGCCGTACTCCCGATGGCCCTCCTCCACCTTCCGGAAGAGGAGGTCGAGGGACTCGTACAGGTGGAAGCCCCGGCGGGAGCGCTCCCCGACCAGGTCGCGTACGACGAGGTCGCCCAGGCGTTGGAGGCCGTAGCCGCGCGCGTACTCCGGATAGTCGGCGGGCAGGATGCCGAGCGCGGGCTGGGCCTCCGCGTACAGCAGGAACAGGATGCGGTAGAGGTAGCGCAGCGACTCACGGCTGAGTTCCTTGGCGAGACGCGCCGGGTCGTCGAGCTGCTGCGGGGAGACGCCGTTCTCGGGCGAGCGGAGGCGGGCCAGGACCTCGTTGGCGATCCACTCGACGGACAGCCGCAGGCCCTCGCGCAGTTCGGTGGAGACGCCGACGGCGTGCTTGCCGGACTTGTCGACGAACCCGGCGAGCGGCGCGGCGCCGCCCTCCTCGGGCACGCGCAGCGAGTCCGCGCCGAAAAGGGCGGCCAGGGTGTCGAGTTCGCCTCCGTTGCGGTCGTCGCGGCGGTTGAGCGCGGCGTCGAGGTCGGCGGCGAGATAGCGGCCCTCGTGCCACGCGAGGCGGTCCGCGAGGACGATGACACCACCGGCGAGGAGAAGGACGTAACGCGGCGGCTCCTCGCCCTCGAAGAGGAAGTCGGTGACCGCTTTGGCATCGGTGAGGCGGCCGGACGCCTCCAGTGCCACCGGGTGCAGCAGGCGGCCCGCGCCGTCCGGGTCGAGGGCGGCGTCGGGTTCGGCGGTCCAGCCGCAGGAGACCGCGATGAGGCCCGGCTCGGCGTGTGCGGCCTGGACGCTGTACTCGTGTCCGGCGCGGTGGACGGTGACGGTCTGCTCGTGGGCGTCGCCGTAGCCGAGGGCGCGGAGAGTGGCCAGGTGGAGGTCTGTGAGGCGCTTGGGCCAGTCGGCGGGGACGGGCGCGTCCGGTTCGGCGAGGGCGGCGGCGTCCTGCGCGAAGTCGGCGCGGCCCGCGAAGTAGGGGCCGTGCAGGGCACGCAGGCCCTCCCGAGGCGTGCGGGCGCGGGGCGGGACGGTGGCCGGGTCGGCGCCCGCCGCCTTCGCCGCGGCCACGGCGGCGGAGTGGGCGCGCCGTGCGTCGTCCTCGGCCGTCGCCCAGCGCGCGAGGAGACCGTCCTTGGCCTTCAGGTCCTTCGGCAGGACCTCGGCGAGGTAGTGCGCCGAGAGGTAGTCGCCGTGGTTGACCAGCGAGTCGTACGTCACGTCAGTTCTCCCTCTCCGCACTCTTCGCACCGGGTGCCCCGGACAGCGCGCCGTCGGGCGCCGGCTTGTCCAGGACCGCCAGGACCCGCAGCAGCGGCAGGCCCGTGGTGTTCAACTGCTCCAGCAGATGCGCCTGTTCGTCGGCGGTCTCCTCGATCTGCCGCTCCCGCCGGGCACTCGCGCCGGGCAGGGACTCCTGACGCCACTCCTTCAGCCGGTCGCGGTACTCGGTGAGCGGGCCGCTGATCTGCTCCGCCCACTCGGCCTTGTACTTCTCCAGGTGGTCACGGGCCGCGGCCACCGCCGCCGGGACCAGCGACTGGAGGTGGGCGAGATCGCGGGGGCCGCCGGTACGGGCGAGAGCGGGACCCACCCGGGCCGCTGCCAGGGCGTCGGTCATCGGCTCGACGGGGGCGCCGGGTTCGGAGCTGACGGCCATCCAGCGCACGACGGTGGGGCGGCCGAGGGCGTTGGAGTAGATGCCCTGGATGAGGAAGGTGGGGTGGGTGACATGGGGCGAGGTGATGACCGGGGCCTCCTGCCGCCCGAACTGCACCAGGACCTTGTCGGTGAGCCACTCCACCACCGGGTGGATGTCGCTCAGGTGGGAGACCGTGGGCCACATGGAGTCCGTGGCCTCGCGGGCCTCCGTCAGCTTGTCCTGCGCCAGCTCCCGGTCGAAGGTGAGGATCATGCGCTCGGCGACGCCCTGCTCCTTGAGGTAGGACGGCGGGAGCGCCTTGAGGCGGCGCAGCAGGTCGGGCGCCATGTCCGGGGAGAGGGAGAAGGAAGGGCGCCGCTTCGCGTCCTCGGCGTACGAGAGGCCGATGGCGTCCTCCGCCCGGTCCGCGTACAGCTCCGCGAACGCGGTGTTCACGAACGCCGCCGTGTCCCCGCCGAACAGCGAGGGAACCTCGGCGCGCGGCGGGAGCTCCTCCTCGGTGATGGTGTCGACCTGCCCGAAGAGCCCGGCGAGGTCGGTGTCGTCGGCGGCGGGCGCGGAGGCGAGGAAGTCCTCGACGGTGCCGCCCTCGACCAGCTCGCGGATCAGGCGCCGTTCCTCCTCATCGGCCCGGTAGTAGCCGGTCTCCGCCTCCGCCGTACCGTTCAGCTTGTGGGCCTCCTCCTCGCGCGCGAGGAGCTTCTCGGCGACCGTCCGGTCGTCCTTCGCGCCGGGCCGGGCGGAGGTGAGGATCAGCGCCCGGAACTGCGGCTGGTGCTGCTGCCCGTACCGGTCGATACGGCCGTTGCGCTGCTCGATGCGGATCAGGGACCACGGGATGTCGTAGTGGATGAGCTGGTGGCACTGGCGGTGCAGGTTGACGCCCTCCGAGGCAACGTCGCCGGTGAACAGCAGCCGCACCGGGTCACCCGCGAGGCCGAACGCCTCCCGGCACAGCCGCTGCTCCTCCTCGCTCAGGCCGCCGTGCATAACCCGCACGGCCTTCACCGCGCCGTCCTTGTCGGCCTTGAAGCCGAGCCGGGCGGGCACCACCTTCGCCAGCCACTTGAGGGTGGGCACCCGCTCGGAGAAGACGACGACGCGGGTGGCGCTGCGCGGGCCCACCCCGATCTCCCTCAACTGCTCGACCAGCGCGTCCAGTTTGGCGGAGTCGCCCTGCGCCGTGCCGTCGCCCATGGAAGCGGTGAGGGCGCGCAGGCGGGCCAGGGCGGCCTGTTCCGGGCCGATCGCCAGGTCCGGGCGCAGGCCCTTCTCACCAGCCTTGCGCACCCGCTCCTCCAGTGCGGTGATACGGCGGGTGACCGTCTCAGCGAGAGCGACATGGGACGACAGGAACGTCTTCAGGACGTTGTACGCGAACAGCGGGTCGGTGCTCACCGAGCCGCCCGGGTCCTGGTCCGCCGTGCCGAACTCGGTGCTGCCGGACGGCGCGGGCAGCCAGTGCTCGGTCAGCTCCGCGAAGATCTTCTCCTCGGCCTCGGTGGCGGCACAGTGCAGGGACCTGGTGGGGCCCCGGTCCGCCCACTCCGTGCCGATGCCGTTGCGGACCTCGGGGCTGATCTTCGTACGGCGGATGAAGAGATGGCCGAGGTCGGCGGCCGGGTCGTAGTGGTCCGGGTCGGCGATCGCCGCCGGGTCGAGGAGGGTGATGAGATCGGCGAAGGACCGCTTGTCACCGTTGTGCGGGGTGGCGCTGGCCAGCAGCAGGGCGTCCGTGCGCGGGGCGAGGGTCTCGGCGAGGGCGCGGCGCTGACTGCCCTGGTTGATCAGGTTGTGCGACTCGTCGATGACGACCGCGTCCCACTGGATACGCTCCAGATGGTGCCGGTACTGGCCGATGTTCTTCAGCGTGTCGACGGAGATGATGACGCGCTTGTAGTGCGTGAAGGGGTTACGGCCGGCGGGGATCTCCCGCTGGATGCGCTGGATGCCCAGGGAGTCGAGCCGCACCAGCGGAATCGAGAAACGGGTCCACAGCTCGTGCTGGAACTGCTCCAGGACGCTCTGCGGGGTGACCACCAGGATGCGCTCGCCCCGGCCGCGCCGGATCAGCTCGGCGAGGGTCAGCCCGATCTCCAGCGTCTTGCCCAGGCCGACGACGTCGGCGATCAGGATGCGCGGACGGAGATTGCGCATCGAGAGGGCGAGTTCCGCCGGGCGCTGCTGATAGGGAAGCGGGTCCAGGAGGAAACGGTCGGTCAGGGCGAGACCGCGCTCGGACTGCGGCAGCGGCGTCTTGCGCAGAACCGCTTCGAGGAACAGCCGGCCCCGGCGGAAGTAGGAGGAGGTGTCGGGCACCAGAAACGTCTTCTCCGGCTCCAGAAGTTCGACCTTGTCGATCCCGGTGAAGAAGACGGCCTCCTCGTCCCGGACGAACTCCGAGACGCCGATCGCCTCGATCTGGTCACCGTCGTCCGGATGTCCGGCCCGGACAGCGGTCCTGACCAGCCATTCCTCGTCCCGTACGAGGATCTGCGCGCCGGGCGGATACCGGGTTTCCCCCTGCTGTGCCACCGGTGGCCCCTCCATCGTCCCTGCCGTCGTCATGCCGTACGCCCTGCCTGGTACCGCCCGCCGCGCTGCCGGCCACGCCGTCATCGGCTGTGTCACCCGGCATGCACATGCCTTGTGCGTGCCGTCGGGCATGTGGAGAACGCGTCGCGATCAGTGCGCCGCAAGTGTTTCACGCGGCGCGCGAGGGCCGTGCCGATATGCCAGGTCATGTGCGGGACGGGCCTGCCGGACCCGTTCGGCGACGGTCCCGTTCAGAAACGCGCCTCCCGCGCGTAGGCCGCCCTCAGCTGCTCGGCGATCCGCACCGGGGCGGAGGGGCGGACGCCGGTGCGCGCGGAGGCGGCACCACCCGGCGCCGAAGCGGCCGACGGCACCGGAGTCTCGGCGGGCGGGGTCTCGGACGGAGCCTCTGACCGGTCGTCGCCCGGTTCGGCATCGCCCTCGGTGTCGGGCGTCTCGTCGTTCTCCCACGCGGCCACGTCCACGACGGTCGGTGTGTAGCCGGTCCACCCCTCCGGGAGGTCGTCCGTCGCCGGCGGCTCGGGTACCTCGACTGCGGGAGCGCGGTCGGTCAGCCGGCGCTTGGCCCGGGCCGCTGTCAGACCGCGGTCGGCGATGACGGCCACCAACCGCTGGGTGACCTGGTCCAGCGTCGGCCGGGCTGCGGGATCGAGCGCGAGCATGTCGGAGACCAGCAGCACGAGTTCGGGCGGCAGGCCGCTCAGGTCGGGCGGAGTGGCCGGGTCCTCGATCTTGAGCGCGACCGCCTGCCAACTGGGCCCGGTGTAGGGGTAATGGCCGGTGGCGGCGTACAGCAGGACGGCGCCGAGACCGTAGACGTCGGCCGGGTGGTCGAGCTGGTGCTCGCCCCGGGCCTGCTCGGGCGGCATGCACAGGACCGAGCCGACGACCACGCCGGTCGCTGTCAGCGTGGAGCGCCGCTCCGCGAGCACGGCCAGACCGAAGTCGATCACCTTGGGGCCGTAGGAGGACAGGAGGATGTTCTGCGGCTTGAGGTCACGGTGCAGCAGTCCGGCCTCGTGCACCGTGCCGAGCCCCTCGGCGAGCAGCGCGCCGAGGCTGGCGGTCTCGACGAGCGGCAGCGGCCCGTGCCCGCTCACGTACGTCAGCAGGTCGGGACCGGCGACGAACTCGACCGCCAGCCAAGGCCTGTCCGCGTGGGCGTCCGCCGCGACGAAGGACGCGATGAACGGCCCGTACACCGTCTTGAGGCTGTCCACTTCGAGCAGGAAACGCGCCCTGCCGTCCTCATCGAGCACCGACGCCTTGATGACCTTGACGGCGACCTGGAAACCGGCGGCCGACTCACCGAGATAGACCTGGCCCATCCCGCCCGAGCCGAGCCGGCACACCAGGGTGTATCCGCCGATGCTCCGCGGGTCGTCGTCCCTCAGTGGCTCCACGGGCTGTGGGCCTCCCCTTGTGTGGTCCCGGCTGCCTAGCCCCCGGCCGGACGTCCGCTCCGCCGCCCGGGACACGCACCGGAAGTGTAAGCGAGGGCCGGTGCGAGCCGCGTGGCGCTCACACCGGACGGAGCCCCCGCCCGCCCAGCGCCTCAGGCGGGGTCCCGGTCCTGCCAGCGATCCCGGAACCAGGTGAGCGTCCCGATCAGCAGCTCGCGGTTGCCGCTCTCCGCCAGGTGCGCCAGGCGGAAGTTGGGCCGCAGTTCGAGCTTGCCCTCCGGGATGTCGACGCCCGCCAACTCGTTGAGCCGCGCGAGGAGTTCGGCGCGCAGCGCACGGTCCGTGAACGGCTCCCGGGTCGCCATGTGCTGGAAGACCACTTCGGCCGTACCGCCCCGACCTCCGCCCGGGTAAAGGGTCATCGGCCAGACGCCTCGCCCAGGGAGGCCAGCTTCACCCAGCATCAGGAAGGCGCTGGTCGTGACCTTCCCGGTGCCGTAGCCGACCCAGCCGCCGAGTTCCTCCCACCGCGCGAGCACCTCACTGACCGCGCTCACGGTCGCCGCGTTGTCGTCCGCCGCGAGCTGCCGGAGGAACCGCGCGGCACGGGTCTGCGCGGCCTGGCCTCCGGGGACGGGTTGTGCCATCTCCCCGGCCTCGTCCGGCTCGCCCTCCGCGTCAGCAACGAGCAGGGCGAGGTCATCACTGGTGAGCCGCTGAGCCGGATCGGCGGCCCCGGTGATCGTGAAGTGGATGCCGTCGGCCGTCAGCAGCGCGCGGACGTCACCTTGGTCCTGCCCCTGGGAGGCCCAGCGAAAGCCGTCGGCGACCTTGCCCTCGGCATTGAGCACCCGATACGCGTTAGCCACGCCGGCGGTACCGGCAAGATGGTTGCCCACGGCCTGGGCCCCGGAACCGATGAACGCCGCGAGATCCCCGTACGACGTCCAGGTGCCGTGCGGAAGCGCGGCGAGCACCTGGTGGGCCAGATGCCAGTCGCGGCTGCGCTCGGCGCGGCCGACGCCGCGCAGCGGAGCGGGCCACAACCTGATCGCCCGTTCGGCGAGATCGTCGGCCCGGGCCAGGATCTCCTTCACACCCCACCGGTCGGTGGCGGCGATACGGCGGTTCATCTCCAGGTGGCTGCCCTGCAGCAGTCCCTGTTTCCTCTCGAAAGGATGGTTGGACAACTCCGAGTTCACGGCGGTCAGCGTGAGGTTCCCGAGGGAGTGGATCAGCCGGGAGTGCAGGTCCTCCGCGCTCTCGCCGTCAGCCGCCTCCTCCTCCAGCACTCTCATCCACTCCTGTCCGGGTGACTGGGGCATGACGTGCTCGATGGTGAGCTGCGCCGAGGCGAAGTCCACCGGCTCGGGGTGCTCGTAACTCTCCTCAAGGCGCTGCAGCACTCGCCTGCGCTGATGCGGGAGGCCGTACCGGTAGAAAGGCGCCTCCCGAATCTTCGTCCGCAGCTCCTCGTCGTCGGGCCAGAAGCGGTTCTCCGCGGAGAGCAGCCGATGCAGGCCGTCCGCGACCGGGACACCCTGCGGGAACTGTGCGGGGACGGCCTGGAAGATCCTGTTCAAGTTGTTCGGCGGCACCCGGCAGATCGTCCGGCGTACGAGGAAGCTTTCGATGTACTCCATGGCCCGTGCCGTCTCCGCGGCGTCCGACTCTCCGCGTTCCCGACGGTCGAACAGCAGCATCAACGCGGGGTAGGCGACCACCGCCTGCCAGTCCTGCAGCCGGGTCAGATGACCTCGTACCAGCGGATCGGGTTCGTTCTCAGGGCGGACGATCCGGCGGAAGTGGGCGCTGCGACGGTGGAGTTCCCTGATGTACGCCTCGATGTCGGCCTCGCTCACCTCCGGGCGCTCGAACCGCTGCTGCTGCGCGGCATAGAGATCCTGGCGGCGGACCCGGTCGTCGCCGTCGAGCACCAGCTGCAGCCACATGAGCTGTTCCAGCTCACTGTTGCTCAGGCTGCCCTGCATGGGCAGCCAGTAGGTTTCGTACACCTGCTCGCCGAGCGTCGGCAGCCTCATGAAGAGGTAGTTCCGCAGCAGGTCCGCCTGACTGAGCTTCAACCCCGTGTTGTTGAGGGACTCGAAGATGCGGTGGACGTTGTCGCCGCGCTCGGCGGTCACGGACACCAGCGTGAGACGGGACGTGATCGCCTGCTCGATGCGGAGCACGTTCTGGAACGCTGTCGGATCGTGCGCCTCGACAAGCTTGCGGCGGAAAAAGCGGTAGGCGGCGGCGACCCTGTCCCCCGCACTCTGCTCCTCCTGGGCCATCCGAATGTGTGCTGCGTACTGTGCGCGGTCGGCCTGGGTCGGCAGCAGACGGAAGTAATCGCTGCCGTGCTTGCGCTTGTTGATGAGGTATTCCTCATCGATGCGCTCCGCCTCTTCCGGCTGCGTGTCAGCGATGTGATAACGGATCGCGGCCAACGCCAGGGAGAGCGTGGTCAATCGCTGCTGGCCGTCGACAACAAGCCAGCGGGGAAAGGTCGCTTCGTTCTGCGGGGAGGGCGCGAGCACGACCGAACCCAGGAAGTGCGTGCTCGCCGTCCCACCGGACTCCAGCAGTTCGGCCTGTTCGAGGATGTCACCCCACAACTGCGCCAGCTGCTTCTCCGTCCAGGAGTACGTCCGCTGATACAGCGGAACCTGGAACTGCTGAGCCCGTCCCTGTACAAGGTCGGCGAACAGAGTCTCTTTGGCCTGCATGACGTCTTGCACCCTCCGTCGCTTCACCCGTTCGCACCTGAGGCAGAAGAGCCCATAGTGCCTCAGTCGGCATGGGAGTCAGCGCTGGTTCACCCTCTTCTCAAACCGCAGCTCGTCCACCGGCGTCCTGATCCGTTCCTCGGCACACGCCGGTGGTGGCGGCTCCGGCAAGGCCGACGGCGGTGGCTGCAACAGCTTCGTGCCCGGCACGAAGGTGCTGATGGCCGAAAGCTCCACCAAGGCGATGGAGAAGGTGGAGGTCGGCGACAAGGTCGTCGCCACCGACCCCAGGACCGGGGAGACCCGGATCGAGACGGTCTCCGCGGAGATTAAGAGCAAGGGCCTCAGCACCTGGTCAAGGTCACGATCGACGTCGACGGCAAGAGTGCGGGGAGATCGGCGCACTGTGCGATCTTGAGGGTCGTGGTCTGCCGATCGGAGGATCCAGGACGCAGTCCGTCGACGTCCGAGGTGGGTCCCAGGGGTGTGGATGGGATCGTCATGGCGTGCCTCGGGAGATGTGCCCCAACTGCAGGGTTCTCTTCACCTACCTGCTGAACGTCGACCACTGATCCGTCATCCCTGAAAGGAGCGTCCCGTGAGATTGACAGCAGGGTCCGTCCGATTCCTGAACGAGGAAGTACGTGCCCCTCGTAGGCTTCCTGAGGTCGACTCGATCGAATTCCTGTCAGAGGCAGGAGACCTGGTCGAGCTACTCATGGAGGAATGGGAGGGAAGCACCCTTCCTTGCTGCGGAGGGAACTACTACGGGTGGACCTTGCTCTCGGTCTCCCGAAACGGCTGGATGTCGTCCCCTGATGGGGACGAGTTCATCTGCATCGCGGAAAACCAGTACGCTCCCTGCGCAATTGTTCTGCGTCGCGACGGGAGGGTCGGAGTCTCGTGGAGCGGCGAATATCTGGACATGTTCGCCGACTTCGCGGAATTCATGGAGACGGTGACGCTCTGGTCGACGATGCGGGGATGGACGGCAATGGAGAGTGCCGGACTCCGGTTCTCCGATGCCGTGGAGGTCATCTCCCGAGGGAGGGCTCACCCGGTGACAGGTGGGAGCACCACCCGATGGGTGCGCTTCGACGACGCGGCCGTCCTGGAGGAGCCGTATCTGACCGGCTCCTCCGGCCGCCCGCCACGGATCCATGTCGTGGTGGCGGACACCGAACTGCCGGCCCGGTCCGGATTCGTCGAATCCGATCCGAACGCCAAGTTCTCGACGATCGGCCGGGGGTTCCCCGAACTCCCGCCCCGCTGGGTCTGAGACCTGCTCCTGAACGCATGACCCGACAGGCCGGTCCCGAAAGGTGAAGGGGCAGCCCTGCCTTCCGGCATGAGGTGGCCGGCGAGCGATGCAGCCGAGGAGCACTCCCCACGACGCCCGTCTCCGGCCCCACAGGCATGGCTGCTTTCATGGCTACGTACGTAGCCGCGCGGTCCTGGTCGAACCGGTATGGACCGGGGTCCGGCGAAGCCCGTCGATCTACGAAAAAAGGGCCCCTGACCCGCAATTTCGCTGGTCAAGGGCCCTGGGTGGCAGACGAGTCGGGCTGTACGCCGGGTTCTGTCTCCGGTGGGCCTCGCGGCCCGCCAGGAGGCGGCCATCCATCTAGGGTCGGCGTTGCCGCCGGCCTCGTGCGGTCTACCCGCGGACTCGGGCGGGCAGCCCTCGATCGTCCGCGCAGGGCCGTCTTGCGACGGCCCCTCTTGACCTTGCTCCGGGTGGGGTTTACCTAGCCGCCTGGGTCACCCCAGGCGCTGGTGGTCTCTTACACCACCGTTTCACCCTTACCGAGGACCGAGGTCCCCGGCGGTCTGTTTTCTGTGGCACTGTCCCGCGGGTCACCCCGGGTGGGCGTTACCCACCACCCTGCCCTGTGGAGCCCGGACGTTCCTCGGCAAGATCCAAGGATCTTGACGCGGCCGCCCGCTCGGCTCGTCTGCCGTAAGCAACATCGTAGACGGTCGGCGGACCTCGCCTCGACCGGCTTGACCTTGCCGCAGCGTCAGGGTTTCTACTGGCCCCATGCGGATCGGAGAGATCGCCGAGCTCGTCGGAGTCACCTCCCGGGCGATTCGGCACTACCACCACGTCGGGCTGCTGCCCGAGCCCGCGCGCCGGGCCAACGGCTACCGCGCGTACACCGTCCGGGACGCCGTGCTGCTCGCCCGGATCAGACGGCTGACCGAGGTCGGGCTGAGCCTGGACGAGGTGCGCGACGTGCTCGCCGACGACGAGGGGCGGGAGCTTGCGGTGGTGCTGGGCGAGATCGATGCCGATCTCGCCCGCCAGGAGGCCGGGATCCGGGACCGGCGGCGCCGGCTCGCCCAGCTGCTGGACGGGCCGCTGACCGCCGAGGGGCCGGTGTCGCCCCTGCTCGCCGAGCTGCTGGGCACCATTCCCCCCACAGCCTCCCCGTCCGCCGCGAAGGACCGCGAGCATCTGGCGCTGCTGGACACGGTGGGAGGGGGCGAGCGGATCTACGCCGCGCTCACTCCGCTGGCCGCCGACCCGGCCGTACTCGCGCTGTACGAGCGCCTCGACGAGCTGGAGACGGCACCCGTCGACGACCCCCGGATCGAACCGCTGGCCGAAGCGCTGGTCGCGGCCGTGCCGGACGAGGTGCTTGCCGCGATTCCCGCCGACGGACCGGTCATCGAGGGCTTCGGCGACGCGCTGCTGGCCGACTTCGCGCCCGCCCAGTCGGAGGTGGTGCGCCGGGTGATGCAGGCGCTGATGAGGGGGAGGACGCGATGAGCGTACGGGTGGCTCGGATGGCGGCCGGGGCGGTACTGCCGGCCGAACTGGTCCTGGGGACCTGCCTGTTGGCCGGGGTGCGGATACCTCCCGCGGTGGTGCTCGGGGCCGAGGTCCTGGTCGTGGCGGTGCTCGTACTGGAGGCCCTGGTCCTGCGGCGGCTGTACGCGGCGGGGCGCCGCCGGGGCGCGGGGCGGCGGGAGGCGCTGGGCGAGGCGGTCCGTACGGTCGTACCGGTGAACGTGCGCAGGCTCCTCGCGCACGAGCTGCGGGCGACGGCAAGCCTCGGGCTGTGGGTGGCGCGGCGGCGGCACGGGGTGAGCGAGGGCGCGCTGGCCGCCCCGTACACCGGGCCGCAGACCGCGATCATGTACGGCCTGGCCTTCGTCTCCGTCATCGAGACGGTGGCGCTGGCTGTGTTGATCCCGTGGCCGCTGGTGCACCGGATCGTGCTGGTCCTGGACGTGTACGGGATCGTGTTCGTCCTCGCGATGCACGCGGCGTGTGTGACCCGGCCTCATGTGGTGGGCGCGGACGGGTCGCTGAGGGTCCGGTACGGCGCGCTGTTCGACCTGCGGCTGCAGGCCGGGGCGGTGGCGTCCGCCCGGGTCGAGCGCCGTTACCCCAGCGGCAGGCTGGTCCAGGTGGACGAGGACGGCGTGCTCGACCTGGTGGTGGGCGGCCAGACGACGGTGACCGTGGAGCTGGTGGAGCCGGTCGAGTTCGTACGGCCGCTCGGGGGGCGCGGCCTCGCGCGGGCCGTCCGCTTCAACGCCGACGACCCGCGCGCCACCGTCGCGGCCCTCATGCGGGCGCGAACAGCACCTTCGCCGTCCCCGGCTCCGCCTGCGTGAGCCGTACGCGCAGCCGCTCGCCCAGCGGAAGCGGCTGCGAGCCGCCCTCGATCCGGGCGACGACCGCCGGGTCCTCCAGGTGGACGGTCCCGACGGCCGGTTCGTGCTCCTGCACATCCACCACCCACGCGTCGAAGACCTCGCCCACCCGGTCCTTCAGCAGCGCGGCCTCGATCAGGTCCACGCACTCGCGCTCGACGGCGTTGGCGCGCCTTGAGCCCTCCGCCATCTCCGTGGCGATCCTGGGAAGCGCGGCCGTCACCCACTCCGGCGGCCGCTCCCCCGCCACCGCCGCGACGCACAGCTCGCCCGCGTACCGGTCCACGAGTCGGCGCAGCGGTGCGGTGCAGTGCGTGTACTCGTCGGCCACGGCCGCGTGCACCGCGGGCTCGGGGACGTCGCCGTCCTGGAAGACGGTGTACCCGGCGCCGCGCAGCAGCGTCGTGCAGTCCTGAAGGAACGCGGCGTGGTCGGGGCGGGTGGGATCGAGCGAGCGGACCAGTTCGGCGTAGGCGACATGGTGCGGCCAGTCGATGTGCAGGGCCTTCGCGGAGCGCCGCAGCCGGCCGACGGCCCCGTCGGGGGCGCGCGGCAGTGTGCGCAGGATGCCGGTGCCCGTGGAGGTCATGAGGTCAGCCGCGGCCATGCCGGTGAGCAGCGAGATCTGGGCGTTCCAGCCGTCTGCCGGGAGCGGGGCCCGGTAGGAGAGGAAGTACGCGCCGTCGCGCTCGACGATCTCCTGCTCGGGGACGTTGAGGGAGATGCCGCCACGCCCCTGCTCCAGCGCCTCGCGGAGCCGGCCGATGTCCTTCAGCAGCGCGAGGGGCTCCTCAGCGGTCCCGGCGTCGATCTGCCGCTGCACGGAGGCGTAGTCGAGCTTCGCCCGGCTGCGCACCAGCGCCCGGCGCACATCGGTGGCCACGGCCCGGCCCTCCACGTCGAGGTCGATCCGCCACAGCAGGGCCGGGCAGGTCTGGTCCGGCAGGAGGCTGGCCGCGCCCTCGGACAGCAGCGGGGGATGCAGCAGGACTCTCGTGTCGGGGAAGTAGAGGGTGGTGACGCGGCGGTGCGCCTCCGTGTCGAGCGCGCCGCCGGGGATGACGAATGCCGCGATGTCGGCGATCGCGTAGTGGACCCGGTAGCCGCCGCCCGGGCGGCGGGCGAGATGCATCGCCTGGTCGAGGTCGGTGGAGGTGGGCGGATCGATGGTGAGGAACGGGAGGTCGGTCGCATCGAGGGCCGGCAGCCGGGGAGATCTGACCGCCTGCTGCGCTTCGGCGAGCACCTCGGGCGGGAAGTCCTGGCGTACGTCGAGCGTCGTCCGCATTTCACGCAGGGGGGCCCGCAGCGCGGCCTCGGCTGCGCCGATCATGTGCAGGTGGCGGCGGGGCATGGGTCGAGCGTATGAGGAGTGGGTTCGGGCGGCACGGCGAGCGGGGGTGGTCCCGTGGTCGCCTACGCTGGCGCGGGGGCCGCACCCCCCTTCTCGTACGTACTGAAGGAGAACCGCCGTGCTCGTGCTGCTGCCGCCGTCCGAAGGAAAGGCCGCGAGCGGTTCCGGCGCACCACTGAAACTGGCGGGGCTGTCCCTGCCCGGCCTGGCCGACGCGCGCACCGCGGTGCTCGACGAACTCGTCGAGCTGTGCGCGACGGACGAGGAGAAGGCGCGTGAGGTGCTCGGGCTGAGCGAGGGCCTGCGCGGCGAGATCGCCAAGAACACGGAACTGCGGACCGCGGGCGCGCGGCGGGCCGGGGAGACCTACACCGGTGTGCTGTACGACGCGCTGGGGCTCGCCACGCTGGAGCCGGACACGCGGAAGCGGGCAGCGAAGTCGCTGCTGGTGTTCTCGGGGCTGTGGGGCGCGGTACGGATCACCGACCGCATCCCCTCGTACCGCTGCGCGATGGGCGTGAAGCTGCCGGGGCTGGGGGCGCTGGGCGCGTACTGGCGTACGCCGATGGCCACCGTCATGCCCGAGGCGGCCGCGAGCGGGCTGGTCCTGGACCTGCGGTCGTCCGCGTATGCCGCGGCCTGGAAGCCGAAGGGCGAGGTCGCGGGGCGGACGGCAACGGTCCGGGTGCTGCATTCCCAGCTGGTGGACGGGGTCGAGAAGCGGTCGGTGGTCAGCCACTTCAACAAGGCGACGAAGGGCCGCCTGGTACGCGACCTGCTGACGGCGGGCGCGGCGCCGTCCGGGCCGGCGGAACTGCTGGAGGCGCTGCGGGACCTGGGATACGTCGTGGAGGGCGAGGCCCCCGGGAAGCCGGGGAAGGCGTGGGCGCTGGACGTGGTGGTGACCGAGATTCGCTAAGCGTTGCAGTATGCGCAACGCGCGTTGTGCAAGCTGCACTCTGCGGGCGGATGGCGGCATGACCTCCGTGCTGGACCTTGCCCCCGTCGTCCCTGTCGTCGTCCTCCCGGACGGCGGCGGATGCCGTGCCGCCGGCGCGGGCCCTGGTCGCGGGCGGCCTGCCCGCGATCGAGGTGACCCTGCGGACACCGCGATCGCGGCCGAGGTCCCGGACGCGGTCGTCGGTGCGGGAACGGTGATCTCCCCCGCGGGGGTGGCCGACGCGGTCGCGGCCGGATCCCGGTTCCTGGTCAGCCCGGGGTGGTCGGACCGGCTGCTCGACGCGATGTGGGGGTCGGGTCTGCCGTTCCTGCCGGGCGTCTCCACCACCTGAGGGCAAGCCCCCAGACCCCCGCTCAGCACGCACCCGCTTCGCGGCCCGCGGGGAGCCCGCGGGCTCCCCGATCGAGCGTGCCGGCTTCCGGGCAGCCACGGCCGGAGGCCGGGCCGTAGGTCTCGCGCAAGGGGCATACCCCCGCCCCCGCTACGTGCCCAGCGCGCACCGCCCCCAGCGGCGCGCCGCTGGGGGCGGTGCGCCCCACCTGCGGGGGCAAGGGGCATGCCTTCTGCCCCCGCAGCCCAAGAAGCCCCAGACCGGGCGCACGCGCCGCCCGCTTCGCGGCACCGGGGACGGGGCAGTACATGCACCCAGCGCGCAGGGCCCCCAGCGGCGCGCCGCTGGGCAGTACGTGCACCCCGCGCGCAGGGGCCCCGGCGCGCGGGGGCCGGCGCCGGGCTCAGCGCAGGTGCGAGGTGTCGTTGAGCAGCCGCAGCGACGCGTAGCCGTCCGCGTAGTACGCCACCGCCGACAGCGAGGCCGCGGACAGTTCCATCCGGAACAGGGACTCGGGCGGGGCACCCAGCGCCAGCCGTACGAGCGTCTTGACCGGGGTCACGTGCGTGACCAGGAGCACGGTCCTTCCCGCGTACTTCGCGAGCAGCTTGTCCCGCGTCGCCGAGACGCGCCGCGCCACGGTCGCGAAGCTCTCGCCGCTGCCCGTGGGAGCCGCCTTCGCGGAAGCGAGCCAGGCGTCGAGGTCGGCCGGGAAGCGTTCCCGTACCTCCCCGAAGGTCAGGCCCTCCCACGCGCCGAAGTCGGCCTCGCGCAGGCCTTCCTCGACGCGGACGTCGAGCCCCAGCCGGGCCGCGACCACCTCGGCAGTCTCGCGGCACCGCTTGAGCGGCGAGCTGACGACGGCCTGGATCGTGCCGCGCTCGGCGAGGACGGAGGCGACGGCCTCGGCCTGCCGGCGGCCGACCGCCGAAAGCTCGGGATCGGAACCGCCACTGCCGGAGAACCGCTTCTGCGGGGTCAGGGCCGTCTCGCCATGCCGCAGCAACACGAACGTGGCAGGAGCCCCAAGATCAGCGGCGGCGCCCCACCCCGGGGAGCCGGAAGGCGCCACACCGGAACCGGCGACAACCGCCGCGGCGGCACCTGTTGCAGCCACACCTGAACCGGCAGGAGCCGCCGGAGCCGCACCCGCCACACCCGCCACACCCGCCCCCGAACCGGCCGGCGCCGCCGGAGCCGCACCCGCCGCAGGCGGGCTCGCCGGGGCCGTGGCCGCCCGAGGCGGCACCCCCGTCGCGGGCGCGCCGGCCGGGCGAGGTGACAGGGCCGCGCGGGCCTTCGCCGCGCCCGCCGTCGCGTCGCCCGGGGGGCCGGACGGCGGCGGTACCGCGACCGCGCGGGCCGCACGGGCGTCGAGCGCGGCGGAGGACGACGACGGCTCCCACTGCCGGCCCTTCTTGCCCGCGTCCATCGCCTCGTTGGCCAGCCGGTCCGCGTGCTTGTTCTTCTCCCGCGGGATCCACTCGTACGTGACCTGAGCACGCGGGAAGACCATGGCCGCCTCGGCGGCCAGCGGCTTCATGTCGGGGTGCTTGATCTTCCAGCGGCCCGACATCTGCTCGACGACGAGCTTGGAGTCCATCCGGACGTGGATCTCCGCGTCCGGAGCAAGCGCACGGGCGGCCTTCAGCCCGGCGACCAGCCCCTTGTACTCGGCCACATTGTTCGTGGCGACGCCGATGTACTCAGCGGCCTCGGCCAGCGTCTCGCCCGTCTCCGGGTCCAGGACGACCGCGCCGTAGCCCGCGGGCCCCGGGTTGCCCCGGGACCCGCCGTCCGCCTCGATGACCAGCTGCCGCATCAGATGCCCGAGTCGGCCGTACGGACCAGGATGCGGCGGCAGTTCTCGCAGCGCAGCACCGTGTCCGGGGACGCGGCCTTGACCTCGTTCACCTCGGTGATGTTGAGCTCCAGGCGGCAGCCCTCGCAGCGGCGCTGGTAGAGCCGGGCCGCGCCGACGCCGCCCTGCTGGACGCGCAGCTTCTCGTACAGCTTCAGCAGGTCCGCCGGCACCGACGCGGCGACGACCTCGCGCTCCTTGGTGATCGTGGCGACCTCCGCGTCGATCTCCTCCTGCGCGGCGTCGCGGCGGGCGGTCGCGTCGTCGGTCTTGGCCTGCACCGAAGCGACGCGCTCGGTCAGCTCGCCGGCCCGCTCCTGCGCGGACTCGCGGCGCTCCATGACCTCGAGGACGACGTCCTCCAGGTCACCCTGGCGCTTGGCGAGCGAGGTGATCTCGCGCTGGAGGTTCTCCAGGTCCTTCGGGGAGCTGACCGCTCCCGAGTCGAGACGCTGCTGGTCGCGGACGGCGCGCTGGCGCACCTGGTCGACGTCCTGCTCCGCCTTCGTCTGCTCGCGGGCGGTGTCGCTCTCCTCGGTCTGCGCGGCGACGAGCAGGTCGCGCAGCTGCGTGAGGTCCTTGGTCAGGGAGTCGAGCTCGGCGTGCTCGGGAAGCGACTTGCGCTTGTGCGCGAGCTGCGACAGACGGACGTCCAGGGCCTGGACGTCGAGAAGTCGGATCTGGTCGGCGGGCGCGGCGTTCAGTTGGGGGCTCCTGTGGATGTGTCGGGGTTCGGGGAGGACGCCGCGTGGGCGGTCCAGGGGTCGGTGACCGTACGCGAGACGTGGGTGCGCAGACCCCACCCGTGCCGGTCGGAGTGCGCGTCGAGCTGAGCGGCGGCCTGCTCGCACCAGGGCCATTCGGTGGCCCAGTGCGCGGCGTCGATCAGCGCGAGGGGGCTCTGTTCGCGCGCCTCGGAGACGGGGTGGTGGCGCAGGTCCGCGGTGAGGAAGGCGTCGACGCCGGCGGCGCGGACGGCGTCGAAGAGGCTGTCGCCGGAGCCGCCGCTGACCGCGACGGTACGGACGAGCGCGTCGGGGTCGCCCGCGGCGCGGACGCCCTGCGCGGTGCCGGGCAGCCGGGCGGCGACGTACGCGGCGAACTCGCGCACCGGCAGCGGGTGGTCCAGCTCGCAGATACGGCCGAGGCCGCGGCGGCCAGCCGGATCGGAGGGATCGGGGACCAGGGGCCGGACGATCCGCAGGTCGAGCGCACCGGCGAGGGCGTCGGAGACGCCGGGGTCGGCGGTGTCGGCGTTGGTGTGCGCGACGTGCAGGGCTACGTCGTTCTTGATGAGGGTGTGCACGACGCGGCCCTTGAACGTGGACGCCGCGACCGTCGTCGTCCCGCGCAGATAGAGCGGGTGGTGGGTGACGAGCAGGTCCGCGCCGAGCTTCACGGCCTCGTCGGCGACCTCCTGGACGGGGTCGACGGCGAAGAGGACCCGGGTGACCTCGGCGTCCGGTTCGCCGCAGACGGTTCCGACCGCGTCCCACTGCTCCGCCCGCTCGGGCGGCCAGAGAGCGTCGAGCGCGGCGATGACTTCAGACAGACGGGGCACGGAGGAAAGGCTACCTGTCCTCCGTGCCCCGGGGACCTACCGGTCAGCGGGCGGACCTGGGAGACCTGCCCGGCGGACCAAGGGGGACCTTGGCAACCCGGGGGGGCCTTGCGCACCTAGTTGATCAGGAAGTTCCTCAGGTCGTCGAGGACCTTGTCGGCGGCGGTGACGCCGAGACCGAGGTACCACGTCTCGTCCGGGACGTCCTTGGCCCGGCCGTTCTTGACGGCGGTCAGGTTCTTCCAGAGAGGGTTGTCCTCGGCCTTGTCGCGCTTGGTGGTCTTCGCGTCGCCGTAGACGCCTGTGAAGATCCAGTCGGCGTCCGCCTCGTCGATCTTCTCCGGGCTGATCTCCGCGGCGAGGTCGTTGATCTGCTGGTTCTTGGGCCGCGGCAGGCCGGCGTCGTCGAGGATGGTGCCGATGAAGGAGGCCTTCGCGTACAGGCGGGTCTTCTCCGGCATATAGCGGAGCATCGTGACCGTCGGCTTCTTCTCGCCGAGGTCGGTGCCGAGCTGCTTCGCCTTCTTCTCGTACGCGTTGAGCTTGGTCTTCGCCTCCGCGGTCCGGTCCAGTGCGGCGGCGTTGAGGAGGTAGTTCTCCTTCCAGGTGAAGCCCGGCCGGATGGAGAACACGGTCGGCGCGATCTTGGAGAGCTCGTCGTACTTGTCCGCCGCGCGCAGCTGGCTGCCGAGGATGAGGTCCGGCTTCAGCGCGTGGATCGCCTCGAGGTTGAGGCTGTTGATCGTGCCGACGCTCTTGGGGGCGCCGGCGTCCTTCTTCAGGTAGCCGGGAATGCCGTCGTCGCCTTCGGAGGGGGCGTAGCCGACCGGCTCGACACCGAGCGACACCACGTTGTCGAGCTCGCCGACATCGAGCACGACGACCCGCTTGGGCGCTGCCTTCAGCTCGGTCTTGCCCATGGCGTGGGTGAGGGTACGCGGGAACTGGCCGGCCGCAGCGTCCGTACCGTACGACGCGGTCTTCTTCGCGGCGTCGGCGAAGTCCTCGCCGCCCTGCGCGACGGCCTTCTTGCCGCCGCCGGAGGCGGCGGAGTCTTTGCTTCCGCCGTCGCCGCCTCCGCAGGCCGCCAGCGTGAGCGCGGCGGCTGCGGCGAGGGCGACGGCGGCGGTGCCGCGGCGGCGTGAGGACATCAGGCACTCCCGTGGGGCAGTTGAACAAAAAACTACTTAGGCAAGCCTTACCCTACGCGGCCGCACACCGCAGAGCACAATCACCTCCTCCCCCTCAGGCGAATCGCCCAACACCCACCCTTATGTGTGAAGGGAGTGGTCTGGTGTTGTTCGGCAGGAAGTGCGAAAACTAGCTTCCTGGCTGGAGGTGACGATGCGATGACAGCCTGTGCCATAGAGGCCACCGCACGGCCGGGGTTCACGATCGCCGCGGACGGCTCCTACGCCGCTCGGCTGGCAGGCACCGGCCAGGCTCGGTTCCCGGAGCGCTGGACGCTGGACGGGCCCGAGCCGTACGCCGTGCCGCTGCCGCTCGATCAGCCGGAGGAGGCGGACAGCGAAGTCCTGCCGTTCACCGACGGGCGGGTGCTGATCCACCGGCGGGTGGCGGGGCGCCACGGCTTCTCGCTGCTGTACCCGACCGGACCCGGCACGGGGGAACTGCCGCTGGGGGCGGTCGAGTGCGAGCGGCTTTCGCTGCTGCCGCCGACGCCCGACGGCGGTGGGGCGTACGCCCTGGCGGTGGGTGAGCGGTCGACCGCCGTGTGGCTGGTGGCGGGGGGCGCCTTCGGTCCCGAGCACATCGTGGATGTACCGGGGCGCTGCTCGGGCGGGGCGTGGCTGGACCGGACCGGCCGGATGCTGGCCCTGGACCAGGAGTTGGGCGGGCGGACGAAGGCGGTGGCGGTCGACCTCGGGCGGGGCGGGGAGGTGACGCCGCTGCTGCAGATCGCCGAGGACAGCAATGACCGGCTGCTGCTGGCGGACCCGGACAGCGGTCTGCTGCTGATCCGTTCGGACGCACCGGGCCACGACCGGCTGGGGTGGGGGGTGCTGGGGAGCCTGCGGCCGGTGCGGTTCCCCGAGTGCCTGCGGCTCGCGGACTGCGCGGTGACGCCGTTCGCGGTGCAGCCGGGGCAGGTGCTGATGCCGGAGGGCTGCGCGGTGGCGCTGCGGATCGACGGGGCGGCGGGGACGTGGCTCGGGATGTGGCGGCCGGCGGGGCGGCAGCTGGCCCAACTCGCCGCGCCGGCGGGGTGGGTGGCGGGGGCCGGGCTGTGGACCCGGGACGGGGTGCTGCGGCTTCCGTACGTGACGGAGGAGGTGCCGTGCGGGGTGGCCCGGATGGAGGTTCCGGAACCGACTGCCCCACTAGTGATCACAGAACCCGCACAAGCGGAAGCCGCAGGTGGGGAACCGTATGCGCGCCCCGAACATCCCCCACTACGCAGGCCGGTTCCACTGCAGCAGGCGCCGCTGACCGGGCGCGGGGCACCCCCTAGACTCTCCACGGGGGGCTACGCAGCTGTACCGGCCGAGAGCCGAGGGTGACCGCGACGGTGTTGTCGGCCGGGCGGCCGGGGTGGGCCGCCTTCTCACGGCACAGAAGCGAATAGATGGATCGACGGAGTGACTTCCCACATGTCTGAAGCAATGACCGACACGACCGAGACGCGCCTGCAGGGGGCAGCCGCTCAGGCCGAAGCCGGCCACCCGGGACGGCACCGGGGCGGTGCCGCGACGGAGGATTCGGCCGCCCCGGCACACGGACGCCACCGGCGCCCGTCGGGGGACGGCAACACGGCCTGACCGCCGGGCGAGAGCGAGGGGCCGCCACGGGCACACCGTGGCGGCCCCCCTTTTCCGTCCATTGCTGCACCCGCCGTCCGGCAAATGCCACAAATATGAGACATTCGGGCCTATGCTTCGATGCTGGGCGGTGGCCTGCCGTTCCGGGAACTGCGCAAGGAATCCCATGGGCGACACGCACGGCAAGGACGAACCTCCCCGGAAAGACGGCCAGGCCGCGGGCGCGGACGAAGCCGAGGTTCCCTCAGATCGACCGCTCTGCTCGCCCCGCACGGCCAGGCCCATCTCCCTGACCGGGTATGCGGGCCGCGCCGCCCAGACCGTACTGGGCCGGAGACCGGAACCTGCTGACCAGGGCGAGGGCCACCCGCCGGTGCGGGGACGGATCAACTGCGTCAGGGTGCCCGTCCTCCTCTCCGGTGTCCTGCTCCGGACATACTTTCCCCTGATCCTGGGGCAGGTGGGCATCTACACCGCGTACACAGGGCTCGCCGACGACCTGCTCCTCGGCCGCCGGCCCGGGCCGGGCAAGGAATCCGCACCGTGAGCACGCGCCCCATTGGGGACTACGCACTGCTGTCGGACTGCCGCTCGGCCGCCCTCGTGTCCACCGACGGCTCGGTGGACTGGCTGTGCCTACCGCGTTTCGACAGCCCGGCGGTCTTCGGCCGTCTGCTCGATGAGCGCGCAGGCCACTGGTCGATCCGCCCCCGCGGTCCCAGCCAGGTCAGCCGCCGGTACGTGGAAGAGACGCTGGTGCTGGAGACCACCTTCCGCACCCCGACCGGAACAGCGGTCCTGCTCGATGCCCTCGCCATGGGAAACAGGGAACGCGGACATGCACTGGGCACCTCCTCGCCCGGCGTCCTGCTGCGTGAGGTCACCTGCACCGTCGGCTCGGTGACACTGGAGGTCAGCTATGCCCCGCGCCCGGAATTCGGTCTCATCCACCCCGTGATGTCCGCCGTGCGCGGTGGCCTCACCGCCTACGGCGGCTCTCATCGTCTGGTGCTGTCGGCCCCGCTCCCGCTGGAGGCCGACAAGTCGACCGCGCGCGGTGAGATCGCGCTGCGAGCAGGGCAACGACTCGGCTTCGCCATGCAGGCCGTGTCCACCTGGGGGGAAACCGAGCCCGCCCCTTGGCGCCCTGGCCAAATCCGTCGCCGCCTGGGCGACACCATCAAGGGATGGCGCTCGTGGACGCACTCCCACCGGGGCTACCGCGGACCCTGGCAGGAAGAGGTGAATCACAGCGGACGCGTACTCCAGGCCCTGACCTTCGCTCCCAGCGGAGCCATCGTCGCGGCGGCCACCACCTCACTGCCGGAGAGTATCGGCGCCGACCGCAACTGGGACTACCGCTACACCTGGGTACGCGACGCCAGCTTCACCCTCCAAGCACTTGCCACCACGGCATGCGAGAAGGAGAAGGCCGCCTACTTCGGCTTCCTCTCCCGGGCCGCGGCAACCCAGCTGGAACGCAGGGTGGACCTCCAGGTCATGTACGGGATCGGCGGCGAAAGGGACCTGAGCGAACGCACCCTGCCCCATCTGAGCGGCTGGCGTGGCAGCACACCGGTGCGCACGGGCAACGACGCCTGGCGCCAGCGCCAGCTGGACGTCTACGGGGAACTGCTCGATGCGGCCCAACAGACGCTTCCGCAGGGAGAGTGGTTCGATCCGCCCATCCGTAAGTTCCTCCTCCAGGCGGCCGAGGCAGCTGCCCACCGCTGGAGCGAACCCGACCAGGGCATCTGGGAGGTGCGCGGCCCCAGTCGGCACTTTCTCTACTCGAAACTGATGTGCTGGGTCGCACTGGACCGTGCCATCGGCCTCGGACCCGCCCTCGGGGCGACCGCCGACCGCGTCACTGCCTGGGAGGACACGCGGGAACAGATCCGAGACGCCATCGAAACCAGAGGCTGGAACCAGCACGTGGGTGCGTTCACCCAGTCGTTTGACAGCAGCGAGCTCGATGCCTCGGCGCTCATGCTTCCTCTCGTGGGATTCCTGCCCGGCAGCGATCCCCGTGTCCGCTCCACCGTGGCGGCGGTCGCCGCCCGGCTCACCGATCCCCGCGGACAGGTACGTCGCTATCTCAGTGATGACATCGCGGCCGAAGAGGGATCGTTCCTGATGTGCACCTTCTGGCTCGCCCACGCCCAGGCGCTGACCGGCGACGTGACCCGTGCCCGAGAGGTCTTCGAGACCGCCCTGGTGTGCGCCAACGACGTCGGTCTGCTCGCCGAGGAGGTTTCGTCCACCACTGGCGAGGCATTGGGGAACTATCCCCAGGCATTCAGCCACATCGGCCTGATCAATGCCGCGCGCGCGATCCACCGAGCTGAGGGGGACGGCCACCCGACAAGCCCTGGCCGTGTCTGAGGCCCAGCACCTCCGCCGCCGCGAAGGTCTCGCCCGGCGGCCGGCCCTCGTAGTACGGGGAGAGCAGCTCGTCCAGCTCCTCGTACGAGAACGCCTCCTTCGCGGTGTCGAACTTCACCGCCACCCTGGGGCGTTCCACGACGGCGACGATCCCGCCGTGGACGACGAAGAGCTGGCCGGTTGCCCTGGCCGCGGCCGGGGAGGCCAGATAGCCGACGAGCGGGGAGACGTGCTCGGGTGCGAGCGGGTCGAGCTTGCCCTCGTCCGGGAGGGCGCCCCCCTGATGGGCTGGTATGGCCTCGAAGACGTCTTCGGTCATCCGGGTCCGGGCGCGCGGGCAGATCGCGTTGGCCGTTACGCCGTACTTGCCGAGCGCCAGCGCCGTCGAGGTGGTGAGCCCGACGATGCCGCCCTTGGCCGCCGCGTAGTTGGGCTGGCCGGCGGAGCCCGCGAGGAAGGCTTCCGAAGAGGTGTTGATGATGCGGCCGTAGACCGGGCCGCCGGCCGCCTTGGAGCGTGCGCGCCAGTGGGCCGACGCGAAGTGGGTGGTGTTGAAGTGGCCCTTGAGGTGGACCCGGATCACCGAGTCCCATTCGTCCTCGGACATCGAGAAGACCATGCGGTCGCGGAGGATGCCCGCGTTGTTGACCAGGATGTCCAGTTTTCCGTGGCGGGAGACTGCCAGTTCGACGAGTTCACGGGCCTGGTCGAAGTCGGCCACATCACCGAGGTGGGCCACGGCCTGTCCGCCCGCCGCCCGGATCTCCTCGGCCACCTCCTCGGCCGGGGCGGCCGAGGCCTCACCGGAACCGTCCCGGCCCGGCTGCCCGAAGTCGTTGACCACGACGCTCGCGCCGAGGCGGGCCAGTTCGATCGCCTCGGCCCGGCCGAGGCCGCGGCCCGCTCCCGTGACGACGGCGGACAGTCCCTCAAGTGGCAGTGACATCAAAGTCCTCTCAGATCTCGATGCAGGTGCGGAGCGCGTCGCCGGTGCGCATCTGGTCGAGGGCGTCGTTGATCCCGGCGAGCGGCACGCGGTGGGTGATCAGGCCCGCCAGGTCGATCCGGCCCGCCCGCCAGAGGGCGATGGCCCGCTCGTACGACGTGAGCACGTCGCCGCCCCCGTACATGGACGGCAGGATCCGCTTCTCGTCGAAGAACAGCTCGAACATGCTGAGCTGCAGGAAGTCGTCCAGGGCGCCCGCGCCGACGACGCAGAGGGTGCCGCCGCGCCGGGTCGTCTCGTATGCCGTCCGCGCGGTGGCGGACCTGCCGACGACCTCGAAGACATAGTCGAAGCCCTCGCCGGCGGTGATGCGCTGCTTGGCGTCGGGGAGTTCGTCCGGCGAGACCGCCTCGGTGGCACCGAACCGCAGGGCCGCCTCGCGCCGCGAGGCGACCGGGTCGACGGCGATGATCTGGGCCGCGCCCTTAAGCCGCGCGCCCTGGATGGCGGATACGCCGACGCCGCCGCAGCCGATGACGGCGACGGACGAACCGGCCGACACGTCGGCGGTGTTGATGGCCGCCCCGAGGCCTGTCGTGACTCCGCAGCCGATGAGCGCGGCTATGTCGAACGGCACGTCGTCGGGTATCGGTACCGCGCAGCCCGCGTCGACGACGACCTCCTCCGTGAAGGTGCCGGTGCCGGCGAAGCCGAACACCTCGCCGCCGGGCCGCTTGAAGTTCGGGGTGCCCGCGTTCATGAAGCCGGCCAGGCAGAGGTGCGTCTGGCCGCGCTTGCAGGCGGGGCAGCGGCCGCACGCGGGCAGCCAGCACAGCAGCACCCGGTCGCCGGGCTTGACGCTCGTCACGCCGTCGCCGACGTCGACGACCTCGCCGGCGCCTTCGTGGCCGGGGACGAAGGGCGCGGGCTGGGGCAGCACGCCGTTCATCGCCGAGACGTCCGAGTGGCACAGGCCGGTGGCCCGGACGCGGATCCTCACCTTGCCGGGGCCGAAGCCCACCGTCTCGACGTCCTCGAGGATCTCGAGCTTGTCCTGGCCTATCTCGTGCAGTACGGCTGCGCGCACAGTGCGGCTCCCTTCGATGCGAAGTTCGATGTGACGGGCATTGCGTACGGGGCGTACGGGGCGTACGGGCTAGGCGTGCTCGACGACCGTGTCGGCGAGGACCGGCGCGTCGTCCCGCTCGACGGCGGTGACCGACACCTGGACGCGGCCGGGCGACTGCCACATCCGGATACGCAGGGTCTCGCCGGGGAAGACGATTCCGGCGAATCGGGTGGTGTACGAGCGGACGCGGGAGACATCGCCGTCCAGGGCCGTGTCGACGACGGCCTTGAGCGTCACGCCGTACGAGCAGAGCCCGTGCAGGATCGGCTTGTCGAAGCCGGCGAGCTTGGCGAACTCGGGGTCGGCGTGCAGCGGGTTCCAGTCGCCGGAGAGCCGGTACAGCAGCGCCTGGTCCTCCCGGATCGGCCTTTCCACGGTCCTGTCCGGGGCGCGGCCGGGCAGTTCGAGCCGGTTGGAGGGGCCGCGCTCGCCGCCGAATCCGCCCTCGCCGCGTACGAAGATCTGGGAGTCGCTGGTCCACAGCGGGCCGTCGTCGTCGGCGACCTCGGAGCGCAGTACGAGGACCGCGGCCTTGCCCTTGTCGTACACAGCCTGGACCCGGGAGGTCGCGACGGCCCTGCCCCGGACGGGGATCGGCCGGTGCAGCTCGATGGCCTGCCCACCGTGCAGTACGGAGGCGAGGTTCACCTCGATGCCGGGGGCGGCGAGCCCGCCCACCATGGCCATGCCGCTGCCCGCGACGGTGGCGAAGCTGGGCAGCACGTGCAGCTTTGACTCGAGGGTGTAGCGCAGCTCGTCCGGGTCGGTAGCGGGACTGCCGGCGCCGAGGCCGAGGTGGTAGAGCTGGATGTCCTTGTGGTCCCAGCTGATCTCGCTGGAGCGGGGTTCGGCCGCCATGGCCTTTGCGGCATCGATCGGCATGGGGATGCTGCTCCTTGACGGGATGGAAGACCTCGGTGCGGCCGTCCGCACCGTCGGTCGCACCGAGGTCGTATCGGGGCCGGCCATACGCCCATTCTAGAACGCGTTCTAGGCCGATGGCCCCATATATAACGCACCCCCCACCAGTTGTGAAGGCTCCTGACGTAACGTCAGATCGATGTGCGCGGACGGCTGCGGACGGCTACTGAATGGCGGACACGAGGCCGAGGACGGGGGTCACCGGTTCGACGACCTGCTTCACCTGGCCGAGTTGGCCGAGCTGGCGGACCTGGCCGAGCTGTGTCATCACGTCGAGCTGATCGGCGGTGGACGCGCTGCTCTGCTGCGGGCCGGGAAGGTGCTGAGCACTGGCGGCGGGAGCAGCGAGGGCCGAGGCCCCGGCAGCGAGGGCAACGGCTGTGAGAATGCGATGTGTCTTCGTCATGCCCGGTCAACGGTCCGGCGGACAGACGGTCACGCAGTCCGGTCCTACTCTTGACCTGTGAACGAGATGCCCCGGGATCACCGGCCGGCGAAGTGTGTACGCGTCCTCCTCGCCGAGGATCAGCGCATGCGCGGCGCTCTGGCCCTGCTGCTCGGCCTGGAGGAGGGCATCGAGGTCGTGACCCAGGTCTCCGCCGGGGACGAGGTCGTGGCGGCCGCGCTCCGCTCCCGTCCCGATGTGGCGCTTCTCGACGTCGACCTGCCGGTCCGCAGCGGACTCGACGTCGCCGCGGACCTGCGCGACGAAGTCCCGGACTGCCGGGTCCTGATCCTGGCCACGTCCGGCCGGCCCGGGTACCTGCGCCGTGCCATGGAGGCGGGCGCCGTCGGCTTCCTCGTCAAGGACGGCCCGGTCCAGGTGCTGGCCGCCGCGATCCGCCGGGTGCTGACCGGCGAGACGGTCATCGACCCGGCCCTGGCCACGGACCCCACCGCCCCGGGACGACACGCCTAGGGGGTGTCCGGCCGATCATGCCGGGCTCCCGTCGCTCCCCCAGCTACCTCCCCCAGCTACCGCTGGGGGTGCCCCCAGAGGTGCCCCCAGCCACGCACATCTGCCGCGTTGGCCAAATCCACCCATAGCTCCGCTATGGCCGAATCCGGCCGCCTTGCAGCTGCGCTCGGCATCCGGAGGATGAATCAAGGAGCCGAGACGGAGCGAGTGCAGTGCACCAGCCGCCGCTCGCTGATCCGGCCTGATCGACCGGACACCCCCTAGGTCCTCCTCCCCCGCGGCAGCCACACCAGCATCAGTACCGCGCACCCGACCAGCACCAGCCCGCCCGTACGGAACGCCAGGGCGTAGCCCGCGGTCAGGGACTCCGGGTCCGTGGCGCCCGCTGTCCGCGACGCCGCGACCGTCGACAGCACCGCGAGACCCAGCGCGCCGCCCATCGTGCGCGAGGTGTTGATCAGCCCGGAGACGAGGCCCGCGTCGCCCGCCGCCGCGCCCGCTGTGGCCAGCGCCGCGAGCGGCGTGGCGCAGAGTCCGCCGCCGAACATCATCAGGATGCCGGGGCCGAGGACCGCCGTGAGGTACGTGCCGTCGGCGCCCATCGTGGACTGCCAGCCGAACCCGGCCGCGGACACCAGCGTGCCGATGAGGGCGAGGTTCCTGGCGCCGGTGCGCGCCATCAGCCGGGGCGCGAGCTTGGAGCCGAGAACGACGGCCAGGGAGCTGGGGATGAGCGCCAGGCCGGCGCCGAGCGGGGTGTAGCCGAGCACGTTCTGGGCGTACAGCGTCATGAAGTACCACATGCAGAACATCGCCGAACCGCACCCGAACATCGCCGCGTTGGCCGCCGACACCGTCCGTACGCGGAATACCTTCAACGGCATCAGCGGCACCTTCGTCCGCGCCTCCACCGCCAGGAACACGCCGAGCAGCGCCAGTCCGGCGATCAGGGGCAGCAGGGTTGCGGCCGCCGTCCAGCCCTCGGCCTCCGTCTGCACGATGCCGTACGCGAAGACCGCGAGCCCACCCGTGACCAGCACCGCGCCCGGCAGGTCGATCCGCCGCAGGACCTCGGCGCGGCTCTCCACGAGCCACACCGCGGCGGCCGCCAGGACGACCGCGCCGACCGGCACGTTGATCAGCAGCACCCAGCGCCAAGACAGCAGTTCCGTCAGCGCGCCGCCGACGAGCCCGCCGGCCGCGCCGCCGCCCGCGCCCACCGCGGTCCAGGTGCCGATGGCCCGGGCCCGCGCGTGGCCCTCCGGTACGGCCGAGGTGAGGAGGGTGAGCGTCGCCGGGGCCACGACGGCCGCGCCGAGGCCCTGCACCGCGCGGGCGGCGAGCAACTGCCAGCCCTCCTGCGCCAGTCCGCCGGCGAGCGAGGCGGCGGTGAACAGGCCGAGCCCGACCAGGAACATCCGCTTCCGCCCATAGATGTCAGCGGCCCGGCCGCCGAGCAGCAGGAAGCCGGCGAAGGCGATCGAGTAGGCGTTGACCACCCACTGGAGTCCCACATCGCCGAGCCCGAGTCCGGTGCGCATGGACGGCAGGGCGACATTCACCACGGAGATGTCGAGGACGACGAGGAACTGCCCGGCGCACGCCGCGAGGACCACCGCCCAGGTACGGACGGGGGCCGCGGTGCGGTCGGTTGTGCGGGTGAGGGGCGGGGTCTGGACCATGGCTGTCATGCTCGCAGCTGCCGCGTGCCCCGTACATCGGTTTGCCGACGCACCCGACGTCCGCCCATCGGCCTACGACTCAGGACCTGCGCAGCAGGGTGACGACGGCCGCGCCGCCCAGCCCGATGTTGTGCGCGAGGCCCACCCGCGCGCCCTCCACCTGCCGGGCGCCGGCCTCGCCGCGCAGCTGCCAGACCAGTTCGGCGGCCTGCGCCAGCCCGGTCGCGCCGAGCGGGTGGCCCTTGGAGATCAGCCCGCCGGACGGGTTGACGACCCAGCGGCCGCCGTACGTCGTCGCGCCGCTCTCGACGAGCTTGCCCGACTCGCCGTCCGCGCACATGCCGAGCGCCTCGTACGTGAGCAGCTCGTTGACGGAGAAGCAGTCGTGCAGTTCGACGACATCGACGTCCTCGATGCCGAGCCCGGACTTCTCGTACGCCTGGCGCGCAGCGGCACGCGACATCGGCTTGCCGACGACGTCGATGCACGAGCCGGAGGCGAAGCTGTCGACGGTGTCGGTCGTCATCGACTGGGCCGCGATCTCCACGGCCTTGTCGTGGAGCCCGTGCTCGACGACGAAGCGTTCGGAGACGACGACGGCGGCCGCCGACCCGTCGGAGGTGGGCGAGCACTGGAGCTTGGTCAGCGGCCGGTGGATGGTCCGGGCGGCGAGGATCTCCTCGACCGTCCACACGTCCTGGAACTGCGCGCGGGGGTTGGCCGCCGAGTGCCGGTGGTTCTTGGCGCCGACGGCGGCGAGCTGCGCCTCCGTCGTGCCGTACCGCTCCATGTGCTCGCGCGCCGCGTTGCCGAAGATCTGCGCGGTGGGCGGGGACATCTCGAAGCCGTGGGCCGCCGCCATCACCCCGTAGTGGCGTGCGACCGGCGAGGTCTTGCCCCCGACATCAGTGGCTCCGCCACGGGCACCCCCATCTGCAACGCCGCCCAGGGCGCCCCTCTTCATCTTCTCGAAACCGAGCGCCAGCACGCAGTCGCTCAGCCCGCCCTCGACGAACTGCCGGGCCATCATCAACGCGGTCGCCCCCGTCGCGCAGTTGTTGTCGACGTTGTAGACGGGGACGCCGGTCAGGCCCAGTTCGTACACCGCCCGCTGGCCGGCCGTCGAGGGCTGGAAGCAGTAACCGACGGGGACCTGCTGCACCTGCTCGTACGGGATGCCGGCGTCGGCCAGGGCCTGCGTGCCGGCCTCCTCGGCCATGTCCCAGAACTGCCAGTCGCGGCTCTCGGGCTTCTCGAACTTCGTCATGCCCACACCGACGATGTAGCTCTTCATGGTTGTGTCCCTCCAGTCCCGCGGCTCAGTCCCGCGGCAGGCCGAGAATGCGCTCGGCGACGACATTGAGCTGGACCTGTGTGGTGCCGCCCGCGAGCTGCTGGACGGGACCCGCGCCGAGGCCGTACGGCGGCGGCAGGTGCGGCGCGGCGTAACCGGTGGGCGCGAGGGTGCGCCGGGCGGCGCCCGGGTCCAGACCGCGCGCCTGCTCGATCACCTCGCGCGCCTGCTGCCGGTAGGGCTGTGCCTCCGGCGGCAGTTCGAGCTTCAGCTCCCGGCGGGCCCCGGCCGCCGCGAGCCGTACCGCGCGCAGCCGGTGGGTGTCGCCGGGCCCGAGGAGCCGGCGTGCGACCACCGCCCGGCGCAGATGGAGGTGCGCGTCGTGCTCCCAGGTGAAGCCGATGCCGCCGAGGACCTGGATGCAGTCCTTGGCGCAGGTGTAGGCGGCATCGAGCGCGGTGGCCGCGGCGGCGAGGCCGCGCACGTCCGGGTCCGGCTCGTCGTCCGCCTCGGCCGCGCGGGCCGCGTCCCAGGCCAGCGCGCGGGCCTGCTCGACTCGTACGAGCATGTCCGCGCAGAGGTGCTTGATCCCCTGGAACTGCCCGATGGGGCGGCCGAACTGCTCACGCGCCTTGGCGTACTCGGTGGCCGTGTGCAGCGCCCAGGCGGCGGTGCCGCACGCGTCGGCGGCGAACAGGACCGCGGCGAGGTCCCGTACGAGGGCGCTGAACGCGCTGCCGACACCGACCACCCGGCCGGCCGGTATCCGGGCCCCCTGTGCGCGGACCTCGGCGGTCGGGCGGGTCGGGTCGGCGCTCTCGTGTGCGCGTACGGCGAGGTCGGCGGCGTCGGCCGCGAGCCACACCGTCCCGTCGGCGGACTCGGCGGCGACCACGATCAGGTCCGCCTCGCCACCGCCGAGCACGGGCGGCGCGGTGCCGTCGAGCAGGTACCCGCCGCCCTCCACCGCGACGGCGGTGATGGAGACCGCGCCCAGCGCCACCGCGCCTATACACTCGCCGGCCGCAAGCGCGGCGACCAGGTCCCGGGGGCCGTCCGCCCGGGCCAGTACCGCGGAGGCCAGCACACTCGGCAGATACGGTCCGGGTAGCGCGGCGCGTCCGGTCTCCTCCAGCGCGACGGCCAGGTCGAGGAGGCGGCCGCCCCCACCGCCGTACGCCTCCGGCAGGTGCAGCCCGAGGAAGCCCTGCGCGGAGAGCCCGTCCCAGTGCCCGGGCCGGACCGTCCCACCGGGCGGGGCGTCGAGGACCTTGCCCGCCTCGGGAGGCACGGCCCGCGCCACCCACCCCCGCACTGCCTCCGCCAACTCGCGCTGCTCTTGCGTGATTCCGATGCCCATGCGGATCCTCGCCGGTCGCGGTCGTGGGGTCGGCGGCCAGACTAGAACACGTTGCAATCTGACGGAAGGTCAGATGCAGTATCGCGTTGCGAACCCCACGGACCGCGGGGGCCCCGGCCCTCTGCGGGCGCGGCAGCGTCACGCCAGGCGCGGGACGCGGCCTCGCCGTGACGCGCGGGCACCGCCTCGCGCGCGGGCGCTTTGGGCACCGCCTCGGCGGGCGCGGGCGGTTCGGGCGCCGCCGCCTCGGCGGGGTGCGGGCTTCGCGGGCGCCGCGCGCCCACCCCCCGGCTGCCCGCCGCAGGCGGTACGGCACGATGGGCCCGGACCCGTACCAGCAGGAGGAAGCCATGGCGCCCAAGCCGGAGACACTCGCCGCCTTCGAGGCCGCCAAGGGCTTTATGCCGGTGGGCGAAGGGCTCGCCCTGCACGAGGCCGCGAGCGCGGCCGGCGCGCTCGGGTTGCCGCTGCTGGAGGTCGGTACGTACTGCGGGCGCTCGACCCTCCTGATCGCCGACGCCGCCCGCGAGGCCGGCGTGAGCGCGATCACCGTCGACCACCACCGCGGCAGCGAGGAGCAGCAGCCCGGCTGGGAGTACCACGACCCGACCGTGGTCGACCCCGAGATCGGGCGGATGGACACGCTTCCCACGTTCCGGCGGACCCTGCACAAGGCCGGTCTCGAGGACCACGTCGTCGCGATCGTCGGCCGGTCCCCGCAGGTCGCGACCGTCTGGGGCGGCAAGCTCGCCCTCGTCTTCATCGACGGCGGACACACCGCCGAACACGCGACCGGCGACTACGAGGGCTGGGCGCCCCACCTCGCGGAGGGCGGCCTCCTCGTCATCCACGACGTCTTCCCCGACCCGGCCGACGGCGGCCAGGCCCCGTACCGGATCTACCGGCGAGCCCTGGAGTCCGGCAGCTTCACCGAGGTCTCGGCGACTGACTCCCTGCGCGTCCTGCGCCGCACGGGCCCGGGTATCTGACCCCCATCCCATAGCATCGCGACGTGCCGTACGACGACAGCCCTCCCCCCGCCCAGCGCCGCTCACGCGCCTCCACTCTCGCGATCGCGCTGGCCGCGCTGGTGCCGACCTGCCTGGCGGGGTGGCTGCTCTGGCAGGCGATGAGCGGGCCGGAGGAGACCGAACCGCCCAAGGTGCTGCCCCTGCCCAGCCAGTCCCGGACACCGGGCGCGAACGAGAAGCCGCCCGTGACCGTGACGGCGACGCCGCCGACCGCCCGCCCGTCCGCGCCGAAGGGCGACGACAAGCCGGGCCGGCCGCTGGCGGGCAGGGTCGTGGTCGTCGACGCCGGTCACAACCCGGGCAACTTCAAGCACACGCGTGAGATCAACCAGCTGGTCGATATCGGCACAAACAAGAAAGAATGCGACACTACCGGCACGTCCACCAACGCCGGCTACACCGAGGCCGCGTTCACGCTCGACGTCTCCCGCCGGCTGCGGCTCCTCCTCGAGGAGCAGGGCATGAAGGTCGTCTTCACGCAGAACGACGACCGCCCGTTCGGCCCGTGCATCGACGAGCGCGCACGCATCGGCAACGAGGCGCAGGCCGACGCGGTGGTCTCGGTCCACGCGGACGGCTCGGCGTCCGGCGACCGCGGCTTCCATGTGATCCTCCCCGCACTGGTGAAGGGCGGATCGGCGGACACCGCACCGATCGTCGGCCCCTCTCGGGAACTGGGCGAGCGGATCGCCGGCAAGTTCGTCCAGGTGACGGGCAGCGCTCCGGCCAACTACGTGGGCGGCGGAACGGGGTTGGACGTACGCAAGGACCTCGGCGGGCTCAACCTGTCGACCGTTCCGAAGGTGTTCGTAGAGTGCGGAAACATGCGGGACGCGAAGGACGCGGCCCTTCTGACAAGTCCCGAGTGGCGCCAGAAGGCGGCCCAGGGCATCGCGGAGGGCATCGTCGACTACCTGGGCGGGTAGGTCTGGTACCGGGCGGACGGCCCGGCCCCGCGGGCGATAGATTCATCCGTACGATGAGGGGCTGCCCCGAAAGCCGCCCCGTGCTTCGCACCGCGAGACCGCCCGACGAGACGACCGAAGAAGGACTTTCACGTGAACATCCGCTCCCTCACTCGAGGCGACGGCGTGGTGATCGGAGCAGCGGTGTTGCTGTTCATCGCCTCGTTCCTCAATCTCCAAGACTTCAGCGCCTTCGGTACCGAGGTGACAGCCAACGCGTGGGAAGCCACGTCGGTCCTGGGGAGTCTCTTCCTGGCCGGGATCATCGGCGCGGCGCTGATCGTCGTCGCCCGTGCGCTGCCGCAGCCGCGCAAGGTCGCGGGGCTCGACCTGGGTCAGTTCGGGATCGCTTTCGCCGTCTTCGCCGCCTGGTCGGCGTTCTGGACGATCGTCGATCTCGAGGAAGCCGCCATCGGCATGATCCTCGGCCTGCTCGCCGCCCTGGTCCTCGCGGGCGCCGCGGTCGCCACTCCGCTCGTCCCCGCCCTCCAGGCCGCCCTGATCCCCGCGCCGAAGCCGCAGGCCCCCTCTCCGTACGGCGGCCAGCCGGGGCAGCCCGGTCCCGGCCAGGGGTACGGCTACCCCGGGCAGGGGCAGCCGCAGCCCTACGGTGGCCAGCCGGGTCAGCCCGGCCAGCCCGGTGCCGGTGGTCCGCAGCAGTCGTTCGCGGGGCAGCCGCAGCCCCAGGCCGGGCACGACCCGCACCCGCAGCAGGCCGCCCAGCCGCAGCCCGGCCCCGGCGGCCCGGCCGGCGACTTCGCGCCGTTCTGGTTCGCGGTCCCGGTCGCGCGCCCGCTGTACGCGGAGGACGGCTCGCCGACCCCGATCGCCGAACTGGCCCCCGGCACCTGGTACCTCGCGGTCGACCAGCGCGGCCCCGGCCTCGTCGCCCAGACGCAGGACGGCCGCCGTGGCGTCCTCCAGGACACCACCGGCATCCAGCGCGGCTGAACCCGCAACGCCTCGAACGGCCCCTCGCCCTTTCCGGGCGGGGGGCCGTTGCCCTACAGTCGCCTGACGCACCGTCAGACCCACTGTCAGATCCTGTCGCTGCCCCGGCTGGAGGGGACCGTATGCGCCTCGGACTCGCACTCGGCTACTGGGGCCGCGGCCCGAACCCCGCCCACCTCGACCTCGCCGTCGAGGCGGAGCGGCTCGGGTACGACTCGGTGTGGACCGCGGAGGCCTGGGGCTCCGACGCCTTCACCCCGCTGACCTGGATCGCGGCGCACACCTCACGCATCCGCCTCGGCACCGCGATCGCGCAGATGGCCGCCCGTACCCCCACCGCCACCGCGATGCACGCGCTCACCCTCGACCACCTCTCCGGTGGCCGGATGCTGCTCGGCCTCGGGCTGTCCGGACCCCAGGTGGTGGAGGGGTGGTACGGGCGGCCCTTCCCCAGCAGCCCGCTGACCGCGACCCGCGAGTATGTCGAGGTGATCCGCCAAGTCCTGCGCCGGGAAAGCCCCGTTGAACTCGACGGCCGCTTCCACGCCCACCCGTACCGCGGCGCGGACGGCTCCGGCATCGGCAAACCGCTGAAGCCGATCACCCACCCCCTGCGGGCGGACCTACCCGTCCTGCTGGGCGCCGAGGGACCGAAGAACATCGCCCAGACCACCCGGATCGCGGACGGCTGGCTGCCGCTGTACTGGTCGCCGATGCGGGCCGACGTGTACGAAGCCTCGCTCGCGGACCTGCCCGAGACCCGCGAGGGAACGAGCAATCGACCCTTCATGGTCGCGCCCATGGCCCGCGCGCAGGTCTGCGACGACGTGGCCGAGGGGCTGCTGCCGGTGAAGGCGATGCTCGGCTTGTACATCGGCGGCATGGGACACGCCGCCCGGAACTTCCACGCCGATCTGATGGCCAGGATGGGCTTCGAGTCCGAGGCCCGCCGCATCCAGGAGCTCTTCCTGGCCGGCCGCAAGGAGGACGCGGTGCTGGCCGTCCCGGACGCCTTCGCCGACGAGATCTCGCTCGTCGGCCCGCGCGAACGCATCGCGGAGCGCCTGGAGTTGTGGCGCAAGGGCCCGGTGACGGACCTGCTGGTGACGGCTCCCGACCCGTACACCCTGCGTACCCTCGCGGAGCTCAACACCTGAGAGCTCGACGATTCACGTATGGCGTGGGTACCATACACACATGACCCTGAAGCGAACCACCGTGTATCTCGAGGACGAGGACCTGCGGGAGCTGAAGGAGACGGCCACCCGCAGGGGAATAAGCGAGGCGGAACTGATCCGCGAGGGCGTCCGCCTCGCGCTGGTGCGAAACCGTACGTGGGACGAGCCGGCAGACCTTCCGGTGTTCGACAGCGGCGACCCCGGATTCGCCGAGAGCTCGGACGACATCCTGCGGGACTCAGGCTTCGGCTCCTGGAACGAGGCTTCATAGGTGATCGTCATCGCCGACACCTCCGGCATTATCGCCTCGATCGACCGCAGCTGCCCGGAGCACGCCGCAGCACGCCAGGTCATGGACACCGCCGGCCTCGTCGTCGTGGCTCCGGCCGTGTTCGCCGAACTCGATCACCTCATCGGCGGCCGGTTCGGCAAGGACGCGGCCGGCACCGTGATCGACCGGATCCTCACCAAAGCCCGCAGCGGGCGTTACGCCGTGGGTGAGACGGGAGTTGACCTCCTCGGCAAAGCTCGGCTGGTTCAGCAGAGGTACCGCGATCTCCGGCTGGACCTGACGGACGCTGTCCTCACCGTCCTGGCCCGGGAGTACGCCACGGACGCCGTACTCACACTCGACCGCAAGGACTTCCGGACGATCAGGCCTCTCTCCGGACACACAGCGTTCCGGCTGCTCCCCGACGACCTCTGACCGGGCCGTCCGGGCCATCCGGTCAGCCCGGTCAGCCCGGTCAGCCGAACGTCGCCCGCGTCAGCCAGAAGTCCAGCAGCTCCGCGTCGCCCAGCACCTCCACGCGCTCGCTGTCGGCGGGCAGCCGCCGGTAGAAGACCTGGAGGACGTCGGCGAGCGGCCCGCGCAGCGCGACCGTCGCCTTCTCGTGGCCGTGCCGCCAGGTGAAGCCGTCCTCGCCGAACTCGATGAGCCACTCGGCGCCCGGCACGTCCGTGGCGTGCAGGTGGATGCTGCGGCCCGCGCCGCGCAGCTCCGCCGCCTCCTTGTCCCCGGCGGACTGGGCCCAGGCCACGATGTCCAGCCACTCGTCGATCGTGTCCGCCGCGACCTCCGGGTCCACCTCGAAGGCGATCCCGGCGGCGATCGCCGCGTCCGCACGGTGGACGACCGTCTCATGCGTCATCCGGCGCGCCCAGAAAGCCGAACGCTGCTCGGTCACCCACGTCCACACGGAGGCATCGGGACCGGCCGCCCGCAGCGTCGCGGCAAGCTTCTCGGCGCCCTCCTCCAGCCATGCGTCGAGCGCGGCCGGTGCCGCGTCGCCCGGTCCGAGGAAGTCCGGCACCTGGTCCTCCGGGACCTCGGCCGTGGCCTCGGTCCGTACGGTCGCCTCGACCCAGCGGTGTGCGCCGCCCACATGCCGGGCCAGCTGCCCCAGCGTCCACTCGGGGCACGTGGGCACGGTCACGGAGAGGTCGGCGTCGATGAGTACAGCCCTCAGCCGGTCGGTCTGTTCGACGATCTCGTCGCAGTAGCGTTCGTGTCCCAGGTCAGTCATGCGGCAACCCTAGGCACGGCAGTGGCCTCGGAAAAGGGAGTTTCGATCGCGAGGGTTTCAGCCGCCGAGCTGCGAGGTCGACGGGACCTTTTCCTTGACCTCGGCGCCCGCGCTCTTGCCCGCGTCCTTCACATCGCCGATGACCGACTCGAACACAGCGACATCCGCGTCGCTCGCGTCGCCCCTGCGCAGCTTGGCGCCGAGTTCCTCGAGGGAGTTGATACCGGCCGTCAGCGGCGCGACCGCCTTCGACAGCAGCGGGTCGCCCTTGGCGTTTTTCACGGCCGCCTTCAGCCGGTTGTACGTAAACGCTCCCGCGAGACCCGCCTTGACGAGTGCGACTCTGCGCCCTTCCGCGCCCTTCTTGAACTTGCCCTCGCGGTACGGCTTGACGATCCACTGGTACGTCGCGCCCGCAGCGAGCCCGGCATTGGCGGCGAAGCGCGCCTTGGCGAACTTCTGCGCCTCCGCCGTTCCGCTCGGCGTCACTGCCGTGTCCTTGCCGCCCCCGTCGCCGCCGCACGCGGTGGCTCCGGCCAGCAAGGCGCAGGACAGGAGCAGGGCCACGACGGCGCGGCGTATCGGTACGGTGCTGAACACGGCGGGACCTCCGGGGGCGGGGAAGGGGAAGCAGTCCTTCCCGCAGCCTCGCCCGGCTGTGCAGACGCCGCCAGTTGGGCGAGCCCGTTCGGGTGACAGGCGCCGGGTTTCAAGCGCCGGAAAACGGCAACACGTTCGGCATGTCTCCCAGATCGCACTCCGGAAGCAATCAGGCGGGGCGGATCGTCGCCGTCATCGCCGACGTCCTGGCCTTCATCCTCGGCCTGTGGATCGTGATGTACCTGCTGGACGCGAACCAGGCCAACAACCTGGTGGCGTTCATCCAGGACGCGGCCCGCTGGCTGGCCGGATGGTCGCACGACCTGTTCACGTTCGACGAGGAATGGGCACGCGTCGTCGCGGGCTACGGTCTCGCGGCCGTCGTCTATCTGTTCATCGGGCATGCCGTGGCAGGCACCCTGCGGCGCCACTGATCACGCCCTGCCGACTCCCCGCTCGCCTACCGGCAGCAGTCCGGTTCGAGCCCGGCCGGCAGCCGCTCCCCGCCGAAGACCGCGGTGGTCGCCTCATCTCCCCCGAGGGCGGCCACCGCCAGCAGGAGCGAACCCGCCGTCCACGTCGTCTGCTCGACCGGCCAGACCGCCTTGTCCTGGAAGACGTAACCCGTCCAGTACATGCCGTTCTCCGCGCGCAGGTGCTGGATCGACTGGAGGATCTCCAGCGCCCGGTCCGATTCGCCCATCGCCCAGAGGGCCAGGGCGAGTTCGCAGCTCTCGCCACCCGTCACCCACGGGTTGGGCAGCACACAGCGCACACCCAGGCGGGGCACGACGAAGTCGTGCCAGCGCTCCTCGATCCGGGCCTTCGCGGCCTGGCCGGTCAGCGCGCCGCCGAGGACGGGGTAATACCAGTCCATCGAGTAGTGGTTCTTGTCGAGGAAACGCTCGGGGTGGCTGCGGACCGCGTGACCCAGCGCACCTGCCGCCAACTCCCAGTCGGGTTGCGGCTCTTCACGCTGCCCGGCAATGGCGAGCGCGCAGCGCAGCGCCTGGTATATGGACGAACTGCCGGTCAGCAGGGCGTCGTTGACGGCTTCTCCGCCGTCCTCCGGTGCCTCCCGCTTCCAGCCGATCTCGCCGCCCGGCTGCTGCAACGCGAGGACGAACTCGATCGCGGCGAAGACCGTCGGCCACATCCGGTCGATGAACGCGTCGTCGCCGGTGGCCAGGTAGTGGTGCCAGACGCCGACGGCTATGTACGCGCAGAAGTTGCTCTCCCGGCCGCGGTCGGCCGGCCGGCCGGTGTCCACCCCGTCGGCGCCGTCCTGGTACGCCGCACACCAGGAGCCGTCCGCGTTCTGGTGGGCGGCGAGCCAGGCGTACGCACGGGCCGCCGCCTCGTGCTCGCCCGCCGCGTCGAGCGCCATGGCCGTCTCGGTGTGGTCCCACGGGTCGAGGTGATGCCCGCGGAACCACGGGATGGCGCCGTCCTCGCGCTGGACGGCGAGGATGCCGGCGACGGTCTGGGCGGCCTGCTCGGCGGTGAGCACTCCGGGCAGGACAAGGTGTTCCGTGCGCCCGAGAGAGCTCACGCGCCCACCTCGGGGGTGTGCGGCTTGGTCGCGTACGCCACGAAGCTCTTGCCGATCAGCGGGTTCAGCGCCTGCTCGGCGACCCGGGTGGCCAGCGGCTTCTTCATGATGTCCCAGACCAGGAGCTTGTGGTACGCCTTCACCGGCAGCGCTGCGTCGTTGTCCACTCCGAACGCGCACTTGAGCCACCAGTACGGCGAGTGCAGTCCGTGCGCGTGGTGCGTTCCGTACGGCTTGAGGCCGGCTTCCCGCATCTTGCCGAGCAGCTCGTCGGCCTTGTAGATGCGGATGTGGCCGCCCTCGACCTCGTGGTACGCGTCGGAGAGCGCCCAGCAGATCTTCTCCGGCCCGTAGCGCGGCACGGTGATCGCGATGCGGCCGCCGGGCCTGAGCACCCGCACCATCTCGGCGAGCACGCCCTTGTCGTCGGGGATGTGCTCCATCACCTCGGAGATGATCACGACGTCGAAGCTGTCGTCGGGGAAGGGGAGCGCGAGCGCGTCGCCCTCCATGGCGGTGGCGGTCGCGCCGGCCGGCGCCTCCCCGGCCTCCTTCATCGCGGCGAACCACTTGGCGACCTCGCGGATCTCCTCGCCGTTGCGGTCGAGGGCCACCACCTGGGCGCCGCGCCGGTAGCACTCGAAGGCGTGGCGGCCTGCGCCGCAGCCGAGATCGAGCACGCGGTCGCCCGCGGCGAGCGGGAAGCGGGAGAAGTCCACGGTCAGCAAAGGGGCCTGCTTTCGCGGTCGAGCCGGTGGTCGGCAAGAGGGTCGGGGTGTCTCGTGGTGGGGCGGCCGGAGGCCGGGGCCCGGGACGTCACCGTCTGCCCCCGCCCACCGCGGCCGCGCCGAGTCCCGCCCGTGCGGCGATCGCCGCCCGGTAGTGCTCGGCGGTGCCGATGGCGGCCTGACGCCAGGTGAACCGGGCCAGCACCCGCTGCCGGCCAGCCGTACCGAGCCGCGCCCGCAGGCCGGGATCGCCCAGCAGCCGGCCGAGCGCCGCGGCGAGCGCGCCCGCGTCGCCGGGTTCCACGGCGAGGCAGGTCTCGCCGTCGGTGCCGGCGACCTCCGGGATCGCGCCGCCGGTGGTGGCGACGAGCGGGGTGCCGGTCGCCATGGCCTCGGCGGCGGGCAGCGAGAAGCCCTCGTACAGCGACGGGACGCAGGCGACCTGCGCGCCGCGCACCAGGTCGACGAGTTCCTGGTCGGTGATGCCCTTGACGAACTCGATCGCGTCCTGGAGCCCGTACCGCTCGATGGCCTGCGCGACGGGCCCGTCCTCGGCCCGCCTGCCGACGACGACCAGGTGCGCCTGCGGGTTCTCGGTGCGCAGCTTGGCGAGCGCCTCGACGAGGTGGATCAGGCCCTTGAGCGGTACGTCGGCGCTGGACGTCGTCACGATCCGGCCGGGAATCTCGGCGACCGCGGGGTCGGGCGAGAAGAGGTCGGTGTCGGCGCCGATATGGACGACGTGGACTCGGTCCTGGCGTACACCGAGGTGCTCGACGATCTCCTGCTTGGAGGAGCCGGAAACGGTGAGCACGGACGGCAGCCGGCGCGCGACCCGCTTCTGCATGCGGGTGAAGCCGTACCAGCGGCGTACGGAGGCCCGCCTGCGCCAGTCCTGGGCGGCGTCCAGTTCGAGCTGCCGGTCGACGGTGATGGGGTGGTGGATCGTGGTGACCAGCGGCGCGCCGAGGTCCGCGAGGAGCCCGTAGCCGAGGGTCTGGTTGTCGTGGATCACATCGAACTCACCCCTGCGGGCGGCGAGATGGCGCCGCGCGCGGAGCGAGAAGGTCAGCGGCTCGGGAAAGCCGCCGGTCCACATGGTGGAGACCTCGAGGGCGTCGATCCAGTCGCGGTACTCACCGCGCCCCGGCGTCCGGAACGGGTCGGGGTGCCGGTAGAGGTCGAGGCTGGGCAGCTCGGTGAGCGTGGGGCCTTCGAGTACGTCGACCGCGTCGAGTACGGGATAGGGCTGCGCGCCGATCACTTCGACCCGGTGCCCGAGGCGGGCCAGCTCGCGGGAGAGGTGGCGTACATAGACGCCCTGACCGCCGCAGAACGGGTTCCCCTTGTACGTGAGGAGGGCGATGCGCAGCGGACGGTCACCGTCGGCGGCTACGCCCGCGCGAGGGCCCGCCACTATGGCCTCAGCGGTCACTCTCGGCCCCCTTCTCACTGCACTTTCGCCGGAGCGTAGCCGCTCACGCTAATCTAGAACAAGTTTCAGACTTGATGGCCCAAGGAGCCCTGAATCTACCGGCAGGTAGCGCCGCCGTAACGGCCGGATCAGGTGATTCGCGCCACGGCGGCGGCTCCTGCCATGCTGTGCCACCCCGGAGCAGCCCCCGGAAGAGCACAGCGCGGATGAATGCCACGGAATGGGACATATGACAGCGGAAGCCAAGGCAGCCACCCCTGCGTCCGGGCCCCTGACAGAGCGCCAGGAAGCGCGCCGCCGCCGCATCCTGCACGCCAGCGCCCAACTGGCCAGCCGGGGAGGCTTTGACGCCGTACAGATGCGTGAGGTCGCCGAGTCGTCGAGCGTCGCGCTGGGCACGCTCTACCGCTACTTCCCCTCCAAGATCCATCTGCTGGTCGCCACCATGCAGGACCAGCTGCAGCACATGCACACGACGCTGCGCAAGCGTCCCCCGGCCGGCGACGACCCGGCCGCCCGTGTCGCGGAGACCCTGATGCGGGCCTTCCGCGCGCTCCAGCGCGAACCGCATCTGGCGGACGCGATGGTCCGGGCGCTGACCTTCGCGGACCGCAGCGTCAGCCCCGAGGTGGACACGGTCTCGCGGCTCACCACGGCGATCATCCTGGACGCGATGGGCCTGGACGGCCCGCCCACCCCCGAACAGCTCTCCGCGGTCCGGGTCATCGAGCACACCTGGCACTCGGCGCTGATCACCTGGCTGTCGGGGCGGGCGTCGATCGCGCAGGTGAAGATCGACATCGAGACGGTCTGCCGGCTGATCGACCTGACGACGCCGGGCGGCGCGCAGTCGGGCGGCGCGCAGTCACGGTGACGGCGCCCGCCCTCCTCGGTGCGGTTGGTCTCCCGCCGGCCGCGCTCCTCGAGACCGGCGACCGCCTTCTCGTACGCCTTCATGGCGCCGTCCACACCGCGCCAGGCGTTCCACGGCACCAGGCAGCAGGCACCGGCCGCCGGGCCAAGCCGCGCGCGCGATCACCGCAGGAGTGTCGCACGGCGGCCCGGAGTTGCTATTCCTCGGGAGGGAACACCAGCTCACCACTGTCCAGCAGCCTGATCGTGATCGCCTCCACCGGGCAGCCCTCAGCCGCCGCCAGCACCTGCTCATCGGCATCGGTCTCCGGCACCTGTGGATGCGACTGCCTGGCCGAGTCCAGCGTGAAGCCGGCGGGCGCGTGGTTCACGCACATGCCCGACCCGATGCAGACCCCGCGGTCCACCTCGACATGCCATCGGTCCCCCATCAGCCCTCCCAGCCGGCAGGCAGGTGGATCATCTTGTGCTCCAGGTACTCGCTCAGCCCCTCGGGCCCGAACTCCCGCCCCAGACCCGAGTTCTTGTAGCCGCCGAAGGGGCCGAGCATGTCGAGGCTGAAGGTGTTCACGTTGTACGTACCGGTCCGCACCCCGCGCGCGAACTCGATGCCGCGCTCGACGTCCGCGGTCCAGACGCTGCCGCTCAGCCCGTAGTCGGAGTCGTTGGCGATCCTGGCCGCCTCGCCCTCGTCCCCGTACGGCAGCAGGCAGATGACCGGCCCGAAGATCTCCTCGCGAGCGATCCGCAGCCGTTGTCGACCCCGCCGAACAGGGTCGGCTCGACGTACCACCCGCGCTCCTGCCCGGCCGGACGCCCGCCGCCGGTCAGGATCTTGGCGCCTTCCTCCTGGCCGATCCTGATGTAGTCGAGCGACCGCTGCTGCTGGCGCCTGGCCACCAGCGGACCGACCTGGGTCGCCGGATCCAGCGGGTCGCCCACGACGAGCGCGCCGGCCGCCGCCGCGAACGCCTCGGCGATCTCGTCGTACCGGCTGCGCGGGGCAAGAATGCGGGTCTGGGCGACGCATGCCTGGCCGTTGTTCATCCACGCGGCGGGCACGATCCCGGCGACCGCCGCCTCCAGATCCGCGTCCGGCAGGATCACGGCCGCGGACTTGCCGCCCAGTTCCAGCGTGACATGCGTGAGGTTGCGCGCGGCCACCTCCATCACACGCCTGCCGGCCGCGACCGATCCGGTGAACGAGACCTTGTCGACGCCCGGGTGGCCGACCAGGTACTCACTCACCTCGCGGTCGGCCGGGACGATGGACAGCACCCCCTCGGGCAGCCCGGCCTCCTGGGCGATCTCGGCCAGGAGGTACGAGTCGAGCGGCGACTCGGGCGACGGCTTCAGCACCACAGTGCAGCCGGCCAGCAGCGCGGGCCCGAGCTTGGCGGCCGCGGTGAACTGCGGGACGTTCCACGGAATGACGGCCGCGACCACGCCGACCGGCTCCCGCCGTACGAGAATCTGCCCGAGCACCCCCGCCCGCCGCTCCTCGTACGGGAAGTCGCGCGCGACCGTGATCGCCGCGTCCCAGACCATCATCGCGCCGAGCGCCTGCGCGAGGACGCTCCAGGAGTAGGGGGAGCCGTTCTGCGCGCTGATCGACCTCGCTATCTCCTCGTGCCGTACGGCGATCGCGTCCTTGATCCGGGTGACGACCGCGATCCGCTCGTCCAGACTCGTCCGGGGCCAGGGACCCTCGTCGAACGCCCTGCGCGCCGCGTCGACCGCGCGGTCCACGTCCGCCCGCGAGGCGTGCGGGACCCGGCCGATGACCTGCTCGGTGTGGGGCGAGATCACCTCGATGGTGTCGCGGCCGAGGGGATCCACCAGCTCCCCGCCGATGAACAGCTTTCCGTGTTCCACGAGCTCGGTCATGGCTGATGCCTCCTGCGGGCCGCCCGGGGCGTTCCTGACACTGTTTCCCGACACTGTTCCTGACACTGCTTCAGAACTGATACCAGTTCTAGTTGCAGTAGTCCACGGGTCCACGGCCGCCACCGACCCGCCGACCGGCCCGGCCATCGGCGCCACCCCCGGCCGGACCCTTCTGAAGCGCGCCGGCGGACGCCGACGGTTAGCATCCGGAACGAGGCCCGCAATTGCGACACGGGGGATCGCAGCCTTCGACCTGCATGGAGGCTCCACCGTGCGTAGACCCGGGACAGTCACCCTCATGTGCCTGCAACTGCTCTTGTGCGCTCCGCTGGCGGGCTGCGTCGCCAGTGAAGCCGAGAGTGCGCCGAAGGCATGTCCGTCCGGTCAGATCGCTGAAGGCGGCACGTGCATTCCGGCCGGCACTTCCGACTTCACCAAGAAGCAGGTCGAAGACTCCCTGAAGAAGTACAAACTCACTGCGGCCATGGCAGGGGTATGGGTCGACGGAAGAAGAGTTTCGACCGTCGCCTCAGGAGAGTCGATGACGGGCGTCCCCGTTTCGACGGACATGCATTTCCGGATCGGCGCGGTTGCGATTCCCTATCTGACGACCGAACTGCTCAAGCTCGTCGACGAAGGCAAGCTCAAGCTCAGCGACAAGATTTCCCGGTGGCGTCCCGACCTTCCGCACGCGGACGAGATCACGCTGAAGATGCTGGCCTCGACGACCTCCGGATACTCGGACTACGTCCAGGACCGCAAATTCTTGGCCGATCTGTACAAGAATCCGTTCCGGCATTGGACGGCGGAAGAACTGGTGAAGATCTCCGCCTCCAAGCCCCTAGTGAAACCCCCGGGATCGGGTTTTGCCTACTCGCACGCCAACTGGGTGATCCTGGGGGACATCATCTCGCAGGTGGAGAAGAAGCCCCTGGCGGAAGTGATGAGGAATGAGATCCTTAAGCCTCTCGGCTTGACCCAGACCGAAAACCCGTCCACGGCCGAGATCACTCCCCCGGTACTCCATGCCTTCGACAACGAACGGCGCGTATTCGAGGACGCCACCTACTGGGATCCGTCATGGACGCTGGCACCGGGAGCGGTCATGACGGGAACATTGGAGGATCTGGGGAAGTCCGTGACGGCGCTGGGCGAAGGGAAGTTGCTGACGCCCGAGTCGCACAAGGAACAGATCACACCCGTCTCCAAGGTGTCACCGAATACCTCCTACGCCCTCGGGGTGGCCGTGCAGAACACCTGGCTCCTGCAGAATCCGTCATTCGCCGGCTACCAGGCAACGGTCGCCTATCTGCCTTCCAAGAAGATCGCCATCGTGACGGTCGCGACACAGGGCATCGGCAACAGCGGCACCGAGAATTCCAGCACGGAACTCTTGGTGTCGATCGCCAACCACGTGGCTCCGGACACACCCTTGAGCGCCACCTGAGAAGGACGCGCGGGCACGATGCCCCAGCCAACTCTTCTGCAAAACCAGTCGACTTGGGCCACCACTGAAACCAGTTCTAGTTATAGTGGCCATGGCTGTGCTGCCGAGGAGAGATGAGGGGCCTGATGACGCAGGTGTCCGACCACGGCGGAGGCGTCTGGAGCATCAAGGTCCCCATCCCGGACAATCCGCTCGGCCACACGCTGGTCCACCTGCTCGACACCGACCGCGGACCGGTGCTGATCGACACCGGCTGGGACGACCCCACCTCCTGGGACACCCTCGTCGCGGGACTCGCCGCGCTCGACGTGTCCGTGGCGGACGTCCACGGTGTCGTCATCACCCACCACCACCCCGACCACCACGGGCTCTCCGGGCAGGTCCGCGACGCGTCCGGCGCCTGGATCGCCATGCACGCGGCCGACACCGAGGTCGTCCAGCGCACCCGCACCGCCGAACCCGGCGTGTGGCTCGACTACCTGGCGGCCAAGCTGACCGCCGCCGGCGCCCCCGACGAGCACACCGCGCCGCTGCGCGCCGCCCGCGAGTCCGGGCGGATGCGGACCCTGCCGGGATTGCGCGCCGCCCTCCCCGACCGGGAGATCATCCCCGGCGAACTCCTCGACCTGGCCGGGCGCCGGCTGCGCGGCGTCTGGACGCCGGGCCACACCCCCGGCCATGTCTGCCTGCACCTGGAGGAGGACCACCCCGCGAACCGCCCCGGCAACGGCCGACTCTTCTCCGGCGACCATCTGCTGCCCGGCATCTCCCCGCACATCGGCCTGTACGAGGACCCGGAGGACACCAGGGCCACCGACCCCCTCGGCGACTACCTCGACTCCCTGGAACGCATCGGCCGCCTGGCCCCCGCCGAGGTCCTCCCGGCCCACCAGCACGCGTTCACCGACGCCCCGGCCCGGGTACGGGAGTTGCTCACGCACCACGAGGAACGCCTGCAGGGCCTACGAGACCTGCTCGCCACCACCCCGCTGACACCCTGGCAGCTCGCGGAGCGCATGGAGTGGAACCGCCCGTGGGCCGAGATCCCGTACGGCTCAAGGAACATCGCTGTCTCAGAAGCGGAAGCCCACCTGCGCCGCCTGGTGAAACTCGGCCACGCCGAACCGCTACCGGGCGCGGATCCGGTCACGTACCGGGCGGTGTGAGTGGGGCTCAGTGAACGGAGAACCCGCCGTCGACGAAGATCGACTGCCCAGTGACGTAGGCGGAGGCGCGGCTCGCCAGGAACACTGCCGCGCCCGCGAAGTCCTCGGCCAGACCGTTGCGTCCCACCATCGTGCGCGCCGCCAGCGCCGCCACCTTCTCCGGGTCGGACGACAGCCGCGCGTTGAGCGGCGTCATCACGAACCCCGGCACGAGCGTGTTGCAGGTGACGCCGTACGGCGACCATGCCTCGGCCTGTGAACGCGCCAGCGATTCCAACGCCCCCTTGGAGACCCCGTAGGCGCCACTCTGGACGAACGCCCGATGCGCCTGCTGGGAGGTGATATGGATGATCCGCCCGAAGCCCCGTTCGGCCATGCCGGGCCCGAACCGCTGTCCCAGCAGGTAGGGCGCCTCCAGGTTCACCGCCATCGTGGTGTCCCACACATCCTCGCCCAGCTCGCCCATCGGGGGCCGCAGGTTGACCCCGGCGCAGTTGACGAGGATGTCGGGCTCCCCGAACGCCTCGGCTGCCCCTTCCGCCGCCGCGCGCAAGCCGTCGCGGGTGCTGAGGTCGGCGCTCACCCAGGCCGCCCGGCAGTCGCGGGCCGCCAGCTCGCCGACCGTGGCGACCAGCTCCGCCTCCCGGCGCGCCACGACCACGACGCTCGCCCCTGCGCCGGCGAGGGCCCCGGCGATGGCTCGGCCGATGCCGGAGCTGCCGCCGGTCACCACGGCGACCCGGCCGTCCAGCGAGAACAGTTCGGAGAGGTAGCCATGCGAAGTCATGCCCGCACGCTAGACGACGCGTCCACAGCGACAGCGCCCGGCTGCGCCAGTCCGGATCGGTGATCTGGCCGAAGATCGCCGCGGGCCGGCCGGTGAACCAGATGTTGTCGATGTGGACGCGGCTCATCCCCCAGCGCTCGCCGTCGCGGACGAGATCGACCGCGACACGGGGTCGGCGACGGTGTGCGTGGTGTCGACACGACCCTCGAAGAGGCCGGTGAACGAGGAGGCGAACAGATCCCGGCCCTTGAGGTCCTGGCCGAGCCCGAACCGGTACAGCGCGTCGACGATCTCCGCCGGGTCACGCAACTCGCGTCCGGACACCTACTCCGGATCACGCATCGAAGTCGTACTCAAGGATGTACGACGCGGAGTCCAGGACCATCTCGTTGACCTCGACCGCCGCGCCGTCCTCCTGGTAAGCCGTACGGCTGATGAGGATGACCGGAGTACCGCTGGACAGTTGAAGGTGCTCCGCTTCGGCCGTCGTCGGCATGCGCGAGCGCAGTTCCTCGCGGAAGTGGACAGGTGCATGGCCCAGTTCTGAGAGGCGCGCATACGTTCCGCCAGGACCGGTGTCCTGGCGAGTGATGGCCGAACCCACGACCAGATCGGCCGGCAGATACGACGTGGATGCCAGCACCGGCTTTCCGTCCAGCACGAAGCGTCGCCGGCGGACGCAGACCGGCGCCCCGGGCTCCAGCACGAGGACAGCAGCAATGCTCGCCTCGGCGGACTCCTCGACCACGGAGACATGATCGACGACCAGTTCGCGATCCTCACCCAGGTCAGCCGACCACACGGACCGCCCAGAACCCCACCGCTCACGGGCCAGACGCTGGATCCCCTGCCGAAGGAGGGGACGGAAGTCCCGAACGAAGACCCCTGCCCCCTTGCGCGCCTCGACGATGCCCTCGTTGCTGAGCACAGCCAGCGCCTGCCGGACGGTCATCCTGGCCACGCCATGGACGACCATCAGCTCGTTCTCCCCGGGCAGCCGATCACCGGGACCGTACTCGCCTGCGGTAATCGCCGCTCTGAGGCTGTCTGCGATGCGCTGGTACTTAAGCCTTCCGGCCTCTTCGCTCCCCGCCGCCACTGTCACCCTCCGATCATCTCCAGAGACACCCTAGGCCCGGCAGTCGCCATTCGAACGCCGAGGGCAGCCGAACGATCCCCTTGATATCTCTAGAGATGTCAACCAACATGTATAGAGATGTCTCGCGAGAGGGTGGACATGGACGATGACACTGCGACTGACCGGCAATCAGCGCGCCTCCTTCCATGGCTGGGCCCCAACGGCCAGCCGTGCTACCTGAGTACCGATGGCCACGGCTACGTGACCCGGGTTGCCGACCAGATAGAGGCCGTACAACTGGGCATGGGTGCCGAAGTTCTCACCCTGGCCCGCCACTTGGTTACCGACAGGACCGCCACAGCCGAGGAATTGCGTTTCACGGCTTCGCGGTTGTCGGAATGCCTGGCGGACGCACTGCGCGTTGCCGAAAGCCGCGGTGGGCGGCTTCGGCCGTAGGCCCGGTACCGCCCCCGGGCGGCCCGTTACGGGCCGGTAGAGTGGGCGAGTCGTCATCATGCCCGTACGGGGGGAAGCCGGTGCAATTCCGGCACTGACCCGCAACCGTGAGCCGCCCTCGTCGGCGGTGAGTCGGACTGCCCCGTCGGACGTGACCGGCTCGTGCCACCGGAATCCCGGTGGCCGGCATCGTCGAGGTATACGGAGCCGGAGCCTGGTACCTGAGCGTGCCTGTGCCCGGCTCCCCAGTGGAGAGGCACCGCCCGCCATGACCGTTCGCCGCAGCGCAGCCGCGCTCGCCGCTTCCGCCGTACTCTGCGTGGCCGCTGCCCCGACCGCCGTCGCGGCGCCGTCCCCGACGCCGTCGCCGGTGATCCCGTCCGGGCTGTACGGCAAGAAGGACCCGACGTACGACGGCGTCTGGCGGCAGTCGCTCGCGATGCTCGCGCAGGACACGGTTGGGGTCACGCCCGCGAAGAAGGCCGTGGACTGGCTGGTCGGGCAGCAGTGCGCGACCGGCGGCTTCGCCGCGTTCCGCGCCGACGCCGCCAAGCCGTGTGACGCCAAGACGATGGTGGACAGCAACTCGACCGCCGTCGCGGTGCAGTCGCTGGCCGCGCTCGGCGGGCACGCGGACGCGGTGAAGAAGAGCGTCGGCTGGCTGAAGTCCGTACAGAACGAGGACGGCGGCTGGGGCTACATGCCCGGCGGCCCGAGTGACGCGAACTCCACGTCGGTGGTCATCGGCGCGCTCGCCGCGGCGGGCGAGAAGCCGGCCGAGGTGAAGTCGAAGAAGGACAAGTCGGCCTACGACGGGCTGCTTGCCTTCACGATCCCCTGTGGCAAGGAGACCAACGGCGGTTTTGCCTTCCAGCCGGACAAGTCCGGAAAGCTGACGGTCAACGCCGACGCTTCGGCGGCGGGTGCGCTGGGAGGGCTCGGCAAGGGCCTGGTGGCGACGCCCGGCAGCAAGGACGGCAAGGCCACCACGTGCGAGAAGCGCGACGAGTCCGAGCTGCCGGCGCCCGAGCTGGCTGCCCACAACGCCTCCCAGTACCTCGCGAGCGAGCTGTGGCACAGCGGCTACCTGAAGTCCGCGATGCCCGGCGCCGAGGACCAGCCCGACGTCGGCAACACCGCCGACGCTGTGGTCGCAGTGGCCGTCGACGGCCGGCCCGAGAACGCCATGAAGGCCGTGAACTGGCTGAAGAAGAACTCCGCGGCCTGGGCGAAGGAGGGCGGCCCCGCCGCCTACGCCCAGCTCATCTTGGCCGCGCACGCGACCGGCACCGACCCGCGCGCCTTCGGCGGCGCCGATCTCATACAGCAGCTGAACGCGACCGGCCCGGCTCCCGAGGCCGCCGCGAAGCCCGCCGGCAAGAAGGACGAGAAGAAGGACGACGACTCCGGGGTCAGCGTGTGGTGGATCGTCGGTGTCGGCGCCGTCGCCGGTATCGGCATCGGCTTCCTGATCAGCGGCCGCAAGAAGAACCAGCAGCTCTGATGCGGACCCGGATCGCCGCCTTCGTCCTCGCGCTCGGCACGCTTCTCACGGTGCTGGGCGCGGGGCCCGCCCACGCGGCCGGATACCGCTACTGGTCGTTCTGGGAGCGGGACGGCGGGGCGTGGAAGTACGCCACGCAGGGGCCGTCACTGGCCAGGCCGGCCGATGGCGACGTCCAGGGTTTCCGCTTCTCGGTCAGCGAGGACTCGCAGGACGCCGCGCAGCCGCGCGGAGCGGCCGACTTCGGGGCGATCTGCGGCGGTACCCCCGCCCGCGACGGCCAGAAGCGCGTCGCGCTGGTCATCGACTTCGGTACGCGGGCGGACGCGCCCGGCGGTGAAACGCCACCCGCGACGCGTACGGAGTGCGCGCAGGTCGGCGCGGACGCGACGAGCGCGGACGCGCTGGCGGCGGTCGCGAAGCCGCTGCGTTACAACAGCGACGCGCTGCTGTGCGCCATCGCCGGTTACCCGGAGGCGGGTTGCGGCGAGCAGGTGCCGGGCGACGCGCAGAAGTCGCCTGCCCCAGTGCCGGATGAAGCGGCTGACGGCGGCGGCCCGTCCGCGGGCCTGCTCGCGGGCATCGCGGCGGTGCTCGCGCTCGGCGCGGCGGGGGCGTGGCAGGCTCGCCGCCGACGCGGCCAGAGCTGACCGGGCGCAGAGCGATGACCACCGCTGCGCCCACCCCGGGCCCGGCTGCCCCGGCCGCCCCATCGGCGTCTGCGGCACTGCCCGCGCCCGACAACGCACCCACGGCCGAACCCGACCCCGGGCTCGCCACACGCCCCGCGGCCCACTCGCAGCCGCCGACGGCGAGGACTGACCACCAGAAGACCGTCAGTGGACCTCCCACCCGCACGGGTGGTGCGGGTGGGAACCCCGCCCGGCCGCAGGCCGGGCGCACCACGCGGCGGCCCGCGGCCGACAACGCACGCGCCCGCACCGGCAACACCGCCGAACCCGTCGGCCGGACCAGGACCGGGACCAGGACCAGGACCGGGGACGGAACCAGGCACCCCAGCTGGAAGCGACTCCGCGCGCCCGAGGCCGGTCGGAGCAACGCCCTGCACGCCGGCTCCTGGTGGCTGTGGGCGCTCGGGCTCGCCACCGCCGCCTCCCGGACCACCAACCCCCTCCTCCTCGCCCTCCTCGTCGGCGTCGCCGGCTACGTCGTCGCCGCCCGCCGCACCGACGCCCCCTGGGCCCGCTCGTACGGCGCGTTCGTCAAGCTCGGCCTCGCCGTCATCGCGATCCGGCTTGTCTTCGCCGTCTTCCTCGGCTCCCCCATCCCCGGCTCGCACACCCTCTTCACGATGCCCGAAGTCCCGCTCCCCGACTGGGCGCAGGGCGTGCGCGTAGGCGGCCGGGTGACCGCCGAGGGCATGGTCTTCGCGCTGTACGAAGGCCTGAAGCTGGCCACCCTGCTCATCTGCGTGGGCGCGGCGAACGCCCTCGCCAACCCGGCCCGCCTGCTCAAGTCGCTGCCCAGTGCCCTGTACGAGGTGGGCGTGGCCGTCGTCGTCGCGGTGACGTTCGCGCCGAACATGGTCTCCGATGTCGTGCGGCTTCGCGCCGCCCGCCGGCTCCGGGGCCGCCCGACCGGCGGAGTCAAGGCGATCCTGCAGATCGGACTGCCGGTCCTGGAGGGCGCGTTGGAGCGCTCGGTGGCAACCGCCGCCGCGATGGATGCCCGCGGTTACGGCCGTACCGCCCACGTCCCGAAGGCCGTACGCCGTACCACCAATGCCCTCACCGTCGGCGGGCTGCTCGGCGTGTGCGCCGGGTCGTACGGGCTGCTCGCCGCCGAGGGCGCGGCCTTCGGGCTGCCGGTCCTGGCAGCCGGGCTCGCCGCCGCCCTCACCGGGCTCTGGCTCGGCGGCCGGCGCAGCGTTCGGACCCGCTACCGCCCGGACCGCTGGGGCGTGCGCGCGTGGCTGGTGTCCGGTTCCGGGGCGGCCGTCGCGGCGCTGATGATCTGGGCCGGTTCGTACGATCCCGGGGCTCTGCACCCCGGCGTCGTCCCGCTCGCCGCGCCCGAGTTCCCGCTGTGGCCCGCGGCTTCGGTGCTGCTCGGCCTGCTTCCCGCCTTCGTGGCCCCCCTTCCGAACCGTAGGAACCCCAAGGAGTCCGCGTGATCCGGTTCGAGAACGTCTCCGTCACCTACGACGGCGCGCCGGCCCCCGCCCTCCAGGGCGCGGATCTCACCGTCCCCGAAGGGGAGCTGGTCCTCCTCGTCGGCCCGTCCGGAGTCGGCAAGTCGACACTGCTGGGCGCGGTCTCCGGGCTGGTCCCGCACTTCACCGGCGGCACGCTGCACGGCCGCGTCACCGTCGCGGGCCGTGACACCCGTATGCACAAACCGCGCGAACTCGCCGACGTCGTCGGCACCGTGGGGCAGGACCCGCTCGCCCACTTCGTGACCGACACCGTCGAGGACGAGCTGGCGTACGGCATGGAGTCGCTCGGCATCCCGCCGGACACCATGCGGCGCCGCGTCGAGGAGACCCTCGATCTGCTCGGCCTGGCCGAGCTGCGCGACCGGCCGATCGCCACCCTCTCGGGCGGCCAGCAGCAGCGCGTCGCAATCGGTTCCGTCCTCACCCCGCACCCGCGCGTCCTCGTCCTGGACGAGCCGACGTCGGCGCTCGACCCAGCGGCCGCCGAGGAGGTGCTCGCCGTGCTCCAGCGCCTGGTCCACGACCTCGGGACGACCGTACTGATGGCCGAGCACCGCCTGGAGCGGGTCGTGCAGTACGCGGACCAGGTCATCCTGCTCCCCGGCCCGGGGCTGGCCCCGGTCATGGGCTCCCCCGACGCGATCATGGCCGTCTCGCCGGTGCACCCGCCGGTCGTGGGGCTCGGGCGGCTGGCCGGCTGGGACCCGCTCCCCCTGTCCGTACGTGATGCGCGCCGCAAGGCGGGCCCGCTGCGCGAGCGGCTGTCCGCGCTCACCCCGCCCCGCACCGCGGAGCCGCCGGCGGCAGCCCCGGTCGCCCAGACCAACGACCTCTTCCTGCGCCGCGGCCGGGTCGAGGCACTGCGCCGGGTCTCGCTGTCCGTACGTCCCGGCGAGACGATCGCGCTGATGGGCCGCAACGGCGCCGGCAAGTCCACCCTCCTGGGCACGTTCGTCGGCATGCACGAGCCGGATGCCGGTTCGGTACGGGTCGGCGGCGCGGCCCCGCACCGGACCAGCCCGCGCGAGCTGATCCGCAAGGCCGGGCTCGTGCCGCAGGAGCCGCGCGATCTGCTGTACGCGGACACGGTCGCCGCGGAGTGCCAGGCGGCGGACCGCGACTCGGGAGCCGCGCCCGGCACCTGCCGGGCGCTGGTCGGCGAGCTGCTGCCGGACGTGCCCGACGGCACGCACCCCCGTGACCTGTCCGAGGGGCAGCGGCTGGCGCTCGCCCTGGCGATCGTGCTGACCTCCCGGCCGCCGCTACTACTGCTCGACGAGCCGACCCGCGGTCTGGACTATGCGGCGAAGGCCCGGCTGACCGGCATCCTGCACGCGCTGGCGGCCGAGGGGCACGCGATCGTGCTGGCCACTCACGATGTGGAACTCTCCGCCGAGCTGGCGCACCGGGTGGTGATTCTGGCCGACGGCGAGATCGTCGCGGACGGTCCGACCGCCGAGGTCGTCGTCTCTTCCCCGTCCTTCGCCCCGCAGGTCGCGAAGATCCTCGCGCCGCAGGAATGGCTGACCGTTCCGCAGGTCAGGGCCGTACTGGCGGACGGCTCATGACCAGCCATGACCGCCAGGTGCGGGCCGTACGCCTCGGGCCCCGGTCGGTCACCGCGCTCGCGCTCGTCAGCGCGATCGGCGTGGTCGCCTTCGGCTGGCCGCTGCTCGCCGACACCGCCTCCGGGCTCGCGCACTCCAAGGACGCGCCCTGGCTGTTCGCCGCGCTGCTGCCGCTGCTGGTCGCCGTGGTCGTGGCGACGATTGCCGACTCCGGACTGGACGCCAAGGCCGTCGCGATGCTCGGGGTGCTGGCGGCCGTCGGAGCCGCGCTGCGGCCGCTGGGCGCGGGGACGGCGGGCCTGGAGCCCATGTTCTTCCTGATGGTGCTGGCCGGGCGGGTGCTCGGACCGGGGTTCGGTTTCGTCCTCGGCGCGGTGACGATGTTCGCGTCCGCGCTGCTCACCGGCGGGGTCGGGCCGTGGATGCCGTTCCAGATGCTGTCGATGGGGTGGGTCGCGCTGGGCGCCGGCCTGCTGCCGGGCCCGGACCGGCTGCGCGGCCGCGCCGAGCTGTGGATGCTCGCCGTGTACGGGGCGGGTGCCTCGGTGTTCTACGGCACGGTGATGAACCTCCAGGGGTGGACGTACATCCCGGGCCTCGGAACCGGCATCTCCTTCGTGCCCGGGGACCCGGTGCACGAGAACCTGGTGCGCTTCCTGGCCTACTGCCTGGCCACCTCGCTGGGCTGGGACCTGCCGCGGGCCGCGCTCACGGTCGTGCTGACGCTGACTCTCGGCGAGACCGTCCTCAAGGCGCTGCGCCGGGCGACCCGAAGGGCGGCCTTCGACGCCCCGGTTTCCTTCACATCGGCGTAGCAGGGGCGCTGCTCACCGTGACATCCGGGGCCGCTGCGGGTGAGGCCGCCCACAGGACGTACGTCACATACGAACCGAAATAGTAGCCGCAATGTCCGATTTATTCGTCATTGGCGGCTATTGCGGCCTGCGAAAACAGCAGCGCCACCGCTGGACACCCCCTCTCCCCACCTGCGACCGGTACTAGTAAGAGGGTTGATTGCGTCCCCGGCGAAGGCCCGGCTAGAACTGAACGCGTCGCCACGGCGGCCAGGGCATCCCGCCCGCCGCACCGAGTGCAGCGCACCTCCCCCTCGTACACGAGTGGCTGTTGCCTGCCCGCGACCGCCCCCGTCCCCTTCGGAAGGTTCTCCGTGTCCAACGCCGTCATCCGCCGCATCGCCACCAGCAAGAAGACCCTCGCCGGCGCCGTCGTCACCCTCGGCACCGTCGGAACCCTGATCGCCGCGGTCCCCGCCCAGGCGGCGGCCCCCACGGACGCCAGGGCGATCGCGCAGAAGATGATCCCGGACGACGCGCAGTTCGAGGCGTTCAGCAACATCGTGGAGCACGAGAGCGGCTGGAACGCGTCCGCCACCAACCCGTCCTCCGGCGCGTACGGCCTGGTCCAGGCCCTGCCCGCCTCGAAGATGGCTTCGGCCGGCTCCGACTGGAAGACCAACCCGGCCACCCAGATCGAGTGGGGCCTGGACTACATGAACGACCGCTACGGCAGCCCGGTCGGCGCGTGGAACTTCTGGCAGGCCAACCACTGGTACTGATCAGCCCGGACACCGCCTGTCCGGCACCGGTCAGCGCTACTGATCCGCCCGGCACCGCGACCGGACACCGAAGGCCCCCGTGGCCGGCCTCACCGGCCGGCCGCCGGGGCCTTCCGGCCGTTACAGCCGCTGGATGATGGTCCCGGTGGCGAGCGCGCCACCCGCGCACATGGTGATCAGAGCGAACTCCTTGTCGCGGCGCTCCAGTTCATGCAGGGCGGTGGTGATCAGCCGGGCTCCGGTCGCCCCGACCGGATGACCGAGGGCGATCGCCCCGCCGTTCACGTTGACCTTCTCCAGGTCCTGTTCGAAGACCTGCGCCCAGCTCAGCACCACCGACGCGAACGCCTCGTTGATCTCGACCAGGTCGATGTCCTTGAGCGACATCCCCGCCTTGCCCAGCACCGCGCGCGTCGCGTCGATCGGCCCGTCGAGGTGAAAGTGCGGGTCGGCGCCGACGAGCGCCTGCGCGACGATTCGGGCGCGCGGCTTGAGCTTCAGCGCCCGCGCCATCCGCTTCGACGCCCACATCACCGCACACGCGCCGTCGGAGATCTGCGAGGAGTTGCCGGCGGTGTGCACGGCGGTCGGCATCACCGGCTTGAGTCCGGCGAGGGCCTCCATGGAGGTGTCGCGCAGCCCCTCGTCGCGGTCGACGAGTCGCCACATCCCCTGACCGGCCCGCTGCTCCTCCTCGGTGGTCGGCACCTGTACGGCGAAGGTCTCGCGTTTGAAGCGCTCCTCCGACCAGGCGATGGCCGCCCGTTCCTGGGAGAGCAGACCGAGCGAGTCGACACGCTCCCGGCCGAGCCCGCGGTGGCGCGCGATGCGCTCGGCGGCCTCGAACTGGTTGGGCAGGTCGACGTTCCACTCGTCGGGGAACGGCTTGCCCGGTCCGTGCTTGGATCCGCTGCCCAGCGGCACCCGTGACATCGCCTCGACGCCGCACGCGATCCCGACGTCGATGACTCCGCCGGCGATCATGTTGGCGACCATGTGGTTCGCCTGCTGCGAGGAGCCGCACTGGCAGTCCACGGTGGTGGCGGCGGTCTCGTACGGAAGGCCCATGGCGAGCCAGGCGTTGCGCGCCGGGTTCATGGACTGTTCGCCGGCGTGGGTGACCGTGCCGCCGACGATCTGCTCGACGCAGTCGGCGTGGATGGCGGTACGGGCGAGGAGTTCGCGGTAGGTCTCGCCAAGCAGATAAGCGGGGTGGAGATTGGCCAGCGCGCCTCCGCGCTTGCCGATGGGGGTGCGTACTGCTTCGACGATGACGGGTTCCGCGGCCATGAGCTCCTCGCCCTCCTCCAGTAGTACGCGTTCTAGTTATTCCCGCAGTCTTATGAGAGCTACCCCCGTACGCAAGGGTCTTGCACGCGCCTTGCACCGGTTCTACACGCAACAGTTGACGCCGCGGCCCTTGCCACTTCCAGAACTCGTTACTACCTTCAGGTCAAATCCTGATGGGCCGTCAGACTCTGGAGTTGCCGATGCCCTGCCCAGCGCTGCCCGAAGGGTTCGACTTCACCGACCCCGATCTGCTCCAAGACCGCGTCCCCTTCCCGGAGTTCACACAGCTGCGGCAGACTGCTCCGGTCTGGTGGTGCGCCCAGCCCCGGGGCACCACCGGCTTCGACGACGAGGGGTACTGGGTCGTCACCCGCCACGCGGACGTCAAGTACGTCTCCACGCACCCGGAGCTCTTCTCCTCGAACACCAACACCGCGGTCATCCGCTTCAACGAGACGATCAGCCGCGACCAGATCGAGGCACAGAAGCTGATCATGCTCAATATGGACCCGCCGGAGCACACCCGGGTCCGCCAGATCGTCCAGCGCGGCTTCACGCCGCGCGCGATACGTTCCCTCGCAGACGCCCTGCGCAACCGCGCCCGCACGATCGTCGAGACGGCGATCGCGAATGCCAAGGACGACGGCAGCTTCGACTTCGTCAACAACATCGCCGTCGAACTCCCGCTCCAGGCCATCGCCGAACTCATCGGCGTACCCCAGGAGGACCGGGCCAAGATCTTCGACTGGTCCAACAAGATGGCCGCGTACGACGATCCGGAGTACGCGATCACCGAGGAGGTCGGCACCGAGGCGGCGATGGAGATCGTCTCGTACTCGATGAACCTCGCCGCCGCCCGCAAGGAGTGCCCGGCCGACGACATCGTCAGCCAGTTGGTCGCCGCCGAGGGCGAAGGCAACCTCAGCTCCGACGAGTTCGGCTTCTTCGTCATCCTGCTCGCCGTCGCCGGCAACGAGACCACGCGCAACGCCATCACCCACGGCATGCACGCCTTCCTCACCCACCCCGAGCAGTGGGAGCTCTACAAGCGCGAGCGCCCCGAGACGGCCGCGGAGGAGATCGTCCGGTGGGCCACGCCCGTCGTCTCCTTCCAGCGCACCGCCACCCAGGACACCGAGGTGGGCGGCCAGAAGATCCGGGCGGGCGACCGGGTCGGCATCTTCTACTCCTCCGCCAACCACGACCCCGAGGTCTTCGAGCACCCGGACCGGTTCGACATCACCCGGGACCCCAATCCCCATCTGGGCTTCGGCGGCGGAGGCCCGCACTTCTGCCTCGGCAAGTCCCTCGCCGTACTGGAGATCAACCTGATCTTCAACGCCATCGCGGACGCGCTGCCCGACCTGCGGCTGACCGGCGACCCGCGCCGGCTGCGCTCGGCCTGGCTCAACGGCGTCAAGGAACTCCAGGTCAGCCGCGGCTGACCGGCTTCTCGGGCGGCAGGGGCCCCCAAGCCCACGCCCACGCCCCCGCCCCTGCCGCCCGTACTCGTACCACCTGCACCTGCACCTGCACCTGCACCTGCACCCGTGCCCGTACCCGCCACCGGCGCCGCACGCACGGACGTACGGCGGGAGACGGGTCGCGGCAGGGCGCGCGCGGCAACCACGCCGAGGATCACGACGAGCAGCAGGGCGCCGAACGTCCAGGCGACGCCAAGGGCCTGCGGATGTCGATGATGCGGGGTGCGGAGTGATCCGTCCAACCCCGGGACGGCACGACGTACGGCCATGTGTGCCGGAGCGCTGGACCGAGCACCCGTATGTCACCCGGAAGTTGGGAGGACGGCGGCCTAACGGGGGGCCTGCGCCTGCCAGCCGGCGAACAGCGGCACCTCGCCCGTGCCGTCGAGGACGGCGAAGCCGAAGGGGCGGTCGAAGGCGATCCGTTCGATCCGCCGTGGCCGCGGGGCACTGCCCGGCTGCATCAGGACGACGGTCGCCGCGGCCGCCTCGACCCCCAGCTCGGCCACCTTGACGACGGCCTCCTGGGCGACCGTGGATATCGCCAGCCGCTCCGGCGACAGCCCGGAGAAGTCGGCCTGGCCGGTCGTAGCCCGGTGCACTCCCAGTGCGGGCAGCTGCGGAGTGATGTCGATGGTCGTACGGACCGAGAAGCGCGGCAGCGCGACGGCCACGTCCTCCGCGTCGACGGGCGAGCGAACCCCGCCGGGCGCCCAGGCGGCGGGCAGCACGTCGGCGGGCGCGGCGCCCGCCTCCCCCAGCACGAAGCGCACCCGCGCCCCCTGGTGGTCGCAACGCACCTCGACGACGGTCGCCCCGCACACCCTCCAGGCCTCGCCGGGCCAGGCGTTCCGGTGCATGGTCGGCACCCGGTGGCGTACCCCGCAGGCATCGGTGAAGTCCGCGTCGCGGGTGCGGTGGGGCTCGAAGGGCTGGGCCCAGCGCGCCTTCAGGGCAAGGACGTTGACCAGGGCCAGCACCGTGTCCGGCTGAAGCGGCACCGGCAGCCGCTCGATCAGCCCGCCGGTCCGCTCCCGCACCCACGCGTCGATCGCGTCCGGGTCGATCGCCCCGAACCCGATGCCGGGCAGTGCCTCCCGGTACGCCCGGTAGACCGGCACCAGGCTCCACACCCCGGTCGCGACCGCCAGGGCATCGGTCCCGGCCAGCGCCCGCGCGGCCGCCGTCACGGCCTCGGCCGCGTCCGCCTCCGCCACCCCGAGCAGCGCCCGCAGTTCACCGGCGGTCTCCTTCCGCGCGCCCGCGGCGACGGCGCCGAGGGCCAGCCAGAGCCCGGCGGGCGAGCACACGAAGTCCTGGCTCCCGTCGCCGCCCAGCTCCGGCAGCCACCGCTCGGCCACCGCCCGCACGGCACTCCCGTACACAGCCACCCGCGCCCCCTGCACCACGCCAACCCCCTTCACATCACGGCAAGATCGGTAGTCTCACACGCCTGCTCCGGCGGCGTGGCCGAGTGAGGCAGGATGGGCGGCATGAGCATCGTGAAGATCAATGTGCTGACCGTCCCCGAGGAGCAGCGCGAGGTGCTGGAGAAGCGCTTCGCCGCCCGTGCCGGCTCCGTGGAGAACTCCGACGGCTTCGAGTGGTTCGAGCTGCTGCGGCCCGTCGAGGGCACCGACCAGTACCTCGTCTACACCCGCTGGGCCGACGAGGCCTCCTTCCAGGCCTGGATGGAGGGCCCGATGAAGGCCGCCCACCAGGGCGGCCAGGCTTCGGCGGAGGGCGCCGAGCGCCCCAAGCCGGCTGCCTCCGGCTCCACCCTGTGGTCGTTCGAGGTCGTCCAGCAGGCGGCACCGAAGCAAAGCTGACGCGCGAGCACCCCCGCCGGGTCGTGCGCGGCGGGGGTGTTTCGGGGCGGGGTCGTTCGGGCGGGCCCCTTCGGGGCGGGCACGGGGAGCGGTGCGGTCAGCTCCAGAACCCGTCCGCTTCGTCGATGTCCTCGGTGCACTCGTCGATGTCGGAGATCTTCCCTCCGACCATCGTGAAGAAGAGGCCGCCGTGCTCCTCCAGGCCCCGGTCGCCCCGGTCGGCGCGGAAAGTGTGGAAGGACATGACGTGCCCGCGGCCGTCGGCGAGCACACGTTCGAGCTGGACCTGCATGGTTCCGTTGGTCTCCTCGCCCATCCGGCGGTAGAGCCCCAGCACGGCGTCGCGGCCCTTGTGGTGCCCGGATATCGGGTTGCTGCCGGGTACGTGGTGGACGACATCCGACGTCATGAGGGAACTGAGGGTCTCCACGTCGCCCGCGCTGAACGCTTCGTAGCCCCGGCGCACCAGGGCACTGTCCGGGTGCTCAGCCATAGCGGCTCACACCTGCCTTTCGCGCGTTTTCGGATCATTTCCATCATCCGCCGGGCGATAGAGGCTGTCCACGCCGACCGCCGACCGCCGCCGGGTGGGCGCTCTCAGCGCGCGTGGTCGCGCCTCGGCGCGGTGTCGTACGGCTCCTCCTCATCCGATCCGCACAGCTCCGCGTTCAGCTCCTCGACCAACTGCACCAGGTCCCTGGGCCGGTCGGGCCCCCACCAGTCGCCCAGCAAACGCGCCAGCGACTCCTCCCGGGCCTTGGCCAGTCGGCCCGCCACCTCGCGCCCGCGGTCGGTCAGCATCAGCGGCAGGCCCTCCCGGCGGGCGAGGCCGCGCCCCTCCACCTGCCGGGTCGCCTCGGTGATGATCCGCAGCGGTACGGCGGTCCGCTCGGCCAGCAGCGCGGGCTCGACGGAGCCGTACCGTTTGATGCGCAGCAGCATCCAACTGGACGCGGGCAGCAGGTCGTAGCCCGCCTTCGCGGTGATCTTCTCGTAGATGTGCCTGCGCCCCTCCCGTGTGCCCAACACCGACAGGGCGCGGGCGACCTCGTCGTGCGAGGACCGCTCGACGGGATTGGAGGCGAGGGTCTGGCTGGTGTCCGGTGCGGTGACGGAGCCGCGCAGCTTGTCCTCCTTGAGGAAGCACGCGACGACGAACGCGAGCACGACGACCGGCGCGCCGTAGAGGAAGACATCGGTGATGGACGCGGAGTAGGCGCCCAGCACCGAGGGGCGAAGCTCGGGCGGGAGCTGGGCGATGGCACGCGGATCGGCCTCCAGCTCGGCGGGGCCGATGCCGGGGGGAAGTTCCTGGCCGGCGAGGGCCGCGACGAGTTTGTTGTCGAGCCGGGTGGTGAACATGGTGCCGAAGATGGCCACGCCGAACGAGGCCCCGATGGAGCGGAAGAAGGTCGCGCCGGAGGTGGCGACGCCCAGATCCTCGTAGCGCACGGCGTTCTGGACGACCAGCACCAGAACCTGCATGACCAGGCCGAGACCGGTGCCGAACACGAAGAAGAAGACACTCGTCTCCCACGTGGAACTGTCCGGCCGCAACTGGTGGAGCAGGAGCAGTCCGAGGGCGGTGACGGCCGTGCCCGCTACGGGGAAGACCTTCCACCGGCCGGTGCGGCTGACGATCTGGCCGGAGCCGGTCGAGGCAATCAGCAGGCCGAGGACCATCGGCAGCATGTGCACGCCGGACATGGTCGGGGAGACGCCCTGCACCACCTGGAGGAAGGTCGGCAGATAGACCATCGCACCGAACATCGCGAAGCCCACGATGAAGCTGATCACCGCGCAGAGGGTGAACGTCCGGATCCGGAAGAGCCCCAGCGGAAGCACGGGCTCCGCCGCGCCCCTCTCGACGTGCACGAAGGCGGCCAGCAGGACGGCGCCGAGGACCGCGAGCCCGATGATCCGGGCCGAGCCCCAGCCCCAGGTTCCGCCGAGCGATGCCACCAGCACCAGGCAGGTGGCGACCGCGGCGATGAGGAAGGTGCCGAGGTAGTCGATGGTGTGCCGGGCCGCCGAGCGGACCGGGATGTGCAGTACGCCGGCGATCACCAGCAGCGCGACGACACCGATCGGCAGATTGATGTAGAAGACCCAGCGCCAGGAGAGGTGGTCGACGAAGACGCCGCCGAGCAGGGGTCCGAGGACACTCGTCGCGCCGAAGACCGCGCCGAACAGGCCCTGGTACTTGCCGCGTTCGCGCGGCGAGACGATGTCGCCGACGATCGCCATGGACAGCACCATGAGGCCGCCGCCGCCCAGGCCCTGGAGCGCGCGGAAGCCGATGAGCTGGGGCATGTCCTGGGCGATGCCGCAGAGCGCGGAGCCGATGAGGAAGATGACGATGGCGGCTTGGAAGAGCTTTTTCCGGCCGTACTGGTCGCCGAGCTTGCCCCACAGCGGGGTGGCGGCGGTCGAGGCCAGCATGTACGCGGTGACTACCCAGGAGAGGTGGTCCATGCCGCCCAGTTCGCTGACGATCGTCGGCAGCGCGGTGGAGACGATGGTCTGGTCGAGCGCGGCGAGCAACATGCCCAGCAGCAGTGCGCCGATCGCGACCAGAACCGACCGCGGCGCCTGCCCGCCGCCGGGGGCCACGGCCGGGGTGGCCACTTCCTGAGCCATGGACTCCTCCTCGGGTCCGCCGGTCCTCTCCATCCTGATCGTTTTGGCCGGTTCCGGCCTGTTGGGCAGTTGGGCGATCCGCTAGGGGTCTGCATAATCGCTTGGCAGCAGCCAGGGAGGGGACCCGGAGTGAGCGCACAGCGCTGTCCACAATGCGGCACGGTAAGGGGCGCGGACGGGAGTCACGGCTGCGCCTGCGCGGAGCGCGCGGCGGAGGCGGTCCGCGCCGGGCGCACCGCGGAGATCGCGGCGGCGGAGGACTTCGACCCGCTGCGGATACGTCCGTACGTGACGCTCAGCGAGACGGAGCCCGCGCCGGAGCGTGCGGCTCCGCCGCTGCTCGGTGTCGTACAGCCGCCTTCGGAGCCCGTGCCGGGTCCCGTACGGGAGGCGGCGGGCCACCCGGCGGAAACGATGCAGCTCTTCCCGCTGCGGGCGGCCGCGGCTGGGGCCGCGCCCGGCGGCGCGGACACGCGGTCGGCGTCGGCGAGGCGGCGCCGCAGACGTGTGCCGGTGGCGGCCGTCGGCGCGGCCACGCTCGCGGTGATCGGGGTCAGCGCGTTCGCGGCGGGGGTGTTCTCGGACGGTTCCGAGGTCGAGCTGTCGATGCCGGAGGTACGGACATCCGCGCCCGCCGTCAGCGTGCGGCCGGACATCTCGGCCTCCACCTCGGACTCCCCGTCCCCGTCGCCGTCGGCCTCCGTGTCGGCTTCGCCGACCGCGTCCGCGTCGGCCTCCGCGTCGCCCACGCCGTCGGCCAGTGCCTCGCCGAGCAGCTCGAAGCCGGCGGCCGAGTCGCCGTCGCGCCCGCCGGCGAGCGAGAGCGCACCGGCGGATCCGACCCGGTCCCGGATACCGGGACCGCCCGAGCTGCGCTACGGCGACGAGGGTGCGGAGGTGCTCGAACTGCAGCGGCGGCTGGAGCAGCTCCAGCTGTACGACGGGCCGGAGAACGGCAAGTACGGGCGGCGGGTCGAGAGCGCGGTCGCCGAGTTCCAGATGTACGCCGGCGTCAGTGAGGACGAGAGGGGCGTCTACGGCGCGGAGACGCGCAGCCGGCTGGAATCCCTGACCCACGAGCCGTAGGTCCGGTCGTCGGCCCGGGTAGCGCAAACCGGCCTCAGTTTTGTACCGTAGGGAAACAAAGTGGTTCCGTCCGTACTCCCTGACCGGCGGACGGGACCGCTTGTTTCACTTCTCCCGCGCTCTGGAGCTCGCCGATGCCGGCCACCACCCCCGTTGCCCTGACCGCCCGCGCCCTCCTGTTGGACATGGACGGGACGATCGTCAACTCCGATGCGGTGGTGGAGCGCTGCTGGCGGGAGTGGGCACTGGAGCACGGGCTGGACCCGGAAGAGACGCTCAAGGTCGTCCACGGCAGGCAGGGTTACGCGACGATGGCCGTCCTGCTGCCGGAGCGGCCGATGGAGCAGAACCACGCGGACAACCGCGTGATGCTCGCCCGCGAGACGGCGGACACGGAGGGCGTCGTCCCGGTGGCGGGCGCGCCCGCGTTCATGGCGGCGCTGGCGGAACTGCCGCATGCGCTGGTCACGTCGGCGGACGAGGCGCTGGCGCAGGCGCGTATGACGGCCGCGGGCCTGCCGATGCCGCGGATACGCATCACCGCGGAACGGGTCGGGGCGAGCAAGCCGGACCCGGAGGGCTTCCTGAAGGGAGCGGCGGAGCTGGGCTTCGACCCGGCGGACTGCATCGTGTTCGAGGACTCGGAGGCAGGCATCGAGGCGGGCCGCGCGGCAGGCATGCGGGTGGTGGGCGTGGGCCCACGAGCAGAAGCCCACAACCCGACAGCACACGCGGCGGACCTGACACGGGTAACCGTGGAGCGCACGGGGTCGGGCGAACTGAGGGTGACGATCGGCGGACGCCGAACGGGGGCAGGGGGCCGACGGTGGTCAGGGGCACGCGGTTCGGCGTAACCCGGGGCCGCCTGGCTTGAGAGTCTGGCGGGCCCAGTCTCCCTGGCCACCCCTGGGGCGATGCGCAACACCCACCACCCGGTGGCCGCTGAGCCGGCGGCCGGGTCCACCCCGGAATGACCGCGTCCCCAGCCGCCCACCGGCTTGCGGCCGGGCACGGGCCCCGGGCCGGCGGCGGAGGCCCCTACCCGGCCACCGCCTCGTACAGGCTGAACGCCGCCAGCGCCAGCATCGCCAGCGCCGCCACCTTCGTGATCAGCCGCAGTGGTACGTGCTTCATCAGCGTCCGGCCGCCCAGGATGCCGATACCCGCCACCGCCCACAGCGCCAGTACCGCGCCCAGGCCCACCGAGAGCGGGTTGTCGTAACGTGCCGCGAGGTTCGCCGTCATGATCTGTGTCAGGTCACCGAACTCGGCGACGAGGATCAGCATGAATCCCGCGCCCGACACCTTCCAGAACGACTGGTCCGCCGGCGCCTTGACCTCCTCCTCGCCCTCGTCCTTCTTCAGCAGCAGCATCGCCGCGCCGATCAGGAAGAGAACACCGACGAACGCCTGCACCAGCCGGTGCGGCAGCAGCGTCAGCACACTCCCCGCCGCGATCGCCAGCGCGACGTGTACGGCGAAGGCCGCCGCCACACCGGCGAACACGTACGACGCCCGGTAGCGCGTACCGAGCACCAGGCCCGCCATGGCCGTCTTGTCGGGGAGCTCGGCAAGGAAGACGACGCCGAAGGCGATCGCCATGATGGTGAAGCTGATCACAGGTGGGTTCCTCGATCGGTCGGGCGTGCCGCACCGAGAGACCTGACTGTTTCAGGGGTCGCTTCGGCACGGCAGCGTCATCAAAAAACAAGGACACTGCGGCCGAAGGTCTCGCTGGCGGACCTGAACCACAGTCCGCCTCCGGGCGCCGGCTGAGCGAACTCAGCAGTATGTCGACGTTCCGGCGAAGAGCTACTCCCCTTCTGCTCCGTCCAGGGTACGCGACCGGGCCTACCGCCCTCAGGGCCGAAGGTCCCGGTGCAGCCTCCCCCGGGCCACCAGCTCCAGCACCACCGCGACCGCCACCGCCTGCACCGCCATCAGTGCGACCAGCACAAACAGCTGCACAGCCGCCGCCAGCGCCGGCGACGACCCGGCCAGCAGCATGCCCACGAAGGCCCCCGGGAGCGTGACCAGGCCCACGGTCCGGGTCTGGTCGAGGCCGGGCAGCAGTGCATCGGACGCGGCCGGACGGGCGATCTCCAGGCGCGCGTCCCGGTCCAGGAACCCGAGCGCCATCCCCGCCTCGACCTCACCCCGCCGCACCTCGAGTTCGTCCAGCGCCCGCCGGCCGCCCAGCACTGTCGCCGTGAGGGCGCCGCCGATCAGGATCCCGGCGACCGGGATCAGCGCGATCCCGCGCACCGGGACGAGCCCTGTCAGCACCAGCGCGGCGACCACGGGCCCGACCGCCACCCCGATCGGTACCGCCGCCCACCACCACGTGCTGTTGCCCGTGATGCGCCGGCCCGCGGTCCACACCGCCACCCCGTACATCAGCAGCAGGAAGGCGAGCAGCAACGGGAGCGCCCGCACCACCCACCCGATGAGCAGCGACACGGCGGCGAGTTGAACCGCCGCCCGCAGGCCCGCGGTGACGACGGCGCGGGCCCGGCCGCGACCGCCGTCCTCCGACAGCCGGGCGAACGCGACAACGGCCGCGGCGACAGCGAGCAGTACGGCAAGAACGGCCGCGAGGGTGAAGTTCACCGGCAGCAGCGCCTGACCGGCGGCCCGCAGGGGGTCGAGACGAACGGCAACAGCAACGGCAACGGCAACACCGGCATGGACGTGCACGCCGCAACCCTATGACCCCCACCGGAACATGGCGGCGCGTCAGAACACTTGATGTGACGTGCCCATGTCGCCACCCTGTTACCTGGCGCCCATCCCAAGGCAACCTCGCGCCGCCACGATGGCCGGGCCCCGCAGGGGTCGCACGGCCAAGGTCCCCCCATTTCAAGGGAGTTCGTATGTCCGGTGTCTACGCGCGTCGAATAGCCGTTGTCGCAGCAACCGCCGCCCTCGCCGGCAGCAGCCTGCTCACCGCCCCCGCCGCCCAGGCCTCCCCGCCCACCCCCATCAGCGCGTCCACCGCCCGTACCTACCTCGGGCAGCTGACGGTGAAGACGGAAGGTTCCTCCAGCGGCTACAGCCGCGACCTCTTCCCGCACTGGAGCACCCAGTCGGGCGCCTGCAACACCCGTGAGGTCGTCCTCAAGCGCGACGGCTCGAACGTCCAGCAGGACTCCAGCTGTGCGGCCGTCAGCGGCAGCTGGTACTCCGAGTACGACGGCGCCACCTGGACCGCCGCCTCCGACCTGGACATCGACCACGTCGTCGCGCTCGCCGAAGCCTGGCGCTCGGGCGCCAACAGCTGGACCACGTCCAAGCGCCAGCAGTTCGCCAACGACCTCACCCGGCCCCAGCTCATTGCCGTCACCGACAACGTCAACCAGTCCAAGAGCGACCTCGACCCGGCCGAGTGGCTGCCGCCGCTCACCTCCTACCGCTGCACCTACGCCCGGATGTGGGTCCAGGTGAAGCACTACTGGGCCCTCAGCATCGACTCGGCCGAGAAGAGCGCCCTCCAGGGAGTTCTGAACGGCTGCTGAGAAAGACACGGCCGGAAACTCCCCGCCGCCCTCCGTCGTTCCGTACCGTACGGGGCGACGGAGGAGGGGCTGAAATGGCCGGACTGCGACTGGGACCACTGCTGCGCCATGTCGACTGGGACACCGGGGACGCGGCGGTCGTCTGGATCGAGGCCGACCGCCCCTGCACGGCCGAGGTCCGCTGCGAGGACGGCGCGGGCGGCTCGGTGCGTACGTTCCAGATCGCCGGGCACCACTACGCGCTGATCCCGGTGACCGGCCTGACGCCGGCCTCCGAGACGGCGTACGAGGTACTGCTCGACGGCCGCCAGGTGTGGCCGCTCGCCGACTCGCGCTTCCCGGCGAGCACCATCCGTACACCCGCCGTCCCGTCCGGATCCGTCCGTATCTCCTTCGGCTCCTGCCGCTGGGCCGCACCTCCCGGCGGCGGGAAGGATCCGGTCGGGCCGGACGCCCTGGACATGCTGGCCGCCCGGCTGTCCTCCGCCCCCTCCGCCGAGCGGCCCGACGTACTGGTGCTGCTCGGCGACCAGGTGTACGCCGACGAGACGTCCAAGGCCACCCGCCGCTGGCTGGCAGCCCGGCGCGATCTGAGCGAGCCGCCGGGGTACGAGGTCGCGGACTACGAGGAGTACACCCGCCTCTACTACGAATCGTGGCTGGATCCCGACGTCCGCTGGCTGCTCTCCACCATCCCCAGCTGCATGATCTTCGACGACCACGACGTCATAGACGACTGGAACACCAGCGCCGCCTGGCTGGCCGAGATGCGGGCCACGCCCTGGTGGCAGGAGCGCGTGCTCAGCGGCCTGATGTCGTACTGGGTCTACCAGCACCTCGGCAACCTCTCCCCCGCCGAGCTGGCCGACGACGAGACGTACGCCGCGGTCCGCGCCACCCCGGACGGCACCGACGCACTGCGCCGCCTCGCGTCCCGCGCCGATGCGGAACCGCAGTCCGTGCGCTGGAGCTACCGCCGCGACTTCGGCACGACCCGGCTGCTGATGGTGGACACCCGGGCCGCCCGCGTCCTGGAGGAGCAGAACCGGTCCATGCTCGACGCCGAGGAGGAGCAGTGGGTACGCGACAGCGCCCTCGCCGGCCACGGGACGTACGAACATCTGCTGATCGGCACATCGCTGCCCTGGCTGCTGCCGCCCGCCGTCCACGACGCGGAAGCCTGGAACGCCGCTCTGTGCCGCGGCGAGCGCGGCGCGCGCTGGGCGGAGATCGGCGAGAAAGTACGCAGGAACAGCGACCTGGAGCACTGGGCGGCCTTCCCCGACTCCTTCGCCACGCTGGCCGACCTGATCGCCGAGGCAGCCACCGGCCCGGACGCCCCGGCGACGGTGTGCGTGCTGTCGGGCGATGTGCATCACGCGTACGTCGCCGAGCCGTCCTGGCCGGACGGCCGCGTACCGGACGCGCACGTCGTGCAGTTGACCTGCTCGCCCGTGCACAACCGCATCCCCGCCTCGATAAAGCTCGGCTTCCGCTTCGGCTGGAGCCGCGCCGGCCGGCGGCTGGGGCTGGCACTGGCCCGGCACGGCCGGACGGGGCTCCCGCCGGTCGAATGGAAGAAGACCGGCGGGCCGTGGTTCGGGAACCAGTTGATGACGCTGACGCTCCGCGGGCGGTCGGCGGTGCTGCGGCTGGATCAGGCGCAGGCCGGGCCGGCAGGCGGCTCGCGGCTGACGACCGTACTGGAGCGGGATCTCGGCGGTCCGGCCTGACGCGGTCCGGCCGAACGCGGCCCGGCCAACAGGGCGGCGGGACTGGGGCGTCGGGGCGGTGAAGGCGGCTCAGGTGGAGGCGGCGCTCAGGTGAGGACGGCGCGGGCGCGGTCCGCCAGGGGAGCAGCTGGGTGACGGGAGCGGCCGAGCGAAGTGATCCGCGGAACATCGCGGCCCCACGCGATCTCCACAGAAACTCCAGGCGTACGCTGTATGGCTGTATAGCCGCCCCTGCCGCTCCCCTGCGACGTCGCGGCGTTGTTTTCGAACCGGGGAGTTACGTTGCTCGAGAGTGTGGGGGCGCTGACCGCCAGCCCATGGATCTACGCAGTGGTGGCCGCCTCCGTCGTCCTGGACGTCTTCCTCCCCGTACTCCCCAGCGGAGTCCTGGTCATCGCGGCCGCCACCGCCGCCGCGGGCTCGACCACCGCCGCCGGAGCCGCCGGGCGTGTACCGCAGGACGTCCCCGACATCCTCGCCCTGATGGTGTGCGCCGCGGCGGCGTCCGTACTCGGCGACCTCGTCGCGTACCGGCTGGCCTGGCGCGGCGGTGACCGTCTCGACCGCGCGATCGCCCGCTCGCGCAGGCTGACGACCGCGCAGGAACGTCTCGGCACGGCCCTCACCCGAGGCGGCGGCGCCCTGTTCGTCATCGCGCGATTCGCTCCGGCCGGCCGCTCGGTGGTGTCCCTGGGGGCGGGCGCGGCCCACCGCAAGGTGATGGAGTTCCTGCCCTGGTCGGCCCTCGCGGCCGTGGCCTGGGCCGGATACAGCGTGGGACTCGGCTACTTCGGCGGCCAGTGGCTGGGCGCTACCTGGCTCGCCACGGCGGTCTCGCTCCTCGCGCTGTTCGCGGCGGGCGCGGCGGCGGCGTTCGTCGTACGGCGGCCCGTTCCGGCATCCGCCCGCTGATTCACCCGGCCGGGACCAAGAACCACCCGGCCGGGACCACGGATCAGCCGGCGTGGCCGGCCGCCGCCGTCCTGTTGCCCCGCACCTCGATGCCCTCGAGCAGCAGCCTGGTCGCCTCCGCGACGGCGTCCACGGCCTGCTCGAAGACCTCGCGGTTGTGGGCGGCGGGCGCCCGGAAGCCCGAGACCTTGCGTACGTACTGCAAGGCGGCGGCCCGCATCTCCTCCTCGGTGGCTTCCTCGGGGATGGCGGGCGGGCGGAGAGTCTTGATGCTGCGGCACATACCCCCAGTGTGGTTCATCCGGTGCGAACGGCGCCCGAATTACGCGAGTGCCAAAATAGGGTAAAAGCACAGTCCCGGGGAGCCCTCAGGGAAGCCTCGGGATTCCTCGCGCGGGAGGCCACGATGACGGCGTCGGCGTCGCAGAGCGCAGAGCCCACCCCTCGCCGGGGCCTGTGGCCCGGGATCGCCGGGCTCGTGGCCGGAGGGCTGCTCATCGCGGGTTATGCGCTCGCCTGGCGCATGCCCGACATCGAGGAGAAGGACGCGGTCAGGAAGGTCGTGGCCTTCTACCGGAAGGACAGCAACCAGGCGCTGTCCGAGACCCAGGTGTTGCTACTGCTGGCGGCGGCCCTGCTGTTCATGTTCTTCCTCGTCGCCCTGTCCCGCAGGGCGGGAAACCGGTCGCACCTGGTGCTGGTGGGCGGCACGGTGTTCACCGTGTTCCTCATGGTCTCGGCGCTCGCGGGCAACACCTTCGGGATCACCGCAAGCCATTCGGAGGCCTTCCAGGTCGGTCCGCAGACCGCGCTCATCGCGATCCTGCTGATGGACATCGCGTACGGCGCGACGATCGCGGCGATGACGGGAGCGGCGGTCATGCTGTTCGCGCTCTGGCGGGTGTCACGTGACACCGGCGCCGTACCCGTGCGGCTCGGCTGGTTCGGACTGGTGGTGGCGGTGCTGTCGCTGGCCGGACCGTTCAGCGCGTGGTTCACTCCGCTGCTGCTGGCCGTGTGGATGATCGCAGCGGGTGTGATCCTGATCGCGAGGGCCCGCGGCGCACGCGAAGTCAGCGACGGAGCGGCAGGCGGCCACCACCGGTAGCCCAGGGCCTGACGACCCGAGAAACCCAGCCGGCGCTCGGCCGTCAGGCGCGCTCGGCCATCACGCGGGCCGCCTCGTCCACCGGGGTGTGCGGCGGTACCACCACCAGGTCGCAGCGGCCGACTCCGTACGAAAGCAGGCAGATACGGCGCCGGTCGGCCGCGGCGGCGGACCGGTTGATGTGCACCACGCGGCCGGCCACGGCCATCCGGCGCGGCCCCGCGAGCCACTGGGTGCCGTCCACCGTGACGCGGGTGATACGGCCCCACCTCGCACTCAACGCCGCCAGCAGTGAGGGGAGTTCGTCGCGCAGATCGTGCGAGCGGGGCCACCACGCGCCGTCGATGCGGCGCGGCCCGCCTTCCGGCCCCGCCAGTGCGAGCCGGACGGGGAGCACATGATGTGCGGCGACCATCTGCATACCGGCCTCGGACGTCATGGCCGTCCGGCGGGCCATATACCCGCACCCGCCGCCGACCGGAACGATCTCGTACGCCCAGCCTACTGCGCCACATCCGCCCGCCCCTGATCGCCGCCCACCCGGCAGGCAGTCACCCGGTCGGGTGGTCCGCCGCCCTCGTGCGCCTGTTGCCGTGCCCGTCGCGGCGGTACGCCGCGAGGATGCGGCGTGATCTCCGTACACCACAGTCCCGTAGGCCGAGGCAGGAACCCCGTACGCCGAGGCCGCGTCGCGCCGCTCCCGCTCGGCCTCGGCTGCCTCGCCGCACTCTCCCTGCTGCCGGCCCTGCCCGCGGCGGCCGCACAGCCGCCGGCGCCCCCGCCCGTCCGGACCACAGCCGCCGAGGAGCGCGTCGCGGCCCACCTGGACGCCATCCGCAACCGCCCGGAGGCGTTGCGCGCGTTCATTCGGGACCTGCCCAAGGGCGGTGACCTGCACAATCACCTCTCCGGGGCGGCCTCGACCGAGCTGCTGATCCAGCTCGCGGCCGAGGACGGGCTGTGTATCGACACCAAGACCCTGACGGCGGTCCCCGCACCGTGCGGTGCGGGCGCCCGGCCCGCCACCGACGCCCTTGCCGACAACAGCTTCCGGCAGCAGGTGATCCGCGCCTGGTCGATGCAGGACTTGCCCGCGGGGGAGAACGGCCACGACCACTTCTTCGCCACGTTCGGCAGATTCGGGGAGGTGGCCTGGCGCAACCGCGGGAAGCTGCTCGCCGAAGTGGCGAACACGGCGGTCGAGCAGAACCAGTTCTATCTGGAGACGATGGTCTCCCCCGCCTCGACCGAGGCCCGTGAGCTCGCCGACGCCGTGGGCTTCGACGAGGACCTGGACCGGATGCACGACGCGCTCCTGGCCGGGGGGAGGCTGGACGCGGCGGTGAAGGCGGCGCGCGCGGAGGCCGACGCGGCCGACGCGCAGTTCCGCGGGGCCGCCCACTGCGACTCACCCCGTCCCGATCCGGGCTGCGCGCTGCCGGTCCGGTGGATCTCCCAGGTGTTGCGCGGCAGCTCGCACGAGCGGGTCTTCACCGAGATGGCGCTCGGCATGCGGCTGGCGGAGCGCGATCCGAGGTTCGTCGCGGTGAACCTGGTCCAGCCCGAGGACTGGGACAGCTCGCTGCGCAACTACCGGCAGCACATGCGGATGCTCGACCACCTGCGGCGCGAGTACCCCGGCGCGCACATCACCCTGCACGCCGGTGAACTGACTCCCGGTCTGGTCAAGCCGGAGGACCTGAGCTTCCACATCCGCGAGGCGGTCCTCACCGGCCACGCCGAACGGATCGGACACGGCGTCGACGTACTGCACGAGGACAACCCCCAGCAGCTGCTGCGCACGATGGCGGCGCGGCGGGTGGCGGTGGAGGTTCCGTTCACCAGCAACGAGCAGATCCTCGGCGTCTCGGGCGCCGAGCACCCGTTTATGACGTACCGCCGGTACGGCGTGCCCGTGGTGCTGGCCACCGACGACCCCGGGGTCTCGCGCAGCGACATGAGCGCCGAGTACCTGCGTGCGGCGCAGATGTACGGGCTGAGCTACCCGGCGCTGAAACACCTGGCCAGGGCCTCGCTGGACCACGCGTTCCTGCCCGGCCGCAGCCTGTGGCGCGGCAACCCGGCCCGCCTGGGCCACGTACCGGCCGCGCCCTGCCGTCAAGACCACCCCGGAGCCGGCACCCCGAGCCGTGCCTGCGCGGCGTTCCTGGCGGCCAGCCCGAAGGCGACGCTGGAATGGCGCCAGGAGGCGGCATTCACCCGCTTCGAGGGCCGCAGGCTGATGCGGACCCCACAGGCCGACTCTAGACTGTCGAACGCACGAAAAGATCTGAATTAGGGAGGTATGCACCATGGCCAAGCGAGGCAACAAGCGACGCGCCCGCAAGAAGAAGAAGGCCAACCACGGCAAGCGTCCCAACGCCTGAACCACCTGGACCGGATGCGGTTGATGTCAGATGCGGACGCCAAAGACCCCCAGCCTTGATCGCGGATTCCAGCGGTCGTCGCCACACGTGATCAGTGTCAGGCGGTCGTGAGGAGTGTATGCAGGCGCTCGGCTGGAGTTTCCCAGCCGAGCGTTTTGCGTGGCCGGCCGTTCAGTTCGGCGGCGACGGCGTCGAGGTGCTCGCGGGTGTGAACCGACAGATCGGTGCCCTTGGGGAAGTACTGCCTCAGCATACCGTTCGCGTTCTCGTTCGAGCCGCGCTGCCAGGGGCTGGCCGGGTCGCAGATACGCCGCAACCGGCACCCCACGAACGGCCAGTACGGCCGCATGCCGCGCAGGCCCGCGCCAAGGCGCGCAGCACGCCGGGCCGTCAACGACTCCGTCTGGTCCACAATCATTGTCAACGGCGGAATGGAGCCGCCGCGATGACGAGTCCAGCACTCCTGCCTGCCGGCGAGCCTCTGGGCTTGCTCGAGCCGTGTGCGGTGAATAGCTGCTTGCACGGTTCTGAGGGGGCGGGGACGTAGTAAGGCGTCCCCGCTACCCGACTGATCATCGGCAAGGACAACGGCTCCGCCATCGGCACCCTGGTCGAACGCTCCACCCGCTACGTGATGCTCCTGCACCTGCCCAACGGCCGCGGCACCGAACCGGTCCGCGACGCGCTGGTGGAGAGCGTGAAGACGATGCCGGCCCATCTGACGCGGTCACTGACCTGGGACCAGGGCAGCGAGATGGGACGGCACCACGAGTTCACCGTCGCCACCGACAGACGACGAAACGACCCGCTCAGCCCGCACTCGGTGTGCGGGCTGAGCGGGTCTCTTCCTCGTTGGGTTGGTGCCCTTGCGCCACCGCTTGCCGGTACGCCGGTTGATGCCGACGATCCGGCACGCTTCCCGGCTGCTCACTCCTTGGTCCATGAGCCGGAAACCTGACGCTGGAGGAACGTCTCTACTGCGGCGGATCGGATCGCCTCGGAGCTGGACCGCAGCCCGTCGACGATCAGCCGGGAGTATTCCTCCCGCTCACGGACCAGCTTCTTGCGTCCCTGTGACGAGCGGATCTTGCGGATCTCGAAGGCCATCGCATCCCCGGAGGTCGGGTGTTGCGATGACCGCTAGAACTCAAGTTCGGCCGGGCCGCGGGGCGCTTTCGTGCGTCCGGGGAGGGTTGACCTCCGGATCGGTCACCCGCCAACATGACTACTGGACCAGTCCACTAGCCAGGGGAAGAGCAATGGCACTGCCCAAGTACGAACAGATCGCAGCCGACTTGCGGGGCAGGGTAGTCCGCGGCGAACTCACAGCCGGCGCGGCGCTGCCCTCCGAGCGGGAGCTGACCGAGCGCTGGGGAGTCTCCCGATCCACCGTCGTCAAGGCCCTTGAGGTGCTACGGCAGGAAGGGCTCGTCGACACACGCCAGGGCACCGGCTCCACCGTCCGCGAGCGCACACCCCTGGCGCGGACTGCAGGCGAGCGATATGCGACAGCGGTGGCCACCGGCTACATCTACACCGCAGGCGAGTACGCCGAGATCGTGTCTGCGGAAACCGTCCCCGCGCCAGGGGACGTCGCAACCGCCCTGGGAATCGAGCCCGGCCAACGCGTCGCATGCCGCCACCGCGTCACCTTCGAGGGCGAGATCCCGACCGCCACCTCGCGCAGCTGGTTCACAGCTGAAGTGGCGGACGCCGCCCCGCGGCTGCTGCTGCGTGAACGCGTCCGGGAAGGGACGACGCGGTACGTCGAGATGCAGACCGGCCGACGGCCGCACACCGGGCGGGACTGGTGGACGGCGCGGCTCGCGACGGACGAGGAGCTCGAGCTGCTGCGACTGGACGGGCCGTTGGCCGTGTCCGAGGCGCGCCATGTGGTCTACGACTCCGAGGGCCGGCCGCTGGCGTACGAGGTGAGTGTCAGCCCGGGTGGACGCTGGTCGCGGACGGAAGAGTATTCGATGGGCGGCTGACCGTCCGTCAATCTTGGTGAAGGCCCCCGTCGTTGGCGGGGGCCTTTTCCATGCCCAACCATTGACCTGACTGGTCCACCGGTGGACCATGCGTGTACGGGGCGTTCATAGGGGAGCGCTGACAGTTACCGCAGGGGTCCCATCATGTCCCACGTCATTCGCGGTGCCCGCGGGGCCGCCCGGCTGACACAAGCTCAGTTAGGCAGGACTTGCGGCTACTCGGCGTCGGCGATCTCCAGGATCGAGGCCAACAAGCTCCGACCGGAGCACTCTGCGATGCTGCTCATGGCCGAGGTGTTGGGCATCCCACCTGAGCGGCTGTGCGGTTCCGCTGTGCCGCACGGCCCGGTGGTCGCTACGGTGGCGAGCGAGCGGCTGTCGGACGAGGAGGATGCGGTGCGTCGTAGGGAACTTCTGGCCGGGGCGCTCGCTGCGGGTGCGACGGCCATGGTAGGCACCGGCGCGACATCGGCCGCCGCCGTATCAGGGGACTCGGCAGCCAGTCTTGAGGAAGCCCTGTTCCGGCTTCCGGCCGCCGACGCGGTGCCGCTAGCCGTCCTGACCGCGCAGACGGTTGCGGCGCGGCGGACCTTCCAAGCGGCCCGCTACAGCGATCTCGGCCACTCGCTGCCGGGACTGCTCACTGCGGCCGAGGCGACCCGGGACGCCGCGACCGGGCGGGCACGTCAGCAGGCGGCGGCGGTACTGGCCCGGGCGTACGTACTCACTGCGGAACTGGCGACCAAGCAGCACTCCGACGCGGCGTGGGTTGCTGCCGACCGGGCGCTTATCGCAGCCCGTGCCAGCGGGTCGCCGGTGCCAGTCGGGGAGGCGTCCCGGGTGCTGGCAATCACGATGCGCCGCTCCGGCCGCTGGTCGTCCGCGGTGAACCTCCTCACCCGCGAGGCAGCCGAGTTGGACCCGTCCAGGGAACGCACCGGGGCCGTACGAACCACGCTTCTGCTGACCGCCGCGTACTCAGCGGCGTCCGGCGGCGACCGCTCGACGGCACTCGCTCTGCTCGACGAGGCGGAGGAGTACGCCGAGCGTCTGCCGGCGGTCCAGGGCCTCTTCACCGTGGAGGCGACCCGGGCCCAGGTCGACGTCTACCGGATCGGGGTCCTCAACGCGCTCGGGACGCCGGACGAGGGCGTGAAGGTGGTGGCCGGGCTGAACATCGGCTTCATGCCGACACCGGAGCGCCGCGCACGAGCTTGGACGGACACCGCCCGCATGTGGCACGCCCTGGGCAACGGGCAGCAGACGTTCGCGGCGCTGCGGCGGGTGGAGCAGGAGGCGCCCCAGGAGGTGCGGCGTCCGGCGCTGCGGGCACTGACGTCGGATCTGCTGTACGGGCCCGCTCGGGTGCAAGGGCTTCGTGAGTTCGCGATCCGTACCGGAGCGCTGGCTGCCTGACCACGGTCCAGCTCTCACTGCTCGGCCACGGCCGCGGGGTCGATGTGTCCCTTGCCATTCACCCAGCCAGGGGGCCAGTTCTGCCCCGTCTCGCCAACGGCATCCTGACGAACCTCGTTGACTCCACGTCATCGAAGGTTTCGGTCTGCCAGTCGCCGGACGCCGAGCCACCGTCTCGTCATGTTCCCACTGCACCATGGGAACCAGCCAAGATCGGACCTTTCTCCCAGGTCAGAGCGCCGATGCAAAAAGACGGCCGGAGCCCCCGCACAGTGGGCTCCGGCCGCGTTCTTGGGCCGTGCGGTTCCGTCTTCGGGATCCGCCGTACAGGTCAGAGGTCGAGGCCGGTGAGGACCAGGACCCTCTCGTACGTGTAGTCGTCCATCGCGAAGCGCACGCCCTCGCGGCCCACGCCGGACAGCTTGGCGCCGCCGTACGGCATCTGGTCCGCGCGGTACGAAGGAACATCGCCGACGATCACGCCGCCGACCTCGAGCGCGCGATGCGCGCGGAACGCGGTCTGCACGTCGTGCGTGAACACGCCTGCCTGGAGGCCGTACTTGGAGTCGTTGACCGCGGCGAACGCCTCGGCCTCGCCGTCGACCTTCTTCAGCGTCAGAACCGGGCCGAAGACCTCCTCGCAGGAGATCGTGGTGTCCGCCGGGACGTCGGCGAGCACGGTGGGCGCGTAGGACGCGCCGTCGCGCTTGCCGCCGGTCAGCAGCTGGGCGCCGGCGTTCACGGCCTCGTCGACCCAGGACTCGACGCGCAGGGCGGCGTCCTCGCTGACCAGCGGGCCGACGTCGGTCGTGGCGTCGGCGGGGTCACCGGTGACCTGGGCCTCGACGGCCGCGACGACCTTCGGGACGAGACGGTCGTAGACGGAGGCGTCGGCGATCACTCGCTGGACGGAGATGCAGGACTGGCCGCCCTGGTAGTTCGAGAAGGTGGCGATACGGGTCGCCGCCCAGTCGAGATCCTCCTCGGAGGCGAAGTCGCCCAGGACGACGGCCGCGCCGTTGCCGCCGAGCTCCAGGGTGCAGTGCTTGCGCGGCACCGAGTCCATGATCGCGTAGCCGACCTTCTCGGAACCGGTGAAGGAGATGACCGGCAGGCGCTCGTCCTTGACCAGGGCCGGCATCCGGTCGTTGGCGACGGGGAGCACGGACCAGGAGCCGGCCGGCAGCTCGGTCTCGGCGAGCAGCTCGCCGAGGATGAGGCCGGAGAGCGGGGTGGCCGGGGCAGGCTTGAGGATGATCGGCGCGCCTACGGCGATGGCCGGGGCGACCTTGTGGGCGCACAGGTTCAGCGGGAAGTTGAACGGCGCGATGCCGAGCACGGGGCCCTTGGGGAAGCGGCGGGTCAGCGCGAGGCGGCCGACGCCGCCGGCGTCGGTGTCCAGGCGCTGGGCCTCGCCGCCGTTGAAGCGGCGCGCTTCCTCGGCGGCGAAACGGAACACGGACACGGCGCGGCCGACCTCGCCGCGCGCCCACTTGATCGGCTTGCCGTTCTCGGCGGAGATCAGCTGGGCGATCTCCTCGGTGCGCTCGGTGAGCCGCTTGGAGACGTGGTCGAGGGCAGCGGCGCGGACGTGCGCCGGGGTCGCCGCGAACTCGGCCGTGACGGCGTGCGCGGCGGCGACGGCCTCCTCGACCTGGGCCTCGGTCGGGACGCTGACCTTGCCGACGAGACGGCCGTCCCAGGGGGAGGTGACGTCGAAGCTGTCCTCGCCGGTGGCCTGGCGGCCGGCGAGCCAGAAGGCGTGGGTGGAAGTCACTGTGATTCCCGGCCCTTCCGAAGATTGGGGGTCCTGTCGCCACCACGGTAGGGGCCGGGCTGCCGAATGGCGTTTGTCCGGGGTGGAGTGGTCGGTGCGGGGTGCCTGCCGGTTTGTCGGTGGCGGGTCGCGCGGTCGCGCGGAGGGCGCGCGGGGCGCGGGGCGGCGCGGGGCGCGGGTTGCGCGGCGCGGGGCGCGGGTTGCGCGGCGCGGGGCGCGGGTTGCGCGGGGCGGGCCGGGTCTGGGCGGTGGGTGTCCGTGCCGGGCGCCGCGGCCTCCGGGAGGGGCGTCCGGGACTGCATGATTTACGGCGCGTTCGGCAGCGCTGTGTTCTTGGCCCGGTGCCCTGCGCCACAAATCACGCTCTTACGTCCCGGACACCCCTCCCTCCGACCCCGTCACCCTCCCGCCGTCCCAGCCACGGGTACCGGCAGGCCCGCGGTTCAGCGCCCCGGTCTTCGCCCCTTCGGGGAGCGGGCGCGTTCCGGGGGGGGCCGGGGGCTTGCCCCCCGGGTTCGGGAAAGGGCGGGGTGGGGGAATTCCACCGGGCTTGGTCAGGACGGCGTTGTCGCCTTTAGGGCCAGCCAGAGTTCCATTCGGACGTCCGGGTCGTCCAGCGAGCGGCCCAGGATCTCCTCCACCCGGCGCATCCGGTAGCGGAGCGTGTGACGGTGGACGCCCAGGTCCGCCGCGGCCGCGTCCCACTGGCCGTGGCGGGAGAGCCAGGCGCGCAGGGACGCCACCAGGTCACCGCGGCCGGTCGCGTCGTGCTCGTGCAGTGCCCTGAGCATGCCGTCGGCGAAGGCCCGTACCGCGTCGTCGGCGAGCAGCGGCAGGACCGAGCCGGCCGCCACCTGCTCGTGCTCGACCAGCGTGCGGCCCCGGCGGCGGGCCACGGCCAGGGCCTGGTCCGCCTGCTTGTACGCGGCTGCCGCGGCGATCGGGCCGGCCGGGGCGGAGAGGCCGACGACGACTTCGTCGGGTTCGGCAGGCTCGTGCGGCCGGGAGGCCGCCCCACGCCGGGTCTCCACGGCGTCGGCGTGCTCGGCGCAGGCGGTGACCGCCGCGCCGCCGTCGGCGGCGAGGACGATGAGGCGTTCGCCCTCCGGTACGAGCAGGAGCGACTCGCCGGCCCGCGCGGCGGCGCTCTCCAGCGCGTCGGCCAGCGCCGTGAGGGGGGCGGCCGCAGGCTCGGTGGGATCCTCGGCGGCGGCCACCGCCTCGGCGATGACCAGGCGGAAGGGGGCGTCCAGCAGCGCCCCGTAGAGGTCGCCGGCGACGGCCCGTGCGTGGTCCGGTTCGCCGGCGAGCAGCATCTTCAGGACCGCCGCGCCGAGGCGGGTCTCCGCGTCCTGGAGCGAGCGGGAGCGCTCGGTGCTGAGGGTGAGCAGGGCGACCGCCGAGTGGACGGCGTAGCGCTCGGCGGTGCCGAGGGGAGCGCCCGTACCGACTGCCAGCGCTCCGCGCGCCCGCCGTCCCGTACCGAGCGACTGGAGTTCGACGCGGTCCTCGGAGCCGCCGACGACGGCGCTCGCGGGGGCGGGCCGTTCCCGGAGCCGTTCGACGTCGGCGGTGAGCCGGGCCGCCCGGCGCGCGGCCCAGTCCGGTGCGGCCGCGACGACGGCGCCGGAGGTGTCGTACAGCGCGGCCCAGCCGTGGACGTGCGCGGCGAGCCGGGCGAGGAGTTCGGCGGGGCCCTCGGGGGAAAGCGCGGCCCGGGTCAGCTCGCGCTGTGCCTCGAAGCCGGCGGTGACGGCCCGGTACTGGTCGGCGGCGTTGGCGGCCGAAACGGCCTTGCTGATCGCGAGGAAGGGCGTGCGCTGCGGTACTTCGAGCAGCGGGAGGTCCGCCTCCTTGGCCGCGTCGACGAGCGCCTGCGGGATGTCCTTGTAGTAGACCCCGACCGCGAAGCCGAGCCCGACGACGCCGGCGCCGACGAGCCGCCGCACGTAGCGGCGCATCGCTTCCGCGTCCTCGGCGTCCAGTTTCATCGCCGTGATCAGGAGCAGCTCGCCGCCCTCCATGTACGGGACGGGGTCGGCCAGTTCGCTGACGTGGGCCCAGCGCACGGGCGTCTCCAGCCGGTCCTCACCCGCGCGCACGGTGAGTTTGAGCGCGGAGTGATGGACGAGGGAGGCGAGTGTGGGGGGCATGGGACCTTCAGCGATCGGCAGAGGATTTAGCCGTCCCGTATGAACGGCTCATGTCGATTCTGCCAGGGCGTATGGATTCCCCGCACCGGGTTCAGCCGCGCAGGTCCACCAGCAGGGGCGGGGCGTGCTCTCCCCGTACGGTCGTCAGCGACAGCACCGCGTGGCCCATGGGCACGGCGTGGGCGAGGTCGGAGGCCGACCACCGCTCGCGTTCGACCTTCCGTACGGTGATCGCGTCCGTCGTCACGGCCTTTCCGGTGACCAGCTTCCGGAACGCGTGGACCGCCCGGGTGAGCGGCTGGTCCGCGAAGACCGTACGGCTGGTGACGTCCCGGGTCTCCACCCACTCGGTGCCCCATGCCTCGGCGAACCGCTTCCCGTCCCAGGTCGTCACCCCGGAGAACGCCATCCGGCAGCCGACCGCGCCCAGCACAGCGGGGCGCAGCGGTTCCGGGACGTCGTCGAGCGTACGGAGTGTGAGGACCGCTCCCGCGTTGGCCGTGCGGAGTCGCTGGATGCCGCGGACGGTTTCGGCGGTGAGGGTGTGCGAGGCGTCGTCGAGGACGAGGCAGGCGAACAGCGAGCGGTCGGCGCGGGCCGCCGCGCTCGCCGTGAACTGCGCGAGGACCAGCCGGGCCAGCATCCGCGACGCCTCGGCGTGCCCGCGCTCGGGCAGGTCGATCCGGACCCGGAGCGGGTGTTCGAGGGAGCGCAGCGAGAACGGGCGGGCGTCGTCGCCGGTGTCGAAGAAGCCCGCGAAGGCGGGCCGGTCCAGGAGTGCCACGCGGTCGGCGAGCAGCACCCCCGGATCGCCGGGCGCGCCGCACTGGCGGGCGCGCGCGTCGAGCTCGCGCTGGAGGGAGTAGTGCCCGCCGCCGTCCAGCGCCTCGCGCAGGGTGGCGAGCGCGGTCGGTACGCCGTCGAGGAGTTCGCGCAGCTCCGGTACGGAAGGGAAGCGGCTGTAGGCCGCGCGGTACGGGCCGAGCAGCTGGGCGAGCGCGGTGGCCGCACGGCGGCTGTCGACGTCCGGGAGGTCGCCGATGAAGGCTTCGGCGAGCAAGGCCGCGGCCTCGTCCGGATCGGTCGTACCGCCGTACAGGTCGAGGTCGTAGGCGGACGCCGGGTCGCCGAGCTTGACGACCACGTCGTACGCCTCGTCGGGCCCGAGCTGCGCTCCGACCGCGCCCACCGCGATGACGGCGGCCTGCCCGGCGATCGCCTGGAGCGCGAGGGACTCGACCACCGGCCGGACCAGGTGGCTGGTCTTGCCGGCCCCCGGCGGGCCGACTGCCAGCAGCGACGTGCCGAGCAGGGCGGGGTCGAGGGCGACGGCGGTGCCCCGCCGGGGGTAGGGGTTGCGTTCGCTCGGGTCGGCCGAGCCGATCCGTACCTGGCGTACGAGGAGATCGTGCCGGGCGGCGCGTACGGGCAGGTCACGCGCCCCGGAGGGATGCGTGCACGCGGCCGCGCCCTGACGCAGCACGGCGCCGGTGAACGCGTCCAGGCGGGAGGGGTCTGCCTGTACGGACTGCCAGGCCCGCCGGATCCGCGCGTGGTCGACGTCGTTCATCCGGCCGCCGGCGATCTCCGCAGCTAGCCGGTCCGCGGCCTCGCCGAGTCCCGCGGCACGCAGCTGCGGCCATGCGACGGGATCGTTTTCGCCGCCCGGCTGTGCGGGCGGCGCCTGTTGCCGCTCCTTCTGCGGCCCGGACAGCCGCCGCATACGGCCGAGCAACCCGATCAAGCCGCCGAGCCAGGCGAAAACCAAGACGACGGCCAGGTAGATCGCCGCGTCCGCCACATCGACGAGGGCCCTGTTGGCTTCTCGGTCGCTCCCGTAGGGCAGAAGGCTGTAAACCACGGGCCGGACCGGCACCATGAGGTTGCTGACCAGCAACATCACCAGCATGGCGCCGACCGCGGCGGCGCCCGCCCGGACCCACGGGCCACGAGCCGCGATCAGTCGGTCAAAAGCGCTCCGCCAGTTGCCCAGCCGGCCGAATCCGTAGAGAAGCGCTCCGGTGAATAGCAGCTCATAGAGTGGCAGGGCGGTCTCGCCCCCCTTCCGCCTGACCGCGTCCCCGCTCAGCGGCTCCCACCAGTCCTGGGGGGTGAAGAGTTTCAGCGGGACAGTCCAGTACGGGATGTATCCGTTCCGCAGCAGCGACCAGACCAGAGTGCACGCCAGGATCGAGATGACGGCGCCGCTCAGTAGGGCACGGTCGGGGGCTTCGGCGGCCTCTTCCGGGGCTCCCGGCCGATGGCCGTACCGCCAGACGCCCGGTTCGGCCTCCGGGCGGGGGGTACGCAGCCATTCGGTCAGGGACGGGCCGGTGGCCGGCGGGAGTGCGGGCATGGGCGGCGGGCCGGCCGGGCGGGGCACCTGACCGGCCTGGGTGCCGCGTGCGTCGTACGTGCCCTCGGTGTCCATGTGCTGCCCCTCGTCCCCTGACCAGCGGTATGCGTGCGGGAACTCAATCTAGTGCGCGGGCTTGGGCAGTTCACCGATCCGCGCCCGCGCCCGGGCGCGGCAGGGGAGGCGCCGCTATGTCCGCCGCGGACAACGACACGGACCCACTTCTCCCGAACGGAACATGCCGGACCCCCCGCACCGCGCCTAGCCTGCGGAAGAAAGCGTCCCGATTCACCCCCAGCACTCCCCCAGGAGCCCCTCATGACCGCAATCCCGCAGGAGCGCCGCGTCGTCACCGCCATTCCCGGTCCGAAGTCGCAGGAGCTTCAGGCCCGCCGTACGGCCGCGGTGGCCGGTGGAGTGGGGTCCGTGCTGCCTGTGTTCACCGCGCGTGCCGGCGGCGGGATCATCGAGGACGTCGACGGCAACCGCCTCATCGACTTCGGTTCCGGCATCGCCGTGACCTCCGTGGGTGCGAGCGCCGAGGCCGTCGTGCGCCGCGCGTCCGCCCAGCTGGCCGACTTCACCCACACCTGTTTCATGGTCACGCCGTACGAGGGGTACGTCGAGGTCTGTGAGGCGCTCGCCGAGCTGACCCCGGGCGACCACGCGAAGAAGTCGGCCCTGTTCAACTCGGGCGCCGAGGCCGTCGAGAACGCCGTCAAGATCGCCCGTGCGTACACCAAGCGCCAGGCGGTCGTCGTGTTCGACCACGGCTACCACGGCCGGACGAACCTGACGATGGCGCTGACCGCCAAGAACATGCCGTACAAGCACGGCTTCGGCCCGTTCGCCCCCGAGATCTACCGCGTCCCGGTCGCGTACGGCTACCGCTGGCCCACCGGCCCGGAGAACTGCGGCCCGGAGGCCGCCGCCCAGGCCATCGACCAGATCAGCAAGCAGATCGGCGCGGAGAACGTCGCGGCGATCATCATCGAGCCGGTGCTCGGCGAGGGCGGCTTCATCGAGCCGGCCAAGGGCTTCCTGCCGGAGATCGTGAAGTTCGCCAACGACAACGGCATCGTCTTCGTCGCCGACGAGATCCAGTCCGGCTTCTGCCGCACCGGCCAGTGGTTCGCCTGTGAGGACGAGGGCATCGTCCCGGACCTGATCACCACCGCCAAGGGCATCGCGGGCGGTCTGCCGCTCGCCGCCGTGACCGGCCGCGCCGAGATCATGGACGCCCCGCACGCGGGCGGCCTCGGCGGCACGTACGGCGGTAACCCGGTGGCCTGCGCCGGTGCGCTCGGCTCCATCGAGACCATGCGCGAGCAGGACCTCAACGGCAAGGCCAAGCGCATCGAGGAGGTCATGAAGGGCCGCCTGGCCGCGATGGCCGAGAAGTTCGACATCGTCGGCGACATCCGTGGCCGTGGCGCGATGATCGCGATCGAACTTGTGCAGGACCGGGCGACCAAGGAGCCGAACCCGGCTGCGGCGGCCGCGCTGGCGAAGGCCTGCCACGCCGAGGGTCTGCTCGTCCTGACCTGCGGTACGTACGGCAACGTGCTGCGCTTCCTGCCGCCGCTGGTCATCGGCGAGGACCTGCTGAACGAGGGTATGGACATCATCGAGGCGGCGTTCGCCGCAGTGTGACCACGCGGTAACAGTCAGGCTCTGTGAAGAAGCTGTGGGGGGCCGATGGCGGGAGGCTGATCCTGCTGTCGGTCCCCCTTTTCCTGCCGTACGGTTCCTGCAGATGAGAGAAACACCCCGCCCGCAGGGGACTGCGGGCGAAGCCGGGCCGGAGCTTCCCCAGCTTCGACCTGGCTGTGCCTTCGCGCACACCAACGGAGCCTCGAGCTCCGGATCTCCTCACCGATCGGACGGCCGCCCGCCCCAAACCCCCCGGGGCGCGCGGCACACCGATCCGGGCGGCCGCCTCGGAACCACCCCCCCTGTTCCGGGGCGGCCGGCTTCTTCCTTTCCCACGCGCTTCACGGGCCGCTCGGCCCCGGCCCGGCTCTTCGCCCTCTGCGCCGTTCTCTTCGCTCTGGTCACCTGGCAGGTCGCCGCCCGCGGTCCGCTGCGCGCCGCCGACGAACGCCTCGGTAGGGGCCTGTTCCTTCGCGGTCCCGACCGGCTCGCCGAGTTCTGCGCAGACCTCGGCAGTACGTTCGTCGCCGGGCCGGTGCTGGCCGCGGTGATCGCGTACACCTTCTGGCGGGGCCGGCGTTGGCGGCCGACGCTCGCCGCCGCCCTCGCCATGGCCGCCGTGCCCGCGCTCGTCATCCCGCTCAAGGCCTGGATCGCCCGCACGGGCCCGCTCGCTCCGGGCACCGGCTGGTACCCGTCGGGCCATACGGCGACCGCGACGGTGGCCTACTGCGCGGCGGCGCTGCTGCTCGCCCCGTACGTACGGCCGCGTGTACGGGTGCGCCTGATGCCCGCCGCCCTCGTACTGAGCACGGCGACGGGCATCGGGCTGGTGCTGCGCGGCTACCACTGGCCGCTGGACGTGCTCGGCAGCTGGTGCCTGAGTGTGCCGATCCTCCTGCTCAGTTTCCGAAGTACGTGTCGAAGGTCCTCGAGAACCCCCACTGACCATGGGTGATCCCGTCGGCCACCCGTGCCGGTCGGTGGACGCGACCGGCTCGGCGGCTCAGCTGTCGAAGCCGAGTCCGAGGCGGTCCATGGCCTTCAGCCACAGATTGCGCCGGCCGCCGTTCTCGTCGGCGCGGGCCAGCGACCACTTGGTCACGGTGATGCCCGTCCAGGCCAACGGCTCGGGCGGGAACGGCATCGGCTTGCTGCGCACCATCTCCAGCTCGGTACGTTCGGTGCGCTCGCCCGCGAGCAGGTCGAGCATCACATCCGCGCCGAACCGGGTCGCCCCGACGCCGAGTCCGGTGAAACCGGCCGCGTAGGCGACCTTGCCGCGGTGGGCCGTACCGAAGAAGGCCGAGAAGCGCGAGCAGGTGTCGATCGCACCGCCCCAGGCGTGGCTGAACTTCAGGCCCTCCAACTGCGGGAAGCAGTGGAAGAAGTGCTCGGCGAGCTTGAGGTAGGTCTCGGGACGGTGGTCGAGGTCGGCGCTGAGCCGGCCGCCGTAGGGGTAGATCGCGTCGTAGCCGCCCCACAGGATGCGGTGGTCGGGGGTGATCCTGAAGTAGTGGAACTGGTTGGCGCTGTCGCCGAGCCCCTGGCGGTTCTTCCAGCCGACGGCGGCGAGCTGCTCGTCGCTGAGCGGCTGGGTCATCAGCGCGTAGTCGTAGACGGGGACGGTGTACGGGCGGACGCGCTTGACCAGCGACGGGAAGATGTTGGTGCCGAGCGCGACGCGGCGCGCGAAGACCCTGCCGTACGGGGTGCGTACGGCCATCCCGGCGCCGGAGGGGGCCAGGTCCAGGCCGCGGGTGTGTTCGTAGACCCGTACGCCGAGGCCGAGGCAGGCCGCCTTGAGGCCCCAGGCGAGCTTGGCCGGGTGCAGCATGGCCACGCCGCGCCGGTCGTACAGGCCGCCGAGGAAGGTGGGTGAGTCGACCTCGGCGCGCACTGCGTCCCGGTCGAGGAACTCCGAGCCGCCGAAGCCGAGTTCCTCGGCCTCGCGCTGCATCTCCCGCAGTTCCTCGACCTGGTGGGGTTTGGTGGCGACGTCGATCTCGCCGGTGCGCTCGAAGTCGCAGTCGATGCCGTAGCGGGCGACCGCCGCCTCAATGGCGTCGAGATTGCGGGCGCCGAGCTCCTCCAGCTTCTCCAGCTCGCCGGGCCAGCGGGCCAGGCCGTTGGCGAAGCCGTGGGTGAGGGAGGCGGCGCAGAAGCCGCCGTTGCGGCCCGAGGCGGCCCAGCCCACCTCGTTGCCCTCGATCAGTACGACCTCGCGCTGCGGGTCGCGCTCCTTGGCCAGGAGTGCGGTCCACAGTCCGCTGTAACCGCCGCCGACGACGAGCAGATCGCAGTGCTCGTCGCCGGTGAGGGCCGGCTGCGGGGCGGGCTTGCCCGGGTCGTCCAGCCAGAAGGACACGGGCCGGGCGTCGGAAAGGGATGAGACAGGGGTCATGGCTGCTGGGGCCATGGTTTCCACTCCTTCGAAAACTCTCAGGGCTGTGCGCTGTTCTTCCGCCGGTTGCTGATGAGCTGGCCGGCGACCACGATCAGTACGGCGATGACGAACATGGCCGTGCCTATGACGTTGATCTGGACGGGCGTACCGCGCTGGGCCGAGCCCCAGACGAACATGGGGAAGGTGACGGTGTTGCCCGAGTTGAAGTTGGTGATGATGAAGTCGTCGAACGAAAGCGCGAACGCGAGCAGCGCTCCGGCGGCGATACCGGGTGCGGCGATCGGCAGCGTGACGCGTACGAACGTCTGCACCGGTCCCGCGTAGAGATCACGCGCGGCCTCTTCGAGGCGGGGGTCCATCGACATCACGCGCGCCTTGACCGCCACCACGACGAAGCTGAGGCAGAACATGGTGTGCGCGATGAGGATGGTCCAGAAGCCCAGCTCGGCGCCCAGGTTGAGGAAGAGCGTCAGCAGGGAGGCGGCCATGACCACTTCGGGCATCGCCATCGGCAGGAAGATCAGCGAGTTGATCGCGCCGCGCGCCCGGAAGCGGTAGCGGACCAGCGCGAAGGCGATCATCGCGCCGAGTACGGTCGCACCGACGGTCGCCCACAAGGCGATCTGGAGGGACAGGGCCAGCGAGCCGCACAGGTCGGCGACGCCGCACGGGTCCTTCCAGGCGTCGGTGGAGAACTCCTGCCAGGAGTAGTTGAAGCGCCCGGCCGGCTTGTTGAACGAGAACACCATCACGACGATGTTCGGCAGGATCAGGTATGCGAGCGTGAGCAGGCCCGCGATCACCACGAGGTTGCGGCGTATCCATTGCGTGGGCTGTCGCAGCATCAGACGAGGTCCTCCGTCCCGGCCCGGCGGATGTAGAAGGTGACCATGATCAGCACGACCGCCATGAGAATGAAGGACAGCGCGGCCGCGGTCGGGTAGTCGAGCACCCGGAGGAACTGCGACTGGATGACGTTGCCGACCATCTTGGTGTCGGTGGAGCCGAGGAGTTCGGCGTTGACGTAGTCGCCGCTGGCCGGGATGAAGGTCAGCAGCGTTCCGGAGACGACTCCCGGCATCGACAGCGGGAAGGTCACCTTGCGGAAGGTGGTGACGGGCTTCGCGTACAGGTCGCCGGCCGCTTCGTGGAGCCGGGGGTCGATCCGCTCCAGCGAGGTGTACAGCGGCAGGATCATGAACGGCAGGAAGTTGTACGTGAGGCCGCAGACCACCGCGAACGGCGTGGCCAGCAGCCGGTTCCCCTCGGTCATGCCGAGCCAGCTGGTGACGTCCAGGAACCCGACGCTGCCCAGCACCTCGACCACCGGTCCGCCGTCCGCGAGGATCGTCTTCCAGGCGAGCGTGCGGATCAGGAAGCTGGTGAAGAAGGGCGCGATGACCAGGACCAGCAGCAGATTGCGCCACCGGCCCGCCTTGAAGGCGATCAGATACGCCAGCGGGTAGCCGAGCAGCAGACACAGGATCGTGGCCGTGCCGGCGTACAGCACCGAGCGCAGGAACTGCGGGTAGTACTCGGTCAGGGCGTCCCAGTAGGTCTGGAAGTGCCAGGTGACCTGGAAGCCCTCCTCCAGGGAGCCCGTCTGTACGGAGGTCGAGGCCTGGTAGACCATCGGCAGCGCGAAGAAGACGAACAGCCACAGGATGCCGGGGAGCAGCAGCCAGTACGGCACGAGCTTCCGGCGGACGGAGGGCTTGTGGAGGACCGGCCCGGCGGCGGGTGGCTGGGCCGCGGGCGGGGCTTCGGTGACGGTCATGCGCCCTCCTCGACCGTCTCCACACCCGCGTCGATGTCCTGAGTCGCGTCCAGGCCGAAGGTGTGTGCCGGGTTCCAGTGCAGGACGACCTCGGCGCCCGGGGCGAAGCGCGCGTCCCGCTCGATGTTCTGTACGTACACCTCCAGCTCGGGGCAGACCGGGCTGTCGATGACGTACTGCGTGGACACGCCGATGAAGCTGGAGTCGGCGATCGTGCCGGTGATGCGGTTGCGGCCGTCGGCGATGGCGCCGGCGTCGTCCGCGTGCGCCAGCGAGATCTTCTCCGGGCGCACGCCGACCAGAAGCTTTCCGCCGCTGCGGGGCTGGGTGGCACAGCGGTCGGCGGGCAGCCGCAGCTTGGCGTCGGCGGCCGTGACCAGGATGTCGCCGCCGCTGGTCTCGGCGACCTCGGCCTCGATGAGGTTGGAGGTACCGAGGAAGTTGGCGACGAAGGTGGTCTGCGGGTTCTCGTACAGCTCGGCGGGCGCGCCCAGCTGCTCCACCCGGCCGCCGTTCATGACCGCGACCGTGTCGGCCATGGTCATGGCCTCCTCCTGGTCGTGGGTGACGTGGACGAAGGTGATGCCGACCTCGGTCTGGATCCGCTTGAGCTCCAGCTGCATCTGGCGGCGCAGCTTGAGGTCGAGGGCACCGAGCGGCTCGTCGAGGAGGAGCACCTGCGGGTGGTTGATCAGCGCGCGGGCGACGGCGACGCGCTGCTGCTGGCCGCCGGAGAGCTGGTGCGGCTTGCGCTGCGCGAAGTCGCCGAGCTGGACGAGGTCCAGCATGTCGCCGACCTGCTTCTTCACCGACTTGATCCCGCGGCGGCGGAGGCCGAACGCGATGTTCTCGTAGATGTTGAGGTGCGGGAAGAGCGCATAGCTCTGGAAGACGGTGTTGACCGGGCGCTTGTACGGCGGGAGGCCGGTGACGTCCTTGTCGCCGAGGAAGACGGTGCCGGAGGTGGGGTCCTCCAGCCCGGCGATCATCCGCAGGGTGGTGGTCTTTCCGCAGCCGGAGGCGCCGAGCAGGGCGAAGAACGAGCCCTGCGGGACGGTCAGATCGAGCGGCTGTACGGCGCTGAAGGAGCCGTAGGTCTTGCTGATCCCGGAGAGGCGGACATCGCCGCCCTCGGTCTTCGAAGCAGTCATGGGTCGCGGTCCCAGTGGTGTCGGGGGGGGAAGGGGGAGGTCAGGCGCCGATGAGCCTGGCGAACTTCTCTTCGTACGCCGTCTCTTCCTTGGAGGAGAGCGAGCGGAAGGAGTGGGACTTGGCCGCCATGGCCTCGTCCGGGATGATCAGCGGGTTCTTGGCCAGCGCGGGGTCGATCTTCGCGAGTTCCGGGCCGACTCCGGCGACCGGGGTCACATAGTTGATGTACGCGGCGAGCTGCGCGGCGACGGGGAGCTCGTAGTAGTAGTCGATCAGCCGAGTGGCGTTCTTCTGGTGCCGGGCGTGCGCCGGGACCAGCAGATTGTCGGTGGCCGTCATGTAGCCGGCAGCCGGGATCGCGAACCTGATGTCCGGGTTGTCGACCTGGAGCTGGATGAGGTCACCCGCCCAGGCGACGCAGGCGGCGATGTCGCCCTTGTCCAGGTCCGAGGTGTAGTCGTTGCCTGTGAAGCGGCGGATCTGCTTCTTGTCGACGCCCTTCTGCAGCCGGTTGATGGCGGCGTCGTAGTCGGCGTCGTTGACCTTGGCGGGGTCCTTGCCCAGGTCGAGCAGGGTCAGGCCGACCGTGTCGCGCATCTCGGTGAGGAAGCTGACCCGGCCCTTGAGGGTGGGGTCGTCCAGCAGCTGGGTGACGGAGTCGACCTTGCGGCCGCCGGTCGCCTTGATGTTGTAGGCGATGACGGCCGGAATTCCGGTCCAGGGGTACGAGTAGGCGCGCCCCGGGTCCCAGTCCGGGCTGCGGAACTGGGGCGAGAGGTTGGCGTACGCATGCGGGAGGAGCGACGCGTCGAGTTTCTGCACCCAGCCGAGCCGGATCATGCGTGCGGCCAGCCAGTCGGTGACGTTGATCAGGTCACGGCCGGTGTCCTGGCCGGCGGCGAGCTGCGGCTGGATCTTGCCGAAGAACTCGACGTTGTCGTTGATGTCCTCGGTGTACTTGACCTTGATCCCGGTCCGTTTGGTGAACTCCACCAGGGTGGGACGGCTCTTTTCGTCCTCGCTGATGTCCATGTACTCGGTCCAGTTGGAGAAGTTGATCTGCTTCTCCTGGTCCGAGTGGTCGTCGGAGGCTGCTGCTTCGCCCTCCCGCTTGGCGGGCGGGATCCCGCAGCCGCTCAGCAGGCCGGCGCCGCCGACCGCGAGCGCACCCATGCCCGACGCGCGCAGCAGCGAACGGCGGGAGAGGGCCCCTCGCCCGCTCGTCAGGCTGCGTCGCACGGCGGCCAGTTGGGCCGTGGAGAGGCGGTCGGGCTCGTACTGCTCCATGCGCTGTTCCCTCTCGGGTGGGTGTGGCCGCTGATCGGCGGCCTCTATCGGTCCCCAAAGATGGTGCGGTGCCAGTCCTTCCTGATCACCGCGGTGTTGTCGTACATCACATGCTTGACCTGCGTGTACTCCTCGAAGGAATACGCCGACATGTCCTTTCCGAACCCGCTGGCCTTGTATCCGCCGTGCGGCATCTCGCTGATGATCGGGATGTGGTCGTTGACCCAGACGCAGCCCGCCTTGATCTCGCGGGTGGCGCGGTTCGCGCGGTAGACGTCGCGGCTCCAGGCGGAGGCCGCGAGGCCGTACGGGGTGTCGTTGGCGAGGCGGATGCCCTCGTCGTCGGAGTCGAACGGCAGGACCACCAGGACCGGGCCGAAGATCTCGGACTGGACGACCTCGCTGTGCTGGGCCGCGCCAGCGATGAGGGTGGGCCGGTAGTAGGCGCCGTCCTTGAGGTCTCCCCCGGGTGCTTCGCCGCCGGTGACGACGGTGGCGTACGCGCGGGCCCGGTCGACGAAGCCGGCGACCCGGTCGCGCTGCGCGTGCGAGACGAGCGGGCCGAGGTCGGTGGCGGGGTCGAAGGGGTCACCGAGGCGGACGGTCGCCATGAGGTCGGCGACCCCGCTGACGAAGGCGTCGTACAGCGGGCGCTGTACGTAGGCGCGGGTGGCGGCGGTGCAGTCCTGGCCGCTGTTGATCAGCGAGCCGGCGACCGCGCCGTGCACGGCGGCCTCCAGGTCGGCGTCGTCGAACACCACGAAGGGGGCCTTGCCGCCGAGTTCGAGGTGGAGCCGCTTGACGGTGGAGGTGGCGATCTCGGCGACCCGCCTGCCGACCTGCGTCGAGCCGGTGAAGGAGGTCATGGCCACGTCCGGGTGGCCGACGAGATGCTCGCCCGCGTCGCGGCCCGCGCCGGTGACGATGTTGACGACGCCGTCGGGGATGCCGGCCTCGCGGGCGGCCTGCGCGAACATCAGGGAGGTGACGGGGGTCAGCTCGGCCGGCTTGAGGACGACGGTGTTGCCGGCGGCGATGGCCGGCAGGACCTTCCACGCGGCCATCTGGAGCGGGTAGTTCCAGGGGGCGATGGAACCGACGACGCCGATCGGCTCACGGCGGACGTACGAGGTGTGGTCCCCGCTGTACTCGCCCGCCGACTGGCCCTGGAGATGGCGTGCGGCGCCCGCGAAGAAGGCGGTGTTGTCGACCGTGCCGGGCACGTCGAATTCCGTCGTCAGCTTGATCGGCTTGCCGCACTGGAGCGACTCGGCGTACGCGAAGTCCTCCGCCTGCTCGGCCAGGACGCCCGCGAAGCGATGCATCGCGTCCGAGCGCTCACCGGGGGTGCTGCCGGCCCAGCCCGGGAACGCGTCGCGGGCCGCGGCCACGGCCGCGTCCACCTCGGCGGTGCCGGCCAGCTCGTACTTCAGGACGTCCTCACCGGTCGCCGGGTCCACGACGGTGTGCTCGTGTCCCGAGGTGCCGGCCCGGAGCTGCCCGCCGATGTACTGCGCGCCGTCCGCGAAGCGGTCCTTCACCTGGAAGCGGTTGCCCATCACGCTCTCCGTAGCTTCAGCTCGAATTGAGTGCCGATCCTGACAGAGCGGCCGCTACCCAACAAGTGATTCCGTTGTTGCCTTTTGGTTACGCAACGGATTCGGTCGACCATGTGTCGACCGGGCCCGCGAATCCCGTACGAAGTGTCAGTGGCGGCTGCCATGCTCGCGTGTATGGGGAAGATCGACGAACTGATGGAGCAGGTCAGCACGGGTTCACGCGTCAAGTATCTGCACTTCTGGGGACACGCGCCGAGGCGAGACGGCACGATCGGCGCGAGTTGTCTGAGCCAGTGGTGGCCGTCGCCTTTCACGGTCGACGGCGCCCGGTACGCGACCGCGGAGCACTGGATGATGGCGGCCAAGGCCCGCCTCTTCGGGGACGCGGAGGCGGAGCGCAAGGCGGTGGCGGCGGGAAATCCGGCCCTGGCGAAGAAAGCCGGGCGGCTGGTGCGCGGTTTCGACGAGGAGATATGGCGGCGCGAGCGGTTCGCGATTGTGCTCGCCGGCAGTCTGCACAAGTTCGGGCAGCATGCGGACCTGCGGGAATTCCTGCTGGGCACCGGTGACCGGGTGCTCGTCGAGGCCAGCCCGCGGGACCGGGTCTGGGGCATCGGGCTGGCCGCGGACGACGAGCGGGCGCAGCATCCCGCGAGCTGGCGCGGACTCAACCTGCTCGGCTTCGCGCTGATGGACGCGCGGGAGCAGCTGCGGGGTACGGGCGCGCCGGAGGCCGCTCAGTAGCGGTGGCTCGCCGCGTTGTCGACGATCAGCGAGGCGGAGAAGGGATCCTCCTCGTAGCTGTCGGAGTCCTGATCGGTGAACGAGCCACCGCCCGCGATGACCAGCGCGAGCATGCCCGCGCCCAGGACGATGCCGACAACGCCGAGAATGATTCCGGCCAGCGCCTGGCCGCCGTTGGTCGCCTCACCGCGCCTGACCCGGCCACGCCCGACGACGCCGAAGATGATCGCCACCACACCGAACACGACCGCGATGATCGAGCTGCAGAAGATGCAGACCGAGATGATGCCGAGCACCAGCGCGGTGACCCCCATGCCGTTCTGCGGCTGCGGCATCATGCCCCACCCGCCGTGGCCGTATCCGGGGTAGCCCGGATACCCCTGGTAGTTCGGGTAGCCCTGGGTCGCACCGTACGGAGCGGTCGGCCCGCCGGGGTCCGGGTAGGCAGGGGAGGCGGGGTAGGCCGGGTAGCCGTACGGTCCCGGGACGGGCTGCCCAGGCCCGTTGGGCCCGATCGGCGGCGGAGGCACGGCGCTCTGGCCCGTTCCCGTGCCACTGTGCCGTGCGGCAGCGGGCATCGCGGTGACCGTCGGCTGGTCGTGCACCGGGGGTATCGGCGGGTGCGCTCCCGCCGACGGCTTGTCGAGCGGCACCTTCCGCTCGGGGGGCGCCCAGGGATCCAGCGGCTCGGGTTCGCCCGACGGCGGCCGGGTGTTGTCTGACATGTGCCTCCCCCATCTACGTTCCGTCATGCTACGGCCCGGCGCCGCACCGGCACCGGCCTGCCTACGATGATCCCTGACGACCGCATCGCTGTACCCCCGGAGGACCCCATGCCCGACCTGCACCCCTTCATCGCGGGACTGCCCAAGGCGGAGCTGCACGTGCACCACGTCGGGTCCGCCTCCCCGCGCATCGTCTCGGAACTGGCCGCCCGGCATCCGGACTCCAAGGTCCCCACCGACCCCGAGGCACTGGCCGACTACTTCACCTTCACCGACTTCGCGCACTTCATCGAGGTCTACCTCTCCGTGGTGGACCTCATCCGCACCCCCGAAGACGTCCGGCTGCTGACCTTCGAGGTCGCCCGTGACATGGCCCGGCAGAACATCCGCTATGCCGAGCTGACCATCACCCCGTACAGCTCGACCCGCCGCGGCATCGACGGGCAGGCATTCATGGACGCCATCGAGGACGCCCGCAAGGCCGCCGAGGCCGAGCTCGGCGTCATCCTGCGCTGGTGCTTCGACATCCCGGGCGAGGCCGGTCTGGAAGCGGCCGAGGAGACGGCCCGGCTCGCCGTGGACCTGCGGCCGGACGGGCTGGTCTCGTTCGGGCTGGGCGGTCCCGAGATCGGCGTACCGCGCCGGCAGTTCAAGCCGTACTTCGACCGGGCGATCGCCGCCGGGCTGCACAGCGTCCCGCACGCGGGCGAGACAACCGGCCCGCAGACCATCTGGGACGCCCTCGTCGACCTGCGCGCCGAGCGCATCGGCCACGGAACCAGCGCGACGCAGGACCCGAAGCTCCTCGCGCACCTCGCCGAGCGGCGCATCGCGCTGGAGGTCTGCCCCACCTCGAACCTCGCGACCCGTGCGGTCACCGACATCGACGCGCACCCGGTCAAGGAGATGGTCGAGGCGGGCGTGCTGGTCACCATCAACAGCGACGATCCGCCGATGTTCGGCTCCGACCTGAACAACGAGTACGCGGTCGCGGCGCGGCTGCTCGGCCTGGACGAGCGGGGCCTGGCCCAGCTCGCGAAGAACGCCGTCGAGGCCTCGTTCCTCGACCCCGCGGGCAAGGCGAAGCTGGCCGACGAGATCGACACGTACACGACCACCTGGCTCGCCCAGTAGGGGACCTCATGCGCACCGTCACTGCTGTGGCCCACCGCGGCGACCCGTACCGCGTCCGGGAGAACACGCTGCCCTCGCTCCGCTCCGCGCTGGAGCGGGGCGCGGACGCGGTGGAGATCGACGTACGGGTGACGTGGGACGGCGTTCCGGTGCTGGTGCACGACGAGTCGCTCAAACGTCTGTGGGGCCATGACCGGCTGCTGGCCCACCTGCATGCCCACGAGGTGCACACACTGTCCGCGGGCGGGATGCCGACGCTGAGCGATGCACTGGCCGCCACCAGGACGGCCCGGGTCATGATCGACCTTCCGGGCGCGTCCGAAGCCGCGGTACGGACGGTGGTCGGGGTGGTGCGCGAGTGCGGGGCGCGGGACCGCGCGTACTACTGCGCGGGCCCGGCCACCATGCTCAAGGTCCGCGCCGCCGATCCGGGCGCCGAGATCGCCATGACCTGGACCTCGCTGTGCCCGCCCCGCCCCGTCCTGCTCGACGCGGTCGCTCCGCGCTGGCTCAACTACCGTTTCGGCCTGGTCAGCCGGGAGCTGACGGACCGTGTCCACGCGGACGGCGTGCTGGTGTCCGCGTGGACCGCCGACACGAAGCGCACGATGCGCCGGCTGGTGGACCTGGGCGTCGACTCGATCACCACCAACCGGATCGACGCCCTGCGCGCCGTACTCAAGGGCTGACCGGCGGCCGCTCCCAGAAGCCGTGGCCCCGGCGCCCGGAATCCCGCTGCGCATCGCAGTGATCCTCTGCTTGGGTGGGTACGGGAAGCGTCACCAGGGAGCGCGTAAGGCGCCGTTCGGTACCGACCGGCGCGCTGCAAACAGGGGGCCCGATGGGCACAGGTCCGGCCGAGCCGGACAAACGGGGCGTCGGCCCGTGGGCCGTGGACATCGGCATCGCGCTGCTCGTGCAGGCGGCGGTCACCATTGCGTTCGTCGTCCCGCGCGCGCCGGACCTGCCCCTGGCCACCTGGCCGGCGTACGGCCTGACCACGCTGACCGTGCTGCCCCTGGTCTGGCGCCCTGGGGGATCCGATGGTCGATGCCGCTTCGGAGCTGACGTCGATGCGGGACGAGGAGCGGTGGTGATCTACCTGGATTCAGCGGCGGTCGTGAAGCTGATCCGCCGAGAGCATGCCTCCCCCGAACTCACTGCCTGGCTGAACGAACGGCCCGACGAGTCGCTGGTCGCTTCCGCGCTCGTCGATTGGAGATCGACCAGACCGTTCGCGCCACCGCCGCCACGTACAGCGACCCGTATCCGCGTTCTCTCGACGCAATCCACCTGGCCACAGCCCAACTGCTGGCCGGCCAGCCGGGAGCCGAGCCGCTCACCTTCGTCACCTACGATCAGCGTCTGCTCAAGGCTGCTGAGTCGGTGGGACTCGCCGGCGCGGCGCCCGGGGCCTGAACTACAGCCCCACGATCGCGTTCCACTCCTTCGCGAACGTCTGCCGCTCCTGCGAGGTGATGTCCCGCGCGATCGCGAGGCGTTTACGCATACCGTCGTCCGGGAAGATCAGCGGGTCCTCGGCCAGGGCCGCCGTCTCCTCGTCCTTGGACGACGCCAGTACGTCCCGCGCGGCCGGCACCGGGCACACGTAGTTGACCCAGGCCGCGAGTTCCGCGGCGACCTCCGGGTCGTAGTAGTGGTCGACGAGCGCTTCCGCGTTGGCCTTGTGCCGGGCGAGGTTCGGGATCATCAGGCTCTCCGACCACAGTTCCGCACCCTCCTCCGGCACCACGAACTCGATGTCCGGGTTGTCGGCCTGGAGCTGGATGACATCGCCCGAGTACGCCTGGCAGGCCAGCACGTCCCCGGTCGCCAGATCCTTGATGTAGTCGTTGCCGGTGAAGCGCCTGATGTGCTTCTTCTCCACCAGTCGGCGGACCTGGTCGGACATCCGGTGGAAGTCGTCCGCCTGCCACTTCGTCACGTCGACGCCGTCGCCCTGCATCAGCAGCGCGAAGGACTCGTCCAGGCCGGACAGCAGCGTCACCCGGCCGCGCAGTCCGGGCGCCCACAGTTCGGCGGTCGACTTGAGTTCGCGGCCGAGCTTCCTGCGGTTGTACGCGATGCCGGTGATCCCGGACTGCCAGGGGACGCTGCGCCTGCGGCCCTCGTCGAAGGCGGGGGTGCGCAGCTGCGGGTCCAGGTACTTGGCGACGTTCGGCTGCCGCGTGCGGTCCATCTCCTGCACCCAGCCCAGCCGTACGAAACGGGCGGCCATCCAGTCGCTGACGACGATCAGGTCGCGGCCGGTCTCCTGGTGGTTCATCAGCGCGGGGCTGATCTTCCCGAAGAACTCGTCGTTGTCGTTGATCTCCTCGGTGTAGCGGACGGAGATCCCGGTGCGCTCGCTGAAGGCGTCGAGGGTCGGCCGCCGGGTGGCGTTCTCGTCGTCGGTGTCGATGTACAGCGGCCAGTTGGCGAAGTCCAGGCTCCGGTCCCGGCCCGAGCGGTCCGCCGCCCCGCGGTCGCCCGGTTCGACGTACGCCGCCGGAACACCGCAGCCGGCGAGCGCCGCCGCCACCGCCCCTCCGCCGAGTCCGCGGACAAACGCACGCCGGGAGAAACCGAGTTCAGCCATGCCCCCACCCTCGGTCCACGCGAACGGGGCGGGCAATAGACACAGTGTCTACTGCCCGCCCCGCCGCAGGGATCAGTGCGCCGAGCGGCGTCAGCCCTCGAGCGAGGTCATCACGTGCTTGATGCGCGTGTAGTCCTCGAAGCCGTACGCCGAGAGGTCCTTGCCGTAGCCGGACTTCTTGTAGCCACCGTGCGGCATCTCCGCGACCAGCGGGATGTGGGTGTTGATCCACACGCAGCCGAAGTCGAGGTTCTTGGACATGCGCATGGCGCGCCCGTGGTCCTTGGTCCACACCGAGGAGGCGAGGGCGTACTCGACGCCGTTCGCCCACTCCAGGGCCTGCGCCTCGTCCGAGAAGGACTGGACGGTGATGACCGGGCCGAAGACCTCGTTCTGGATGATCTCGTCGTCCTGCTTGAGGCCGGAGACGACGGTCGGGGCGTAGAAGTAGCCCTTCTCGCCGACCCGGTGGCCGCCCGCCTCGACCTTGGCGTGGGCCGGCAGCCGCTCGATGAAGCCGCTGACCTGCTTCAGCTGGTTGGCGTTGTTGAGCGGGCCGAACAGCACGTCCTCGTCGTCCGGCTGACCGGTCTTGGTGTCGGCGGCGGCCTTCGCCAGCGCCGATACGAACTCGTCGTGGATCGACGCCTGGACGAGGACGCGCGTCGCGGCCGTACAGTCCTGGCCCGCGTTGAAGAATCCCGCCACCGTGATGTCCTCGACGGCCTTGGCGATGTCGGTGTCCTCGAAGACGACGACCGGCGCCTTGCCGCCCAGTTCCAGGTGGACGCGCTTGACGTCCTTGGCCGCGCTCTCGGCGACCTGCATGCCGGCCCGTACGGAACCGGTGATGGAGGCCATCGCGGGCACGGGGTGCTCGACCATGGCGCGGCCCGTCTCGCGGTCACCGCACAGGACGTTGAACACGCCCTTGGGCAGGATCGAGTCGATGATCTCGGCGATCAGGACGGTCGACGCGGGGGTCGTGTCGGACGGCTTGATCACCACCGTGTTGCCCGCGGCGAGCGCCGGGGCGAACTTCCACACGGCCATCATCATCGGGTAGTTCCACGGCGCGACCTGCGCGCAGACACCGACGGGCTCGCGCCGGACGATGGAGGTCATGCCCTCCATGTACTCGCCGGCCGAGCGGCCCTCGAGCAACCGGGCCGCGCCCGCGAAGAAGCGGATCTGGTCGACCATGGGCGGAATCTCTTCGCTCGCGGTGAGCGCGAGCGGCTTGCCGGTGTTCTCCGACTCGGCGGCGATCAGCTCCTCTGCGCGCGCCTCGAAGGCATCAGCGATCTTGAGCAGTGCCTTCTGCCGGTCGGCGGGCGTGGAGTCGCGCCAGGCCGGGAACGCGGCGGCGGCCGCGGCCATGGCGGCGTCGACGTCCGCCTGGCCGGAGAGCGGCGATGTGGCGTACACCTCGCCGGTGGCCGGGTTGACCACGTCGATGGTCCGGCCGTCGGCGGCGTCCCGGAACTCCCCGTTGATGTAGTTGCGCAGACGGCGCAGCTCGGTGGTCACTGCCACCCCTCCTGTCCTGTCGGATGTCCGATGGCTGAGACATCCACCCTAGTCGCTTCGGCGACGCTTTCGACATACCCAACGCCGACCAACTACGGATTCGGTGAGATTTGAACCCCAGAACAACGAATTTCATCGGTCACGGCTTGCGGAACAGACGAGTCCTCGTGCAGAGTGAGTTCGTGGTCAGTCGAAGCGCAGATTCCAGGAACAGATCCGGCTCCCCGTCGATCGATGCTGTCTCCCTGGCGATCATCGAGCAACTGCAGGAGGACGGACGCCGTCCTTACGCCGCCATCGGCAAGGCCGTGGGCCTCTCCGAGGCCGCGGTACGCCAGCGCGTACAGAAGCTGCTCGACCAGGGCGTCATGCAGATCGTCGCCGTCACCGACCCGCTCACCGTGGGGTTCCGGCGGCAGGCGATGGTCGGCATCAACGTCGAGGGCGATCTGGACTCCGTGGCGGACGCGCTGACGACCATGGCGGAGTGCGAGTACGTGGTGATGACCGCGGGCTCCTTCGACCTCATGGTGGAGATCGTCTGCGAGGACGACGACCACCTGCTGGAAGTGATCAACAAACGGATCCGCTCGCTCCCCGGCGTGCGCTCCACCGAGAGCTTCGTCTACCTCAAGCTGAAGAAGCAGACCTACATGTGGGGAACCCGATAGCCGTGAGCAAGGACCTCTCCAAGACCGCGTACGACCACCTGTGGATGCACTTCACCCGCATGTCGTCGTACGAGAACGCACCCGTGCCCACCATCGTGCGTGGCGAGGGCACCTACATCTACGACGACAAGGGCAAGCGCTACCTCGACGGCCTCTCCGGCCTGTTCGTGGTCAACGCCGGCCACGGCCGCCACGAGCTCGCCGAGGCCGCCTACAAGCAGGCCCAGGAACTCGCCTTCTTCCCGGTATGGTCCTACGCCCACCCGAGGGCCGTCGAGCTGGCCGAGCGGCTCGCGCAGCACGCCCCGGGCGACCTGAACAAGGTCTTCTTCACCACCGGTGGCGGCGAAGCCGTCGAGACCGCCTGGAAGCTGGCCAAGCAGTACTTCAAGCTCCAGGGCAAGCACACCAAGTACAAGGTCATCTCGCGCGCGGTCGCCTACCACGGCACCCCGCAGGGCGCCCTGTCCATCACCGGCCTGCCCGCCCTCAAGGCCCCCTTCGAGCCGCTGGTCCCCGGCGCGCGCAAGGTGCCGAACACCAACATCTACCGCGCGCCGATCCACGGCGACGACCCCGAGGCCTTCGGCCGCTGGGCCGCCGACCAGATCGAGCAGCAGATCCTCTTCGAGGGCCCGGAGACGGTCGCGGCCGTCTTCCTCGAGCCGGTGCAGAACGCCGGCGGCTGCTTCCCGCCGCCGCCCGGGTACTTCCAGCGGGTGCGCGAGATCTGTGACCAGTACGACGTGCTGCTCGTCTCGGACGAGGTCATCTGTGCCTTCGGCCGTCTCGGCACGATGTTCGCGTGCGACAAGTTCGGCTACGTACCGGACATGATCACCTGCGCCAAGGGCATGACCTCGGGCTACTCCCCGATCGGTGCCTGCATCATCTCCGACCGTCTCGCCGAGCCGTTCTACAAGGGCGAGAACACGTTCCTGCACGGCTACACCTTCGGCGGCCACCCGGTCTCCGCGGCGGTGGGCCTGGCCAACCTCGACATCTTCGAGAAGGAAGGCCTCAACCAGCACGTGCTGGACAACGAAGGTGCCTTCCTCTCGACCCTGCAGAAGCTGCACGACCTGCCGATCGTCGGCGACGTCCGCGGCAACGGCTTCTTCTACGGCATCGAGATGGTGAAGGACAAGGCCACCAAGGAGACCTTCACCGACGAGGAGACCGAGCGCGTGCTCTACGGCTTCCTCTCGAAGGCGCTCTACGACGCCGGCCTGTACTGCCGGGCCGACGACCGTGGCGACCCGGTCGTCCAGCTGGCCCCGCCGCTGATCTCCACCCAGGAGACCTTCGACGAGATCGAGGGCATCCTGCGCAGCGTCCTCACGGAGGCCTGGACGAAGCTCTAGTCCCTCCCCGGCAGGAGACTCCGGCGGCACCCCTCACCGCCGTCGGACCACACGGCCCGGATGCGCCCGTTCGAGTGAGAACGAGCGCGTCCGGGCCGTGTGCTGTCCGCCCTCCGCGGGTTCTGCTCCTTACGGTTCCTACGGTGCCTTCACGGCGCAGTGACCGACCGGCTTCGGCATCGTTCCCCCGTACGGGGGAACCGGGCAGACGGCCCGATCCGAAGTCTCATCCGAACCGAGGTGTACGCCATGGTGGCCCCGCCGGACAACGATGTGCTCTGGGCGCGCTCCCTGCACTGCTCCCACAGCGGCTCGCCCGCACTCACCGGCGTCTCGCTCGGTGTCCGCGAGGGCGAGATCCTCGCCGTGCACGGACCGCGGGGGTGCGGCAAGACCACCCTGCTGCAGTGCCTCTCCGGGCAGCTCGTGCCCCAGCAGGGCGAGGTGTGGTTCAACAGCGCGCCCGTCCACACCATGGGCCCGCTGCTCCGGGAGCGGCTGCGCCGGGAGCGCTTCGGCTGGATCGGCCCGGAGCCCCAGCTCGTACCGGAACTCACTGTCTGGGAGAACGCGGCCCTTCCGCTCCTGCTGCGCGGCGCCACGCGGCGGGTCGCCAGAACCTCGGCGACGGAATGGCTCGAACGCCTCGACATCGGGGCGGCCGCACGCAAACGGCCGCACGCAGTCACGCAGGCGCAGCGGCAGCGCGTGGCCTTCGCCCGCGCCCTGGTCACCATGCCCGCGGTGCTCTTCGCCGATGAGCCCACCGCCCCGCTGCACCGCACCGACGGCGCGCAGGTACTGCGCACCCTGACCACCGCGGCCCGCTCACATGGCATCACCCTGCTCCTCGCCACGCATGACGCGGAGGTGGCCGCGCTCGCCGACCGGGCGGTGTCGCTGCTCGACGGCCGACGCGTCGGCACCGACCTGTCCGCCGAGCCGGAAGGCCGTACCGCGTGCTCGCTCTCCGCCTAGCGCGTGGCGCCCACCCCCTGGTCCAGCTCCGCCGGCTGATGGTGGCCGCCGCCTCCGCGGGGGTCGGCTTCCTGCTCCTGTGCACCCTGGGCAGCGCGCTGGCCCAGCCGGCGGGCTCCCTCCTGCGACTGCTCTGGTGCATGGTCCCGCTGGCCGCGACCGTGCACCTCGCCGTCGCCGTCGCCCGTACGGATCCCAGTACGCGCCCCAGGCCCGGCCTCTCCGCGATCGGCCTCGGCCCGGCCCGCCTCACCGCCGTGGCCGCCACCTCGACCGCCGTCTCCTGCACGCTCGGCAGCATGGTGGCCCTGCTGTTCTTCCTCCACCTGCGCGGCGACCTCAGCGGCCTGCCCTTCGACGGCGCGGCCGCCGAACTGCTCTCCGCGGACCAGCCGCTGCCGCTGGCGGCGGCCCTCACCCTGCTGAGCCTGGTGCCGCTGTGCGCGGCGACGGCCAGCGCGCTCGCACTGCGCCCGCGCCGCGTCACCCCGGCCGAACCGGAGGAGGCCGATGCCGTGCCGCGGCAGCCGGAGGGCCTCCCCTGGGGTGTCGCGCTGGTCGCGGCGGGCCTGGCGGTGGAGGCGTACGCGAGCCGGGGCGCGGCCGGCGGGCTTGACGGCAGCCCGGCAGGAGTCCTGGGCGGCTGGGCACTCACGGCGCTGGGGCTGGCCATGGCGGGGCCCGGCCTGACGGCCTTCTGCGGCCGGCTGCTGCAGTCCGCCCGGCCGGGCGCGATGCGGCTGCTGGCGGGCCGCGCGCTCCAGCAGGAGGCGAGCCGCATCGGCCGGCCACTCGGCGTGCTGTGCGCGGTGGCGTCCGGCGCGATCGCCCTGACCAGCCTGTACGACGCCGGCTCCGGCCCGGACTCCTTCGGCCCGCTCGCCGGCCTGGGCGTGGCCCTGGTGATGGGCTGCACCACGGCGACGCTCCTGACGGCGACTTTGGAGGCGAGGCACGCCCGTGCCGACACCACGGATACGCTGCGTCGCCTGGGCACCCCGGCGAAGCTCCTCCGAGGAGCGGCCACGCTCCGAGCGGCAGCACTGCTGACGATCTTCACCCCGCTGACCTGGGCAGTCGCCCACCTGGCCGCCCTCCTCCTGACCCCCTGACCATCCGGGCCCCCGGCGGCCGGGGGCCCGAGCACCGGCGTTCGGGGGTGCCCGCCGCACGGCTATCGTGGCGGCGTGGCCTCCGAAGACTTCGAAATCGAGACCCTGGCCGAGTTCGACCAGGCCGTCGCCCGCGGCTCGCTCAGCGGATACCGCATCCAGTCCGTCAACCTGACCGAGCGCACGTTCGCCCTCCTCGCCGCCGACACCGCTGGCGCCGTCTTCCTCGGCTGCCCCATGGAGCCCGACGCCGCCGCCAAGGTGCGCGCGGACGGCGCACTGGTCTTCCCGCCCATACCGGATCTGCCGTTCAATCCGTACCGCGGCCTGCTCTACACCGCGGACGAGCTGTTCGCCGGTCTCGAGACGGGCTACGAGGACACGCCCGACGCCCTCGCGTACGCCTGGTTCCAGCAGGCCAAGTCGGACGGCGACATCTTCTCCTCGATGCTGCGGGCCATCCACGACGACGCGATCTCCGACGCCCTCGACGAGCGGCTCGTCGGCGCCCGCGTGGTGGGCGTCATGGGCGGTCACGCCATGGCGCGCGGGACCGACGAGTACGCCGGAGCGGCCCGCCTGGCCCGAGAGCTGACCCGCCGCGGCCTGACCATCGCCACCGGCGGCGGCCCGGGGGCGATGGAGGCCGCGAATCTCGGCGCGTACACGGCCCCGTTCGAGGACGACGTGCTGGCCGAGGCCCTGGAGCTGCTCGCCAAGGCGCCGTCGTTCGTCCCGTCCGTCACCGACTGGGCGCAGGCCGCCTTCGAGGTACGGACACGCTGGCCGCAAGGCGGCGACTCCATCGGCATCCCCACCTGGTTCTACGGGCACGAGCCGCCGAACGCCTTCGCCGGCCACATCGCCAAGTACTTCGCGAACGCCACCCGCGAGGACGGCCTGCTGGCCCGGTGCACCGCCGGTGTGATCTTCCTCCCGGGCGCGGCCGGCACGGTCCAGGAGATCTTCGACAACGCAACGCCCAACTACTACGAGTCGCGCGGCGAGCCGACCCCGATGGTGCTGGTGAACCGCGCCCACTGGACGGAGCGGCTGCCCGCCTGGCCGCTGCTGCGGTCCCTCGCGAACGGGCGCTCCATGGACTCGCGGATCGCCCTGGTCGACAGCGTCGCGGAGGTCCCGGACGCCCTCGCCGAGCTGTCCTCCTAGGCCCTGTTCAGCGGCAGAAGCAACTTCCGTGCCGAAACGCACGTCTGGCAGTCGGAGCGGTCCTGAACCCGCCCCGACTGACCACACGTGAACGGAGCTTTCGGTGCTCATCGGCCTTCTGACCGCTGTCGCGGCCTCGATCTGCTACGGCACGGGCTCCGTGCTGCAAGCCGTGGGCTCCCGGAAGTCCGCCCGCCGGGAGGCAGCGGCCACCGGCCTGACGCAGCACGGCGGACCCAGCCTGTCGTCCACCGCGAAGGCGGCGATGACCTGGGAGTTCATCGTCGGCACGATCCTTGACTTCGTCGGGTTCGGGCTCGGCGCACTGGCCGCCCGGATGCTGCCGCTCTTCCTCTCCCAGACGGTCATCAGCGCCAACCTGGTGATCACAGCGGTGCTGAGCGTCAAGCTGCTCGGAATCACCCTGACCCGCAAGGAGTGGACCTCGATCGGCGTCGTCTGCTCGGCGCTGGTGCTGCTGGCCACCGCGGCGGGCCCGGAGGGCAGCGGCCACACCCCGCTCTCCACCCACTGGTGGCTGCTGGCGGTCTCGGTGCTGCTGATGGTGGGCGGCACGGCGGTCGTACGGCTCCTCGGCGGGCGCGCCGCGATCCTGGCCGGTCTCCTCTCCGGCCTCGGCTTCGGCGCGCTGGGCGTCGGCGTCCGCATCCTGAACGGCATCGATCCGTACGACCTGGGCGCGCTGCTCTGCGACCCCGCCCTCTACGCGATCCTGGTGGCCGGCACCGGCGGCATGTACCTGCACACGGTCGCCCTGCAGATCGGCTCCGTGAACGGCGCCACGGCGGCGCTGGTGGTCGGCGAGACCGTACTGCCCGGCATGATCGGCGTCTGGTGGCTGGGCGACACCTCCCGACCGGGGTTCGCCTGGCTGGCGGTGGCCGGGTTCGTCCTGGCGGTGGCGGGAGCGGTCGCGGTGGCCTGGTTCGGGGCTCCGGAGGGCGGCGAGAGCGGACCGGATACGGCCCAGCCCCGGCCCGAGCCGCAGGAGTTGCTCACCCGCTGAGTTCGTCCGACGGCAGAACGACCACTTCCCCGGCCTCGAAGGCCACCCCCACCGTCGCGCCCTCCTCCGGCGCGTCCCGCAGCGAGCACTCCGCCTCGAGCGCGGGCGAGTCGTCGGGCCGCAGGAGTACGGCGACGTGGCTGCCCCGGAAGGTCCGCGCCTCCACCGTGCAGCGCAGACCGTCCGCCGCCGGGACCAGACGGACGCCTGTGGGGCGCACGAGCAGCCGGCAGTCGCCCTCGGGCGAGCCGTCCGGCACCGGAACCTTGCCCCAGGGGGTGTCGGCGGCCGTCCCGCTCACCGTCGCGCCGACGACGTTGTCGAAGCCGAGGAAGCGGGCCACGAACTCCGATGCGGGCCGCTGCCAGACCTCCAGCGGCGAGCCCGCCTGGGCGATGCGGCCGTCCTGCATGACGACGACCCGGTCGGCGAGCGCGAAGGCCTCACCCTGGTCGTGGGTGACGGCGAGCACGGTCGTGCCCAACCGGCCGAAGAGGTGGCGCAGTTCGACGACGAGCCGTTCGCGCAGGCCGCGGTCGAGCTGCCCGAGTGGCTCGTCGAGCATCAGCAGCTTCGGCTGCGGCGCGAGCGCACGCGCCAGCGCGACGCGCTGCTGCTCGCCGCCGGACAGCGACGCCACGGCCCGGCGCTGGGCGCCCGGCAGGCCGACGAGTTCGAGCAACTCGTCCACCCTGCGCGCCTGTCCGGCCCGGCCCTCGCCGTGCATGCGCAGCCCGAAGGCGACGTTCGAGCCGACGTCCCGCTGCGGGAACAGCTGGTGGTCCTGGAACATCATCCCGACGCCCCGGCGGTGCACCGGCACCGACGTCTGGTCGGCGCCCGCCAGCAGCACCCGCCCCGACGCGTCCTGAAGTCCGGCGACGACGCGCAGCAGGGTCGACTTGCCGCTGCCGCTCGGCCCCAGCACGGACACGATCTCGTGCTCGGCGACCTCCAGGTCCACCGCGTCGAGCACCGCCCGCCCACCGAACCGTACGGTCACGGAATCCAGCCGCAGCAGCGCGCCGGCATCAGCCATCAGAACTCCCCGGAGCCTTGGGTACGGATACGTTCCAGCGCCAGCAGCGCCGCCGCGCAGACCAGCATCAGAATCGTGCTGAGGGCCATCGCCTGCCCGTAGTTGAGCTCACCGGCCCGCCCCAGCAGCCGCGCCACCGCGACCGGCAGCGTCGGGTTGTCGGGCCGGGCGATGAAGACGGTCGCCCCGAACTCGCCCAGGGAGACGGCGAAAGCGAAGCCGGCGGCGATCAGGACCGCCCGGCGCACCATCGGCAGGTCGACCTCCCGCCAGACCCGCGGCGGGGACGCCCCGAGCACTGCCGCCGCCTCGCGCAGCCGCTCGTCCACCGCGCGCAGTACGGGCAGCATCGTCCGTACGACAAAGGGGACGCCGACCAGTGCCTGCGCCAGCGGGACCAGAATCCAGGAGGCGCGCAGATCGAGCGGGGGCTCGTCGAGGGTGATCAGGAAGCCGAAGCCGACGGTCACCGCGGAGACGCCGAGTGGAAGCATCAGCAGCGCGTCGAAGCCGCGCACGAACCGTCCCGCGCGCCGGGTCAGCGCGGCGGCCGCGAGCCCCCCGACGAGCAGGGCGATCGCGGTGGCCACCAGGGCGTACTGCAGCGAGTTCCCGACGGCTTCCAGCGGGGGCACCAGGAACGTGCCGCCGTCCGCCGACGTCAGGGCCCGGTAGAAGGCGAAGCCGTAGCCGTCCGGCCCGTCGAGCGAGCGCTCGACCAGCACACCGACCGGCAGCAGGATCAGCACCAGCACGGTGGCGAGGACCCCGCCGAGCAGCGCCCACTGTCCCGCGCCGCGTGGCCGGCGCGCGGTCCGGGCCGGGTCCACCAGCTTCAGCGCGCTTTCCCTCCGGCGTACGGTCCACGCGTGCACCGCGAGGATCGCGCCGACCGCCGCGAACTGCACCAGCGTCAGTACAGCGGCGGTGGGCAGGTCGAGCAGTTGCGCGGTCTGCCGGTAGATCTCCACCTCCAGGGTGGAGAACGCCGGACCGCCCAGGATCTGGACGACACCGAAGGAGGTGAAGGTGAAGAGGAAGACCATGAGCGCGGCGGCGGCCACGGCGGGGCCGAGCGCGGGCAGCGTCACCCGCCGCCAGGCCGCGAAACGGCCTGCTCCGAGGACCCGGGCGGCCTCCTCCTGGCGCGGGTCGAGCTGCGACCAGAGGCCACCGACGGTCCGGACGACCACGGCGTAGTTGAAGAAGACATGCGCCAGCAGAATCGCCCACACCGTGGTGTCGAGCCGTACGCCCCATGTCTCGTCCAGCAGCCCGCCGCGCCCCAGCAGCGCGAGGAACGCGGTCCCGACCACGATCGTCGGGAGCACGAACGGCACGGTCACGACCGCGCGCAGGAGCTGCTTGCCGGGGAAGTCGAAGCGCGCGAAGACGTACGCGCCGGGGAGCGCGATCAGGAGCGTGAGCGCCGTGGACGCGAGCGCCTGCCAAGTGGTGAACCACAGCACCTGGACGATGTCCGGCTCGCCCAGCACCTCGCCGATCCGCCCGAACCGCCAGACGCCGTCGGCCTTGAGCCCGCGGGCGACGATCGCGGTGACGGGATAGGCGAAGAAGACCGCGAAGAACGCGACGGGCACGGCCATCAGGCCGAGCCGCGACGCGCTCCCGCGACCGGCCTTCGCGGCCGCGGGGGCGGCGTTGTCGGTCCTTACTTCAGGACGAGCGAGGACCATGACTTGACCCACTGCTCACGGTTCTCGGCGATCTTCTCCGGAGCGACGGCCTCGGGCTTGCCGATCACCACGCCGTGCTTCCTGAACAGCTCGGGCAGCTCGGCGTCCTTGACCACCGGGTTGACGAACATGTTCAGCGGCATGTCCTCCTGGAACGACTTGCTCACCAGGAAGTCCAGCAGGGCCTTGCCGCCCGCCTCGTTCTTCGCACCCTTCAGCAGGCCCGCGAACTCCGTCTGCCGGAAGCAGGTGCCGGTGGAGACACCGGTCGGGGCTTCCTTCGGCTGCGGCTCGGAGTACAGCACCTCGACCGGCGGGCTGGAGGCGTACGAGACGACGAGCGGTCGGTCACCCTTGGCCTTCTTGCCGCCGGCAGAGCCGGAGAAGCGCTCGTTGTAGGCCTGCTCCCAGCCGTCGACGACCTCGACACCGTTGGCCTTGAGCTTCTTCCAGTAGTCCTGCCAGCCTTCGTCCCCGTACTCGGCGGTCGTGGCGAGCAGGAAACCGAGGCCGGGCGAGGAGGTCGCGGCGTTCTCGGTGACCAGGAGGTTCTTGTACTCGGGCTTGATCAGATCGTCGAAGGACTGCGGGGGGCTGAGCTTCTTGTCCGCGAAGAACTTCTTGTCGTAGTTGACGCAGATGTCACCGGTGTCGACGGGCGTGACACGGTGCTGGTCCTGGTCGAGCTGAGCCTCGGCGGCGACCCGGTCCAGGCCCTTGGCCTCGTACGGGGTGAAGATGCCGTTGTCGAGGGCGCGCGAGAGCAGCGTGTTGTCGACGCCGAAGAAGACGTCGCCGCGCGGGGAGCCCTTGGTGAGGATCTCCTGGTTGAGGGCGGCGCCCGCGTCGCCGCTCTTGAGCACCTTGACCGTGTAGCCGGTCTCCTTGGTGAACTCCTTCAGCACGGCCGGGGAGGCGGCGAAGGAGTCGTGGCTGACAAGGGTGACGGTCTTGGACTTCGCGCCGCCCTCCGTGGTGGAGTCCTTGGACTCCCCGCAGGCGGCGAGCGTCGAGACGCCGACAGCGGCGGCTACGGCGGTAACCGCCAGCTTCTTGGTGGTGCTCACTGAAATTCCTCCTGGAGTGACCAGGAAGAGACGCGGCCCTGCCCGGCGCTCAGTTGGAGCGGACGCCGGGCAGGGCGCAACAGCTTGAGTGATGACCGAACTTCCTACCCAGAATGACCTGGGCAAGGTTCAGAGGGTCTGCGACTCGACGGTTGTCGCACTCTCAGCGCTGTGGCGCTCCCCTGTCGGAATATGCGAATGTTCGAGCCCAGACTACCGCTCGGACGCCGCGAGCTGTCCGCACGCTCCATCGATCTCCTGGCCCCGGGTGTCCCGCACCGTCACGGGCACGCCGTGGGCCGCGATGGCCTCGACGAACGCCTTCTCGTCCTCGGGACGGGACGCGGTCCACTTCGACCCCGGCGTCGGGTTCAGCGGAATCAGGTTCACATGGACCCGCTTGCCCTTGAGCAGCCGGCCCAGCAGGTCGCCCCGCCACGCCTGGTCGTTGATGTCCCGGATCAGGGCGTACTCGATGGAGATGCGGCGGCCGGACTTCTCGGCGTACTCCCAGGCGGCGTCGAGCACCTCCCGGACGTTCCACCGCGTGTTCACCGGCACCAGGGTGTCGCGCAGCTCGTCGTCCGGGGCGTGCAGCGAGACCGCGAGGCGGCACTTGAAGCCCTCGTCGGCGAAGCGCAGCATCGCCGGCACCAGGCCGACGGTCGAGACCGTGATGCCGCGCTGCGACAGGCCCAGGCCGTCCGGCTCCGGGTCGGTCAGCCGTCGGACGGCACCGACGACCCGCTTGTAGTTGGCGAGCGGCTCGCCCATCCCCATGAAGACGATGTTGGAGAGCCGCGCCGGGCCTCCCGGGACCTCGCCGTCGCGCAGGCCGCGCATGCCGTCCACGATCTGGTGCACGATCTCGGCGGTGGACAGGTTGCGGTCGAGGCCGGCCTGTCCGGTGGCGCAGAACGGGCAGTTCATCCCGCAGCCGGCCTGCGAGGAGATACACATCGTCACCCGGTCCGGGTAGCGCATCAGGACCGACTCGACGAGCGTGCCGTCGTGCAGCTTCCAGAGCGTCTTGCGGGTGGTGTCGTTGTCGCAGCTGATGTGCCGCACCACGTTCATCAGGTCCGGCAGCAGCTCGCTCTGGAGCCTGCCCCGCGCGGCTGCGGGGATGTCGGTCCACTCGGCCGGGTCGTGCGCGTACCGCGCGAAGTAGTGCTGCGACAGCTGCTTGGCGCGGAACGGCTTCTCGCCGATCGCGGCCACGGCCTCGCGGCGCTCGGCGGGCGTGAGGTCGGCGAGGTGCCGCGGGGGCTTCTTGGCTCCGCGCGGCGCGACGAAAGTGAGTTCTCCAGGTACAGGCATGGTTCATCCAGTGTCGCAGACGTACGGAAGGGGACTCGCCGCCCTGTGGACAACGAGCCCCCAACCGCCATAAGGCCAGGTCAGCCGGTGCAGACCAGTGGTCAACCGGCCCCTACGAACACCACCAGCAACAGCCACACCACCGGAGCCGTCGGCAGCAGCGAGTCCAGCCGGTCCATGATGCCGCCGTGCCCCGGCAGCAGCGTGCCCATGTCCTTGATGCCCAGGTCCCGCTTGATCATCGACTCGCCCAGGTCGCCGAGGGTCGCACTGACCGCGACGGCGAGGCCGAGCAGCAGCCCCTGCCACCAGGTGCCGCCGTCGATCGCGAACTCCATGCACAGCGCGCCGGCTCCCATCGCGAAGGCCACCGCCCCGAACAGCCCTTCGCGGGTCTTGCCGGGGCTGATCCTCGGTGCCAGCTTGTGCTTGCCGAAGCGCCAGCCGACGGCGTACGCCCCGGTGTCGCTGACCACCGTCAGGACCAGGAAGGTGAGCACCCGCCACGAGCCGTCCTCGGCCGTCAGCATCAGGGCGACGAAGGTGGCCAGGAACGGCACGTAGAACGCCGCGAACACACCCGCCGTGACGTCCTTGAGGTAGCCCTCGGGCGGCTCGGTCATCCGCCAGACCAGCACCGCGAGCGCCGTGAGCGCCATCGCGATCCAGGCCCCCTCGGGGCCGCGCGCGTAGCCGGCCACGACCATCGCCGCGCCGCCGACGGCCAGCGGCACGAGCGGGGCCCTGATGCCCTTCTTCTCGTCCAGCCGGGACGTCAGCTCCCACAGGCCGACGACCACCGCGACCGCTATCACGCCGACGAAGACGGCCTTCACGATGAAGAGCGATGCGATGATCACCGCACCGAGACCGAGGCCCACCCCTATGGCGGCACGCAGATCACGGCCCGCCCGCTTCTTCTGGGGTGGCTGCGAGGCCGGCGTGGGGCTGGGCATGGGCTCCTGCGGCATCTCTTCACTGAACAGGGGACCGCCCAGCTGAGCGGACCCCCGGTCGCGTTCGTCGTGGTCGTCGAAGTCTCTGCCTGCGTCGGGCACGATGGGCATGGGCCGAGTCTGCTGGGCCCCATGCGCATCGTATGCGGGACCCGCCGGGGCGGGCCCCTGGTCGGACGGCAGCCGGCCGCCGGCGTATCCGGCGCTCGGCGGGGCCCCCCAGGAAGAGTCGTTCATCAGACCTCGAGCAGCTCGGCTTCCTTGTGCTTGAGCAGCTCGTCCACCTGCGTGACGTACTTCGCGGTGGTGTCGTCGAGCTCCTTCTCCGCGCGGCGCACCTCGTCCTCGCCGGACTCCTTGTCCTTGACGAGCTTGTCGAGGGTCTCCTTCGCCTTGCGGCGGACGGAGCGGATCGAGATCTTCGCGTCCTCGGCCTTGGTCTTCGCGACCTTGATGTAGTCGCGGCGGCGCTCCTCGGTCAGCTCCGGGAAGTTGACCCGGATGATGCGACCGTCGTTGCTCGGGTTGACGCCGAGGTCGGAGTCGCGGATCGCCTGCTCGATGTTGCGCAGCGCGCTCGCGTCGAAGGGGGTCACCACGGCCATGCGCGGCTCGGGGACCGCGAACGAGGCGAGCTGGTTGATGGGCGTCAGCGCACCGTAGTAGTCCGCCACGATCTTGTTGAACATCGCCGGGTGCGCACGCCCGGTGCGGATCGCGGCGAAGTCCTCCTTGGCGACCACGACGGCCTTCTCCATTTTCTCCTCGGCCTCGAGGAGGATTTCTTCGATCACCACTAGCTCCTGCATGTCTTGTGTGGGTTGGGACGGTCCCGGGTTCAGGCCCGGGTGCCCTGGTCGCTCACGAGAGTGCCGATCTTCTCACCCTTGACGGCGCGCGCGATATTGCCCTCGGCCAGCAGCTCGAACACGAGGATCGGCAGCTTGTTGTCGCGGCAGAGGGTGATGGCGGTGGCGTCGGCGACCTTGAGGTCGCGGGCGAGCACCTCGCCGTACTCCAGCGCGTCGAACTTCACCGCGTCGGGGTTGGTCTTGGGGTCGGAGTCGTAGACCCCGTCCACGCCGTTCTTCCCCATGAGGAGCGCCTCGGCGTCGATCTCCAGGGCGCGCTGGGCGGCGGTGGTGTCGGTGGAGAAGTACGGCATGCCCATACCGGCGCCGAAGATGACGACGCGGCCCTTCTCCAGGTGCCGTACGGCGCGCAGCGGGATGTACGGCTCCGCGACCTGGCCCATGGTGATGGCGGTCTGGACGCGGGAGTCGATGCCCTCCTTCTCCAGGAAGTCCTGGAGGGCGAGGCAGTTCATGACCGTACCGAGCATGCCCATGTAGTCGGAGCGGGCCCGGTCCATGCCGCGCTGCTGCAGCTCGGCGCCGCGGAAGAAGTTACCGCCGCCGATGACGATCGCGATCTCCGCGCCGTCCCGGACCACTGCCGCGATCTCCCGGGCCATGGCGTGGACGACATCGGGGTCGACGCCGAGACCTCCGCCGCCGGAGAAGGCCTCACCCGACAGCTTCAGCATGAAGCGACGGGCCTTCGTGTGGTCGCTCTTGTAGTCGGAAGCCTTGTGGGGGTCCGCGCCCTGATTCATGGAGATCTCCTCGTGCACATACGAAGAAGGCCATTGCCGGTGGGTCCTTGCGTCCCTGTGCGGCAATGGCCTCCTCGTCAGATCTGCGGTCGTCCTGCGCGTACGCGGCGACTGCTTCAGACCCTATCGGGGTCCGTGGTCGATCGCGTACGGACTCAGATGCCGACCTTGATGCGCGTGAAGCGCTTCAGGGAGACACCGGCCTCGTCCAGGATCTTCTGGACCGACTTCTTGTTGTCCTTGGCGAACGCCTGCTCCAGCAGGACGGCGTCCTTGAAGAAACCGTTGACCCGGCCTTCGATGATCTTCGGCAGGGCGGCCTCGGGCTTGCCCTCCTCGCGCGAGGTGGCCTCGGCGACGCGGCGCTCGGCCTCGACGACCTCGGCGGGAACCTCTTCACGGGAGAGGTACTTCGGGGTGAAGGCGGCGATGTGCTGCGCGACGTCCTTCGCGACCTCGGCGTTCTCCTTGTCGAGCTCGACGAGAACACCGATCTGCGGGGGCAGGTCGGGCATGGTGCGGTGCATGTACGCCGCGACGAAGCCACCGTCGAACTGCGCGAAGCGGTCCAGGACGATCTTCTCGCCGAGGTTGGCGTTGGCCTCGTCGACGTACGCCTGGACGGTCTTGCCGGCCTCGATCTCGGAGGAGAGCAGCGTCTCAAGGTCGGCCGGGGAGGTGGCGGCGACGTGGGCGGCGAGCGAGTTGGCCACGGCCTGGAACTTCTCGCCCTTGGCGACGAAGTCCGTCTCGCACTTCAGCTCGAGCAGGACGCCGGAGGTCTTGTCCTCGGAGATGAGGGAGACGACCGCGCCGTTCTCGGCAGAACGGCCCTCGCGCTTGGCGACACCCTTCTGACCCTTGATGCGCAGGGCCTCGACGGCCTTGTCGACGTTGCCGTCGGCCTCGTCGAGGGCCTTCTTGCAGTCCATCATGCCGGCGCCGGTGAGCTCACGGAGCTTCTTGACGTCAGCGGCGGTGTAGTTCGCCATGATCTGTGAATCTCTCTCAGAAGTCGTAGATCTACGGGTGGACGGCGGGGGCGGCGCTCGTGGCACCGTCCCCCGCCGTCGTCAGCCGTGCTGAGGTCGTCCGGGGAGCACTCCCCGGACGCTCGCGGCGGGTCAGGCCTGCTCGGTGTCCGCAGCCGGAGCCTCGGTGGCGGGGGCCTCGGTGGCGGGGGCCTCGGTGGCGGGGGCCTCGGTGGCGGGGGCCTCGGTGGCAGCCTCGGCCGGGGCCTCGGTGGCGGGGGCCTCGGTGGCAGCCTCGGCCGGGGCCTCGGCAGCCTTCTCGTCGGCCTTGTCGTCAGCCTTCTTGTCGCCCTCGAGCAGGTCGCGCTCCCACTCGGCGAGCGGCTCGCCGGCGGCCTTCTCACCCGGCTTGGAGTCGCCGGTGGCGACGCCGGAGCGGGCGATGAGGCCCTCGGCGACGGCGTCGGCGATCACGCGGGTGAGCAGGGTGACGGAGCGGATCGCGTCGTCGTTGCCCGGGATCTTGTAGTCGACCTCGTCGGGGTCACAGTTGGTGTCGAGGATCGCGACAACCGGAATCTTGAGCTTGCGCGCCTCACCGACGGCGATGTGCTCCTTCTTGGTGTCCACGATCCAGACGGCGCTGGGCACCTTGGACATCTCGCGGATACCGCCGAGGGTCTTCTCGAGCTTGGCCTTCTCGCGCGAGAGCACGAGAAGCTCCTTCTTGGTCAGACCCGAGGCCGCGACGTCCTCGAAGTCGATCGCCTCAAGCTCCTTCAGACGCTGAAGGCGCTTGTAGACGGTGGAGAAGTTGGTGAGCATGCCGCCCAGCCAGCGCTGGTTGACGTACGGCATACCAACGCGGGTCGCCTGCTCGGCGATGGCCTCCTGGGCCTGCTTCTTGGTGCCGACGAACATGATGGAGCCGCCGTGCGCGACGGTCTCCTTGACGAACTCGTAGGCGCGGTCGATGTACGACAGCGACTGGAGCAGGTCGATGATGTAGATGCCGTTGCGCTCGGTGAAGATGAAGCGCTTCATCTTCGGGTTCCAACGGCGGGTCTGGTGACCGAAGTGGACGCCGCTTTCCAGCAGCTCCCGCATCGTGACGACGGCCATGGCCGTACTCCTTGAGGTGCTCGGTTATCGCGTCCGCCGGACGACGGTCGCGCCTGACGCCCCGACGCGCCGTGCCGCAAGGGACCGAGGAGCGCGGCCACCGACCGATGAGGGCCAGGTGGCGGGGCGTGCGAAGTCGACCCGGTGACCCGGATCGCCACAAGAAGTGTACGGGACCCGGACGGTGCCGGGTGACGAGGCTGTCCACAACCAGTGAGTTGCCCACAGATACGGACCAAGATCCACCGGGATCGGCGGCACCGCCCAGTCTGGACGCATGCGCATCCTGTCGATCGTGACGCTGTTACTGCTCGGCCTCCCGCCGGCGGCCGCGCCGGCGGCCCCACCTGTGCCGCGGGTGCCACCGGTGCCGGGGGTGGTCGTGCGCGACTGGAACCCACCCCCGTCACCGTACGCGGCGGGCCATCGCGGGGTTGACCTGGCGGCCGCTCCGGGCACGGAGGTACGGGCCGTGGCGGCGGGCCGCGTCTCCTTCTCCGGCGTCGTGGCGGGCCGCGGCGTGCTGTCCATCGCCCTGACCGGTACGGGCGACCCGCCGCTGCGCACGACGTACGAACCGGTGCGCCCCCTGGTCGCCGAGGGCGAGGACGTCGCGGCGGGCCAGGTGGTGGCCGTCCTGGCACCCGGCCCGTCCCACTGCCCGCCGACCTGCCTCCACTGGGGCCTACGCCGCGCCGATGAGTACCTCAACCCCCTGTCCCTCCTCCACCAAGGCCGGTCCCGCCTGCTCCCGGTATTCGGGATCCCACAACCCCCGCCCCACCCATGACCGATGGCGGCCGGGACCGGGCCAGAGGCGGGCGCCGGGGGTCCGGGTCCGGGGGCCAGAGGCCGGGGGCCGGAGGCCGGCCGGCCGGAGGCGCGGCGAAGCAGCCGCCCGGCGCGCGGCCCGCCGCGGCGCGGCTGATGTCACTGCGGGCACGCGAGCCCGGCATGATCGGCCGGACAGGGCCTAATTTCGGGAAGGGGCGGGCGGGGGATGGGAGACCGCCGAGCGCGCGCCACCACGAAACGGACGCCGGGCCCGCAGGGAGCCGTCCCAGGCTGGGGCGAGCGCCGACGCGGGGCCCATGGGCTTGCCTGCCCTTGTTCCGGGGGCCGGCGCCGCGAAGCGGGCAGCTGGCCGGAGGGCAGAACGCGCCCTGCAACGGGCGCCCCGAAGCCGCAGAGCCGGCGCCGCGAAGCGGGTCCCTGCCTGGGGGGCTTGCCACCGGGCCCCGGCGGGGTCAGCCGCGGACGCCTCGGAGCGCCATCGACACCGCCGCGTCCGTGATCTGTGCCGGTTCCTCCGCCGCGCCCAGCTCGATCCTGCGGACCGCGGCGTCCACGACCCCCTGGAGCAGCATCGCCGCGAGCCGTGGCTGCTCGTGGCCGAGAGCACGCAGCGCCTCGCCGATCATCGCGACCAGCCCGCCGTGCGCGGCACGGATCTTCTCCCGCGCGCCGGCGTCGAGCTCGCTCGCCGAGATGGCGACGACCGCCCGGTGCCGGCGGTCACCGACGAGCGCCAACTGCTGCCGCACATACGCCTCGATCTTGCCCTCGGGCGACTCCGCCGCCTCCATCGCGGCCTCGACCTCGGCCGCCCAGACGGGAAAGTCGACCGCGCACAGCTCCTCGACGACGGCCGCACGCGAGCGGAAGTACTCGTAGACGGAGGACCGGGCCAGCCCGGTGCGCTCGGCGAGGGCGGGGAACGTCAGCGCGTCCGTTCCGCCTTCGGAGAGCAGGGAACGCGCGGCGTCCAGCAGGGCGCCGCGCTGCATCGTCCTGTGCTCGGCCACGGAGGCCGCTCGGATCCTGGGCACGGGTCCACTTTACGGAAGCACCGCCCTCAGGACGACGTGGCAGGGACGATTCAGCGTCCGACGTCGGCCAGCTTCGCCCGAAGTTGCAGCACCGACTTGGTGTGGATCTGGCTGACCCGGCTCTCCGTGACGCCGAGCACATTGCCGATCTCGGCGAGTGTGAGGCCCTCGTAGTAGTAGAGCGTGACCACGGTCTTCTCCCGCTCGGGCAACGTGTTGATGGCCCGTGCGAGCAGGCGCCGCAACTCGCGGTCCTCCGCGATCTCGACCGGATCGTCGGCCGCGGTGTCCTCGAGCGTGTCCATGAGGCTGAGCCGGTCGCCGCCTTCACCGCCGACGTGCAGCAGCTCTTCCAGGGCGACGACGTTCGCCAGCGACAACTGGCTGAAAACCGCGTGCAGTTCCTCGACCGGGATGCCCATCTCCACGGCGACTTCGGTCTCGCTGGGCGTGCGCCGCAGCTGTGCCTCCAGCGTGGCGTACGCCCGCTCGACCGCCCGCGCCTTCTGCCGGACCGAGCGCGGGATCCAGTCCAGGGCCCGGAGTTCGTCGATCATCGCGCCCCGGATCCGGGTGATCGCGTACGTCTCGAACTTGATGGACCGCTCGATGTCGAACTTCTCGATGGCGTCGATGAGTCCGAAGACGCCGGAGGAGACGAAGTCCGCCTGCTCGACGTTGGCCGGCAGCCCGACACTCACGCGGCCCGCGACGTATTTCACCAACGGCGAGTAGTGCAGGATCAGCTGCTCCCGCAGCCGCTCGTCGCCCGTGGTCTTGTACGACCGCCACAACTCGTCGAGCGACGAGGGTGCGGGGGGCCGCACGCTGCCGCGGGCAGCGGGGGGCACTGCGGCGCGGTCAGACCCGGAGGTGTGCTGGGGCATGCGTTGCCTTGAGCCGTTCTGCTGTGATCCGAGTGGGGACGTGTGCCTGGGGCCGAATCCTCGTGAGCGTAGCGTGACTGGAAAGTCGCAGTGCGCGAAGGGTATGGGATCGTACAGCCCTGATGCCGCGCGCGGCCCGCACCCGCGCAGCGCGGCCGAGGCCAAGTGCGCAGGCCCGGAGGGTGGCACCGAAATGACCGGACATCTCATCGGGATCACCCTTTCACCGGATCGCCCCAGGTCAAGAACCGCCTCGCCGCTCGATCGGGGCGTGTGTGGCAGTGGGCGTCAACTGCCACCTGTCGCCGTGTCGTTCGACGAACCCCAGCGAGTGAAGTTCGTACAGTCTGCCGATGGTCTCGTCGGTGCTCGTACCGGCGCCCAGCGCCGCCTCCCGCACTCCGGCGGGCCGCCGGCCCGGCAGCGCTTCGAGTACCCGAGCGGCGACGGGATCCAGCAGGTCACGGGCCAGCACGGGCCCCCTGCGGGCCGGGGCGAGCTCGCCCATGTCACCGACCAGTTCGATCACCTCGGCGGCATCGGTGACCAGAACGCCCTCACCGCGCAGGAGTTCATGCACTCCGGCGGAGAGTCCGCTGGTGGCGGGGCCGGGCACGCCCATGGTGAAGCGGCCCAGCTTCTGCGCGCTGCGCGCGGTGACGAGCGAACCGCTGCGGTACTCGGCTTCGACGACGACCGTGCCCCTGGTCAGCGCGGCGATCACACGGTTGCGGAGAATGAACCGGCTGGGCGTGGGGTGGGCTCCGGGCGGTAACTCGCCGATGACCAGGCCCTGTTCCGCGATCCGTCCGATCAACTCGGCGTGCCCGCGCGGGTAGCCGACGTCCACGCCGCAGGCCAGTACGGCGACCGTGGCCCCGTCCGCCGCCAGCACCCCCCGGTGCGCCGCGCCGTCGACCCCGAACGCCGCCCCCGAAACCACCACCCAGCCCCGCTCGGCGAGCCCGGTGCCGAGCGCTGCGGCCATGTGCGCGCCGTACGGCGTGCAGGCTCTCGCCCCCACGACAGCCACGGAACGCAGCGCCCAGGTCCGCAGGCTGGGCCGCCCCCGCAGCCACAGCCCGACCGGCCGGGCGTCGCCCAGGTCGTCGAGCTGCCTCGGCCATTCCAGGTCGCCCGGACAGATGAATCGGCCGCCGCCGGCCGCCACGGCGTCCAGATCCCGCTCGGGGACGGCCGCCGCCGCCCGTATCCGGTATCCGCTGAGCCGCTGCTCCCCCACTCCGGCCGGCGCTGCTTCCTCTTCCGCCGGGGAGGTGAGCCGGCGCATGAGCTCCACGGCGCCGAACTCCCGCAGCCAGCGCCCGCCCTGCTCGTCCCCGGGCTCCAGCACCCGGGTGAGCGCGGCCCGCGCGAGTCGCTCCGCATCAGCCACGCCACCGCCCACTCCAAAGCCGCCACCACCCTCGGCCAGGTCAGCACCGGCGGCCGCTTCCGGAGTCATACGCCTCCTCCCGCCGGCATCGGCACCCCGCGTGCGATTCCGGTGCGCAGTTCCAGTGCCGCGGCGACGTCGTACGCGTCGGGCCGCGCCTTCCCGGCGAGGTCCGCCACGGTCCACGCGACCCGCAGCACCCGGTCGAGGCCGCGCGCGGTGAGCAGCCCGCGCTCGAGGTCCCGCTCAGCCGCCATCAGGGCTCCGGGAGCGGTCTGCCAGCGGGTGCGCAGCTCGTGGCCCGGCACTTCGCTGTTCGTGGTCCACGCGGTGTCCGCCAGCCGCGCGGCGGCCCGCTCTCTCGCCTCCCGTACCCGGGCCGCGACCTCGGCGGTGGACTCCCCGCGCCCGCCCCGGCCCATCAGGTCCGAGCGGTTGACGGGCTCCACTGCGACGCGCAGATCCACCCGGTCGAGCAGCGGACCGGACAGCCGCGCCTGGTAGCGGCGAATGACGGAAGCCGGGCACTCGCATCCCGAGCCGTGCAGCGTGTGGCGGCCGCATGGACACGGATTCGCCGCCAGCACCATGAGAAAGCGGGCGGGCAGCCGCACGACTCCGGCGCTGCGGGCCACGACGACATGACCCGACTCGAGCGGCTGGCGCAGCGCGTCCAGGGCCCGGCCGCTGAATTCCGGTGCCTCGTCGAGGAAGAGAATCCCCCGGTGTGCCAGCGAAACGGCTCCTGGCCTGGGCAGCCCGTTCCCCCCGCCTACGAGCGACTGCATGGTGGCGGAGTGGTGCGGGGCGCAGTACGGCGGGGTGCTGACCAGGGGCTCACCGGGCGGCAGGATGCCCGCCACCGAGTGGACGGCCGTCACCTCCAGGGACTCCTGTTTGGTGAGGGGCGGCAGGATGGCCGGCATCCGCTCGGCGAGCATCGTCTTGCCGGCCCCCGGCGGACCGGACAGGAACAGGTGGTGCCCGCCGGCCGCGGCCACTTCCAGCGCGTGGCGGGCTGCCCGCTGGCCGGCGACGTCGGCGAGGTCCGGCCGGTGCCCGTCGCCCTCGCCGGGCGGCCCGGCCAGTCCCGTACCGATTCCGGCCCCGGGCACAATGAGCCCGGCGAGCATGGCGTCCGGCCGGCCCTCCTCCGCGGCGACCGTCTCGTCCGGAACCGTGGAGCCGGTGAGTACGGCGATGAGCTGCCGCAGGCTGCGGACGCCCAGCACCGAGACGCCCGGCACCAAGGATGCCTCCGCCGCCGTCTTCTCCGGCACGACCACGTGGCGATACCCGGCGTCTGCGGCGGCGAGCACAGCGGGCAGGATGCCGCGCACCGGGCGGACCCGGCCGTCGAGGCCCAGCTCGCCGATCATGACCAGATCGGCGATCTCCTTCGGATCGATCTTCTCCGCCGCCCCGAGGACGGCACACGCCACAGCAAGATCAAAACCGGAGCCGCTCTTGGGCACGGAGGCCGGGCTCAGCCCCACGGTGAGCTTCTTCTGCGGCCACTCGGCGCCCGAGTTCACCACGGCCGCCCTGACCCGGTCCCGGCTCTCGACCAGGCTCTTGTCCGGCAGCCCCACCAGCGTGAAAGCGGCGACACCCGGCTCCAGATCGGCCTGGACCTCCACCACCACACCCTCGACGCCCACCAGCGCCACCGCGCACGCACGGGCGAACCCCATCAGGCCACCCCCCGAGCGTGCTCGACCACCGGCGCTCCGCGCCGCGGCAGCAGCACCCCGACGAGGTCGATGCGCACCCCGCCCGGCGGCGGGCCCCCGTGGTCCTGCAGCCAGCGCTCGGCCAGCCGTCGCAGCCGGGCCGCCTTCACCGGTGTGACGGCCGCCATCGGGTGTTCGAACGGGCCGGCTCTGCGGGTCTTGACCTCGCAGACGACGACCGCGTCACCGTCCCGGGCCACGATGTCGATCTCTCCGGCCCGGCAGCGCCAGTTGCGCTGGATCACGGTCATCCCGGCCTCTGCCAGCCGCCGCGCCGCCAGGTCCTCGCCGTACTGTCCGAGTGCTCGTCGGGCTCGCTGGGCTCGTTGTGCTCGCTGGGCGCTCATGTCGGCACCACCTCCGGCACCGACTCTGACCCAACCGCCGCCCACTAGTGGATCTTGGTGGACAACTCGGCCGTTGTGGACAACTCAGCCACTCGGAAGTTCGAGGTCGCTCTTGTTGAGCTCCTCGATATTCACGTCCTTGAACGTGAGCACCCGCACCTGCTTGACGAACCTGGCCGGCCGGTACATGTCCCAGACCCACGCGTCGGCCATCGAGACCTCGAAAAACACCTCACCCTGGACCGAGTGCACCTGCATCTCGTAGTCATTCGTCAGGTAGAAGCGCCGCTCGGTCTCAATCACGTATTTGAACAGCCCGACGACATCGCGGTACTCCCGGTAGAGCTTCAGCTCCATCTCGGTCTCGTACTTCTCGAGGTCCTCGGCGCTCATGGCATGTTCCCCTTCACCCGTGCGTCCCCCTATTGTGCGCCAGCCCCGTACGCCCCTAGACGATTTCGGGGGCCAGGACCACCGGCTCACCCGGAGGACCCTCGTCGAGCAGCGTGCGCAGCAGCTCGGCGAGTCTGGTCGGGTACACCGTCTCATGGGCGGCGGACAGTTCAGCGGAGGTCCACCATCTGAGGCCCCTGAGGCTGCGCAGCTCCAGCTCCGTGTGCCCGCATGCGAAGCCCGTGGCGGTCAGCGTCTGCGAGGTCCGTGCGAGGAAGTACCACTCGTCCTGGTCCCAGCGCCGCCCGTCGAAGGGAAACGAGCAGATCCGGCGCCAGACCACCGGCCCGAGCTCGACCTCCGTGATGCCCGTCTCCTCCGCGAGCTCGCGCAGCGCGGCCTGCTCCCGGCTCTCGCCTGCCTCCAGCCCGCCGCCCGGGGTGAACCACCAGGTGTCCGACAGGTCGCCGGGCTCGTACCCGTGCAGCAGCAGAATGCGGTCCTCCGGGTCCAGCAGGACGACCCGTGCCACCTTCCGGAGCTCACGGGCAGGCTCGCCGGGCTGCTCAGCGGGCACCGGCCCGCTCCCGCCGCCCGCGTCCCGCCCGGCCTGCCCGCCCCGCCCGCTTCGCCAGCGGCCCGTACGCGGCCCCGCCGAGGATCAGCACCGCGCCGGCCACGATCGAGGCCATCACCAGCCGCACCGGCCCGGGCTGCGAGATCCCGCCCGGCAGCTCCGCGAAGGCCTGCGGCCGCTCGATCGTCCCGCCGAGCGGCCACGCCGTGGCATCCACCCGGGCGCTCACCGCACTGCGGGGTACGGAGCCCTGCCCCGCCTCCTCCACGTGCACCCGCGAGTCCAGCGAGCCGCTGCGCTCGTCGCCCAGCAGGAACAGCCGGCCCTCCGGGACCGTGGCCTCGAACGCGGTCGTCGACGCTCGGACCTGGTCCCGCAGATACGGTTCGTCAAGAGCCTTGCCGTTGAGGGTCAGCTTGCCGTCCTTGCCGCAGCAGGCGACGGTGTCGCCGCCGATCGCGACGACCCGCTTGACCATCGGCATGTCACTCCACACCGAGTCGGTGAAGACCACGACGTCGCCGCGCTTCACCTCACTGCCGTCTATCCGCTCCGCGAGCACCCGGTCTCCGGCGTTCACGGTCGGCGTCATGGAATCGGAGGGCACGGTGTACGGCTGGTACACGATGGCTCCCCAGACGAACCCACCCAGGAAGAACACACAGCCGACGGCCACGGCCAGCCCCGACAGCACACTGCCGAGACGACCGTGGCCGTCGCCCGTACGTCCTGTTCCGCTCATCCCAGCGCCCCACATCCGGGTCGACAATCGCTGATCTGAGTCGGCACCCTACCCGGCGGTACGCCCGCTGGTCAGCCTCCGCCTGCGCCACATCACCAACGGCACCGCTCCGGCCACGCTCAGCGCGCCCACCGGCGCCATCGACACCGCGGCGCTGAGCCCCGGCTGGTCGAAGGTGTCCGGGACCGGCAGCGTCGCCCAGCGGTTGATCGGCCAGGCCACCACGACGGCCCGTCCGACGACCTTGTCGACGGGTACGAAGCCCTCGTTCGCGTCCTGCGTGTGGTACCGGGAGTCCAGCGAGTTCTGCCGGTGGTCACCCATCACCCAGATCTTGTCCTCGGGCACGTTGACCGGTCCGAAGGGGCTGTCGTCGCACGGGGTGTCGCCCGGGAAGATGTACGGCTCGTTGAGCGCCTTCCCGTTGACCTTGACCGGACCGCCCTTCTTGCACTCGACGGTGTCGCCGCCGACCGCGATGGTCCGCTTGATCAGGTCCTTCTCCTCGGCGGACGGCATCAGACCGATAAAGCTCAGGAACTTCTGCACCGCGTTCGGATCGGGGGTCGGTTCACCGTCCAGCCAGCCGCCCGGGTCGTGGAACACCACGACCTCGCCCCGCTCCGGCTCTGCGCCGAACCACGGCGTGAGCTTGTCGACCAGCACCCGGTCACCCTGCTGCAGCGTGTTCTGCATCGAGTCGGAGGGGATCGAGAAGGCCTGCACCAGGAAGGTCTTGATCACCAGCGCCAGCAGCAGGGCGATACCGATGAGGAGAGGCAGCTCCTTCCAGAAGGAGCGTTGCTTCTTCGCGGCGCCGTCACTCCCGCCGGTCCCGCCCGGATCGCCCTCCGTGCCGTCCGTCGCGCTCACGGGTGACTCGGCTGGCTGATCGGGCCGCTCCTCGGGTTCGTCGTGTCCGGATCGTGCGCCGACCGCCAAATCCCCCACATCCACTCCTCACTCCGTGCCACTGCCCGCACCGGAGACGGTGCAGGCCCACCACTCCCATAACGAGCGGGAGTTCCGCAGGGCTCGGGAGCCGGATCATTGCGTTCAGATCCTGAGTGGACACACTATTCGACAGACCGGGCGCCGCGGTCACGCCGCTGCGCCCGTCGGGCACGGAAGCGTACGTCTGACGCTCCTCCAACTGCCTCCAATGGCCGACCGGCCAGGCGATCACGACGGCCCTCCCGACGACGCCCTGCTCCGAGACCGTGCCCTGAAACGCTTCGTCGAGGTGGAAGCGGGAGTCGGCGGAATTGGCGCGGTGGTCCCCCATGACGAAGAGGCGCCCCGCCGGCACCTGCACATCGAACTTGATTTCCGAGGGAGCATTTCCGGTGTTCACATACGGCTCAGTGAGCGGCACGCCGTTGACGGTGACCCGGCCGTCCTTGTCGCAGCACTTCACGGTGTCCCCGCCGACCGCGACGACCCGCTTGATCAGGTCCTGCTCATCCTCCGACGGCAGCAGTCCGATGAAGGTGAGCCCCTGCTTGATCTGCTTGACGACCACCGGGTCGTCCTTCTTCTTCGTCTGCTCCTGCTCCAGCCAGCGGCCCGGGTCCTTGAACACGACAACGTCCCCGCGCTGCGGCTTCGAGCCGAACCACGGCGTCAGCTTGTCCACCAGCACCCGGTCGCCGATCCGGATCGTCTGCTCCATCGAGCCCGAGGGGATCACGAACGCCTGCACCAGGAAGGTCTTGAGGACCAGGGCAATCAGCAGAGCCACGGTTATGAGGATCGGGATCTCTTTCACGGCCGACCTGCGCCGCCGCCGCTTGACCCTGCGTGCGAGCTTGCGCCGGTCCGCCCGCCCGGGCAGGACCGGTCCCGTCGTCGGCCGGCTGCCCGTCGGCAGCCGGGTGTCCGACCGGTGGTACGCGCGTGGCCGTCCGCGGTTACCCATGGGCTCCGCCGAGTGGCCGTACGCCGCTGAAGGCGCCGGGTCTGTCCAGTGACGCCCACCGGGTGAACGGCCAGCCGATCCAGTCGGCCCTTCCGATCACCTTCTCGACCGGAACCATGCCGCCGCCCGGCTCCCCGAGGTGGTCCCGCGAGTCGCGCGACTGCGACCGGTGGTCGCCCATGAGCCACAGGGTCTCCAGCGGCACCACGATGTCGAACGGCACCTGTGACGGGGCATCGCCCGGGAACAGGTACGCCTCGTCGACCGCCACTCCGTTCACGTGGACCCTCCCCTGCTTGTCGCAGCAGACCACCCGGTCGCCACCCACGCCGACGACGCGCTTGACGAAGTCGGCGTCGGCGCCCTCCTCCTGTACGAAGGATCCGGTGCCGTCGAATACGACGACATCCCCGCGCTGCGGCTCGGCACCGAAACGGTACGCCAGCTTGTTGACGAGTACCCGGTCCCCGATCTGAAGAGCGGGCTCCATCGAACGGCTCGGGATCAGGAACGGCTGTACGACAGAGTTGCTGATCAGCAGCAGCAGGACCGCGCCCACGATCCCGGCCAGGGCCGCCTTGCGCCATGACAGACGCGCAGAGCGCGACCCCTCTGCCTCCCCGTCGGGGTCGCAAGAGTGGTCGCGCTCTGTGAGTTCAGCTTCGGTCTCCATCGGGGGCTGAGCTTATCCGGCCCGCCCCGTGGACCCGGGCGCAAGCTCAGTTGTCGCGCTTCTCCTTGATCTTCGCGGCCTTGCCGCGCAGGTCACGGAGGTAGTAGAGCTTGGCGCGGCGGACGTCACCGCGGGTGACGAGCTCGATCTTCTCGAAGATCGGGCTGTGCACCGGGAAGGTGCGCTCGACGCCGACGCTGAAGGAGACCTTGCGGACCGTGAAGGTCTCGCTGATGCCAGAGCCCTGGCGACGGATGACGACGCCCTTGAACTGCTGGATACGGGAGCGGTTGCCCTCGATCACGCGGACGTGGACGTTGACGGTGTCACCGGCGCGGAAGGCCGGGAGGTCGCTGCGCAGCGAGGCGGCGTTGACGCCGTCGAGCAGGTGAGACATGTTCTTCGTCTGCTTTCTTCGCACGATGCCACAGGTCATCGGGCGGGAGTTCGTGAGGCGATTCGGGTGCCGCTCCGCCGGGCGGGCGTCTTTCCCCCTGTGGCAGGGGCGCACGCCGGACGTACAGCAGCGGCCTATTCTTCCACGGCCTCCGGCCTGCGCCAAAATCGGCCGTCGGGGGTCGGTCGCCAGCCGAGGATGCTGAGCATTTCCCGGTCCTTCTTGTCGAAGGCGGACGCCTCGCAACGCTCGATCAGATCCGGCCTGTTGATGGTCGTACGGCGGAACGCCTCGTCCCGCCGCCAGCGGGCGATCTTCCCGTGGTGGCCGCTGAGCAGGACGTCGGGGATGGTGCGTCCGCGCCACTCCGGCGGCTTCGTGTAGACCGGGCCCTCCAGCAGGTTCGCCATCTCGCCGGGCGCGAAGGAGTCGTCCCGGTGCGATTCGGCGTTGCCGAGGACGCCCGGCAGCAGCCGCGCGACGGCCTCGGTGATCACCAGGACGGCGGCTTCTCCGCCGGCCAGCACATAGTCCCCGATGGACACCTCGTACACCGGCATCCGGGTCGCGTACTCGTCGATGACGCGCCGGTCGATGCCCTCGTACCGGGCGGGGGTGAAGACCAGCCAGGGCCGCTCGGACAGTTCGACCGCGAGCTCCTGGGTGAACGGGCGGCCACTGGGCGTGGGCACCACCAGGACCGGGCTGTGCGCCCCCGCCTCGAAACCGGACGCGAGCGCGTCGTCGAGCGCCTCACCCCAGGGCTCGGTCTTCATGACCATGCCGGGGCCGCCGCCGTAGGGGGTGTCGTCGACCGTGTTGTGCCGGTCGTACGTCCATTCCCGCAGGTCGTGTACGTGTACGTCGAGCCGGCCGCGGGCGCGCGCCTTGCCGACGAGCGAGACGTTCAGGGGGTCCAGGTACTCGGGGAAGATCGTGACGACGTCGAGACGCATCAGTCTTCGTCCTGGCTCGAATCGATCACGGCACGGTCGTCGATGAGGCCGGGCGGCGGGTCGATGACCGCCCGCTGGGTCTCCAGGTCGATCTCGGTCACGATCTCCTCCACGAAGGGGATCATCACCTCGCTGCCGTCGGGCCGCTCCACGATGAAAAGGTCCTGGGACGGCAGATGCGAGATCTCGGTGATGCGGCCGACCTCGGTGCCGTCCGCGAGCACCACGTCCAGGTCCATCAGCTGGTGGTCGTAGAACTCCTCCGGGTCCTCCGGCATCTGCTCCGGGTCGACCTCGGCGATCAGCAGCGTGTTACGGAGGGCCTCGGCTCCCGTACGGTCTTTGACGCCTTCGAAGCGCAGCAGCAGCCGGCCGCTGTGCACCCGGCCGGTCTCGATGGTCAGCGGTCCCACGGAGGCGGGTTCGGTGGCCAGCACGGCGCCGGGCCCGAGCCGCAGCTCCGGCTCGTCCGTACGCACCTCGACGGTGACCTCGCCCTTGATTCCGTGGGCACGGCCGATCCGCGCGACTACCAGCTGCACTCTTTGGTCTCCTGTCGTACGACTACGGGCCGGGGCGGACCCGTAGGCCCTCCCCGGCCCGAGCCGGTGTTCAACTTGTTCAGCGGGCCTGGTCCACGTCGACGAGGTCGACGCGGATGCCACGGCCGCCGATGGCGCCCACGACGGTGCGCAGAGCGCGTGCGGTGCGGCCATTGCGGCCGATCACCTTGCCGAGGTCATCGGGATGGACCCGGACCTCGAGCACACGCCCGCGGCGCAGGTTGCGCGAGGCGACCTGCACATCGTCCGGGTTGTCGACGATGCCCTTCACGAGGTGCTCGAGAGCCTCCTCGAGCATGCTCAGGCCTCGGTCGGCTCAGCGGCGGACGCCGACGGCGCCGTCGCGTCAGCAGCCTCGTCCGCCTTCTTGTCGGCCTTCTTCGCCTTCGGGGTGATGGCCTCACCCTTCGGCTCGTCGCCCTCGAGGCCCTTGGCGAAGGCGTCGAACGCGGCACGCTTGTCGGCCTTGGGCTCGGCGACGAGCAGCGGCGCCGGGGCCGGCAGGCCCTTGTGCTTCTGCCAGTCACCGGTGAGCTTGAGGATCGCGAGAACCGGCTCGGTCGGCTGCGCGCCGACGCTCAGCCAGTACTGCGCGCGCTCCGAGTCGACCTCGATGCGCGACGGGTTCTGCACCGGGTGGTACAGGCCGATCTCCTCGATGGCCCGGCCGTCACGGCGGGTACGGGAGTCGGCGACGACGATGCGGTAGTGAGGCGAACGGATCTTGCCCAGACGCTTCAGCTTGATCTTGACTGCCACGGAAGTGGTGTCTCCTGGTCTTGACGTGGTTGGGCACAACAAGATGCCACGTGGGGTTGCGGTACTCGGGTGCCCGATGGACGCGTCAGCCGGAGGCGAGAGGGTTCCTGTGCGGCTGTCGAGTACAGCTAGCCATTGTGCCACACACCTGCGGCGCGTCCTTACCGCCGCCTCCCTACCCCGCCGCCCCCACGGCGACGGCTTCCGGGATACGGAACGGCTTGCCGCAGCCGCCGCAGACGATCGGCGCCTGGGCGAGCACGGACGGGACGACCCGCACATTGCGTCCGCAGTCGCAGACCGCCTTCACCCGGACGCCACCTCCGGACGAGCCGTGCCGGGCGGCCGGTCCGCGGAAGCTGCGTTTGGTGTCGGCGGCCGTCGCCACGGTGTGCGCCTTGAGGGCCCGCTGCAGCCGCTCCATGGTGGGCCGGTAGCGCTTCTTCGCCTCGGGATTGAGCGTGACCAGCGAGAAGCCGCTGCTCGGGTGCGGCTCCTCGGAGTGGTCGAGCCCCATCTCCTCGGCGATCGCGAGGAATCTGCGGTTGTGGTAGCGGCCGGCGCGCGAGGTGTCGCGGACACCCCGGGCGGCGGCGATGCCATGGACTGCCTCGTGCAGCAGTCGTTCGAAGGAGAGCTCGGCGCCGCAGGCGGACGAGGACTCTCCGATCAGGGACTCGGGCGCGGCAAGATCCGGCAGCTCGGGGTGGTACCGCTGAATGTCGGCCCACGCCCCTGCCAGCTCTGCGGCGAGAACAGGTGGTGTCGTGCTCACGTCGTGACAACGAGCCGGGGGGCCCGGGTGTTCCGATTCCGGGCCATCCCAAATAATTTGCACGTACCCGTCAGTTGCCGCTCATGCGTCGGGACGAGGGCGGGTGCGCAGATCTGCGGAGGAGTCGTACAGCTCGCAACAAGCCGGTACGTACCGGCGCGTCTACGAGGCGATGAGCAGACTCAGTAGGCGCGGGCCACGATGGCGACAGTACCCGGGGCGTCGTCCGCCTCCGGCACCGACCCGTCCTCGGCGACCAGACACCGTACGGACACGGCCTGCTCGGCGAGCTTGGCCTCGCCCTCCGGGCCGAGGTCGGCCCACGGGATGCGCGCCCAGCCGCCGGCTACCGCGGCCTCCGCGGCCTCCTCGATGGTGCGTACGTCGCTGGTACGGGACTCGCGGCGCTCGCGCGACTCGCGGAGCAGCTGCGCCTGGTCCTCCTCGAGCACCTTGGGCAGCAGGTCGGCCAGCGCCTCGATCTGTACGGGAGTCTTGCCCCCCGGGATGCGCCTGGCCAGCATCGCGGTGCCCGCCTCCAGGTCGCGGGGGCCGACCTCGATCCGTACCGGGACACCCTTGAGCTCCCAGTCCACCGCGCGGCGGCCGAAGGGGGTGTCGGTGCGGTCGTCGACCTGTACGCGAAGCCCCGCGGCCTTCAGCCGGTCGCCGATCTCGCGGACCTTGGCGACCGCCTCGTCGCCCTTGATGGCCATGACGACGACCTGGACGGACGCGAGGCGCGGCGGGACACGCAGCCCGTTGTCGTCGCCGTGCGACATGATCAGGCCGCCGACCATGCGGGTCGAGGTGCCCCAGGAGGTCTGCCAGGCCAGCTCCTGCTGGCCGTCCTTGGACAGGTACGTGGTGTTGAAGGCCTTGGAGAAGTTGGTGCCGAGCTCATGGCTCGTACCCATCTGCAGTGCCTTGCCGTCGCCCATCATGCCTTCGAGGGTGAGGGTGTTGATGGCGCCGGCGAAACGCTCCCTGGCGGTCTTGCGGCCCAGGACCACGTCGATACCGAGGACGTTCACCATGAAGTCCGCGTAGACGTCGCGGTGGATGTGCGCGGCGTAGTCGCGGGCGTCCTCGTAGGTCGCGTGCGCGGTGTGGCCCTCCTGCCAGAGGAATTCGGTCGTACGGAGGAAGACGCGCGGGCGCATTTCCCAACGGACCACGTTCGCCCACTGGTTGATGAGCAGGGGCAGGTCCCGGTAGCTCTGGACCCACTTCGAGAAGTACTCGTTGATGATCGTCTCGGAGGTGGGCCGGACGACGACGGGCTCCTCCAGCTCCTTGCCGCCGCCGTGCGTGACAACGGCCAGCTCGGGCGCGAAGCCCTCCACGTGCTCGGCTTCCCTGGTCAGGTACGACTGCGGGATGAACAGCGGGAAGTACGCATTCTGGGCGCCGGCGTCCTTGATGCGGGCGTCCATCTCCTGCTGCATCCGCTCCCACAGCCCGTAGCCGTACGGGCGGATGACCATCGTGCCGCGTACGGGCCCGTTGTCGGCCAGCTCGGCCTTGTTGATCAGGTCCTGGTACCAGCGGGGGAAGTCGTCCGCCTGGGGCGTGAGAACGGGAGCCTTTGCCATGGCGCGAATGGTACGGCTCCGGCGGCCGCCAGCGTGAATCGGTCCGCCCCACTGGACGCGGGCGCGAATGCGGAGTTCTCTGGCAACAGGGGGACGTACGAGCGCACATGCAACGGGGGGCTGTCCATTCTCAGGGCACAGCTGACCTCTCGGCGGATTGGGGCGCTTTCTATGACACCTACGCTCGTCCGGCACCATCCGATCACGGCAGCGGCTTCCGGCGGTGAGTCGGCCGCGCGGGCCCGCGACTGGGCCGAGATCCAGGAACGGATGCTGGTGCCGCTCTACGAAGCGGTGTACGAGCGGCTGGAGGTCGGCCGTGACACGCGGCTGCTCGGCCTCGGCTGCGGTTCCGGGCTCGCCCTGCTGATGGCGGCGTCCCGTGGCGTTCGGGTGACGGGCGTCGACACGGACGGCGAGCGCCTCGCGCTGGCGCGCGAGCGGCTCGCGCCGGAGCGGGCCGGGGGCGCGCACGACAATGCCGTACGCCTGGCGCGGGGCGGACCCGCCGACGCGGCGGACCCCGGCCGTCCCGCGTACAACCTGGTGACCGCATTCCAGCCGATCGGGTGTGCGGCCGGTGACAGCGAGGGGCTGGTGCCTGCGCTGGAGACCGCGGCCGAGTTGACGGACCGCGGCAGCACCGTGGTGCTGGCCGGCTGGGGTCCGCCGGAGCGCTGCACCACCTCGGCGGTGCTGCGGGTGGCGACCCGGCTCTCGGACCCGATGCGGACGCCCGGCGGGTGGCGGCCCGCCCTCCGGGACGACCTGGAGGACGTGGCCCAGCGGGCAGGGCTGAGACCGGACGGCTCGGGCCGGGTGGCGTGTCCGTTCGGGTACGCGGATCTGGAGAGCGCGATACGGGGGCTCCTGTCGACCGGTCTGTTCGAGGCGGCCCGCCGGGCCACCGACCAGGCGCAGGTGGAGAAGGAGCTCACCGAGGCGCTGCACCCGCATGTGCGCCGCGACGGCACGGTGTGGATGCCGAATGTCTTCCGCTATCTGATCGCCCGTACGCGCTAGCCCGTGCCAGCAGTACAGGCCAGTCGTACGAGAGGAGCCCACGACCCCCGGGGATCGTGGGCTCCTCTCGTCGTGTCGGTGCGTCAGCCCATGAACTTCTTGAACTCGTCCGGGAGTGCAAACTCCTGACCGTCCGCCCCCTGCCGGCCGGCCGGCAGGCCGAAGGCGCCGCCCGACTGGGCCGCCTCCTCGCGGCGCGCGGCCGCGGCCTGCTCCTCGGCCTTGCGCTTCATCGGGTTGCCGCTCTTGCGCTTGCCCTTGGCCTGCTTGACCTGCTTCTTCTGCCGGCCCGGACCGCCACCCATGCCCGGCATCCCGGGCATGCCCGGCATCCCGCCGCCCTGGGCCATGCGCGACATCATCTTGCGCGCCTCGAAGAACCGCTCCACCAGGTTCTTCACCGCGCTGACCTCGACACCCGAACCCTTGGCGACACGGGCCCGGCGCGAACCGTTGATGATCGTCGGGTCCTGGCGCTCGGTCGGTGTCATCGACTTGATGATCGCGGCCGTGCGGTCCACGTCCCGCTCGTCGAGGTTGTTGATCTGGTCCTTGATCTGCCCCATGCCGGGCAGCATCCCGAGCAGCTTCGAGATCGACCCCATCTTCCTGACCTGCTCCATCTGAGCCAGGAAGTCGTCGAGCGTGAACTCCTTGGGGCCCTTCGCCAGCTTGGCCGCCATCTTCTCGGCCTCGGCCTGGCTGAAGGTCTGCTCGGCCTTCTCGATCAGGCTGAGCATGTCGCCCATGCCGAGAATGCGGGAGGCCATGCGGTCCGGGTGGAACGCGTCGAACTCGTCCAGCTTCTCGCCGTTGGAGGCGAACATGATCTGGCGGCCGGTGACGTGCGCGATCGACAGCGCGGCACCACCGCGGGCGTCGCCGTCCAGCTTGGACAGCACCACACCGTCGAAGCCGACACCGTCGCGGAACGCCTCGGCCGTGTTGACCGCGTCCTGACCGATCATCGCGTCGACGACGAACAGCACCTCGTCGGGGCTGACGGCGTCGCGGATGTCCGCGGCCTGCTGCATCATCTCGACGTCGATGCCGAGGCGGCCGGCGGTGTCGACGACGACCACGTCGTACTGCTTGGAGCGGGCGTACTCGATGGAGTCCTTGGCGACCTGGACCGGGTCACCGGCGCCGTTGCCGGGCTGCGGGGCGTACACGGCGACGCCGGCGCGCTCCGCGACCACGCTCAGCTGGTTGACGGCGTTGGGGCGCTGAAGGTCACACGCGACGAGCAGCGGCGCGTGGCCCTGGCTCTTCAGCCAGAGGCCGAGCTTTCCGGCGAGGGTCGTCTTACCGGCACCCTGCAGACCCGCGAGCATGATCACGGTCGGAGCGGTCTTGGCGAACCGCAGCCGGCGGGTCTCGCCGCCGAGGATGCCGATGAGCTCCTCGTTCACGATCTTGATGACCTGTTGGGCGGGATTCAGCGCCTGCGAGACCTCGGCGCCGGCCGACCGCTCCTTCACCTGCTTGATGAAGGCCCGTACCACGGGCAGGGCGACGTCCGCCTCGAGCAGCGCGATACGGATCTCACGCGCGGTGGCGTCGATGTCCGCCTCGGACAGGCGGCCCTTGCCCCGGAGGCTCTTGAATGTGGCTGCGAGGCGGTCGGAGAGAGTGTCGAACACGGCGGTCGCGAATCCTCAGGGTCAGGGGGCGGTCTGTCGGTTCCCCGGTGGAGGTCGGGGGAGGAACGTCCCCCAGGGTATCTGCCCGTTCTGCGAAGCGGGGTCCGTCCCCGTTACCGCCCTACCCCTGGCTCAGCGGTGCGCCCCGCCCGGGCGAGCGTTCCCCTGACCCGCCCCAGTCTTCCCGAAACCGGGGTCAAGCCCCGGGCCCCCTGCGCCTGCGGCGCGGCACACGGCAGTCGCGGGGCGCCGCAGCCCGCGAAGCGGGCGCGGGGCGGCAGAGCGCGGGACTCCCGCGAGGCGGGGCCGGGGTGCGGAGGCCGGAGACCCGGGGGAGAAGGGCACCGTCACGCCCGCAGCGCCTCCTCCAGGGTCCCGGCGACCTCCGCCGCTTCCTTCTCCGGGAGCGGGGCGCCCTCCGCGTCCGTGACATAGAACGCGTCCACCGCGTTCGCGCCCAGCGTGCTCACGTGCGCGCTGCGGACCCGTACCTCCGACGACTCCAGCGCCCGGCCGATCCGGTGCAGCAGCCCCGGCGCGTCCTGCGCCCGTACCTCGATCACCGTCGCGAGCTGCGACCCCGCCGGTGCGACCGTCACCCGTGGCGGCGGCGCCGTCACCCCCCGCCGCCGCGGATAGGCCGCCTCGCGCTCGGCGAGCCGGGCCGGGATGTTGAGCGAACCGTCCAGGGCCCGTACGAGATCGACGCGCAGCCGCGACGCCTGCGGCAGCGAGCCGAACTCGGCGGCCACCCGCCAGCTCAGCAGCAGCACCCCGCTCGGGCCCAGCTCCCCCGGCAGCTCAACGGACCGCAGGTCCGCAGCGCGTACGGTCAGCCGGTGCAGCGCGAGGACCCCGGCCGCCGCCGGGAGGACGCCCGGCTGGTCCGGTACGGCGATGAGCAGCTCGACGCCGACCGGTTCCGGTTCACCGCCCTCCGATGCCTCCGCCTGGGCGTGCAACGCCAGTACGGCCTCCCCGGTGCGGTGCGCCTCGATCGCGAGCCGTTCCTGATCCGCGCTGGGAGCCACCTCGTCGGGCGCCTCCGGCTCGTCGCCGGCCAGCACCGCCGCGACCCGGCTGACCAGGTCGGCGACGAGCGACCCGCGCCAGGTACTCCAGGCGGCCGGCCCGGTGGCCAGGGCATCGGCCTCGGTGAGGGCGTGCAGCAGTTCCAGCGTTCCGGCCGATCCCACGGCCGAGGCCACCGCCGTTACGGTCGCCGGATCGTCGAGATCCCGCCGGGTGGCGGTCTCGATGAGCAGCAGGTGGTGCCGTACCAGGGTGGCGAGCACGGCCACGTCGTTGCGGTCGAAGCCGATCCGCGCCGCCATGTCCCGGGCGATGACCTCCCCGGCGACGGAGTGGTCCCCGGGCCAGCCCTTGCCGATGTCGTGCAGCAGGGCCGCGACAAGCAGCAGGTCGGGGCGACCGACCCGCCGGGTCAGCGAGGACGCCCGTACCGCCGTCTCCACCAGGTGCCGGTCGACGGTCCAGGTGTGTACGGGATTGCGCTGCGGCCGGCAGCGGACCCGCTCCCAGTCCGGCAGCAACCGGGTGATCAGGCCTTCCGCCTCCAGCGCCTCCCACACGGCGACAGTCGGCTCACCCGCGCCGAGCAGGGTGACGAGCTGCTCGCGCGCCTCGGCCGGCCACGGCACGGGCAGCGGCCGCGCGGCGGCGGCCACGCTGAGCCGGCGGACCGCGTGCAGTGAGATCGGCAGCCCGGACTGGGCGGCGGCCGCGGCGGCGCGCAGCGGCAGCACGGGGTCGCGGTCGGGCCGTGCGGCGAGGGCGAGCACGACCTCGCCGTCCTGCTCGACGACGCCCTCGGCGAGCGGGGCGCGCTCGGCCGGGGGCTTCGGCCCGCCGCCGAGGAGGGTGCGCAGCCGGGGCCGGGACGAGCGCGAGCGCAGCACCCGGTTCACCTCGCGCCAGGTGACGTCACTGGCGTACGACACGGTGCGCGCCGCCTCGTACACCTGGCGCAGCAGGGCGTCGGCGTCCAGCAGGCCCAAGCCTGCGGCGACCTGCTCCTGCTCCTGGAGGGCGAGCCGGTCGGTGGCCCGGCCGGTGGCGAGGTGCAGCGCGTCCCGGGCGTCGAGCAGCTGTCGCCGTGCCTCCGCCAGCCCCTCGCGGGGCGCGTCGGCGAGCCAGGACGCGGCGACGGCACGCAGCGCGGTGGCGTCCCGCAGGCCGCCGCGGGCCTCCTTGAGGTCGGGCTCCAGGAGGAACTGCAGCTCGCCCTGCCGGTGGGCGCGTTCGAGGCACAGCTCGTGCAGCTGGGGCAGCCGCTTGGGCGCCTGGTTGCGCCAGTCGGCGAGTACGGCCGTCCGGAGCCCGGCGGTGAGCCCGAGGTCACCGGCGACCGGCCGCGCGTCGAGCAGCCCGAGCTGGACCTTCAGGTCCTCGCCGGCGGTCTTGCGCGCCTCGGCGGGCGTCCGTACGGAATGGTCCAGGGCGAGCCCCAGGTCCCAGACCGGGTACCAGATCCGGTCCGCCAGCGAGGCGAGCGCGCCCGCGTCGGCGGTGCCGTCGTGCAGCAGCAGCAGGTCGAGGTCGCTGCGCGGGGACAGTCCGCCCCGCCCGTACCCGCCGACGGCGACCAGCGCCGCGCCGCGTACCCCGGTCTCCTGCACGGCGCCCGCGAACAGCGCGGACAGCCAGTCGTCGGTCAGCCCGGCCAGCCCGGAACGGCGCGACGGCCCGGACCGCGACTCCTCCTGGAGGAGTCGCAGCCGGGCCGCCGCATAACCGCTGGGTCCCGAGTCTGCTTGGCTCATGGTCTCTTCGAGGCTCGTCACCCAGTAGCTCCCGTTCCCCGTGATCGATGGGATCGATTCTGCGCGTCAGAGGGCGTCCGGGCCGCGCTCGCCCGTCCGTACCCGGACCGCCGTCTCGACCGGCACGCTCCACACCTTGCCGTCACCGATCTTGCCCGTGCGGGCGGCCTTGACGACGACGTCGATGAGCTGTTCGGCGTCATCGTCCTCGACCAGCACCTCGATGCGGATCTTCGGTACGAGATCAACGGTGTACTCCGCACCGCGGTAGACCTCGGTGTGGCCGCGCTGCCGTCCGTACCCGCTGGCCTCCGTCACCGTGAGCCCGTGGACGCCGAAAGCCTGCAGGGCCTCCTTGATCTCGTCCAGCCGGTGCGGCTTCACGACTGCGGTGATGAGCTTCATGCATCCACCTTCTTGTTCTGCGGCGCGGCCGCCGCGTCCTGGACCGGGGTGGGGACGGCCGTACTCCGGGAGGAGGAGCCGCCGCCGGCTCCGCTGAAGTCGTACGCGGTCTCGGCGTGCTCGACCTGGTCGATGCCGGAGACCTCGTCGTCCTCGGTGACCCGCATCCCGATCGTCTTGTCGATCAGGAAGGCGAGGACCGCGGACGCGACCAGAGAGTAGGCCAGGACGGAGAAGACACCGACGGCCTGCTTGCCGAGCTGCTCCAGCCCGCCGCCGTAGAAGAGGCCGGCGACGTCGGACTGCACACCGCCGGTGGCGAGGAGGCCGACGAGGAGCGAGCCGGCGACACCGCCGACAAGGTGGACGCCGATGACGTCGAGGGAGTCGTCGTATCCGAACTTGTACTTCAGGCCCACGGCCATGGCGCACAGGACACCGGCGATGGCGCCGACGGCGATCGCGCCGAGCGGGCTGACCGCGCCGCCGGACGGGGTGATCGCGACGAGGCCCGCGACCGCGCCGGAGGCGGCGCCGAGGGTGGTGAAGGAGCCGTGGCGCAGCTTCTCGTAGGCGAGCCAGGCGAGCATCGCGGCGGCGGTGGCGACCTGCGTGTTGACGAACATCACCGCGCCGACACCGTCGTCGTTGCCCAGCCAGGAGCCGGCGTTGAAGCCGAACCAGCCGAACCACAGGAGACCGGCACCGAGCATCACCAGCGGGAGGCTGTGCGGGCGCATCGGGTCCTTCTTGAAGCCGACGCGCTTGCCGATGACGAGGATCACGCCGAGGGCGGCGGCACCGGCGTTGATGTGGACGGCCGTGCCACCGGCGAAGTCGATGACGCCCATCTCGAAGAGCCAGCCGCCGGAGCCCCACACCCAGTGGGCGACGGGGAAGTACACGACGGTGACCCAGAGGGCGACGAACAGCGCCCAGGCGGTGAACTTCACCCGGTCGGCGAGGGCGCCGCTGATCAGGGCGGGCGTGATGATGGCGAACATCAGCTGGAACACGGCGAACACGTAGATGGGGATCGTGTAGCCGTCCCACAGCTCGACGATGCCGATTCCGCTGAGTCCGACGAAGTCGTCAGACCAGCCGATGATGCCGGCCGTGTCGGTGCCGAAGGCGAGGCTGAATCCGTACAGCACCCACAGGATCGTGACGATCCCGAGGCTGATGAAGCTCATCATCAGCATGTTGAGGCTGCTCTTGACGCGGACCATGCCTCCGTAGAAGAAGGCCAGGCCCGGGGTCATCAGCATGACCAGAGCGGAGCAGATGAGCATGAACCCGGTGTTGGCGGCAGACAGCTCAATCGTGTCTGCGGCAAGCGTCGTGATGCCTGGAGGCATCGGCGTCTCCTCGTCGTCGGTACGGCCGCGTGCGGGCGGAGCGTGTAGACCTGCGGCTGAAGGGGCGGGCCGGTTATGCGCCATGAGGTTGCAGCAGCGCGGTTTCGGTCGATGCCGCACGATGTTTCGCGCCAGTGACGAAGAGGTCTGGCGTGTTACGCCCCTATGAACTGCCGACGGGCGGGCGACCGCGTTCGTTATCGTCCCGCAGCCCGCGGGAGCGGGCACGGCGGGCCGGCGGCGGCTGAGCCGCAAAGAAAACCGGCCGCGACAGCACCCGGTTGACCTGGCGTGAGGGAGCCGGTCGGGCTTTACGGGGTTACTGTCGCGGCCGGCGCTCGAAGGGCCCGGCGACGGGCCTCAGACCGCCTCCGCGGATTCGGGCAGCTGGGCGGCGATCTGATCGGTGAGCCGGACCACCTCGGCCACGTCTCCGTAGTCCCTGGCGGCCGTGTCCACCGTCTTGCGCAGCCTGGTGTTGACCCGCTCGGAGCGGACCCGCCTGGCCACTCCGATGGCCCGTTCCGCGAGGACCGTGCACTGTTCGGGCTCGCGCTGCATGAGGTGCACGGTGGCCATGCCGATGAGGTTCAGGGCGTACGACCGCTGGTGCTCGTCGTCCTTGCCGAACAGTTCGACGGCGCGCTGCATCACCGGTTCGGCGAGCGAGGCGTAGGTGGGGCTGCGGCCCGCCACATAGGCCAGGTCGCGGTACGAGTGGGCGTTCTCGCCGTTGAGCTCGGCCTCGGAGAAGAAGCGGATCCAGTCCGGATCGGGCTCGCCGCCGAGGGCCGCGTCGCCGAAGGTGTCCTCGGCCATCCGGACGGCCCGCTTGCACCGGCTGGGCTGGCCCATGTTGGCGTACGCCCGGGCCTCCATCGCATACAGCATCGCCTGGGTACGCGGGGTGGCGCAGTCGCGGCTGCCGTACTGCGCGAGATGGATGAGTTCCAGCGCGTCCTCGGGGCGTCCGAGGTGGATCATCTGGCGGCTCATGCTGGAGAGGATGTACGAGCCGAGGGGCTTGTCCTCCGCCTCCTTGGCGGCGTGCAGGGCGAGGACGAAGTACTTCTGGGCGGTGGGCTGGAGGCCGACGTCGTAGCTCATCCAGCCGGCCAGTTCGGCGAGTTCGGCAGCGACCTTGAAGAGTCGCTTCGCGGTGTCCGCGGGCTGCGGTTCCTGGAGCAGGTCGGTCACCTCGTGCAGCTGGCCGACGACCGCCTTGCGGCGCAGGCCGCCACCGCACTGGGCGTCCCACTGGCGGAACATCACCGTGGTGGACTCCAGCAGGTCCAGCTCCGGCTTGGACAGCCGCGAGGGGCGGCGCGCGGAGGCCGCGGTCTCCGGCCGGCCGAGGTCGGTGGCGGGGACGGGCACCAGCCAGCGCTGCATCGGCTCGATGAGGGCGGGGCCGGCGGACAGGGCGAGTGACGTCCCGAGGAAGCCGCGCCGCGCGAGCATCAGGTCGCTGCGGGAGAACTCGCTGAGCAGCTGAACCGTCTGCGGGCCCGCCCAGGGCAGGTCGACGCCGGACACCGAGGGTGACTGGTGCGCGGTACGCAGGCCGAGGTCCTCGATGGCGACGACGCAGCCGAAGCGCTCCGAGAAGAGCTCGGAGAGGATGCGCGGGATCGGCTCGCGGGGCTGCTCGCCGTCGAGCCAGCGGCGTACCCGCGAAGTGTCCGTGCTGATGTGGTGGGCGCCCATCTGGCGGGCCCGGCGGTTCACTTGGCGTGCCAGTTCGCCCTTCGACCAGCCGCTGCGTACGAACCACGAAGTCAGCTGCTCGTTGGGGCGCTTCTCAGCGTTCGTCGCGCTTCCGCCGTTGCCGCCCACTGGAAGGCCCCCATTCCGCTCTGCCACTTTGTACGAACCCATATCAGAATGCCGCGAGTTGTGGCCGCCTGTCCCGGAGAAGCACCCACTCGAACAGGAAACCGAGTTGCCCCCGGCATACCCACGCACGCACACAATCTCGAGGTTTGTGCACTGAAAGTAATCCTACGATCACGCCTTCGGCCATGGCGATTCCAGAAACGCCACCATTCGCCACCCCTTCGAATGAACTCGCCTGCCACTGGGCGCGATTCACTTGACACAGGACGATCAGGAGTTGGCGGAACGGTGTACGCCAGGGCGCGCGCCTCCTGCCGCACTCCCCTCGTACCGCTGCGCGCCGCCGCGACCGGGCGGCGGCGACGGTACGTCACCGGGAGGCTCCCAGTCGTAACCACAGGCGAGTTCGACCCGTTGGAGGGGGCATGGGCTTCACGATCGGCAGCAGCCGGGGGATTCGCGAAATCCGGTCCGGCTCACGTCGCCGCGGCCGCACCACAGAGTGCACGGCGGTGGCCGAGTACACAGGGCTGTGGGGCTGGGACGCGGTCCCTGGCGCACGGGCGGCCGCCGGGGTCTGCTCCTGCGGCGACCGGCGGTGCGGGGCGCCCGGCGCCCATCCGCTGGCCTTCGCCGGTGAGGTGCACGCGGGGGCGACCCTCGACGAAGTGTCCAGGGCGTGGGGCGAGTTCCCCGGCGCGTCGGTCCTGCTGCCCGTCGGCCGCGCCTTCGACGTCCTCGACGTGGCGGAGCCGGCCGGCCGCCGCGCGCTCGTCCGGCTGGAGCGGATGGGCCTGCCGCTCGGCCCGGTCACGGCCACCCCGGACGGCCGCGCCCAGTTCTTCGTCGCACCCGGCGCCGCCGAGGAACTCCCCCAGCTGCTCTACCGCATGGGCTGGGACGACGCGGATCTCGACCTGCGCGCGCTGGGCCGCGGCGCCCACCTCACCGCCCCGCCGTCCGACCACGGCGGGCTGGGCCCGGTCAGCTGGCTGCGCCCGCCGGCTCTGGAAACGGCCGGCCGGCCCCCCGAGGCCCGGCTACTGCTCGGCACCCTGGCGTACATCTGCCACCGCTCGACGCTCTGAATCTCCGTCCGGGTACGCAGAAGGGCCCCGCCGCATCTGCACATGTCTGCAATTGCGGCGGGGCCCTTCTGCGTAGATACGACGGCTAGTCGCCGATCAGCGCGTCCACGAACGCCTCCGGCTCGAACGGAGCCAGGTCGTCCGCACCCTCGCCCAGGCCCACCAGCTTCACCGGTACGCCGAGCTCGCGCTGCACCGCGATCACGATGCCGCCCTTGGCCGTACCGTCCAGCTTGGTCAGCACGATGCCGGTGATGTCCACGACCTCGGCGAAGACCCGCGCCTGCACCAGGCCGTTCTGGCCGGTCGTGGCGTCCAGCACGAGCAGCACCTCGTCCAGCGGACCGTGCTTCTCGACGACCCGCTTGACCTTGCCCAGCTCGTCCATCAGCCCGGTCTTGGTGTGCAGCCGGCCGGCGGTGTCGATGAGCACGACATCCGCGCCCTCGGCGATGCCCTCCTTGACCGCGTCGTAGGCGACCGACGCGGGGTCGCCGCCCTCGGGGCCGCGGATCGTGCGCGCGCCGACCCGGTCGCCCCAGGTCTGGAGCTGGTCGGTGGCGGCGGCGCGGAAGGTGTCGGCCGCGCCGAGCACCACGCTGCGGCCGTCGGCCACCAGGACGCGGGCGAGCTTGCCGGTGGTGGTGGTCTTGCCGGTGCCGTTGACCCCGACGACCATGACGACACCGGGGCCGTCCAGACCGCTCTCGGTCTTCACCGAGCGGTCGGCATCGGTGCCGATGAGCTTCAGCAGCTCCTCGCGCAGCAGGCCGCGCAGGTCGTCCGGCGTACGTGTGCCGAGCACCTTCACCCGCTCGCGCAGCCGCTCGACGAGCTCCTGGGTGGGCGCGACGCCGACATCCGCCGTGAGGAGCGTGTCTTCGATCTCCTCCCAGGTGTCGTCGTCGAGGTGCTCGCGGGAGAGCAGCGTGAGCAGGCCCTTGCCGAGCGTGTTCTGCGAGCGGGAGAGCCGGGCGCGCAGCCGTACGAGACGGCCGGCGGTGGGCTCGGGCACCTCGATCTCGGGCGCGGGCGGCGCCGCGACGACCGGGTCCTCTACGGCGGCGGGTTCCGCCACGGCCGTCGAGGCGTCGGGGAGGTCGACCTCCTCGATCGTGCGGCGTGGCTCTTCGACCGTCGGTGCGGCGTCCTCACCGACCTGAGGTTCGGCGGGCGGGGCAGTGATGGTCGGCGTGCTCGACGGTGCCGAGGGCGGCAGCTGCTTCTTCTTGCGGCTGCTGACCACGAGCCCGCTGATCGCGCCGACCGCGACCAGGGCGATGACTACAGCAAGGATGAGGATTTCCATATCTCACCCAGTATGCGTGACCTCCCGGATGACCGTTCGTTCCCACCACGAGGCTGTTTGCCTCTGCGGGCCGGGCTGGTCCGCCGCCCGGCCGCCCTGCGGCTTTTGCGACGAATGTATGATGATTCGGCCCCCCACCCCTCCCCCACGGAGTGTGCATGTCTGCCGAGTCCGACGGCGCGATAGAGACCCGCGGCCTGGAGCCCGTCCCCGACGACGAGCGCACGGGCCGCGTCCGTGAACTCTTCCCCACCTGGGTGGCGGCCAACATCAGCGTGCTGCTGCTCACGATGGGCGCCGGGATGGTGGTGTTCAACGGACTCAACATCTGGCAGATCCTGGTCGTGGCCCTGGCGGCGCCCGTCGTCTCGTACGGGCTCGTCGGCCTGATCTCGATCGCGGGCAAGCGCGGCGGCTCGCCGGGCATGGCCCTCTCCCGCGCGGTCTTCGGCCAGCGCGGCAACCTCTTCCCCGGCTCGCTGATCTGGGTCGCGCGCTGGGGCTGGGAGACGATCAACGCCGTCACCGGTGCGTACGCGCTGCTGACCGTGCTGGATCTGCTGTTCGGCATCAAGAGCAACACCGTGCTGATCGTGGTGACCCTGCTGCTCTTTGTCGGCTGCACGTTCCTCGTCTCGGGGCTCGGCATCAACGCGCTGCGCGTGTGCAGCAAGTGGTCGACGTACCTCTTCGGCGGTTTCAGCGTGCTGGTGCTGGGCTACCTGGTCGCGAACACGGACTGGTCGGCGGTCCTCGACAAGCCGGCCGGCTCGACCGCGATGATGATCGCCGGCATCGGCACCCTCGCCGCGGGCGGCATCAGCTGGGTGCCCTCGGGCCCGGACTTCACCCGCTACCTGCCGCGTACCGCGTCGTCGAAGGGGATGGTCGGCGCCACCGTCGGCGGCGCGGGCGTCGTCGTGCTCCCCATGGTTCTGATGGGCGCGGTCATGGCAGTCGGCACCCCCGACCTGGCCTCGGCGTCCGACCCCGTCTCCTTCATCGGCGAGCTGCTGCCGACCTGGATCGCCGTCCCGTACCTGCTGATCGCCCTGATCGGCATGCTGCTGATCAACTCGATGTCGATGTACTCGGCCGGCTTCACCGCGCAGACCCTGGGCATCAGGGTCCCCCGCGCGTGGGCCGTGAGCGTGAACGCGGTGATCAGTCTGGTCTTCGGCTTCCTGCTGATGGTGGTGGCGACCAGCTTCTTCGGCTCGTTCATCTCCTTCCTGACACTGCTCGCGGTGGCGTTCTCGGCGTGGATCGGCGTCTTCGGCGTGGACATGCTGCGCCGCCGTATGTACGACGGCGAGGCGCTGATGGACACGACCCGCACCAGCGCGTACTGGTACCGGGGCGGATTCGCCTGGCAGGCCATGGCGGCGTGGGGCATCGCGCTGGTCGTGGGCCTGCTGTTCACCAGGGTCGACTGGTTCGCCGGGCCGTTGTCCGCCGGCTGGATCGGCGAGAACGGCCTGGGCTGGGCGGTCACCGTGCTCGTCGCAGCGCTGGTGTACGCGGTGCTGCCGCGGACGACGGCCGTGGAGCCCGCCCCGGTGGTCGCACCCGAGCCGGAGTGTGCCGGGGCCCTGTCCATCTGACGTGACGTCAACTAGCGTCCTGCTTCGCTGCTCACCGCGCCCGGCGAAGGGGGACGTTCCTCATGGCCATCACCGTCGTCCGGTTCAATCTCGTCGATCCCGACGCGACCCCGGAAACGCTTTCGGCCCGCTACCGGGCCGCCCTGGAGATGGCCACGTACGCCGATGACCGCGGCATCGCCACGCTCCAGACGGAGGAGCACCACGGCGCGGCCAACGGCTGGCTCCCCTCCCCCTTCGTGTTCGCGGGCTCGGTCTTCGGCGCCACCCGCCGGATCGCCGTCACGGTCTCCGCGATCATCGGGCCGCTGTACGACCCGCTGCGGCTGGCCGAGGACATCGCCGTACTCGACCTGATCAGCGGGGGCCGGCTGGTCACGGTCGCGGGCATCGGCTACCGGCCGGAGGAGTACGAGCAGCACGGGGTCGAGTGGAGCCGGCGCGGCAGGCTCCAGGACGAGGTGCTGGAGACCCTGCTGCAGGCGTGGACCGGCGAGCCGTTCACGTACCGCGGCCGTACGGTCCGCGTCACCCCGCGCCCGTACACCCGGCCGCATCCTCTGCTGCTGGTCGGCGGCAGCTCACATGCCGCGGCGCGCCGCGCGGCCCGCCTCGGTCTGCCGTTCTTCCCCAGCGCGCATCTGCCGGAGCTGGAGGCGTACTACCACGCCCGCCGCGCGGAGTACGGCACCGAGGGCTGGACCATGATGCCCGCAGCCGAGACACCGCTGCTCCACGTCGCCGAGGACCCCGACCGGGCCTGGGCCGTATACGGGAGGCACTTCCTGCACGAGGCCCGGACCTACTCCTCCTGGCAGTCGAAGGACATCCGCTCGGCGGTCCGCTCGGCCGCCGCGACGGTGCGGGAGCTGCGCGCCGAGGGCGTCTACCGGATCCTGACGCCGGAGCAGTGCGTCGCGTACGCCGAGTCGCGTGGCGAATCGGGCAGCCTGGTGCTGCACCCGCTGTGCGGCGGGATGCCGCTGGACGAGGGGTGGCGCAGCCTGCATCTGCTGTGCGAACGGGTACTGCCCCGGCTCGAGAGTCTCAAGGGCCTCAAGGGCCTCAAGGTCTGAGCCGGGGCAGTTTCCGTGGTTGAGGAGACGGGCAGCGGGGATTAGCCCATCTCCTCCAACGCCTTGCCCTTGGTCTCCTTGACGTACTTGACTACGAAGGGGATCGAGAGCACGGCGAAGATCGTGTAGATGATGTAGGTACCCGAGAGGTTCCAGTCGGACAGGCTCGGGAAGCCGGCGGTGATGGCCCAGTTGGCGATCCACTGCGCGGCGGCGGCGACACCGAGCGCGGCGGCGCGGATCCGGTTCGGGAACATCTCGCCGAGGAAGACCCAGACCACGACACCCCACGACAGTGCGAAGAAGAGCACGAACACGTGGGCCGCGATCAGCGCGACGATGCCTTCGGTGTGCGGCAATTTGCCGCCGACGAGGTCCGCACCTTGCCTCCGGGAGGCGACACCTGAGCGGAGCTGGTCAACATGGTCTCCTCGTGCCCGGCTGGGGCCCGGACATGTGGGGGCGAACCCTTCCTGTGGCTCGTGAGTTCCTGCCAGCCACCACTTGAAGGTAAAAGCAACGTTGCCGACATTATGCGTTCAGTTTTCGAAGTCAATACCCAGTGAGGGGTGATGGTTCGAGGCGGCACCGAAAGTCCATTCCTTCAAGACTTGAAGATTTCGTGTTGGTCAGCGCAGCCGCTGGCTGATGACCTTGGACACGCCGTCGCCCTGCATGGAGACGCCGTACAGCGCGTCGGCGACTTCCATCGTCCGCTTCTGATGGGTGATCACGATCAGCTGGGAGCTCTCCTGGAGCTCTTCCATGATCCGGATCAGCCTCTGGAGGTTGGTGTCGTCGAGTGCGGCCTCGACCTCGTCCATGACATAGAACGGGCTCGGCCTGGCCTTGAAGATGGACACCAGCAGCGCGACGGCCGTCAGCGACCGCTCGCCGCCGGACAGCAGTGAGAGCCGCTTGACCTTCTTGCCCGGCGGGCGCGCCTCTACGTCGACACCCGTGGCCAGCATGTTGTCGGGATCGGTCAGGATCAGCCGGCCCTCACCGCCCGGGAAGAGCCGCGAGAAGACGCCCTCGAACTCCCGCGCGGTGTCCCGGTACGCCTCGGTGAAGACCTGCTCGACGCGCTCGTCGACCTCCTTGACCACCTGGAGCAGATCGGCCCGGGTCTTCTTCAGGTCCTCGAGCTGCTCGGCGAGGAAGTTGTGCCGTTCCTCCAGCGCCGCGAACTCCTCCAGCGCCAGTGGGTTCACCTTGCCGAGCTGCTGGTAGGCGCGTTCGGCGGCCTTCAGCCGCTTCTCCTGCTCTGCACGCGCGAAGCGTACGGGCTGGTTCCTCGGATGCTCGGGATCCTCGGGCAGCTCCTCGCCCTCGGCGGCCGGCGACGGCGGCACCAGCTGGTCGGGCCCGTACTCGGCCACCAGGCCGGCCGGCTCCACCCCCAGTTCCTCCAGGGCCTTCGCCTCCAGCTGCTCGATCCGCAGCCGCTTCTCGGCGCCCAGCACCTCGCCCCGGTGCACCGAGTCCGTGAGCTTGTCCAGCTCGCCCTTCAGTTCGCGTCCCTGGTTGCGCTCGGCCGCCAGGTCCTGTTCGCGGGCGGCCTTGGCGCTCTCCGCCGCGGTCCGCTCCTCCCCGGCCCGTACGAGGGACACGTCCACGTGCGCCAGCAGCTGCCGGGCGCCGGACGCGACCGCCGCCGCCACCTCGGCCTCGTGCCGCAGCCGGGCGCGCCGCTGTTCCGCGCGCGCCCGTGCCTCGCGCTCGGCGCGCGCCCCCCGGTCGAGCGCGTCGGCCCGTCCGGCGAGCCCCTTCACGCGCTCCTCGTGCGTACGGACCTGGAGGCGGGCCTCCATCTCGGTCTGCCGGGCGTTGGCGCCGTCGGCGGCCAGCCGGTCCCGCACGGACGTGTCCGGCTCCTCCTCCACAGGCGTCTCCTCGGCGACGAGGAGCCGCTCGGCCAGCTCCTCCGCCTCCGCCGTCGCCCGCTCCAGCGCCTCCTGGGCCTTGGCCGCCGCCGCGGTGCTCCGCTCGGCCTCGCCCGCCGCGCCGCGCGCCTGGCCCGCGAGCCGCCCGAGCTGCTGGGCGACTCCGGACTTCTCCCGCTCGGCGGCCCGGCGCCGCTCGCCCAACTCCTCGAGGAGCGCGGCACATCCGGTGCGCCGCTCCGCCGCCCGGTGCTGCGCTTCCGCCAGCTCCTCGCACCGTACGGCCAGCTCGGCGAGCTCGGCGGCCGCCTCGTCGACGGACGCCTGCACCTCCAGAAGGCTCGGCGCCCCGGCCGACCCGCCCTGCGCGAAGTGCGCCCCGAGGACATCACCCTCGGCGGTGACCGCGGTGAGCGCGGGCTGCGCGGCGACCAGATCCTCCGCGTCCTCCAGCGTCCCGACGACCACAACGTCCCGCAACAGCCGCCGCAGGGCGGGCATGAGCTCGACGGGCGCCCGCACAAGATCAGCGGCAAACGGCACGGAGCCCGACCCATCCGCACCAGCACCAGCACCAGCACCAGCACCAGCACCAGCCAACGCGCGCGCCACACCAGAGTCGGCACCCTGGACCGGCACCGCCTGCGCGCCCGGCCGGCCGAAGGCAGCACTCGGCCCAGCTCCCGGGGCCGTGGCCGCAGCCGAACCCGCCTCGGCGCCCGCGCCGGAGGCAGCGCCCTGCACGGGCACCGCATGCACGGGCTGGGTGGGGGCCGCGGTGACGCTCAGTAGCATTGCTGCGCGGCCCGCGTCCTGTTTGCGGAGGCGGCGGATCGCCTCGGCCGCTGTCGACGGGCCCGATACGGCGATCGCGTCCGCCGCCGCGCCCAGCGCCGCGGCCACCGGGACCTCGAAGCCCGGGGTCACCGTGAGCAGTTCGGCGGCCGGGCCGAGCAGACCGGTCAGCCGGTCCTGCGCGTCGAGCAGCGCGCCTGTGCCGTCCTTGCGGCGCAGCCCCATGGCCAGCGCGTCGTGGCGGGCGGAGGTGGCGGCCCGCCGCCGCTCGGCGGCCGTGGCCGCCTCACGCGCGACGGCCAGGTCCGACTCCGCCTCGGCCAGCGCCCGCTTGGCTGCGTCGTACTGCTCCGCCAGCGCCGAGTCGTCCGCGTCCAGCCCGTCGACCTCGGCCTTGAGTTGCTCGTACTCCTCCTGCGCGGCGACCGCGCGCTCCCGCGCCGCGTCCCGCGCCTCGGCCAGCCGGTCGATCTCGGCATGGGCCGAACCGGCCCGGCTCCGGGCGGCGTTGACCTGCCCGTGCAGACGCGCAAGCCCTTCGCGCCGGTCGGCGATGGCCCGGGCCACGTCCTTGAGCCGGCGCTCCTCCTGAGCCAGCTCGCGTTCCAGCTCGGAGCGGTGCGCGACCGTGTCCTCCAGGGCCCGCTGCGCCGCCTCCAGCGCGGCCTCCAGCTCCGCCTCCTGCTCGCGGATGCGCGCGGCCTCGCGTTCCACCTCTTCGGGGTCGCGCCCTCGCCGCTCCTCGGGCGGCGCTGTGGTCGCGCTCTTGACCCGGGCGTCGGCGAGGCTGATCGTGCCGCGCACCCGTTCGGCGAGCTGCGACAGCTCGTACCAGGTCTGCTGGGCCCGTTGCAGCCGTGGCGCCAGCCTGCGCACCTCGTCCTCCAGCGCGGCCTCCCGCTGGAGCGCCGTCCGCAGCTCGACCTCGGCGGCCTCCTTGCGCGCCTTGAGCGCGGCCTCATCGGCGACCTCGGCGTTCAGCGCGTCCCGCAGCGTCACCAGGTCGTCGGCGAGCAGCCGCAGCCGGGCATCACGCAGGTCGGCCTGGATGACGGAGGCGCGCCGCGCGACCGCGGCCTGCCGGCCCAGCGGCTTGAGCTGCCGCCGCAGCTCATCGGTCAGGTCCTGTACGCGCGCCAGGTTCGCCTGCATCGCGTCGAGTTTCCGCAGCGCCTTCTCCTTGCGCTTGCGGTGCTTGAGGACGCCGGCCGCCTCCTCGATGAAGGCCCGGCGCCCCATCGGATCGGCGTGCAGTACGGAGTCGAGCTGGCCCTGCCCGACGATCACGTGCATTTCGCGGCCGATGCCGGAGTCGGAGAGCAACTCCTGGATGTCCAGCAGCCGGCAGGTGTCGCCATTGATCTGGTATTCGCTGCCGCCGTTGCGGAACATGATCCGCGTAATGGTGACCTCGGCGTACTCGATGGGGAGCGCACCGTCGGAATTGTCGATGGTGAGGGACACCTCGGCACGACCGAGCGGGGGCCGCCCGGTGGTGCCGGCGAAGATGACGTCCTCCATCTTCCCGCCGCGCAGGGACTTGGCCCCCTGTTCGCCCATGACCCAGGAGAGCGCGTCCACCACGTTGGACTTGCCGGAGCCGTTGGGACCGACGACGCACGTGATGCCCGGCTCGAACCGCAGCGTCGTCGCGGAGGCGAAGGATTTGAACCCGCGGAGGGTCATGGCCTTGAGGTGCACGCCGCCGGACTCTACCTTTCACGTTCGGTTTCACCCATGAAGGTGCAGGGCACATTCGACGTCAAAGGAAGCAGTTCAGGGCTGGAGCCGCAAGAATCCGTAAAGAAAGAAGGGACGCCGAAGCGTCCCTTGCACATCTTGCGTGTTGTAGGTGTCAGCGGCTGAATGGGCAAGCCCGACCGGCCTGGAGGCTGGGTCAGGTGAGCGCAGGCTCCGCCTGGGGTACGTCGATGTCGATGCCGTTGAGCATCGGTTCTCCGTGCTGAGCGGCGGCGGACAACGCGTCATTCTCCGACTGGATCCGTACAAGCTCGGACTCCAGATCCTGGACGCGCTGCTGAAGCCGTCGCATCTCGGCGAGGAGTCGCGGGTCGGAGCCGCCGACGTAACCGAGAAGCGCCTTTGCCATGATGGATGGTCCTCCACACTGAGTGACCGACCGAAGCGGTGTGGGTCGTGAGGGAATCGCACCCGCGGTGCTCGGCAGTGCTTGTCGTCACTGCGGTTCTACTGCCAAACAGCTAAGGTGCGCGGGGCTTCCAGCGTCTCACCAAAAAGTTTGACGGTCAACACGATCACACCCCGTATCGGCGGGCGACCCGGGGGCCTGGGGCCGCGGGAACTGCGGCGCAGGCTCTCCTTCGGGGCCCTCAGGGCGTGGAGATCATCCTTACTCCGGCAGCCTTCCACGAGATGCCGTTCTTTGGCAACCACCTGCTGATTTCCGTCGTACGCGCAGGCCCGGCGGCGCCGCCCCGGCGCTCACCGGGCCGGATTCGGTCAGCGGATCAGGAAGCCGTCGTAGCCGCCACGGGGGACGTCCCAGATCTCCGTGACTCCGTCGACTCTGCCGGGTGTGTCGGCGGAGCGAAGCCACTCCAGCAAACGGTGGCAATTCTCACGTCGGCCCTCGGCCACCACCTGCACCCGGCCGTCGTCAAGATTGACGGCGAAGCCGCTCAGGCCGCCGATCTCCAAAGCGTTTGCCCTGGTGAACCAGCGGAAGCCCACTCCTTGTACACGGCCGCGTACCCACGCGGTGAGCCGCACGTCTTCGTTCATGCGTGCACGCTAGCCGGGCGATTGCTCTGGGAGCACTTTCCACTCCACCCTCATGGCGTACAGTCCCGGCTCAATGAGTCTCACCCGTTTGGCTGAGTCACGTTGACACCGATCGCAAGGAAGGCACAGCGCATGGGACGCCATCGACGCTCCGCCGCCGGGCCCGCCGCCGAAGACTACGCGGCCGCCACGGCAGGCCGGCACCGGGGTGCCGGCCGCCGGAAGAAGGCCGCGCCCGTGCGCACCGGGCTGCTCGGCGCCTCCGCGGCCATGGCGCTCGGCGCTGTCGCGGTCGCCTCCGGACTGGTGCCGGTGGGCGACAACTACACCCTCGGCGGCAGCAGCGACTCCGGCCGCGTGCGCGCCGGAGGACCGAGCGACCTCGCCTCGCAGCAGGGCGGCCTCCAGGACCTGCCCTCCCAGCGCCCCACGACCGCCGGGCCCAGCCGGACTCCTTCGGCGTCACCGACGCCCACGCCGACGCCCACGCCGACGCCGACACCTACGCCGAGCAAGGGGTCTCCCACCCCGACGAAGAAGAAGCCGCCGGTAGAGAAGCCGGTTGAGAAGCCGGTTGAGAAGCCGAAGCCGACTCCCGAAGAGAAGGTCTCGAAGACCCCCAGCAAGAAGCCGGCCCCGCCCGTCAAGGTCCCCACCGGCGAAAGCGCCGCGGAGGCGGCGGTCCTCGCCATGGTCAACCAGGAGCGCGCCCAGGCGGGCTGCCGTCCGGTGAAGGCCGACGCGGGGCTGGCCGACCTGGCCGGCGACTTCAGCGAGGACATGGCCGAGCGCGGCTTCTTCGACCACACGGACCCGGACGGGGCGACCCCCTGGGACCGCGCCGCGAAGGCCGGCGTCACCGGCCTGGGCGGCGAGAACATAGCCCGCGGCCAGGCCGACGCCAAGGCCGTGATGGAAGGCTGGATGAACAGCCCGGGCCACAAGGCAAACATTCTCAACTGCGACTACAAGACCCTGGGCGTCGGCGCACACTTCGCGAACGGCGGCCCCTGGTGGACGCAGGACTTCGGCTTCTGAGACGGCCGTAGGGTCAGCCCGCGACCGCCACGCGGCCCGTGGTGAAGATCCGCGCCGTCTCGGTGACGCGGCGGCCGAGGTGTTCCGCCGTTGCGATGTCCGCCTTGTGTACGCCCTCCGGGCCCTCGTCCGTGTTCGTCTGTCCGGCCGCGCCGGAGAAGAAGCCGAGGCGGTTGAGGTCGTGCTCGGAGCCGCCGGTGGTGTTCCAGCCGGGCTTCAGGCCGAGGTTCACCCAGTGCATGCCGTGCTGGGCGGCGAGCGTCTGGAAGAACTGCAGGGTGTGCAGCTTGTCGCCGCTCTTGGAGCCGGAGTTGGAGAAGCCGGCGGCCAGTTTGTCCTTCCAGGCGTCGGTGAACCAGCGCTTCGAGGTGTCCTCGGCGAACCGGTGGAAGGCCCCGGAGGCCGTGCCCATGTAGGTGGGCGAGCCGAAGATGATCGCGTCGGAGGCGTCGAGCAGCTCCCACTGTGCTTCGTCGATCTCGTCGACCTTGATCAGGTGGACGGTGGCGCCGGCGTCGAGCGCTCCGGCGCGGACCGCCTCGGCGACGACAGCGGTGTGGCCGTAGCCGGAGTGGTAGGCGATCGAGACAACAGGCGTGGTCATGGCGAGGGCTCCTCGAATGTGGTGACGCCGCGGCAGCGGGGTGCTCGGCGGGTACGACCCCGAGAAGCACTAACTTTTAGAGAGCGCAATCTCATCGTTAGCGCTGCGCGGGAGTATGGTGGCTGTATGGATCCCACCGGCGACATCCCCTTCGACGTGTTCGCCAAGCTCTGTCCCTCCCGAGGCACGCTGGAGCACGTCACCGGACGCTGGGGCAGCCTGACGCTGGGAGCGCTGCACGAAGGCACGTTCCGCTTCAACGAACTGCGGCGGCGGGTCGAGGGAGTGAGCGAGAAGATGCTGTCCCAGACCCTGCAGGCGCTGGAGCGGGACGGACTCGTACACCGCGACGCCCAGCCGACCAACCCGCCGCGCGTGGACTACGAACTCACCCCGCTGGGGCGCGAGGTGGCCGAGCGGCTGCTCAGCCTCATCCACTTCGTCGAGGGACGGATGCCGGCCGTCCTGGAAGCGCGCGAGAGTTACGACGAGGCGCGCGGGGGCCGCTGACAGCGCGGGCAGAAGTAGCTGGAGCGGTTCATCCACGGGCGGCGGCGCATGGCGGTGCCGCAGCGGCGGCACGGCTCGTCCTCGCGCCCGTACGCGTCGAGCGACCGGTCGAAGTACCCCGACTCGCCGTTCACGTTGACGTAGAGGCTGTCGAAGCTGGTGCCGCCGACGGCGAGCGCCTCGTTCATCACGTCCCGGACATGGCCGAGGAGTTCGGCGCTGCGGGGCCGGGTGAGCGACGCGGTCGGGCGTTCGTAGTGCAGCCTGGCGCGCCAGAGCGCCTCGTCCGCGTAGATGTTGCCGACCCCGCTGATCAGCGACTGGTCGAGCAGTGCGCGCTTGATCGTCGTACGGCGCAGGCGCAGCGCGGTGTGGTACGCGGCCTCGTCGAAGGCCGGGTCCAGCGGATCCCGCGCGATGTGGGCGATGACGTCCGGAAGCCCGTCGGGGGTGTTCTCGTGCAGGGACAGCCCGCCGAAGGTGCGCTGGTCCACGAAGCGCAGTTCGGTTCCCAGGGCGTCGGCGAAACGGATCCGGATGCGCAGGTGCTTCTCGTCCGCGGCGTCCTGCGGCTGGACGAGGAGCTGGCCGCTCATACCGAGGTGGCCCAGTACCGAGAAGTCCCGGTCCTCCAGCGGCAGCCACAGGTACTTGCCGCGGCGGCGCGCGACACCGAAGCGGTGGCCCTGGAGGCGGGCCGCGAAGTCCTCGGCGCCCGCGAGGTGCCGGCGTACCGCACGCGGGTGCAGAACCTGCACGTCGGCGACGGTGCGCCCGGCGACCCAGCGCTCGAGACCGCGCCGCACGACTTCGACCTCGGGCAGCTCGGGCACGTGCGGTCTCCTCCGGAGGTGATGGCTGTAGGGGTACGGGAAGCCCGCCGCAGCGGCGGTCCCGGGATACGGAACGACCCGGCCCGCACCTGCGGCTGCCGGAACGGAACGCCCGACCCACACCCGGCGGCTGCAGGAACGGCTCCGCCCGCCACGTGTCGCGGGCGGGCGGAGCCGGTGAAACCGGGCGGCGTTCAGGCCGCGTCCGGAGCGGGGGACGAGATGCCCTCCTCCTCCGGGGTGGCCTCGGCGGCGACCTCCGCCGCCTCCGCCTCGGCGGCCAGCCGCTCGTCCGCGGCGGCGCGGATGGCGCGCCACGCGGACTCCGCCGCCTGCTGTTCCGCTTCCTTCTTGCTGCGGCCGGTGCCGGTGCCGTACGAGACACCACCGACGCGGGCGGCAGCAGTGAAGGTCTTCTCGTGGTCAGGGCCCGTCTCGCTGACCAGGTACTCGGGTACCCCGAGGCCCTCGCTCGCGGTGAGTTCCTGGAGGCTGGTCTTCCAGTCCAGTCCCGCACCGAGGTTCGAGGACTTCTCGATCAGCGGGTCGAAGAGCCGGTGCACCAGCTCCGAGGCCGCGTCGAGGCCCTGGTCGAGATAGACCGCGCCGATCACCGCTTCAAGGGTGTCGGCGAGGATGGATGCCTTGTCCCGGCCGCCCGTGCCCTCTTCGCCCCGGCCGAGCCGGATGAAGGAGCCGAGTTCGAGGCCACGGCCGACCTCCGCCAGCGCACGCGAGTTGACCACCGCGGCCCGCAACTTGGCCAGCTGGCCTTCGGGCAGGTCGGGGTGGGTGCGATACAGCGTGTCCGTGACCACCAGGCCGAGCACGGAGTCCCCGAGGAACTCCAGTCGCTCGTTGGTGGGCAGGCCGCCGTTCTCGTACGCGTACGAACGGTGCGTCAGCGCACGCACCAGAAGGGCGGACTCGAGCTGATACCCGAGCCGCCCTTCCAGAAGCGTGTGGGACGAGGCTGCGTTGATCGTGTCTGCCTGCTTGTCGGCCAGTTCAGACATAGCGCCTCTCACCTGCCGCTCAGACCTCGAGGACCTGGCGCTTGTTGTAGGTGCCGCAGCTGGGGCACGCGATGTGCTGCTGCTTCGGCTCCTGGCAACGCTCACACGAAACCAGGGTGGGGACCGCAGCCTTCCACTGCGACCGGCGGTGGCGCGTGTTGCTGCGCGACATCTTCCGCTTCGGAACAGCCACGGCTACTTCTCCTGCTTCTCGTCGACGCCCGACTCGGCGCCGCTCATGTTGTCCTTCTCGCCGTCCTGGATGGTCCCGGCGAGTCCCTGCAGTGCCGCCCAACGGATGTCGACGGCGTCGTGGTGGTGGTCCGGGTTGTCGTTCAGCCCGACTCCGCATTCGGAGCACAGACCGAGACAGTCCTCCCGGCACACCGGCTGCAGCGGGAGTGCGAGCACCACCGCGTCACGCAGCACAGGTTCGAGGTCGAACAAGCCGTCCTCGATGAAGAGCCTGTCCTCGTCGTCCTCGGCGTCGGCGACAGGTTCCGCTTTGGGGCGGCCCCGGTCGTCGGCGTCAGGGTACGAGAACATCTCCTGGAAGTCCGCTTCGAGCTCCAGCTCCAGCGACTCCAGACACCTTACGCACTCCCCCTCGGCCGACGCACGGGCGGTGCCTGTGACAAGCACCCCTTCCATGACCGACTCCAGGCGGAGGTCGAGCTCCATCGGGGCGCCTTCCGGCACTCCGATGACCCCGTCGAGACCGAAGTCCTTGGGGGCCGCAATCTCGCGGGACAGCCGCTGCAGAGCACCAGGACGCCGACCCAGCTCGTGTGTGTCGAACACGAGGGGGTTGCGGTGGTCGAGGTGGGTGTTCAGGACTGTTCCCGCTTTCGGATCGCTGTGGGGGTGGCCGCCGCGCGGTGCATTACCAGACGGGCAGTATCGCCAGGCGGGCAGCCGAGATCGCGGACGTACTCGCGACCGAAGAGCCAGGATACTGGACGCTTCGCTCAGGGCCCAATCCGCCTCCTGGGCGGCCGGACAGGACCTAGCGTCCCTGCTCGTACTCGCGCAGCTGGTCGAGGTTGATCATGCTCGTGTCGAAGAAGCTGGTCTCGTCGAGCGCGGCCTGCTGCTGGGGCTGCTGCTGAGCATGCTGCCCGTAGCCGTGGTCGTAGCCCTGCTGCTGATAGGCGGCGTACGCGTCCTGCTGCGGGTAGGCGTACGGATCCTGCTGCGCGTACGCCGGCTGCTGCTGGTAGCCGTACGGGTCCTGCTGGGGCTGCTGGGGCTGCTGGTACGCGTACAGATCCTGCTGCTGGGCGTACGCCGGCTGCTGCTGGACCGGGATCACCGACTGCGGCTCCGCCAGGTCCGCGAGGAAGTCCGCGTCGCTGCCGGGCTGCTGCTCGCCCGAGCCGTCCTGCGCGACCATGTGGGCACCGAGGTCGTCGCTGGCCACCCGGCCGTGCAGCTTCTGCCGGCCGCGGCCGACCGCGTCGAGGGTCTTGGACAGGACGGTCTCGAACGCGCCCAGTTTGGCGTCGACGTATTCGTCGGCCCGCTGCCGCAGCGTCTCGGGGTCCTGGCTGCGCTCGGGGGCTTCCGCGTAGTCCGGGTCCGCGTACCCGTCGTGGCCCTGGCCGGGCGCGCGGCCGAGGAGCTTCTCGCGGCCGCGGTCCACCGAGCCGATCGTCTTGGTCAGGACGACCTCGAAGTTCGCCAGCTTGCTGTCGACGTAGTCGTCGGCCTCGGCGCGGATCTCCTCGGCGTCCCGGCGGGCCTCGGCGAGGATGCGGTCGGCCTCCTCCTGAGACTGCCGGGCGACCTCGGTGTCGGAGATCAGCGAACCACGCTGGGCGTGTGCCGACTCGATGATCCGCTCAGCCTCCTGGCGGGCCTGCTCGACGAGCTGCTCCCGGCCGCCGATCAGCTCCTGGGCCTGCGCGAGGGAGCCGGGCAGGGCCTGCCGTACCTCTTCCAGCATGGCGAGCAGCTCGGCACGGTTGACCACACACGAGGCCGACATGGGCATGGACCGGGCGCTGCCGACCGCCTCGACGATCTCGTCGAGCTTCTTCTGCACGTCCACCTGTGCTCGCCACTCTCTACCTGGATCGGAGACGGACGGGACGACTGTACGGCCAGTCGGCACCGTCCCCCTACACCCAGGGGGTGTAGGGGGTGGACCCCCAGACACCGGGTGACGGGCAGTCAGTACGTCACTTCCGGCCGAGCCGCTCGATGAGGGCTCGGTGCACCACGGGGGGCAGCAGGTGGGCGACGTCGCCACCCCAGGCGGCGACCTCCTTGACCAGGCTGGAGGAGAGGAAGCTGTAGGTGGGGTTGGTCGGCACGAACAGGGTCTCGACGCCCGAGAGCCCTATGTTCATCTGGGCCATCTGCAGCTCGTAGTCGAAGTCGCTGACCGCCCGCAGGCCCTTGACGATGGCCGGGATGTCGCGCTGCTTGCAGAAGTCGACGAGGAGGCCGTGGAAGGACTCGACCTCGACGTTGCCGCAGTCGGCGGTCACCTCGCGGATCAGCTCGATGCGCTCCTCGACCGTGAACAGACCCTGCTTCGACTGATTGATCATCACGGCCACGTGTACGACGTCGTACAGCTTGGAGGCGCGGGAAATGATGTCGAGGTGTCCATTGGTGATGGGGTCGAATGACCCCGGACAGACGGCGCGGCGCAACTGAAGTCCCTCGCTCTCCGGTCCGGTCATGGTGCGTCTTCGCACGTAGAGGCGGCGTGACCGTACCAAAGCGTGCCCTCGCCGTAACGACGGGCCCGCAGTGGCTCGAAGCTTTCCGGCCAACGGAATTCGCCGCCTCTGGTGCTGCGCTCCACGGTGACGAGCGCATCGTCCGTGAGCCAGCCCTGGGAGCGGAGTGTGAGGAGTATCTCGCCAAGATCGTCGTCCGTGACCTCGTACGGCGGGTCGAGGAACACCACGTCGTACGGGGCACTGGGCGCCGGACCCGAGACGATCTGCTCTGCTTTGCCCGACCTGACCTCGGCGCCGGGCAGGCCGACCGCGCGGACGTTCTCCCGGATGGTGCGGGCCGCCCGGCCGTCCGCCTCGACGAGCAGGGCGTGTTCGGCGCCGCGGGACAGCGCCTCCAGGCCCACGGCGCCGGATCCGCCGTACAGATCGAGCACCCGGGCGCCGTGCAGCGAGCCGAGCAGGGACTCCCAGGTGGAGAACAACCCCTCTCGTGCCCGGTCGGAGGTGGGGCGGGTGCCGTTGCCCGGCGGGACGGCGAGGCGGCGCCCACCGGCCGCGCCGGCGATCACGCGGGTCATCTGAGTCTGCGGTCCTTCGGGACGAGGGTGGATGTGCTGGGCGGGTTGCACAGCAGGTGCTTAAACGATAGGCCGTCGGCCCCGCGGCGACTCCCCCGCCGTCTCAGCCCTTCTCCAGGTACTGCTCGCGCTCGGTGTCCAGCAGCGCGTCCAGCGCGGTGCGCAGCTCGGGGAGATGCTCCAGGTCCGGGTCGGCCGAGACGGTCGCGACCGCCTCCTCGCGGGCCTCCGCGATGATCTCCTCGTCTTCGATGACGGCGAGCATCCGCAGCGAGGACCGCACGCCCGACTGGGCCTGGCCAAGCACATCGCCCTCGCGGCGCTGCTCCAGGTCGATCCGGGACAGCTCGAAGCCGTCCAGGGTGGCGGCCACCGCGGTCAGCCGGGCTCTGGCCGGGCTCGCCTCCGGCATCTCGCTCACCAGCAGGCAGAGGCCGGCGGCCGAGCCGCGGCCCACGCGGCCGCGCAACTGGTGCAGCTGGGAGACGCCGAAGCGGTCCGCGTCCATGATCACCATCACGGTGGCGTTGGGGACGTTCACCCCGACCTCGATGACGGTCGTGGCGACCAGGACATGCACCTCGCCGGCCGTGAAGCGGCGCATCACGGCGTCCTTGTCGTCCGGCTGCATCCGGCCGTGCAGGACCTCCACGCGCAGCCCCTTCAGCGGCCCCGAGGCGATCTGCTCGGCGATCTCCAGCACCGCGAGCGGCGGGCGCTTCTCGGCCTCGTCCTCGGGCGACGCGGCCTTCTTCCCGGGCTCGTCCTCGTCGTCCCCGATGCGCGGGCACACCACGTACGCCTGGTGGCCCTTCTCCACCTCCTCGCGTACGCGCTCCCAGGTACGCGCGAGGAAGTGCGGCTTGTCCTTGGCCGGTACGACATGGCTGGCGATCGGCGACCGGCCGGCCGGCAGCTGGTCCAGCACCGAGGTCTCCAGATCGCCGAAGACGGTCATCGCGACCGTGCGCGGGATCGGGGTCGCCGTCATGACCAGCAGGTGCGGGGGCTGCTTGCCCTTGGAACGGAGAGCGTCGCGCTGCTCCACGCCGAAGCGGTGCTGTTCGTCGACCACGACCAGTCCGAGGTCGTGGAACTGCACCTTGTCCTCGATCAGGGCATGCGTGCCGATGACGATCCCGGCCTCGCCGGTGACCAGGTCGAGCAGCGCCTGCCGGCGCGCTGCCGCCCCCATCGACCCGGTGAGCAGCACCACCTTGGTGCCCTGCTCGGCCCCGCCGAGCATTCCTCCCTCCGCCAGCTCGCCCATCATCTCGGTCACCGACCGGTGGTGCTGCTGGGCCAGCACCTCGGTGGGCGCGAGCATCGCCGCCTGGCCGCCGGCGTCCACGACCGCGAGCATCGCGCGCAGTGCGACGAGGGTCTTGCCGGAACCGACCTCGCCCTGGAGGAGCCGGTGCATGGGGTGCTCGGTGGCGAGGTCCGTGAAGATCTCGGCGGTGACCTTCTGCTGGCCCTCGGTGAGGGTGAACGGCAGCTTGGCGTCGAAGGCGTCGAGCAGCCCGTCCGGGACCTGTTTCCTTGCCACGGCGGGCAGTTGGGTGTCCGCGTACCGGCGCCGGGCGAGCGCGACCTGGAGGACGAACGCCTCGTCCCACTTGAGGCGGTCCCGGGCTGCGGCGATGTCGGCCTTGGTGCGCGGCCGGTGGATGGCCTGCAGCGCTTCGGGGAGGGTGGCCAGCCCGCGGCCTTCGCGCAGCGAGGGCGGCAGCGGGTCGACGGCGTCCCGGGCGCTGGGCAGGACCGCGTCCACAGCTTTGGAGATCTTCCACGACTCCAGCTGCTTACAGGCCGCATAGATCGGGATCAACTGGTTGGCGAAGGCGTCCACCGCGTCCTCGGCGCTCGCTGCGCCCAGCGGCTCGTACGCGGGGTGGGCGAGCTGCAGCTTGCGGTTGAACATGGACACCTTGCCGGCGAACATGGCGCGGCTGCCGGGCAGCAGTTCCTTGTGGGGCTTGTGGATCCCCTTGCCGAAGAAGACCAGTTGCAGTCGTCCGCTGCCGTCGGTGATCGTCACCTCGAGCCGCTGGCCGCGGCCCTGGTTGAACTTCAGCACGCGGGCGTCCGCGACCTGGGCGACGACCGTGACGTGCTCGTCCAGGGGCAGCTCGGAGAGCGGGGTCAGCTCGCCCCGCTCGGCGTACCGCCGGGGATAGTGGTGCAGCAGATCACTGACCGTGTGCAGGCCGAGGTGCTCGGCCATCACCTTGGCGGTGGCGGGGCCGAGAGTCTTCTTCAGGGGTTCGTCGAACGCGGACACGCGATCCATTCCACACCATGGCTCTGACATACGGGCCGGATGCGGTATGGACACGGGGGGATGCGTCGCGGCTATTCGACGCCGATCAGCAGCGGTGCCGCGTGGCAGCCGCCCGGGTAGACCACCGTGTCCACCGCCAGGTGGCCGTCCCGTACGTACGACGCGAGGTGTTCGGCGACGGTGTCCGGCACCTCCGCGCCGACGACCAGGGTGACCAGTTCGCCGCCGGCCGCCAGCATACGGTCCAGCACCGTTTCCGCCGTGGCGGTCAGGTCGGAGCCGATCACCGCCACGTCGCCGTCGATCAGCCCGAGCACGTCCCCGGCCTGGCAGACGCCCGCCATGGTCCACGACTGCCGCTCGGCGACGGCCAGTTCGGCGTAGCGCGTGGCGCCCGCCGCGGCCGTCATCGCCACCACGTCCTCGTCGAAGCGGCGGTCCGGTTCATGGACGGCGAGGGCCGCCAGGCCCTGGACCGCGGAGCGGGTGGGGATGAGGGCGACGCGTACGCCCTCGGTACGGGCCTGTTCCGCGGCGGCCGCCGCGGTGTGGCGCAGGTCGGCGTCGTTCGGCAGGAGCACCACCTCACGGGCGTGCGCGCGGCGGATCGCGTCGACGAGTTCGCCGCTGGCCGGCGGCTCGCCGGGGCGCGCGAGCACCGTCGTGGCGCCCGCCTCGGCGCACAGTCCGGCCAGGCCCTCGCCCGGGACGACCGAGACGACCGCGCGCTGCACCTGCTCGGGCGGCGCGGCCGGGCCGCGGCGGTCGTCGAAGTGGGTGATCCGGATGCGGTACGGCCGACCGGCCTCGACGCCGGCCTCCACGGCGGCGCCCGCGTCGTCCACGTGGACGTGTACGTTCCACAGCCCGTCGCCGCCGACGACGACGAGGGAGTCGCCGAGGCCGTCGAGCCGGATGCGCAGCCGCGCGACGGCTTCGTCGTCCGCTTCAAGGAGGTAGATCACCTCGAAGGCCGGCCCATCGCTCACGTGTTCCGCATCGCCGTCAGGGGCGCCGGGGGCACAGTCGAGCGCCGCCCGGTGCGAGGGCGCGGGTTCCGCCGGGGCCTCGCCGGTGAGCACCTCGACCAGCGCCGCGAGCACAGTGAGCAGCCCGCGGCCACCCGCGTCGACGACGCCCGCGCGCCTGAGCACGGCCAGCTGGCCGGGGGTCGCGTCCAGCGCGACGCACGCCCCGTCGTACGCCGCGCGCGCCACCGAGACGGCGTCTCCCGAGGCGCCCTCCGCCGCGTCGGCGGCCGCGGTGGCCACCGTGAGGACCGTGCCCTCAACGGGGTGCGCCACCGCGCCGTACGCCGACTCGGCGGCCCGGCGCAGGGCCGGCGCCAGCCCGGCGTCGTCAAGCACCTCCGCCATACCGCGCAGCAGCTGGGCGAGGATCGTGCCGGAGTTGCCCCGGGCACCGATGAGCGCGCCGTGCGCCATCGCGCGTACGGCGTCGTTCAGCGAGGGCACCGAGCCGTCCGCGACGGCTTCGTGAGCGGCGAACACCGCCTCCACCGCCTGCGCGGCGGACTCGACGGTCATGTACAGGTTGGTTCCGGTGTCCCCGTCGGCGACCGGGTAGACGTTGATCGCGTCGATCTCCTCGCGGGCCCGGCCCAGCGCCGTCAGCGCCCGTGAACTCCAGCTGCGCACCGCGTCGGCGTCGAGCGTGGGCGGCGTGTGCGGCACCTGGCGTCCTCCTATGGGCGGCGTGGGTTGCACCGCAGGGTAACGACGGGGCGGGGGACCGTCCGGGGCGGGGGCCGTGGGAGCCATGCTAGTTTCGTCCTACGGGAGCGGCCGTTGTATGCTGCTCCGGTTGCCCGGCAAAAGTCGGGCCATACCCCCGGCAAGCCATCGATCTTCAGATCCCGGCGCGCCGGGAATTCACTGTAAGTGCATCTGAAGTCTTTGGAGTGACCCGTGGCTGCCAACTGCGACGTTTGCGGCAAGGGGCCGAGCTTCGGCAACAACATTTCGCACTCGCACCGCCGTACGTCCCGTCGCTGGAACCCCAACATCCAGCGCGTGCGTGCCGTGGTCGGTCGGACGCCGAAGCGGCTCAACGTCTGCACCTCGTGCATCAAGGCCGGCAAGGTCTCGCGCTGACGGTCTCGTCGTAGCGCAGCCCTTTCCGGTTGCCTGGAAAGCCGGTCCACCCAGGTGGACCGGCTTTTTGCCGTGCTCACGGCTCAGTGCAGGCGCCAGGCGTGGTCCACCGGGCCGATGCCGCCGCCCAGCGGGAAACCCGCGGCGATGGCGCCCGTGACGTACTCCTTGGCCGCCGTGACCGCCTCCGGCACCTCCAGCCCCTTCGCCAGGCCCGACGCGACCGCACTCGCCAGCGTGCAGCCGGTGCCGTGCGTGTGCCGGTTGTCGTGCCGGGGCGCCCGCAGCCAGTGTTCCTCGCTGCCGTCCGTGAGCAGATCCACCGCATCGCCCGCCGCGAGATGGCCGCCCTTGATGAGCGCCCACCGGGGCCCGAACTCGAGTACGGCGTCCGCGGCCCGGCGCATATCGGCCTCCGACTCCACCCGTATCCCGGTGAGCTGAGCGACCTCGTCAAGGTTGGGGGTGGCCACCGTGGCGGCCGGCAGGAGCTTCGTCCGTACGGAATCGAGCGCCGACGCCGCCAGCAGCGGATCGCCGTGCTTGGAGACGCCCACCGGATCGACGACGACCGGGACCTCCGTGTCCGCCAGCAATTCGGCCACGGTCTGCACGAGCGCGGCCGAGGAGAGCATCCCGGTCTTGACCGCCTGGACGCCGATGTCGTCGACGACGCTGCGGTACTGGATTCTGACCGCTTCCGCCGGCAGCTCCCACGCGCCCTGGACGCCGAGGGAGTTCTGCGCGGTCACCGCGGTGAGCACGCTCATGCCGTGCACGCCGAGCGCCAGCATGGTCTTGAGGTCGGCCTGGATGCCCGCACCGCCGCCGGAATCGGATCCGGCGACGGTGAGGACACGCGGAGGCACAGGTATCGGCATGCCCTGAATCTACTTGCCGTCCTCGATGTCCCCGAAGTGGTCCCAGCCGCCCTTGCTCGTCCAGGGCGCCCCGTCGACCGTCACCTGCGGCAGCGCGGAGGGGTTGAGGACCTCGCCGATGACCTTCCAGCGGGCCGGCAGCTTCACATCCGGCGGGAACGTCGCCACTATCGCGTGGTCCTCTCCCCCGGTGAGCACCCACTGCAGCGGGTCTACGCCGACGGCCTGGCCGATGTCGTTCATCTGCGTGGGGATGTCGATGGCCCCGGAGCGCAGGTCGATCCGGACCTTGCTGGCCTCGGCGATGTGCCCGAGGTCGGCGACGAGCCCGTCGCTGACGTCGGTCATCGCGGTGGCGCCGAGCCCGGCGGCCGCGGGGCCCGCGTGGTACGGCGGCTCCGGGCGACGGTGGGCCTCGACGAACGCCCGCGGGGAGCGGAAGCCGCGCGAGAGCACCGCGTATCCGGCGGCCGACCAGCCCAGCCAGCCGGTCACGGCGACCACGTCGCCCGGCTGGGCACCGGCGCGGGTGACCGGCTCGTGGTTGCGCAGATCGCCGAGCGCGGTGATGGCGACGGTGATCGTCTCGCCACGTACGACATCGCCGCCGACCACGGCCGCGCCCGCGACCTGGCACTCGTCCCGGATGCCGTCCATCAGCTCGGTCGGCCAGGTGACAGGCAGTTCCGCGGGGACGACGAGGCCGAGGAGCAGTGCGGTCGGCACCGCGCCCATGGCGGCGATGTCGGCCAGGTTCTGGGCGGCGGCCTTGCGGCCGACGTCGTACGCCGTGGACCAGTCGCGGCGGAAATGCCGCCCTTCGAGCAGGATGTCCGTACTCGCCACGACCCTGCGGTCCGGTGCGGCCACGACCGCGGCGTCGTCGCCGGGCCCCAGTCGTACCGCCGGGGTGGTGGTGAGCCTGGAAGTGAGCTCTCTGATCAGCCCGAACTCCCCCAACTCCCCCACGGTGCCCTTCATCCTTGTGCCCCTTCTGCCCCAGTGCGCTTGCGGTCGCGAGCCGTCACTGCTGTAGGTACCGTCAACTTGTACGTCAACTTGTGTTCTCCGTACGCCGCACTGCGTGCGTCCCCGGCCCCGCAGGTCTCCCCGCTGCCCTCGGCGACGCGATACGGTGGCGTCTCTTCTCCCCACATGATCCTCGTGGCCGCCCTGGAGGTTCCGTGGTACAGGCGTACATCCTTATTCAGACCGAGGTGGGCAAGGCGTCGACCGTCGCCGAGACCATCGGCAAGATCCCGGGGGTGATCCAGGCCGAGGACGTAACCGGTCCCTACGACGTCATCGTGCGCGCACAGGCCGAGACAGTCGACGCACTCGGCCGCATGGTGGTCGCCAAGGTCCAGCAAGTGGACGGCATCACCCGCACCCTGACCTGTCCGGTCGTACATCTCTAGCCCCCGTCTACTCTTGGCCGGTGACACCTTCGCGCCGCCGGCTCCCGCGCCGCCCCCACCGCTGTCTGCCCGCTGTCGTCGTGCTGTTGGCCGCCGCGGGCTGCTCCTCCACGGACGGCAGCGCCGTGGCGGTGGTTCCCACCCCGGACGTGGAAGCCGCGAAGATCTGCCGTGCGCTGCACAAGGAGCTGCCGGAGACCGTCGCCGGCCTCGAGCGGAACGACCCCGGGACGGACTCCGAACTGACCGCCGGCTGGGGAGACGCGGCGATCGTACTGCGCTGTGGGGTCCCCCGGCCCGAGCGGATGAGCGACCCCCAGGCGAAGGGGGTCGAGGTGGACGGCGTCAATTGGCTGCTGGAGGAGCGCCAGGGCGACGGCCCCCGGTTCACCACCACGTACCGCAAGGCGTATGTGGAGGTCTCGATGGCGAAGAAGTACGCCCATGACGCGACTCCGCTGACGGCCTTCGCGGGCCCCGTCGAGAAGACGGTGCCCGCGAGCCTCTAGGGGCAGACTCTGCTAGCGCAGGCCCGTCGGCCGGCGCAGCGCCGCCTGGATCAGCCGGTCCACCAGCTCCGGGTAGCTCACGCCGCTCTCCTGCCACATGCGCGGGTACATCGAGATCGGGGTGAAGCCCGGCATGGTGTTGATCTCGTTGATCACGAACTCGCCGTTGTCCTGCAGGAAGAAGTCCGCGCGGACCAGTCCCTCGCAGGACGCGGCGTCGAAGGCCGCGACCGCGAGCCGCTGCACCTCGGCGGTCTGCTCGTCCGTGAGCGGTGCCGGCACGATTCCGGATGCCGAGTCGATGTACTTGGCCTCGAAGTCGTAGAAGCCGTGGCTCGTGACCGGCGGAATCTCGGCGGGCACGCTGGCGCGCGGGCCGTCCTCGAACTCGAGCACGCCGCACTCGATCTCACGGCCGCGCAGCAGTGACTCGACGAGGATCTTGGGGTCGTGGCGCTGCGCCTCCTCGATCGCCTCGTCGAGGCCGGACAGGTCGTCGACCTTGGTGATGCCCATCGAGGACCCGCCGCGGGCGGGCTTGATGAACAGCGGCCAGCCGTGGTCACCCGCGAAGTCGATGATCTTCTTGCGGGCCGCGGCGGGGTCGTTCTGCCACTCGCGGGGGCGGATCACCTCGTACGGGCCGACCGGCAGCCCGAAGGAGATGAAGACGCGCTTCATGTACTCCTTGTCCTGGCCGACGGCCGAGGCGAGCACACCGGAGCCGACATACGGGACGCCGGAGAGCTCCAGCAGCCCCTGCAGGGTGCCGTCCTCCCCGTACGGGCCGTGCAACATCGGGAAGACCACGTCGACCTCGCCCAGCGCCTTGGGCACGGAGCCCGGCTCGGCGTAGACGACCTCGCGGTTGGCCGGGTCGACGGAGAGCACGACGCCGCCCTCGGCCGAATCGGCGAGCTGCTCGACGTTCGGCAGCCGGCGTTCGGCGATGGCCATCCGGTCGGGCTCGTCGGCGGTCAGCGCCCAGCGGCCGTCCGTGGTGATGCCGATGGGCAGCACCTCGTATTTCGTCCGGTCGATGGAGCGCAGGACGGCGCCGGCCGTGACCACCGAGATGGCGTGTTCGGAGCTACGACCGCCGAACACGACGGCGACGCGCGGCTTGCGCGACTGCTCAGGGCTCTGGGGGGAGTTCTCGCTGCTCATATCGCGATGAGACTACCGGTTGGTTCAGGACAAGTCAGCGGCGCTCGGGCTTGGCGCTGCGCGACATGAGTTCCTTCAGCGCGACGATCGGCGGCTTGCCGTTGTGGACGATGTCCACGACCGTGTCGGTGATGGGCATGTCGACGCCGTGGCGGCGGGCCAGATCGGCCACCGACTCACAGGATTTGACGCCCTCCGCGGTCTGCCTGGTGACCGCGATGGTCTCCTCGAGCGTCATACCGCGGCCCAGGTTGGTGCCGAAGGTGTGGTTGCGGGAGAGCGGCGAGCAGCAGGTGGCGACCAGGTCGCCGAGGCCCGCCAGGCCCGAGAAGGTCAGCGGGTCCGCGCCCATCGCCAGTCCGAGGCGGGTCGTTTCGGCGAGGCCGCGGGTGATGAGCGAGCCCTTGGCGTTGTCGCCGAGGCCCATGCCGTCCGCGATGCCGACCGCCAGCCCGATGACGTTCTTGACCGCGCCGCCGAGTTCGCAGCCGACGACGTCGGTGTTGGTGTACGGGCGGAAGTACGGGGTGTGGCAGACGGCCTGGAGCCGGTTGGCCACCCCCTCGTCGCGGCAGGCGACGACCGCCGCGGCGGGCCGGCGGGCGGCGATCTCCTTGGCGAGGTTGGGGCCTGTGACGACCGCGACCCGGTCGGCCGGTGCCTTGGCGACCTCCTCGATGACCTCGCTCATCCGCCTGGCTGTGCCGAGTTCGATGCCCTTCATCAGGGAGACCAGCACGGTGTCGGCGGGCAGCAGCGGCGCCCACTCGGTGAGGTTCGCGCGCAGTGTCTGCGAGGGCACGGCGAGGACGGTGAACTCGGCGCCCCGGGCGGCCTCGGCCGCGTCGGTGGTGGCCCGGATCGCCGACGGCAGTTCGACGCCCGGCAGATAGTCGGGGTTGGTACGGCCGTTGTTGATGGCGTCGGCGAGTTCGGGGCGGCGGCCCCAGAGGGTCACCTCGCAGCCCGCGTCCGCCAGCACCATGCCGAAGGCCGTGCCCCAGGAACCCGTTCCGTAGACGGCTGCCTTGACCGGGTGGCTCATTGGTTCGCGCCCTCTCCCGCGGCCTTGCGCCGCTGTTCTGCCCGGGCCTTGCGATGGTCGTACGGCTCGGCGGGTGCGGGGACTCCGCGGAGCTCCTCGAGCAGATCGGTGATCGCGGCCATGATGGTTTCGGTTGCTTCCCGCAGTACGTCCGGGGTGGGTTCGAGCCCGTAGAACCTGGACAGGTCGACCGGCGGGCCGGCGAGCACCTGAAGTGTCTTGCGCGGGAAGAGCCGCAGCTTGTTCTCCGTGGCGTACGGCGGCATCGCCATATTGGCGCCCCACTGCGCGACGGGGACGACGGGTGCCTTGGTCATCAGCGCCACGCGTGCCGCGCCGCTCTTGCCGGCCATCGGCCACATGTCGGGGTCGCGGGTGAGGGTGCCCTCGGGGTAGAAGGCGACGCATTCACCGCGCTCGATGGCGTCCACGGCGGCACGGAACGCGTCCATGGCGTTGGTGGTCTCCCGGTACACGGGGATCTGGCCGGTCCCGTGCAGGATCTTGCCGATCACGGGCGCGTCGAAGAGCGCCGCCTTGGCCAGCAGCCGCGGAACGCGTCCGGTGTTGTACTGGAAGTGCCCGTAGGAGAGCGGGTCCAGATACGAGTTGTGATTGACCGCGGTGATAAATCCCCCGTCGGCCGGAATGTGTTCCATTCCCCGCCAGTCCCGCTTGAACAGAACCACCAGTGGCGGTTTTGCGATGACCGCCGCCAGGCGGTACCAGAAGCCGATTCTGCGGCGGGACACGCGGACACCTTCCTCTATGACCTGGTGACGTCTTGATGCACCTGGTCGGCCGGACAAGTGTCGCCCCAGGTCCGTGGTCTGTCGAGAACACGGTACGCCCCGGCGCACGGGCCTCCGCCCCGGGCCGGGGCGCCGGGAGGCGACAATGAGGGCCGGGACATCACGACCGTGGGCGAGGGAGGGACACGTCACGAACACCGGCTGGAGCCTGGTCGTACCGCTGAAGCCCCTCGTCCTGGCCAAGAGCAGGCTCGCCGCCGCCGCGGGCGAGCGCCTGCGGCCGGGACTCGCCCTCGCCTTCGCCCAGGACACCGTCGCCGCGGCCCTGGCCTGCCCCGCGGTCCGGGATGTGGTGGTCGTCACGGACGACGCCCTGGCCGCAGCGGAACTGGCGGCGCTGGGCGCCCGTATAGAGCCGGACGCCCCGGCGGCGGGCCTCAACGCCGCCCTGGCGCACGGGGCGCGGTGCGCGCGGGCGGCACGGGCCGGCGCTGCGGTCGCCGCACTGAACGCCGATCTGCCGGCGCTGCGGCCCGCCGAATTGCGACGGGTGCTCGATGCCGCGGCGGTATTTCCGCGCGCATTTCTGGCGGATGCGGCCGGAATCGGAACAACTCTGCTTTCCGCTGCGCCACACGTGGAATTGTCACCGTCGTTCGGCGGCCCGTCCCGGGCCCGGCATTCGGCCTCGGGAGCGGCGGAAATCCGGCTCGACGGCGTTGATTCCGTACGGCAGGACGTGGACACGCTGGACGACCTGCGGGCGGCCGTGGCGCTGGGCGTGGGCCCCCGTACGTCGGCCCGGTCCGCGGGCATCGCCTAGGCTGCGGGGCATGCAGGCGACCGCGTACACGTACGACCCCGAGACCCACAGCGGCAGCGTGCTGCTCGACGACGGCACGCCGGTGCCCTTCGAGGCCCCGGCCTTCGACGCCGGCGGCCTGCGGCTGCTGCGGCCCGGCCAGCGGGTGCGGATCGAGGTCGACGGCGAGGGCGAGTCGCGCCGGATCACGCTGGTGACGCTGCAGACCTTCTGAGACATGGCGAACGGGCTGCCGTACGGGGCTGCCGTACGGGCCCGAAAACACCGCGGGCCGGGCTCCGTGAGGGGAGTCCGGCCCGGCGCGTGAGTGGCCCTGACCAGCTGCTACTTCCTGGCGGTGGCCTTCTTGGCGGTGGTCTTGCGCGCCGTCGCCTTCTTGGCGGGCGCCTTCTTCGCGGTGGCCTTCTTGGCCGGCGCGGTCTTCTTGGCGGCGGCCTTCTTGGCGGTCGTCTTGGCCGGAGCCGCCTTCTTGGCCGCCGCGGTGGTCTTCTTCGCGGCCGTCTTCTTGACCGCCGCCTTCTTCGCCGGTGCGGCCTTCTTCGCCGTGACCTTCTTGGCGACCGTCTTCTTGACCGCCGCCTTCTTGGCGGTGGCCTTCTTGGCCGCGGCCTTGGCGGTCGTACGCGTGGGAGCTCCGCCCGAAAGGCTGCCCTTGGGGGCCTTCTTGACGGAGACCTCGCCGCCCCTGGGCAGCTTCTTCGAGCCGCTCACCAGGTCCTTGAAACCCTGTCCCGCGCGGAACCGGGGGACGGAGGTCTTCTTGACCCGTACGCGCTCACCCGTCTGCGGGTTGCGTGCGTAGCGGGCCGGACGGTCGACCTTCTCGAACGAACCGAAGCCGGTGACCGAAACCCGGTCGCCACCGACCACGGCGCGGACGATCGCGTCGAGTACCGCGTCGACAGAGTCTGCGGCCTGCTGACGGCCGCCGACCTTGTCGGCAATCGCTTCTACGAGCTGCGCCTTGTTCACGTCTTCCCCTTCGGAGACATTGCCAGAACGAATGCGTTCAAGCTTTTTCGCACGTTAGGCAGATATATACCGCAAATCAAACACGAAACGGGCTAATCACCCTAGTGCCGCAACGAAGTAGGCCGCTGCGGAGTGGTCCTTCACATCAGTCGTCTTCGGGGAATCGACCCTCGTCGAGGTCCTTCATCAACCGGTCCAGACGCCTTGCCGCATCAGCGAGATCGTGTTTGGCCACGGCCGTGACGACCAGCAGCTTCCGGGTCAGCGCCATCCTTACGCCCTCCGGGACTTGCAGTGTGCGCACCGTTGTGTGTGCTTCTTTCAACCGGTCCGCGATGATCTCGTAGAGCTCGAGTTGACTGTCGCGTTCCATACACAGATTGTGCCATCTGGGGCGAGTTGTCGCCTCACAGGGCCTCAACGACAACTGCGCCCCCTGCCGTGGGGCAGGGGGCGCAGTGGCGAAGCGGTGCTGAATAAGTGCTGCTCAGGCCTGAATCGTGCGCGGTTTGAAGGCCGGCCGGGAGGCCTCGTAAGCCGCGATGTCCGCTTCGTTCTGAAGGGTGAGGGAGATGTCGTCCAGGCCCTCCAGCAGTCGCCAGCGGGCATTCTCGTCGAGCTCGAACTCGGCGGTGATGCCGTCGGCTCGGACTTCGCGGGCCACCAAGTCCACCGTGATCTCGGCCGTCGGGTCCGTCTCGGTCAGCTGCCACAGCCGCTCGACGGTCTCCTGCGGCAGAACCACGGTCAGCAGGCCGTTCTTCAGCGAGTTGCCGCGGAAGATGTCGGCGAACCGCGAGGAGATGACGGTCTTGAAGCCGTAGTTCTGCAGCGCCCAGACGGCGTGCTCGCGCGAGGATCCGGTGCCGAAGTCGGGGCCCGCCACCAGGACCGTGGCGCCCTTGCGCTCGGGGCGGTTGAGGACGAACGCGTCGTCCTTGCGCCAGGCCTCGAAGAGCCCGTCCTCGAAACCGTCGCGGGTGACCTTCTTCAGCCAGTGGGCCGGGATGATCTGGTCGGTGTCGACGTTGCTGCGGCGCAGCGGGACGGCCCGCCCGGTGTGCGTGGTGAAAGCTTCCATGGTTATCGCGCTCCAGCGGGCGTACGGGCGTCGGCGTCGGACAGGTCGGCGGGCGAGGCCAGATGGCCCAGCACCGCGGTGGCGGCGGCGACCTGGGGCGAGACCAGGTGGGTGCGGCCGCCCTTGCCCTGCCTGCCCTCGAAGTTGCGGTTGGAGGTGGACGCGGAACGCTCTCCGGGGGCCAGTTGGTCGGGGTTCATGCCCAGGCACATCGAGCAGCCCGCGTGCCGCCATTCGGCGCCGGCCTCGGTGAAGACCTTGTTCAGGCCCTCCTCGACGGCCTGCAGGGCGACCCGTACCGAACCGGGGACGACCAACATCCGTACGCCTCTCGCGACCTTGCGGCCGTCCAGGATCTCGGCGGCCGCACGCAGGTCCTCGATGCGGCCATTGGTGCAGGAACCTACGAAGACGGTGTCCACGTTGATGTCGCGCAGCGCCTGTCCGGCGGTCAACCCCATGTACTCCAGGGCATTTTCGGCAGCCAGCCGCTCCGAAGCGTCCTCGTACGAGGCCGGGTCGGGGACGTTCGCGGACAGCGGCGCGCCCTGGCCGGGGTTGGTACCCCAGGTGACGAACGGCGACAGTTCGGAGGCGTTGATGAAGACCTCGGCGTCGAAGACCGCGTCGTCGTCGGTGCGCAGCGTCTGCCAGTACGCGACGGCGGCGTCCCAGTCCGCGCCCTGCGGGGCGTGGTCGCGGCCCTGCAGGTAGTCGAAGGTGGTCCGGTCGGGGGCGATCATGCCCGCCCGGGCGCCGGCCTCGATCGACATGTTGCAGATGGTCATCCGGGCTTCCATCGACAGGTTCTCGACGGCCGAGCCGCGGTACTCCAGGATGTAGCCCTGGCCGCCGCCGGTGCCGATCTTCGCGATGATCGCCAGGATCAGGTCCTTGGCGGTGACGCCGTCCGGCAGCTCGCCCTCGACGGTGATCGCCATGGTCTTCGGGCGGGCCAGCGGCAGCGTCTGGGTGGCCAGGACGTGCTCGACCTGGCTGGTGCCGATACCGAACGCCAGCGCGCCGAAGGCGCCGTGCGTGGAGGTGTGGCTGTCACCGCAGACCACGGTGGTGCCGGGCTGGGTCAGGCCCAGCTGCGGTCCCACCACGTGGACGACGCCCTGCTCGACATCGCCCAGCGGGTGCAGGCGTACGCCGAACTCGGCGCAGTTCTTGCGCAGCGTCTCCAGCTGGGCGCGGGAGACCGGATCCGCGATCGGCTTGTCGATGTCGATGGTGGGGGTGTTGTGGTCCTCGGTCGCGATGGTGAGGTCGAGGCGCCGCACGGGGCGGGCGTTCTGCCGCAGGCCGTCGAAGGCCTGGGGGCTGGTCACCTCGTGCAGCAGGTGCAGATCGATGAAGAGGAGGTCGGGCTCGCCTTCGGCGCGCCGGACGACATGGTCGTCCCAGACCTTCTCCGCCAGTGTCCAACCCATCGCTTTCCCTCCGGCCGGCATCTTGTGCCGGCGCAACTAGAGATGTGGTGCGCCCTCGCCCGTACCCCACGTGGCGGACGTCGGCCGCGAACCCGTTGGTCTGCGGGTCCGCCACTCCAGACTGACGGGTTCCGGGAGAAATTGAACTTGCGTTTCACAGTGTGAGACGTGAATATCGTTGCATGGACAACTCTAGCGGCGTCGGCGTGCTCGACAAGGCAGCTCTGGTATTGAGCGCACTGGAGTCCGGTCCGGCCACCCTCGCCGGGCTGGTCGCGGCGACAGGGCTCGCACGACCCACGGCACATCGCCTTGCCGTGGCACTGGAACACCACCGGATGGTGGCGAGGGACATGCAGGGCCGGTTCATCCTCGGCCCGCGGCTGGCGGAGCTCGCCGCCGCGGCGGGCGAGGACCGGCTGCTGGCCACGGCAGGACCGGTACTCACGCATCTGCGCGACGTCACGGGTGAGAGCGCGCAGCTCTATCGACGGCAGGGCGACATGCGGATCTGTGTGGCGGCGGCGGAACGGCTGTCCGGACTCCGGGACACCGTCCCGGTCGGCTCCACGCTGCCCATGAAGGCCGGTTCCGCGGCCCAGATCCTGATGGCCTGGGAGGAGCCGGAGCGGCTGCACCGGGGCCTGCAGGGGGCACGCTTCACGGCGACGGCCCTGTCGGGCGTACGGCGCCGGGGCTGGGCCCAGTCGATCGGCGAGCGGGAACCGGGCGTGGCCTCGGTCTCCGCACCCGTACGCGGCCCCTCGAACCGCGTGGTGGCCGCCGTGTCGGTCTCCGGGCCGATCGAGCGGCTGACCCGACACCCGGGCCGGATGCACGCCCAGGCGGTCATCGACGCGGCCGCACGCCTCTCGGAGGCCCTGCGCCGCTCGGGCTGACCGCGCCGCTCGCCCCGGCCGGCCGGCCGCTTCACCGCCGCAGCGGCCGTTTCCGGGGCCCGCACAGGGGCTCGCCGTACGCGGCCACCCGTACGGATACCGCGGCTACGCCCTCGCCGCGAGACGGTCGGCCGCGCGGTCGCCGCGCCTGCCCACCGGGACCACGCCGGCGGCCTTGCCGAGGCCGAACTCCGGCATGTTGACGTAGACGCTCTCGTACGAGCCGGCCGGGACGACGTATGTCTCGTGCCAGAACCCCACATCGCCCTTCCCGTCGCGCATCCGGCGGTTGAAGGCGGCCCAGGCGGGGCGGTGCTCCTTGTCCGGTGCCGAGGCGTACGCCAGCAGCTTGTCCTTGGAGTCCCAGTACTGGACCACGTACAGCAGCCGCGGCCCGCCCAGCAGGAACTGGACGCCGATCAGCCCGCTGCCCTTCTCGCGCGAGAGCTCCTTGATCATCCGCGGCATCGCCCTGACCGCCGGCCACCAGCTGCGGAGCGCGCGGAACTTGTTGATGCGCATCCCGATGAGGAAGACGATCACGTCACCCTCGGCGTCGGCGGTCATCCGCCCCTGAACCGGCTTGTCGCTCATGACGGTCCCCCATGGATCGATTGTTGGATAGCGGCACTATCCATGATTGGATAGTGACACTCTCCAAGGAAGGACGCAAGCGATGCGACTGGCGGAGTTGAGCGAACGCAGCGGGGTCTCCACCGCCACGATCAAGTACTACCTGCGCGAGCGGCTGCTCCGGCCGGGCCGCCGCGTCAGCACCACGCAGGCGGAGTACGACGAGGAGCACCTGCGCAGGCTGCGGCTGGTCCGGGCGCTGATCCAGGTCGGCGGGATGTCCGTAGCCACGGCGCGGGAGGTGATCGCGGCCGTCGAGGACGAGTCCCTCGACCACCACATGCGGCTCGGCGCCGCGGTCTGGGCGCTGCCGCACGACCGGGAGCCGGCCGGGCCGGCCGGGCCGGACGCCGCGGACGATGCGGCGCGGCGCGTCGCGGACGCCCTGCTGGATCAGCTCGGCTGGACGTACGGCTGCGCGGTCGGGGCCCTCTCCCCCGCGTACCGGATGCTGGTCGGCGCAATCGCCGGACTGTCCGGGGCCGGGCACCCGTGTACTCCGGAGCAGCTGCTGCCGTACGCCCGTGCGGCCGCCCAACTCGCGGTCACGGACCTGGACATGGTCGAGGAGTACGAGACACCGGAGGAGCAGGTGGAGGCGGCGGTGGCACTGACCGTGCTGTACGAGCCGGTACTGCTCAGCCTGCGCCGGCTCGCGGAGGCCGAGGAGTCCAACAGGCGGTTCGGCGGCGGCGGTTGAAAGCGAGAAGGCCCTCCGCGATGCGGAGGGCCTTCTCGATGCGTACCCCCGACCGGATTCGAACCGGCGCTACCGCCTTGAGAGGGCGGCGTGCTAGGCCGCTACACAACGGGGGCTTGCTGGGTGGCAGATCGAATGATCTCGATTGCGCTGGGCTACCAGGACTCGAACCTAGACTAAATGAACCAGAATCACTCGTGCTGCCAATTACACCATAGCCCATGGTGGTTTAGACCAGTACCCCCGACCGGATTCGAACCGGCGCTACCGCCTTGAGAGGGCAGCGTGCTAGGCCGCTACACAACGGGGGCTTGTACAGAAAATGTCCTGCGATGTTCTGCGCTGGGCTACCAGGACTCGAACCTAGACTAACTGAACCAGAATCAGTCGTGCTGCCAATTACACCATAGCCCACCAAAACTCAACCCCCTGAGGGGGGTTTTGTTTGGTTCGCGCTTTCCGGCCAGGCTCTTGGCCCGCTCGGGCGGCGCAGGAAGAACATTACCCGATGGGAGACGGCGCTCCAAAACGAGTATGGCCGTGCAGCAGGGCGGGAAGCTGCTCCAGGCCGTTGATCCGGTGCACCCCGGCGGGAACCTCGTCCGAGGTGTGGAAACGGTCCAGCCAGACACCGGTCAGGCCCGCGTCGCGGGCGCCGCACGCATCGATGTCGATCTTGTCGCCGACGTAGGCGATGTCACACGGCGGCAGGTCCAGCGCCCGGCACGCGGCGAGGAAAGCCCCGGCGGCCGGCTTGCTGACGCCGAGGTCCTCGGCACAGAGCAGCACCTCGAAGCGGTCACGCAGCCCCAGCGTGCGCAGCCTGTGGTCCTGGTTGGCGGTGCTGGAATTGGACAGCACACCGTGCCGGTAACGGGGCGTGAGGAGGTCGAGTACGGGCAGGACGTCCGGGAAGACCGCCCAGGCGGCCCGGTAGTGGGTGATGTACCGGTCGAACCAGTCGTCGGCCTCGGCATCGCTGAGGGACGCCTCGCCGAGAAAGTCCCGCACCCGATCGCGCCGCTGCTCCTGAAAACTGACGCTGCCGGCGGCGAAGCGGGCCCAGTGGATCGCGGTGAGCTCCCGCCAGACGGCGAGGGCGTGGTCGACGGACTCGAATCCGTCGGCCAGGCCCTCGGCCGTGAGATGGCGCTGCATACCGGTGGTGTCGGCGCTGGTGTAGTCGAAGAGGGTGTCGTCGATGTCCCAGAGGACCGCGCGGATCGGCATACGCCCAGCCTACGAGAAGCGCACGTCCGCCCAGACGGTTTTGCCCGGCCCGCAGGGCCTGGGCGCGACTGCCCAGGCGCTTGCGAGCCGGGCCACCAACCAGAGGCCGCGGCCGGAGTCGGCGTCCGGCGCCGGCGGGGTCGGGTTGGTGGGAGGGAAGCGCTCGCCGCGGGTGTCGGACACCTCTACGCGTACGACGTCCGCGGTCACGGAGAGCCGCAGACTGAAGTCGCGGCCGGGGACGTGACCGTGGCGCACCGCGTTGGCCGCGAGTTCGGCGACGATCAGCGTCACCGTGTCGTTCGCGTCGCAGCCGTACGAGTACCCCCAGGCGTCCATGCGGTGGGTGGCCAGGCGGCGGGCCAGGCGTGCGCCGCGTGGGCTGGAGGTGAAACGCATGGAGAACTCGTGCAGGGGTGCCGGAAGTTGGCCGGCGTTCTCGGTCGGGGGAGTTTCGGTCGTCATGGGTACGAGGCTGGTGTCGTGCGCGTAGCGTCACCAGTGACGACACCCCTACACAGTGTGGTTGTCCAGGTCCGGAGGCGTGCTGTCGGGGCGGGTGAGAGGGGAACCCATGACACAGATTCCGGAGCAGGCCGAACCCTCCCGGCGGGAGGATCCGGCCGACGAGCTCCTGCGGTCGTTCGGCCGCCAGTTCAAGATCTTCCGCGAGCGGGCCCGGCTCACTCAGGCTGAGCTCGCCAAGCGAGTCGGGTACGGAGAGGCGCAGATCGCCGCGATCGAGCAGGGGCGGCGCATCGCCCGTCCGGAGCTGATCGAGAAGGCGGACGCGCTGCTGGATGCGAGTGGGGTGCTGCTGGCCAGAAAGCAGGAAGTGGCGCGGGCTCGGTATCCGGCGTTCTTCCGGGATGCGGCTCGGATCGAGGAGGAGGCGGTCGAGTTTCACGCGTACGCGGTCATGGCGGTGCCGGGCCTGCTCCAGACCGAGGAGTACGCACGGACGATGTTCACGGTATGGAGGCCACGGCGTCACGAGGCAGAGATCGAGCAGATGGTGGCGGCTCGACTGGCCCGTCGCGCGCTCTTCGACCGCAAGCCCGCGCCGACGCTGAGCTTCGTCATCGAGGAGGCCGTGCTTCAGCGGCCGTTCGGTGGAGTGCAGGTGCTCCGTGGGCAGCTGGAGCATCTGCTGCTCGTCGGCGACAACCCGAATGCCGAGATCCAAGTGGTGCCGACCAGGGTGACGGATCACGCCTGCGTGGACGGGGCGTTCACGCTGATGACACCCCAGGGCGGGGAGCAGGTCGGATATCTGGAAAGCCAGGGCAACGGCCGCATGATCACCGATCGGGAAACCGTACGCGGGTTCGCCGTTCGGTATGGAATCCTGCGGGCTCAGGCGCTGTCCCCGCGGGATTCGCTCCGCCACATCGAGAAGTCGCTGCAAGGAGAGCTATGAACATCCAGCAGTCCGCAGGCCGTCCGCTCGTCTGGATCAAGAGCAGCTACAGCGGCGGAGCGGGCGGCGAATGCGTCGAGGTCGCGGCGTCCCCAGCCGCCGTCCACGTGCGCGACTCCAAGGACGTCACCCGCGGCACCCTGGCCGTCTCCCCCGCCGCCTGGTCCGCGTTCGTCGCTCACACCTGCGACGCCTAGCCAGAAAGCCAAGCGCCGCATCGTACGGCCCCGCAGCGCGTGCTGCGGGGCCGTACGATGTCCGGTCAGGCGGTGGACAACGCGCACTGGCCGCGGTCGGCCTTCATCGGGCCGGCGGTGGTGGGCCGGACGTCGAAGTCGAACATGGCGGTGGGTACGTACAGCGAACAGCAGGCGTTGGGGATGTCGACGATGCCGCTGATACGCCCCTCTATGGGTGCGGAGCCGAGCAGCAGGTAGGCCTGCTCTCCGCTGTAGCCGAACTTCTTGAAGTACTCGACGGCGTTGAGGCAGGCCCGTCGGTAGGCCAGCGTTGCGTCCAGGTAGAAGTTCGTGTCGGTGTCGTGGTCGACGGAGATACCGATGAAGGTGAGGAACTCCGTGTACCTCGGCTCGACGTTGCCCGGAATGAACACGGGGTTGGTGGAGATGCCGTACGTCTCCATGCCGCCCTTGATCAGGTCGACATGGAAGTCGATGAAGCCGCCCATCTCGATGGCGCCGCAGAAGGTGATCTCTCCGTCGCCCTGGCTGAAGTGCAGGTCGCCTCCGGAGAGCTTGGCGTCCTTGACGTGTACGGGGTAGAAGACCCTCGATCCCCGGGTGAAGTTCTTGATGTCGTGGTTGCCTCCGTTCTCGCGGGCCGGCACCGTGCGTGCGCCTTCTTCGCCGATGCGCCGTGCGAGGTCTCCGGTAGCTGTGCCGGCGAGCGCGTTGGTGCCGTCCGGCGGTACGGCGAGAGGGGGGACCCGGTTCGGATCGGTGTCGATCAGCGCCTGCTCGCGGGCGTTCCAGCGGGCGAGCATCTCGGCGGACGGGGCGGTTCCGAACAGCCCGGGGTGGGTGATTCCGGTGAAGCTGATCCCGGGAAGGTGGCGGGAGACGGCCTGCTGTCCGTGGAAGTCCCATATCGCCTTGTAGGCGTCCGGGAAATAGTCGGTCAGGAAGCCGCCGCCGTTGGCCTTGGCGAAGATGCCGGTATAGCCCCAGCCCTGGCCCGCCGCGCCCCCGGTCTGCTGTGGCACGGGGCCGAGGTCGAGGATGTCGACGACGAGCAGGTCGCCGGGTTCGGCGCCCTCCACGCCTATCGGGCCGCTGAGCATGTGAGGGATGGTCAGGTCGATGTCGCGTACATCGTTGGCGGAGTCGTTGTTGCCGACCTGGCAGTCGGTCCAGTCGCGGCACTCCACACGGAACTCCGATCCTGGCCGCACCTTGGCGACAGTGGGGACGTCCGGGTGCCACCTGTTGTGTCCGGGAACGTCCTGGTCACGCATCGACTTACTGTGGTCCACATTGAAGAGAACTTCGGGCATGACAGCTCCTCATTTCCGATCCGGTCACGTTGGTGCTCCCACGCTTCCGGCTGCCGGGGCGGCTTGGGTCGGCCGGGGCGATTTCCGGGTGAGCGGCCACAGCGCCACGAACACCACCACGCCGAAGACCGCCAGTGCGACGGCGATCTCGTTGGGGTGCTTCCAGTAGCCGGAGAGCAGCAGCCCCGCGGGAATCACGCAGGTGACCCAGCCTTGGATCGCCGTCACCCAACCCGTATAGGTGGTGAGGCCGGCCTTCTTGAGACCGAGCAGCAGGAAGAACAGGAACCAGAGGAATGCCCAGTAGAGCCAGATAACCCCGAATGGGTAGTCCTTGAAGAGCCGGAAATTGACGAACGAGTATCCCAGGGCCGCGATTGCCACAAACAGCGAGTAATAGCCGACGCCGGTGCTGTCGAGACCGGCGAGCAGACCGATACCTACGTAGAGGTAGGTGAAGCCGAACAGGTAGATGCCTGATGCCGCCAGGATCTTGTTCGGGTCACCGTCGGCGGTGAAGATGAGGTACGTCGGCGTCAGTACCTGCAGTGCACCTACGAAAAGGTTGAACACCGCTCCCGCCCGGGCATCGACCTTCCCGAGAAGCAGCAACCCGTTGATGAAGAGCACCGCACCGACGAAGAACAGTCCCACGTTTCCCACGGAGACACACCTCCTACAGTCCGCGTGGGGGCGGAATCGCGTCGTGCCAGGGCCGCCCCATGAGCTGCCGAGGACATGGCTCGGTTCCCGGCCAGCGTTAGTGATTCCGCATTCCGCGCCCCGCTACGGGAAAGACGTCTGTGTTCCGACGTCGGAGCCCCGCATGAGACGTTCTCCCTTGTCGACCACCACCCTCAGGGACGCGGCAACCGCGAGAGCGCGGGGTGGGGGTACCGTCGTATCCTGCTGCGTGGCGGCACTTCGGAGACTACTGCCGGGGCCTCACGGGCCTGCTCCTCCCGGTCATGGAGGTCGGCGGCCGCGCGAGGGGACAGCGACAGGCCGGGCGAGGAGTACACACGTCTCGCAGCGCCTGTGCAAACTGGGCAGCCGTAAGCCTTGGGCGCCGTTCCGATTGCCAACCTCACGTTGAAAGGCCCACAGCGGCTGCATCGATATTCATAGGTTGCCATCACCACTCCGGATGTCGGTGGACGCCGGCCAACCCAGGCGTGTGGGGCGCGCCAACAGGCGTACGCCACAGCGCATTTCCTCCCTTCAAGGAAACGTCTCGTAGATCCACGTGTCAAGTCCTGGACGGCTTGCCCACCCGTTCCCCTCCCTCGCTATCCCTGGGGATTGCAGCGCCGACGCATGCTCGACTAAAATTCAAGATCATCGGTGCCAGACCGGTTTATCGGAGCAGTGGCCCTACCAATGGAGGACGGCCATGGCAAAGATCCTTGCGGTGCTCTATCCCGACCCGGTGGGCGGTTATCCTCCCGACTACGCCCGCGACGAGATTCCGGCCATCACCGGCTATCCGGGCGGACAGACCGCGCCGACCCCGCAAGCCATAGATTTCACGCCGGGGCAGCTCCTCGGCAGCGTCTCGGGAGAACTGGGACTGCGCCGGTTCCTGGAGGACCGAGGCGACACCTATGTCGTCACCAGCGACAAGGAAGGGCCGGACTCCACCCTGGACCACGAGCTGCCCGACGCCGACGTGGTGATCTCGCAGCCCTTCTGGCCCGCCTATCTGACCCCCGAGCGGATCACCGCCGCTCCCCAGCTCAGACTCGCGATCACCGCGGGGATCGGGTCCGACCACGTCGACCTGCCGAGCGCCATCGCCCACGGCATGACGGTGGCGGAGGTGACCTACAGCAACAGCATCAGCGTCTCCGAGCACGCCGTCATGCAGATCCTCACCCTGGTGCACAACTACATGCCCGCCCACGACTGGGTGACCGCCAAGAGAGGCTGGAACATCGCGGACAGCGTCTCGCGCGCCTACGACCTCGAAGGCATGGACGTCGGCGTCCTCGGCTCCGGCCGTATCGGCGCGGCGGTACTGCGCCGCCTCAAGCCGTTCGACGTCACCCTGCACTACTGCGACGTGCACCGGCTGCCCAAGGAGGTCGAAGAGGAACTGGAGCTGACCTGGCATCCCGACGCGCGTTCGCTGGCCTCCTCGGTCGACGTGCTGTCGATCCACACTCCGCTGCATCCGCAGACGCAGAACCTCTTCGACGACGACCTGATCGGGGTCATGAAGCGCGGTTCGTACATCGTCAACACCGCACGTGCGCTCATCGTCAACCGGGACGCCGTGGTGCGTGCCCTGGGCAGCGGCCAACTGGCCGGTTACGCCGGTGACGTCTGGTATCCGCAGCCGCCACCGCCCGACCACCCCTGGCGCACCATGCCGTACGAGGCGATGACGCCGCACGTGTCCGGTACGACCCTCTCGGCGCAGGCCCGCTACGCGGCCGGTACCCGGGAGATCCTGGAGTGCTGGCTCGACGGGCACCCCATCCGCCCGGAGTACCTGATCGTCGACGGCGGCGGGCTCGCCGGGACGGGAGCGCGCTCCTACACGGTCGCCGGATAACCAAGAACAGCCGGCGGACTGAAATCAGCAAAAAAACTCATTGGAAGAACCAGCAGAAGATCCACCACGTGAGTGGGCAATGGACCTTGTGCTATGTCATGCCTGCTGCGAGCCCATGCCTGCTGTGAGCCGACTCACTCCGAATTTGCTGGACCGGCGCGGCCGAAACCTTTAGCGTCCATAAAAAGATTGATTTTTCTCCGTATGCGGCGGCACCGGCGCCGTGCATACTGTTTCGCAAGAAAACCAATGTGAACGCCGGGAAGGTGGATCAGTGAGCAGCATGGACGCCGTGTGGGTACGGGGCGTGAACGGCATTCAGATGCATCACGTGACCGACCTTCAGGATGCCAGCAGGTTTTTGGGCAACGCAGCGATGGCACTGCGGGCCGCACACGTAAGGACCGGCGCCGACCGGTACTCCAGCATCGCCGCCGAGCTCAAGAGCCTGGTCGAGCGAGTGCGGGAGTTGGAGGACGAGGCGCGGTCGATCATGCACGACCTGCACTCCGCCGACCCCGAGCGGTTCGTCCGCTGCCGGGATGGTCATGAGCCGTGGCCCGGTGAGATCCCGGCAGGTTTCATCCCGCGCCACACCTGCGGGGACGAGTGCCTCTACCACGACCGCGGGGTCCTCGACGCCATCATGCAGTGCACCTGCGGCCGTCCGCCGTGCCGGGCGTGTGAAATCGGCGGGAAGCTCTGACGAGCCCGAGCGAGTGCTGAGTGAGTCCCCGGGCCCGGGGGCTCACTCAGCACTCGCTGACGTTGAACGGGGGCCCGCCGCGTGCCGCTCGCTGGTCAACAGAGCGCTGCGGCGCTCAGGGTTTGCCGATGTCGACTGCCCACACGCCCGTACCGTCATAGGCGTCCGGAGTTGCGGTCAGCACCTGGCCCTCGACGGCACCCGAGACAGCCGCAAAGACGGCGTGCGCATAACGCCAGTCGATGCCCGCCATGGTGGCGTCCTCAACCGCTGCCGCTACCGCGAAGTCCAGCGGCAGGAACTCCAGCCCCGGCAGGGCGCCAGCGTGCGCGGCGGTCCCTGGCAGCTCCATGCCCGCAGCGACCAGGCAGAGTGCCGGAACGTGGGCTCGCTGCTCCGGGTCGTCGACTTCGACAACGACGATCGACGACAGCAGGCGATGCCCTCGGCGCAGCGCCACTACCGCCGTGTGATCAAGGATGATCACCGGCGGCTCCCGACTCGTCCGGCGACGATCGCCTGCCGCCACTCATGGCCCTCACGCAGATCGTCGTCCGCGAGATCCGTCCCGAGGTGCGAGCGGACGTAGGCGATCGCCTTCGCCGTCCGCTCTGCCCGCTCGTCCTCCGTGGGGACACCCGAGACCAGGCGCTCGACATACGCGCGAGTGCTCAGTCCGCGCTCCTCGGCAAGGGTCCGGATCCGGTCTCGTATCTCGTCACTGATCTTGATCGTGGTGTCGGCCATACTGCGAGAATACAACTGAATACGTCCCCGAGGGGCGGAAAGCCGGTCGGCTTCCGCCCCTCGGGGACGTACGGCAAACGCCTACGCGGCGAGCTTCGCCAGGGCCGCGTCGATGCGGGACAGGGTGCGGTCGCGGCCCAGGACCTCCAGGGACTCGAAGAGCGGCAGGCCGACCGTGCGGCCGGTGACCGCCACGCGGACCGGGGCCTGGGCCTTGCCGAGCTTCAGGCCGTGCTCCTCGCCGGCCGCGAGGACCGCGTTCTTCAGGGCCTCCGCGTTCCAGTCCGTGTCCGCCAGCTTGGCGCGGGCCGTCGTGAGCAGAGCCACCGGCTCGCCCTTCATCGCCTTCGCCCAGGACGCCTCGTCCTCGACCGGCTGGTCGAGGAAGAGGAAGTCCACGTTGGCCGTGATGTCGGAGAGGACCGTCAGGCGGGTCTGCGCGTGCGGGGCGATCTCCTCGAAGGCCGCCCGGTCGAAGGCCTCCGGCCGCCACGGCGCGTGCGGGGCCTTCAGCCAGGGGCCGCACGCCTCGATGAAGTCCTTGACGTCCAGCTCACGCAGGTGCGTGGCGTTGATGTGCTCGCACTTCTTGAGGTCGAAGCGCGCCGGGTTCGCGTTGACACCGGTGATGTCGAAGGCGGCGACCATCTCCTCCATGGAGAAGATGTCGCGGTCCTCGGACAGGGACCAGCCCAGCAGCGAAAGGTAGTTGAGCAGCCCCTCGGGGAGGAAGCCGCGCTCCCGGTAGAGGTTCAGCGACGACTCCGGGTCGCGCTTGGAGAGCTTCTTGTTGCCCTCGCCCATGACGTACGGCAGGTGGCCGAACTGCGGCACGCTCTTGGCGATGCCCAGCTCCATCAGCGCCTTGTAGAGCGCGATCTGCCGCGGGGTGGAGGACAGCAGGTCCTCGCCGCGCAGCACGTGCGTGATCTCCATCAGCGCGTCGTCGACGGGGTTGACGAGCGTGTAGAGCGGGGCGCCGTTGGCACGGACGATGCCGAAGTCCGGCACGTTGTCCTGGGTGAAGGTGAGCTCGCCGCGGACCAGGTCCGTGAAGGTGATCGGCCCGTCGGGCATCCGGAACCGGACGATGGCCGGGCGGCCCTCGGCCCGGTACCGCTCGATGCGCTCGGCGCTGAGGTTGCGGCACGTGCCGTCGTACCCGGAGGGCTTGCCGGCGGCGCGGGCGGCGTCGCGGCGGGCTTCGAGCTCGACGGCGGTGCAGAAGCAGTCATACGCGTGCCCGGCGTCCTGCAGCTTCTTCGCGACGTCCGCGTAGATGTCCATGCGCTGCGACTGGCGGTACGGGGCGTGCGGGCCGCCGACCTCGGGGCCCTCGTCCCAGTCGAGGCCGAGCCAGCGCAGCGAGTCGAGCAGCTGGTTGTACGACTCCTCGGAGTCGCGCGCCGCGTCGGTGTCCTCGATACGGAAGACCAGGGTGCCGCCGTGGTGGCGGGCGAACGCCCAGTTGAAGAGGGCGGTGCGGACCAGACCCACGTGCGGGTTGCCGGTCGGCGAGGGACAGAAACGTACGCGGACGGGTCCGTTAGCCACGCTTGATCACCTTGTTGGTGAGAGTGCCGATGCCTTCGATGGTGACGGCGACCTCGTCGCCGACGTTGAGGGGGCCGACCCCTGCCGGGGTGCCCGTGAGGACGACGTCGCCGGGGAGCAGCGTCATGGCCTCGGTGATGTGAACGATCAGGTCCTCGATGGAGCGGATCATCTCGCTCGTCCGGCCGAGCTGGCGTTGTTCGCCGTTGACCGTGCACTGGATGGCGAGGTCGCCCGGGTCGAGGTCGGTCTCCACCCAGGGGCCGAGCGGGCAGGCGCCGTCGAAGCCCTTGGCCCGGGCCCACTGCTTCTCGCGCTTCTGGACGTCACGCGCCGTGACGTCGTTGGCGCAGGTGTAGCCGAGGATGACGTCCTTGACGCGCTCGCGCGGCACCTCGCGGCACATGCGGCCGATGACGACGGCCAGCTCGGCCTCGTGCTGGAGGTCCTCGGTGAAGGACGGGTACGCGATGGGGTCGCCGGGGCCGATCACCGACGTGGACGGCTTGAAGAAGGTGATCGGGACGTCCGGGACCTCGTTGCCGAGCTCGGCCGCGTGCTCCGCGTAGTTGCGGCCGATGGCCACGACCTTGTTGGGCAGCACGGGCGGCAGCAGCCGGACTTTGCTCAGCGGGACCTTCGTACCGGAGAGCTCGAAGTCCGCGAACGGGATGCCCTTGATGATGTCGAGGGCGAGATCGTCGGGGGATTGGCCCTCGACCGCGCCGAAGGCGACATTGCCGTCGATGGAGAACCTGGCGATGCGCACGGGATGCTGTCGCCCCTCACTTGCTGGCTGACTGGAGACTGACGCTCCAGGCTAACGCGGGGGCGGCCTGCGGCCGTGCGCCATGCGTGCCGGGTCAGGCGGTGGGTGCGTCCATCAGGATGGTGCGGCGGGGGTTGGCGGTCTGGGCGGGGAGGTCGACGGAGTGCTCCGGCTGCTCAACCGCGGTCTGCAGTTCTGCGGCGTCGCCCAGGTGGGCCAGCGTCGTGCGCCGGGGGTTGGCTATGTTGCGGAACATCATCGTCGTCTTCATGTGCCGTACGGACCCTGTCGGTTACGGGCGTCGCGAGGACGCCGGTTGTCGGATGTGCCATCTCTGTAAAGCGTCAGGCTAAACATCTGGTTCCCCGCCCAAGACGCCAACTGACGGCGATCTGCATGTGAGTTTGCTCACCAGCTGACCGGCATTACGGGCATAAAGGTCGGCCAACTCTGCACCAGGAAACGGACATTGCGCCACTGAAGGCTGTATTCCGCTCCTGATCATCTCGACTGGGACACCCCGCCCCCGTAAGCGATTGGTGGGCAGAAGTCCGATATCGATAGGATCCTCATCTACGTCTTGTAGCGCAGTCATTACATGGTGTCACCCAGGTCACAGCCTGGTCCTGGGACCTTGTTGGAGATCCGGCACTGTGCTGGAATTCCTCGGACCGCCGCGGGTTTCAGCCGGCGCGCAGGGGGCGCAACGCAGCGCCAGAGCGGCGGTAAGAAGGGGAGACGCGCCGGTCACCGACGACCACCATGGGGCCGTTAGTGCCCCACGACTCGACACCGTCCCGCCGTTACGCGGAGGGACGCCTGGTCCAGAGGTTGCGACGCTAGTGCAGGGACGTTTCAAGAGGGATGGCAGCGCTGCGGCGGAGCAGGAGCCACGCGGCGGGACCGACCGTGGCTCCTCGCCCCAGCACGCCCAGAACCAGGGGCCGGCGCCGGTCAAGGACGGCAGCGGAGGCCCGCGCCCGGGTTCCAAGGGCCCGGGCGCCAAGGGCGGTGAGCCGTCGGCCGCGCCCAAGGCGAAAGCCAGGGCGAAGGCACCCAGTGGACCGGGCTCGCGAATAGCCCTGCAGAACTGGCGCATCAGCACCCGGCTGGTCTCGCTGCTGGCCCTCCCGGTGGTCGCGGCGACCTCGCTCGGCGGACTCCGTATCAACGAGTCGCTGAACGACATCGACCAGCTGGAGCACATGCAGCTGCTGACCACCATGACCAAGCAGGCGACCGCGCTCGCCGCCGCGCTCCAGGAGGAGCGCGACAAGACCGCGGGACCGCTGAGCGCGGCGCCCGACGCGCCGAACGGCACTGTCGACGGCGTCCGGGAGAAGACCGACAAGGCCGTGCTGGCCTTCAGCGGCGCGACCATCGACGTCAAGAACACCGAGAACGACGAGACGCTCGAAAGCATCCGCGGCAACGTCGTCCAGATCGCCCGTCAGCTCAGCACCCTCGAGGAAATCCGCCAGGGCGCCTACCGGACCACCTCCCAGCCGACGGTCAGCAAGTACAGCCAGCTGATCACCTCACTGCTCAGCCTCTCGCAGGACATGGCCCAGGCGACCAGCAACCCGGAGATGATCCAGCGGACCCGCGCCCTGGCGGCGTTCTCCTCCGCCAAGGAGTACGCGTCGATCCAGCGCGCGGTCATCGCGGCGGCTCTCCCGCGCAGCGGTGTCACCGAGCTCAACGAGAACGACCGGCTCTACGGTCTGGACAACTTCCAGAACGAGGACAAGGCCCTCCAGATCTTCGAGGTCGCCTACCAGGGCAAGGCCGAGGAACTGACGGCCCCGCTGACGGACGGCAACACCGAGATCGCGGGCGCCGACAAGTACGCCAAGCGCGTGCTGAGCAATCCCGGCCAGATCGAGAAGGAAGAGTCGTACACGTCCTGGCTCGACTGGTACGACGCGGACGACAACAAGATCCAGGCCATGAAGACCATCGAGCTGACCCTGCTCGAGGACATGGAGCAGAAGGCACGCGAGCTGCGGAACGAGTCCGAGCGCGAAGCCTTCATCAGCGGTGCGCTGATCCTGCTCGTCCTCGGTGTCTCGCTCGTCGGCGCCTTCGTCGTGGCCCGCTCCATGATCCGCTCGCTGCGCCGGCTCCAGGACACCGCGACCAGCGTCGCCCAGGAACGCCTGCCCGAGCTGGTCAAGCAGCTCTCCGAGTCCGACCCGCAGGACGTCGACACCTCCGTCGAGTCCGTCGGTGTGCACTCCCGGGACGAGATCGGCCAGGTGGCCGCGGCCTTCGACGACGTGCACCGCGAGGCGGTGCGCCTCGCCGCCGAGCAGGCGCTGCTGCGAGGCAACGTCAACGCGATGTTCACCAACCTCTCGCGCCGCAGCCAGGGTCTGATCCAGCGCCAGCTCTCACTCATCTCCGAGCTGGAGTCGCGCGAGGCCGACCCGGACCAGCTGTCCTCGCTCTTCAAGCTCGACCACCTCGCGACCCGCATGCGCCGTAACGGCGAAAACCTCCTCGTCCTCGCGGGCGAGGAGCCGGGCCGCCGGTGGACCCGGCCCGTGCCGCTGGTCGACGTGCTCCGCGCCGCCGCCTCCGAGGTGGAGCAGTACGAGCGCATCGAACTGGCCGCGGTCCCGGCGACCGAGGTAGCCGGCCGCGTCGTCAACGACCTTGTGCACCTCCTCGCCGAGCTGCTCGAGAACGCGACCTCGTTCTCCTCGCCGCAGACCAAGGTCAAGGTCACCGGTCACGCGCTGCCCGACGGCCGCGTGCTCATCGAGATCCACGACACCGGTATCGGCCTCTCTCCCGAGGACCTCGCGGCGATCAACGAGCGGCTCGCATCCCCGCCCACCGTGGACGTCTCGGTCTCGCGCCGCATGGGTCTGTTCGTGGTCGGCCGCCTGTCCCTGCGACACGGCATCCGGATCCAGCTGCGCCCCTCCGACTCCGGTGGTACGACCGCGCTGGTCATGCTCCCCGTCGACGTCGCCCAGGGCGGCAAGAAGGTCCCGGCCAAGCCGGGGGTCTCGGGCGGCCAGCCGCCGCAGGGCCCCGGTGTGGGCGCGCCGCCCGCCGCGGGCGGACGCGTCGCCGGCGCCGGCGCCGGCCCTCAGCGTGGCCAGGTTCCGGGCTCCGGTCCGCGGGCCGCACTGCCCGGCAGGGACGGTACGCCGCGCCAGAACCAGGGCCAGGGACAGGGCGCGAACGCCTTTGGCGCCGGAGCCCCGATGGGCGGCCGCGGCAACGCGGGCAACGCCCAGGGCCGTCCCGCCGCGGGCCAGAACCAGGGCCAGAACCAGGGTCAGAACCAGGGCCAGGGCGCCTTCCAGCAGCTCGGCTTCGAGCGCCCCAAGCCGGGCGGCCGGGGGCCCGCCGGCGGCGACCAGCCGCAGCAGAGCCAGCCGCAGCTGCCGCCGCGCAGCACCCCGCGGGCCGAACTGCCCGGCGGGAGCCCGCAGCAGGCCCAGCGCCCGGCGACCACCAGCTGGGGCAGCGACCAGACCCCGGACACCCCGCGCGGCCACGACGACCGGCAGGGCCCGGGAGCCACCGCCGAGTTCGCCCGGCCGGACTACAACGCCGCGCCGCCGCAGGGCAACAGCACCACGGGCCAGTTCGAGCGTCCCGATGTGCGCGGTCCGGCGAACCCGCTCGACCCCGCGTCCACCGCCCAGTTCGAGCGGCCCGGTGCGTACGGACAGCAGAGCGGCCGGCACACCGGTCAGCAGGGCGGCCAGCAGGCCGGTCCGAACCACCTGCGCCCGGCCAACGGCCACACTCCGCCCGCGGTTCCGCGCCGGCCCGCGGGCCGGCTGCCGCAGGCCCACCAGCCGGAGGCGCTGCCGCCGGCCGGTCCCGGGGACGGCCGTACGCCGCTGTTCGACACGCTCGAGTCCAACTGGTTCCGCGGCCCGGAGGGCGAACAGCCCGGCGCGCCGCAGGCACCCGCCGTATCCCAGCAGCCGCACCAGTCGCACCAGCCTCCGGCTCAGCAGCCGGCGCCCGCTCAGCGGCGGCCGGAGCGCGGCGGCGACAACGCGAGTGGCGCCGCCTGGCGCACCTCGCCGAACGACGAACTCGTACGGCAGGCTGAGCGGGTCAGGCAGCCCGCAGCCGGCGGTGTCACCACCTCCGGTCTGCCGCGCCGGGTCCCGCGTGCGAATCTGGTCGCGGGTACGGCTCAGCAGCAGTCCGGCCAGACCGGTCCGCAGGTTTCGCGTGCGCCCGATGACGTACGCGGCCGGCTGACCAATCTCCGTCGGGGCATCCAGCAGGGTCGCCAGGCCGGCAGCGGCCCGGCGACCGGCAGTTATCACATCGGCCCCACTCACCAGCAGGAGCGTTAGTTGAGTTCGATGAGCCAGGCGGCACAGAACCTGAACTGGTTGATCACCAACTTTGTGGACAACACCCCCGGGGTGTCCCACACGGTGGTGGTCTCCGCCGACGGACTTCTTCTGGCGATGTCCGAAGGATTTCCCCGTGACCGGGCCGATCAGCTCGCGGCGGTGGCCTCCGGCCTCACCTCGCTGACGGCCGGCGCCTCCCGCATCTTCGAAGGCGGTGCGGTGGCCCAGACCGTGGTCGAGATGGAGCGCGGTTTCCTCTTCCTGATGTCCGTTTCGGACGGTTCTTCGCTGGCCGTCCTCGCCCACCCCGAGTGCGACATCGGCCTGGTCGGCTACGAGATGACCCTTCTGGTCGACCGCGCCGGCACCGTTCTCACTCCGGACCTGCGCGCCGAACTCCAGGGGAGCCTGCTCCACTAGGCCGTCCACGGAGAACTTGCGCAGCCCACGCTCAAGGTTTTTGTCCGAGAACACCACCGTCCGGCCGTTCACGTCCCCCCACCGGCCCTGTCAGACGGCACGCTGACCACCTGCTGTCCCGCCCGGAGGATTCATGACCCCGCCCCCCGCCGCTCACGATTCGTACGGCGCGCATCACGCGTCGTACGACAGTGAGGGCGACCAGCCGCTGGTGCGTCCGTACGCGATGACCGGCGGCCGGACCCGGCCGCGCTACCAGCTCGCCATCGAGGCACTGGTCAGCACCACGGCCGACCCGGTGCACCTCGCGGGACTTCTCCCCGAGCACCAGCGGATCTGTCATCTGTGCCGTGAAGTGAAGTCCGTGGCCGAGATCTCGGCACTGCTGTCGATGCCGCTGGGGGTGGCCAGGATTCTGGTCGCCGACCTGGCGGAAGCCGGGATGGTGGCCATTCACCAGCCGGGCAATGGAGAGGCCGGCGGCACGCCGGATGTAACGCTGCTGGAAAGGGTGCTCAGTGGACTTCGCAAGCTCTAGCGGCGGAGCGGCCCGCTCCACTACCTCCGCGAAGATCGTGGTGGCAGGGGGCTTCGGCGTGGGCAAGACCACATTCGTCGGCGCCGTATCGGAGATCAACCCGCTGCGCACCGAAGCCGTCATGACCAGCGCCTCCGCCGGCATCGACGACCTCACCCACACCGGAGACAAGACCACCACCACGGTGGCCATGGACTTCGGCCGCATCACCCTCGACCAGGACCTCATCCTGTACCTGTTCGGCACCCCCGGACAGGACCGCTTCTGGTTCATGTGGGACGACCTCGTCCGCGGCGCCATCGGCGCCGTCGTCCTCGTCGACACCCGCCGCCTCGCCGACTGCTTCCCCGCCGTCGACTACTTCGAAAACAGCGGCCTCCCCTTCGTCATCGCCCTCAACGGCTTCGAGGGGCACCAGCCGTACAACCCTGAAGAAGTACGCGAAGCACTCCAGATCGGCTCGGACGCACCCATCATCACCACCGACGCACGCCACCGCGCCGACGCCAAGAGCGCCCTCATCACGCTCGTCGAACACGCCCTCATGGCACGCCTCAAGTGATCACGGAAATACGGAAGTTGTCGTAGTCACGGCTGGGGGCGGACTGTGTCGTTTGACACTGTCCGCCTCTCCGTTCATAACGTTTCGACAGAGAATTGAAGCCCCTCGGCCACCCGGCGCGGTCGCCTGGTACCGCTGCGCTCACATTTGACCCGCCTTTTGCCGGGGCTCGTTCTTTATGACCGTTTTATCTAGGGCGTATGCCGCTCGGAATGGCCAGTTCCTGCTGTTTGGAATGGGGCGGTTGCACGTGCTCAAATCGGCGAACTCCCTAGTAGGTAGTTACGGCCCAGAAGATAGACGGCACAGCGTAGGTGCCGACGCCGAGAGGTTGTTGGTCGAGTGAGGCGAAGCAACACGAGCTCCGCAGAGCAGCAGGCGCGGGGGAACTTCACCCCGCCGCCGCGCACAGCGGTGTCGCCCGCGGATGAGCCCGTCGCGCCGCCCGCGCAAGGTGGCAGCAGCAGCCGGTTCTCCCCCCGTAACTGGCGAGTGCCGACCAGGCTGAACGCGATCCTCCTCATACCCGTCCTGGTCGGACTGGTCATGGGCGGCTTCCAGGTCAAGGGCGCGATCGACACCTGGAACGAGGCCAAGGACGCCGAGAAGATCGCGCTCGTCGTGCGGTCCGCCTCCGAGTACAGCCAGGCGCTGCTGAACGAGCGTGACCTCACCGCCGCACCCCTGCTGCAGGGCAAGAAGGACAGCGACATCGTGCGCCAGGCGTACGACGAGACCGACGCCGCCGCGGAGAAGTTCAACGAGGCCGTCAAGGACCTTCCCGAGAAGGAGGGCCTCGAGCGCCGGCTGAGTCTGTTCCGGGCGGAGGAGCCCAAGCTCGCGGCGATCCGCCAGAGCGCGTACTCCGTGCAGGTCGAGACGGCCAAGAAGGACCTCGCCAACAAGCAGGGCGGCCCGGTCGCGACCGAAGAGGGCTATGTGCTGGTCCAGCACTACCTCATGCAGTTCACCAACGAACTCGGCCTCGGCACCGGCAACATCACCAGCTACGGCCGCATGGTCTACGCCCTCGAGCTGGCCAAGGCCGCCGAGTCTCTTGAACGCTCCATCGGTATGCACCTGCTGGTCCGGCCGAGCGAGAAGGACTCCATTCGCGCCGGCCAGAACATCGCCTTCTCGTCGTACGACTACCTCGAGGAAATCGCCATCGGCGAGTACGTCGCCGCCGGCACCGAGCAGGACGTCGACCAGCTGAAGTCGGTCATGAAGGCCAAGGCCGACGCGGGCGCCAAGCGGCTCGCCGCCGCCGCGGCGCAGGCCCAGGCCGCGGGGCAGAGCTTCAAGATCCCGGAGCCCGCCGCCAACGGCTCGGTCTACGACGGACTCGTCGAGCAGATCGCCACGGGTGACGACCCCGAGCAGCTCGCCAAGCGCGGTGTGACGCCCGAGATCTGGATGGCCGCCGCCACCGCCAAGTTCGACGGCTACACCGAGATCGAGAAGGAACTCGTCGACAAGGCGGTCGAGGAAGCCGGCGCGATCTCCGACGACGCCAAGAACGACGCCATCATCAACGGCGCCATCGTCGTCATCGCCCTCCTCACCGCCTTCATCCTCGCCGGGATGATGGCCCGCCAGATGAGCCGGTCCATGCGCCAGCTGCGCACCGCCGCCTTCACCATCGCCGAGCAGCGGCTGCCGATGCTGGTCGACCAGCTCTCGCGCACCGAGCCCGGCCGCGTCGACACCCGCGTCCAGCCCATCCCGATCGACTCGCAGGACGAGATCGGCGAGGTCGCCCGCGCCTTCGACCAGGTGCACCGCGAGGCCGTCCGGCTCGCCGCCGAGCAGGCGCTGCTGCGAGGGAACGTCAACGCGATCTTCACCAACCTCTCGCGCCGCAACCAGTCCCTCATCGAGGGCCAGCTGACCCTGATCACCGACCTCGAGAACAACGAGGCCGACCCGGACCAGCTCGAGAACCTCTTCCGCCTGGACCACCTGGCGACCCGTATGCGCCGCAACGGCGAGAACCTCCTCGTTCTCGCCGGTGAGGAGCCGGGCCGCCGCTGGAACCAGCCGGTCCCGCTGGTCGACGTCCTGCGCGCCGCCTCCTCCGAGGTGGAGTCGTACGAGCGCATCGAGCTCAGCGGTGTCCCGGAGACGGAGATCCACGGCCAGGCCGTGACCGACCTCGTGCACCTGCTGGCCGAGCTGCTGGAGAACGCCACCACGTTCTCCTCCCCGCAGACCAAGGTGCGTGTCACCGCGACGCGGCTGCCCGACGGCCGCGTGATGGTCGAGATCCACGACAAGGGCATCGGCCTGACCGCCGAGGACTTCGCGGACATCAACCACAAGCTGGCCAACCCGCCGACCGTGGACGCCGCGATCTCCCAGCGCATGGGCCTGTTCGTGGTCGGCCGGCTGGCCGACCGGCACGGTGTACGGGTCCAACTGCGCCCCTCGGGCGAGCAGGCCGGCACCACGTCGCTGGTCATGCTTCCCGACGCCATCACCCACGGTGGCGGTGGCGAGGCGCTGCCTGAGGACGACTTCCAGGTCTCGCAGATCATCCCGGAGCAGCAGCCGTACGAGCCCGCCCCGATTCAGGCGGCGCCGATGCGCACGGCGGCTGAGCTCGGCTTCGACGACTCGCGGTACGAGGTCCCGGAGGACGCGCGCGAGCTCGACCCGGTCAACCGCTCGCTGATGCGCGAGGGGCGCCGTGCGGCGCTGGAGGCCCAGTCCGGCGGCGAGCGGCCGATGTTCAGCGACGAGGTCCAGCAGCCGGTCTACGACGACCAGCAGCAGTACCCGCACGAGCAGCAGCAGCCGGTCTACGACGACCAGCAGTACGGCCAGGGCGATCAGTACGGCCAGAACGGCTACCCGGCCCAGGGCGGCTACCCGGAACCGGCCTATACGGAAGACGGATATCCGGAGCCGGAGGCTCCTGCGCAGCAGTACGACGGCTCGTACGACACCCAGGCCCACCAGGGTGAGTGGACGGACCAGACCGCCTACCAGGCCCCGTACGAGTCCGGGTACGGAACGCAATCGGAATCTGCGCCGGGCGCTCCCACGAACGCCCCCGAGCGCGTAGGCTTCGACCGTTCGGGTCCCTCTCCCAGCAATGGTCACGAGCTGACCAACGCCGGCCTCCCGCGCCGCGGCAGTCAGCAGCAGTGGCCGCCCGCGCGGCCCGAGACGGAGCAGCAGCTCTTCACCCCGCAGCCGAAGCAGCAGTCCCAGCCGCCTCAACAGGTGAACGGGAACAGCAACGGCGACGGCGACGACTGGCGCTCTCGGAACGACGAGCGCTGGCAGCGGGCCGAAAAGCTCCGGGACCCGAAGGCCGGCGGGGTCACCCCGTCCGGTCTCCCCCGGCGGGTGCCCAAGGCCAACCTGGTCGAGGGCACGGCGGAACAGACCCCGCAGGGCGGCCCACAGGTCTCCCGCGCCCCCGAGGACGTACGCGGCAGGTTGAGCAACCTGCGTCGTGGTGTCCAGCAGGGACGCAACGCGGGATCAGAGCAGACCAGTAACAGCTATGACCAGGAGCGTTAGTGTGAGCCCGATGAGCCAGGCGGCGCAGAACCTGAACTGGTTGATCACCAACTTCGTGGACAACACCCCCGGGGTGTCCCACACCGTGGTGGTCTCCGCCGACGGACTCCTTCTGGCGATGTCCGAAGGCTTTCCCCGCGACCGCGCCGATCAGCTTGCGGCCGTGGCCTCCGGCCTGACCTCGCTGACGGCGGGCGCCTCCCGGATCTTCGAGGGCGGCGCCGTCAACCAGACGGTTGTGGAGATGGAACGCGGCTTCCTCTTCCTCATGTCCATCTCCGACGGCTCCTCGCTGGCCGTACTCGCCCACCCGGAGTGCGACATCGGCCTCGTCGGTTACGAGATGGCCCTTCTGGTCGACCGCGCGGGCGGCGTTCTGACGCCCGACCTGCGCGCCGAACTGCAAGGCAGTCTTCTCAACTAGCAGACAGGCAGTGCGTTTCACGCCACCGCGCCATAAGGTGCGGTGGCGCGGCACCACAGGGAACGTGGCGACCGGTAGTCGGAGGAGGAAAACGTGGGAACACCACCAGGAGGACATCCTTACGGCGGCGCACAGCAGCCGCAGGGTGGGCACGACCAGAACCGCTTCAACTTCCCCTCCTCGCCGAGCAGACACGGTTCCCCGGAGCAGCAGCCGTACCAGCCGTACGACCACCAGGGTCCGCGGGGCATGCAGCAGCCGGTGCAGCAGCCCCGGCGCGCACCGGAGCCGTCCGGCGGCCGGGCCGCGCACAACCCCCTGGTACGTCCGTACGCGATGACCGGCGGCCGGACCCGGCCGCGCTACCAGCTCGCCATCGAGGCGCTGGTCAGCACCACGGCCGATCCCGCCCGGCTGCAAGGGCAGTTGCCCGAGCACCAGCGGATCTGCCATCTGTGCCGTGAGATCAAGTCCGTGGCCGAGATCTCGGCACTTCTCTCCATCCCCCTCGGCGTCGCCCGAATCCTCGTCGCCGACCTGGCGGAGGCCGGCCTTGTCGCCATTCACCAGCCCGGCGGCGACGAGTCCGCCGGCGGCCAGCCAGACGTGACACTGCTCGAAAGGGTGCTCAGTGGACTTCGCAAGCTCTAGCGGCGGAGCGGCCCGCTCCACTACCTCCGCGAAGATCGTGGTGGCAGGGGGCTTCGGCGTGGGCAAGACCACGTTCGTCGGCGCCGTCTCAGAGATCAACCCGCTGCGCACCGAAGCCGTCATGACCAGCGCCTCCGCCGGCATCGACGACCTCACCCACACCGGAGACAAGACCACCACCACGGTGGCCATGGACTTCGGCCGCATCACCCTCGACCAGGACCTCATCCTGTACCTGTTCGGCACCCCCGGACAGGACCGCTTCTGGTTCATGTGGGACGACCTCGTCCGCGGCGCCATCGGCGCCGTCGTCCTCGTCGACACCCGCCGCCTCGCCGACTGCTTCCCCGCCGTCGACTACTTCGAAAACAGCGGCCTCCCCTTCGTCATCGCCCTCAACGGCTTTGACGGGCACCAGCCGTACAACCCTGAAGAAGTACGCGAAGCACTCCAGATCGGCCCAGACGCACCCATCATCACCACCGACGCACGCCACCGCGCCGACGCCAAGAGCGCCCTCATCACGCTCGTCGAACACGCCCTCATGGCACGCCTGCGGTAGCCCTGCCGGCCGCCGGCCGCGCACGTTCCCGGGGAAAGCCCCGCACTCCTGACGGAGTGCGGGGCTTTCTCACGAGGGAGGCCGCTCGGCTCGTGCCCCAACGCGGAAGGGCCCCGCGCTCCTTGCGGAGTGCGGGGCCCTCTCGGTTCGGGCGTCAGCCCTGCCAGCTGTGCGGGGCCCGGAAGCCCGGGGTGCGCTCCAGGCGGCGCCAGCCGGCCGTGGAGCGGCCGCGGTGGGCCGGGGCGTCAGGGGTGGCGGCGGCGCGGGCGAGGAGGACCGCGGTGATGGCGGCCAGTTCCTCGGGGGCGGCATGGCCCTTCTCGACGCGCAGAAGGGTGTCGGCGGCAGGAGTGCTCATGGCGTTCGTGTCTCCGTCTTCGTCGCAGGGTTACTGCGGGGGGTTGCCGTGCTTGCGCGACGGCAGGTCTGCGTGCTTGTTGCGGAGCATCGCGAGTGCGCTGATGAGCACCTCGCGGGTCTCGGCGGGGTCGATGACGTCGTCGACCAGGCCGCGCTCCGCGGCGTAGTACGGGTGCATCAGCTCGGCCTTGTACTCCTTGACCATGCGGGCCCGCATGGCCTCGGGGTCCTCGGCATCGGCGATCTGCTTGCGGAAGATGACGTTGGCGGCACCTTCGGCGCCCATGACCGCAATCTCGTTGGTCGGCCACGCGTAGGTGAGGTCCGCACCGATGGACTGGGAGTCCATGACGATGTAGGCACCGCCGTACGCCTTGCGCAGGATCAGGGAGATCCTCGGCACGGTCGCGTTGCAGTACGCGTACAGCAGCTTGGCACCGTGCCGGATGATTCCACCGTGCTCCTGGTCAACCCCGGGCAGGAAGCCGGGTACGTCCAGAAGAGTGATGATCGGGATATTGAAGGCGTCACACATCTGGACGAAGCGCGCGGCCTTCTCGGAGGCCTCGATGTCCAGGACACCCGCGAGGGACTGGGGCTGGTTGGCGACGATGCCGACGACCTGACCGTCCATCCGGGCCAGGGCGCAGATGATGTTCCGGGCCCAGCGCTCGTGGATCTCGAGGTAGTCGCCGTCGTCGACGAGCTCCTCGATGACCTTGTGCATGTCGTACGGGCGGTTGCCGTCGGCGGGCACCAGGTCCAGCAGGGCGTCGCCGCGGCGGTCGGTCGGGTCCTCGCTGGGGTGGGCCGGCGGGTTCTCCCGGTTGTTGGACGGGAGCATCGAGATCAGGTACCGCACCTCGGCGATGCAGGTCTCCTCGTCGTCGTACGCGAAGTGCGCGACGCCGGAGGTCTCGGCGTGCACGTCCGCGCCGCCGAGGCCGTTCTGGGTGATCTCCTCGCCGGTCACCGCGCGGACCACGTCCGGGCCGGTGATGAACATCTGCGAGGTCTCCCGGACCATGAACACGAAGTCCGTGAGCGCCGGCGAGTAGGCCGCACCGCCCGCGCACGGGCCGAGCATCACGCTGATCTGCGGGATGACACCGGAGGCGCGGGTGTTGCGCTGGAAGATGCCGCCGTAGCCGGCCAGCGCCGAGACGCCCTCCTGGATACGGGCGCCGGCGCCGTCGTTCAGCGAGACCAGCGGGGCCCCGGCCGAGATGGCCATGTCCATGATCTTGTGGATCTTCGTGGCGTGGGCCTCGCCCAGCGCGCCGCCGAAGATCCGGAAGTCGTGCGCGTACACGAAGACCGTGCGGCCCTCGACCGTGCCCCAGCCGGTGATGACACCGTCGGTGTACGGCTTCCTGGCCTCCAGGCCGAAGCCGGTCGCCCGGTGTCGGCGCAGCTGCTCGACCTCCTTGAACGAACCCGGGTCCAGCAGCAGCTCGATGCGCTCCCGCGCGGTCAGCTTGCCCTTGGCATGCTGGGCCTCGGTGGCGCGCTCGCTGGGGCCGCGCCGCGCCTCCTCACGAAGGGAGTGCAGTTCGGCCACGCGCCCGCGGGCGTCGGTCGGCCCGCCCGCGATCTCGTCGCCCGGAATCTCGTCCAAAACGGTCATGTACCGACCCTACGAAGTCGGCCAAGAAAAACCTGCCGTCGACTCCGTACAGTCTCGGGACCGTTCTCCTGTCACCCCTGAACAGAACCATTCCCCGGTGCAGCCTAAGTGCCAGGTCAGGACCCGCGCGCTTTGTGCGGGTCCAACAAGAGCGTCAACCGAGAGCCACCTCACACCGATGGCTCACACCGGCCGTGCCCGGGGTCACGCGAAGCCGCAGTGAACGGCCGGTTGCGAGCACCTCGACGGCCGGGTCCCGGCCGGTGACGCGCCGCACCGGGTGGTCCCAGGTGATCTCCAGAGGCTGTCCGGAGCGTACAGGTTCGCTGATCCACAGCGTCGCGGTCCAGCGTCCGCTGCGGACGATCACGCTCGACTGGGCCGTTGAGGTGAATCGCCCCGCCGTACCCGGCTGCCAGAAGTTGGCGCCGGCGAATCCCAGCGAGCGGATCACCACGGACTGGGCGGCGGCTGTGTTCTCCACGATCGACAGCCAGCCGCGGTCGGCGGCGCGCGCCGCGAGGGTCCGCCGGGTCGCGCCGGGCATCAGCAGATACGTGTACGAGGCGTCGGCCGGGTCGGTGCCGTGGTCGAGCCAGAGGGTCTGGTACCGGCGGGTCTGCCGCTCGGTGGTGCTGCCGGTGTTGATGTCCGACCATGCGCCGGTCCGGTCCTCGCGCAGCGTGTGCAGGTCGGCGCCGCCGGGGAAGACCCAGCCGCCGTGTCCGGCCAGGTGCGCCCAGCGGGGGCGGGTCCGGTCGTCGACGGTGAGCGCGTGTGTGCCGTCCGCGCCGAGGTTGCGGTTGTCGACGACCGTCTCGACCGGGACTCCGTCAGTGGCGGTGATACCCGCGCCGAGGCAGACGACCGTATCGGCGACGCAGAACCACGACTTACGGGCTTCGAGGGTGGAGCCGAGGCCCTTGAGGTGCTGACCGACGGCGGCGAACTCGCCGTCGGTGGCGCCGCCGACCCACTTGACGGCGGGCTTGGGCAGCCCCCACTCGCCGCCCGCCCGGTCGGCGAGGCGCCGGGTGGACACGGTGGTGCCGGGCAGCCGGTACCAGTCGACGGTCGGCCAGAACCAGTCCGTGTACTGGCCCCCGTGCCCAGGGCCCCACCAGTAGAGCATTCCGGCCCCGGTGTGCCAGCCGCGCGGGTTCTCGCCGTTGCCGCACTCGTAGTACGAGATCCGCTCCGAGGCCATGGAGATGTTCGCGGCCCAGCCGGGGCGGCGGTGCACGGCCCGGTCCATCGACGCGAACAGTTTGTGGCTCACCGGCTCCGGCGCGGCGGGCACCGGAGCCGCGGCGACGGCGTGCAGCCGGGAGAGGTCCGCGACGCCGAACTGCCGGGCGGTGAGGATCGGTGTGGTGGTGTCCCGCTCGATCCAGCCCTTGATCATGCCGTGCCAGCGCTCGCGCTCGGCGGCGCTCGCCCCGCCCGCGAGGACGGCGATGGCCGCGATGAGTCCCTGGCCGTGGAAATGGTCGCTCCGCATCACGCTGTGGTCGTCGGCCTTGAGATAACCCCGGCTTACCGCCCGCCCGTTGACGCTGTCCATCATCAGCCCGTCGTGGATCAGCGGCGCGTACGCGTGCTCCACGCTGTCCAGGACGATCTGGCGGTTCGGGTCGGTGACCGCCCAGGTGGAGCCGGCGAGCAGGGTGAAGAGCCTGCCGAGGCCGTCGAGCATGACCTGCCCGTACGTACCGGAGTAGGCGACCCAGGTGTGCTGGACGAACGATCCGTCGGCGTACAGCCCGTCGCCCTTGGTGACGTACGGGAAGACCGGCGAGAGCGCGTCGCAGGCCAGCGCGATCTTCTGCGGCGCCCGGCCGAGGACGCCGCGCAGGGCGACGGAGCGGCAGAGGTCGACGCGGTTGGCGCCGGTGGAGGTGCCGGTGTAGCTGCCGAGCGCCGAGTCGGGGATGAAGTGGTCGACGGCGGCGAAGGCCGCCTGGCGCCGGCCGTCGGTGAGACGGTCGTGGAGCGCGGCGACGATGTCGAGGAGGAGGCGGGGGCTGCCGATCTGCCACTCCCACCAGTTGCCGTACCGGGTGGTCGAGGCGTTGTAGATCTTCGCGGAGAGGTGGTCGAGGCCCCTGACGATGTCGGCCAGGAGGCCGGCGTCCCCGGTGAGGCCGGTGCCCGGCTGCGCGTACGCCTGGGTCATGGTCCACAGGCGGCTGTAGCTCTGGGTGATGCCGGCGGGCGGGTTGAAGGGGTGGCCCGGCCAGAGGGAGGTGTCCGTGGGCGCCATGGACGAGCGGAAGCCGGCGGCGAGTTGACCGGTCTGCTTCAGGCGGGAGGAGTACGGCTCGGCGGCCGGGTCGAAACCGGTGCCGAGGGCGAGGGCCAGCCAGCGCTGCCGGAGGGTTTCGAACTCCCCGTCGTGCGGCGCCGCGTGAGCGGACGGCGGGAGGGTGAGCAGGGCGGCTCCCGCACCGGTCGCGGCGAGGAAGGTACGGCGGGTCAGATCGGATAGAGACATGTGCATGCCACCTCCCGGGTTGAGTAAGCGCTTTCTACCATGGGGCGGGGCCCGGGAACAGACTCCGCGCACCGGCCCGAGGAGAGGGCCGGTGCGCGAGGTTCATGCACCTTCATTCACGTTCATTCACGCCTATTGAACGCGGTCGGTCAGCTTCCGCAGTGGAAGCGCGCGCTTCCCCAGTCGGCGTGGTCGTTGCCGTTGCCGTCACCGCCGTCGCCGGCCACCAGGTCGACGTACGTGGCGCCGGTGACGTCTGCGGTCAGCGACCACGCGGAGTCCGCGGCCCTCAGCACCGGGGACTTGACCTTCTCCGTACCGTCCGCCTGCACGCTGAACTGCACGCTGCCGCGCGTGGCCTGGACGTCGTCCACACCCACCTCGGCGGTGAACGAGGTGCACCTGCCGCCGAGGTAGTAGCGGACCGCGGCGGGGCCGTGGGTGCCAAGGCCCTTCTCGTACGCCACGCCACCGATCTTCATCGGCTTGCCGTCGCCCTGACCCTGCTCGCCGTTGGACAGGTCGCGCTCCACCGGCCCCCAGCCGTTCGCCGCCGAAGTCCAGTCGAGGTCGCTCGCCCAGCTGTCCGTGGTCGGCGGCGGCGGCAGCGTACGGACGGTCGCGGCGGCGGCCAGCTTCCGCTCGGTGCCGCCCACCGTGTACGCGACCTGCGAACTCAGCGTGTACGACTGGTACTTCGCGTCCACCGGCGGGGTGACCTGCCAGCTTCCGGTGACCTTGGCGCCCGGCGCGACCGAGTCGAACGTCACCGCACCCGCCGGCTCCGACTGCCAGCCCTCGGGCAGGGCGAGGGTCAGTGCGGCGCCGGTCGCGGCGGCTGCCTCGTAGTTGGTGAAGGACGCCTTGACGAGGTTCGGCCGGCCCGGCTCCAGGGTTTCGGCCGACGGGTCGACGGTGAGCGTGCCGCACGCGGCCCGCTCGGGCGCCGGGCCCAGATCGGTGACAGTGAAGCCGTCGAGGACGAAGTCCGCGCCGTCGGGTGCGCCGCCCTTCTTGCGCAGTCCGGTCCAGGTGTCGCCGCAGCCGGCCGTGACGGTCTCGCTGAAGCGGTCCGTGGCGTGTTCCTTCCCGATCGGCGTGCGACGGGTCTCCACGGAAGCGGGCGTGCCGTCGGCGGCGATCCGGTCGTAGCCGGTCACCCACTCGTAGGCGCCCGCGTGGCTCGACTGGTGGTCGAACTCGACCTTGTACGCGTGCCCGTCGGCCATGGGGACGGTCCAGGGGGCCGTGCGGTAGACCAGCCCCGTGTTCTCCTCATGCGCCTTGAGGGACTCGGCGCCGCCGAGGACGTCGTCGACGAGCTTCCCGTTCCAGCCTGCCTGCGTGTACGGGGCGTTCTTCTGCGCGATATGAGTGCGCGGGTCGGTGGAGCCGCCCGCGTCGCCTTTGAGGAACGGGCCCCAGCCCTGGTCGACGGCCTCGAAGTCCTCGTGCACGACCGTGCCCGCCTTGGCCTCGGGCGCGTTCGCGACCACCCGTATGTCGTCGATCCGGACGGTCGCCGGGCTGCTTCCCCGCGGTTCCGCCTCGATGCGGAGTGTCGCCCTCCCGCTCGCGGCGGCGGCGAGCGTGCCCGTGTTGACGATCGCGTACGTGGCACCGACGGGCGCCGCGTCGGCGGGGGTGGCCGTGGTGACCTTGCCGATGACGTCGGCGGTCCTGGTCGAGTCGGGGTCCAGCTTGGTGAAGGCGGTCCCGGCGCCCGTGTCCGTACTGCCGACGGACACCAGGTCGTGCCCGGGGATGTCGATGGTCCCCACCCGGAAGGCGTCGGTGTCCCGCACGGCCGTGACCCTGAAGGTGGTCGTGCGGCCCGACACGGAGAGGGCCGCGTCCAGCTCGACGCCGGTGAGGTCGGGGAGGGCGAGGGTGTAGTGGGCGCTCGATCCGCCGACGACCGGCTCGCCCTTGACCTGGACGCCGTACGCCTTGCCGTTCAGCACCACGGCGGTGACCGGCGCGGTGCTGCCCGCGAGCTGTGACCCGCTCGCGCGGTCGGTGTAGGTGAGGACGCGCGGGAAGTCCTTGGCGACGGTGACGGCGAGCTGCGGCGAGCCGATGACGGCGGTGGCGTCTTCGGCCACCGCTGCTGAGGCGGGCAACGTCGGTCCTGCCAGGGCGAATACGGCTGAGGAGGCGGCGGCGAGAGCGCACGCCGCGCGGCTGCTGATTCCCGGGGGACAACCCCCGGACCCCCTGCCGGAGAAGAGTGATTGCGACATGGGGACTGAGTAGCCCCCTGGTCATGGCACCGTCAACGAAGTGGAGCGCTCCGGGCAGCGGCAGTCCAACAACCGCTGCGCGGAAGTCCAAGTGGGTCAGAGTCGGACCGTCCAGGAGACCGTCGATCGCAGCGTCTTCGCGATCTCCGGGTCTCGGACCGAGGAGGTCCGGTCGGTGACGGTGACCGAGAGCCTGTGCTTCTTGAGGTCGAGCAGCCGCAGCGCCAGTTCGGAGACATGGACCTCGGTCCGCCCCGCGAGGCGCTTGATCTCCTTGCCGTCCACCGACCAGCGGACCGTGAGCTGCTTCGCGTACGGGACGCCCGCGCCCGCGAGCCGGGGCACGGCGACCTTCGCCGTGTGGCCGGCCCTCAGGGTGCGGTCGGTGGGGGTCACGGCGGTGGCGACCGTCGCGTGGCGGTAGAAGCCGGCGATCATCGCCTCGACGCCGGGAAGGTTGAAGGGCTTGCCGAGGACGCGCATGAGCGAGTTGTCGGTCGGCCGGTACAGCCCCTTGACGAAGTAGCCGCCGCCCTCGTACGCGCCGACCGGGCCGCCGTCGGGCGACTCCTCGCCGAGCCAGCGGTGCCACTTGGCGTGCTGCGCGGCCATCCGGTCGGCGGTGAGCGTGGAGACGTTGATGTCGGCGGGCTCGGGGCCGGTGTACTGCTCGTAGCCCGGGTAGCCGGGATAGAAGTACTCGTCGGCGAGCTTGCCCAGGGAGTGGCCGGTCTCGTGGATGGCGACCTGGCCCGACCGCTCGTTGCCGGCGGACGCGGTGGCGATGCCCTCGTAGCCGAGGGTCTCGCTGGGCTCGTTGTAGCCCGCGCCGCCGTACTTGCTGCTGTTGGCGAGGACGATCACGAGGTCGGCCTCCGGGGCCCTGGTCACGTACGAGTCGACCTTGGTCTGGTCGACGCAGAGCAGCCGCTCGATGTCGTCGCACCAGAAGTACGAGCCGAGGGCGGTGTCCCGGACGGTGGCGCGGTCGGGGTCGCCGGAGACGCCGGACTGGTTGGAGACCGCGTCGACCGTCCAGACATTGAAGAGGCTCTGGTAGGTCGTGTACGGCTCGACGGCCGCGAGCTCGGCCCACTTCTCCTTGGCGTCGGTGTGGAACTGCGCCAGCTCGGCGGCGGTGTAGCCGTCTCCGATGACGACCACGTCCAGCCGGTCGGCGGTCGAGCCGTTGTCGATCACCTTGGTGACCTCGCCGTCCGCCGCCGCCTCGCGCGCGGAGAGCCGGGGCGCGGGCCGGTCCCGGCCGTCGGCCAGGACGTGGGCGTGGCCGGATCCGGCGGCTCCGCCGTGCTCCGGGCCGGGTATCTCGACCTCGACCGTCTTGGCCCCAGCCTGATTCGCGGCGGCCTGGTTCACGTCGGTCTGGTTCACGTCGGTCTGACTCGCCTCGGACGGCGGGGCCGGGTCGGCGGCCGCGATGCCGGGTCCGGCGGCCAGTGCGGCGGTGACGGCCGCGGCGACACCGGCCGTCGTCATGGCTCTGCGCAGGGTCGAGCGCACGGAGTCCTCCCCCTGAACGGGTGTTAACTGCATGGGTAAGCGCGATGAACGAGTTGCTTAAATTAGGGGCGTGCACAGGACGTGCGCAATGGCCGGTTGCCCCTGAATACTGGGGAGTTGAAGCGACCAGGGGGTACCCATGGACGAACCGGCCGAGATCGGCCGCCGGGTTCAGCGGCTGCGTACCGAACGTGGCCTGACACAGCGGCAGTTGGCGGATCCCTCGTACACGTCCGCTTACGTATCGACGCTGGAGTCCGGCAAGGTGCGACCCTCCGAGACCGCGCTGCGCTTCCTCGCCGAGCGCCTCGGCACGTCGTACGAGGAGCTGGCCACCGGACGCCCCGCCCATCTGGCCACCGAACTGCGGCTCGCCCTCACCGACGCCCAGCAGATGCTGGCCACCGGCGCCGCCGACGAGGCGGCCGTCCGCTACCGCCGGCTACTCACCGACGCCGAACACCTCGACCTCGCCCCCGAGCAGGCCGAGGCGCTGCTCGGGCTCGGTGACTGCGCGCTGGAGACCGGCGAACTCGCCGACGCGGGGCGCCACTTCGAGACTGCCGAGCGCCTCCTGTCCGGCGAACCACTCCCCCGCCGCGCCCGCGCGATCCGCGGCCGCGCCATCGCCCACCTCCTCGCCGGAGAGCTGCGGTACGCCTGCTACCTCCTCGAATCCACCATCGACGAGCTCGGCGCGAACGGGCTGGCCGATCCGGAGGCGCTGGTCCTGCTGTACGCCGCCGTCATCGGCCCGTACATCGACATGGGCGCCCATGCCCGGGCGGCGCACGCGGCGGAGCTCGCCCTCGCACTCGCGCCGCAGGTCAGCGACCCGGCGCTGGTGGCGGGCATGCACCGCCAGGTGGCCCGTACGTTTCTCGCCGAGGGGCGTACGGCGGACGCCGACGCGTCCCTGGCCAAGGCCCAGACGATCTACCGGCAGCTGCGGCTGAACACCGACCTCGCGCACTGCCACTGGATGCGTGGGTATGTGCAGGCCCAGAACGGCGAACTGGATTCGGCCGAACGGGAGTTGCGTACGGCCCGGGACATGCTGGCGGCCAAGCGCGCAGCGCTCTACACCGCCCAGGTGGAGGTCGAGCTCGCGGATGTGCTGCGGCGCCTCGGCCGGCACGGCGAGGCGTCGGGACTCCTCGCGGCGCTGCTCGACCTGGGGGACCGGCACGGCGCCGTGCACGCGGGCGGGGCGCACCGGCTGCTCGGCCTGATCGCGGAGGACCAGGGGGAGACCGAGTCCGCCGAGGAGCACTACGTGCTGGCGCTCGGCCTGCTGGAACGGAGCGGGGCGACGGGCGACCTGGCCGACCTCTGCCGGCTGCTGGGTGACCTGCTGCGCCGTACAGGCCGGACCGAGGCCGCGCTCGACGCGTACCGCACGGGACTGGGCCACCGCGCGGCCCCGGGCACGACGACGCTGGGACCGGCCCCGGCGACCCCGCCGTTCTAGGCAGCCGTTCTGGGCGACGCAGCCGCTCTGTGGGTGGGACGGCTGTGCAGGTGGAGCAGAGCGATGGTGCCTGATGTCTACGCGCGTCCGAAAGAGGGCGTCCGGCGCGCCGGAATCACTGTTACTTGAATTTTGAACGAGATGGGTCTATCTTCGGATCTCGTTGAAGGTTAAACAATCTCTACCGAGACACCGGACAACCCGAGGAGGAGCCATGGCTCTGTTCAACCGCAAGGCCAACACCGACGCCCCGGCCGCCACTGCCACCCTCGAGGTGGACCCCGCCCTGGCCGCCCTGACCGGCGAGTACACGATCGACCCGGCGCACTCCAGCATCGGTTTCACCGTGCGTCACGCGATGGTCACGAACGTGCGCGGCAGCTTCGGCGACTTCGAGGGCACGCTGAACCTGGACGGCTCCGACGCGTCCCGCTCGGCGGCCTCCATCGACGTCCGGATCGCCTCCATCGACACGGGCATCGCGGACCGCGACGGCCACCTGCGCAGCGGTGACTTCTTCGACGCCGAGCAGTTCCCGCTGATGACGTTCCGGTCGGCTGCGGCTGAGCAGCTGGGCGGCGACCAGTACCGGATCAGCGGCGACCTCACCATCAAGGACGTGACGCGCCCGCTGTCGATCGACCTCGACTTCAACGGCTCGGCGACGGACGTCTACGGCAACGAGCGCGTGGGCTTCGAAGGCAGCGCCGAGATCCTCCGCTCGGACTGGGGCCTGACATGGAACGCGGCGCTCGAAACGGGTGGCGTGATGGTCAGCGACAAGGTCAAGTTGACGTTCGACGTCTCGGCGATCAAGTCCGCACCGCAGGGGTGATCGACGGCGCCGATGCCGCCCCGGGGCGGGTACGGGGATGGTGCATCGCCGCCCCGGCCCGCCCCCTCGCGGGGCCCGGCGGGGCGGTGGCTCGTACCGGCGGGCTCGCGTCCCAGCGGCGGGCCGATGACGGGCGTCGCGGCCGACCACGAACGTGCCGATGGTCAGAGGTCGCCGCTGTACAGGAGGCTGTTCGGCGAGCCCTCGCCCACGTTGGTCAGCACAGCCTTCGTCGACTGGGCGACGAGCCAGCTCGCCACCGTCGCCGGGCCGGCATTCTGGTAGGCCGCCTTGTACAGCAGCGCCGTCCCGGCGACGTGGGGAGAGGCCATGGACGTACCGTCCAGAGCGACGCTGCCGCCGCCGCGCTGGGCCGAGACGATGGACGCGCCGGGCGCGTAGAGCGACAGGCATTCGCCGTAGTTGGAGAAGGCTGTCTGCTGGTCCTGCGAGTCGCTCGCGCCGACCGTGACCACGCGCGACGCGGACGCCGGTGAGACATCGCAGGCGTCCGCCGACTCGTTGCCCGCCGCGACAACGGGCAGGACGCCCCGGTCCGACACGGCATTGGCGGCGTTGTTCACCGCGATGGACCGAGGCCCGCCGAGAGACGCGTTGAGCACCGACGGCTGTACGGCGTTGTCGGCCACCCAGTCGAATCCGGCGATCACCCCCGACAGGCTGCCCGCGCCCTGGCAGTCGAGCACCCGGACGCTCACCAGCGTGGCCTCGCGCGCCACACCGTAGGTCGCGCCGCCGACCGTGCCCGCCACATGCGTGCCGTGGCCATGGCAGTCCTGGCCGCGCCGCCCGTCACCGATGGCGTCGTAGCCGAACTGGGCGCGCCCGCCGAACTCGCTGTGGGAGTAGTCGATCCCGGTGTCGATGATGTACGCCGTGGCGCCCCGGCCGGTGCCCTTCACCGTGAACTGGCTGTCGAGGGGCAGGCTGCGCTGGTCGAGCCGGTCCAGTCCCCACGACGAGGCCGGTACACGCGTCCCCCCGTCCGGCTTCGGCGCGAAGACCTCGGCGTCCTCCTCGACGGCCTCGACTCCCGGGGTCCACCGCACGGAGTGCAGTTGCGGTGGGGTGAGCGCGGCGGCGAATCCGCGCACGACCGACTTGTACATGAACTGCGACTTCACGCCGAGCCGCCCCACCATCTCCTCCGCGTCGGCGGTCGCACTGAGGGTCACGATGTAGCGGCCCGGCAGCGCGTTGGCGGAGCGGTGCAGCGGGGCTGGGCCGGAGCCGCCGCTCGCCGCCTGGCCGGTGGCGGCGGAGTGGGCGGAGGCGGACAGCGGACCGGCCGTCACCAGAGCAGCGGTGACGGCCGTCGCGAGGGCGAGGAGCCTCATTAGGTTTGAGTTGCGGTTTGGCATGTTCAGGAGACAAACATACCCGAACGATCGCGATCAATCACTTACCGTCACAGGTCGCCCAGTTTCAGCAGTAAGACCGTAATCCGCTCCGCCATTCGCCCCGCCGCCCCACCAGCCGACGGCTAGAACCCGCCGCCCGCGTCGAATCCGCCGCCGCCACCGAAGTCGCCGCCGCCGAAGTCCGACGCGTTGAAGTCGCCACCGGAGTAGTCGCCGCCCTCGTAACCGGCGCCGTAGTCCGACCCGTACGCCGGGCTCGACATCATCGAGCCCAGCATCGTGCCCATCAGCAGGCCCGGCAGGATGCCGCCGCCGAAGTAGCCGCCCGCCCAGGGGCCGTAGGCCGGGCCCGCCTCCCAGTACGGGCGGCGGCCGTCGGCCGTCTCGACCGTGCGGGTCATCGGGTCGTGGCCCTCCCGCAGCCGGACCGCGTCCGCCGCGCAGACCGGGACCGTACGTGCCGTACCGCCGGCCGGGGCCCATGTCGCGTCCTCGGCCGAGGGGCCGTGGCGCGGGTCGAAGAAGCAGGGGCTGCGGCGCTCGGGGACGGGGGCGCCTTCGCGGCGGGCCGCGAGTACGGCCAGCGAGAAGCGGCCGTACTCCAGGGCCTCGGTCACGCCGCGTACGTCGTCGGGGCGCTGGGCCGACGCCATCAGGGACTTCGACTTCTCGTACGAGTCGAGGGAGTGCTCGTAGTCCTTGCGCATCGTGTCGTCGGCGCCCGGTTCACCGGGGTGGAAGTCGAGCCGGTCGAGTTCCTCGCCGAAGGCGGTGATGTCCTCGTCGACCACGACCCGCAGCTTGTCGAGGGCCGCGCGCTCGCGTTCGGCCTTCTTCGCGCGGTTGCGGCGGACGATGGTGTACGCGCCCGCGCCGCCCGCCACCGCGATCACGCCGGCCGCGATCAGGGCGCTCGTCGAGGCGCCCTCCTGCGAGGCGGTGTCCCAAGAGGCCGGCGCCGAGCCACGGATCTGCGGCAGTACCTGGTCGACGAAGTTGTTCAACTGGGTTTCGGCGTCGACCGGTCCGGTCGCCTTCACGGCGTCGGTGACATTGCGGACGGCCTGCCCGGACATCACGCCGCGGTCGGCCCCGGCGTTGAAGCCGTCGCCGAGCCGCACGCCGTACAGGCCGCTGATGCCGGTCTCGGTGCGCAGGGTGGGCAGCACGCTGTCCGCCGGGAATTCGGCGTTCTCGGGCAGTACGGCGATGAAGACCGGCTTGTCCGCATCCTCGATCTTCTTCGCCAGGGCGTCGGCATCGGCCTGGGACAGCTGGTCCGAGGCGCGCGGGTCGACGTAGACCGGGCCGTCCTTGAGGGCTTCGGCCACTGTCTCGGGGCCGGTGGCCGCCTGTGCTCCCGGCGCCGCCACGAGGGCGGCCGCCGAGAACGAGAGCAGCAGACCGGACAGTGCGGAAAACACCCTGGTCTTCATACTTAGAAGCTACCGGAAAGGGTTCCTTTTCGGACATGCCGGCAGGGGTTACTCCACGGGCTCGACCCCGGCGCGGAGCAGGCCGTACGTGTACGCGTCCTCCAGCGCCTGCCAGGACGCCGCGATGACGTTGTCCGCGACGCCGACCGTCGACCACTCGACCCGGCCGTCGCTCGTCGCGATCAGCACCCGGGTCGTGGACTGGGTGCCGTGCTTGCCCTCCAGGATGCGGACCTTGTAGTCGACCAGCTCGAACTTGGCCAGCTGCGGATAGAACGGCTCCAGCCCGACCCGCAGCGCCCGGTCCAGTGCGTTGACCGGGCCGTTCCCCTCGGCGGTGGCGACGATGCGCTCGCCCTTGGCCCACAGCTTCACGGTGGCCTCGTTGGCGTGCGAGCCGTCGGGGCGGTCCTCGGTGATCGCGCGCCAGGACTCGGTGCGGAAGTAGCGGCGGGCGCGGCCCTCGGCCTCCTCGCGCAGCAGCAGCTCGAACGAGGCATCCGCGGCCTCGTACGTGTAGCCCTTGAGCTCGCGCTCCTTGACCCGCTCGACGACGCGGCCGACCAGTTCGCGGTCGTCGCCGAGTTCGACGCCGAGTTCCTTGCCCTTGAGTTCGATGGAGGCGCGGCCGGCCATGTCGGAGACGAGCATCCGCATGGTGTTGCCGACGCGCTCGGGGTCGATGTGCTGGTAGAGGTCGGGGTCGACCTTGATTGCGGAGGCGTGCAGGCCGGCCTTGTGGGCGAAGGCGGAAACACCCACGTACGGCTGATGGGTCGAGGGCGTGAGGTTGACGACCTCGGCGATGGCGTGCGAGATACGGGTCATCTCGGCGAGCGCGCCCTCGGGCAGCACCTTCTTGCCGTACTTGATCTCCAGTGCGGCGACGACGGGGAAGAGGTTGGCGTTGCCGACCCGCTCGCCGTATCCGTTGGCCGTGCACTGCACATGGGTCGCGCCCGCGTCCACGGCGGCGAGGGTGTTGGCGACGGCGCAGCCGGTGTCGTCCTGGGCGTGGATGCCCAGGCGGGCGCCGGTGTCGGCGAGGACGGTGGCGACGACGGCCTGCACCTGGGCGGGCAGCATGCCGCCGTTGGTGTCGCAGAGGATGACGACGTCGGCGCCGGCCTCGGAGGCGGTGCGTACGACGGACTTGGCGTACTCGGGGTTGGCGCGGTATCCGTCGAAGAAGTGCTCGCAGTCGACGAAGACCCGGCGGCCCTGCTCGCGCAGGTACGAGACAGTGTCGCGGACCATCTCCAGGTTCTCGTCGAGGGTGGTGCGCAGCGCAAGCTCCACATGACGGTCGTGGGACTTGGCGACCAGCGTGATCACCGGTGCGCCGGATTCGAGGAGCGCTCTGACCTGGGGGTCCTCGGCGGCATTGCCGCCGGCGCGGCGGGTGGCGCCGAAGGCGACGAGCTGGGCGTGCTTGAAGTCGATCTCGGCCTGGGCACGGGCGAAGAACTCGGTGTCACGGGGGTTGGCGCCGGGCCAGCCGCCCTCGATGAAGCCCACGCCGAAGTCGTCCAGGTGCCGTGAGATCGTCAGTTTGTCCGCGACGGTGAGGTTGATGCCCTCGCGCTGGGCGCCGTCGCGCAGGGTGGTGTCGAAGACATGGAACCCATCGTCGGTGGCGGTGGCCTCTGTCGTCGTCATGCTGATCTGACTCCTGTCGGATGAGTGGCTCCGTAAACAGCTGGCTCCACTTGCCCCCATCATCGCGCGCTTCTCGCCTCCGGCCGGGATGGGGTCCGGAAAACGAAAAAACCTCTCGCGGGTGCGAGAGGTCTGCGCGCGGGTCTGAGGCACGGTGTCCACTGCCGCGGGGGGTCGTCCACGGTTCAGCGGCCACTGCGGACCGGCGCGCTGCTTCCCATAATCATGGCGAACGCAAGCACGCGGGCAGTCTGCCATACGTCCCCCGCATTTGGGACGCGGTCTCACGATGCGGTCGGCGGGAGCGAATCGTCGAGGAACTCCCGTACGTGAGCGAGGATCTGGTCGCGGTCCAGGCCCGGCAGTCCGATTGCCACATGGATGCTGAAGCCGTCGAGCAGCGCCCGCGTGCGCGCCGCGAAGCGCTCGGCGTCGACGCCGCGGAACTCCCGGCGCGAGACGCCCTCGGCGAGCAGGGCCACCAGATCGCGGTGCCACGCGCCCTCGATCGCGGCCTGGCGGGCGCGTGCCTCGGCGTCGGCGTTCTGGGAGCGGTTCCAGACCTCGAGCCAGAGCGTCCAGTGCGGATCGCGGTGACCGTCGGGCACGTACAGATCGACGTACGCGTCCAGCCGCTCGCGGACCGTGGCGGGCCGGGACAGCAGGGCGCGCCGCTCCGCTCCGAGCTGTGCCTCGCTCCACTCCAGGGTCTGCAGGAGCAGCTCGTCCTTGGAACGGAAGTAGTAGAGCAGGTGGCCACTGCTCATCCCGACCTCGCGGCCCAGACCGGCCATGGTGAGCCCGTCCAGGCCGCGTTCGGCGATGGTGGCCATGGCGGCGGCCAGCACTTCCTCGCGCGGCGGCGCGTTCCTCCGCGCGCGGGCCGGACCGGCCGTCATCTTCTCGCTCCCTCGGTCACACCTTCGGCTGCTGCTGGGTGATGCAGTGGATGCCGCCACCCCCGGCAAAGATCGTACGGGCGTCAACCAGCGTCACCGTCCGCTCGGGGAACAAACGTCGGAAGATCCCGGCGGCGATCTCGTCCCGCGGGTCGTCGAAGGCGCAGAGCACCACGCCGCCGTTGCACAGGTAGTGGTTGATGTACGAGTAGTCGACCCACTCGCCGTCCTCGTCCTTCAGTACGGTCGGCGCGGGTATCTCCACGACCTCCAGCAGGCGTCCCTTGGCGTCGGTCGCGGTGCGCAGCAGGGCCGCGTACTCCTTGGACCGCTCGTAGTCGGGGTGGGCCGGGTCCTGCTGGCTGTGCACGACCACGACTCCGGGCTTCGCGAAGGCCGCGACGATGTCGACGTGGCCCTGGGTGCCGTACGTGCCGTAGTCGCCGGACAGGCCGTGCGGCAGCCAGATCGCCTTGGTCGTGCCGAGGTGGGCGTGGATCTCGGCCTCGACCTGCTCGCGGGACCAGTGCGGGTTGCGGCCCGCTCCGAGCTGGACGGTGTCCGTCAGCAGTACGGTGCCCTCGCCGTCGGTGTGGATGGCGCCGCCCTCGTTGACCAGGGGCGTGCTGTACGTAGGGGTGCCGGCCAGGTCGGAGACATGCCGGGCGATCTTGGAGTCGTGTCCCCAGCGGGCCCAGGCCTGCGCGCCCCAGCCGTTGAACGTCCAGTCGACGGCGGCCAGCCGGCCGTTTCCGTCGGTGACGAAGGTCGGGCCGATGTCCCGCATCCAGGCGTCGTCGAGATCACGCTCGACCAGCTCGATGTCCGGGCCGAGGAGCTCGCGGGCGCCCTCGCTCTGGCCGGGGCCCACGACGACGGTGACCGGCTCGAAGCGCCGCACGGCGCGGGCGACAGCCGCCCAGGCGTGGCGGGCCTCGGCGAGTTCGTCGTCGTTGGTGAAGGTCGGGTTGGGGCCGGGCCAGGCCATCCAGGTGCGCTCGTGCGGAGCCCACTCGGGGGGCATACGGAGGCCGTCGGCGGCGGGAGTGCTCATGGGTCGGGTCCTTGTCGCTGTCACGGTCGCGGTCAGAGGAAGTAGAGACGGTTCAGGGAGACGGAGTCCGCCGGTTCGGAGCGGACCGGGTCGCCGTCGAGGGTGACCAGTCCGCTGCGGCCGTCTACGCCCACCGCTCCGATACGGGAGTTGAGGACAAGGTCGGACGGGCCGATGCCGCGGGTGCCGCGGACGGCGACCCGCCGCCTTCGGGTGGGCATCCGGTCTCCTTCGAGCGCGGCCGCGGCGGCCGAGACGAAGGCGACGGAGATATCGGCGGCGGTCGCGCCGTACGACCCGAACTGCGGGCCCAGGACGAGCGGTTCGCAGGTGTCGGTGGCGGCGTTGGGGTCGCCCGTCACTCCGTACGCCGGGAAGCCCGACTTCAGTACGAGCTGCGGCTTGGCGCCGAAGAACTGCGGCCGCCACAGCACGATGTCGGCGAGCTTGCCCACCTCGATCGAGCCGATCTCGTGCGCGAGGCCGTGGGCGATCGCCGGGTTGATGGTCAGCTTGGCCATGTAGCGCAGCACGCGCCCGTTGTCGTCGGCCGGTCCGTCGCCCTCCATCGGGCCCAGCTCGGCCTTCATCTTCCCGGCCATCGCGAAGGTCCGGCGTACGGTCTCGCCCGCGCGCCCCATGCCCTGTGCGTCGGAGGAGGTGATGCCGATCGCGCCCAGGTCGTGCAGGACGTCCTCGGCGCCCATGGTCCCGGCCCGGATGCGGTCGCGGGCCATGGCGGCGTCGCCGGGCAGGTCGGGCTTGAGGTCGTGGACGGAGACGATCATCCCGTAGTGCTCGGCGACCGCGTCCCGGCCGAAGGGCAGGGTGGGGTTGGTCGAGGAGCCGATGACGTTCGGGACGCCGGCCATCTTCAGGACGTTGGGGACGTGTCCGCCGCCGCAGCCCTCGATGTGGAAGGCGTGGATCGTCCGGCCTTCGAGGACCTTGAGGGTGTCCTCCACGGAGAGGCATTCGTTCAGGCCGTCGCTGTGCAGGGCGACCTGTACGTCGTGCTCCTCGGCGACCCGCAGCGCGGTGTCCAGGGCGCGGGTGTGCGCGCCCATGTCCTCGTGCACCTTGAAGCCGGACGCGCCGCCCTCGGCGAGTGCCTCGACCAGCGGGGCCGCGTCCGAGGACGAACCGCGCGCCAGGAAGCCGATGTTGACCGGCCAGGCGTCGAAGGCGTTGAAGGCGTGGCGCAGGGCCCACGGCGAGTTGACGCCGACGCCCCAGACCGGGCCGAACTCCTGGCCGACGATCGTGGTGACCCCGGAGGCGAGCGAGGCTTCCATGATCCGCGGCGAGAGCAGGTGGACATGGGTGTCGACGGCTCCGGCGGTGGCGATCAGGCCCTCGCCGGAGACGATGCTCGTGCCCGTACCGACCACGACGTCGACACCGTCGAGGGTGTCCGGGTTGCCGGCCCGCCCGATGGCGTGGATCCGGCCTTCCCGGATGCCGATCGAGACCTTGCGGATGCCCTGTACGGCGTCGATGACCAGCACGTTGCTGATGACGACGTCGCAGGTGTCCCGGACGGCGGCGGCCTTGAGGTGCAGTCCGTCGCGGGCGGTCTTGCCGAAGCCGGCCAGGAACTCGTCACCGGGCTTCTGGGCGTCGGACTCGACCCGGACGGTCAGCCCGGAGTCACCGAGCTTGACCCGGTCTCCGGCGCGCGGCCCGTGCACGGCGGCGTACTCGTACGGATCGATGCCAGTCATGAGCGGACCTCCAGCTCGTGCGCGTGGTCGGGGTGGGCGTTCGGCGTGACGGTGGCGCCGCGCGGCGTCGGGCGCGCGACGTCCGTGGCGCGGCGCGGGGCCGCGCTCATCGCTCGGCTCCCAGGTATCCGCAGGCCGCAGCCCTGCGCAGGGCTTCTTCCTGCGCGCCGGGCGCGTCCAGTTCCCCGTCGACCAGGCCCGCGAATCCGATCGCGATCCGGGCGCCGCCGATCGGGACGAGGCCGACCTCTGCCTCGCCGCCGGGATCGAAGCGGAAGGAGGCTCCGGCGGGCACGTTCAGCCGCATGCCGTAGGCCGCGGACCGGTCGAAGTCGAGGCGCGGGTTGGCCTCGAAGAAGTGGAAGTGCGAGGTCACGCTGACCGGGACAGCCGCGGTGTTCCGTACGGTCAGGCGTACGGCCGGCTCCGGCTCGGGCGTCGCGGGGGCGGGCAGCACCGCGCCGGGCGCGTCGTCACCCAGGCCGCCGCCGCGAATGGGCGCCGAGACGACCGCGAGCCGCGAGCCGTCGTCGAAGACGGCCTCCACATGCACCTCGGTGACCACGTCCGCGACGCCCGGCAGGACGTCGTCGGGGCCGAGGACATTGCGCGCCGCCTCGATCGCCTCCGCGAGGCGCCGCCCGTCGCGGGCCGCCTCGCAGACGGCGTCGGCGATCAGCGCGGTGGCCTCCGGCACATTGAGCCGCAGTCCCCGGGCCCGGCGCGCCCGCGCCAGTTCCGCGGCTCCGAACAGCAGAAGCCGGTCGCGTTCCGTAGGGGTCAGCCGCACGCCGTTCCACCTCCCTGAGCGTTAGAGCATCACTCTAACCTCTTGATTAATGTCACCGAAAGATTGACCTACCACCTTGCCATAGGTCACATTGAGCGTCACTCAAATAGTCGCCGGCCGAAGCAGGGAGCGCCGTATGCCGATCGAACAGCGCGGAGTCGACACCATCCCCGACGAGGAGCGCACCAGCGGACCGCGCGACCTCGTCTCGATCCTCCTCGGCTCGAACCTGTGCCTCGGCGTGATCATCTTCGGCTGGCTGCCGGTGTCCTTCGGGCTGGGCCTGTGGCCCGCCGTGACCTCCGTCGTCGCGGGCACGGTCGTCGGCACCCTGCTGACCGCCCCGCTCGCGCTGGTCTCGCTGCGTACCGGCACCAATCTCTCCACCTCCAGCGGCGCACAGTTCGGCGTACGTGGCCGACTCATCGGGTCGGTCGTCGGCCTGCTGCTCTCCCTCGGGTACACCGCCCTGACCCTGTGGATCGGCGGCGACGTCATCGTCGGCACGCTGGCCCGCCTCTTCGGCACCTCCACCGACGCCCCGGCCGTCGTGGTCGTCTACACCCTCCTCGCCGCGTGTACGGTCTTCGCCGCGGTGTACGGCTACCGGCTGCTGCTCCGGCTCAGCCGGGTGCTGGCCGTCGCCATGACGGTGCTGCTGCTCCTCGGCCTACTCGCGTACTCCGGCGACTTCACCACGGCCCCGCCCGCCGACACGCCATACCTCCTCGGCGGCTTCTGGCCGACCTGGCTGCTGTCCGCCGTCGCCGCCGGCCTCAGCGGCCCCATCGCCTTCATCACCCTGCTCGGCGACTACACCCGCTACATCTCGCCGCGCCGCCACAGCTCGCGCACGGTGCTGCGCGCCACCTGCCTCGGTCTGTTCCTGGGTCTGCTGATCCCCCAGCTCTTCGGCACCTTCACCGCCCTCGCGGCGGGCGCGGCCACGGACTACGCGGGCCCGCTGGTCGACGCCGCTCCCGCCTGGTACCTGCTGCCGCTGGTGCTGGCGGCCTCGGCCGGCTCGGTCGGCAACGCGGGCCTGATGCTGTACTCCATGGGCCTCGACCTGGACGCGATCCTGCCGCGCGCCACGCGGGCCCGGGCGACGCTGGTCGTCGCGGCGGTCGCGACGGCGTTCGTCTTCCTCGGGCACTTCCTGTGGGACGCGCGGTCCGCGATGACGTCGTTCGTGCTGCTGCTGACCGCGCTCGGCACGCCGTGGGCGGTGATCACGCTGATCGGTTACGTCCGCTGCGCCGGCACGTACGACGCGGAGGCGCTCCAGGTCTACAACCGGCGCGCGAAGGGCGGCGTGTACTGGTTCCGCGCCGGCTGGAACCTCGCCGCCACCGTGTCCTGGACGCTGGGCGCGGCGGTCGGCCTGGCCGCGGTCTCGACCCCGCTGTACGAAGGCCCGCTGCTGGCCCTCACCGGCGGCGTGGACTGCAGCTTCGTCCTCTCGGGAGCGGCAGGCGGCCTGGCCTACGCGGCCCTGACCCTCCGCGGGGCCACGGCCCCGGCCCCGGACCCGTCGGTGGCCTCGCCGGAGCCGGCCCGGGGCAGGGCTTCCACCTGACGGCCTCCGGCCCGGCCATGCCCGCGAGTGTGAAACCGGGGGAATGCCCCGGGACGCCGTGGGTGCGCGGCGCGAAGCCGCCGCTCCTTCGCGGGGGTCGTCAGCTGCTTGCCGGGGAGCGTGCACGAGGGCGGTTTAACTCGATCGTGTGATGGTCGGCTTCCGGGCTTGCGGCGTCCTGGGCCGTCCGGGTTAACGTGATCGTGTGATCTGGGACGCCGGGTACGGCGCCGGCGTGCGGGGCCCCCGCTCCACCGGAGTGATGGTTCAGGGCCTCCCCGTCGCCTCTGGCCGTACCCATTTGGCCGGATCGCGCAGGGAACCGACCTCCCGGACCCGGACCACGCACAGGATCGTGTCGCCGCCCCGGGGTTGAGTACGCCGGGGACCAGTGCGCCCAAGACCGTTCGGGGCGTGCGGCTGAGCAGACTCACTCCTGCTCAGTCAAGAGGAACGGTGCGGGTGTACTCCGTACCCCCGCGTTCAGGGTGGGGACGACAACGCGGAGGCCCGCGCCCCGGGAAACCGGGCGCGGGCCTCCGTACAAGTGCGGCTCGACTCAGCCGAGCTTGTGCATCCAGCCGTGGGTGTCCTCGGCCGCGCCGGTCTGGAGGTCCAGCAGCGCCTTGCGGAGCTCCATCGTGACCTTGCCGGGCTGCCCGTCGGCCTGGGTCCAGTTCGCGCGGGCGGACTTCACCGAGCCGACCGGTGTGATGACCGCGGCCGTGCCGCAGGCGAAGACCTCGGTCAGGGTGCCGTTCTCGTTGTCGCGCTTCCAGTCCTCGGTGGAGATCCGGCCCTCGACCGCCTCGTAGCCGAGGTCCTTGGCGATCTTGAGGAGGGAGTCGCGGGTGATGCCGGGGAGGAGGGAGCCGGTGAGCTCGGGGGTGACGATGCGGTCGCCGTACACGAAGTACAGGTTCATGCCGCCCATTTCCTCGATCCAGCGGTGCTCGACGGCGTCCAGCCACACCACCTGGTCGCAACCGTGCTCGGCCGCCTGCGCCTGCGCGACCAGCGAGGCCGCGTAGTTCCCGCCGGTCTTGGCCGCGCCTGTGCCGCCCTTGACCGCGCGGACGTACTCCTCCGAGAGCCACACCGAGACGGGCTTCACGCCGCCGGGGAAGTACGCACCGGCGGGCGAGGCGATCACGATGAAGAGGTACTCGTTGGCCGGCTTCACACCGAGCCCGACCTCGCTCGCGAACATGAAGGGACGCAGGTACAGCGAAGCCTCACCCGAACTGGGGACCCATGCCTTGTCCTGGTTGACGAGCGCGTCGCATGCCTCGATGAAGAGGTCCACGGGAAGCTCGGGCATGGCCAGGCGGCGGGCCGACCGCTGGAAGCGCTCCGCGTTCGCGTCGGGCCGGAAGGTCGACACCGTGCCGTCGGGCTGGCGGTAGGCCTTCAGGCCCTCGAAGATCGTCTGCGCGTAGTGCAGCGTCATGTTGGCCGGGTCGATGGACAGCGGCGCGTACGGGACGAGCTGCGCGTCGTGCCAGCCGCGGCCTTCCGTCCACTTGACCGTGACCATGTGGTCGGTGAAGTGGCGGCCGAATCCGGGGCTGACCAGGATCGCCTCGCGCTCCGCGTCGGACAGCGGGTGCGAGGAGGGCTTGAGCTCGATCGTGGGCGTCGTCATGAGTGCTTGTCCTTCACCGGTTGTGTGTGACGGACCGCGCTCACGCCTACTAGGACGTCCGAGCTTTCTCCCGCATGTCGCGGCCCACGTTCGATTATCGCGTCTGTGGGGCCCGGCGGTCCCCCCGGACGGAGTCCGGAGGAGATACGGCGAATCCGCGGCCCAGGATGATGGTGGCACCCGGCGGCCGCAAAGCACAGCCGCCGGGTTCGGTGACCCGGCGGCTGAGGGACGTTCGCGCGGGTCAGCTCGCTACACGTACCGCGAGCGCGTCGCCGATCTCGTCGGTCGTACGGGACCCCTGGCGCTCGGCGAGGTCGGCGGCGACCGCGGCCTCGATCCGGGCCGCCTCGCTCTCGTACCCGACGTGGCGCAGCAGGAGCGCGACGGACAGCACGGTCGCGGTGGGGTCGGCCTTGCCCTGGCCCGCGATGTCGGGCGCGGAGCCGTGGACGGGCTCGAACATCGACGGGAAGGCGCCCGTCGGGTTGATGTTGCCTGAGGCCGCGAGCCCGATGCCACCGGTGACGGCGGCGGCGAGGTCGGTGAGGATGTCGCCGAAGAGGTTGTCGGTGACGATGACGTCGAAGCGCTCGGGCTGAGTGACGAAGAAGATCGTCGCGGCGTCGACGTGCAGGTAGTCGGTGGTGACCTCGGGGTACTCCTGGCCGACCCGGTCGAAGATGTTCTTCCACAGGTGGCCGGCGTACACGAGCACGTTGTTCTTGTGGACGAGCGTCAGCTTCTTGCGGGGGCGGGCGTTGGCCCGCTCGTACGCGTCGCGGACGACCCGCTCCACGCCGTACGCGGTGTTGACGCTGACCTCGGTCGCGACCTCGGCGGGGGTGCCGGTGCGCAGCGAGCCGCCGTTGCCGGTGTACGGGCCCTCGGTGCCCTCGCGGACGACGACGAAGTCGATGTCGGGGCGGCCGGCCAGCGGAGTCGCAGTGTTGGGGAACAGCTTCGACGGGCGCAGGTTGATGAAGTGGTCGAAGGCGAACCGCAGTTTCAGCAGCAGCCCGCGCTCGAGGACGCCGGAGGGGACCGAGGGGTCGCCGATCGCGCCGAGCAGGATCGCGTCGTGCTGCTTGAGGGCGTCGAGCTCCGCGTCCGGGAGGGTCTCTCCGGTGCGGTGCCAGCGCCGCGCGCCGAGGTCGTACTCCTTGGTCTCCAGCTTCACATCCTGCGGGAGCACCGCGGCAAGGACCTTCAGGCCCTGAGCCACGACTTCCTGGCCGATGCCGTCACCGGGGATCACTGCGAGATTGAGGCTGCGAGACATGTCGGCACCCTACTCCGCGTCCCAGTGAATGACATGTGCTGTCCGCCATTCGGGACGCCGGATCGGCCGGAGATTCGTTGAACTTCGTTCATCCCGCGCATGGCGCGCAGTCGGAAGTTACTGGCAAGTTCAAGAGCCGTGACCGATACCCCTACCCCACGTATGGGCATCCCCGAGCAGCTCGCCGCATGAGCATGCCGGAGCAGCTCGAGTATCTGCGGACGAAGCTGTCCCGGCGTCGCGTGCTGGCCGGCACCGCGGCGGGCGGCGGGCTGCTGCTCGGCAGTGCCTCCCCGGCCGGCGCCGCGACTCCCACGCTTCGGCGCGCCCCCACCCTGCACACGGCCCCCGCGACCGCCGGCGTCGACGATTCGCTCGTCGCGCCCTTCGGCCGGCATCTCGCCTTCGGCGCCGACCCCAAGACCCAGATGCGGGTCTCCTGGCAGGTGCCGCTGGCGGTGAAGCAGCCGTACCTGCGGGTGGGGCTCAAGCCGTGGGAGCTGAGCCGGAAAATCGAGGCCGAGGTGCGCGCGCTGCACACGCCGTCGCTGTCCCGGAAGCAGCCCGCGGTCGACCAGTTCTATCCGCATGTCGCCCTGGACGGGCTGAAGCCCGGCACGACGTACTACTACGGGGTCGGCCACGACGGCTTCGACCCGGCGGACGCGTCGCGCATCAGCACCATCGGCTCGTTCCGCACCGCGCCCGCCCGGCCGGAGACGTTCGTCTTCACGGCCTTCGGCGACCAGGGCGTCAGCTACCACGCCCTCAGCAACGACCAGTTGATACTGGGGGCAGAACCCGTCCTTCCATCTGCCGCGGGCGACATCTGCTACGCGGACAGCAGCGGGCTGGGCAAGGAGTCGGACACGTACGACGCGCGGGTGTGGGACCAGTTCCTGACGCAGACGGAGAGCGTGGCGTCGCGGCTTCTCGTTCCTCGCGGTGGAGGCGGAGGCCTGCGCGGCACCGAAGCTGAAGGTGTCCGCGCTCGCCGAGAGCGGCGAGCGCATCGACTACTTCGAGGTGAAGCGGGGTCAGTAGGCCGGTCAGTGGCCGGTGGAGCCGCCGTTGTCCCTGCGGTCGAGGGCTCGCTGCAGGGCGGCGGCGGCGTTCTTGCGCTCGGTCTCGCTCGTACGGGGGGTATGGCGGACGCGGCGGCGGAGGGTCGTCTCGGGCATGGTGATCGACTCCTTGAGATCACGAAGATGATTTCGAGGCGCCGGAAGGGGCGGGGAGCGTGCCGCAGGGGTTGCCTGCACGGGGGCACGGACTCACGACCGCCATTCGCTGGATCGAGCGAGACGTTCGGCTTCTACAAAGCTAAGTCAGTACCGGCTGTCTGTCTCACAATTACTCGGACTTCCTACTATCTGAGACGGCGAGGGATCTCAGCTCCCGGATGAGGGCGCGGACGGCGGCCGTCCGGGCCTGCTCAGGGGTGGTGACGTAGCCCACTGAACGGGTGGGGCGCTCCGGTCCGAGATCGGTGATCTCGATTCCGTCCGGTGCTCCGGTCAGGGAGAGCGCCGGCATGATCGCCATGCCCAGCCCGCGTTCCACCATGGACAGCACGACCCCGTCGTCCTCGGCCTCCACGGTCGCGCGCGGGAGCCAGTCCTGCTCGGCCCACCACCGCCGGGTGTACGACGTGCAGTTCTCGGCCCAGTCGACGAGCGGCAGCGAGCGCGGGTCGGGGTGTCCGGTGCGATGGACCAGCGCGTACGGCTCCTCGATCAGTACGCCGCCGACCAGCTCGGGCGGTATCGGCGAGGAGGTGCCGATGGTGGCGATGCCCAGGTCGGCACGGCCGTCGGCGACCTCGCCGGCCGCGCCCCGGCCCAGCTCGCGCACCACCCTGACCTCGGGCCGGAGGGCGGGGTGGCGTGCGGTGAGCCGTTCGAGTGCGGAGGGGAGCAGGTGCAGCGCCGCGCTGCGGAAGGCGGCGATACGCAGCGGCCCGGCGACGGTGCCGCTCTCCGCGCCGCGCGCCTCGGCGGCCATGACGTCCAGCAGCCGGAGGATGCGGCGGGCGTGGGCGACGGTCCGGGTACCGGCTGCCGTGGGGCGGGCGCCCCGCCTGCTCCGCTCGAAGAGCACCGCTCCGAGTTTGGCTTCGCTGCTCCGCACCGAGTGCGACACCGCGGACTGGGTCAGGCCGAGCGCGGCGGCGGCCGTGAAGCCGGCCTCGCTCTCGACGGCCACGAGTATCCGCAGTTCGTGCGGCGCCAGATCGGCCACGGGCCTCTCACCTCGTTCTATGAGCAGTGTTCATGGATGCCGGACCTTCCATGAGGGCAACCGAGTGCCCGGCCGCGGGATTCCTTCCTACGGTCGTCGGCATGACGACCACCCGCGTAATCGCCGTGCACCAAGTCGCCCGCCCCCATGGGTTCCCGACACCCGGCCACTTCTCGTTCGTCGAGTCGCCACTCCCGGTCCCCGCGCCCGGCACGGCCCTGGTGGAGAACCTCCACCTCTCCGTGGACCCGTACCACCGCGAGATGATGGACGGCGACTTCGAGCTGAACACCCCGCTGGAGGGCCGCTCCCTCGGCCGGGTCCTGGACTCCCGCTCCCCCGCCCTCAAGGAGGGCGACCTCGTCTTCCACCGCCAGGGCTGGCGCACGCACGCGCTCGTCACCCCCGGTGCGGACGGCACCCGCAGGATCACCCCGTACGAAGGAGTGCCGCTCTCCGCGTACTTGAGCATCCTCGGCGGCACGGGACTCACCGCGTACGTCGCCCTCACCCGCACGCTGCGCCTCCAGCCCGGCGAGGATCTCTTCATCTCGGCCGCGGCGGGCGGGGTGGGCACCGCCGCCGGCCGGATCGCCCGGCTGCTGGGAGCCGGGCGGATCGTCGGCAGCGCGGGTTCCGCGGCGAAGGTCGGGCACCTGACCGGCCGGCTCGGTTTCGACGCGGCTTTCGACTACCACGACGGCCCGGTCGGCGAGTTGCTGGCCAAGGCCGCGCCCGACGGCATCGACGCGTACGTCGACAACGTCGGCGGGGATCACCTGGCGGGCGCCATCGACGCCCTGCGCGACCACGGCCGGATCGCCTGGGTGGGCGCGATCGCCCAGTACAACGGCGGCCGGCCGCCGGCCGCGCCCCGCAATCTCTTCGACATCGTGGCGAAGAGCCTGCGCCTGGAGGGCGTACTGGTCCGCGACTACGCCCATCTGCAGGGCGAGTTGGAGGAGTTCCTGGCGCCGCATCTGCGCAGCGGGCGGATCGCGCCGGTCGAGACGGTGGTGGACGGCTTCGAGCGGACCGTGGACGCCTTCCTCGGCATGCTGCGGGGCCAGAACACCGGCAAGATGGTGGTCCGCGTAGCCAGCTAGGTTGTATTTCTATCTAGGTGATGCTGGAATACATGCATGGCCGCAGACCGCAGATCCAGCTGGCTCAAGGGCGTCCTTGACCTCCTCGTCCTCTCCTGCCTCACGGAAGGGGAGAGTTACGGCTACGAGATCTCGAAGTCGCTGGCCGCCGCCGGGCTCGGCGAGATCAAGGGCGGGACGCTCTATCCCGTGCTCAACCGGCTCGAGGAAGCCGGGCTGGTCGTCGGGGAGTTCCGGGCCGCCGAGCGCGGCCCCGGGCGCCGCTACTACCGGCTGACCGACGCCGGGCGCCGGGCGCGGGCCGAACAGGGGGCGTCCTGGCTGGAGTTCCACACGGCCGTCACGTCGATGCTGACCACAGGGGGAACGTCATGACCGAGACCACCGACTACTTCGACGCACTCGCCGCCGCTTTGCGGAAGGGGGGTATGGAGGGGCTGGATGTGGCGGCGACCGTCGCCGAACTCAACGGCTACCTCGCCGAGACCGGGGCAGCCGCGCAGGAGGAGTTCGGTCCGGTCGAGGAGTTCGCGGCCCGGCTGGCCGGCGGAGCGTCACCGGCCGAAGAGCCGACCGCCGAGGCGGAGACCTGGAAGTGGGCCGCCGACATCTACGTCGACCGCAAGCACCTCAACGCGTACGGGGACGAGGGCTGGGAGGTCGAGCGCATCGACCGGCTCGGCCGCTTCGTGAGCCGTCGCGAGCCGGGGGCCGCGATGCGCTGGGAGTACCGGCGCGAGGTCACAAGAATCCACGACCGAAGCGCGGTGGCGGCGGACCTCGCCCCCGAGGGCTGGGAAGTCTGCGGCCAGTGGCTGTACTTCCAGTACTTCAAGCGCCCGAAGGCGGCGAGCGCGGGTCCGGCGGCGGCGATCGACGCCCCGCCCGAGGCGCCGGGCCGGTGGCTCTTCCTCAGCCGCGGCTACCGCAAGCAGCTGTGGGGCGCGCTGGCGGCCATGCTGGTGAGTGGCACGGTCACGGCCTGTGCGGTGAGGTGGGGAGCGAACGTCACGGCCATCCTGATCGGCGCCGCGGTCGCCGCTCCGATCGGCGGCCTGCTGGGCTGGTACAGGGTCAAGCGGGACATCCTCACCGGCGCCGAGGAGTACCGGGGAGGCCGCAGCGGCTGACCGTACCTCCTACAGCAGGTCCCCGTCGCGCCAGTCGAAGATCAGCTCCGAGGCGGGGTCCGGGAGGGCCCCGCCCGTCGGCGGACGGACGTAGGTGGAGTCCTCCTCGTCCGGCAGCGGCACGATGCCGTCCGGTCCGAGCGCGGCGATCCGGCCGGGCCAGAGCTGCCAGCCACGGGCGGTGTAGAGCGCGGCGCCGTCGTCGGACGCCGAGAGCGCCCCCAGTTCGTACGCCCCGTCGATCACCTGCTCCAGCGCGTCCATGACCCGTCCGCCCAGCCCCTGCCGGCGGCGGTCGGCGCGCACGCCGACCGCCTCGATGTAGCCGACGCGGTACGACCGCCCCCGGTGCAGCACCCGGCGCTGGATCACACTGCCGTGCGCGGCGAGCCCGCGCGTGTCCCGTATGAACGCGTGGACGCCGCCCAGCCCGTGGTCCCAGTCCTGGTCACCGAAGTCGCCCTCGAACGCGGCGATCAGCAGAGCGCGGATCTCCCGGAGGGCAGCCGGGGTCAGCTCAAAGGTATGTGCGGTACGCAGAAGCTCAGTACGCGGGGCCTCAGTCATGCCCCCACTCTCCCAGGCGCGGGGGCGGCACCGAGCCGCGCCCGCACCGCCGTCAGGCCGGCCTCGAACTGGGCTCCGCCCGGCGCGGCCTGCGCCACTACGCCACTACGCCACGGCAGTGAATCGCGGTTCCGGAGCCGGCCGCAAACTCAAGTGCCGGCCGTGGGCCGCTCTTGACACAGTCCCCCGCATGTCCAAGACCGCCAAGCTCGCCCGCGCCGTCGGCGTGCCGCGGCTCGTCCGTATCCACCGCTCGATCCGGGGCGCGGACCGCCTCGACGGTCTCGTCCTTGGCACGTCCCCCGCCTGGCCCCTTCTCGCCGTCTGAGAGGACCTTCGACTGGACGGCTTCGCCGCCGTACGGACCCCCGACATCACCCGGGTCCGCCGCCTCGGCGACGAGGACGCCCTGACGCTGCGGGTTCTGCTGCGCCGGGGTCACTGGCCGCCGGTCCATCCCCCGCTCGACCTGACCACGTCCTCAGGTCTCGTCCGGGACCTGACGGCCCACCACCCCTTCGCCTTGCACGAGGAGAACCGCGATCCGGACGTCTGCTGGGTCGGCCGGCCGGCCGGCTACCGCGGCAAGCGCTTCGGGGTGCTGGAGGTCGGCCCGGAGGCACGGTGGTCACCGGCTCCCACGGAGTTCCGCTGCAAGCGCCTCACCCGTATCGACTTCGGCGGACATTCACGGCGCGGTCACTTCGCCGTGATCTTCGTCGGGCAGCTCGCGCGTCAGCTGCTCGGTCAGCGCCGGGTCTGCGAGGATCCGGGCGGTCGCCCGCCATTCGACGATGACCCGGTGCAGGCCGGCGTGCACATCCAGCTCGGCTGCGTCGCGCGTGGCGTCGATGAGCTCGAGCACGAGCTGCCTGGTTTCGTCCGCAGACAAATGCCGCACCCAGTGGAAGACGCGGGGCAGAGCCTCTCTTATCGCGCGGGCTCCGTCGTCGCTGCTGATGAGCGCGGCCAGGATCCGGGCAGTGACGTCCGCGGTTTCCTCCCGGTGCCGGTCATGCCGAGCAGTCGTGAGATACAGGTCCTCGCCGTCGCGGCGCGTAATGTGGACGCGATGGGACGCGTCGAGAGTGTCGGCAACCCGCTTGGAGTTCTTCGACAGCTCGGAGAAGGAGACCGTGGGCGTAGCCATACCTCCAGGTTAGTTCGGAGTGTGTTCCGAAGTCAATCGGGGTCTTCTCACGGAACGTGAACCGCCCCCGGGCCGGCGTGAGGGCCGGAGCGGGGGCGGGGTCACAGGGAGGGGCTGGTCAGCCCATGTGCGGGTAGCGGTAGTCGGTCGGCGGGACCAGGGTCTCCTTGATGGAGCGGGTCGAGGTCCAGCGCATCAGGTTCGACGCGGCGCCCGCCTTGTCGTTGGTGCCAGAGGCGCGGCCGCCGCCGAACGGCTGCTGGCCGACCACGGCACCGGTCGACTTGTCATTGATGTAGAAGTTGCCCGCGGCGAAGCGGAGCTTCTCCATCGCGTCGGCGGCCGCGGCGCGGTCCTGGGCGATGACCGCGCCGGTCAGGGCGTACGCCGAGACGGACTCCATCTGGGCCAGCATCGCGTCGAACTGATCGTCCTCGTAGACGTGGACGGCGAGGATCGGGCCGAAGTACTCGGTCGTGAAGACCTCGTTCTCCGGATCGGTGCACTCGATGACGGTCGGGCGGACGAAGTAGCCGACCGCGTCGTCGTACGTGCCGCCCGCGACGATCGTGCAGGTCGGGTCGCCGGCGGCGCGGTCGATCGCGGCCTTGTTCTTCGCGAACGCGCGCTCGTCGATGACGGCGCCGGCGAAGTTCGTCAGGTCGGTGACGTCACCCATGGTGATGCCGTCGACCTCGGCCGCGAACTCCTCCTTGAAACCGGAGTTCCAGATGGAGGCGGGGATGTACGCACGCGAGGACGCCGAGCACTTCTGGCCCTGGAACTCGAACGAGCCACGGGTCAGGGCGGTCTTCAGGATCGCGCGGTCCGCGGACGGGTGCGCGACGACGAAGTCCTTGCCGCCCGTCTCGCCGACGAGACGCGGGTAGCCCTTGTACTTCTCGATGTTGTTGCCGACGGTCTTCCACAGGTACTGGAAGGTCTTCGTCGAGCCGGTGAAGTGGATACCGGCGAGCTCCGGGTGCTCCAGGGCGACCTCGGAGACGGCCAGGCCGTCACCGGTGACGAGGTTGATGACGCCCTTGGGCAGACCGGCCTCCTCGAGAAGCCGCATGAGCAGGACCGCGGCGTGCGTCTGGGTCGGGGACGGCTTCCAGACCACCACGTTCCCCATCAGGGCGGGCGCGGTCGGCAGGTTGCCGGCGATCGCGGTGAAGTTGAAGGGGGTGATCGCGTAGACGAAGCCCTCCAGCGGACGGTGGTCGCTGCGGTTCCACACGCCGGTGGAGTTGGCGACCGGCTGCTCGGCGAGGATCCGGCGCGCGAAGTGCACGTTGAAGCGCCAGAAGTCGATGAGCTCGCAGGGGGTGTCGATCTCGGCCTGCTGGATGGTCTTTGACTGGCCGAGCATGGTGGACGCGGCCAGCGTCTCGCGCCACGTGGTGGACAGCAGCTCGGCGGCGCGCAGGATGATCGCGGCGCGGTCGTCGAAGGCCATCGCGCGCCAGGCCGGGGCCGCGGCGAGGGCGGCGTCGATCGCGTCCTGGGCGTCCTGGGCGGTGGCGTTCGCGTACGTACCGAGGACAGCCTTGTGGTTGTGCGGCTGCACGACGTCGAAACGCTCGCCGCCGCCCATCCGCTGCACGCCGCCGATGGTCATCGGGAGGTCGATGGGGTTCTCGGCCAGCTCCTTGAGCTTGGCCTCGAGGCGGATGCGCTCGGCGGAGCCTGGGGCGTAGCCGTGCACCGGCTCGTTGACGGGGGTGGGGACCTGGGTCACAGCGTCCATGAGCTACCTCTTCCGAGTGAATCCCGGACTCCAGCCCGCGAGAGCCGAAGTCGTGTACATATGTTGGGCGGCGGTCAGGGCTTGACCTTCGCACCCGGGTGCCGACAGCTGCCGCCCACCCGGCGTCAGTTCTTGGTGATCATCGAGCGGACGAAGAACAGCAGGTTGGCCGGCTTCTCGGCGAGACGGCGCATGAAGTAGCCGTACCAGTCGGTGCCGTACGCGGTGTAGACACGCATCCGGTGCCCCTCGGCCGCGAGCCGGAGGTGCTCGTCGCTGCGGATCCCGTACAGCATCTGGAACTCGTACTCGTCCAGTTTGCGCCCGGCGCGGCGGGCGAGCTCCTGAGTGATGGCGATCAGGCGCGGGTCGTGGGACCCGATCATCGGGTAGCCGTCGCCCTCCATCAGGATCTTCAGGATGCGGACGTACGCCTTGTCGATCTCGGCCCTGTCCTGGATCGCGACGGAGGCGGGCTCCTTGTACGCACCCTTCACGATACGGACCCGGCTGCCGTTCGCGGCGAGACGGCGGGCGTCCTCCTCGGTACGGAACAGGTACGCCTGAATGACGCAGCCGGTCTGCGGGAAGTCCTTCCGCAGCTCGTCGTGGATGGCGAACATCGAGTCGAGGGTGGTGTGGTCCTCGGCGTCGAGGGTGACCGTGGTGCCGATCGCGGCCGCGGCCTCGACGACCGGGCGGACGTTGGCGAGCGCCAGCTCGTGGCCGCCCTCCAGGGACTGGCCGAACATGGACAGCTTGACCGACATCTCGGCCTTCGTGCCGAGGCCGAGCTCCTTGAGGTGCTCGATCAGGTCCAGGTACGCGTCGCGGGCGGCGAAGGCCTGCTCGCGGGTGGTGATGTCCTCGCCCACCACGTCGAGGGTGACCTCGAGGCCCTTGCCGGTGGCGTCCTCGATGACCGGGACGACCTGCTCCACCGTCTCACCGGCGATGAACCGGCCGACGACCTGCTTGGTGCCCGGGGCAGCACAGACGACACGACGCATCCTGTCGCTGCGCGACGCGGCAAGGATCACGGGACCCAGCACGGGGCACCTCCACGGAACAGGGGTTGAGGGGGGCCGAAACCGAACGAACCGGGAACGGCGCGGAGAACCACCGTGAAATCTAAGGATCGCTCCGATCGTCTGCCATCGACAGCTGTCACGCATCCGTGTCCGGGATCTCAGACATATGTCTGAAGGGATGCGAGAATGGCCGGGTGCAGGGTGACTATCAGGAACTGGTCGATGAGATCTCGGCGCTGCTGGGCGCTCCCGCGACCCTGGAGAACCGGGATTTCCGGCTGATCGCCTTCGGCGCCCACGACAGCGACGACGACCTCGCCATGGACCCGGTCAGGACCCGCTCGATCCTCACCCGGCAGTCGACGGCGGCGGTGCGGGCCTGGTTCGAAGGCTTCGGGATCGCCCGCGCGACCGCTCCGGTACGGATCCCCGCGGCGCCGGACGCGGGGGTCTTCCGGGGCCGGATCTGCCTGCCGGTGCGCCATCGGGGGGTCGTGCACGGTTACGTATGGCTGCTGGACGCGGAGCCGGGCCCGACCCCGGAGCAGCTCGCCGCGGCCATGGAGGTCGCGGCCCGCATCGGGGCGCTGCTGGCCGACGAGGCGAAGGCGGGCGCGGACCTGTCCCGGGAGTTCCGGGCCGTGCTCACCGCGGGGCGCGGCTGGCAGCGCGACATGGCGGTGGCAGCGCTCCGTGTTGCCCTCGGCCCGAACGCGGACGGGCTGCACGCGGTGCTGTGTGTGGCCCCGTGGCGGGGCGACACCCCGGAGGGCGCGGGCGGCGTCCCGGGTGCGGCGGCGGCGTGCGTGGCGCCGTGGAGGGGGCCCGGCCCGGGCGGCGACTTCGGTGCCGGCGCGGGCTCCGTCGCGGATACGGACGCGGGCGGCGGCGGCGTGGATACGGACGCAACTGGGCCGGCCCGGGCGCTGGCCGTGCTGGTGCGCCTGCGCTCAGCCGACGTACTGGCCCCCGCGCACACGGCCGCGACCAGGCTCCTCGCCACGGCCGGCGGCACCGCCGGGGGCACCGCCGGGGGCACCGCCGGGGGCACCGCCGGCGGGCCGGCCGCCGCCGGGGTCGCCGACCCGCGGCGCGGGCTCACCGAACTCGGCGCCGCCTGGCGGGAGGCGACGGCCGCCGCCCGCGCGGCGGCGGCGCAGCCACGGCTCGGCCCGGTCGCGGAGTGGGCGGCGATCGGCCCGTACCGGCTGCTGACGGCACTGCCCCGGGACCCCGCGCACGACCGCGCCGTACGCACCCTGCTCGGTCCGTCCCACACCGAACTCGCCCGCACGGCCGAGGTGTTCCTGGACCACGCGGGCCAGGCGGGCCGCGCGGCGGCGGCGTTGGGCATCCACCGGCAGACGCTGTACTACCGGCTCTCGCGGGTGGAACAGCTGACGGGACTGGACCTGGACGAGGGCGAGGACCGGCTGCTGCTGCACATGGCCCTGAAGGCGTCCCGGCTGTGACACCGCTGCAGGAACGGCGCTTCTGGGATTCCTGCGTTTCCACAGGAATCAGAGCTCAACGAATCGCGGACCCTACAACTACTTCTCCATGATCGCCCTCAGACCGTCCGTCAGGTCCTGAGCAGTGGCCGCCGTCTCCGGGTCGAGCAGGTACTGCGCCATCACCCCGACCAGCATGGCCTGGTAGACGAGGCCGACCACGCGCGCCTTCTCCGGCTCCGCCTCGGGGTCCACACCCCCGAAGTGCTGCGCCAGCCCGAGGCGGCCCTCGCCCTGGACTCCGACCAGCGCCTTGCGCAGTTCGGCGTCCTCGCTGACGCGCGAGACGATCTCGAACTGGAGCCTCCAGAGCGACCGGCTCTGCTCGAAGGACCCGACCACCCCGTTCCACACTCCGCGGAACCGTTCCATCGGATCTGGCCGGGCGGGCTCGTCCGCGTCCTGGAGAGCACCTTCGACCGAGTCGCCCCACTCCTCCGTCACCGCCATGAGGGCGTGGTTGAGCAGGGCTTCCTTGGAACCGTAGTGGTAGCCGATGGACGCCAGGTTGGTTCCCGACGCGGCCACGATGTCGCGCGCGGTCGTCCGCGCGTATCCCTTCTCGAGCAGGCAGCGCTTTGCGCCTTCGAGCAGATCCTCACGATGTCCCATGTCAGCAGCCTACCCGGTTCCATACGCACGTCCAATACGAGCGTCTTACACACTCGTATTAGACAAACGTTCAAGACGTCCGTACATTCAGCTGCATGACGAACTCCACCGCACGTCGCGCCGGCCGCAGGGAATGGACCGCCTTCACCGTCCTCCTGCTCCCCCTCCTCCTGGTCTCGATGGATGTCTCCGTCCTCTACTTCGCGATCCCGGCCATCAGCCGGGAGCTCGACCCGAGCGCCACCCAGCAGCTGTGGATCTTCGACATCTACGCCTTCGCCCTCGCCGGGCTGCTCATCACGATGGGATCGCTCGGCGACCGGATAGGCCGCCGCAAGCTGCTGCTGATCGGTGCCACCGCCTTCGGCATCGCGTCCATAGGGGCGGCGTACGCCCAGAGCGCCGAAATGCTCATCGCCGCACGGGCGTTGCTCGGCATCGGCGGGGCCACGCTGATGCCGTCGACGCTGGCGCTGGTCCGCAACATGTTCCAGGACGACAAGCAGCGCACGCAGGCGATCGGCATCTGGTCCGGGGCCATGGCCGGCGGCATCGCGCTCGGCTCGGTGATGAGCGGCATCATGCTGGACCACTTCTGGTGGGGCTCGGTGTTCCTGGTCAACGTGCCCGCGATGCTGCTCCTGCTGGTCCTGGTGCCCGTCCTGGTGCCTGAGTTCAAGGACCCTGCGCCCGGCCGCTTCGATCTGCTCAGCGTGCCGCTGTCCATGGGTGCCGTACTGCCGGTCGTCTACGGGCTGAAGGAGATCGCGGCCGAGGGCCTCGGCACGGGCAGGGCGCTGAGCATCGCGGCCGGGCTCGCCATCGGTTACGTCTTCGTCCGCCGGCAGCGCGGCCGCGCCGACGCGATGATCAGCCGTGATCTCTTCCAGGGCCGCGGCTTCGGCTCCGGGATCGCGCTCAACACCATCGCCATGTTCGCCATGATGGGCTCGGCCTATTTCACCACCCAGCACCTGCAGTCCGTACTCGGCATGGGCACCATGGAGGCCGCGTTGTGGAGCCTGGCCCCGTCCCTCGCGGTGGGGGTCGCCGCCCCGACCGCCGCCACGGTCGGCCAGAAGGTGAACCGGGCGTACGTGATCGCCGCCGGATTCCTCGTCGCCGCCACCGGTTTCGCGGTCCTCACCTTCACCGGCACGGACTCGATGTGGGTCCTGCTGGCCGGCGCGGCCGTCATCGGCTGCGGCATCGTCACCGTGATGACCCTGGTCTCCGACTTGGCGCTGGGTGCCGCTCCCGCCGAGAAGGCCGGTTCGGCCGCCTCGCTGCTGGAGACCGGCCAGGAGTTCGGCGGGGCGCTGGGCATGGCGGTCCTGGGCAGCATCGGCACCGCCGTCTACCGCCGGGACATCGCCGACAACGCCCCGGCAGGCATCCCGGCGGACGCCCTCGACACGGTCCGCGAGACCCTGGGCGGAGCGACCGTGGTCGCCGAGCGGCTGGGCGGCAAGGCCGGGGAGACGGTACTGGAGGTCGCCCGCGCGGCCTTCGTCCACGGGATGCAGTTCGCCGCCCTCGGCTCAGCGGTCCTGCTGGTCGCGGCCGCGGTTCTCGCCGCGACCCTGCTGCGGAAGTCCGGCTCGGCCGGCCCGGTCCCCGCGGAGGAGGCCCCGGCGCCCGAACTCCTCGCGGCGGGATGACCGTACGGAACGAGAAACGCCTCAGGGCCCGGTCTCCCGGGCCCTGAGGCGTACGTACGGCAGAACGTGCCGGTCAGTCGGCTCAGCCGGTGAGGTTGACCGTCCGCGCCGAGGTCGCGCCGATCTCCTCGGCGATCTCCGCCAGCACGGCCGGCGGCACCGTGTCGTCCACGGTCAGCACGACGAGTGCCTCGCCGCCCTCCTCCGCGCGCGAGACCTGCATACCGGCGATGTTCAGCCCGGCCTCGCCGAGGATCCGGCCGACCGTGCCGACCACACCGGGGCGGTCGCCGTAGCGCAGCACGACCATGTGGTCGGCGAGCGCCAGGTCCACGTCGTAGTCGCCGACCGCGACGATCTTCTGGAGGTGCTTGGGGCCGGCCAGGGTGCCGGAGACCGCGACCTCCTCGCCCCCCGACAGGGTGCCGCGGACGGTGACCACGTTGCGGTGGTCCGGGGATTCCGAGCTGGTGGTGAGGCGGACCTCCACGCCGCGCTCCTGCGCGAAGAGCGGAGCGTTCACGTACGACACGGTCTCGTCGACGACGTCCTCGAAGACGCCCTTGAGGGCGGAGAGTTCCAGCACCTTGACGTCGTGCTGGGTGATCTCGCCGTACACCTCGACATCGAGGCGGACCGCGACCTCGCCCGCGAGCGCGGTGAAGATCCGGCCGAGCTTCTCGGCGAGGGGCAGGCCCGGGCGTACGTCCTCGGCGATGACCCCGCCCTGGACGTTGACCGCGTCGGGCACCAGCTCACCGGCGAGCGCCAGGCGTACGGAGCGGGCGACCGAGATGCCCGCCTTCTCCTGGGCCTCGTCGGTGGACGCGCCGAGGTGCGGGGTGCAGACGACCTGGTCGAACTCGAAGAGCGGGGAGTCCGTGCAGGGCTCCTTCGCGTACACGTCGAGGCCCGCGCCGGCGACCCGGCCCTCCTTGAGCGCGCTGGCCAGCGCCTCCTCGTCGACGATCCCGCCACGCGCGGCGTTGACGATCCGGACCGACGGCTTCACCTTGTGCAGCGCGTCGTGGCCGATCAGACCCAGCGTCTCGGGCGTCTTGGGCAGGTGGACCGTGATGAAGTCCGAGACCTCGAGCAGCTCGTCGAGCGCGAGCAGCTTGACGCCCATCTGGGCGGCGCGCGCCGGCTGTACATAGGGGTCGTACGCGACGATCTTCATACCGAAGGCCGACATGCGCTGCGCGACCAGGACGCCGATCCGGCCGAGGCCGACGACGCCGAGGGTCTTCTCGCTCAGCTCGACGCCGGTGTACTTGGAGCGCTTCCACTCGCCGTTCTTCAGGGCGGTGTTGGCCTGCGGGATATTGCGCGCGGTGGCGACCAGCAGACCGCAGGCCAGTTCGGCGGCGGTGACGATGTTGGAGGTCGGGGCGTTCACGACCATCACGCCCGCCTTGGTGGCGGAGGAGACATCGACGTTGTCCAGACCGACACCGGCGCGGGCGACGACCCGCAGCTTCTTCGCGGCGGCGATGGCCTCCGCGTCGAGCTTGGTGGCGCTGCGTACGAGAATCGCGTCGACATCGGCGATGGCGGGGAGCAGCTCCGCACGGTCGGCGCCGTTGCAGTGCCGGATCTCGAAGTCCGGGCCGAGCGCGTCGACGGTCGCGGGCGACAGCTCTTCAGCGATGAGTACGACAGGTTTCGAGCTCACGTGAGTCCTCACAAGTCCAGTGCGGACGGCCGTCCCGACGGCCGCAGGCGGTGGAGGGGCTAGCCGCGTAGAAGACGCACGACGCTGTGGGCCTGACGCGTATGTGTTGAGCAGTCTAGTGGCGGCACGGGCCATGTTTTCCTCCCCTGTGGAAGGATCACCCGTCCGTGGTTGGCCGGTGTGGACAAGGGGCCGCGGCTCCAGTGCCGCGGCCCCCCGTCCGTACGGCCTACGCGTCGTTGTCGTCGACCCAGCTCATGAGCTTGCGGAGCTCCTTGCCGGTGGTCTCCAGCAGGTGGTCGCTGTCCGCCTTCTTGTACTCGTTGTACTTGGGCAGACCGTTGTGGTACTCGGCCATCCAGTTCTTGGCGAACGTGCCGTCCTGGATCTCGGCGAGGACCTTCTTCATCTCGGCCTTGGTCTGGTCCGTGATGATGCGGGGGCCGGTGACGTAGTCGCCCCACTCGGCGGTCTCGGAGACCGACCAGCGCATCTTCTCCAGGCCGCCCTCGTACATGAGGTCCACGATCAGCTTCAGCTCGTGGAGGCACTCGAAGTACGCGATCTCCGGCTGGTAGCCCGCCTCGACGAGAGTCTCGAAGCCCGCCTTGACGAGCGCCGAGGCGCCACCGCAGAGGACGGCCTGCTCGCCGAAGAGGTCGGTCTCGGTCTCCTCGGTGAAGGTCGTCTTGATGACGCCCGCCCGAGTGCCGCCGATGGCCTTGGCGTACGAGAGCGCGAGCTGGAAGGCGTTGCCGGTCGCGTCCTGCTCGACACCGGCGATGCACGGAACGCCGCGGCCCTCCTCGTACTGGCGGCGGACGAGGTGGCCCGGGCCCTTGGGGGCGACGAGCGCGACGTCCACGCCGGCCGGGGGCTTGATGAAGCCGTAGCGGATGTTCAGGCCGTGGCCGAAGAAGAGGGCGTCGCCGTCCTTGAGGTTGTCCTTGACGGACTCCTCGTAGACCTGGGCCTGGATCGGGTCCGGGACCAGGATCATGATGACGTCGGCCTCGGCGGCCGCCTCGGCCGGAGTCACCACGCGCAGGCCCTGCTCCTCGGCCTTGGCCTTGGACTTGGAGCCCTCGTGCAGACCGACCCGCACGTCGACACCCGAGTCACGGAGCGACAGCGCGTGGGCGTGGCCCTGGCTGCCGTATCCGATGACCGCGACCTTGCGGCCCTGGATGATGGACAGGTCGGCATCGTCGTCGTAGAACAGCTCGGCCACTGGGTTTTCTCCTATGTGTGCTGGTGTTACTTCCCACCGTACGGCGGGGATGGGTAAGAGGTTTTCTGGTCTCGCTATGCGAGCGGTCAGGCTGACCGGTCGAGCGCCCGCAGGCTGCGGTCCGTGATGGACCGACCGCCGCGCCCTATGGCGATCGTGCCGGACTGGACGAGCTCCTTGATGCCGTACGGCTCCAGCATCTTGAGCATGGCCTCCAGCTTGTCGGCCCCGCCTGTGGCCTCGATGGTGACGGCCTCCGGGGAGACGTCCACGGTCTTGGCGCGGAAGAGCTGGACGATCTCGACGATCTGGGAGCGCGTTTCGCTGTCGGCGCGCACCTTCACCAGAACAAGCTCGCGCTGGATCGCAGCGCCCGGCTCGAGTTCGACGATCTTCAGGACGTTGACCAGCTTGTTGAGCTGCTTGGTCACCTGCTCCAGCGGCAGGTCCTCGACATTGACCACGATGGTGATGCGGGAGATGTCGGGGTGCTCGGTGACGCCCACGGCGAGCGAGTCGATGTTGAAGCCGCGGCGGGAGAACAGGGCGGCGATCCTCGCCAGGATGCCCGGTGTGTTCTCGACCAGGACGGAGAGCGTGTGCTTGGACATGGTGTCGGTCTCTCTCGGTCTTCTCTCTCGGACTTCTCAGTCGTCTTCGTTGTCGCCGAAGTCGGGGCGGACGCCCCGGGCTGCCATGACCTCGTCGTTGGAGGTGCCGGCGGCGACCATCGGCCACACCATGGCGTCCTCGTGGACGATGAAGTCGATCACGACCGGGCGGTCGTTGATGGCGTTCGCCTCGGCGATGACCTTGTCCAGGTCCGCCGGGTCCTCACAGCGCATCGAGACACAGCCCATGGCCTCGGACAGCTTGACGAAGTCCGGGACTCGGGTGCCCTGGCGGGGTGCCGTGCTCGCGCCGACCTGTGAGCCGGCCACGTCGTGGCCCGTCTCGTCGGAGTGCAGCACCGTGCTGGAGTAGCGCTGGTTGTAGAAGAGGGTCTGCCACTGGCGGACCATCCCGAGCGCGCCGTTGTTGATGATCGCGACCTTGATCGGGATGTTGTTCAGCGCGCAGGTGACCAGTTCCTGGTTGGTCATCTGGAAGCAGCCGTCGCCGTCGATCGCCCAGACCGTACGGTCCGGCATGCCGGCCTTGGCGCCCATCGCGGCCGGGACCGCGTACCCCATCGTTCCGGCGCCGCCGGAGTTCAGCCAGGTGGCGGGCTGCTCGTACTGGATGAAGTGCGAGGCCCACATCTGGTGCTGGCCGACGCCGGCCGCGTAGATGGTGCCCTCGGGGGCGAGTTTGCCAATGCGCTCGATGACCTGCTGCGGCGAGAGGCTGCCGTCGTCCGGCAGGTCGTAGCCCAGCGGGTAGGTGTCGCGCCAGCGGTTGAGGTCCTTCCACCAGGCGGTGTAGTCGCCGGTGCGGCCCTCGCTGTGCTCGGCCTGGACGGCCTGGACCAGATCGGCGATCACTTCTCGGGCGTCGCCGACGATCGGGACGTCCACGGCGCGGTTCTTGCCGATCTCGGCCGGGTCGATGTCGGCGTGGATGATCTTCGCGAAGGGCGCGAAGCTGTCCAGCTTGCCGGTGACCCGGTCGTCGAAGCGGGTGCCCAGCGCGATCAGCAGGTCGGCCTTCTGCAGCGCGGTGACGGCGGTGACCGCACCGTGCATGCCGGGCATTCCCACGTGCAGCGGGTGGCTGTCGGGGAAGGAGCCGAGCGCCATCAGGGTGGTGGTGACGGGCGCTCCGGTGAGCTCGGCCAGGACCTTCAGCTCGGCGGTGGCGCCGGCCTTCATGACGCCGCCGCCGACGTAGAGCACGGGCCGGTTGGCCTGGACGATCAGCTTGGCGGCCTCGCGGATCTGCTTGGCGTGCGGCTTGGTTACGGGCCGGTAGCCGGGCAGGTCCTGGGTGGGCGGCCAGCTGAAGGTCGTCTGCGCCTGGAGGGCGTCCTTGGCGATGTCGACGAGGACCGGGCCGGGACGGCCGGTCGAGGCGATGTGGAACGCCTCGGCGATGGTCCGCGGGATGTCCTCGGCCTTGGTGACCAGGAAGTTGTGCTTGGTGATCGGCATGGTGATGCCGACGATGTCCGCCTCCTGGAAGGCATCCGTGCCGATGGCCTTGGAGGAGACCTGGCCGGTGATCGCGACCAGTGGGACGGAGTCCATGTGGGCGTCGGCGATCGGGGTGACCAGGTTGGTCGCACCGGGTCCCGAGGTGGCCATGCACACGCCGACCTTGCCGGTGGCCTGGGCGTAGCCCGTGGCGGCGTGCCCGGCGCCCTGCTCGTGGCGGACGAGGATGTGCCGGACCCGCTTGGAGTCCATCATCGGGTCGTAGGCGGGGAGGATTGCGCCGCCCGGAATGCCGAAGACGGTGTCGCACCCTACTTCCTCGAGAGAGCGGATGAGGGACTGCGCGCCCGTGACGTGCTGAGTCGCAGCGGTCTGGTGTCCGCCGGTACGGGCCCGCGGCTGCGGATGGTGGGCCCCGGTGGCCTGCTCGGTCATCGGCATTCTCTTCTCGAAGCTGAGGATTTTGCGAGGAGATGTATCTGTTTGGCAGTAGTGCCAGTGCAACAAAAAACCCCTCGTGCCGTGAGGCAAGCGAGGGGAGCGCGCCGGAATGGGTCTGCAGGGTTTTCATGTGGCCCTGCTCAGCCGACGCGCTTTCCAAGTACGAGAATTCGGGTGCGCATGGCACTGACCTTCCCCCCGGCGCGCGGGGGCTGTCAAGTGGGTGGGACGCGCGTCTCATTATTTGAGCCATGGCGTACGGGCAGTGAACCGCCGGCCAGGGCCGGCAGAGCGGCCACACCGGGCACCGGAAACTCAGCCCGGACCAGGGCGCGTCGGAGCCTGTACTCGTCGAGCGGCCCGGAGAAGGCCATCCCCTGGCCGTGTGTGCATCCCATCCCGCGCAGCACGAGGACCTGCTCCGGAACGTCCACGCCGTCCGCGACGGACTGCATACCCAGATCGTTGGCGATGCGCAGCAGCCCGGAGGTGATCTTGTGAAGTCTGGCCGATTCCACCACCCCCTCCACCAGCCCCCGGTCCAGTTTCAGTACGTCGACGGGGAGCCTGCGCAGGGCGCTGATCGCGGCATACCCGCTGCCGAAACCGTCCAGCGCGATCCGTACGCCCAGCCTGCGCAGCGCCACCAGGCGCCGCTCCAGCTCGTCGAACGGCACGCGGGGGTCACTGTCGGCCAGTTCGATCACCAGGGCGCCGGAGGGCAGCCCCTGCCGGGTGAGCAGGGCCTCGACGGAACCGCGGGGCATGGCCCGGTCAAGCAGCCGGTGGGCGGACATTCGGACGGACACCGGGACCTCGTGACCGGCGCGGTGGCGCTCGGCGGCCTGCTCCGCGGCCTCCTCGAGGAGCCAGCGGCCGAGTTCGGCGGTGCGGGAGCCCTCCGCGGCCTCCGTGCTGTCCGTGACCCGCAGGAATTCGGCCGGGGTGAAGAGGATGCCCTGCGCGGATCTCCAGCGTGCCTGGGCGGCCACGGCGGCGATCCGGCCGTCCGCCAGGGAGACGACCGGCTGGTGGAGGAGCGCGAACTCGCCGTCGTGGAGCGCGGCGCGCAGCCGGGTGGCGAGCTCGGCCCGCCGTACGACGTCGGCCTGCATCTGCGGCGCGTACAGCTCGACGCGGTCCTTGCCGGCGGCCTTGGCCCGGTACATCGCCAGGTCGGCGTTGCGCATCAGATCGGTCGGGGTGATGCCCTCCTCGGCGAAGGCGACGCCGATGCTCGCCGCGACCCGGACGTCGCTGCAGCCGATCCGGTACGGCTTGGAGAGCGTGACCCGCAGCCGGTCGGCGATCTCGTGCACCTGGTACTCCCGGGCGCTGCGGTCGCGGCCTCCGTCGCCGAGGATGAGCGCGGCGAACTCGTCACCGCCGAGCCGGGCCGCGGTGTCCCCCGCCCGTACCGAGTCCTGGAGGCGGCGGGCTGCCTGGATCAGCAGCTCGTCGCCGGCTTGGTGGCCGATGCTGTCGTTCACCGCCTTGAAGCCGTCGAGGTCGATGAAGAGCACGGCCGTGCCGGGGTCGGAGGCTCTGCGGCCGGTCAGGGCCTGCCGGACCCGCTGGGTGAACAGGGCCCGGTTGGGCAGGTCGGTGAGCGGGTCGTGTTCGGCGTTGTGCTGCAACTGCGCCTGGAGGCGGACCCGTTCGGTGACATCACGGCTGTTGAGGATCAGGCCGCCCTGATGGCGGTTGACCGTCGACTCCACGTTGAGCCAATCGCCGGTGCCGGACTTGAAGCGGCACTCGATGCGGGTGGTCGGCTCGTCCGCGGGCGGCGCGGCCAGAAACCGCCGGACCTCGTGAACGACCCGGCCCAGGTCTTCGGGGTGGATGAGCATCGAGAGCTCGGAGCCGACCAGCTCCTCGGCCTCCCGCCCGTACACCCCGGTGGCGGCCGGGCTGACGTACCGCAGTATGCCGGTGGGGGCGGCGATCATGATCACGTCGCTGGAGCCTTGCACCAGGGAGCGGAAGTGGTTCTCCTTCTGGGCCAGCTCCTGGGTGAGGGCGATGTTGTCGACGAGCATGATGCCCTGGCGGACCACCAGGGCCAGGACGACCGTGCAGGCGGTGAAGACCACCACCCGGTCCACCCGGCGGCCGTCGATCACGTTGTACAGGATGCCCAGGGTGCAGACGGCGGCCGCGAGGTACGGCGTGAGGGCCGGCAGCGAGCCGGTGATCGGGCGGCTGTGCGGACGGGGACCGCGGAGGTGGTATCCGGCGCCGTCCCCGCCGTGCAGCGCGCCGCGGGCGCCCCACGGGGCGTACGCGAGGAGCAGCGAGCCGGCGAACCAGCCGGCGTCGAGGAGCTGGCCGGAGCGGTAGTTCTCACGGAGCAGCGGCGAGGTGAACAGCGCGTCGCAGAGCACGGTCAGGGCGAGCGCCGCGATGGCGGTGTTGATCGCGGAGCGGTTGGCGTTCGACCGCCGGAAGTGCAGGGCGAGGACCATCGACACCAGCACGATGTCCAGCAGTGGATACGCGAGCGACAAGGCGGTGTGCGCGACGCTCTCGCCTCCGTCGGACTGCGCGGTGTGCGCGAGCGCGAGGCTCCACGAGAGGGTCAGCAGCGAGCCGCCGATCAGCCAGGAGTCCAGCGCGAGGCAGACCCAGCCGGCCCTGGTGACCGGCCGCTTGGCGAGCACGAGCAGTCCGACGATGGCCGGCGGCGCGAAGCAGAGGAAGAAGAGATCGGCCGGGGAGGGGCTGGGCATCTCGCGCCCGAGCACCACCTCGTACCAGCCCCAGACAGCGTTGCCACCGGCCGCCATCATGGAGGAGAACGCGAACAGCAGCCAGGCCGGCCGGAAGCGGCTCTCATTGGTGCGCGCGTAGAGACAGCAGGAGACTGCGGCGAGCAGCGCGGCCGCGCTGAGACCGAAGTCCCCCATGACCAGGGCAAGTTGGGGAGACCCCCAGCCCAGCGCCGCCCCGGCGGCATAGCCGCCGCACACCAGCGCGAGCATGAGCTGGGCGAGCAGGCTCTTCCCGCCGCCGGGGACCGCACGCCGACTCAGCAGCGCCCCGGGGGCGCTCACCGGGCCGCCCTGGCGGGCACCGCCGGAGGCTTGTGTCTGCGGTTGGGCGCGCGCCGGCGTCGGCGGCCCTGCCGCGTCGGATCGTTCGTCCATTGGCCGTGCATCGCCCGTCGCCCCCCTTACCGTCCGATCAACACCCCAGCGCCGTACAAACCGTGGCGCAGCCCCTTGCTCGGGACGATACACCAGTTTCGTCACTCAGGGACATAGTTTCTCTACTCTCCGTGACCAATAAGGGAGTTGAGAGCACTCGGTGCGTGCGGACGGCTGCGGAGCGTGTCCGCCCCGAGCCGCTATCCCGTGGTGAACACGACGTTCTCCACCGGCTCCCCCGCCGCGAACCGGGTCAGCTGAGCCGCCAGCAGACGCTTCGCACGCGGCATGAACGCCGAAGTGCTGCCGCCGACGTGGGGACTGATGAGGACGTTCGGAGCGTGCCAGAGCGGATGGCCCGCCGGAAGCGGTTCCGGGTCGGTCACATCGAGGGCGGCGCACAGCCGGCCGGACTCCAGTTCGGCCAGTAGGGCCTTGGTGTCCACCACGGGACCGCGGGCGACGTTCACCAGCAGGGCCCCGTCCTTCATCCGAGCCAGGAAGTCGGCCCCCGCCAGCCCTTTCGTCCGCTCCGTGAGCGGGGTGGAAAGGATCACCACATCGGCTTCGGGAAGCAGCGCCGGGAGTTCGGAGAGGGCGTGCACCGGGCCGCGCTCTGTGGCGCGGGCGGAGCGCGCGACGCGCGCCACCCGCGCGCACTCGAAGGGTGCGAGCCGGTCCTCGATGGCGGCACCGATGGACCCGTAACCGACGATCAGCACGGACTTGTCGGCGAGCGCGGGATAGAAGCCGGCCCGCCACTCCTCACTGTCCTGACCATGTACGAAGCCGGGTATGCCGCGCAGTGAGGCGAGGACCAGGGCGAGGGTGAGCTCGGCCGTGCTGGCCTCGTGGACACCGCGGGCGTTGCACAGGCATACGCCCACGGCGAGTTCGGGAAGTCCGGGCTCCACGTGATCGATTCCGGCCGAGAGTGTCTGTACGACGCGGACGGACCTCATCGCGGCCATCGGTCGGACCGCGATCTTCGGCCCCTTCATGTACGGCACCACATAGAAAACGCAGTCGGCGGGGTCGGCGGGAAAGTCCTCGCCGCCGTCCCAGAAGCGGTAGTCGAAGCCCGCGGGGAGCCCTTCGATCTCGTCGGCCGGAATCGGCAGCCACACATCTGAAGTCATGGTCAGGAGGCTATGCGAAGCAGCCGGAACCTCAGAGGTTGGTTTTGGGGACGGCCAGAGGGAGGGGTACGGGCAGGTGGAGCGCAGGACAATCGGGGCGGCAGCGCTCGAAGTGGGCGCCGTCGGACTCGGCTGCATGCCGATGAACTGGGCCTACACCGCCTCGCAGCAGAACGGCGAGCGCTCGCTGCGCACCGTGCTCGCCGCGCTCGACCGGGGTTCGACGCTCCTCGACACGGCGGAGTACGGCCCCTTCACCAATGAACTGCTGCTCGGCCGGGTGCTCAGGGAGTTGCGGTCCGAGGCGTTCGTGTCCACCAAGTGCGGGCTGCTGGTGGGCGATCAGCACATCGTGGCCAACGGCCGCCCCGGCTATGTGAAGCGGGCGTGCGACGCCTCGCTGCGCCGGCTCCAGACGACGTGATCGACCTCTACCAGCTGCACCGGGCCGATCCCGAGGTGCCGGTCGAGGAGACCTGGGGTGCGATGGCGGAGCTGGTGAGCGCCGGGAAGGCGCGGGCGCTCGGGCTGTGCGCGGTCGGGGCGCGGGCTTCGCGCCGCCCGGGCGCGCGGATGCATGACGGAACGATCCGGCAGCTGGAGCGGGTGCAGCAGGTCTTCCCCGTGAGCGCGGTGCAGGCGGAGCTCTCGGTGTGGTCGCCGGAGGCGCTGGACGCGCTGCTGCCGTGGTGCGAGGCGCGCGGCGTGGGCTTCCTGGCCGCGATGCCGCTGGGCAACGGGGTTCTGACCGGGACGCTGACCCCGGGGCAGGGCTTCGAGCCGGAGGACGTACGGGCCAGGCATCCGCGGTTCACCGCCGAGATGATGGCGGCGAACCAGCCGGTGGTGGCCGGGCTGCGGCGGGTCGCGGAGCGGCACGGCCCCGGCACGACCCCGGCCCAGGTGGCGCTGGCGTGGGTGCTGGGGCGGGGCGGCACGTGGTGCCGCTTCCCGGCACCAATCGGGAGCGGTGGGCGGTGGAGAACGCGGGCGCGGACGGTGTGCGGCTGACGGCCGGAGACCTGGCGGAGATCGCCCGGCTGCCACCCGCCCGGGGGCCTTGGGAATGACACCGCCGGCCCCGGAATGTAAGCAGGATTCGAGCCCACGAACGAGGACGGGAACCTCCGCGGCGCGAGCGGTGTACTTGTTCGTGTGATGTGCTGAAGTCAGGCGGACGAGAGGGACTGACCGTGCGACGTTCTGCTGTGACGGCCGTGATGGCCACTTCCGTACTGCTGTTCGCGGCGGGCTGCTCCTCCGGGAGCAACGACCCGCCCGGCAGCCCGGAGCGGCGCGGTCCTGCCTCGGCATCCTCTGCAGCGCAGTCGCCGCCGTCCACCGGCGGGTCCGGCGGCTCCGGCGCTCTGCCGCCGGCGAAGGGCTCCGTGACGGTGGCCGGCGAGGTCGCCACCGGACTCGCCTCGCCCTGGGGCCTGGCTCCGCTGCCGGACGGGGATCTGCTGACCACGTCGCGCGACGAGGGGACGATCACCCGGATCGACGCGGAGAGCGGGCGGAAGACCGTGATCGGCTCGGTGTCCGGGGTGGCCCCCGGCGGCGAGGGCGGCCTGATGGGCCTGGCGCTCTCGCCGTCGTACGCCTCGGACCACATGGTCTACGCGTACTTCACCACCGAGTCCGACAACCGCATCGCCCGCATGCTGTACGACGAGAAGAAGCCCACCGGGCAGCAACTCGGGGCCCCCGACACGGTGTTCAGGGGCATCCCCAAGGGCTTCATCCACAACGGCGGGCGGATCGCCTTCGGCCCGGACAAGATGCTGTACGCGGGGACGGGCGAGACGGGCGACACCGGGCTCGCGCAGGACAAGAAGTCGCTGGGCGGCAAGATCCTGCGGATGACCCCCGACGGCGAGCCGGCACACGGCAATCCGGAAGCGGACTCGGTGGTCTATTCGTACGGGCACCGCAATGTGCAGGGGCTGGCCTGGGACGCGGAGAAGCGGCTGTGGGCGGCGGAGTTCGGGCAGGACACGTACGACGAGCTGAATCTGATCGAGCCCGGCAAGAACTACGGCTGGCCGGAGGCCGAGGGCAAGGCGGGCAAGGAGGGTTTCGTCGACCCGGTGGCGCAGTGGAACACGGATGAGGCGTCGCCCAGCGGAATCGCGTGGGCCGAGGGCTCCATCTGGATGGCGGGCCTGAAGGGCGAGCGCCTGTGGCGCATCCCCCTGGACGGCGCGGAAACTCTGGACCATCCCCAGCCGTTCCTCGAAGGGGACTACGGGCGGCTACGCACGGTGGTGGCCGCCGGCGGCGACAAGCTGTGGCTGGTCACGAGCGAGACGGACCGGCGCGGGTCGCCGGAGGAGGGCGACGACCGGATTCTGGATCTGCGGGTGAAGTGACCGCGAGGCCGGAGGGGGCGGGTGCGGTAGTCGATCGCCCCCTCACGAAGCCGCTTGCACCGGACTGAACAACCGCAGCCGATGCGCGAGGGCCGCCGCCTCGCCACGGCCCGCCACGCCCAGCTTCGCCAGGATGTTGGACACGTGCACACTCGCCGTTTTAGGAGAAATGAAGAGTTCCTCGGCTATCTGGCGGTTGGTGCGGCCCACCGCAACCAGGCGTAGGACGTCCTGCTCCCGGCTGGTCAGGCCGAGGGCCTCGGCCGGGTCCGCCGGCTGTTCGGCTGCTTCGGGGGTGGCCGCCAGCGGCAGGCGGGCGCGCTGGGCGAGCAGTGCGATGTCCTCCCGCAGCGGGCGGACGCGCAGTCGCTCCGCGGTGGTGTCGGCCTGCCGGAGCAGTTCGGCCGCGGTCTCCCGGGCATCCCCGGGTGCGGCGGCCGGCAGCAGCGCCTCCGCCAGCCGGAGGCGCACCTGCGCCAGCAGGTACGGGCGCTCCAGCGGGGCCACGGCGGTGGCCGCCTCCGTCCAGCGGTCCACGGAGTTCCGGCCTTCGGCGCGTTCCAGTTCGGCCGCGAGGTACAGGGCGTGGGCCGTCCACAGCGGTACGGGGGTGGCCAGTCGCCGGGCAGCGCCACGGATCAGAGCCAGGGTTCCGGGCCGCCCGGCCTCGGCGGAGGGCAGCCCGCGCGCCTCGGCCTCCGCGCGGGCGGCTGCGAGCAGCAGCGGCCAGCCGTAGCGGTGGGTGCCGGGAGGGAAGCCCGCTTCGAGGGTGCGTTCCAGCTCGGCGCGTGCGTCGAGGATGCGGCCCTCCGCGGCCGCGAGGCCGATCGCGACCCGGGACAGCGGGAGGGCATGTTGCGGCATCGGGTCGTGGGTACCGTAGTGCTCGTGGGCGGCCGCCAACTGGCGTTCGGCTTCGGCGAGTTCCCCGCGCGCGAGTGCCATGTCGGCCAGGTGCCAGGCCGCCGCTCCGCGCGGCTTGGCACTCTGTGCGGCCTCCTGCATGCGCTGGACCCGCTCGGCCGCCTCGTCCCAGCGCCCGAGGGCGAGGAGCGACTCGGTCATGTTGCCGAGCGCCCACGCCTCGACGTCCAGCAGGCCGTACTTCCTGGACAGTTTGACGCCCTCGGCCGCGATCTCCACCGCGTCGCGGGACCGCCCGAGGGACTCCAGGACGGACGGAAGGTTCACATGGCTGCGGCCGACCTCGCTGAACAGGCCCATTTCGAGGACCCGGTTCTTGACGGCGTACATCTCGGCCAGACCGTTCTCGATGTCGCCGGCGTCGGCGAGCAGGGCGCCGACCGTGAGCCTTGCGGTCAGTTCGATCTCCTCGGCCTCGACCAGCCGCGCGTACTCCACGGCCCGCTCGGCCGCCGTCAGGCTGTCCGGGCCGGGCGCATGCAGATGTCCCCAGCTCGCCACGCTCGCCAGCACGCCGGCGTGCACCGCCGACGGCGGCAGGCCCCGGACCAGCTCCTGGGCGGTGCCCAGCTCCGCCCAGCCGTCGCCGCGCGCCAGGCTCTGGATCAGCTTCGAGCGCTCGGTCCAGAACCAGGCGGCGCGCAGCGGGTCCTTCTCGCCGTCCAGCAGCCGCAGCGCCTTCTTGGTGATCATCAGGGCCCGCTCGCGCTCCCCGCCGAGGCGGGCAGCGACGGCGGCTTCCGCCAGCAGGTCGAGCCGGCGCAGCGGGGTGGTCGCCGGATCGCAGCCGCACGGAGGGTAGACCTCCGCGTAGTCCGCCGGGCGCAACGCCTGGCGGACCTCGGCCGGGACGTCCTCCCACAGGTCCATGGCCCGCTCCAGCAGGCGCAGTTGCTCGGAGTACGCGTGCCGCCGGCGCGCGGCCACGGACGCCTCCAGTACGGCGGGCAGCGCCTTCACGGTGTCGTGCGCGTAGTACCAGTAGCTGGCCAGCCGGATGGGCCGCTCGTCGGCCCGTACGAGCGACGGGTCTGCCTCCAGCGCCTCCGCGTACCGGCGGTTGATGCGGGACCGCTCACCCGGCAGCAGATCGTCGCTGACGGCCTCGCGGACGAGGGAGTGCCGGAACCGGTAGCCGTCGCCGTCGGCGGTGGCGTTCAGGATGTTGGCTCCGACGGCGGAGCGCAGTGCCTCGATCAGCTCGTCCTCGGTCAGCCGCGCGACGGCGAGCAGCAGCGGGTACTCGACGGTGGAGCCGCCCTCGGCAACCATCCGGACCACCCGCTGGGAGTCCTCGGGAAGCGCCTCGACCCGTACGAGCAGCAGATCGCGCAGAGAGTCGCTCAGACCCGTCCGACAGCGGGTCCCGATGCAGCAGGCGAGTTCCTCGACGAAGAAGGCGTTGCCGTCCGAGCGGGTGAAGACGTCGTCCACCAGTGCCTGTTCGGGCTCGACGGCGAGAATTCCGGCGAGCTGGCGGCGGACCTCGGAGCGGTTGAAGCGGGACAGTTCGATGCGCTGCACCGTCCGCAGCCGGTCCAGTTCGGCGAGCAGCGGGCGCAAGGGGTGGCGCCGGTGGATGTCGTCCGCCCGGTAGGTGGCGACGACGACGAGCCGGCCGCGGCGCAGCGTGCGGAAGAGGTAGGAGAGCAGATGCCGGGTGGAGGCGTCCGCCCAGTGCAGGTCCTCCAGGGCGACCACGACCGTACGGTCCATGGCCAGGCGCTCCAGAAGGCGCACCGTCAGCTCGAAGAGGCGGGCGGTGCTCTCCTCCTGGTGCGGGCCCCTGGGGGCCTCGCCGAGTTCGGGCAGCAGCCGGGCCAGTTCGTCCTCCTGGCCGGCGGCCGCGGCGGCCAGCTCCTGCGGGAGCTGCCTGCGCAGGGCGCGCAGCGCGGTGGAGAACGGCGCGAACGGCAGCCCTTCGGAGCCTATTTCGACGCAGCCGCCCACCGCCACGACGGCGTCCCGGCGGCATGCCTCGGCGAGGAACTCCTCGACGAGCCGGGTCTTGCCGACTCCCGCCTCACCGCCCACGAGCAACGCCTGCGGCTCTCCCGCGGCGGCGCGGGAGAGCGCATCGGTGAGTACGGACAGTTCGTCGGCGCGGCCGACGAACACGGGGCTGACAGACCTGGTTTCCACGCCGCCGAGCATCGCACAGGCGTCCGGCGCCGGGGCAGCGGTGAGGCGGACGACCGCCGTACCGGTATCCACGTGGCCCGGCTCCACGCGGCCCGGCTTCATGCGGCCCGGGTGAACCGGGACCGCAGGGCACTCACCGTCCCTTCCTGATCATTTTGACCGGACCGCCCGGCAGCGGCACGACGGGCAGCACGGCGGGCCTTGGCGGCCTGCCGGACCTGCCGGGCGGTGGCGGCCTCGCGGATCAGCTGGTCGTGGCGGAGCTTGTGGGTCTCGTACTCGAACATCTCGTACTCCCTGGTGACAATTCCCTGGGTGACCGACGGTTCGTCGGCGTGATCCAAGGTTCGTCCCCCAGGGGGCCTCACCACATCGGGCGAGTGCCGCATCTGCGCGGCCCGGGGGTCCTTAGCCGGACCCCGGACCTGCTTAGGAGCCGGGCTTCGGGAGGCTCACGAGTACGTCGGAGTACATGAGGCCGGCGATCAGCAGGCCGAGCGCGCCGAGTGCGACGGCCCCCCAGGCGAACGACCGGACCCAGACCGGCTGCGTCCGGCCGGGAGCACCGAAGGCCGGGCGGGCCAGGACGAAGAGGCCGACGAGCAGGGCCAGCACCGCGAAGGCGCCGTTGACCAGGGCGGTCATGTGCCAGGCATCGCCGTAGAGCGCGGAGATCTGCTGGGCGGGGGTGGCGCTCTGCGCGGTTTCGATCTGGCCGATGAGCATCTGGCGCTCAGCGACAACCCGGCTCACCCACGTCCCGGTCAGCGACGCGACACCGAGTCCGGCGCCGACGACGGCCGCGGCACCCGCGCCGATGACGGACCGCTCGGCGGCGGAGTCGTCGCCGCGGTGGGCCTCGTCGGCGTCTGTGTCCGCGGTGTCCAGGTGGCGGTCGTCGTCAACGTCCACGACGTCGGCGGTAGCGACGGCCTTGGTGTCGGTGTCGGTGTCGGTGTCGGTGTCCGTTTCGGTGTCCGTTTCGGTGACGGTGCCGGTGTCAGGTGTGGCGGCGTTCTTGGTATCCATGGTTCCGCACCGTAGGGGCCGTTTCTGAGAGCCCACTGAGAATGCGCGGAGCTACGCCGGCTGCCACTCCGTGGCCAGCACCGACCAGATCTCCAGGTCGCGACGGACTCCGCGGTACAGGAAGCTCTCCCGCATCACGCCCTCCCGCGTCATCCCGAGCCGCTTGGCGACAGCCAGGCTGCGCGCGTTCGCCGCGGAGGCGATCCACTCCACCCGGTGCATACCGCGCTGCCCGAACGCCCAGTCGATCAGGCACCGCGAGGCCGTCGTCACCAGGCCGCGGCCCGCGGCGGCCGGCTCCAGCCAGCAGCCGATCTCGCAGTTCCCGGCGGTGGCGTCGAAGATCCGGAAGAGGACACCGCCGACCAGCGTGCCGTCCAGCCAGATCCCGTAGATGCGCCCGGCGTCCGCCGCCTGCTTCTGCGCGTATCCGGTCAGGAATTCTCGCGCCGAGGTGAGGTCGGTGGCGCGGTCCGCGAGGCCGATGTGCTCGCCGACGTAGTCGCGCGCCCGGTTCATGTGGGCGAGGAACTCCTCGGCCTGCCAGGGCTCCAGTGGGCGCAGCTGGGCGTTGCAGCCGAGGGATTCGTCACCGAGGGATATGGAGAACATGAGGTCAGGTCCTGTCGCCGGCTACGGGTCACTTGACGAGCGCGGCCGGCTCCGGGTTCTGTTCCTGGGCCGGTCCGGGGGCCGGTTCGTGGCCGGACTCCGGGTCCTCCTCGCTCAACAGCTCACCGGTGATCTTCGCACGCCCGGAGCCGGCCGGTTCGATGCTGATCCGCGGCAGCCGGCGGTCCAGCCAGGCCGGCAGCCACCAGTTGGCGCCGCCCAGCATGTGCATCAGCGCGGGCACGAGGAGCGTACGCAGGACGAAAGCGTCCAGGGCGACGGCCGCGGCGAGCGCGATGCCGAACATCGCGATGACGCGGTCGCCGCTGAGTACGAAGGCGAGGAAGACGGAGATCATGATGACCGCCGCGGAGTTGATCACGCGGCTTGTCTCGGCGAGGCCGACCCGGACCGCCCGCTGGTTGTCCCGGGTCTCCAGCCACTCCTCATACATCCGGCTGACCAGGAAGACCTGGTAGTCCATGGAAAGCCCGAACAGCACCGAGACCATGATGACCGGCAGGAACGGCTCGATCGGGCCGGCGCTGCCGAGCCCCAGCAGCTCGCTCCCCCAACCCCACTGGAAGACCGCGACGACGACTCCGAAAGCGGAAGCGACAGCGGCGACGTTCATGGCCGCGGCCTTGAGCGGGATACCGATGGAGCGGAAGGCGACCAGCAGCAGGATGCAGCCGAGGCCGATGACGACGCCGACGAACAGCGGCAGTTTGCCGACGATTATCTCGGCGAAGTCGTCGTAGCTCGCGGTCACTCCGCCGACGTACACCTCCAGCGAGGTGCCGTCCTCGGCGCGTGGCAGGACGTCACCGCGCAGCCGGTCGACGAGGTCGCTGGTCGCCCGGGACTGGGGTGCGGATTCCGGTACGACGGTGATGACCGCGGTGTCGCCGCTGCGGTTGAAGGCGGCCGGGCCGGCCGAGGCGACGCCCTCGGTCGTGCGGAGGGTGTCGGCCAGGCCGTCGAGGGCGAGCCGGTCGTCGGCACCGTCGAGGTGCGCGACGAGGGTGAGCGGGCCGTTGACGCCGGGGCCGAAGCCTTCACCGACCAGGTCGTAGGCCTGGCGGGTGGTGGAGGTGGCCGGGTTGTTGCCCTGGTCGGAGGTCCCGAGGTGCAGCGAGAGTGTCGGCAACGCGAGGACGAGCATCACGGCGACCGCGATACCGCCGAGGAGTCTGGGGTGGCGTTCGACGAAGTGCGACCATCGGGCGGCGAAGCCGGTGAGGGTCTCGGACTGCGGGCCGTTCTCGGCGAGCCGGCGTCGTTCGCGCCGGGAGAGTGCGCGCGTGCCGATGAGGGACAGCAGCGCGGGCAGCAGCGTCACCGAGGCGGCGACGGTGAGCACGACCGTGAGCGAGGCGGCTATGGCGACACCGCCCAGGAAATTCAGGCGCAGGATCAGCATGCCGAGGAGGGCGATACAGACGGTGGCGCCGGCGAAGACGACCGCGCGGCCGGTGGTGGCGACCGCGTTCTCGACGGCATCGGCGACGGACAGGCCGCGCCCCAGCCCCTTGCGGTGCCGGGTGACGATGAACAGGGCGTAGTCGATGCCGACGCCGAGCCCGATCAACATGCCCAGCATCGGCGCGAAGTCGGCGACCGTCATGACATGGCCGAGCAGGACGATGCCCGCGTACGCGGTGCCGACGCTGACCAGGGCGGTGGCGATCGGCAGCAGGCTCGCCGCGAGGGATCCGAAGGCGAGGAACAGCACGACGGCAGCGATCACCACGCCGATGGCCTCGCTGACATGCGCGGTGGGGGCCTCGGTGAGCGCGATGGCGCTGCCGCCCAGCTCCACCTGGAGGCCGTCGCGCTCCGCGGACTTCGCGGTGTCGACGACGGCCTGTGCCTGCTCCGGGGAGATGGCGTCGGCCTGCTGGTCGAAGGTGACCGTGGCGTAGGCGGTATGCCCGTCCTCGCTGATCTGCCCGGTGTGCTCGGCCGCGTACGGGCTGGTCACGGATGCGACGCCGGGAAGGCCGGCGATCTCGTCGAGCGCCTCGGTCATGCGCTGTTCGACGCCGACGGCGCGGACGGTGCCGACGTCCGTGTGCCACACGAGCGTGTCGCGGTCGCCACCCATGTCGTGGAAGCCCTGCTGCAGCAGGTCGGTGGCGTGGCCGGATTCGGTGCCCGGGACCTCGTAGTCGTTGGAGTAGGCGGAGCCGGCGAGTCCGGCGGCGGCAGCGGTGCCGCCGAGTGCCACCAGCCAGAGCAGGACGGCGACGAGGCGGTGACGGACGCACCACCGTGCGATGGCTGCCAACGAACTTGCTCCCTGGGTGGTTCGTGGATCTTCACCGGACACACCCTGCAAAGAGCACATGACCTACTGATAGCAACTGTCGCAGGCAATAGTGATCCTTTGCCCCTTTCGTGGGGATCGTCACAGGGGGCACGCGGAGGCACAGGGGCGCGCCGAGGCACAGGCCCTTCGCCCCGGAGCCCCAGCGACCCCTGCGCGCCCCTGTCGTGTGCCGCGGTCAGCCGGAGACGCTCGCCCGCCCGTTCTCGATGTGTCCCATCAGCCGCCGCCGGAAGGCGTCGTCGCCCGCAGCCGTGACGTCGAGGTCGTACCAGCCGTGGGCATCGGCCGCCGAGTGCACGACCGTACGGCTGCGGCCCGGCTTGACCGTGATCTCGCGGGTCCAGTCGCGCAGGTCCGCCTCGTCGACGTAACCGAGCGGGCGGACGGTGAAGGTGAGCGGTTTCGGTCCACGGTTGCTGAGCGTGAGATGCAGGTCCCGGTCCTCATGGTCGATGTACGAGGAGACTTCCGCGCCCTGGGCGGCGGTCGTACCCGCGAACTCGCGGCGGAAGCCGTTCGGGCCGCTGATGGTGAAACGGTAGGAGTCACCGGTGAGCGGCACCTCCCACTGCGCCTTGCCCTTGACGTCCCGGTGCTGCGGGACCGGGAACTCGCCGGCGTACGGATACAGCGCGAAGTGCGTGCTCGCGCGGCCCGCGTTGCGCAGCGTGACCTGGAACACGCTGCCGTCGGCCTTTCCGTACGCGTCCGGCTGGTACGGCAGCGGGCGCGCCGGCCGCGTGCCCTCCTCCTGTACGGGCATCTGCTGCACCACGGGCGGCACGGGCCGCCAGCGGCCGGTGAACGGCGGGATGGCGCCCGGCTGCTCGACGTCGGGCTGCGGGCGGCCGCGCCGGAAGTCGAACGCGGAGGTCAGGTCGCCGGTGACCGCGCGGCGCCAGGGGGTGATGTTCGGCTCCTCGATGCCCGTCCACTTCTCCAGGAAGCGGAGGGTGGAGGTGTGGTCGAAGACCTCGGAGCAGAGATAGCCGCCGACGGTCCACGGGGACACCACCAGCAGCGGCACGCGGATACCGAGGCCGGTGGGGCGCCCCTGCCAGCGTTCGTCGGTGTTCTCGGCGGGCGGGACGGGCGGGGGAACGTGGTCGAAGAAGCCGTCGTTCTCGTCGTAGTTGATCAGAACGACAGTGTGCCGCCACACGTCGGGGTGGGAGCCCAGCGCGTCGAGGACCTTGTAGACGAGGGTGGCGCTGGCGATCGGCGAGGAGGCGCCCGGGTGCTCGGAGTCGAGCGCGGACGGCACCAGGTAGCTGACCTCGGGCAGCTTTCCGGCGGCCACGTCGGCGCGGAAGCTCTCCGCCAGGCTGCCGGTCTCCTCGCGGCGCAGGGCGCGCTCGAAGAGGCTGCGCTCGGCGGGGGTGAGGGCGGCGACGCCGTCCTCCAGCGCGGCGAGGAGCCGCTCGCGCTCGGCGGCGTCCTCCGTGTCGCGCACCTTCGCGTAGAAGGCCTCCATGTACGTGAAGTCGCCGGCCTTCGCGAGCGCCTTGCGGGCGATCGCCTTGAAGGTCGCGAAGAACTCCAGATTGTTGTCGGTGAAGTTCTCCCACTCCTGGTACGTCTTCCAGCTGCGGCCCGCCCGCTCCAGCCGCTCGGGATACGTGGTCCAGCTGTACCCGGGGTGCGTGCCCTCCGCGTACGCGGCGTTGGAGACGGCCCGCTTGCCGTCGGCCTCGTATCCGGTCCAGCCGCTGACGAGGTGGTTCCGGTTCGGGCTCGTCGAGGTGTGGATCGACGAGTGGTAGGCGTCGCAGATGGTGAAGGTGTCCGCGAGCTCGTAGTGCAGCGGGAGGTCACGGCGGTCGTAGTAGGCCATGGTGGCCGCGGACTTGGCGGACACCCAGTTGTCCATCCAGCCGCTGTTCCATGCCTTGGCGCCGCCGTTCCACGAGTGGTCGAGGTCGCCGATGTACTGGAGGTCCTTCCTCTGCGTCTCGGCGGCGTCCCGGACGGGGAAGGGCAGGACGGTGCGGAGCGGGCCCGGCTGTTCGAAGACCGGCTTGCCGGACGGAAGCTCGATGGCGTTGCGGTCGCCGAAGCCGCGTACGCCGCGGAGGGTTCCGAAGTAGTGGTCGAATGAACGGTTCTCCTGCATGAGGATCACCACGTGCTTGACGGCGCGCAGTCCACCGGTGGCCGGCTCGGCCGCGAGCGCGGCCTGCAGCGACGGCGGCAGCAGCGACCCTGCCGTCGCGGCGCCGAGCGCGCCTGTGCCGAGGGCGAGCAGGCGTCGACGTGAAATGTCCGTGGCCAAGTGATCCTCCCGAGTCAGGTGTTCCGGCCGGGACGGTACTGAGACCATATGACCCGGGGAAGGCGCACGGGCGGCGCATCGATGAACGTCCAAGAGGCCGAATCCAAAGGTCCAAGCCCCACGCCAGGCAGTCTCCTGACCACCCGTCACCGCCCGGGCGAACCGGACAAAGCTCCGGGAGGACGCCGACACATGCTCGGCCCCGAGCGCCGCCAGCAGCGTGTGCGGTGTAGCGAGAGATGCTGGTGCCAGAACCGGTAGGCGTCGATGCGGTAGCGGGCGGCCGGTGACGCGTTCTCGGACATCCGCCCCAGTTCCAGATGCAGACAGGTCAGGCATCCCATACGAGTGAGATGGCCCCGGAGGCCGGCCGGGCATGGGTTCCGCCAGTACGCTCGTGGTGTCGGCACGTCCCATGGAGGCGACTCGCATGACCTCGCAGCACATCGAGCAGCCGGGCCACGGGGTTCCAGCCCTGCGCACTCTCGGTGACATCAGGGCAGCACTGCGGGCCGGGTACGGGTTCCCGGGGGATCGTGAGGACTTTGAGCTGGACCTGCTCCGGGCGCTGGAGCGTTCCACCGAGACCGATCTGCAGGCCGTCGCGGCAGTCATCGTCGACTACAGAGGGCGCATAAGGATCTACTCCGATCCGGAGTTTGACATCGCCCTGCAGGAGGGGGAGCGCGAGATCCTCCGCATCAGGCGCGGGGAGTCGAGTTCTTGAGCGGGCGAGAGCCGGTTGCAGTGGCGGTGATCACCGAACCTGCACGGCAGCGCGTTAGGGCCGGGCGCCGAGAAGGCTGTCGAGGACTTGCGGCAAGAGCTGGCGTACGTACCGCGCCTTGGTGTCCATCGCTCGGTCCCCGGCGCCCGGAGCGAGGTGTTCAAGACCTGGATCGAACCTCGGGCCGACACACCAGGGCTCACCGTCGTCTACCTGTACAGCGCCCATCCCGCACCATCGGCTGTGGCGATCATTTCGGTGGTACCGGACGACGGCCGAGGCTGCGACTGACGCCAAGGGGCGGCCCGCACCCCCTGGTGCGGGCCGCCCTTGGCGTAGGTACGCAAACGCGTCAGCCCTCGACGCCGAGCTTCTTCAGGATCAGCTCGCGCACGCGCGCCGCGTCCGCCTGGCCGCGGGTGGCCTTCATGACCGCGCCGACCAGCGCGCCCGCCGCCGCGACCTTGCCGCTGCGAATCTTGTCCGCGATCCCCGGGTTGCCGGCGATCGCCTCGTCCACGGCCGTGCCGAGCGCACCCTCGTCCGAGACGACCTTCAGGCCGCGCTTCTCGACGACGTCGTCCGGACCGCCCTCGCCCGCGAGGACACCCTCGATGACCTGACGGGCCAGCTTGTCGTTGAGGTCACCGGACGCGACCAGCGCCGCTACCCGCGCGACCTGCTCCGGGGTGATCTGCAGCGACGCGAGGTCGACGCCGTCCTCGTTCGAACGGCGTGCCAGCTCGCCCATCCACCACTTACGCGCCGACGCGGCATCCGCGCCCGCGTCGATCGTCGCAGTGATCAGGTCGATCGCACCCGCGTTGAGGACGGACTGCATCTCGTGCTCCGAGATGCCCCACTCCTCGCGCAGCCGGTTGCGGCGCACCCGCGGCAGCTCGGGGAGCGTGCCGCGCAGCTCCTCCACCCACTCGCGGGTCGGCGCGACCGGAACCAGGTCGGGCTCCGGGAAGTACCGGTAGTCCTCGGCCTCCTCCTTCACCCGGCCCGACGTGGTCGAACCGTCGTCCTCGTGGAAGTGACGCGTCTCCTGGATGATCGTGCCGCCGGACGAGAGGACCGCCGCGTGGCGCTGGATCTCGTAGCGGGCGGCGCGCTCCACCGACCGGAGCGAGTTGACGTTCTTGGTCTCGGAGCGCGTGCCGAACTTCTCCCGCCCCTGCGGGCGCAGCGAGAGGTTCACGTCGCAGCGCATCTGGCCCTGCTCCATGCGGGCTTCCGAGACATCCAGCGCCTTGATGAGTTCGCGCAGCTCGGCGACGTACGCCTTGGCGACCTCGGGGGCGCGCTCGCCCGCACCCTCGATCGGCTTGGTGACGATCTCGATGAGCGGGATGCCGGCCCGGTTGTAGTCCAGCAGGGAGTGGGACGCGCCGTGGATACGGCCGGTGGCGCCGCCGACGTGCGTCGACTTGCCGGTGTCCTCCTCCATGTGGGCGCGTTCGATCTCCACGCGGAAGACCTCGCCGTCCTCCAGTTGGACGTCCAGGTAGCCGTTGAAGGCGATCGGCTCGTCGTACTGGGAGGTCTGGAAGTTCTTCGGCATATCCGGATAGAAGTAGTTCTTCCGGGCGAAGCGGCACCACTCGGCGATCTCGCAGTTCAGCGCGAGGCCGATCTTGATGGCCGACTCGATGGCGATCGCGTTGACGACCGGGAGCGAACCGGGCATGCCGAGGCAGGTCGGGCAGGTCTGCGAGTTGGGCGCGGCGCCCAGCTCGGTGGAGCACCCGCAGAACATCTTGGTCCTGGTGCCGAGCTCGACATGGACCTCGAGGCCCATGACGGGGTCGTACGTGGCGAGGGCCGCCTCGTACGACAGGAGTTCAGTAACGGTCACGGTGAGACTTTCCCTCTCAGCCCAGCAGGACGTCGTCGTCGCCCAGCCGCTTCAGCTCACGCAGCAGCATGGCGAGGCCGGTGGCGACGGCGGCGGCGGAGACGACGGCGTCGAGCAGCAGAAGCGTGTCGCTCTCGGTGCGGGCCTTGCGGGCCTGCTTGGCCACGCTGAGCGCGCCGAACGCGGTGGTTCCGATGGACAGGTACAGGCCGGTCCTGGACTTCTTGAAGCCCTTGGCCTTGGTCAGAGCGCTCATAGTGACGGTGCCTCCTCGAGCAGCGGGTGTCCCCAGCGGGCGACGAAAGCCGCCTCCACCGCGGCGCCGACCTTGTACAGCCGGTCGTCCTGCATGGCGGGGGCGATGATCTGCAGACCGACCGGAAGGCCGTCCTCCGGCGCCAGGCCGCAGGGCAGCGACATGGCGGCGTTGCCGGCCAGGTTGGTCGGGATGGTGCACAGGTCGGCGAGGTACATCGCCATCGGGTCGTCGGTGCGCTCACCGATCGGGAAGGCGGTGGTGGGCGTGGTCGGCGAGACGATCACGTCGACCTGCCCGAAGGCGCGTTCGAAGTCGCGGGTGATGAGGGTGCGGACCTTCTGGGCGCTGCCGTAGTACGCGTCGTAGTAGCCGGAGCTGAGTGCGTACGTACCGAGCATGATCCGGCGCTTGACCTCGTCGCCGAAGCCGGCCTCGCGGGTCAGCGCGGTCACGTCCTCGGCGGACTTCGTGCCGTCGTCGCCGACCCGGAGGCCGTAGCGCATGGCGTCGAAGCGGGCCAGGTTGGAGGAGCACTCGGACGGGGCGATCAGGTAGTACGCGGCGAGGGCGAGGTCGAAGGACGGGCAGTCCACCTCGACGATCTCGGCGCCCAGCTCCCTGAGCAGTTCGACGGACTCGTCGAAACGCTGCATGACGCCGGCCTGGTAGTGCTCCCCGCGGAACTGCTTGACGACGCCGACGCGCATACCGGCGACGGAGCCGTTGCGCGCGGCCTCGACGACCGGCGGGACCGGGGCGTCGATGGACGTCGAGTCGAGCGGGTCGTGTCCGGCGATGACCTCGTGCAGGAGGGCCGCGTCCAGAACCGTACGGGCGCAGGGGCCGCCCTGGTCGAGGGAGGACGAGAACGCCACCATGCCGTAGCGGGAGACGCCGCCGTACGTGGGCTTGACGCCGACGGTGCCGGTGACGGCGGCGGGCTGGCGGATGGAGCCGCCGGTGTCCGTGCCGATGGCGAGCGGGGCCTGGTGGGAGGCGAGGGCCGCGGACGAACCGCCACCGGAGCCGCCGGGGATACGGGTGAGGTCCCACGGGTTGCCGGTCGGGCCGTACGCGCTGTTCTCGGTCGAGGACCCCATGGCGAACTCGTCCATGTTGGTCTTGCCGAGGATGACGACGTCGGCGGCCTTGAGCCGCTTGGTGAGCGTGGCGTCGTACGGCGGAATCCAGCCCTCGAGGATCTTCGAGCCGACGGTCGTCGGGATGCCCTCGGTGGTGAAGATGTCCTTCAGCGCCAGCGGGACGCCGGCCAGCGGGCCGAGCTTCTCGCCCGCCTCACGCTTGGCGTCGACGGCGCGGGCCTGCGCGAGCGCGCCCTCACGGTCGACGTGCAGGAAGGCGTGCACCTTCTCGTCGACGGCGCCGATCCGGGCCAGGTGGGCCTCGGTGACCTCAACGGCGGTCAGCTCGCCGGAAGCGATCTTCCCGGCGATCTCGGCCGCGGTCAGCTTGATGATGTCTGTCATGGTGATTAGTCCTCCCCCAGGATCTGCGGCACCTTGAAACGCTGCTGCTCCTGTGCAGGGGCGCCGGAGAGCGCCTGCTCGGGGGTGAGCGACGGACGGACCTCGTCCGCGCGCATGACGTTCGTCAGCGGGAGCGGGTGGGAGGTCGGCGGTACGTCTTGGTCGGCAACCTCGGATACGCGGGCGACCGCGCCGATGATGTCGTCGAGCTGTCCGGCGAAGTGGTCGAGCTCTTCGGCCTTCAGCTCCAGACGCGCCAGCCGAGCGAGGTGGGCGACCTCCTCGCGCGTGATGCCAGGCATGCAGCGATCCTCTGGGGGTGGTGAGTGTGTAGGTTCCGGGCCCAATCCTATGGGGCTCGGGCCCCAGGCCACGAAACCGTTTGGCTGCGCGTGATCCGAGACGGGGTATCGGCGCCCCGCGACGGGCGGCGGTGGCCTCTCCCCGACCCGCCCCTCCCCGAACCGGGGGCAGGCCCCAGGAGCCCGCGCCGCCCGTTCCGCGGCGGCGGTCGCCGGGGGCAGGCCCCAGGAGCCCGCGCCGCCCGTTCCGCGGCGGCGGTCGCCCCGCTAGGTCCTGTCCGGCCGATCATGCCGGGCTCGCGTTCCCGCAGTGACATCAGCCGCTCCGCGGCGGGCCGCGCCTCGCCGCGTTGTCGTCGGTCGCCGACGTCCCCCAGCTACCTCCCCCAGCTACCTCCCCCAGCTACCGCTGGGGGTGCCCCCAGGGGGTGCCCCCAGAGGTGCCCCCAGGGGTGCCCCCAGAGGTGCCCCCACCGCATCGCCCGTCGCGGCAGCGACTGATGTCACGGCCTCCTCCGCCTTGCGATCCACGGCACCACACCCCGCTCCCTGATCCGGCCTGATCGACCGGACAGGACCTAGTTCACCACCTGGCCGGACGGGGTGTCCGCCTCCTTCGGGGCGGGCTCGGCGGCGGATGCCGCCGCCAGTTCGGCCGGGCGGCGCCAGCCGTGTTCGCCGCGGGCCAGCAGCCAGGCCGTCGCCTCCTGCGGAGGCATCGCGGCGGCGACGAGCCACCCCTGCACCGCGTCGCAGCCCAGGTCGCGCAGGCGCTCCCAGGTCTCGTCGTCCTCGACGCCCTCGGCGACGACGAGCAGGCCGAGCGAGTGGGCCAGGTCGACCGTGCACCGCACGATCTCGGCGTCCTCGGTGTCGACCGCGAGCCGGGCCACGAACGAGCGGTCGATCTTGAGCTCGCTGACCGGCAGCCGGCGCAGGTGGACCAGGGACGAGTACCCGGTACCGAAGTCGTCCAGGGACATCTTCACGCCGTGGCCGGTGAGGCCGGCGAGGGTGTCGGCAGCCCGCTGCGGGTCTTCCAGCAGCACGTGCTCCGTTATTTCCAGCTGGAGGGCGCCGGCCGGGACCCCGTGCCGTGCCAGCCGCGCCGCCACCGCGCCGGCGAAGCCGGGTGTGTGGACGTCGCGGGGCGAGACATTGACGGCCACCGGGACGTACAGCCCCTGCGCGCGCCACTGCGCGACCTGGGCGAGCGCCGTCTCCAGGACGTACTCGGTCAGGTGCGGCATCAGTCCGGAGGACTCGGCGATGGCTATGAACTCGTCGGGTGAGACGCGGCCTCGCTCCGGGTGCACCCACCGGACGAGCGCCTCGAGCCCGGCGACCTGGCCGTCGAAGCGGACCTTTGGCTGGTAGTGGAGTTCGACCTCGCTCGCGTCCAGTGCCCGGCGCAGATCGCCCAGCAGGCCGAGCCGGTCGGGGGTGTTGCTGTCGCGCTTGGACTCGTACACCTCGACGCCGGTGCGGTCCCGCTTGGCCTGGTACATCGCCACGTCCGCGCGCCGCAGCAGCCCTTCGGCGTCCAGTGCGTGGTCGGGGAAGACGGACAGGCCGGCGCTGGCCTCCAGGACGAGGGTGAGCCCGTCCAGGTCGAGCGGGGAGCTGAGTTCCGCGACGAGGTGGCGGGCGACGCGCTGCGCGCTGGTGGTGGAGTCGGTGGTGGGCAGCAGTACGGCGAACTCGTCGCCGCCCAGCCGGGCCGCCTCCGCACCGCGGGGCAGCGCCAGTTGGAGCCGCTCCGCTATCTGCAGCAGCAGCCGGTCGCCCGCCAGATGACCGAGCGTGTCATTGACCGCGCGGAACCGGTCGAGGTCTATCAGGACGAGGGCGGACCGGGAGCCGATCCGCTCGGCCTCGTCCAGCGCGGACCAGGTCCGCTCCAGCAGCCATTGCCGGTTGGGCAGTCCGGTCAGGGGATCGCGCAGTTGCTCCTCCGCTCGCGCCCGGGCGATCCACAGGGTGGAGTCCAGGGCGATCAGGGGGACGGCGAAGAGCGGCAGCAGCACCGGCATCGACATGGCGACCACGCAGATCAGCGGCGTGATGCCGAGCAGGGCGCCGGCGACCAGGCCCTGCCTGAGCAGGGCGGTACGGGCGACCGTGGGCAGTCCGCCGCCGTGCTGGGCGAGGGCGTACCAGAGGAGCACCCGGGTGACGCCGAGATAGGCGGTGGCGGCCAGTGCCACTTCGGGCACCGCGCCGATGCCCCAGTCCAGCGGCTGCCAGGGCTGCTCCACGGTCGGTACGACATCGAACGCCGCGAGGACCAGCGCGCCGGCGCCGATGCCCAGGATGTCCACCGCGCCGTGCAGCACGCCGAGGCGCCATCGTCGCCTGCGGGCCGCGCCGACCAGTACGACGACGGCCAGGCTGACCAGCCCGGCCGGCAGCCAGCCGTACAGCAGCAGCACGGCGAGGGTGAGAGCCGCGCCGGAGCCGGTGCCGCCCCACCACCTGCCGCGGCCTAGGGCCACCAGGTGGCCGACGATGATCCCGGTGAGCAGCGCCAGGGACCAGCCGACGGCCGAGTCGGGGAACAGGGCGTGCCCGTCCCGCAGTGCGCTGAAGACACCGCCGGCCAGCACCAGGCCGGCGACCGCCACGACGACGCCGGGCAGCGCGACGCTGAACCTGGCCGTACTGTCTTCCGTGGTCTCTTCCGGGGGCCTGGGAGCCAGGCGCCCGAACCTGCGCAGCCGCGAGTCCGGGGCGGCGCTCTCGGTCGGTTTCATGCCCGTCCCTCTCACAGCCGGCGGTGCCCGTGCCACGTGGTGGCCCCGTTGTCATGCCACCACGGCCGAATGCCCACCACACAGCCGTGCACGACAGGCGCACCCCTCAACAGTAGGCCGCGGAAGGCGTCCACGGGCAGCGGTCGGCGGGGGTTGCCCGAATGCGACCTGGCCGCCCTTATCCATCTGGTATGCGCCGAACGGGTGATGTCCGCCCCCCTCTTGGCCTCGGCCGCCCTGCTACTCCCCGGTGGGCACGGCGGCTTCGCGTGCGGCGTCGGGGCCTTGTGCCAGTAGGACGGCGAAGCCCTCCTCGTCCAGGATCGGCACCTTCAACTGCACCGCCTTGTCGTACTTCGATCCAGGGCTGTCACCCACCACAACGAAAGCGGTCTTCTTCGAAACGGAACCGGTGACCTTCGCTCCGAGGCTCTGCAACGTCTCTTTCGCGCCATCTCGCGTGTGGTTCTGCAGCGTGCCCGTCACCACCACGGTCAGCCCCTCCAGCGGACGCGGCCCCTCGTCCTTCCAGCCGCCCTCTTCCTCCATCCGGACCCCGGCCGCCCGCCACTTGCGCAGAATCTCCCGGTGCCAGTCCTCCGCGAACCACTGCTTGAGCGAGGCCGCGATAGTCGGGCCGACGCCCTCGGTGGACGCGAGCTCCTCCTCCGTCGCCTGCTCGATCCGGTCCAGCGACCGGAATTCGCGGGCCAGCGCCTCGGCGGCGACCGGCCCCACATGGCGGATGGAGAGGCCGGTGATGATCCGCGCCAGCGGACGCTCCTTGGCGGCCTGAATGTTCTTCAGCATCGCCAGGGTGTTGGTCTTCGGCTCGCCCTTCTGGTTGGCGAAGAAGGTGACGACCTTCTCCTCGCCCGTCTTGGGGTCGCGCTTGGGCAGTCCGCTGTCCTGGTCCCGTACGTACGACCTGATCGGCAGCAGCTGCTCGACGGTCAGGTCGAACAGATCGCCCTCGTCCCGCAGCGGCGGCTCGGCCGGCTCCAGCGGCTGGGTCAGCGCGACCGCCGCGACGTACCCGAAGTTCTCGATGTCCAGCGACTTGCGGCCGGCCAGGTAGAAGAGGCGCTCACGAAGCTGCGCCGGGCAGGAGCGGGAGTTGGGGCAGCGGAGGTCGATGTCGCCCTCCTTCATCGGCCGCAGCCCCGTGCCGCACTCGGGGCACTCGGACGGCATGACGAACTCGCGCTCGGTGCCGTCCCGCAGATCGACGACCGGGCCGAGGATCTCCGGGATCACGTCCCCCGCCTTGCGCAGCACCACCGTGTCGCCGATGAGGACGCCCTTGGCCTTGACCACGGCCTGGTTGTGCAGGGTGGCGAACTCGACCTCCGAGCCGGCCACCTTGACCGGCTCGACCTGGGCGTACGGCGTGACCCGGCCGGTGCGGCCGACGCCGACGCGGATGTTCACCAGCTTGGTGTTGACCTCCTCCGGCGCGTACTTCCAGGCAATCGCCCAGCGCGGCGCGCGCGAGGTGGAGCCCAGCCGCCCCTGGAGCGGGATCTCGTCGAGCTTGACGACCACGCCGTCGATCTCGTGTGCCACGGAGTGCCGGTTCTCGCCGAAGTACGCGATGAACTCCCGCACCCCGTCGAGCGAGTCGACCACCTTGTTGTGCTGGGCGGTCGGCAGGCCCCACTCCCGCAGCAGGTCGTAGGCCTGCGAGAGACGGTCGATGGCGAGGCCCTCCCGGGCGCCGATGCCGTGCACCACCATGTGCAGCGGGAGGGTGGCGGTGACCTTGGGGTCCTTCTGCCGCAGCGAACCGGACGCGGAGTTGCGCGGATTGGCGTACGGCTGCTCGCCGGCCGCCACCCGCCGGGCGTTGAGCTCCTCGAACTTCTCCATCGGGAAGTAGACCTCGCCGCGGATCTCCACCAGCTCCGGAATCCGGTCACCGGCCAGCCGGTCGGGGATCTCCGCGATGGTCCGGACGTTGGGAGTGATGTCCTCGCCGGTGCGGCCGTCGCCCCGGGTGGCGCCGCGGGTCAGCCGCCCGTGCTCGTACGTGAGGTTGACCGCCAGGCCGTCCACCTTGAGTTCGCACAGGAAGTGGTACTTGGAGGTGCCGACCTCGCGGGCGACGCGCTCGGCCCACGCCGCCAGCTCCTCCTCCTCGAAGGCGTTGTCCAGCGAGAGCATCCGCTCGCGGTGCTGGACCGCGGTGAATTCCGTCTCGTACGCCCCGGCGACCTTCTGGGTCGGTGAGTCGGGCGTCCTGAGCTCCGGGTACTCCTCCTCCAGAGCCTCCAGCGAACGCAGCAGCTTGTCGAACTCCGCGTCGCTGACGACCGGCCGGTCCTTCACGTAGTACCGGAAGCGGTGCTCCTCGACCTGCTCGGCGATGAGCAGGTGCTTCTCCCGTGCCTCCGCGGGCACCGCTACGCCCTGTTCGCCAGCCACCGTCTGTCCTCCCGTTACTCAGGGTTGTCCGCGAGGGATCTCGCGGCCCGGACGCAGTGGGCGAGGGCCGCGCGCGCGTACGCGGGCGACGCCCCCGCCAGCCCGCACGTCGGAGTGATCACCACGGACTCGGCGAGAGTCCCCGGCGACAGCCCCAGCCTGCGCCACAGCGTCCTGACACCCATGACGCTACCGGCAGGGTCTGACAATGGACTGTCCGTGCCGGGCACGATTCCGGCGAGGAGTTTCGTACCACCCTCGACCGCCTCGCCGATCGCCTCCTCGTCACGCTCGGTGAGCAGGCCGAAGTCGAACGAGACGCCTGCGGCACCGGACCGCCTCAGCAGTGCGAACGGCACGTCGGGCGCGCACGAGTGCACGATCACAGGACCGCCGTCGGTCACGCCGACCACCTCGCGCAGCGTGGCCTCGACGACCTGGCGGTCCACCGCCCGGTGCGTCCGGTAGCCGCTGGCGGTCCTGACCTGCCCGCGCAGTACGGCGACGAGGGACGGCTCGTCGAGCTGGAGCACCACCTCCGCGCCCGGCACCCGGCGCCGCACCTCCGCGAGATGGTCCCTGAGCCCCTCGGCCAGCGAGCCGGCCAGATCCCGGCAGGCGCCCGAGTCGCCGAGGGCCGCCTCTCCGCCGCGCAGTTCGAGGGCAGCGGCCAGCGTCCACGGGCCGACCGCCTGCACCTTGAGGGGGCCCGCGTACCCCGGGGTGAACTCCTCCAGCGCGTCGAGGTCCTCGCCCAGCCAGGACCGGCCCCGCCGGGTTTCCCTCCCCGGCCGGTCGCTGATCCGCCAGCCGCTGGGTTCCACGTGCGCGTACATCTCGACGAGCATCCCGATGGTCCGCCCGATCATGTCCGCGCCGGGACCGCGCGCGGGCAGCTCCGGCAGGTACGGGAAGTCCTCGAAGGATCCGGTGACGGTCTTGGCGGTCTCGCGCGCGTCGCCGCCGGGCATCGATCCAACGCCCGTGGCTGCGCCCCGCATGAGCTTGTTCATCGTCCCGGCCGCACCATCAGGTCGTTGACCTCCGCGTCGCGCGGCAGATCGATGGCCATCAGGATCGTCGTGGCGACCGACTCCGGGTCGATCCAGCGCGCCGGGTCGTACTCCTTGCCCTCCTGGGAGTGCACCTTGGCCTGCATGGGGCTCGCGGTGCGGCCCGGGTAGACCGAGGTGACGCGGATGCCGTTCGGCTTCTCCTCGTGGCGCAGCGAGTCGGCAAGGGCCTTCAGACCGTGCTTGGACGCGGCGTACGCGCCCCACTCGGCGTGCGCGGCCAGGCCCGCACCGGAGTTGACGAAGACCACATGCCCCTGCGAGACACGGAGTTGGGGCAGTACGAGGCGGGTGATCTCGGCCGGGGCGATCAGGTTCACGTTGAGCTGCTGGTGCCATGTCTTCGGCCGCAGGTCGCCGATCGGACCGAGGTCGACGATGCCGGCGATGTGCAGCAGCGAGTCGAGCCGGTCCGGGAGGGCCTGGTGGGAGAAGGCCCAGGACAGGCGGTCCGGGTCGGCCAGGTCGCCGACGAGGGTGCGGGCACCCGGGAAGCGGGCGGCGAGCTCCTTGGCCCGGCCGGCGTCACGGGCCAGCAGGACGAGGTCGTCGCCCCGCTCGTCGAGCCGGCGCGCGACGGCAGCGCCGATCCCTGAACCTGCACCGGTGATCAGATGGGTAGCCATACCGGCCATGCTCGCATCACCGGCGGGGAAGAAGCCCGCCCGCCCCGATGCTGATGTCCGTATGACTCATGGACACCGCATCACCGTCGAGCAGGGCACGGAACACGTACGCGTCGTACGCGACGGGCAGGTCCTGGCGGAGAGCCGGCGGCCGCTGCTGCTGCGCGAAACGGGGTGCCCGGTGAGGTACTACCTGCCGCCCGACGACGTACGCACCGAACTGCTGACGCGCTCCGACTCCCACACCCACTGTCCGTTCAAGGGCGACGCCGACTACTGGTCGGTGCCCGGCGCGGCGGATCTCGTCTGGGCGTACCCCGACCCGAAGCCCGACGTCGCCGCGATCAAGGACCACTTCTGCTTCTACGACACCGAGGTCGTCTGACCCGGAGAAGGTTTTCGTACCGGACCGGCCTCCCCCGTGGGAAACGTCCTGACCTCGGGCGGTGTGTCCGCGAAGACACTCCGAAGACACCGGCGGGCGAAGATCGGAACATGCGGAAGATCCATCAACAACGCCTGGAACACCTGTGGGAGAAGGGGGCGCCCAAGTCTGTGACAGCCGCCGGCCGCTCGGCCGAACCGGCTCGATCCAAGACTTGTGGAGAATTCTGTGAAGAAGAGCCAGCGCATCATCGCAAGCACTGTGCTCGCGGGTGCTCTGATCGGTATTGGCGCTCCCGTGTCCGCCGCTGCTGCGTCGGCGACGCCCACTCGGGCCGTGGCCCAGGTGCAGACGGTCGACACCCACCGTGCGGTGTCCTCGGCTGCGGACATCAAGATCACCTCTTCGGCGTCCACGCCGGCCACCGGTTCCGCCGCCGCGGCCTCCGCGGAGGCGAAGCACAGCCAGGCCGGCCGGCTCGGCTGGGTCATCAACAAGCTGAAGGGCCTCGGCGGCGCCGCGTGGAACAAGCTGACCGATGCTGCGCGCGCCGGTTACGCCAAGTTCAAGGAGGTCTACGAGCGGGTCGTTCCGTGGCTCGTCCGGAAGGCCATTTCGGTCGGCGCCACCGTCTACGAGGTCTACGTGGCTGTCCGGGAGATCATCGGTCTCTTCTGACCCGCAGCACAGCACTGAGGACTGCGGCCGATGGGAGTTCCCTCTTCCCGTCGGCCGCGCTCCTGTTCCTTGTCTCCGCCGAGCAGACGGGCAGTACAGCACGTGATTGAGGCACGTCATCTGACAAAGAGGTTTCGGGGTGCGACTGCGGTCGACGACCTCACGTTCACGGTGCCCGCAGGAGCGGTAACCGGCTTCGTGGGCCCCAACGGTGCCGGCAAGTCGACCACCATGCGCCTCATGCTGGGGCTCGACGCGGGACAGGGGCAGACACTCTTCGACGGTCGCCCACTGGCCGAGGTGACCGATCCGAGCCGCGTAGTGGGGGCGTTGCTGGACAGCCGCTGCTTCCACCCCAAACGATCGGCCCGCAACCATCTGCGCTCGATGGCAGCGGCCGTGGGGGTGTCCGCCGCCCGAGCAGAGGAATGCCTGCGGCTGGTGGGACTCGAATCCGTGGCGGACAAACGCCCCAAGGGCTTCTCGCTGGGCATGGCCCAGCGGCTGGGACTGGCAGCCGCGCTGCTCGGCGACCCGCGCGTGCTCATCCTCGACGAGCCGGCGAACGGGCTGGATCCGCAGACCGTCACGTGGCTGCGGACCTTTCTCAGAGCGCTGGCCGACGAAGGGCGCACCGTTTTCCTCTCCAGTCATCTGCTGACGGAGATGGCTCTGCTCGCCGACCATCTCGTGGTCATCGGCAAGGGCAGACTCATCGCGGACACGAGTGTCACCGATTTCGTCAGCCGGAACACGGCCGGTGAAGTGGTCCTTCGTACGCCGGCCAATCCCGATCTCGTCGGACGCCTGCGCGAGGACGGTGCTTCGGTCGTCGTGGACGACGAGACCCTGGTCCTCACCGGTATCAGCCAGCAGCGGGTCGCGGAAATCGCCTGGGAGGAACGGGCGTTGGTCCTGGAGTTGTCGACCCGTCGGGGATCGCTCGAGGACGCCTACCTCGCACTGACCGGAGCGGCGGTGGAGTTCGGGCCACGACACGCCGTACCCGCAACCGCCAACACCTCGTCGAGGAGCCTGTGATGACAACCCGAGCACCGGCGGCTCTCGTATCCGGGGGCGTCGCCCGTGGCATCCGGTACGAGTGGGTCCGCTTCAGCACGCTGCGGTCGAGCTACTGGGCGGCCGGCTGGATCGTGGCCCTCTCCCTCCTCTTCGGCGTATCTCTCGGCATGGACGTGAGGGGCCTCCCGGAGAATTCGCGGATTTCCGGTGACCTCGCATTCCAGAACCTCAACCTTGCGGCAGAGTTCACCGGCATTCCGCTGATCGGTCTCATCGTCGGAATCCTCGGGATTTGCAGCATGACGCACGAGCACCGGTACGGAACGATCCGCCCGCTATTCGTAGCCATACCGCGGCGAGCGGACGTCGTCCTGGCCAAGGTCTACGTCATCTCCGGCGCCGCTGCGGCAGCCACTGCGCTGAGCTGCCTCATTGTCGTTTGCGCAGCCATGGCAGTCAGCACCGGAAGACTTATCGAGGCAGCTCCCGGCACGGGCGGAATACTTCTCGCCATATCCTGCTATTTCGCCGTGGTCGTGCTGTGCGCGATCGCCGGTATCGCGCTCGGGACCGTGACTCGTTCCAGTGCTGTCGCGATCGCCCTGTGGCTGGTATTCCCTCTCCTGGGCGAGACGACCATCTATCTGGTCGTCCACGGCCTCGACAGTTTGCAGGCCATTGCGGCAGCGGCGGATTGGCTGCCATTCCGCGCAGCACAGAAGGGCGTCGCTTCCACGGATTTCGAGAACATTCCGCGCCGCCTGTTGGGCGTGCTCGTCTTCACCGCCTGGGTATCCGGCCTGGCGGCGGCGGCGTTCCATGCCGTACAGCGCCGCGATGCCTGAGAAAAGCTCCGACTATCCGCAGCAAGGAACCCGATGACCGATCATTCAGGAACTGCTCGGCAGAACAACCGCGAGGACAGTTCCCTCAGCGGCCACACATGGCCACTCATTCCCCTGCTGATCGCCTCGATCCTCCTTCGCGCGTCCGGCGACAGCCTGTGGGCCCAGGTGTGCGCTGCCGCCATGGGCGGTCTGGGCGCGCTGGCGGCCGTTTACGGCATGTCTCAGTGCGTTCAGGCGGCCCGGCAGAACAAGGCGCAGCGAACCGCCGCGGCCGGGGTGATCCTTGTACTCCTCGTGGGTTTGGCCAACCTGGTTCGGCACTTCCTCTGACCGGGCACCTCGGAGACCAGCGCGGAGCCCCCTGGCCGGCCCAGGGGGCTCCGTTCGTTCACCAAAGCGGTAGGCCTCCCGCGGGCGGTCGGATAGGGTTGAGCGAAGATCACACTTAGTTCAATACTGCACAAAGGTACAGAGGTGCAGTTACGGGGAGGGGCCGGGAGCGTGCACGGCCCCACAGAATGAGACTGGAGCAGACCAATGACTACGGTCCGCTATGCAATCAAGAAAGTCGGCATCACCCAAAGCGAAAACACCGAATGCGCACATCGCGCAGCCCCCATTGTTCTACAAATGCTCGGTGAAGACGGAATACACTTCAGTGGCCGCCAGAGCGAGAGAATCGCACCGCAAGCCGCGGAACTCATCGCCTTTGTGCTGCTGAGCCCGCGACGGGAAGTACGGCGCCCCGCGATCCTTGGCGCCCTCTGGCCCTCACACGACCCGCGCACCGCACGAAGGCGTCTGAGCAGACTCCTGTGGCGCTGCCAGCAGATCCTGCCGAGCGACATCCCCGTAGTGAAAGGGGAATCGATCAGCATCACCGATCAACTGCGCAGCGACTATCACGCCGCCGAAGAAGTCATCGACCGCATCATGCGAGGTGTCTGCCCCAAGGATCAAGAACTGATGCCGCTTCACCGACGGCTGCTGACGGATGTGACGGCCGAGTGGACCGAAGACCACCGCACGCACTGGGACCGGCGCCGCACCCAAGCGCTGGAGCGAGTGGGCGAGATGTGCCTGACCGAAGGCCGCGCCCGATCAGCCGCACTCCACGCCGGATACCTCGCCGACTGGCAGCCCTTGAACGAACGCGCGCATCAACTGCTTTTCCAGGCCGCCCTCGCTGACGGTATGCCAGGACGGGCCATTGAAATCTTCCGCCGGTACAGGCGCACGCTGCGGCGGGAACTCGGGGTGGAACCCAGCCCCAGCTTCATCGAACACGCCCGCGCCGCGGAGCGCGGCCGGCCGGCCGCCTGACGCGTGACGCCGACGGCCGGGCCGGGAACCTCCCGGCCCGGCCGCAGCCGTCGAAGCCCATATCCGGATCAGCTGTCGGCCACGCCCGATTCCGGGGACCCCAGCACCCGTATGACGCTGCGCAACCGTTGCGAGCCGAGCGGCTTCGTCGCGATCGGCGCGAGCGTGATGGCCGCGGCGATGCCGCGGGCGAACCGAAAGGACCTGGCGGCCCTGAAGAAGCTGCTGGAGGCCCGGGCCGGATAGGTGCCGTCCCCGGAGTCCCGCGGGCCCGCGTCAGGCGACCGCGGTCGCCCGCTCGGTCGTCGCGATGGTCGCCGAGCCGACGACCCGGGTGCCGTCGTACAGCACGATGGCCTGGCCGGGTGCCACACCCCGTACGGCCTCGCCGAAGGTGACCCGCAGCTCACCGTCGACCAGCTCCGCCGACACTTCGGTCTCTCCGCCGTGGGCGCGCAGCTGCGCGGTGTACGTGCCGGGGCCGGCCGGGGCCGCGCCGCACCACCGGGGCTTGATCGCCGTCAGCGCGGTCACGTCCAGTGCCTCGACCGGGCCCACGGTGACGGTGTTGTTCACCGGCGAGATGTCCAGGACGTAGCGAGGCTTGCCGTCCGGCGCAGGGTGGCCGATGCGCAGGCCCTTGCGCTGACCGATCGTGAAGCCGAAGGCACCGTCGTGTGTGCCGAGCCTGGCGCCCGACTCGTCGACGATGTCGCCCTCCGCCTTGCCGAGCCGGCCGGCCAGGAAGCCCTGGGTGTCGCCGTCCGCGATGAAGCAGATGTCGTGGCTGTCGGGCTTCTTGGCGACGGCCAGGCCGCGGCGCTCCGCCTCCGCGCGGATCTCGTCCTTGGTGGTGAGGGTGTCGCCCAGCGGGAACATGGCGTGCGCGAGCTGCTTCTCGTCCAGTACGCCGAGTACGTACGACTGGTCCTTTGCCATGTCGCTGGCCCGGTGCAGCTCGCGGGTGCCGTCCTCGTTCAGCACGACCGTCGCGTAGTGGCCGGTGCAGACCGCGTCGAAGCCGAGCGCGAGCGCCTTGTCGAGCAGCGCCGCGAACTTGATCTTCTCGTTGCAGCGCAGGCACGGGTTGGGGGTGCGGCCGGCCTCGTACTCCGCGATGAAGTCCTCGACCACGTCCTCGCGGAACCGCTCGGCCAGGTCCCACACATAGAAGGGGATCCCGATGACGTCCGCCGCCCGGCGGGCGTCGCGCGAGTCCTCGATCGTGCAGCAGCCGCGCGCGCCCGTCCGGAAGGACTGCGGGTTCGCGGAGAGGGCGAGGTGGACGCCGGTGACGTCGTGCCCGGCTTCGGCGGCGCGGGCGGCGGCGACGGCGGAGTCCACACCGCCCGACATGGCGGCAAGGACACGGAGGGGGCGGCGCTGCGGAGTCTGAGTCATAGCACCAAACAGGGTACGTGCACCGGGGAACTGATCGCTCGGGCGTAACCGTTGTGATTCGCATGGGGAGAGTGGGAAAGGACACGAGCCGCCGAGTCGGCAGACGGGCGCTGCTGATCGGCGGCCTCGGCGCGGTCGCCGGCACCGCCGTACTGGCGCGAGACGAGCTGAAGCGTGCCTGGTGGCGGGTGCCGGGCGTCGAGAAGCCGCGCAAGGAGGGGGAGCTCGACCATGCGGGGGCGGAGTGGACGGCCGCGTCCTCGGCGAACTGGCGGCGGGCGGACCGGCCCGACGACTACACCGTCGACCGGGTGGTCATCCATGTCGTCCAGGGCAGCTTTCCGGTCGCGCTCAAGGTGTTCAAGGACCCGGGGCACGGGGCGGCCGCGCACTATGTCGTACGCAAGGACGGGCACGTCGCCCAGATGATTCGCGAGCTGGACGTCGCGTACCACGCGGGTGACCGCTCGTTCAACGAGCGCAGCGTCGGTATCGAGCACGAGGGTTTCGTGGACCGGCCGCAGGACTTCACGGACGCCATGTACCACTCGTCGGCGAAGCTGACGGCGGGGATCTGCGCACGGTACGGGATAGCGGTGGACCGCGAGCACATCGTCGGTCATGTGGAGGTCCAGGGCACGGACCACACGGACCCCGGCCCGCACTGGGACTGGGACAGGTACATGAGGCTGGTTCGGGAGGCGGAGCCGGTCGCGCGCGAGGCGGCCGCCGAGGCGAGGCGGAACCCTTAAAGCACTACGGGGACGACGGGGGCGGGCTGGACTTCTTGGCCTGCGCCTCGGCCGGCAGGTCGAAGACGTGGTCCGGGGTCACGATGGAGGTGACCGCACGGCCGAGCGTCGTGCTCAGCGAGTCGCCCTTGTAGTTGACGTCGGAGTTGATGAGGATCACCAACGTGGCCCTCCGGGACGGCAGCTGGACCGCAAGCGTCTCGTAGCCGGGGAGGTCGCCGTTGTGGCCGATCCAGTCATTCACCCGCATGATGCCCAGCCCGTACGAGACGTCCGGATAGCCGATCGGCCGGAACGCCAGACGCTGCTTCTGCGTCTCGGGGGCGAGCAGTCTTCCGTCGGCCAGGGCGGGGACCCAGGTGTGCAGGTCGTTCAGGTCGGAGATCATGGCTCCGGCGGCCCAGGCCCAGGACGGATTCCAGTTCGTGGCCTCGGCAACGGTGCCGTCCTCCGTGAAGTCCGTGTACCCCTGGGCGTACGGGTCCGGCATGGCGTTGTTCGTCGGGAACGAGGTCCCGGCCAGCTTCAGCGGCTCGTACACCTGCTGCTCCAAATAGGCGCCCAGGGGCTGCCCGGTGACCTTCTCGATCACCAGGCCCAGCAGGATCGTGTTGGTGTTGCTGTACTCCCACTTGGTTCCCGGCGGGAAGTTGAGGGGGTGCGCGAAGGCGTAGTCGAGCAGTTGCCGGGGGGTCCAGGTGCGCTGGGGGTCGGCGAGCAGGGACCGCATCCAGCTGTTGTCCTCGGAGTAGTCGAAGAGGCCACTGCGCATGCCGGCCAGCTCGCGCAGGGTGATGCGGTCGCCCTCGGGTACACCGGCGACGTACTCGGCAATGGGGTCGTCGAGCCCGACCTTTCCCCGGTCGACGAGTTGCAGCACTCCCGTGATGGTGAAGGTCTTGGTGAGGCTGCCGATCCGCATGTGGAGGTCCGACTTCATCGGAGTGCCGGACGCCTGGTCCGAGACACCGAACGACTTCACGTACGTGCCGCGTCCGGGAATCCACAGGCCGATGTTCACGCCGGGGATGTCGGCGCGCTCCATGATCTCGTTGATCGTCTTGTCGAGCCGCTCGACGGTGACGGGGTCGAAATCGTCCTGCTGCGCCGTCGTCCGCCCGGGTGCGGTGCCCGCGCAGACCAGCAAGACGGCGGCGAGGGCCGCCAGAATCGTTCTGACCATGTGGAGCCGGATCATCCGCAGTCACCTCTGGCTAATGCAGTGACCAGGTGAAATATCCCCTACATGCGCGCATTCACCATTATAGGAACGCCCGCGTCGGCGAGCTACCGGGCCGGGAGCCGTGACCGGCGACGTTCATCCGCGCCTAGCTCAGTCCCGCCGTTCGGGCGCGCTCCACCGCCGGGCCGATCGCCTCGGCGACGGCGTCGATGTCCGCCTTGGTGGAGGTGTGGCCGAGCGAGAAGCGCAGGGTGCCGCGGGCCAGGTCCGGATCCGTGCCGGTGGCGAGGAGGACGTGGCTGGGCTGGGCCACTCCCGCCGTACAGGCCGAGCCGGTCGAGCACTCGATGCCCTGGGCGTCGAGCAGGAGCAGCAGCGAGTCACCCTCGCAGCCCGGGAAGGTGAAGTGCGCGTTCGCGGGAAGCCGGTCGGCCGGGTCGCCGCCGAGGATCGCGTCGGGAACGGCGGCGCGTACGGCCTCGATCAGTTGGTCGCGCAGGCCGCCGACCTCCCGCGCGAACTGCTCGCGCCGTTCGGCGGCCAGCACCCCGGCCACCGCGAACGCGGCGACCGCGGGCACGTCGAGGGTGCCGGAGCGGACGTGTCGCTCCTGGCCGCCGCCGTGCAGCACCGGTACGGGGCTGTACTCGCGGCCGAGCAGCAGAGCGCCGATGCCGTACGGACCACCGATCTTGTGGCCGCTCACGGTCATCGCGGCGAGCCCCGAGTCCGCGAAACCCACCTCGAGCTGCCCGATGGCCTGCACCGCGTCGGCATGCAGCGGTACGCCGAACTCGCTTGCCACAGCAGCCAGTTCGCGGACCGGCTGGACCGTGCCGATCTCATTGTTGGCCCACATCACGGTGGCCATCGCCACATCGTCGGGGTTCCGCTCGATCGCCGCGCGCAGCACCTCGGGGTGCACCCTGCCGTACGCGTCGACCGGCAGATACTCCACCGTGGCGCCCTCGTGCTCGCCGAGCCAGTGCACCGCGTCGAGGACGGCGTGGTGCTCGACGGGGCTGCTCAGCACCCGGGTCCTGGCCGGGTCGGCGTCCCGGCGGGCCCAGTAGAGCCCCTTGACGGCGAGATTGTCGGCCTCGGTGCCGCCCGCGGTGAACACCACCTCGCTCGGCCGCGCCCCCAGCGCCTCGGCGAGGGCCTCGCGGGCCTCTTCGACGGTACGGCGCGCTCGGCGCCCGGCAGCGTGCAGCGAGGAGGCGTTGCCGGTGACGGCGAACTGGGCGGTCATCGCCTCGACCGCCTCCGGCAGCATCGGAGTGGTCGCGGCGTGGTCGAGGTAGGCCATGGTGGTCATGATTCTACGAGCCGCAGCGGGGGGCAGACCCGGCGCGGGGGTGCAACCGGTCCCCGGTGCCCGGCGTGCGCCAGGACTTGACTGCCGTACCCCCGGTGCCATCCTGGAATGAGCCCGCAGCCGGACCTCCCGCACCAGCCCCCCCGGAGGGCGACATGCACAACATCGCCACACACAAGGCCTTGATACGAGCCTTCAACGAGCGCGACTGGGACATGGTGACGCACCTGCTGCATCCGGATGTGACGTACGCCGACCAGGCCCGCGGCAGCACCGCCAAGGGCGCGCAGGAGACCCTGGCCCAGATGCAGGAGTGGGTGACGGCGTTCTCGGACGCACGGGCCGAGCAGATCCGGTACATCAACGGCGGCGACACCACGATCGCCCTGTTCCAGGGGTGTGGCATCAACGACGGCCCGCTCGGCGACGGCCGTCCCGCGACGCACAAGCGGGTTGACGTGCCGTTCTGTGAGGTCCTGCACTACGACGACCTGGGCAAGATCATCGACGGTGCGGTCTACTACGACGCGCTGACCCAGCGCATCCAGCTCGGCCTGGCCGAGCCGTAGGCCCCCGCCGGGCCGTAGCGGGGGCCGAAGCGCGGGTTCCTGCGTACAGGTCCGTGACAGCCGGTGGGGCGGACGGGGGTCAGCGCGGGACGCGTGCCAGCTGCCGGGACTGGGCCACCAGGTGGTCCGCACTGTCCCAGACCTCCGCGTCCTCCTCCAGGAATCCGCCCGCGAGGTTCCGCGTGGTGATGGAGATGCGCAGCAGCCCCGGCGCCGGGCGGCGGCGGATGTGGGTGGTCAGCTCGACCGTCGGAACCCAGCCCTTGAGGCCCAGCTCGAAGGCGGTCGGCGGCAGCGCGTCCACGGCGAGCAGCAGCGAGAATGGGTCGGCGTCGCGGCCGTCGGACAGCCCGAACCAGGCCCGCATCTCCCCCTTGCCGGACGGCGCGCCGATGGCCCAGCCGGCGGTCGCGGGGTCGAGCTTCAGCCGCAGCCGCTCGGTGATGGCGGAGCTGCCGGGGATGAGAGCGGGCCCGTCCTCCGGACCGAGGCAGTGCTCGAAGGCGGGCATGGCGGGCGGGGTCGCCGTCGTCCGTACGTCCTCGGTCAGGGTGTCCAGGTCCCCGTACGAGGCGAGCACGCGGATCCGCTCGACCTCGGCGCCGTTCTCGTCCAGCTGGAAGAGGGACGCCTGGCCGGTGGAGAGGGTGCGCCCGGTGCGGACGACCTGGGTGCGGACGACCGCGGGGCCGGGGTGCGACGGGGTGAGGTAGTGCGCCGAGACCGTGAACGGGTCGGGGTGCGGCAGCGCGTCGCCGAGGGCACGGCCCAGCAGGGCGAGGAGGTAGCCGCCGTTGACGGCGCGGATGATTGTCCAGCCCGCGGAGAGCTCCGCGTCGTAGACGCCCGGCTCGCCCGGACCGCGCGGGACGACAGCGGTGTCGCGATCGAACTCGCTGTCTCCGATGGTTGCCTGAATCTCCGCTGCCTGTGCCATGGGATGCACGCTACACCCGTTCGCTACTAAGCGGTAGCTTTCTGCCTCGGCCTCAGCCGACCTCTTCGGCGGCCGCCGAGCGACGGTGCCAGGCACGCGGCGCGCGCCAGTGGAAGCGCATCGCGAGCAGTCGCAGGAGGAACGCGGTCACCGCGGCGAGTCCGCTGGTCAGCGCGTTGAGCGAGTCGAACCGGATACAGAGGACGACGATCGCGGACCCCATGATGGCCGGCACGGCATACAGGTCGCGGTCCCAGCGCAGCAGCGACGGCACTTCGTTGGCGAGCACGTCACGCAGCACGCCCCCGCCCACGGCGGTGGCCAGGCCCAGCGCCGCGGACGCGGTGAGGCCGAGGCCGTACTCGTACGCCTTGGTGGTCCCGGCCACGCAGAACAGGCCGAGGCCGGCAGCGTCGAAGACATTGACCGCGCCGTTGATCCGCTCGACGTGCGGGTGCAGGAAGAAGACGAGGGCCGCGGCGAGCAGGGGGGTGACGAAGTACCCCAGGTCCGTGAAGGCGGCCGGCGGCACGGCCCCGATGATCAGATCACGGAACAGCCCTCCGCCCAGCGCGGTGACCTCTGCGAGCACTGCGATGCCGAATACGTCGAAATTCTTGCGTACGGCGAGCAGTGCGCCGGAGATCGCGAAGACGAAGATCCCGGCGACGTCGAGCCCGTGCTGGACGGAGGGGGTGAAGAGTTCATGGAGCACCCGGCAATTGTGCCGGTTCTACTCCTTGCCGCTTTCCTTCCCGGCGTCGGCTGCCTTCTCGGCCCCCGAAGGCGCCTCCGGCTCCCCGGCCTCCGCCGGCTCCCCGGCCTCCGCCGACTCCGGCTCCGCCTTCTTCGACACGTCGACGATCTCGATCTTCTCCCGCGCCTCCGGCAGCGCCGCGTCCCCCGGCACCTGGTCCGGAGCGTTCTCCGGGTGGTGGCAGGCCACCTGGTGCCCGGACTTCAGGGCGAGCAGCGGCGGTTCCTGCGTCTTGCAGACCTCCGTGGCCTTCCAGCACCGGGTGTGGAACCGGCAGCCGCTCGGCGGCGAGATCGGCGACGGAACGTCGCCCTTGAGCAGGATGCGCTCGCTCTTCACGCCGCGCCGCCGGGGGTCCGGCACCGGCACCGCGGAGAGCAGCGCCTTGGTGTACGGGTGCATCGGCGACTCGTACAGCGACTTGCGGTCGGTCAGTTCGACGATCTTGCCGAGGTACATCACCGCGATGCGGTCCGAGACATGGCGGATGACCGACAGGTCGTGGGCGATGATCACGTACGTGAGGCCCAGCTCGTCCTGGAGGTCGTCCAGCAGGTTCACCACCTGCGCCTGGATCGACACGTCGAGCGCCGAAACCGGCTCGTCCGCCACGACCAGCTTCGGCTTCAGTGCGAGCGCGCGGGCGATACCGATGCGCTGGCGCTGGCCGCCGGAGAACTCGTGCGGGTAGCGGTTGTAGTGCTCGGGGCTCAGCCCCACCAGCTCCAGGAGGTGCTGCACCTCCTTCTTGATCCCGCCCTCGGGCTCGACGCCCTGCAGGCGGAACGGCGCGCTGACGATCGAGCCGACCGTATGGCGCGGGTTCAGCGAGCCGTACGGGTCCTGGAAGATCATCTGCACATCGCGGCGCAGCGGCCTCATGCCGCCGGTGCCGAGATGCGTGATGTCGTGGCCGTCGAACTCGACCTTGCCCGCCGTCGGTTCGAGAAGCCGCGTGATCAGTCGGCCCATGGTCGACTTGCCGCAGCCCGACTCGCCGACGACACCAAGGGTCTCACCTCGGCGTACGTCGAAATCGATTCCGTCGACCGCCTTGACGGCGCCGACCTGACGCTGCAGCAGCCCCTTCTTGATGGGGAAGTGCTTGACCAGGCCTTGAACCTTGAGCAGCGGCTCGGGAGACGCGGTGGCCTGCTCCGGTACCACGACGGCGTCAGCCCCGGCTGTCTTCTTCGTTTCGCTCACAGCTTCGGCGCAATCTCTTCGGTCCAGATCCGCGTGCGGTCCTCCTGCGACATGTGGCAGGCGGAGTGGTGCCGGCTGCCGACCTCGCGGAGCTCGGGGCGGTCGGTGCGGGTGATACCGCCCTCCGGCACATCCGCGTACGGGCAGCGCGGGTTGAAGGCGCAGCCGGAGGGGACGTTGATGAGGCTGGGCGGCGAGCCCTTGACCGGGATGAGACGGTCGGTCTGGTCGCGGTCGATGCGCGGCATCGAGCCCAGCAAGCCCCAGGTGTACGGGTGCTGCGGGGCGTAGAAGATGTCGTCGACCGGACCGCGCTCGACGCATCGGCCGCCGTACATCACCAGGATGTCGTCGGCGATCTCTGCGACCACGCCGAGGTCGTGGGTGATGATGATGACCGCGGAGCCGAACTCCTTCTGCAGATCCCGGATCAGGTCGAGGATCTGCGCCTGGACCGTGACGTCCAGGGCGGTGGTCGGCTCGTCCGCGATGAGCAGCTCGGGATTGTTGACCAGCGCCATAGCGATCATCGCGCGCTGGCGCATCCCGCCGGAGAACTCGTGCGGGTAGCTGTCCACCCGCTTGTCGGGCTCGGGAATGCCAACCCGGTCGAGGAGCTCAATCGCGCGCCTGCGGGCGATCTTCCTGCTCACGTCGTTGTGGACGCGGTACGCCTCCACGATCTGGTTGCCGACCGTGTAGTACGGGTGCATTGCCGACAGCGGGTCCTGGAAGATCATCGCCATCTCGCGGCCACGCATCCGGCGCACCTCGTCCGGTTCAGCGCCGACGAGCTCCTTACCGCCGAGCCAGATCTCGCCGGACATCCTGACGTTCTTGCCGCGCGGACCCTGGCGGTGGAGGCCCATCACGGCGAGCGACGTGACGGACTTGCCTGAGCCGGACTCGCCGACGATGCCGAGGGTTTTGCCCTTCTCCAACTGGAAGGTGAGCCCGTCGACGGACTTGACCAAGCCATCGTCGGTCGGGAAGTGCACCTTGAGGTCGCGCACTTCGAGGAAGGCGTCCGGGGCGGGCGACTCCCCGGACTTCACCGGCTCGCCCACGGCGGCACCGGTCTTGGACAGTTCGGTCACGAGAGCCTCACCCGCGGGTCGACGGCGGCGTACAGCAGGTCCACCAGGAGATTGCAGATCACGACGAAGAAGGCGGCAACCAGCGTCACGCCGAGGATTGGCGGCAGGTCGTTGGCGGTGATCCCCTGGACCGCGTACTCGCCGATTCCGTGCAGCGAGAACACCGACTCGGTGATCAGCGCACCGCCGAGCAGGAGACCGAGGTCCATGCCGAAGACGGTGATGATCGGGGTGAGCGCGGCGCGCAGTCCGTGCCGGGCGACGACCTTCCGCTCACGCAGGCCCTTGGCGCGCGCGGTGCGGATGAAGTCCTCGTTCATCGTCTCCAGCATGCCGGAGCGGGTGAGCCGAGCGTAGATCGCGGAGTAGAGCAGGGCGAGCGAACACCAAGGCAGGAACAGGGTGTTGGCCCACTGAGCCGGGTTCTCGGTGAATGGCACATAGGTTCTGCCGAAGATCTCCAGCTTGTAGCTGAAGAGCAGCAGCGCCAACTGGCCGGTGAAGAACATGGGAAGCGAGACGCCGGCGAGCGAGACGCCCATGGCGGCCCGGTCGAAAACCGAACCCGGCTTGAGCGCGGAGATGACACCCGCGCTGACACCGGAGAGCAGCCAGATCACGGCCGCGCCGCTGGCCAGCGAGATGGTGACCGGCAGACGGTCCATGAGCTGTGGCCAGACCTCCAGGTGGTCCTTGAAGGAGTAGCCGAAGCAGGGCGCGTTGCAGTGCGCGGTGGTCGGGCCGAGGTCGTAGTCGGCGCCTACCAGGATCCCCTTGATGAATTCCCAGTACTGGGTGTAGATGGGCTGATCCAGGCCGAGGTTCCGCTTGACCGCCGCGATGTCCTCGGGCGTGGGGTTCTTGCCGATGTACTGCTGAGCCAGCTGATCGACGGTCTGGCCGGCCAGCCTCGGCAGCAGGAAGAAGATGCCGAAGGTGACCGCGGTGACAACCAGCAGCAGGATCACTGCCGCGATTGTCCGGCGGAGGATGTACGAGATCACGGGGACCGGCGCTGGTGCCCGCGAGCGACGAAGCCCGCGGGCACCAATGCCTTCACCTGCCTTCCGGGGCTACTACTTCGTGGTGCCGATGTTGAGGTAGTCGTACTGACCGCTGAAGGCAGCCGTGGACACCAGGTTGGTGGCGTTGGGCGAGCGATACAGCAGGACCTTGAAGTAGGACAGCGGGACGATGACGGCCTGCTCCATGACCTTCTTGTCCACCTCGGTGTAGGCCGCGTTGCGGGCCGCCTCGTCGGTGTTCGCGATGGCGTCGTCGAGGAGCTTGTTGATCGCCGGGTCGTTCAGCTCGGAGAGGTTCGTGTTGCCGGACTGGCCGATGGCCTTGCCGTGCACGATCTGCTGCAGGAAGCCGTAGCCGGTCGGCCAGTCGGAGCCCCACTGCATCATGATGAGGCCGATGCCCTCCTTCTTCGTGAACGTCGGGACGCCCGCGTAGTCGGAGAAGTACTTGCTCGACGGGTACTGCTTGATGCTCGCCTCGATGCCGACCTTCTTGAGGGCCTCGACGATCGCGGTGGCCGAGTCGACCTCACTCTGACGGTCGCTGCGCGCGGAGATGACGGTCTTGAAGCCCTTCTCCTGGCCACAGGCCTTCAGGTGTTCCTTGGCCTTGGCCGCGTCACCCTTGCCACCGGGGGTGGCGTACATGTCGGCCTTCACGTAGCCCTTGATGTCCGTCGGCATCACCGTGCTGGCGATGTCACCACGGATCGAGCCACCCATCGCCGTCTGCACCGAGACCTTGTCGATGGCGTACTGCACGGCCTTGCGGCACTCGACGTTGTTGAACGGCGCGACCTGCGTGTTGATCGCCGTGTAGACGAGACGGCCACCAGCGGTGTTGTCGGTGCTCGCCTTCTTCTTGGGGTCGCTCAGCAGCTGGGCCTGGGTCTGGGTGTCGACACCACGGCCGGCCAGGTCGACATGCGTGGCACCCGAGAGCAGGTCCTTGTCGATGGTCGCCTGGTTGACCTTCAGGTTCAGGACGATCTTGTCCGGGTACTGCTTGCGCAGCGGGTCGGACTTGGCGTCCCAGTTCGGGTTCCTGACCAGGGTGACCTGCTTGCCCTCCTGGTAGGACTCGAACTTGTACGAACCCGAAGACACGATGGACTTCGTGTAGTCCACGCCCTTGTCCTTGGCCTTCGGCACCGGGGCGGTCTGCGGGGCGCTGACCAGGTAGTCGAAGTCCGCGAACGGCTTGTTGAGCTTGAAGACGATGGTGGTGTCGTCCGGGGTCTCGATGGACGAAAGACCCTTGTCGCTCTTGTCCTTGTACGGGCCCTTGTACTTGTCCGGGTCGTCCAGCATCTGCTGGAAGTAGTTCGGGCCGAGCGACAGTACGTCGCGCGCGAAGTTGGATCGCTCGACGGCGTACTTGACGTCCTTCGAGGTCACCACGGTGCCGTCGTCGTACTTGACCCCCGCGCGGATCTTGTACGTCCAGGTCTTGCCGCCGTCGGTCGGCGTGCCCTTGCCTGCGGCCAGGTCGGGGACGAGCTCATTGCCCGCCTCGCCGGGAGCGGGCTTGAACGTCATCAGCGGTCGGGCGTACAGCCGGCTGAAGTTGTAGATGAAGGCGTAGTACGTGTTGCCGGGGTCGAAGGACTCCGGGGCGTCGGCCATGGCATAGGTGACCGTTCCGCCCTTCTTGTCGGAGGCGTTGACCATCTCCTTGGTGGCGGCATTGGCGCCGGCGCCCTTGGCGTCGCCGCCGTCCTTGTCCTCGGCCTTACTGCAGCCGGCGAGCAGGAAGCTCGCACTGCTGATGACCGCGATCGCGGCCACTGCTGACCTTCGCATGATGGTCGGTTCCCCTTCGTTGTCGGAAACTTGTTTGGGACTCAGCCCGGCAGACGTCAGCGACTGCGTGGGTCGAGCGCATCCCGGAGGCCGTCACCGAGCAGGTTGAACGCCAGTACGGTGACGAAGATGGCAAGGCCGGGCACGACCATGTACTGCGGGTCGACCTCGAAGAAGTCCTTAGCCTGATCGAGCATTCCGCCCCAAGAAGCCTGGGGCGGCTGGATCCCGACGCCGAGGAAGCTGAGCGATGCCTCGAAGATGATGTTGGTCGGGATGAGCAGCGTCGAGTAGACGATGATCGGCGCGACAAGGTTCGGCAACAGTTCCTTGAAGAGGATGTACGGGCCACGGGCCCCCATCCCGCGCGCCGCGTCCACGAACTCCCGCTCACGCAGCGCCAGTGCCTGACCGCGGACTATCCGGCCCATGTACGGCCAGTTGAAGAATCCGATGACGAAGATCAGGACGAGGATGTGCAGCGGGAGACCTTCGAGGCCGAAGGCCCCGCCCTGCAGCGTGGCGGAGATGGCGATCGCGAAGAGGAGCAGGGGGAAAGCGAGGAACGTGTCCATCAGGCGGCTGATGATCGTGTCGACCCGCCCCCCGTAGTACCCGGCGACCACGCCGAGGATGGTGCCGATCGCGTTGGAGAGCAGAGTCGCGCCGAAGGCCACCACGAGCGACACCCAGGAGCCCTCGAGGATGCGGGCGAGGATGTCGCGCCCGAACTTCGGCTCCACACCCAGCGGGTGATCCCAGCTCATCCCGCCGAAATCACCCTTGGGCAGGGTCGTGTTGGGGTCGATGAGGTCCTGGTGGAACTGGTTCGGGTCAAGCCCGAGCATCGACTGGAGCGGTCTCGACAGCGCGGCGGTCAGGATGAGCAGCACCACGACAATGCCGCCGACGACGGCCACCTTGTCGCGCTTGAAGCGCGTCCAGGCGATCTGCCCGAGCGAACGGCCCTCGATCTGCTGGGACTTGACGCCCGCCAACACAGCCTCGGGCGGAACGTCGGTCTGCGATCCAGTGGTCTCAATGGGTGCGGTCATCGTCCCTCGTGCTTGCCCGTGCCGGCGGTTGCCGACGGTGCTTGGCGGCCCGCCCGGGTCGACGGTGCGGTCGGTTTGCTGCCGTGTTTCCGGGTGGTTCAGGTGGTGCTGACGCGCGACGTGTTGGGCTTGACCTCGACTGCACACACGTCCGACGCCTCGTGCTTGCCGGGAGTCTTCAACGCCGCCGCGATCACCCGCCAGACCTGTTGGGGAATGGATGCGCAACCGTGATGTGGCCAGGAGTCTTCCGTTATCCGGACGCGATGGTCGGCTCAGCGGAGCAAGACCGCCCGTAACGCCCGGATCGGACAAGAAAGTCAACGCGTGCTGGTTACACGGGAATTGCCCGGGGCCGGGCGGAATGCCCCTCGGTGATCAGTACGTGCCCTGGTAGCCCGAGGCCGCCGGGGGCGCCGCGGCGGGCTGGTGTGCCTCGCGGTCGTAGAACGGGCGGGAGTTCACCCGGAGCCACATCGCGACCGGGTCGTACTCGTCGGACATCGCGACCGTGGAGACCGGCAGCCCGTCCGGGACGGCGCCGATGGACTGCTGCATCATCACGCGGACCGCGTCCACCGAGGGCGCGGTCGTGTCGTAGAGATCGAGGCCGATGGCCAGATACGGACTGCCGAGCGCGGGCTGCACCCAGGCGCGGCGCAACGAGCGGACCGGGCCGGTGCGGTGGGCGTTCTGCGTGAGCTGGGCGTAGAACTGCGGGATCTCGATGGCGGGTTCGGAGAGCCGCAGCGGTCCGGCGGGCATGCGGTCCAGCCCGGTGGCGATCCGGCGGAGGTCCGCCCACGGGATGCCGACGCCGCCGCCGGGGGCGTGCGGGTTGAGCCAGATCCCCCAGCGGTCGGGGTAGAGGGCGCGGGCGATGTCCAGGCCGGAGACGACCTCGCAGGCGCGGTTCCAGCCGCTGGCGGCGAGTTCCTGGGCGGAGGTGACGCAGGGCGCGTAACCGAGTCCGTCGACCTCCATGTTCCCGTACTGCGCGTCGGGTGAGCCGGCCTGGCCGTGCCAGAGCAGCATCCAGACCTGGCCGGTCGCGGGGTCGGCGAGGGCGCGCAACAGCGCCTCGTAGGCGTCGTAACGCCCAGGCGTCACCTGGCGCAGCATGTGCTCGACCTGCCCGGCCGCTGCCGTGCCTGACGCACTCACCTGGGACCCGCCCCTCTTCCGTCCACCGTGCCGGCCCGCGGTCACGGGGCCGACGGCCGCTTGTCGGTGCAACACTCGTGCGGCCAGGTCATCAAACCAGCTTAAGCGGGAGTCCTGACACCGACTTGACGCAGGACTTCTCACACGAGCCGCCGCGCGAGCGCGGAGTCACTGACTCCGCTCGCGCCGGTAGAACGGCTGCACCCGTTCCAGCATCCACTCGCCGACCGGGTCCTGGGCCACATCGAGCAGGACCAGGTTGACCGGCCACGAGACCTGGGCCCGGCCAAGCGCCCGGCCCAGGGCGTCCATCGGGGCGTTGCGCTCGGCCGGCTCCCAGGCCAGCAGCTCGATACCGACGAACAGCGCCGGGGCGTCGCCCTCGATGCTGGCCAGGCAGCGCCGGGCGGAGCGGACCACGCCGGACGCCTCGAACTCAGCGGCCGCCACCGCCAGGAAGTCGACCGGGTCGTCCTGCCAGTCCGGCTCGAAGAGCCGCACCCGGCCGCCGCTCGCCGGCCCTCCCCCAGAGCCTCCGGCCTGGGAGGGACCCCCAAGTGGGGTACGCCCCACCCGGCACAGCTCGGCGACGGCCTCGGGCGGCAGCGGCATGCCCACCGTGCCGTCCGGGTTCACGGCGATACCCAGCTGCGGTGGCAGGCCGCGGGCGAACTCGCGGGCGGGCGCGACGGCGAACGGCATGTGCGAACCCGCGCCCTGCAGGAACTGCTGCTCGGAACTGAAGACGGGCACATAAGCGGCGCCCTGGATCTCCAGGGTGGGCAGGTCGAGATTCGGGCTGTGGGGGCCTCCCCCGTTGGGCAGCGGTACCCAGACCTGGCTGCGCCCCAGCACCTCGATCAGCCGGCCTCCCGCGGACGGGTTGCCGACCGAGGCGGCGAGCACCTCCTCGAGCTCGTTGCCCGGCCAGCCGCCGTACGGAGCGCCCTGCACCGGAATGTCCATGTTCACCGGGTCCCTTCCCACCACGCTGCCCGCGCTGCCGCGCTGCCTGCGGGAACGACCCTAAACCGTCACTCACCGCGGTCGTCGGCGGGCATGAAGCCGATTCGCCGCAGCGCCCCCGCCGCGCTCCGGTCCAGCAGCACCGCCGAGGCGCAGCCGCCCGGCAGCCGGCCGTTCTCCGCGTCGTCCACGAGCCGGCCGACGGCCCGCCGGTGCCGGGCGAAGGCGTATCCGGAGACCCCACGGCCCCGCTCGGCCTGGCCCTCCAGGGCGACCTCGGGCGTGACGTCCAGCAGCAGGAGGTGCAGCGCGCGCCCACGGCGGCGGGCCTCGCGGGCCAGCAGCTTCCGCACCCACGCCTGCGTGCCGCAGTCATGCACGACGACGCTCTCACCCGAGCGGAGCGCCTGCCACAGCCCGGCGTAGTGCGCGACGCGCACGAGGGGGCGGTAGACGGCGTACGGCAGGAGGCCGGGCATCCGGGCTTCCCAGCGCTCACGGACGTCCTGGGAGTCGATGCTGCGCGTCGCCGCGGTGCGCTTGATCAGCGTGCTCTTTCCGCTGCCCGGCAGGCCGGAGACGACCACCACGTCGCCTCCCGCGAAATCGAGGCCAAGTGGGCTGCGGCCGCCCCGGTCCCGCAGGTCGCGGACCACGGGCTCGGGCCGGCCGAGCGCGTCCCGCACCGGCACGCCGGGCTGCGCGGGCATCGCGCCGGGCGCGACCCCCGCGGTCGTCGCATACGCCCCAGGCCTCGTCAACGTGATCGTCCTCCCCCTGTCGGGTCACCGGTACCCCTGTCCACCGAGTGTAAAGAAACGGTAATGAGGCACAAGCATCTTGCTGTTCGCGCCCGGTTCGGGGCCGGGCCCCCGCTCTGCTCCAATGCGTGCAATGATGTCCGCGCCAACTGCATAACGGCCGCTTGAATCCGCGCGGGAGAGTCCTGGCCACTGTGTGTGCCGGGCGCCGAAGGAGCAAGTCCCTCCCTTGAATCTCTCAGGCCCCGTACCGCGCGGGCGAGGCACATCTGAAAAGCGGGCCGCTGCCAGTGGCTCCACCCAAGGTGCAAGTCACGACTGCGTATAGCTTGCTGTACGTACGGTCGTGGTGAACCTCTCAGGTTCCGATGACAGATGGGGAGGAAAGTCCTCGTCGGCCATGCCCTGGAGCCACCCCTATGACGAATACCCCCCGCCTGACCGCCCTCGATGCCGTGCATCGCGCACTGGGCGCGACCATGACCGACTTCGCGGGCTGGGACATGCCGCTGCGGTACGGCAGTGAACGCGACGAGCACAACGCGGTCCGCACCAAGGCCGGTCTCTTCGACCTCTCCCATATGGGCGAGATCACCGTTACCGGTCCCGAGGCCGCGGACTGCCTCGACTTCTCCCTGGTCGGCAACATCGGCGGTGTCGCCGTGGGCCGCGCCCGCTACACCATGATCTGCGACGAGGAGGGTGGCATCCTCGACGACCTGATCGTCTACCGCCTCGGCGAGACCGAGTACATGGTCGTCGCCAACGCCTCCAACGCCCAGACGGTCTACAACGAGCTGAGCAACCGGGCCGAGGACTTCGACGCCGAGGTCCGCGACGACCGTGACGCGTACGCGCTGATCGCCGTCCAGGGCCCCGAGTCCCCCGGCATCCTGAAGTCGCTGACCGACGCCGACCTGGACGGGCTCAAGTACTACGCCGGCCTGCCCGGCACGGTCGCCGGTGTCCCGGCGCTGATCGCCCGTACCGGCTACACCGGCGAGGACGGCTTCGAGCTGTTCGTCGCACCGCAGTACGCCGAGAAGCTGTGGCAGGCCCTGACCGAGGCGGGCGCCCCCGTCGGCCTGGTCCCGGCCGGACTGTCCTGCCGCGACACGCTCCGCCTGGAAGCGGGCATGCCGCTGTACGGGCACGAGCTGACCACCGCGCTGACGCCGTTCGACGCGGGCCTGGGCCGGGTCGTCAAGTTCGAGAAGACCTCCAACGGCGGCAACTTCGTGGGCCGTGCCGCCCTGGAGTCCGCCGCCGAGCGCGCCGCGACCAACCCGCCGCGCAAGCTGGTCGGCCTGATCGCCGAGGGCCGCCGGGTCCCCCGCGCCGGCTTCCCCGTCGTCGCGGAGGGCAAGGTCGTCGGCGAGGTCACCTCGGGCGCCCCCTCCCCGACCCTGGGCAAGCCGATCGCCATCGCGTACGTGGACGCCGCACACGCCGAGCCCGGCACCTCCGGGGTGGGCGTCGACATTCGCGGTACCCATGAGCCGTACGAGGTCGTGGCGCTCCCCTTCTACAAGCGCCAGAAGTGACCTCGCGCACATCCGCGCGTCTCACCCTTCAAGACGACAGTCCACCAGCACTCCCCCGCATCCAGGAGAATCAGGCCATGAGCAACCCCCAGCAGCTGCGTTACAGCAAGGAGCACGAGTGGCTGTCGGCCGCCGAGGACGGCGTGTCGACGGTCGGCATCACGGAGTTCGCCGCGAACGCGCTCGGCGACGTGGTCTTCGCCCAGCTCCCTGAGGTGGGCGACACCGTTGCCGCCGGCGAGACCTGCGGCGAGCTGGAGTCGACCAAGTCCGTCAGCGACCTGTACTCCCCCGTCTCCGGTGAGGTCACCGAGATCAACCAGGACGTCGTCGACGACCCGTCGCTCGTGAACAGCGCCCCCTACGAAGGCGGATGGCTGTTCAAGGTGCGTGTCTCGGCCGCGCCGGACGATCTGCTCTCCGCCGACGAGTACGCCGCCCTCTCCGGCAACTGAGACCCCCAGGGACCGTGATGTCTTCGAAGTCGCTTCTGAACACCTCCCTCCATGAGCTGGACCCGGACGTCGCCGCCGCTGTCGACGCCGAGCTCCACCGCCAGCAGTCCACCCTCGAGATGATCGCCTCGGAGAACTTCGCTCCGGTCGCGGTCATGGAGGCCCAGGGCTCAGTTCTCACCAACAAGTACGCCGAGGGCTACCCGGGCCGCCGCTACTACGGCGGCTGCGAGCACGTCGACGTGGTCGAGCAGATCGCGATCGACCGCATCAAGGCGCTGTTCGGTGCCGAGCACGCCAACGTGCAGCCCCACTCGGGCGCCCAGGCCAACGCGGCGGCGATGTTCGCGCTGCTGAAGCCCGGCGACACGATCATGGGTCTGAACCTCGCCCACGGCGGGCACCTGACCCACGGCATGAAGATCAACTTCTCTGGCAAGCTCTACAACGTGGTCCCGTACCACGTCGACGAGGAGACCGGCCAGGTCGACATGGCCGAGGTCGAGCGCCTGGCCAAGGAGTCCCGGCCGCAGCTGATCGTCGCCGGCTGGTCCGCGTACCCGCGCCAGCTCGACTTCGCGGCGTTCCGCCGGATCGCCGACGAGGTCGGCGCGTACCTGATGGTGGACATGGCCCACTTCGCCGGCCTGGTGGCCGCGGGCCTGCACCCCAACCCGGTGCCGCACGCCCACGTCGTCACCACCACCACGCACAAGACCCTCGGCGGTCCGCGCGGCGGTGTGATCCTCTCCACGCAGGAGCTGGCGAAGAAGATCAACTCTGCGGTCTTCCCCGGCCAGCAGGGCGGACCCCTGGAGCACGTCATCGCGGCGAAGGCGGTCTCCTTCAAGGTCGCCGCGTCCGAGGAGTTCAAGGAGCGCCAGCAGCGCACCCTGGACGGCGCCCGCATCCTCGCCGAGCGCCTGGTGCAGCCCGACGTCACCGAGCACGGCGTCTCCGTCCTCACCGGCGGTACGGACGTCCACCTGGTCCTCGTGGACCTGCGCAACTCCGAGCTCGACGGCCAGCAGGCCGAGGACCGGCTCCACGAGCTGGGCATCACGGTCAACCGCAACGCCATCCCGAACGACCCCCGGCCGCCCATGGTCACCTCGGGTCTGCGGATCGGTACGCCGGCGCTGGCCACCCGCGGTTTCGGCACCGAGGACTTCACCGAGGTCGCCGACATCATCGCCGAGGCGCTGAAGCCGTCGTACGACAGTGAGTCGCTGAAGGCCAGGGTCTCCGCGCTCGCCGCGAAGCACCCGCTGTACCCGTCGCTGTGAACCGGTGACATTGCTCGACCCCCGTCGCCATGGGCCCTGCACGAGCCCGTTCTGATCTGACGGATTCACCGTAGGGCGGCAGCGCGATGGCCCGGCCTGAGTTGTCCACAGGCCGGGCCATTCGTATGACTGGACGGACAGGACCGGACCCGACGGCCCTGACCGGACCCGACGGCCCTGACCGGTCCCCGCCCGGACCGGTCCCAGCCCGACATCTGGCCGAAGCGTTCCTGTCACCCGTTCGCGTTAGGCTCGTCTTCTACAAACACTCCTTACCCGTACCTCCCACCACGAGCAGACAAGGGAGTCCGCCACCGTGGCCATCTCCGTCTTCGACCTCTTCTCCATCGGCATCGGCCCGTCCTCCTCGCACACGGTCGGCCCGATGCGGGCGGCGCGGATGTTCGTCGGCCGCCTCAAGAAGGACGGCCTGCTCGCGCAGACCGCCTCGGTCCGGGCGGAGCTCTTCGGCTCGCTGGGCGCCACGGGGCACGGCCACGGCACCCCCAAGGCCGTACTGCTCGGCCTTGAGGGCCACTCGCCCCGCACGGTGCACGTCGAGACGGCGGACGACGAGGTCGAGCGGATCCGGCAGACCGGGCGGCTCCGGCTGCTGGGCGCCGAGATAGGGGCGGCCCACGAGATCGCGTTCGACGAGCCGAACCAGCTGATCCTGCACCGGCGCCGCTCCCTGCCGTACCACGCGAACGGCATGACCCTCTTCGCGTACGACGCGTCGGGCACGCCGCTGCTGGAGAAGACGTACTACTCGGTGGGCGGCGGCTTCGTCGTGGACGAGGACGCGGTGGGCGAGGACCGCATCAAGCTCGACGACACCGTGCTGATGTACCCCTTCCGCACCGGCGACGAGCTGCTGCGCCTCTCCCGCGACACCGGCCTGTCCATCTCCTCGCTGATGCTGGAGAACGAGAAGGCCTGGCGCACCGAGGAGGAGATCCGCGAGGGCCTCCTGGAGATCTGGCGCGTCATGCAGTCCTGCGTCTCGCGCGGCATGTCCCGCGAGGGGATCCTGCCGGGCGGGCTGAAGGTCCGCCGCCGCGCCGCCAACTCCGCCCGCCAGCTGCGCGCCGAGGGCGACCCGAAGGCGCACGCGATGGAGTGGGTGACCCTCTACGCAATGGCGGTCAACGAGGAGAACGCGGCGGGCGGCCGCGTGGTGACCGCCCCCACCAACGGCGCGGCCGGCATCATCCCGGCCGTCCTGCACTACTTCATGAACTTCGTGCCCGGCGCCGACGAGGACGGCATCGTCCGCTTCCTCCTCGCGGCCGGCGCGGTCGGCATGCTCTTCAAGGAGAACGCCTCCATCTCCGGCGCCGAGGTCGGCTGCCAGGGCGAGGTCGGCTCCGCCTGCTCGATGGCGGCAGGCGCGCTCGCCGAGGTACTGGGCGGCACCCCGGAGCAGGTGGAGAACGCCGCCGAGATCGGCATGGAACACAACCTGGGCCTGACGTGCGACCCGGTCGGCGGCCTCGTACAGATCCCGTGCATCGAGCGCAACGGCATGGCGGCGGTCAAGGCCATCACGGCGGCCAAGATGGCGATGCGCGGCGACGGCAGCCACATGGTCTCCCTCGACAAGGTCATCAAGACCATGAAGGAGACCGGCGCGGACATGAAGGTCAAGTACAAGGAGACGGCGCGGGGCGGGCTCGCGGTCAACGTCATCGAGTGCTGAGCAATCCCCACCTGATCAGGGGTTTCTCATCTTTCGCGGCCGAGCCGCTCTTCAGCACCACCGCAAGCCGAGACTCGCCCAGCAAACGCGCCGGATCCCCCGCCCCGTACGCGCAGCAGCAATCTCCCCGACCAACTCCACGCCGGCTGACCCCCGTTATCGCGCGCCGCACACCAGTTCGACCCAACACCTTACGACGAAATGTATCGCTGTTTGCATCCGGGACGCCTTGCTGACGACGTGGGCGTCCCCCGCCCCGCAGGCGGGCGCCCTGGGCGTGCGCCCGTGCGCGGGTTGGTGAGGGTTGGCGCGGGGTGTCGGGGCGCACTAGGGTCACAGGGCCTTGGTGTACGGGAAACCGGTGCGGTACCGGTGCGGCCCTCGCCACTGTGATCGGGTAGTCCGACTCCACCCTCCGGGGAGCCACTGGACCGCCGCGGGAGACCGCGGGGTCCGGGAAGGCGGAGTCGGGCGGCATCCAGCCAGTCCGGGGAGATGTGAGATCCCCCCGGGCCCCCCCCGTCAGCCAGGAGACCGGCCAGGGCGCGTTGTCCATCCACGAGGTGCTGGAGAGGGTCTACCCAACCATGCATATAGCCGAGGGGTTTCTGCCCCCGCTGCACGCGGTCGCCTGGGGCGCCGCGTCAGCTCCGTTCGTCGTCCACGGGGTCAGGGCGCTGACCCGTGAGGTCAGGGCCAATCCCGAGAGCACTCTGCTGCTCGGCGCCTCCGGTGCGTTTACGTTCGTTCTTTCTGCCCTCAAGCTGCCTTCCGTAACCGGTAGTTGCTCCCACCCCACCGGTACCGGGCTGGGGGCCATTCTGTTCAGACCGCCCATCATGGCGGTCCTCGGCACGATCACCCTCCTCTTCCAGGCCCTGTTGCTGGCCCACGGCGGGCTGACCACGCTCGGCGCCAACGTCTTCTCGATGGCGATAGCCGGACCGTGGGCGGGGTACGCGGTGTACCGGCTGCTGCGGCGCTTCGACGTGCCGCTGATGGTCAGCGTGTTCTTCGGCGCCTTCGTGGCCGACCTCAGCACGTACTGCGTCACCAGCGTGCAGCTGGCGCTCGCGTTCCCCGACCCGGCCACCGGGATCCCCGGCGCGCTGGCCAAGTTCGGCGGGATCTTCGCCGTCACCCAGATTCCGCTGGCGGTCAGCGAGGGTCTGCTGACCGTGCTGGTGATGCGGCTGCTGATGCAGTCCAGCAAGGGCGAGTTGACGCGCCTCGGTGTACTGCTCCACGGCGCGCGGCCGGGACAGCAGAAGCCGGAGCAGACGAAGGGGGCTGTGGCCTGATGAGCCGTAACGCGAAGATCAACTCCCTGCTGCTGCTCATCGTGGCGGCTCTGGCCGTGCTGCCGCTCGCGCTCGGGCTCGGGGACGGCAAGGAGGAGCCGTTCAGCGGGGCCGACGGGCAGGCGGAGGCCGCGATCAACGAGATCGAGCCGGACTACGAACCGTGGTTCACCCCGCTGTACGAGCCGCCGTCCGGCGAGATCGAGTCGGCGCTGTTCTCGTTGCAGGCGGCGCTCGGCGCGGGCGTACTGGCGTACTACTTCGGGCTGCGCAGGGGCCGCAGGCAGGGCGAAGCCCGCGCGGCGGCGGCACCGACCTCGGCATCGACCGCGGCACCGACCGCGGCTACGGCAGCGGCACCGACCGCGGCAGCGGAAGCGGAGCCGGGCGAGCAGCCCGGCCACGCCCCGCTGCGGTAGCCGGCGGGTGCTGCCGATCGACGCGGCGGCGCACAGCAGTCGCTGGCGCCGCCGCCATCCCCTGGAGAAGGCCGTCCTCGGGCTCGGGCTGACCGTCTCGGCGGTCTGTCTGCCGCCGTGGCCGGGCGCGGTACTGGTCGCCGCCGCCACGCTCGGGGTGCTGCTCGGCCCGGCCGGGGTCGCACCCCGGCAGCTGTGGCGGGCGTACCGCATTCCGCTCGGGTTCTGCGTCACCGGCGCGCTGCCGCTGCTGTTCCAGGTGGGCGGCGCGGACGGGTTCGTGGCGCTCGCCCCGGACGGCGCCGCGCACGCGGGGCAGCTGTTGCTGCGGACCTCGGCGGCCTCGCTCGGAGTGCTGCTGTTCGCCTTCACCACGCCGGTCTCCGATGTACTGCCCCGCCTGGTACGGGCAGGCGTCCCCGCGCCCGTGGTGGACGTCGCCCTGGTGATGTACCGGATCAGCTTCCTGCTGCTGGACTCCGTCACCCGGATCCGGCAGGCGCAGGCGGCCCGGCTGGGGCACACCACCCGGGCAGCCACCTGGCGTTCGCTCGCCGGACTCGGCGCGACGGCCTTCGTGCGGGCCTTCGACCGGGCGGAGCGCCTCCAGTCGGGTCTGGCGGGCCGCGGCTACGACGGCACCCTGCGCGTCCTGGTCCCGCCGGCGGTGCTCTCCTGGCGGTTCCTGGCCGCGAGCGGTGCGCTGCTTGCGGGGGTCACCGCCCTCACACTCGTACTCGAAAGGCTGTTCCTGTGACCACAGCGAGCAAAGTGACCGCGCGGCCCGTCGTGGAACTCGTCGCGGCGGGTTACGCGTACCAGGACGGCCCGGACGTACTGAGCGGCGTGAACTTCGGCATCCGGCAAGGGCGTTCGCTGGCGCTCCTCGGCCGCAACGGCAGCGGCAAGACGACGCTGCTGCGCCTGCTCAGCGGCGGCCTGCGCTGCGGGTCGGGCGAACTGCGGCTGGACTGCGAGCCCGTGGCGTACGACCGCGCCGGCCTGACCCGGCTGCGGACGACCGTACAGCTGGTGGTGCAGGACCCCGACGACCAGCTGTTCGCCGCCTCGGTCGGCCAGGACGTCTCCTTCGGCCCGATGAATCTGGGCCTGCCCGAGGCCGAGGTACGGGACCGGGTGGCGGAGTCGCTGGAGGCCCTCGACATCGTGGCCCTGCGGGACCGGCCGACGCATCTGCTGTCGTACGGGCAGCGCAAGCGGGCCGCGATCGCGGGCGCCGTGGCGATGCGGCCCCGGGTGCTGATCCTCGACGAGCCCACGGCCGGCCTCGACCCGCACGGGCAGGAACGGCTGCTGGAGGTGCTGGGGCGGCTGCGCGACTTGGGTACCACCGTCGTCATGGCCACCCACGACGTGGACCTCGCCCTGCGCTGGGCGGACGACGCGGCGGTCCTGGCCCCGGACGGGCTGCGAACGGGGCCCATCGGTGAACTGCTGGCCGACCAGGGCCTGCTGGACGCCGCCCGCCTGCGCAGGCCGTGGGGCATGGCGGCCGCGGAGGTGCTGCGGGCACACGGACTGCTCGGCGAGTCGGACGCCGGGCCGCGGACGCCGGAGGAACTCGGCAGCTGGGCGACAGCGGTCCGCGGGGCCTGAAGCCGGGTCCGGCCGGACCCGGCCGGACCCGGCCCTATCGGCGCCGGATACCTAGGATGCCTCCATGTCACTCCCGCACGCGATCCTCACCGCCCTGCTCGAGAAGCCGTCGTCGGGGCTGGAGCTGACGCGCAGATTCGACCGGTCGATCGGGTACTTCTGGTCGGCCACGCATCAGCAGATCTACCGGGAGCTGGGGAAGCTTGAGCAGGGCGGCCTCATCCGGGCGCTCCCCTCCGAGCAGCCCGCGCGCGGGCAGAAGAAGGAGTTCGAGGTACTGCCCGCCGGCCGCGCGGAGCTGACCCGCTGGGTCGGCGAGAGCCAGGACCCGAAGCCCATCCGGGATCCGCTGCTGCTGCGGCTGCGCGCGGCGGCGGTGGTCGGGTCCACCGGGCTCGAGGCGGAGCTGCGGCGGCATCTCGTGCTGCACCGGAAGCAGTCGGCCACGTACGCGGCGATCGAGGAGCGCGACTTCCCGCCCGGCCGGAACGCGGACGAGGACAGGTTGCGCCGCCTGGTGCTGCACGCCGGGATCGGCCTGGAGAAGTTCTGGCTGGAGTGGCTCGAGGAGGCGCTGGCGGAGCTGACGGACATGACCGCCGGCGATGAGTGACCAGCCGCTGTCTGCCGGGCATCGACGATCCGGAGCATCCGCGGGTGGCGCGGGCGGCCGGTCGGCGCCGAGGCACTCCTCGTCGCCCACTGAAGCATTGCGGAAGGCATTCAATTACCGTTCCGTAATGCGGAAGTGCGGAAGCGGGCTGTCAAGTGAAAGTACCGGCCAATCCCTGAACGCTCTTGTCACGCTCCGCCGTGTACAGGTAACTTCGTGTCGTTGCCGCCACACCAGGAGCGCAGGGCTCCCAGGGACAAGCGGCTTCAAGGGCGATCACACGTGACGATCACAGCTGACGCATTCGAAGTTCTGCCGTTCACTCCCGCCTGCCGCACCATCTGGGACGACGGCGACCACGTACTCATCGGCGTAAGCCCGGGCAACAGCTACTTCAGCGCGGAGCGCATCACATCCCTCGCCCGCTGGGCGAACTCCCGCTTTGCCCAGGTCGATTTCGTCTACGCCGACCTCCATGTGGACCGGATGTTCGCCTCCTTCGGATACACCCAGGAGCATGCGGCTCGCCGGGCGGCCAAGGAGGTCAAGGCGGTACGCCGCCGGGTTCTGCGGGGCGTGGCGGAGGCCGGTCCCCCACTCGGGGACACCAGGGTGAGAGCACTTTCCGAGTTCTCCGGAAACCACGTCTATCAAGTCCTCCACCGACGCGTCCTCCATTTCATCGACACGGACGACGAATTCCGGAAGAACTGCGAGGAGATGGCCGAGTTCTTCCTCGGCCCCAAACTTGGTGGCGGGCAATCCATCACCGAGGTACAGCGGCAGGTCTGTTTCGACTACCTCGCCGCGGAGCTCCCGTTCTTCCTGGACACCCCCAGCATTCTGGACGTGCCGTCCTCGGTGTCCTGCTATCACGTACAAATGCCGCTGACGGATGTGCTCTACGGGCGCGGCGGCGGCCTTCGCGCGACGCGCAACCAGGCCTATGCCGTCGTGCGGCCGGAAGAATCCGGAAGGAATGATGTCGATGTCCGACGCGCAGCCTGAGCACGGGGACGTCCTCGACTTCCCGCTCTCCCGCCGCGGCGACGTCCTCCCCGAGGAATGCACCTGGCTGCGTGAGAAGCAGCCGGTGGCCCGGGTCCACACCCTCACCGGGGACAGCGCCTGGCTGGTGAGCAGTTACGCCCTGGCCAAGCAGGTCCTGGAGGACGAGCGGTTCAGCCTCAAGGACACGGCGAACGCCGGAGTGCCCCGGCAGTACGCGCTGACGATCCCGCCCGAGGTCGTCAACAACATGGGCAACATCAACAGCGCCGGCCTGCGCAGCGCGGTGATGAGGTCGCTGAACCCGAGGGCCGACGGGCTTCAGGAGTGGCTGCGCGGGGCGGCCGATGAACTGATCGACGCGCTCCTCGCCGAGGGCCCGCCCGCGGATCTCCGAGCGGGGTTCGCCGACCCCTTCTCGGCGGCTCTGCACTGCAAGGTCATCGGGGTGCCGTTCGCGGACTGGCGACGGCTGATGTCGGGACTGGACATCGCCTTCATGACCAGCAGGGAACCGTTCGAGGGCTCGGCTCTCAACTGGTACAAGGACCTCGGCTACATGGTGGAGCAACTCAACGTCCCCGAGGGCCAACGCTCCGGTCTGCTGAGTAAGTTGGCTGCCCTGCGGGAGGATCCGGAGTCGGCGCACCTGACCGACGAGATGCTCGCCACGGTCGCGGTGTCGCTGTTCGGCGCCGGCACGGTGTCCACCTCGGCGTTCCTGGTGCTCGCCGTTCTGGCGCTGCTCCAGCGGCCTGAGCTGATCGGCTACCTGCGCGCTCACCCCGAGCGCATCGGCCGGGCCGTCGACGAGCTGCTCCGCTGGAACCTGTCCATCGGAGACGGGCTGCCGCGGCTTGCCATGGACGACGTACGGCTGGGTGAAGTCCTCGTGAAGCAGGGGGACTTGGTCCTGGTGCTGGTCGAGGGGGCGAACTTCGATCCGGAGGTGTTCGCCGACCCCGAGCGGCTGGATCTGGACCGGGCGTCCAACCCGCATCTGTCCTTCGGTGCGGGCCGCCACTTCTGTCCGGCCTCGGCGCTGGGCCGTGCGCACGCCGAGATCGCCCTGACCGCATTGGTCGAGCGGCTGCCCGAGCTGCGGCCGGCCGTCCCCGCCGAGCAGTTGGTGTGGCGTACCGGGTTCATCAAGCGGCTGCCGGAGCGGCTCCCCGTCGCCTGGTGAGACCGGCCCTGAAGCGGGCGCCCCCGTGAACAGGGAACGCCCCGGGAGCCCGCACTGGCTCCCGGGGCGTTCCCGGACAGCGGGGTCGGGGTCAGCGGAAGACGCCGGTGTGCCCGAGCGAGTACCGGCCGGGCTGCGGGTACACCGCGAGGCCGTGCGGGCCGCCGCCGACCGGGATCCGGGCGAGCTGTTCGCCGGTGGCCGTGTCGATGGCGTACACCTCGGCGTCGTACCGGCCGGACAGCCACAGCACCTTGCCGTCCGCCGAGACGCCGCCCATGTCGGGGCTGCCGCCGTCGGGCAGCTGCCACTTCTTGGTGAGCCTGTTCTCGGCGAAGTCGAAGACCGAGATGCTGCCCTCGCCGCGGTTGGTGATGTACATCTCCTTGGAGTCGCGGCTGACGTACAGGCCGTGGGCGCCCTTTCCGGTGGGCAGCAGCTTCGGGGTGGTGAACTTCTCGCCGTCCAGCACCCACACGCCGTGCGCCATCATGTCGGCGATGTAGAAGGTCTTGCCGTCCGGCGAGATCTTCACGTCCTGCGGCATCGCGCCCTCGAACGGAATCCTCTGCTGCCCGATGACCTCCATCTTCTCGGTGTCGACCTTGAGCAGTTCTCCGGAGAACTCGCACGAGACGACGAAGTACCGGCCGTCCATTGAGAAGTCCGCGTGGTTCACGCCGTAGCAGGAGACGGGGACGGTCTTGACCCGGTCCATCGTGTGCGGGTCACGAAAGGCGAGTTCCCTGTCCAGGGATGCCATCACGACGGCGTACTTGCCGTTCGGCGTGAAGTAGAGGTTGTACGGGTCGTGCACCTCCACCGGCTTGCCCGCCCGGCCGGTCGCCGGGTCGATCGGCGTGAGCGTGTGGCCGCGGTTGTTGTTGACCCAGAGGGTCTTCATGTCCCAGGACGGCACAACGTGCTGCGGCTGGATGCCGACGGGGATGGTGTCGATCACCTGGTAGGTGGCGGGGTCGATGACGGAAACGGTGTTGGAGTTGGTGTTCGGCACGTACACCCGGGACGGGAAGTCCTTGACGACCGGCGACAGCTTGCCCGGCCGGTCGGCGGCGTAGACGTCCTTCGGATCGAGCACCGGCGGCATCCCGGGCAGGCCCGCGGGCGCGATCTGCCTCGCCTCGGGCGGCGGTGCGGCGCCTTCGGTGCCGAGAGCTTCCGTGGTGTTCTTCTCGGCGGACGTGCCACAGCCGGCGAGGAGGGCGGTGAGGACGGCGCCGACGAGCAGTGCGGCGGTTCTCGTGGTGAGGGACAACGTGGGAGTCATGGGGTCAGCAGCTCCGTAGTGGTCACCGCGCGCAGTTCGCGGCGGGCGAGTTCTTCGAGGAGGTCGGGCATGGCGGCGACCGTGTCCGCGTAGCCGAAGTGCAGGCTCACCACGGATCCGTTGCGGATCGTCCCGGTGACGTTGCGGATGACGGCCGCGGCGCCGGGCGAGGTGAAGTCGAGGGAGTCGACGTCGTACGAGAGGACGTGCGGGTAGCCGGCCCGGCGGGCCAGCCGCTGGACGAGCGGGGTCGCGTACCGGGCGCGCGAGGGCCGGAACCAGGTCCCGATCGAACCGGTGAGCCTGCGCAGCCGCTGGGCGCAGTCGGTGATCTCGGCGTACGCCTGCGCCTCGGTCATCGACGAGAGCGTCAGGTGGCGCTGCGTGTGGTTGCCGAGTTCATGGCCGCCGTCCAGGATCCGGCGGGCGAGCTGCGGGTGGGCGTCCAGCCAGCTGCCGACGGCCAGTACGGTCACCCGGGCACCGGCCCGTTCGGCCACGGCGAGTACGGACCGGGCGGTGGCCGGGTCGCCGCCGCCGTGGAAGGTGAGCGCGACGCGGGCACGGTCGCGGGGGCCGTGCTCGATCTGCGCCGGCCGGCCGGGAAAGGCGCGGGGAGCGGGCGCGGGGCGGGACTCGTGGCGCGGCTCCGGGCGGGGCTCGGGCCGGGGGGCGGCCTGCTGTTCCGCCGGGGCGGCGCGGGCGGAAGGGCCGGGCGGGGCGGCTCTGTCTGCCGTACAGCCGGTGGCGCAGGCCCCTGCGACGACGGCGGCGGCGCCCGCGCGCAGTGCGTCGCGGCGGCCGATCGCTCGGGGGGTCGGGGGGTTCCGTCCAGGGAAACAGAGCATCCGCCCATTTAAGGGGTGGTATGCCCGAAAGATAACGATTGACCAAACTCTGGCCACTGCGGGTCGCGCCCGCGAGCCGCCCACCCCTCGAGGTGATCAATGAATCACTCGCCAGAGCATATATTTACTCGCAATTTACGAGGCGAGCGCCATACCTCACCTGCGATTCAGTTCCGGAACAGACGGATATAGAGAAGTTTGTCCGGGTAGCGACTTGGCGTCCCGGGTCCTTGTCTGCCATAGTCGACGGCACGACCCCCATTGACCCGGGCCAGGTCGTCCCCAGTCGCCGTGGATCACACCCCCCCAGATCCACGGCGCTCTACAGAAGCCCCCACGACGCCCCACCCGGGCGAGCGGGGGCTTCTGCGTTCAGGACGGGTGGCGGTCGGATACGCGCATCTCGAACCAGGTCGTCTTGCCACGCGGCAGCAGATCCACTCCCCAGCGGTCCGAGAGCTTGTCGACCAGGAAGAGGCCGCGGCCGCTGGTGTCGAGTTCATGGACGGGCATCAGGCAGGGCAGCCCGCGCGACGGGTCGCGCACCTCGATCCTGATCCACCCCCGGCGGCGCAGCATACGCAGCCCGAAGACCCGGGCGCCCGTGTGCCGTACGGCATTGCCCACCAGTTCCGAGACGAGCAGCACCGCGTGCTCGGCGGTCTGCGCGGAGAGTCCCCACTGACGCAGGACCACACTCTGGGTCAACCGCCGGGCCGTGCCCGCGGATTCTGGGCGGGACGGCAGCGGAACCTCCGCCTCCGCCGGGTTCCCGAACAACTCCAGCGCTTTGAGTGCCCGTTCGTCCTCGACGGCCGGCGTCGGACGCGCGGCCAGAACGCTGCTGCGCTGCCGCGGTTGCTCTACACCCTCCAGGCCCGCCATGCCCCCATCATGGCGGCCCGAGGCCCCGCACGGAGCGGTTCTGGAGGAATCCGGCCCCCGGAACCACCGGTTCCGGAAGGCCGGTTTGGCATATGCCAGAGGCAGTAGATGTGCCTCCACGGCCCGCTGAGCTGCCATAACGGGCCGCGCACGGATGATCACCAAGAGTTCCGGCCGACGGCGCCTTAAGGTTCTCTTAAGGCCTGGCTAATGCACCCACAGGGAGGATCGGCCACCGACCGGGCCCCGACACGCGTGCCCTCAGAGGAACTTGGCCTTCCCCGGCCCCTCCTCGACGAAGCTGCGCATGCCCCTCTCACGGTCCTCGGTGGCGAACAGACCCGCGAACCAGTTGCGTTCGATGGCGAGACCGGTCTCGATGTCGGTCTCCAACCCCGCGTCGACCGTTTCCTTGGCGGCGCGCAGCGCGAGCGCCGGGCCCTGGGCCAGCTTCGCGGCCCAGGCGTGCGCCTGCTCGTACACCTCGGCGGCGGGGACGACCCGGTCCACCAGGCCGAGGGTGAGCGCCTCGTCCGCCTTCACCATGCGGCCGGTGAAGATGAGGTCTTTGGCCTTGGACGGGCCGACGAGGCGGGAGAGCCGCTGAGTGCCGCCGGCACCCGGGATCAGGCCGAGCAGGATCTCGGGCTGGCCGAGCTTGGCGTTGTCCGCGGCGATCCGGTAGTCGGCGCACAGCGCCAACTCGCAGCCGCCGCCCAGCGCGTAGCCGGTGACGGCGGCGACGACGGGCTTGGGGATGCGGGCCACGGCGGTGAAGGACTCCTGCAGGGCCCGGGACCGTACGACCATCGCCGCATGGTCCATGGCCTGCATCTCCTTGATGTCCGCACCGGCGGCGAACACCTTCTCGCCGCCGTACAGGATCACGGCCCGGACGTCGTCGCGGCGGGCCGCCTCCTCGGCGAGCTCCTTCAGCCGATCCTGGGTGGCGATGTCCAGCGCGTTCATCGGAGGGCGGTCCAGGCGGATGGTGCCGACGCCTTCGGAGACTTCGAGATTCACAGTCATGGGAGCAGGTTAATAGGGGTTAACGCGGTACGGCCCGGTGCTCTGTGTCACAGAACACCGGGCCGGATCAACTCCATGCAACGCCGTACGAACAGGGCCAAGCGTTACTTGGTCCACTCCGCCCAGGACATGTTCCAGCCGTTGAGGCCGTTCTCCGGGGCGATCTGCTTGTCGTTGGAGTTCTTCACGACGACCACGTCACCGATGATCGAGTTGTCGTAGAACCAGGCCGCCGGAGCCTTCTTGTCCCAGGCTCCCCGCACGTCCCGCAGGCTCACGCAGCCGTGGCTGACGTTCGCCGAGCCGAAGGTCCCCGCGGACGCCCAGTAGTTGCCGTGGATAAAGGTGCCCGAGGTGGACAGGCGCATCGCGTGCGGCACGTCCTTGATGTCGTACTCGCCGCCGAAACCCACGGTGGCGCCGTTCATCCGGGTCACCTTGAACTTCTCGCTGATGACCATCTGGCCGTTGTACGTGGTGGTCGACGGCGCCCCCGCGGTGATCGGGACGTTCTTCAGGACCTTGCCGTCGCGCACGATCTGCATCTGCTTGGACTTGGCGTCCACCGTCGAGACCTGGGAGCGGCCGATCGTGAACTTCACGGTCCGGGTCTGCTTGCCGTACACCCCGGGCCGGCCCTCGACGCCGTCGAGGTTCAGCTTGACGGTGACCTTGGTGCCCGCGGCCCAGTACTTCTCGGGGCGGAAGTCGAGGCGGTCGTTGCCGAACCAGTGGCCCTCGACCGGCACGGCCGGCTCGGCGGTCACGGTGACCGCCTTCTCGACGGCTTCCGGGTTCGTGATTCCGCGGGTGAAGTTGATCGAAACCGGCATACCGACGCCGACCGTGGCACCGTCCTCCGGCAAGTAGTGACCGATGAAGGTGTTCTTCGGGGTCAGCGTGGTGAAGGTGGCGTCCTTCGCGGACTCACGCCCTTCGCCGTCCTTGGCCACCGCGTGGACCTTGTACTGGGTCGCGGCGCCCAGGTGGCGGTCCGGCTCCCAGCTCCCGCCGTCGGCGGATATCTTGCCGTCGGCCTTGTTGCCCTTGGTGTCGGCGACCGTCACGGTGGTCAGCTTGCCGCCCGTGGCGGAGATCTTCAGGGCCCCGCTCGTCCCGACCTCCTTCGCCCCGTCCTTGGGTGCGATGGTCACCACGGCCTGCGAGGCCACGGTGTCGGAATTGCCCGAACCCTGCTTGCCCTTGTCCCCGCTCCCGCTGCCGGAGTCCCCGCCCCCGCCGCAGGCCGTCACCAGGAGCAGCGCCGCCCCCAGTACCAGTGCCGGCAGTCGGGCGCCCCCGCGCCGCCGCCGTGCTCCGGCCGATGCCCCCGATATCGGCTCCACGTTCAAGATGGTCTTCTCCCCTCGCACGGCCCGGCCCCGCCATGGCCCGTACTCCCTCGCGCTGGACTCGCGCGCATGGCGACAGATAATCACACCGGATGGGTCCCGATCTCCCCTGCAATGTCACCGTTCAGTCCCAACTGGTCACATGGGGTTCGGGCCGTGCTGTGAGGGGGCTTCAGCGGGCCTCCGAGCCTGCCTTCCAGAGGTCCCAGGTCATGTTCCAGCCGCCCAGGCCATTGCCCGGAGCGACCGTTTCGTCATGGGAGTTGACCACCTCGACCACGTCCCCGATCAGGGTCCGGTCGAAGAACCAGGCCGCCGGGGTGCGTGGACCGCCGCCCTTCACATCGAGCAGCCCGATACAGCCGTGCGTGATGTTGACGGAGCCGAACCACTCCGGCTTGGCCCAGTAGTTGCCGTGCAGGTAGGTCCCCGAGTCGGTGAGCCGCATCGCGTGCGGGACGTCCGAGACGTCGTACTCGCTCTTGCCGTTCTTGTCCCTGAAGCCGACGCTGGCGCCGTTCATCCGCGTCACGTCGAACATCTCGCTCACCACCATCTTCCCGTTGTACGTGGTCGTCTTGGGCGCCCCGGCGGTGATCGGGATGGTCGACAGCACCGCACCGTCCCGCCGCACCACCATGGTCTTCGCCTTCACGTCCACCGTGGACACCTGGCGGCGGCCGACGGTGAAGCGGACGGTCTTCTGCTGGATGCCGTACGAGCCGGGGGCGGCCTCCACATCACGCAGCCGCATGTCGACGGTCACCTCGGTGCCCGGCTTCCAGTACGTGGCGGGGCGGAAGTCCAGGCGCTCCTTGCCGAACCAGTGCCCCACCACCTCCACCGGCGGCTTCGAGGTGACCTTGATGGCATTCTCGACGCCGGCACGGTTCTCGATCGCCCGGTTGAAGGTGAAGGAGACAATCATCCCGGTGCCGACGGTGGAGCGATTCTCCGGTTTGAAGTAGCCGATGAAGCGTTCCTCCGGGACATAGGTGGTGAAGGTGGTGTGCCGGGCCTGCCGGCGACCGTGGCCGTCCACGGCGACCACGTCGACGGTGTACTTGGCGGCCAGCGCCAGCGTCTGGTCGTCCGGCCGCCAGCTCAGACCGTCCTCGGAGATCCGCCCCGGGACCTTCTCCTCCTGTACGTCCTCGACCTTCTTCACCCTGACCCGCTCCAGCCGTCCGTCCGGCACGGACACCAGGAGCGGCCCCTGCACGCCGATGCCCTTCGCACCGTCCTCGGGCGAGATCCGGATCGCGTCGTACGGCGACCTCGCTTTCCCCGGCAGCTGCACCTCGACGCCGTTGGTGCATCCGGCCAGCCCGGCCAGTAGTCCTGCCCATGCCAGTACGGCGGCCAAGCCCGCCCCTGCTCGCCTTGTCACATCTCTCACGCCCTGACAACGACCGCGCCCCTCCGGGGGAAACGTGAGTGCGGGCGCTGTTGAGGGAAGAACAGGTGGGAGGACCATGCGAGGGAGCCACGGCCGGGACGCCGTGCGCCCCCGGATCGGCGGCGGTCCCGACGAGCCGCGGGAGGCCGACAGGTGTCGAGCGCAGCCGAGCAGGAGGCAGTACGGGGTGGGCAGTCCGCCCTGAACGGGGAACGGCACGCACCGGCCGGGGCCAACGGTCACCGCAGGTCACCGGGCACGCCCCGGGCACCCGTATGGCCGGGATCGCCGACACCGCTGGGCGCCCGGTACCGGGTCGGCCCCGACGGGGTGGCCGGCACCAACTTCGCGCTGTGGGCGGGCGGCGCGGAGGCCGTGGAGGTGTGCCTCTTCGACGACCGGGGCACCGAGACGCGGTGCCCGCTGACCGAACTGACCCACGAGATCTGGCACGGATTCATCCCCGGCGTACAACCCGGACAGCGGTACGGCTTCCGGGTGCACGGCCGCTGGGACCCATGGACCGGAGCCCGCTGGAATCCGGCCAAGCTGCTGCTCGACCCGTACGCGCGGGCGGTGGACGGCGCCCCCGGCAATGACTTCGGCGCCCTGCCCCCCGAGGTGTACGGACACGTCCGGGACTGGCCGCAGCAGCATGTGGCCGACACCGTGCGCGACGACCGCGACTCGGCACCGTTCGTGCCCAAGGGCGTGGTCGTCCACGACGACACCGCCGACGACGAGTGGATGGACGACCGCCGCCCCAAGACGCCGTGGGCCGACTCGGTCATCTACGAGCTGCACGTCCGCGGCTTCACCAAACTCCACCCCGGCATCCCGGAAGAGCTCCGGGGGACGTACGCCGGGCTCGCGCACCCCGCGGCGATCGACCATCTCGTACGACTCGGAGTGACGGCCGTCGAGCTGCTCCCCGTGCACCAGTTCGCGCACGAGGACCATTTGCTGCGCCGCGACCTGCGCAACTACTGGGGCTACAACTCCATCGGCTACTTCGCCCCGCACGCCGGGTACTCCGCGTCGGGCACCGGCGGCCAGCAGGTCGGCGAGTTCAAGCGGATGGTGCGGGCGCTGCACGCCGCCGGCATCGAGGTCATCCTCGACGTCGTCTACAACCACACCGCGGAGGCGGGCGAGCTGGGCCCCACCCTGTCGCTGCGCGGCATCGACAACCGGGGCTACTACCGCCTGCAGCCGGACGCCCGGCGCTACGCCGACTACACGGGGTGCGGGAACACCCTGCACGTCGTCCAGCCGAACGTACTGCGCCTCATCACGGACTCGCTGAGGTACTGGGTCACGGAGATGGGCGTCGACGGCTTCCGCTTCGACCTGGCAGCGGCGCTGGCCCGCTCGATGCACGACGTCGACATGCTGTCCCCGTTCCTGGCCGTGATCGCCCAGGACCCGGTGCTGCGGCGGGTCAAGCTGATCGCCGAGCCGTGGGACGTGGGGTCGGGCGGCTACCAGGTCGGTGCCTTCCCCCCGCTGTGGACCGAGTGGAACGACCGCTACCGGGACGCCGTGCGGGACTTCTGGCGGGGCGCGCTGCCGGACGTACGGGCCCTGGGGTACCGGCTGTCCGGGTCCAGCGACCTGTACGCGTGGGGCGGCCGGCGCCCGTACGCCTCGGTCAACTTCGTCACCGCGCACGACGGGTTCACGCTGCGCGACCTGGTCTCGTACGAGCGCAAGCACAACGAGGCCAACGGGGAGGGCAACCGGGACGGCACCAACGACAACCGCTCCTGGAACTGCGGGGCGGAGGGCGAGACGGACGACGCCCGGATCGGCGCACTGCGCCGCCGTCAGCTGCGCAACCTGCTGACGACGCTGCTGTTGTCGACCGGCGTGCCGATGCTGGTCGCGGGCGACGAGCTGGGCCGTACGCAGGGCGGCAACAACAACGCGTACTGCCAGGACAACGCGACCAGCTGGCTCGACTGGACCCTGCTCGACGACCCGGACTGGCGACCGCTCTACGAGCTGACCTCCCGGCTGATCGGCCTGCGCCACACCCATCCGGTGCTGCGCCGCCGCGCCTTCTTCTCCGGCCGGCAGCAGGGCGCGGACGGGCTGCGCGATCTGGCCTGGTTCACCCCGCACGGCACGGAGATGACGGAACGGGACTGGTACGCGCCGACGGCCGGCCTGGGTCTCTATCTGTCCGGGCGCGACATCCCGGGCCGTGACGCGCGGGGCGCGCAGGTGACGGACGACAGCTTCCTGGCGGTCCTGCACGCGGCGGACCGGCCGGCGAGCTGGGTCCTGCCGGGCGCGCCGTGGGCCGAGGCGTACGAACTGATCGTCGACACCTCCCGCGAGGACCAGGCCACGGCACCGGGCACGGTCCACCGGGGCGGCGAGACGGTGACGGTGCCGGCGCGGTCGGTGCTGCTGCTGAAGGTCAGGGGTTGAGGGGGAACGGGAGGGGGTGACGGGCGGGGGTGCGGGGCGGCGAAATTCGGTGGGCTGTGTCAGTGGTGAACTCTAGGCTCGCCCCTGATGCCCGAGACACGCTCAGCTCCCCAGGACAGGTCGGCCGTACGTTCGCTGCTACGGCTCTGGCCCTATGTACGGCCCGTACGAACCCGGCTGGTCAGCGCGGCGTTTGTCGCGATCCTCGCTTCCTGTCTCAGCCTGGTCATCCCGCTGGTCCTCAAGTGGATGGTGGACGGCCCGGTCGCGGACGCGGACCCGGCCGGCGTATGGCTGGGCGCGCTGTACCTGCTACTGCTCGGCATCGCGGAGGCCGCGCTGTTCGGCTTCCGGCGCTGGCTCGTCGCGCGCCCGCTCGCGAGCGTCGAGGCTGAGATGCGGGCGGACCTCTACCGGCATCTGCAGCGCCTGCCGGTGGCCTTCCACGACCGCTGGGCATCGGGGCAGCTGCTCTCGCGCGGTACGACGGACCTGATGCTGGTCCGGATGTTCCTGGCTTTCCCGCTGACCTTCCTGGTCGTCAACGCGGCAACGATTCTTGTCGGGTTCGGCATCCTGCTCACCCAGGACTGGACGCTCGGACTGGTCATGCTGGCGCCCGTCGTACCGCTGCTGATCACCCTCGGGCTGTTCGAGAGCCGGTACTTCCTGGTCGCGCGCAAGGCGCAGGACCAGGTCGGCGACCTGACCACCGTCGTCGAGGAGAGCGTGCTCGGCATCCGCATCATCAAGGGTTTCGGCCGCCACCGCAGCCAGGCCCTCGCCTTCCGCGAGCTGTCGAAGCGGCTGCGCTCCACGGAACTGGGCAAGGCCCGGCTGCTGGCGGGCATCTGGGCCCTGATCATGACCCTCCCGGAACTGGCCATCGGCGCGGCGCTGGTGCTGGGCACGGTCCAGGTCGCCGACGGCTCACTCTCGGCGGGCACGCTGGTGGCCTTCCTGTCGACGGCGCTGGCGCTGCGGTGGCCGGTGGAGTCGATCGGCTACCTGCTGGCGATGAGCCAGGAGGCGGCGACGGCGACGGAGCGGTACTTCGAGGTGATGGACGCGGAGGAGGAGCGGGACCCGGCGGCCGCGGGGGCGGCGGAGCCGCCGGGCGCCGGGGGTGGGCTCGTCTTCGACTCCGTTGAGTTCCGGTATCCCGACGCGCCGGGCGGCACCCTTCCCGTCCTCGCGCGGATCGACCTGCGGATCCGGCCCGGCGAGACCATGGCGCTCGTCGGGGCCACCGGGAGCGGCAAGACCACGCTCACCGCGCTCGTGCCGCGGCTGCACGAGGTGACCGGGGGCCGGATCACCCTGGACGGCGAGGACATCGCGGAGATGCCGCGCGAGCGGCTGCGCGAGCTGGTGTCGGTGGCCTTTGAGGAGCCGACGCTGTTCTCCGCGAGCGTCGGGGAGAACGTCCTGATGGGCGCGGGTGAGCGCGCCGGTGGCACCGGCACTGGCGCCGAGCTGGGGCGGGCCCTGGACATCGCGCAGGCCGGATTCGTACAGCGGCTGCCGCACGGCGTCGACACCCAGGTCGGCGAGCAGGGCCTGAGCCTGTCCGGCGGCCAGCGGCAGCGGCTCGCGCTGGCCAGGGCGGTCGTGGGCCGGCCGCGGTTCCTCGTACTCGACGATCCGCTCTCCGCGCTGGATGTCCATACGGAGGCCCTGGTCGAGGCGGCACTGCGGCGTGTCCTGGCCGACACGACCGCGCTGGTCGTGGCGCACCGGCCGTCGACCGTGCTGCTCGCGGACCGGGTCGCGCTGCTCTCCGGCGGCCGGATCGCCGCCGTCGGCACGCACCACGAACTGCTGTGCAGCAACGCCGAGTACGCCTGGCTGATGTCCGGCGCCGGGGACGAGGCCCGGCACGGGGCCGGGCACGAGGGGGACGCGTGAGCACCACCGTGGAGGACGAGCGGCCGGCCGGTGCGGAACCGGACCCCGTCGCCGGCCCGGCCGCCGGCGACCCGTTCGACCGGGACGCGCTGCCCGCGCCGCCGGGCGCGACCGGTGCGCTGCTGCGCTCGCTGCTCGGCCCGCGCCGCGCGCTGGTCTGTCTCGCCGCGCTGCTCCTGCTGCTGCAACAGGCCGCCGCCCAGGCGGGACCGCTGCTCGTCGCGTACGCCATCGACCGGGGCGTGCCTGCGCTGCGGCGCGACGACTACGGACCCCTGATCGCCGTGGCGGTGGGGTACGCGCTCTGCTCGGTCGGCTCGGGCGCCTTCCAGTACGGGTTCATCCGTACGTCCGCCCGGGTCAACCAGGATGTGCTGCTGGATCTGCGCGGGCGGATCTTCCGGCATGCGCAGGCACTGAGCGTGGACTTCCACGAGCGGTACAGCTCGGGCCGGCTGATCTCCCGCTCCACCACGGATGTGGAGTCGCTGCGGGAGCTGCTCAGCGAGGGGCTGCAGGAACTCATCGCGGTGGTGCTGGCGTTCGTCTACATCTCGGCGATGCTGCTCTGGCTGGACCTGGGCATGGGCGGCCTGGCGGTGGTGTCGTTCGTGCCGCTGTATCTGCTGGTACGGCTCTACCAGCGGCGCGTCGGTGTCGTGTTCAGCAGCCGGTCCACGGCGATCGCGTCGGTGATCGTGAAGTTCGCCGAGACGATGAACGGCATCCGGCCGGTGCGGGCGTTTCGCCGCGAGCGGGCGAACGACGCGGAGTTCCGTGCGCTCAACCGGCACCACGAGCGCGTCAACGGCGACGCCATGCTGGAGATGGCCCGCTATGTGGTCGGCTCCCGGCTGGTCGCGAACACGGCGGTCGCCGGGATCGTGCTGTGGGGCGCGTACCGGGTCGCGGGCGGGACGCTCGCGCTGGGGGTGCTGGCGGCCGTGGTGCTCTATCTGCGGCGGCTGTACGACCCCATCGACCGGCTGGGGATGTTCCTCAACTCGTACCAGTCGGCGGGCGCGTCGCTGGAGAAGATCGCGGGTCTGCTGGCGCAGACGCCGACTGTGCCGGAGCCGGCCGTATCGAGGGAACTGCCCGCGCACGACTCGGATCATCCGGGCCGCGAGGTGGTGTTCGAGGACGTGCGCTTCGCGTACCGGACGGGCGGCGAGGTGCTGCCCCGCTTCGGCCTGAGGCTGCCGGCCGGGCAGACGGTCGCGGTGGTCGGGTCGACGGGCGCGGGCAAGTCGACACTGGCGAAGCTGCTGGCGCGGTTCTACGACCCGACAGAGGGCCGGGTGCTGCTCGACGGGGTGGACCTGCGCGATCTGGCGGTGCCGGAGTTGCGGCGCGGGGTGGTGATGGTGACGCAGGAGGCGTTCCTGTTCTCCGGCACGGTCGCCGAGAACATCGCGATCGGCCGGCCGGACGCGACGCGTGCGGAGATCGAGCAGGCGGCGAAGGCGATCGGCGCGCACGACTTCATCAGCGCGCTGCCGGACGGGTACGACACGGACGTACGCAAGCGGGGCGGCAGGATCTCGGCCGGCCAGCGGCAGCTGGTGGCGTTCGCCCGCGCGCTGCTCGCGGACCCGGCGGTACTGATCCTGGACGAGGCGACGAGCTCGCTGGACATCCCGGGCGAGCGGGCGGTACAGCGCGCGATGCACACCGTCCTGCGAGGCCGCACCGCTGTGGTGATCGCCCACCGGCTGTCCACGGTGCAGATCGCGGACCGGGTACTGGTGATGGAGGGCGGCCGCATCGTGGAGGACGGCAGCCCGACCGAACTGACCACGGGAACGGGCCGTTTCGCGGACCTGCACCGGGCGTGGCGGGAGAGCGTGGTGTGAGGGGGCGTTGTAAGACCCGCGAATAGGGTGGAGCGAAGCGGAATCGCGCAGCGACGCGACGCAGGAGCGCCCTAACAGGGAGACGGGGCACGCCAGACTCTCAAACCGGGCGGCCCCGGGTTACCCCGAACCACGTACCCCCGAATCATGCGCCCCCGCGGTTCGGTGAACCGTTCGTATATCGGACATGGCTATTCGGACAACGGACGATTTCCGGCCAATCCTTTGACGCGCTCCTGACATCCGGTCAATAACAGTGCCACTCTTCTCCCGTTCTCCGCACCGCCTGATCTGCCCGGAGGCCCACCCAGCCACCGGAACTCCCCTTTGAAGGAGTCTGCGTTGAGACCCACCCCCCATCGACGCGGCACTGCCGTCGGCGCGCTCGTCGCCGCCGCGGCCATGCTCGCCGTCGGCATACAGGCCGGCACTGCCACCGCCGACAACACCTCGGGCCGGGCACCCGCCGCCGCCAAGCCCAACCCCGGCGCCCTGCCCGCCAAGCTCACTCCCGCCCAGCGGGCGGCGCTCATCGCCGAGGCCAACGCCACCAAGGCGCAGACCGCGAAGGAACTCGGCCTCGGGGCCAAGGAGCGGCTCGTCGTCCGCGAGGTGACCCAGGACGTCGACGAGTCCACGCACACCTTCTACGAGCGCACCTACGACGGACTTCCCGTTCTCGGCGGTGACCTGACCGTCCATGAGACCAAGTCCGGCCGCACCGAGTTCGTCAACCGGGCGAACACCAGGCAGATCAAGGTCGCCGACACCACCCCGGCCGTCGCCGCCGCGACCGCCGAGAAGCAGGCCCTTTCCGCCGCCAAGGCGGAGGGCTCCAAGGCGGCCGACGCCACCCGCGCCCCCCGCAAGGTCGTCTGGGCCGCGCAGGGCACGCCGGTCCTCGCGTACGAGACCGTCATCGGGGGCCTCCAGCACGACGGCACGCCCAACGAGCTGCACGTCATCACGAACGCCGAGACCGGCGCCAAGCTGTACGAGTACCAGGCGGTCGAGACCGGCACGGGCAACACCCAGTACAGCGGGCAGGTCACGCTGGGGACCTCGCAGTCGGGCAGCACGTACAACCTGACCGACGCCGGCCGCGGCAACCACAAGACGTACAACCTCAACAAGGCCACGTCCGGCACCGGGACGCTCTTCTCCGGCCCGGACGACATCTGGGGCAACGGCCAGCCGGCCGACCTGGAGACCGCGGGCGCCGACGCCCACTACGGCGCGGCACTGACCTGGGACTACTACAAGAACGTGCACGGCCGCAACGGCCTGCGCAACGACGGCGTGGCCCCCTACAGCCGGGTCCACTACGGCAACGCCTACGTCAACGCGTTCTGGCAGGACTCCTGCTTCTGCATGACGTACGGCGACGGAGCCGGCAACGCCAAGCCGCTGACCTCCATCGACGTGGCCGCCCACGAGATGACGCACGGCCTGACCTCGGTCACCGCCAAGCTCGTCTACAGCGGCGAGTCCGGCGGCCTCAACGAGGCCACCTCCGACATCTTCGCCGCGGCCGTGGAGTTCAACGCCAACAACTCCCAGGACGTCGGCGACTACCTGGTCGGCGAGAAGATCGACATCAACGGCAACGGCACCCCGCTGCGCTACATGGACAAGCCCAGCCGCGACGGCAAGTCCAAGGACGCCTGGTACTCCGGCATCGGCTCGATCGACGTCCACTACTCCTCGGGCCCGGCCAACCACTGGTTCTACCTGGCCTCCGAAGGCAGCGGCCCGAAGGTCGTCAACGGTGTCTCCTACGACTCCCCGACCTCCGACGGTCTCCCGGTGACCCCGATCGGCCGCGCCGCCGCCGAGAAGATCTGGTTCCGGGCGCTGACCACCGGCCTGTTCACCTCCAACACCAACTACGCGGCCGCCCGTACGGCCACCCTCCAGGCCGCCGCCGACCTGTACGGCATGGGCTCGACGACGTACAACAACACCGCGAACGCGTGGGCCGGGATCAACGTCGGCAGCCGTATCGCGGACGGCGTCAGCGTCACCAACCCGGGCGCGCAGACCGGCACCGTCGGCACCGCCGCCAGCCTGCAGATCCAGGCCAGCAGCTCCAACGCGGGCGCGCTGAGCTACGCGGCGACCGGCCTCCCGGCCGGCCTGTCGATCAACGCCTCCACCGGTCTGATCTCCGGTACGCCGACCACGGCGGGCACCTCGAACACCACGGTCACCGTCACGGACTCGGCCAACAAGAGCGGTACGGCGTCCTTCGGCTGGACGATCAACCCGGTCGGCGGCGGCAACGTCTTCGAGAACACCACCGACGTCGCCATCCCCGACCTCGGCACCGGCACCTCGACGATCAACGTCAACCGCGCGGGCAACGCCCCGAGCGCCCTGAAGGTCGATGTCAACATCGTCCACACCTGGCGCGGTGACCTGGTCATCGACCTGCTGGCGCCGGACGGGACGGCCTACCGGCTGAAGAACTCCAGCGCCTCGGACTCCGTGGACAACGTGGTCGCGACCTACACCGTCAACGCCTCCTCGGAGGTCGCGAGCGGTGCCTGGAAGCTGCGCGTGCAGGACGTGTACTCGCAGGACACGGGCTACATCAACAGCTGGAAGCTGACCTTCTGATCCGGCAGGCCCCTCAGTAAAGAGACCCTGCCCGGGGGAACGGACCACCGTTCCCCCGGGCAGTTCCACGTCACCTGTCAGCGCGTCAGCGCATCAGTACGCCCGCCGCCTCCCCCGTCTCCTCGGAAGGCACGGCGACCAGGCCCAGATCGGCGCTCGTCGCCAGCAGCGGATGCGCGGGCAGGATCCGGACGGTGTAGCCGAACGGGCCCGTACGGTCGAGGGCGAGCGGCCCCTCGTACAGCCAGCGGCCCTCCAGGTCGGGGCCGCCGGCCGGCTTGAGCGGGAAGGTCTGCCCGTCGGTGATGTGGTCCGCGGAGTCGACCCGGCCGGCGACGGCCTGGACCTCGACGTCCTCGGGCTGCAGCCCGTCGAGCGCCACCCGCACCCGCAGGGCGAGCGTCGATCCGAGTTCGGCCGTGCCGTTGACGGCGGTCGCCGCGAGCGCCTCGACATGGTCGACGGCGACCCGCGGCCAGGCACCGCGTAGCCGGGCCTTCCACCCGGCCAGCTCGCGGGCGGTGTCCGGGTCCAGGGCGCGGTGGGCGCGCGCGGCCGGGGCGTACAGCCGCTCCACGTACTCCCGCACCATGCGTCCGGCCAGCAGCTTCGGGCCGAGCGAGGCGAGGGTCTGGCGGACCATCTCGATCCAGCGCTCGGGCAGATCGCTGTCGCCGCGGTCGTAGAAGCGGGGGGCGACCCGCTGCTCGATCAGCTCGTACAGGGCGTGCGCCTCCAGGTCGTCGCGGCGGTCCTCGTCGGTCCCGACGGCGTCGGCTGTCGGGATCGCCCAGCCGTAGTCGGGACCGAACCATTCGTCCCACCAGCCGTCCATGACGGACAGGTTGAGGCAGCCGTTGAGGGCGGCCTTCATTCCGCTGGTGCCGCAGGCCTCCAGCGGGCGCAGGGGGTTGTTCAGCCAGACATCGCATCCGGGGTACAGCTTCTGCGCCATCGCCATGCCGTAGTCGGGCAGGAAGACGATCCGGTGCCGGACCCGCGGGTCGTCGGCGAACCGCACCAGCTCGCGCACGAGCCGCTTGCCGCCGTCGTCCGCCGGATGCGCCTTGCCCGCGACGACGATCTGGACCGGCCGCGTCGGGTGGAGCAGCAGGTCCATCAGCCGGTCCTTGTCCCGGAGCATGAGCGTCAGCCGCTTGTACGAGGGGACGCGCCGCGCGAAGCCGATGGTGAGGACGTCCGGGTCCAGCACCCCGTCGATCCAGCCGAGTTCGGCGGAGCCGGCGCCGCGCTGCCGCCAGGAGGCCCGGAGCCGGTCCCGTACCTCGTACACCAGCTGTTCGCGCAGTACCCGCCGCACGTCCCAGATCTCGCCGTCGGCGATGTCGGCGACCGCGTCCCAGCGCTGCGAGCCGCCGACCGAGAGGGCGTCCTCGGCCCGGCCCGCGCCGATCTGCCGGGCGCCGAGCCGGAAGACCTCGGGGGCCACCCAGGTGGGGGCGTGCACCCCGTTGGTGACGGAGGTGATGGGGACCTCCGCCGGGTCGAAGCCGGGCCAGAGGCCGGCGAACATCTCCCGGCTGACGGCTCCGTGCAGGGTGGAGACGCCGTTGGCGCGCTGGGCGAGCCGCAGGCCCATCACCGCCATGTTGAACAGGTTCGGCTCCCCGCCGGGGTAGGTCTCCATGCCGAGCTGGAGGATCCGCTCGACGTCGACGCCCGGCAGCTCGCCGTCGTCGCCGAAGTGGTGGGCGACCAGTTCGCGGTCGAAGCGGTCGATGCCGGCGGGTACTGGGGTGTGCGTGGTGAACACGGTCCCGGCCCGCACCGCCTCCAGTGCGGAGTCGAAATCCAGCCCTTCCCCGGAGAGTTCCCTGATCCGTTCCAGGCCGAGGAAGCCGGCATGGCCCTCGTTGGTGTGGAAGACCTCGGGCGCGGCGTGGCCGGTCAGCCTGCAGTACGTACGCACGGCGCGGACACCCCCTATGCCGAGGAGCATCTCCTGCAGGAGCCGGTGTTCGCTGCCGCCGCCGTACAGCCGGTCGGTGACATCGCGCTCGCCGGGGTCGTTGTCCTCGACGTCCGAGTCGAGGAGGAGCAGCGGGACCCGGCCGACCCGCGCCTGCCAGATGTGGGCGCGCAGCGAACGGCCTCCGGGCAGGGCGAGTGAGACCCGGCTGGGGGTGCCGTCCTCCTCGCGGAGCAGGGAGACCGGCAGCTCGTTCGGGTCGAGTACGGGGTAGTGCTCCTGCTGCCAGCCGTCGCGGGACAGCGACTGGCGGAAGTAGCCGTGTCGGTAGAGCAGCCCGACGCCGATGAGGGGGGCGCCGAGGTCGCTGGCGGCCTTGAGGTGGTCGCCGGCGAGGATGCCGAGTCCACCGGAGTACTGGGGCAGTGCCGCGGTGATTCCGAACTCGGGCGAGAAGTAGGCGATGGCGGCGGGGAGTTCGGCGCCTGCCGCGTCCTGGGTCTGGTACCAGCGGCTGCCGCGCAGGTAGTCGTCCAGGTCGTCGGCGGCGGCGGTCAGTCTGCGCAGGAAGCGGCGGTCCTGCGCGAGGTCGCCCAGCCGTGCGGCGGGCACGGCTCCGAGCAGTCGTACGGGGTCGCCGCCCGCTTTCTGCCAGCCCTCGGGGTCGAGGGACTGGAAGAGTTCGCGGGTCTCTGCGTGCCAGGACCAGCGCAGGTTGCGCGCGAGGTCGCTGAGTGGTCGTAGGGGTTCCGGCAGGACGGGGCGCACGGTGAATCGACGAATGGCCTTCACGTGTCCACCTTTGCAGGGGAAGTACGAATCTTCAGCGGACGCACCACGATGTGCACCCGGGCTTCACCCCCAGACCGTAGCGGCGGCCGGTCGGCACAACCACGGCGCACGCAAGCAGCGGGGGGTTCTCATGCGCCCCCGCCGCTTGCGTGAACCGTTACGCACCAGTAGTTAACGAAGCACCGGATTTGGGCCCCGGAGAGCGGGGGAAGGCTCCTCCGGTACGAAACGAAGCGCAGCCTCATCGCACCCTGATTCCCGCCACCCGAGTGAACGCGGACAGGAGCGGCCATGCCCGGAGCCCGTCAGTCACCAACGGAGCAGCTAGAAAGAGGCAAACCTCCCCAACGTGACCAATCGGCCACGCCCGCACCCGAGCCACCAGGTGATTCCATGATCGGTCGCATTCCTGTCCTGGACGTCCGTCCCCTCGTCGAATGTGGCCGAAGGCCCGCGAAGGCGGTGGTGGGTGAGGTCTTCCAGGTCACGGCGACCGTCTTCCGCGAGGGCCACGACGCGGTGGCCGCCAATGTCGTACTGCGCGATCCGGCGGGCCGGCCCGGCGACTGGACGCCGATGCGCGAGCTCGCGCCGGGGACGGACCGGTGGGGGGCGGAGGTGGCAACGACCTCCGAGGGGCGCTGGACGTATGCCGTGGAGGCGTGGAGCGACCCGGTCGCCACCTGGCGGCACCACGCGCAGATCAAGATCCCGGCCGGTCTCGACACCGCGCTCGTCCTCGCTGAAGGCGCCGAGCTGTACGAGCGCGCGGCCGCCGGGGTGCCCAAGAGCGAGGGCCGTGAGGCCGTGCTCGCCGCGGTGGACGCGCTGCGCGACGAGGGCCGTCCGGCCGCCGCCCGGCTGGCCGCGGCGCTGGCCCCCGAGGCCACGGACGCGCTGGTGCGCCATCCGCTGCGCGAACTGGTCAGCTCCTCCCGCCCGCTGCCGCTGCTCGTCGAGCGTCGGCGCGCCCTGTTCGGCTCCTGGTACGAGCTGTTCCCGCGCTCCGAGGGCGCGGTGGTGAAGAAGGGGAAGCCGCCGGTCAGCGGCACGTTCCGGACCGCGGCCGAACGGCTGCCCGCGGTGGCCGCGATGGGCTTCGACGTGGTCTACCTCCCGCCCATCCACCCCATCGGGACCACGCACCGCAAGGGACCCAACAACACGCTCTCCGCCCGGCGGCGGGACGTGGGGGTGCCGTGGGCGATCGGCTCGCCCGCCGGCGGCCACGACGCCGTACACCCGGACCTGGGCACGATCGAGGACTTCGACGACTTCGTCGCCCGCGCCCGCGACCTGCGGATGGAGGTGGCGCTGGACTTCGCGCTGCAGTGCTCCCCCGACCACCCCTGGGTCGAGAAGCACCCCGAGTGGTTCCACCACCGCGCCGACGGCACCGTCGCGTACGCCGAGAACCCGCCGAAGAAGTACCAGGACATCTACCCGATCGCGTTCGACCGGGACATGCGGGGTCTGGTCGCCGAGACGCTGCGCGTGCTGCGTTTCTGGATGGGCCACGGGGTACGGATCTTCCGCGTCGACAATCCGCACACCAAGCCGGTGGTCTTCTGGGAGAAGGTGATCGCGGACATCGGCCGCACCGACCCCGATGTCGTCTTCCTGGCCGAGGCCTTCACCCGCCCCGCGATGATGCACGCCCTGGCGGCGACCGGCTTCCAGCAGTCGTACACGTACTTCACCTGGCGCAACTCCAAGCAGGAGCTGACCGGCTACCTCACCGAGCTGTCCGGCGACTCGGCCTCGTACATGCGGCCCAACTTCTTCGTGAACACCCCGGACATCCTGCACGCCTACCTCCAGGAGGGCGGCCGTCCGGCCTTCGAGGTACGGGCGGTCCTCGCCGCCACCCTCTCCCCCAGCTGGGGCGTGTACGCCGGATACGAGCTGTGCGAGAACACCCCGGTGCGGGAGGGCAGCGAGGAGTACCTGGACTCGGAGAAGTACCAACTGAGGCCCCGCGACTGGGAGTCGGCCGAGCGCGAGGGCCGGACCATCGCCCCGCTGATCACCGCGCTCAACCGGCTGCGGCGCCGCCACCCGGCACTTCAGCAGCTGCGCGACATCCACTTCCACCACGCCGACAACGAGGCGGTGATCGCGTACTCGAAGAGGTCGGGTTCGAACACCGTTCTGGTGGTCGTCAACCTCGACCCGCACCACACCCAGGAGGCGACGGTCTCGTTGGACATGCCGGATCTCGGCCTCGCGTGGCACGAGACCGTTCCGGTGCGCGACGAGCTCACCGGCGAGACCTACCACTGGGGCAGGACCAACTATGTGCGCCTCGAGCCGGGTGTCACGCCCGCGCACGTCATGGTCCTGCGACCGTCCCCGCCGATCGGAGGGTCACCCACATCATGATCGTCAATGAGCCTGTCCACGACAAGTTCGAGGACACGCCCGCCAAGGACCGCGACCCCGACTGGTTCAAACGGGCGGTCTTCTACGAAGTCCTCGTGCGCTCCTTCCAGGACAGCAACGGTGACGGCGTCGGCGACCTCAAGGGCCTCACCGCCAAGCTCGACTATCTCCAGTGGCTGGGAGTCGACTGCCTCTGGCTGCCGCCGTTCTTCAAGTCACCGCTGCGGGACGGCGGTTACGACGTCTCGGACTACACGGCTGTCCTCCCGGAGTTCGGCGACCTCGCCGACTTCGTGGAGTTCGTGGACGCCGCGCACCAGCGCGGCATGCGCGTGATCATCGACTTCGTGATGAACCACACCAGCGACCAGCACGAGTGGTTCCAGCAGTCCCGGTCCGACCCGGACGGCCCGTACGGCGACTACTACATGTGGGCCGACGACGACAAGCAGTTCCAGGACGCCCGGATCATCTTCGTCGACACCGAGTCCTCCAACTGGACCTACGACCCGGTGCGCAAGCAGTACTACTGGCACCGTTTCTTCTCCCACCAGCCGGATCTCAACTTCGAGAACCCGGCCGTGCAGGAGGAGATCGTCTCCGCGCTGCGCTTCTGGCTGGACCTGGGCATCGACGGCTTCCGGCTGGACGCCGTGCCCTATCTGTACGCGGAGGAGGGCACCAACTGCGAGAACCTGCCGCGCACCCACCACCTGCTCAAGCGCGTACGGACCGAGATCGACGCGCACTACCCGGACACCGTGCTGCTGGCCGAGGCCAACCAGTGGCCGGAAGACGTCGTCGACTACTTCGGCGACTTCCGGGAGGGCGGCGACGAGTGCCACATGGCGTTCCACTTCCCGGTGATGCCCCGGATCTTCATGGCAGTACGGCGGGAATCGCGCTACCCGGTCTCCGAAATCCTGGCCAAGACACCGGAGATCCCCTCCGGCTGCCAGTGGGGCATCTTCCTGCGCAACCACGACGAGCTGACGCTCGAAATGGTCACGGACGAAGAGCGCGACTACATGTACGCGGAGTACGCCAAGGATCCGCGGATGCGCGCCAACATCGGTATCCGCCGGCGCCTCGCCCCGCTGCTGGACAACGACCGCAACCAGATCGAGCTGTTCACCGCTCTGCTGCTGTCACTGCCCGGCTCGCCGATCCTCTACTACGGGGACGAGATCGGCATGGGCGACAACATCTGGCTGGGCGACCGGGACGCGGTGCGGACCCCGATGCAGTGGACGCCCGACCGCAACGCGGGCTTCTCGTCCTGCGATCCGGGACGGCTCTACCTGCCGACCATCATGGATCCGGTCTACGGCTACCAGGTCGCCAATGTCGAGGCGTCGATGTCCTCGCCGTCCTCGCTGCTGCACTGGACCCGGCGGATGATCGAGATCCGCAAGCAGAACCCGGCGTTCGGACTCGGCTCGTACACGGAACTGCCGTCCTCCAACCCGGCGGTGATCGCGTTCCTCCGTGAGTACAAGGACGATCTGGTCCTGTGCGTGCACAACTTCTCGCGGTTCGCGCAGCCGACCGAACTTGATCTGCGGGCCTTCAACGGCCGCCACCCGGTGGAGCTCATCGGCGGTGTGCGGTTCCCCGCCATCGGCGAGTGGCCCTATCTACTGACGCTCGCGGGCCACGGCTTCTACTGGTTCCGGCTGCGCAAGACGCCGAAGGGCGTACCACCCAAGGGCACGCCCAAGATCTGACGTCATATCAGGACAGTCCCGGGGTGGGGCGGTTTCCACCGGCCGACCCTGGGCACTCTCCCTGAATACCGCGAGTGAACGAAACAGCGAGTGAACTGAACAGCTCGCCGAACACCGTGCCGCGAATGGGTCAACGACTCTCCCTGTACGGACCATCCTCACCCGACACGTCCCGCACGGCCGGACAGCCATTGCCGCAATCCGGGACACTCTGCGCATCCTGTGGTGTGCCCGGGGAAAGGACGCGATGCCATGTCGGAGGCTGCATCCACCCGGGGTCGCATGAGCGCCCGTCGCACCACCCCGGCGCCACGCCCCTCACCAGCCCTCCTGCCCTCTCTCACGCCACTCCTGCGCGAATGGCTGCCCCGGCAGCGGTGGTTCGCGGGCAAGGGCCGCCCCATCGCCGGCTTCACCCTCGTCTCGGCGACCGAACTGCTGCCCCCCACGGCCTCCCCCGGCCTGGTGCACCTGCTCGTACAGACGCAGCAGCCGGTCCTGCCGGGCCAGGGCGCCCCCCAGCCGGCCGACTGCTACCAGCTGCTGCTGGGCGTACGGGCGGCGCTGCCGCCGCCGCTCGCGTCCGCGCTGATCGGCCGGGTCACGGAGGGGCCGCTGGCCGGGCACACCGTCTACGAGGCCCTGCACGATCCACGTCTGGCCGCGCTGCTGCTGGAGCGGCTGCGCACCCCCGGCACGCTCGGCACCCTGCGCTTCGACCGCGCCCCGGCGGCCGCGATCCCGGCCGGGCTGGTCCCGCGGCTCGCCTCGGTGGAGCAGTCCAACTCCTCGCTGATCTACGGGGATTCGTACATCCTCAAGGTCTTCCGCCGGGTCGGCCACGGCATCAACCCGGATCTGGAACTGCCCCTCGCCCTCGCCCGGGAAGGCTGTGCGCGGGTGCCCGCGCCGGTCGCCTGGTACGAGGCCGGGGGCGAGGACGGGCGCGAACCTCTCACCCTCGGCGTCCTGCAGCCCTATCTGCGCGGCTCGGACGACGGCTGGCAGCTCGCGCTGCGCATGCTGCGCGCGGGACTCGACTTCAGCGCCGAGGCACGCGCACTGGGCCGGGCCACCGCCGAGGTGCACCTCGCGCTCGCCGCTGCCCTGCCGACCGTCACCCTGCGGCGGCAACAGACCGCGCACCTGGCCGCCGAGATGACCAGCCGCCTGGCGGCCGCCGCGCAGGCCGTCCCGGCCCTGCGCCCGTACGAGCCCGGCCTGCGCACCGCCTTCGACGCCCTCGCCGAGCTGGGCGGCAGCGGCCGCGCCTGGCCGGCCCAGCGTATCCACGGCGATCTGCACCTCGGCCAGACCCTGCGGGCGGCCCGGGGCACTTCCCACGCCGAAGGCAGTGGGGGAGGCGGCGGGGGAGGCAGCTGGTCCCTGATCGACTTCGAGGGCGAGCCGGCCAGCCCGATCACCGAACGCCGACGCCCGCAGCCGGCGGTGCGCGACGTCGCCGGCATGCTCCGCTCGTTCGACTACGCCGCCCGCTCCCACCAGCCCTGGAACCCGCGGTGGGCGGAGCGCTGCCGCGCCGCGTACTGCGAGGGATACGCCGAGTCCTCCGGCACCGACCCGCGCGCCGAGGGCGAGCTGCTGCGCGCGTACGAAACCGACAAGGCGGTGTACGAGGTGCTCTACGAGGCCCGGAACCGCCCTGACTGGCTGCCGGTCCCCATGGCGGCGGTCCGCCGCCTCGCCGAGCCCGGATCCGCCACCAACCCCGCCCAGAGCCCCCCGAGGAGGCCGCACCCGTGACCGCCCGTCAGCCGTCCCGAAGTCAGTCCGACCAGAGTCAGCCCAAGGCAGCCAAGGCACCCGCGTTCCTGCCGGGCCCGGCGGACGAAGCCGCCTCCGCACCGCCGGCCAGGTCCCGGCCACGGCGTGCCGCGAGCCACGGGGTGCGGCCCGCCCCGCCGCTCACGCCGGAGGACCGGGAACGGCTGCTGACCGGCTCGCACCACGACCCGCACGCACTGCTCGGCGCGCACACCGTGCGCGGCGGTGTCGCGCTGCGCATCCTGCGCCCGTACGCCCAGGGCGTCACCGTGGTCGCCAAGGGCCTGCGCGCCGAGCTCCACGACGAGGGCGAGGGCCTCTTCTCCGGGGTCCTGCCGGCCCTGCGGACCGTCCCGGACTACAAGCTCCTCGTCACCTACGACGACACCGAGCTGGAGCTCCACGACCCGTACCGCTTCCTGCCCTCCCTCGGCGAGCTGGACCTGCACCTCATCGGCGAGGGCCGGCACGAGGAGCTGTGGAAGGCGCTCGGCGCCGAGCGAACAGTCCACCAGGACGTCACCGGCACGCGCTTCACCGTCTGGGCGCCCAACGCCCGGGGCGTCCGGATCGCCGGGGACTTCAACTACTGGGACGGCACCGGGCTGCCGATGCGCTCACTCGGCGGGTCCGGCGTCTGGGAGCTGTTCCTGCCCGGGGTGGGTGAGGGAGCGCTGTACAAGTTCGACATCACGCGCCCGGACGGCAGCCACACGATGCGCGCCGACCCGATGGCCCGCCGTACCGAGGTGCCGCCGGCCAACGCGTCCATCGTGACGGCCTCCCACCATGTGTGGCACGACGGCGAATGGATGGCCGGGCGCGCGGGCCGCCCGGTGCACGAGGCGCCGCTGTCCATCTACGAAGTCCATCTCGCATCCTGGCGGCCGGGTCTCACCTACCGACAGCTGGCCGCCCAACTCCCCTCCTACGTCAAGGACCTCGGCTTTACGCATGTAGAGCTGATGCCCGTCGCCGAGCACCCCTTCGGCGGCTCCTGGGGCTACCAGGTCACCGGCTTCTACGCCCCGACCTCCCGGATGGGCACCCCGGACGACTTCCGGTACCTCATCGACGCACTGCACCGGGCCGGGATCGGCGTGATCGTCGACTGGGTGCCGGCGCACTTCCCCAAGGACGACTGGGCGCTCGCCGAGTTCGACGGCCGGCCGCTGTACGAGCACACGGACCCGGAGCGTGCCGCGCACCCGGACTGGGGGACGCTGGAGTTCGACTACGGCCGCAAGGAGATCCGTAACTTCCTCGTCGCCAACGCCGTCTACTGGTGCCAGGAGTTCCACATCGACGGCCTGCGCGTGGACGCGGTCGCGTCGATGCTCTACCTCGACTACTCGCGCGAGCACGGTGAATGGTCGCCGAACGTGAACGGCGGCCGGGAGAACCTGGACGCCGTGGCATTCCTCCAGGAGATGAACGCCACCGTCTACCGCCGCTGCCCCGGCGTCGTCACCATCGCCGAGGAATCGACCGCCTGGGACGGCGTCACGCGGGCCACGCACCATGTCGGGCCCGGTGGGTTCGGCGGTCTCGGCTTCGGCCTGAAGTGGAACATGGGCTGGATGCACGACTCGCTGGAGTACGTCTCCAAGGAGCCCGTGCACCGCAAGTACCACCACAACGAGATGACCTTCTCAATGGTGTACGCGTACAGCGAGAACTACGTCCTGCCCATCTCCCACGACGAGGTCGTGCACGGCAAGCAGGCGCTGGTGAGCAAGATGCCCGGCGACTGGTGGCAGCAGCGCGCCAACCACCGGGCGTATCTCGGCTTCATGTGGGCCCACCCCGGCAAGCAGCTGCTCTTCATGGGGCAGGAGTTCGCGCAGGGGGCGGAGTGGTCGGAGGGGCACGGCCCCGACTGGTGGCTGCTCGATCCGTCGTACTCCGCCGAGCCCGACCACCGGGGTGTCCGCGACCTGGTCCGCGATCTCAACACGGCGTACACGGCGTCGCCGGCGCTGTGGCAGCGGGACACCGTCCCCGAGGGCTTCGCCTGGGTCGACGGCGACGCGGCCGAGGACAACGTCTTCGCGTTCCTGCGTTTCGCCGCGGACGGCGCGCCGCTGCTGTCCGTCAGCAACTTCTCGCCGGTGGTGCGGCACGAGTACCGGCTCGGGGTTCCGCAACAGTTCGCCGCCTGGACCGAGGTCCTCAACACCGACGCCGCCCGGTACGGCGGCAGCGACGTCCTCAACCCGGACCCGCTGAAACCGGAGTCGGTCCCGGCCCACGGGCGCCCGGCGAGCCTGCAGTTGACCCTGCCGCCGCTGGCGACGGTGTGGCTGAGGCCGACGTGAAGCTCAAATGATGCGCCACTGACATCAGCGTCGCGTGCAGGAGCAGGGTGTGGACGAGATGCCCGTCCGCGGTGGGCGGGCACCGCCAGCTGAGGGGCCATGTTGGCCCGTACAGCGCGGGAACTCCGATGTAGCAGTCTCGCTCACCTGTCAGCCGGTACGTGTCCGGCGGCCAGCGGCGGTGCCCGGTAGTGCCGGGTGGGACCAGGAAGTAGGTGTGCTGCTCCCCGCTCGCCTCCTGGATGACGGGCCCGGGGTCGCCGCCGGTCAGCCCGGCGAGGACATCGGCGACGTGGCGCCCGAGAGCGCCCGGGAGGCGGACCGCATCGAAGTACACCCCGGCTTTACGGAGTTGGTGGCCGCTTCCGGGCACCCAGGAGAGGTGACTTTCCGTATTCATGGGACCACTGTCGGCGCAGAGGGCTACCGTCGAAAGTGACTGAGCGTGGATGACTGGCTCTGTTCCGGCCGGTCGAACGCGCGTTGAACCGGGTTGAGGGGGTCCGGGTGACTCGGACAGAAAGCAAGCGGCCGGTTTCGGCCACGGCGCAGTACCTCGCGGACATGGTGCGTACGCTGCGTACGCAGGCGGGTTGGTCCCAGGAGGAGTTGGGGGCGCGATTCCACTACACCGGGGCGGCGATCAGCGCGGTGGAGACGTGCAAGAACCTGCCCACGGAGAAGATGCTGGCGGGACTCGACGAGCATCTGTGCGGCGGGTCGGGGATGATCCGGCTGGCGGGCAGGTACCTGCTGCTGGACCGCTATCCGGAGCACTTCCAGGACTACGTGCCGCTGGAGGCGGCGGCGGTGAGCATCTCCTCGTACCAGACACTGGTCGTCGACGGCCTCTTCCAGACGGAGGACTACGCACGCGCGGTGCTGGGATGCGGATTCCCGCCCTACGGTGACGAGGAGCTGGAAGAACTGGTCGGGGCCCGCATGGACCGTTCCGCTCTCTTCGACCGCAGGCCGGTCCCCCTGCTCTCTCTCGTCCTGGACGAGTCCGTCCTACGACGGCAGATCGGCAGCGCCGAGGTCATGCGCGGCCAACTGCGCTATCTGGCCGAGTCCGCCCGGCGTCGCAACGTCACCGTGCAGGTGCTGCCGCTGTCGCGCGGAGCGCGCGGCGAGCACGCGGGCCTCGAAGGCCCAGTGATCCTGGTCGAGACACCGGACCACGAGCATGTGGCGTATCTCGAAACGCAGGGCAACAGCCAGCTCATCCGCAAACCCGACGAGGTCAGCACTCTCGCGCAGCGATATGCGATGATCCGGGCACAGGCTCTCGGGCCGGACGAATCCTTGGCTCTCATCGAGGAGTTGGCGGGAGAACAATGAGCACTCTGCACTGGTTCAAGTCGAGCTACAGCGACTCCAGCGGCGGCTCGTGCGTCGAGGTCGCCGTACGGCCTCACACCGCCGTCCACGTCCGGGACTCGAAGGTCGCACCCACCGGGCCGGCCATCACCTTCGCTCCCCGGACGTGGGCCGCGTTCACATCACATCTTCAAGCTCCTGAAGAAGCCTCCGCTTAGGCCGCGCCCCGACCATCGACTTCACTGGCTCGCCGCCCCGGAACACCATCAGCGTCGGCATCGACAGCACGCCGTAGGCAGCCATCGTCTCTGGGTTCGCGTCCACGTCGAGCTGGATGATCTTGATGCGGCCGCTCTCTTCCGCCGCCACCGCGCTCAAGACCGGGGCGATCTGACGGCACGGGCCGCACCAGTCCGCGGTGAACTCCACCAGGACCGGCAGTTCCGAGCGCAGTACCTCCTCCGCGAACGTCGCATCGGTCACCGCGTCCACGCCGACTGCCTGCACCATGAGTCATCCCCTCAGTTCACACCGGGGCTCCGGACCGCCCGGACCCCCCGAAAACTCCGCCTCGGCTCGCGCGAGCTGCGCGGCGACCTGCTCGCGTACGGTCTGGAGCCGGCCGATCAGCGCGTCCAGCTCGGCCAGCTTGCTCCGGTACACCAGGAGCGAGGCCGGGCAGGAGTCGCCCGCCGGGTGGCCGGCCTGGAGGCACTCCACGAAGGGCCGGGTCTCCTCCAGGTCGAAGCCGAAGTCCTGGAGGGTCCGGATCTGCTGGAGAAGCCGCAGGTCGTCCTCGTCGTACGTGCGGTAGCCGTTGACCGCGCGCCGGGCGGGCAGCAGCCCGCGGGACTCGTAGTAACGCAGGGTGCGGGTCGTCGTCCCGGCCCGCTCCGCAAGCTCGCCGATTCGCATGCCCCGACGGTAATCGTTGACGCAGACGTCAAGGCAACGAGGCCGTTCGTCCGGACCGTCGACGGCGGTCGGTTGACGCGGCCTAATTCGAGCACAAGGACGGTGTGAGTCAGGACGCAGCCACCTGGCCGTCCTCAGTGTCCAGCTGGGCCATGAAGTCGTCGTGTGTCATGGGACGGCCGGTCGGCCCGGCTTCGCGCGCGGTGGCTTCCGCGATGTCCGCTTCGTCGCGCAGGCGCCGCAGTTCCTCCAGTTCCTCTATCGGGATGAGGGCGGCTGCAGGCTTGCCGTATTCGCTGATGACGATCTGTTCGTGACCGTGGCGGACCCGGCCGACAAGCTGCCCGAGCTGGTTCCGGGCTTCGACTAGCGGATAGATATTCTCCATGCGCAAACAGTACAAACCTGCGGGTCTGTACGGCAGCGGTCGGGGGACCGAGCCGGCGTTTTCATCCGAGTGGTCGCGCACCGGGTGCCCCCAGGGCTCCTACACGGCAGCTTGGTCTCCACGAGGACACGCTCCGCACAGACGAGGACCGCCCATGTCCGATCACCGGCGTCTCGGCGTCATCACCGGGGCGGCGCTGCTGCTGCTCGCCGCCACTGGCTGTTCGGGTCTCGGCCGGACCGCGGTCGGCACCTTCAGCTCCGTCGACAGGGAGGACCTCGTCGTCACGATCAGCAACCCGCTGGTGCGGGGGTGTCAGTCCCTCGGTGCCAGAGGAGCCACCAGGGTGGTCAACGACACGAGGGTCGACTTCGTCCTGTACCGCACTCCCAACTGCAAGAAGGTGACGGAGGACGGCGGGACGTACGTGGCCACCACACTGTCCGACAGCATCGCCCCGGGCACCATGCCGTGGCGCAGTTACTCGATCATCCACTGAGCCGGCGGATCAGCGCGGGTCGCGGCCCGTCATGCCGAGCAGGCGGTCCTGGGGCGGGGCGTTCTCCGGGACCACGACCTCCGGGCCGAAGACCTTCACGCCGGGGCCGAACGCGTCCGGCGTCCGCATCATGTCCATGACCTCCTTCGGCACCGCCGAGGTGGAGGCCCACAGCCGCTCGACGTCCCCCGGGTCGATCGCTCGCCGCGCTTGCCGCGGCGGTCGCCGCCCTCGCCGGACTGGCCGCGCTGATGACAGCCGGCCCCGCGCGCGGCGCGGTACCACCCCCCGCCCCAGGCTGGAGTCTCCAGTGGAGCGACGACTTCACCGGCGCCAACGGCAGCCCGCCCTCTTCCGCCAACTGGCAGATCGACACCGGCCACGCCTACCCCGGCGGCCCCGGCAACTGGGGCACCGGCGAGATCCAGAACTGCAGGACGGACGGCAACCCGATCCAGCAGTGAGCGCGGCCGGTCGAGGCAGACCGCAGGAGCGCGGCGACGGACCACGGTTCTGAAGGCCCCTCGCCGCGCTCCGATGCCACGCGGGCCGGCTGCCGCGCGCGGGATCACCGGTCCGTTCGTCTGCGTGCGGCCGTCAGCGGGTCCAGTGCGCGGCGCGGCCGCTCGCGGCCAGTGCCTGCGCGAAGGCTCCGGCATCGGCGGGCGCCTCGAGCGCCGGGCCGTACGCGCCGGTGCCGCGGGCCTGCTCCGCGATCTGGCCGACCACACCGAGCACGGCCTGGGCTGCCTCCTCGCTCACCGCGAAGTCCCGCCCGGTGGCACGGGCGAGGTCCCAGCCGTGCAGGGCCAGTTCCTGGAGCGTGATCGCGGCGGCTGCCTGGGCGGGCATCTCGCCGGGGCCGAACTCGGTCATGCCCTGGTACGCGGCCGGGTCGGCCCAGGCGGCCGCAGTCTTGGCCGCCTGATCGGCGACGGCGTTGGGGGTCGCCTCGGGCGCCTCGGCCGTCTGCGGCAGGTTGCGTGCGGCTCGCTCGGAGCCGGCGAGAACGCCGGAGAGATGGCCGAGCAGTTCGGCGACGGTGAACTGGTCACAGGGTGTACGGGACTCAAGCTGCTCGGGGCGTACGGCGCGGGCGGCGTCGGCGAGGGCAGCGGCGAGTTCGTCGATCTGGGCATGCATGGGGGTTCTCCGGTGGGTGGTGGGGGTGGGCGGCTTGTCGCCACGTCAGACGTGGAAGAGGGGGGCGGGCTCGCCGGTCTCGGCGAAGTCCTTCAGCCGGGTCATCAGCTGCTCCCAGGTGCCGGTGATCATCGGCAGCTCGGGCTCGCCGTCCCGGAAGCCGGCATGCGAGAAGGCCACGCGGGTGCCCGCGCCGCCGGGGATCTCGGTCAGCGTCCAGGTGATGGTCGTGCCCGCCCAGTGCGGCGGGACGGCGCCGATGTTCTCCCAGGTGACGCCGTCCTCGTCCGCCCGCTCACGGCGGAGCTGGAAGGGCTCCGGAACGCCGGGGAAGTTGAAGTAGAGGACTTCGTCCTTGCGGTTCACGTCGTTGGTCCACCAGCCGGTGAGGCCGTCGTGGGTGTTTAGCGCCTCCAGCACACGGGCGCGGTCGGTGGCGATGTCTGTCTGGAAGGTGATCTCGGTCATGGGCGCTCCTGCAGCGTGTGTCGTCAACCGTTCGGCGGCTACGTATATTTGAGTACACACTAAAATAAGCTCGGGAGGAGCGCAAACTGAAGCGTGGACTAAAATTCGGAACATGGACGCGGTACAGGCGATCGCCGAGCCCAGACGGCGCGAGATCCTCCGGCTGATCTGGGACGACGAGCTGCCCGCCGGCGAGATCGCGGCCCGCTTCGAGGTCACCTTCGGCGCGGTGTCCCAGCATCTGAAGGTGCTGCGAGACGCCGGCCTGGTCAGCCTGCGCAAGGATGGGACGAAGCGGTTCTACCGGGCGGACCGGGAGGCCCTGGGGCCACTTTCCGACTACCTCCAGGCCATGTGGGCCGACAAGCTCGACACCCTGGCCCGGCTCGCCGAACAGGCGGAAGCAGGGACGGAAGCAGAAGCAGCCGACGCCGTTGAACGGAACGGAGAACGATGAGCACCGCGAACACTGACACCGTGACCCTGGAGCGGCACATCGCCGCCCGCCCCGAGACCGTCTTCGGCTTCTTCACCGACCACGAGAAGTGGCTGTCGTGGATGGGGAAGGACGGCGAGTTCTCCTTCGAGCCGGGCGGTTCCTACCGCACGAACGTCACCGGAGAGAACGTCGCCGAGGGGCGCTTCCTGGCGGTCGATCCGCCCAAGCGGCTGGTGTTCACCTGGGGGTGGGCCGAGGGCGGGATGCCCGTACCACCTGGCTCCTCGACCGTGGAGATCACGCTGGAGCCGACCGCCGGGGGCACCCTGCTGCGCCTGGTCCACAGCGGCCTCCCCTCGGCCGAGGCCTGCGCCGCGCACCGCGAGGGCTGGACGCACTACGTGGCACGGCTGGCGACCCGCGCAGAGGGCGGCGACCCTGGACCGGACGCCTGGATGGCGTAGCACCGCCGGCACGGGCGGCCGCGCCCGCAGGGGACCCGGCTGTCAGTGGTCCCCGGCCGTCAGGGGTCCCCGGCCGTCAGGGGCGCAGCCCCGCCACGGGGCACGGAAGGCCGTGGGGACCCGCAGGCGTACGGCCGTCAGCGCCTGAGGCCGTCCAGTACGTCCTCGGCCACCCTGCTACGCCCTCGGCAACCCTGCCCGCCCGCCGGCTCGCGCCGCGGGAAGGCGCCGGCCTGCGGCCGGTCAGGCGCCGGGAGGCCGGAAGTCGAGCTTCTTCCTGGCGGCCGCGTCGATGTCCTCGACGCTGATCAGCGGGATCGCCCTGGACTGCACGGCTCCGCTCGCCCGAGCCGTCAGCGCGGTCGCGGCCATCGACACCTCATCGGTCATGTCGATGAGGCAGTACAGGTCGTCGTCGCCGAAGGCGAAGTACATCGCTTCGAGCGTGCCGCCGCATGACGTGACCAGGTTCTCCACGGCGGTCCTGCGGCCGGTCCCGCCCTCGGCGAGCAGCCCCTTGGCTCCCTCGGCGGTGTAACTGGCCTGGACCAGGTACTTCGGCATCCGGCTCTCCCTTTCCAGCGGTGCTTCCAGCGGGTGCGCCGCAGGTGCGGTCATCACGGTGTCAGCTTTGGGCACCCTGAGCGGCTTGACCAGCCGGAGGCCGCCGAGCGGGGACGCCGGTGCCCGGCCACCGCGGGGGTGGGCCGGGCACCGAAGGGGCCGGATCAGGCCGAGACCGGCGCCTTCTCGGCCTGCTCGCGCTGCGCCGGTACGTCCTGGACTCCGTGGCCGCCCTGGTCGTCCTGGCCGCCCTTCGCGTCGTCCAGCAGCGTCTGCTCGTCGAACGGCACCCGGCCGGCGAGCACCTCGCCCACCCGCTCCTTGTCGATCTCCTTCGTCCAGGTGCCGACCAGGACCGTCGCCACCGCATTGCCCGCAAAGTTGGTCAGCGCGCGGGCCTCGCTCATGAAGCGGTCGATGCCGACGATCAGGCCGACGCCGTCGACCAGTTCGGGGCGGTGCGACTGCAGTCCGCCCGCGAGGGTCGCGAGCCCCGCCCCGGTGACGCCCGCCGCGCCCTTGGAAGCGACGATCATAAAGAGGAGCAGCGAGATCTGCTCACCCACGGAGAGCGGGTTGCCCATCGCCTCGGCGATGAAGAGGGACGCCATCGTCAGATAGATCGCCGTCCCGTCGAGGTTGAAGGAGTAGCCGGTCGGCACGGTGATGCCGACGACCGGCTTGCTGACGCCCAGGTGCTCCATCTTCGCGATCAGCCGCGGCAGCGCCGACTCGGACGAGGAGGTGGAGAGGATCAGCAGGAACTCCCGGCCCAGGTACCTCAGCAGCGAGAAGAGGTTGATGCCCGCCACCAGCTTGAGGATGGCCCCCAGCACGACGAAGACGAAGAGTGCGCAGGTGACATAGAAGCCGATCATGATGACGGCCAGCGACTTGAGCGCGTCGATGCCGGTCTGGCCGACCACCGCGGCGATCGCGCCGAACGCGCCCACCGGAGCCAGCCACATGATCATGGCCAGTACGCGGAACACCAGCCGCTGGATGTGCTCGATCCCCCGGATCACCGGGGCACCCGTCTCCCCCATCGCCTGCAGCGCGAAGCCGACGAGCAGCGCCACCAGCAGGGTCTGCAGCACCTCGCCGCCGGTGAGGGCGGAGACCAGGGTGGTCGGGATGATGCCGAGCAGGAACTCCTCGGTGGAGGCGGCCGCGCCCTCGGCCTGCTGCTCGCCCGCGCTGCGGGCCGCGTCGGTCAGGTGCAGGCCGGAGCCCGGGTCGAGGATGTTGCCGACCACCAGGCCGATGGCGAGCGCGACGGTCGACATCACCATGAAGTAGCCGAGGGCGAGACCGCCGACCGCGCCGACCTTGGCGGCCTTGCGGACCGAGCCGACGCCCAGCACGATCGTGCAGAAGATGACCGGGGAGATCATCATCTTGATGAGGTTGACGAAGCCGGTCCCGATCGGCTTCAGCTCCACGGCGACCCCGGGCGCGGCGAAGCCCACCACGATGCCGAGCAGCACCGCGCCGATCACGGCCAGATAGAGATAGTGGGTACGGTCCCGCTTCGCGGATACGGCTGCGGCGCCTGTCACGGGGGCCTCCTGACTTGGGATACGCGCAGTACGTGCGGCTCACGTCCTGGACGGTCCCGGTGACTATCCACCCGCCCTGTGACCGTGGTCACCGTTACGTGCATTGAGTTCACGCCACGCGCGGCAGGCACACTGGAGAGATGCGCGCCCCCCGTCCCCGCAGCCTCGCCGGCCAGCTCTTCGCCATGCAGGTCGTGCTGGTGGCCGCGGTCGTGGCGGGCTGCGCGGTGTTCAGCTACCTCACCGCCCACCGCCAGGCCGAGGAGTCGGCGCGGCGGCAGGCGACGGCGGTCGCGCGGGCGGTCGCGTACGCACCATCCGTACGTACCGCCGTCCTGGGGCCCGATCCGTCGGCCGCCCTCCAGCCGTACGCCGAGCAGGTGCGCCGCGATTCCGCGGTCGCCTTCGTCACGATCATGGATCCGCAGGGCATCCGCTGGACCCACCCCGACCCGGGCCGCATCGGTGAGGAGTTCCTCGGCCACACCGCTCCCGCGCTGGCCGGAGTGACCTTCACCGAGACCTACACCGGCACCCTCGGCCCCTCCGTGCGGGTCGTCACCCCGATCAAGGACGGCCGGACGATCATCGGTCTGGTGAGTGCGGGGATCACCGTCGAACGGATCGACGCGCAGGTACGGCGCCGGCTCGCCGCGCTGATCGCGGTCGCGCTCGCCGCGCTGGCCCTGGGCGGCGCCGGTACGTACGTCATCAACGCCCGGCTGCGGCGGCACACCCACGGTATGAACGCGGCCGAGCTGAGCCGGATGCACGACTACCACCAGGCCACCCTGCACGCCGTGCGCGAGGGCCTGCTGATGCTCGACGGCCGGCGCCGGATCGCCCTGGTCAACGACGGCGCACGGGAACTCCTCGGCCTGCCGCCCGATGCGGTCGGCCGCGGTGTCGCGGAACTGGACCTGCCCGCTCCGCTCACCGGGGCGCTGCTGGCCGCCGAGCCGCGCGTGGACGAGCTGCATCTGACCGCCGACCGGATCGTGGTGGTCAACACCCGGCCGGTCTCCAGCGGGGAGCAGCGCGGCACCGTCGTCACGCTGCGGGACCACACCGAACTCCAGGCGCTCTCCGGCGAGCTGGACTCCGAGCGCGGCTTCACCCAGGCCCTGCGCTCGCAGGCGCACGAGGCGGCGAACCGGCTCCACACGGTGGTCTCGCTGATCGAACTGGGCCGGGTGGACGAGGCGGTGGAGTTCGCGACGGCCGAGCTGGAGCTCGCCCAGGCCCTCACCGACCAGGTGGTCGACGCCGTCGCGGAACCGGTACTGGCCGCCCTCCTGCTGGGCAAGGCGGCTCAGGCCAACGAGCGCGGGGTGGAGCTGGTCCTCGCCGAGGACAGCCGCATCGACGACGGCCTGCTCCCGGACACCCTGCCGGCCCGCGACCTGGTCACCGTCCTGGGCAACCTGATCGACAACGCTGTCGACGCGGCCCAGGGCGGCGAGCGCGCCCGCGTCACCGTCACCGCGAGCACCGCCGCCGGCGAGCTGCTGCTGCGCGTCGCCGACACCGGCGCCGGTATCGACCCCGCCGACGCCGACGAGGTCTTCCGGCGCGGCTGGTCGACCAAGAGCGCGGGCCGGGGCCTCGGCCTCGCGCTGGTCCAGCAGACGGTCCGGCGCGACGGCGGTACCGTGGCGCTGGCCGAAGGCCCGGACGGCGGCGCCGAGTTCACCGTACGGCTGCCGTTGCGGACGGAGGGTCCGGCATGACGGGCCCCGCCGCCGGCATCCGCGTCCTGGTCGTCGAGGACGACCCCGTCGCGGCGGACGCGCACCGGCTGTATGTGGACCGGGTGGCCGGCTTCACCTCGGTCGGGGTGGCGCACTCACGGGCCGAGGCCGCCCGGGCGCTCGACCGGATGCCGGTCGACCTGCTGCTGCTCGATCTGCACCTCCCCGACGGGCACGGACTGCACCTCGTACGGTCCCTGCGCGCGGCGGGTCACTCCGTCGACGTCATCGCGGTCACCTCGGCCCGCGATCTCACGGTGGTCCGCGAAGGGGTGTCCCTGGGCGTCGTCCAGTACGTACTGAAGCCCTTCACCTTCGCGACGCTGCGCGACCGGCTCACCCGGTACGCCGAGTTCCGCGCTGCGGCGGGCGAGGCCAGTGGCCAGGACGAGGTGGACCGGGCGCTCGCGACGCTGCGGGCACCCCAGCCGGCCGCGCTGCCCAAGGGGCTGAGCGGCCCGACGCTGGAGGCGGTGACGCGCGCGCTGCGCGAGTCACCGGGCGGGCTCACGGCCGCCGAGGCCGGCACGGCGGTCGGGATCTCCCGGATCACCGCGCGCCGCTATCTGGAACACCTGGTGACGGGTGGCCGCGCCGGGCGTAGCCCGCAGTACGGACAGGTCGGCCGGCCGGAGCTGCAGTACCGGTGGGTGGCCGGCCGGTGAAGAAGTGATGGATCCCTCCCGCAACGGCGGTTGGCCGGGTAGGGTCGGGGAGGGTTACTGAACGGTCGTGCGGGCGACGGGTTGATCAGTCGTGCGCACTAGGACTTTCCTACAATATGTGAGCCTGGGTGAACGCACCGTAGTCGCCGGGACTCCCGCGCTCCTAACGTGTGGCCGTGCACCAAACCCCTCCCTTCAACGCTCCCGCCGCGCGCCGACTGCGTGCTGCCCTGGGAATGGCGCCCGGCCACGTCGCCTACGGGCTGAGCGCGCAGTACGGACTTCCCGTCACCCCGGAAACGGTGATCGCCTGGGAGCGCGGCGACATGTCGCCGACCTCCGCCGAGCTGACCGCGCTGGCCGGTGTGCTGTGGTGTTCGCCGGGCGAGCTGCTGGCGCGGGCGACCACATTGCGGGAACATCGGATCGCGGGCGGCCTGGCTGCCGACGAGCTGGCCCGGCGGGTGGGTATGGACGCGTCCTCGTACCTGAAGATGGAGGAGTCCGGCCGCTGGAGGGGCAACGAGCGGCAGTCGGCCGCGCTCGCCGAGGTGCTGGGCCTCTCGCTGCCCGAGTTCGTGACCGCGACCGGCAAGGAGGACGCCCTGGCGGACGTGCTGCGCAACGCGGTGACGACGCGCTGGCAGGCGTACCTGCGGCCGCTGGCGAAGCTGCTGCCCGTACCGAAGCACCACCTCGAGGACATCCTCGAGCAGCTGTACAACGACTACCAGTCCCGGATGGTGGCCACCCTCAGCTGGGGCGGCGGTGGCGGCCAGGCGGGCAGCGGCGACGCGGGCCGGGAGTTCCTCGCGGGCATCGTCGCCCGCTTCTGGGACCTGGCGCGCGGGACGGAACGGGACTACTAGAGAGCCGGCTCAGAAGACCGACTCGGCCTCGTACATCCGGTCGTGGGGGACGGTCTTGAGCTCGCTGACTCCGTGCGCGAGCGGCACCATGGTGATGCTCGTGCCGCGCAGCGCGGTCATGTTGCCGAAGTCCCCCCGGTGCACGGCCTCCACCGCGTGCCAGCCGAAGCGGGTCGCGAGCACCCGGTCGTACGCGGTGGGCACGCCGCCGCGCTGGACGTGTCCCAGGATGACCGGCCGGGCCTCCTTGCCGAGCCGCTTCTCCAGCTCGATGGCGAGCCGGGTGCCGATACCGGCGAAGCGCTCGTGCCCGTACTTGTCGATCGCGCCCTTCTCGTACGCCATGGAGCCCTCGGCCGGATGCGCGCCTTCCGCGACACAGATCACCGCGAACTTCTTGCCGCGCGCGAAGCGCTCCTCGATCATCTTCACCAGGTCGTCGACCTCGAACGGCCGCTCGGGCAGGCAGATTCCGTGCGCGCCGCCCGCCATGCCGGACTCCAGCGCGATCCAGCCCGCGTGGCGGCCCATGACCTCGACGACCATCACGCGCTGGTGCGACTCGGCGGTGGTCTTCAGACGGTCGATGGCCTCGGTTGCGACCATGACGGCGGTGTCGAAGCCGAAGGTGCGGTCAGTCGCGGAGATGTCGTTGTCGATGGTCTTGGGGACACCCACGACCGGCATCCCGGCCTCCGACAGCATCCGGGCGGCGGTCAAGGTGCCCTCGCCGCCGATCGGGATGAGCGCGTCGATGCCGTAACGGCGGGCCAGCTCCGCGCAGTTCTCGGCGGCTTCGCGCAGCCGGTCGCGCTCCAGGCGGGCCGAGCCGAGGATGGTTCCGCCACGGGCCAGGATGCCGCTGACGGCGTTGAGGTCGAGCGGGCGCAGGTGGCCGTCGAGGAGGCCCTTGAACCCGTCCTCGAAGCCGATGACTTCGTCGCCGTGGCCGGTCAGAGCCCGGTGCACGACCGACCGGATCACTGCGTTCAGGCCGGGGCAGTCGCCGCCTGCCGTGAGAACTCCGATGCGCATCGTGCTGTGTCTCCCGTCCTGGCGGTACGTGTGAGCAACAGGTGATCCAGTGCGATTGTCCCACGGGGGGCCGGGAAAGCGCTCATTCTGGGCGGGCGTCTTACCTAGCCTCAGAGGTATTGTCAAGAGGGCAGGCCCAGGCCGGCGGGAACCTTTCCACGCCAGACGGACAACGGACAAGGGACGGAGAGCACGCGTGACGCGCAGCGTGTACGTGACCGGGATCGACCGGAAGGACGGCCGGCAGGTCATCGAGCTGGGAGTCATGGAGCTCCTGACCCGCCATGTCGACCGTGTCGGAGTCTTCCGCCCGCTGGTCCACGACGGGCCGGACCGCCTGTTCGAGCTGCTGCGCGCGCGGTACCGGCTGTCGCAGGACCCGGCCTCGGTGTACGGCATGGACTACCTCGAGGCGTCCGCACTCCAGGCCGAGCAGGGTACCGATGAACTGGTCTCCCGGCTCGTCGACCGCTTCCACCGCGTGGCCCGGGAGTACGAGGTGGTCCTCGTACTCGGCACCGACTACGCCGCCACCCAGCTTCCCGACGAGCTGGCGCTCAACGCCCGCCTGGCCAACGAGTTCGGCGCCTCGGTGCTCCCGGTGGTCGGCGGCAAGAACCAGACCGCCGAGTCCGTACGGGCCGAGGCGCGCAACGCCCACCGCGCGTACGACGCCCTGGGCTGCCACGTCCTGGCGATGGTGGTCAACCGGGTGGCCGCCGAGGACCGCGAGCTCATAGCGGAGCGGCTGGCCGCCCGCCTCCCGGTGCCCTGCTACGTCCTGCCGGACGAGCCCGCTCTCGCCGCCCCGACGGTCGCCCAGATCACGCACGCCCTCGGCGGCGAGGTGCTGCTCGGCGACGACGCGGGGCTGGCCCGCGACGCCCTGGACTTCGTCTTCGGCGGGGCCATGCTGCCGAACTTCCTGAACGCCCTGACCCCCGGCTGCCTGGTCGTCACCCCCGGCGACCGCTCCGACCTGGTGGTCGGCGCGCTCGCCGCGCACACCGCGGGCACGCCGCCGATAGCGGGCGTACTGCTGACGCTGAACGAGCGGCCGCCCGCCGAGATCCTGACGCTCTCCTCCCGGCTCGCCCCCGGCACCCCGGTCGTGTCGGTCTCCGGCAACAGCTTCCCGACCGCAGGCGAACTCTTCGCACTGGAAGGCAAGTTGAACGCGGCCACGCCGCGCAAGGCGGAGACCGCGCTCGGCCTGTTCGAGCGCCATGTGGACACGGCGGGCCTGCTGAACCGTATCTCCGTGGCCCGCAGCGGCCGTGTCACCCCGATGATGTTCGAGCACCAGGTGCTGGAGCAGGCCCGCTCGGCCCGCCGCCGGGTGGTCCTGCCGGAGGGCACCGAGGACCGGGTGCTGCGCGCCGCCGACGTACTGCTGCGGCGCGACGTCTGCGATCTGACGCTGCTCGGCGACGTGGAGACCATCCGCAAGAAGGCCGCCGACCTCGGTGTCGACCTGGTGGGCGCGGAGATCACCGATCCGCAGACCTCCGAGCTGCGGCAGCGCTTCGCCGAGTTGTACGCGAAGGCGCGCGCCCACAAGGGCGTCAGCGTCGAACTCGCCTACGACGTCGTCGCAGACGTCAACTACTTCGGCACGCTGATGGTCCAGGAGGGACTGGCCGACGGCATGGTCTCCGGCTCGGTGCACTCCACCGCAGCGACCATCCGGCCCGCCTTCGAGGTCATCAAGACAAAGCCGGAGGCGGCGATCGTCTCCTCCGTCTTCTTCATGTGCCTCGCGGACAAGGTCCTCGTGTACGGCGACTGCGCGGTCAACCCGGACCCGAACGCCGAGCAGCTCGCGGACATCGCCGTCCAGTCCGCCGCCACCGCCGCGCAGTTCGGTGTGGAGCCGCGGATCGCGATGCTCTCGTACTCGACCGGCACCTCCGGCTCCGGCGCGGACGTCGACAAGGTGCGCAAGGCCACCGAGATCGTCCGCGAGCGCCGGCCCGACCTGCTGGTCGAGGGCCCGATCCAGTACGACGCGGCCGTGGAGCCCTCCGTCGCGGCGACCAAACTGCCGGGTTCCGAGGTGGCCGGACAGGCGACCGTGCTGATCTTCCCGGACCTCAACACGGGCAACAACACGTACAAGGCCGTGCAGCGTTCGGCCGGCGCGGTCGCCGTCGGCCCGGTGCTCCAGGGGTTGCGCAAGCCGGTCAACGACCTCTCGCGCGGCGCGCTCGTCCAGGACATCGTGAACACGGTGGCCATCACGGCCATCCAGGCCCAGGGCGGGACGGTATGACGACCACGACCACTACACCAGAAGGCATCCGACCTGTGACCGCCACCCGCGTACTCGTCCTCAACTCCGGCTCGTCGTCGGTGAAGTACCAGCTGCTCGACATGCGCGACCGCTCCCGGCTGGCCGTCGGCCTGGTCGAGCGGATCGGCGAGGAGACCTCCCGTCTGGTGCACACCCCGCCGGCCGGCGGGGCCGGGAAACGCGAGCAGACCGGCCCGATCGCCGACCACGGGGCCGCGTTGAAGGCCGTCGCCGCCGAACTGGCCGCGGACGGGCTCGGCCTGGACTCGCCGGAACTGGCCGTCATCGGGCACCGCGTCGTGCACGGCGGCCAGAAGTTCACCGCGCCCACCCTGGTCACGGAGGAGGTGATGGCGGAGATCGAGCGGCTCGTCCCGGTCGCCCCGCTGCACAACCCGGCGAACATCAGCGGCATCCGCACGGCGCAGGCGCTGCGCCCGGACCTGCCGCAGGTGGCCGTCTTCGACACCGCCTTCCACACGACCATGCCGGAGTACGCGGCCCGCTACGCGATCGACGTGGCGACCGCCGACGCCCACCGCATCCGCCGGTACGGGTTCCACGGCACCTCGCACGCCTACGTCTCCCGGGAGACCGCCCGGCTGCTGGGCAGGGCGCCCGAGGACACCAACGTCATCGTGCTGCACCTGGGCAACGGGGCTTCGGCCTCGGCGGTCCGCGGCGGTCGGTGTGTGGACACCTCCATGGGCCTGACCCCCTTGGAGGGTCTGGTCATGGGTACCCGCTCCGGTGACATCGACCCCGCGGTGACCTTCCACCTCATGCGGGTCGCCGGGATGTCCGCCGACGAGATCGACGTGCTGCTCAACAAGAAGAGCGGCATGGTCGGTCTGTGCGGCGACAACGACATGCGCGAGATCACCCGCCGGATGGGCGAGGGCGACCGGCAGGCGCGGCTGGCCTTCGACATCTACATCCACCGGCTGAAGAAGTACATCGGGGCGTACTACGCGATCCTCGGCCGGGTGGACGCGGTGGCCTTCACGGCGGGTGTGGGTGAGAACGCCGCCGCCGTGCGCGAAGCTGCGGTCGACGGTCTGGAGGAGCTGGGCCTGGCCGTCGACGGCGGGCTCAATGCCGTACGGGCGGACGAGCCGCGGCTGATCTCGCCCGCGTACGCGCGGGTCGCCGTCGCCGTGGTCCCGACCGACGAAGAACTGGAGATCGCCACCCAGGCGTACGCGCTGGTTACCGGTTAGTCACTTGGACTTTCCACCAGACGGAATATTCCGCTACGAAACAAACGGATAGGATCCGCTCATGCGCCGTTCCAAAATCGTCTGCACACTGGGCCCCGCCGTCGACTCGTACGAGCAGCTGAAAGCGCTCATCGAGGCCGGTATGAACGTGGCCCGATTCAACATGAGCCACGGGTCCCACGCTGAGCACGAGGAGCGGTATCACCGCACCCGCAAGGCCGCTGAGGACACCGGGCGCGCGGTCGGCGTGCTCGCCGACCTCCAGGGCCCGAAGATCCGTCTGGAGACCTTCGCCGAGGGACCGGTCGAGCTGGTGCGCGGTGACGAGTTCACCATCACCACCGAGGACGTCCCGGGCGACAAGTCCATCTGCGGCACCACTTACAAGGGTCTGCCGGGCGATGTGTCCAAGGGCGACCAGATCCTGATCAACGACGGAAACGTCGAGCTGCGGGTCACCGAGGTGACCGGCTCGCAGGTGCGGACCATCGTCATCGAGGGCGGTGTCATCTCGGACCACAAGGGCATCAACCTGCCCGGCGCCGCGGTGAACGTGCCGGCCCTCTCCGAGAAGGACATCGACGACCTGCGCTTCGCCCTGCGGATGGGCTGCGACCTGGTCGCGCTCTCCTTCGTACGGGACGCCCACGACGTCAAGGACGTCCACAAGATCATGGACGAGGAGGGCCGCCGGGTCCCCGTCATCGCCAAGGTCGAGAAGCCGCAGGCCGTCGCCAACATGGACGCCGTCATCGCGGCCTTCGACGGCGTGATGGTGGCCCGCGGTGACCTGGCCGTCGAGTACCCGCTCGAAAAGGTGCCGATGGTGCAGAAGCGGCTCATCGAGATGTGCCGCCGCAACGCCAAGCCGGTGATCGTCGCGACCCAGATGATGGAGTCGATGATCACCAACTCGCGGCCGACCCGCGCCGAGGCCTCCGACGTCGCCAACGCCATCCTGGACGGCGCCGACGCGGTCATGCTCTCCGCCGAGTCCAGCGTGGGCGCGTACCCGATCGAGACGGTCAAGACGATGTCCCGCATCGTCGAGGCGGCCGAGGAGGAGCTGCTGTCCAAGGGCCTCCAGCCGCTGGTGCCGGGCAAGAAGCCGCGTACGCAGGGCGGTTCGGTCGCCCGCGCGGCCTGCGAGATCGCGGACTTCCTGGGTGCCAAGTCGCTGGTCGCCTTCACCCAGTCCGGCGACACCGCCCGGCGGCTGTCGCGCTACCGCACGACCCAGCCGATCCTGGCCTTCACCACGGACGCGGGCACCCGCAACCAGCTCGCGCTGAGCTGGGGCGTCGAGACGTACGTGGTCCCGCACGTGGACAACACGGACGCGATGGTCGACCTGGTGGACGCCGAGCTGCTCAAGCTCCAGCGCTACAACGAGGGCGACATCATGATCATCACAGCCGGCTCGCCCCCCGGCGTCCCGGGCACGACGAACATGGTCCGGGTCCACCACCTGGCGGGCAACGCGCGCGGCTGACCCGCCCTGCACGTAATGCTGTGGGCGGCACCCCGATGATCCGGGGGCGCCGCCCACAGCCACGTCTGCGCGCTGATCACACGCCCGGCTGCCGCACTGCGTCGCGGGCGGCGGCACAGTACGCCCACACCGTCTTGCCGTACGGCCGCTCCGCCACTCCCCAGTCGAGTGCCAGCGCCTGGACGAGAAGCAGTCCGCGCCCGCTCTCGGCATCGTCGGCGGGCATGCAGGGGTGCGGCTGCGGACGCCGGGCGACGCAGGTGACGCACGTCTCCCGGACCGATCTCAACGCCGCCGACTGGCGCAAGTCCAGCTACAGCAACACGCAGGGCGGAGAATGCGTCGAGGTCGCTGACGGCTTCCCCGGCGTGATGCCGGTGCGCGACAGCAAGAACCCCGAAGGTCCGGCACTGATGTTTCCCACCGACGCATGGGGCACCTTCATCAACAAGCTGAAGGCCGGCCGCCGATTCTAAAACCTTGCTCAGTGCGCGATGTTGTCGATCAGCTCGCGAGCACCTTGACGTAGCAGCGCGACGGCGACCGAGGTTCCGAGTGTTGCCGGATCGAGCGGGCCGGCCCACTCGTGCGCGTTGAGGACCGTCTTGCCGTCCGAGGTGAAGACGCGGGCGCGTAGTGAGAGGTCGCCACTGCCTTCGGCCCGCGCGTAGCCGGCGATCGGCGAGTTGCAGTGGCCTTGGAGAACGTGGAGGAACATGCGCTCGGCGGTGGCCTCCCGGTGTGCGGCGGGGTCGCCAAGTGCGCTCACGGCGTCGATGGTGGCGGTGTCGTCCTCGCGGCATTGCAAGGCGAGGATTCCGGCGCCGATCGGCGGGCACATCGTCTCCACCGACAGGATCTCGGTAATGGCGTCGGCTCGGTCGATGCGTTCCAGCCCGGATACCGCGAGGAGTAGCGCATCCGCCTCTCCCGCCTCCAGCTTCTCCAGGCGCCGGTTTGCGTTGCCGCGCATCGGGACGCATTCCAGGTGCGGGTGTGAGGCGGCGAGTTGCGCGATTCTGCGGACCGAGGACGTGCCGATGCGGGTACCCGCGGGCAGCTCGTCGAGGGTGAGGCCGCCGGTGTGGATCAGGGCGTCACGGATGTCGTCACGCTTGAGGAAGGCCGCGAATGTCGTGCCGGCCGGGAGAGGACGGTCCGCGGGAACGTCCTTGACGCAGTGCACCGCCAGATCGGCCTCGCCCGCCAGCAGAGCAGCATCCACTTCCTTGGTGAACGCGCCCTTCCCGCCCAGCCTCGCCAGATCGCCCATCCACCGGTCGCCGGAAGTGGTGACGGGCACGACCTCGGTACGGATGCCGGGATGGAGCGCGGCCAGCTCGGCGCGGACACGCTCCACCTGGGCCAGGGCCATGGGCGAAGACCTCGAAACAATGCGGATCAGCTCAGGCGCAGACATGCCGTCCACAATAGAGCGTCAGATACGCGCTCCCACCATCAGACCCGACGCCCATCTCAGCGGCGTGCCAAGCAGGTTGGAGACAGCGGGCACTCGTGCGAGAAAGGCGTCCACACGCGCCTGGTGGCCATCCGGCCATGTGTCCTGCGGCAACAAGTCGTCGACTACATACAGACCACCCGGCTCCAGCAGCTCGAGCAGATCCCCAAGGCGATGGAACTTCCCCGGCCGGCAGTCCACGTACGCGAGGGAGAAGCCAGGGCCGCTGTAGCCGTCGAGCCACGCATCCACGTCCGCCGTCTCGAAGGACACCCGGGCATCTCCGCTCAAATGCTTGGCGGCAACGGCCTGCACCTTGAGGTCGGCCTCGACACTCACCAGCTTGGATTCCGCGCTCATCCCGTGCAGCAGCCACGCCGCGCCGGCACCGACCCCGGTACCCAGCTCGACCATCCGGCCGCCGGGCTTCGACGCGGCCAACGTGGCGAGGAGAGACCCGGTGCGAGCTTCACAGGACATCGCGAAACGGAGCCGGCCCGCGTCCGCCAGGATTGCTTCCAGCACGGCCGGCGTCACCCACGGGTTGTCATCCACGGCCGGCCACCAGGTGCTGGGCGACCAGCTCGGCCGCGAAGGTCAGGACTACGTCCGCACCCGCCCGCTTGAGCATCGCGTGATACTCCGTCATCCCCTCCGGTCCGAGCGCCAGCAGAGACGCCAACTCACCGGAAGTCGAGTACGCCACGAGGGGCACCTGCTGGTCCGCCCGGAGCCGGACCAGGACGTCCACTGCCGTCATCACCGGCTGGAGGGTCAGGGAGTCCGCACCTTCGGCGATCCACCGCCTGGCCTGGACGAGGGTGTCCCGGTCCGCGCGCCCGGGTTCGAGTTGGAGACCCCGACGGTGCCCGGCACGGGGATTGGTGCCCATGAGCTGCTTGAACGGCCCGTACAGGGTCGTGTGCAGTGCCAGGTTCGGATTCACGCCCACGTCGCGCAGCCCCGCCACATCCAACGCGTTCCTGACGGCCCGCACAGACCCGTCCAGCATCGCCGTGGGCGAGATGACGTCCGCCCCGGCCTCGGCGTGCTGCGTGGCCATCTGCTCCATGAGTCGGAACGTGGCGTCCAGGTCGATCGCGCCTGCTGCATCGCGAAGCACGCACTGCCCGTGGTCAGTCCACGAGCAGCCACACACCTCCGTGGTCACCGCCATCTTGGGATCGACAGCCTTGACCGCCTCAATCCCGCGCACCATCCGATTCCCTGCGGCAATTGCGCCCGACGCACGCGCATCACGTTCGTGTCCGTACGCGAAGATCTTCACGCCGCGAATCCCCAGCGCTGCCCAGCGGTGGACGGTGGCGCCTACCTCGGCCAGCGTCACCGCGCCGGGCAGCGGCGCCTTCTCGGCATCGTCAGGCAGCACCAGGAGAGGGGCGGTCAGATCCGTCACGGTGATGATCGGCCGCGCGTAGAGATCGCGTACCACAGCACGAGCCCGGAGTGAATTCACACCGTCAGGGCCAGGGGCCGGTAACGGGCCTTCGGTGAGTGTCGTCATGCTCCGAGTAGATACCAGCAGGGTGTCGGTATAACAGGGCGCGTTTGGGAGCGCACAGACGACGGCCTCGGCACGTAAGACGAAAACAACTGTGGCCCGCACCGAGTGATCGGTGCGGGCCACGGCCGCATCTGCGGTTCGTCCGTGCGGCGAGCTACTTGGTGTAGTAGTTCGAGAGGCCGGGGACCGTGAGCGTGCCGCCGAACTGGCCGGCCTGCGTCACCTTGACCTTGGTGAAGAAGGCGATCGGGACATTCAGCGGGGGCGGGGTCTGCGGGCTGAACGTGACCGGGATGAGGCCGAAGAGGTTGCCCTTCAGCTCCTCCGTGTACATGGTGACCGTGCCGTCGCGCAGGGTCGAGGTGGAACCCGGGTTCGACGTGACGTGGGCGGTCGTGCCGTTGGGGCCGACGACCAGCTGGTGCAGGTCCTTGATGTCGGTTTCCTTGGCGGTGAACTTCAGGACGTTCTTGATCTTGCCGCTGCCCGTCCTGACCTTGACGATGCCCTTGTAGTCGAGGCCGCGCAGGGTGAGCATCGAGCTTTCGAGGATCCACGGCTCGTCCGGCAGCGCCGGGATGCCCGGCTCGAGATCGGCCGCTGCGAGCGCCTCGGGGTCGGCGGTCGGGCAGGGGAACGGCTCCTTGCCGTCCTTGTCCTCGACCGCTTCGTCCTTGGCGTCCTCGTCGAGTTCCTCGACTTCGGCGCCGACCTTGTCCGCCGCGTCCTTGATGTCGTCCTTGGTCTTGCCCAGCGGATCGTCGGCCGGCTTGTCCGCGGGGTTGTCGGCCGGCTTGTCGGCCGGATCGTCCTTGGCCGGGGCGTCGGGCGCGGGCTTGTCGGCGGGCGCGCTGGCGCTCGGCTTCGGCGCGGGAGTGGACTCGGTGGCGCTGGGCGACGGGGTCGCCGTCGGCTCCATGTCCGGGCCGTCGAGGATGTCCTTGATCGCGTCGCCGACACCCAGTGGGTCCAAGGGGTTCTTGGTCTCGGTCTCCGACGGAGCCGGGTCCGGCTTCGGCGGCGCGGGCTTCGGCTCGGCCGTACTGTCCGCCGACGGGGTCTCGGCCGGCTTGGGCTCTTGCGTCTCCTCGCCCTCGCCTGTCCCCTCGGACGGGCTCGGCGTGGCCGGGGGCTTCGCCGACTCCGACGGAGTGGGCTTCTCCGAGGGGGACGCCGACTCCTCGGGGAGGGGCTCGTCCGAGCGGGTCACGCACGGACCGGGCGCGAAGGGGATCTCCGGCTGGTCGTCGGCGAGCGCGAGCTTGGGCGTGAGTCCCATCCCGACGAACACGGCCGTGGGCATCGCGGCGAGTGCCATCGCCTTGCCGGCGGGTATCTGCAACTTGGTCAGCAGCGACTTGCGCGGGGCCGCGTGACGCGGCCCCTTTCTCTCACGGGACTCTGCGCCTCCGGCCATGGTCAGTTGCGTCTCGTCACCCCGCACTGTTCCTCCCGCCATTGGCGTCAACAGTCGAATCAAACGTGTTCGGGTCCTTCTCCAGACGCGGTCCGGGGAAGGGCTCGTGCCCGGGGTCCTGCTCCGGCGTACCGTCGACCGGTCCGACGGGATCGGCGGCGGGGGCGCCAGGCACCCAGGCGATGGAGAGCGCACCGCCGAGCAGGCCGAGCAGGAGGCCGACGAAGAAGCCGCCGAGGTTGGACACGGGGATGGAGACCAGCGCCAGCAGGATCGTGGCGACACCGGCGAACACCCGGACGATCTGGTGGAACCACATCGTCATTCCGAGGGTGAAGAGGAGCACGCCGATGATCAGCGAGCCCGCTCCCGCCGTAGTGGCCATGGTCAGCGTCACATGGCCCAGTTGGAGGTCGGCGTAGGGGAGGTAGGCGATCGGCACACCGCTCAACGCGGTGAACAGGCCCGCATAGTAGGGCCGGGCACCTCTCCAGGCGCGGAAGTGGCGCCGAAAGACGCGGAGGTAGTGCTCGTTCTGCCCCGGTGACTCGGCGCTCATGGAAAACAGCTCCCTGGAACCGGTGTTGCTGTAAGAAGAAGAGTGGGTCGGGCGGGCGGGGTGGCGTCGCACGCTCCCCGCCCGCCCGGGCGAGTGCTTAGTAGCACTCCTTGACGCCCTTGTGCAGCTTCATGCTCAGGTTGCTGAGCTTGAAGGTGCCCGCCGTGGTGGCCCACGCCGTCTGCTTCACGTCGGTCAGGATCGCAAGGTCCGCGCGCTGCGCGAAGCCGTACGGGTTGGCCTTCGTGCCGGGCTGGATGCCGGTCTTGTTGCTCTTGTCGCCGGCCGCGACGCCGATGTCGATGTTCTTGAACTCGGCGTCGGCGTCGAGCTGCGCGACATCGAGGTAGATGTTCGTCGCCTCGACCGGGTGCTTCTTGTCCGTGCCGGCCCGCAGCTCAAGGCTGACAGCGCCGAAGATCGGCACGTCGGGCGTGACGACGGACTGGCACATGTTGGTGATCGTGGCCTTGCCGAAGCCGGACACTGCCACCGGGTGCAGGGTCTTGTTGCCCTTGAGGTCGTGCCCCTCGGCGAGACTTCCGTACTGGACGAAGTCGTGTCCGACCAGCCGGTCGGCCGTCACCTTGAAGCTCTGCCCGGAGACGCTGAACGACGCTGCGAGCGCACCCTGCGCCATCGCAACGCCAATCGCGGCCGTAGCGGCCACGCTGGGCACCATGACGACGGCGAACCGGCGCCATCTGGTCCCGCCACGAATAAGGGACTGCATGTTTCCTCCTTCTCGGACGTACATCTCCGGTACGGGTCACAACCCGCCCTGGGATGGGAGAAGTGCTACGTCCTCGGGAAGGAGAGCGCCCGCGTCGGAGGCGCAAACCGCATCCGATTCACCGGCGATCACCCCCGAGCGACAACCACTGGCCGCGCGTTCGCGCGACCTCCGGACAGGCCCTGCCGGATGGCAAGGACCCCCCTGTCCACGGCCGGTGCCACTGCCACCGGCCGGCTCGGTGGGGACCCAAGGAAACCGCGGCCCCGAGTGGGTGTCGGGCTGCGGAATTGGACCGAGCTCGGCCGATCGTGGTCCATTCACGGCCGGGGCACAAGGGGGTTCGTTACTCGCTAGTAACGGCCGGATAACCGAAGCGCGACCGCCCGGTATCGGGCGGTCGCGCTGGGTACCGTGCAGTGACACGGCAGAATGGTTTATTGAGGCTTTAAACCGGACAGAACCAGAGCCTGGATTTACTCCGAGTAACAGCGGCCGCGATTACCAAGATTTGGTAAAGCGCGGCCGCCGTATGTCGCTGTGTCGCCAAATCCTCCGCCGAGCCTCCACAGCGTCGCAGGTTTAGCGACTGGTCGGCGGAGGGGTCGGTGACCGGGTCGGGGAGCCCGTCAGAAGAGCACCCGCGCCAGCGCGCTGCGCGCAGCCGTCACCCTCGGATCATCGGCACCGATCACCTCGAAGAGCTCCAGCAGCCGCACCCGTGCGGCCTCCCGGTCCTCTCCCGCGGTGAGCCGGACCGTGTCGACCAGCCGCGCGAAGGCGTCCTCCACATGGCCGCCGACCAGGTCCAGGTCGGCCGCCGTGATCTGCGCCCGCACGTCGGCCGGATTCGCGGCCGCGTCCTTGCGCACCTGCCCCGGGTCCACACCCTGCACGCGGGCGAGCAGCTCGGCCTGGGCCAGGCCCAGCTTGGCCTCCGAGTTCGCCGGGTCGTCGGCGAGGACATTCTTGTACGCCTGGACGGCGCCGGCGAAGTCATTGGCGTCCAGGGCCAGGACGGCCGCTTCGAGCAGGGCGTCGTACGGACCGGGCGGCGGCTCGGCCGCCTCCGCGGGCGCGCCCTGGGCGTCGGGGTCGACGGCGACCCCGGTCAGCCCGAAGCGCTCCTCGGCGACCTGGATGAGCTGGGCCAGCGTCTCGCGGATCTGCTGCTCGGGGGCCGCACCCTGGAAGAGGGGCAGCGCCTGCCCGGCCACCACCGCGAAGACCGCCGGGATGCCCTGGATCCCGAACTGCTGCATCAGCATCTGGTTGGCGTCGACATCGACCTTGGCCAGGATGAAGCGGCCGTTGGCCTCCACGGCCAGTCGCTCCAGCAGGGGGCCGAGCTGTTTGCACGGCTCGCACCACTCGGCCCAGAAGTCGATGACGACCGGGACCTCGGTGGACCGCTGAAGGACGTCACGCTCGAAGCCGGCCTCGTCGACATCGATCACCAGACCTGCGGGGGGCACGGCACCGCCGCCGCCCTGCCGGGCGGCCTCGGCGCGCGCCTGCTCCGCCTTCTGCCGGGCTTCGCCGGCTGCCTTCACCGCGGCGAGGTCGACGACGCCGCTCATGGACATGTTCCTAGGCTGCATGCGTACATCCTCCCCCTTCCGCGCGGCCAGACGCTGCAGTACCCCGGGGGACGACCCCCGGACCCCCGAAAACCTGGCGAAACTGTCCGTACATGAACCACGCCCGTCCGCAGTCCCCCGCCGGTGTGCGGGGCCAACGAACGAGGCGCAGCCCGGTGTTCCCCGAGGGGAAACGGGTTCGGCGCTGGGTCCCCACCCTGGCGCCAGTGGTTGTCACTCTTTACGCTACGACCCGTATCGTAACTGCTCTCCGCCTGCCCTGTGCGGTGATCTGCCCCACACTTCCGGCCCGTCGGCATCTTCCCTACTCGCGGGTATGGTCACCGCCATGTGTTCCAGAACGACAGGCGCCGCCCGCGCCGGCCGCCCCCGCAGCGCCGAGGCCGACGCGGCGATTCTGCGTGCGACCCGGGAGGCGCTGGTCGAACTGGGCTGGAGCAAGCTCACGATGGGCGACGTGTCCGCCCGCGCGGGCGTCGCCAAGACGACGCTCTACCGCCGCTGGGCCGGCAAGAACGAGCTGGTCGTGGACGCCGTCGCGGTCCTCTTCGACGAGATCGAATTTCCCGACCGGGGCACCCTGGAAGCCGATATCGAGGGCGTCGTGCTGCAGTTCGCCGAGCTGCTTGAACGGCCGGAGACGAAGTCGTCCCTGATGGCGGTGGTCGCCGAGTCCACGCGGGACGAGGCACTGCGGGCGCGGATCCGCTCGGCGATCGTCGACCGGCAGAAGCGACTGGTACTGGAGGGCCGGGAACGCGCCCAGGCCCGTGGCGAACTGCCGTACGAGGAAGACCCCGTGGCGGCGGCGCGCAGCGCGGACCTGATCTTCGATGTCATCGCGGGCGCGGTGGTGCACCGCTCGCTGGTGAGCGCGGAGCCGGTGGACCCCGACTGGGCCCGTACGTTCACCACGCTGCTGGTGGCGGGCCTGCGGGCGGTCGCGGCACAGACCTGACGTCAGCCGCCAGGGGGCGCCTTGCTTGCTGGTGTCCTGCTTGCTGGTGTCCTGCCTGCTGGTGTCCTGCTTGCTGGTGTCCTGCTTGCTGGTGTCCTGCTCCCCGCACCGCTCGCACGCCGACTCGGCCGGGACGAGCCGCACCTTGTCCGCGGGGACCTTCAGGGGCTTGCCGGCTTCGGCGTTCCACAGGCGAGGTCACGGTCCAGCCGGTCTGCACGCCGTACGTACATCTCCAGCTGCGCCGCGCGTGCCGCCCGCCGTACGCGCCAGGAAGCGGGCCGCACGCCAGGCCGCCCCGGGCAGCCGCACCTCGACCCGGTACAGACGCGCCGACGTATCGGCGTCCAGCGCGGAGGCGCCGAAGGGCCCTGTCCGCGCGGGGCGGGGCATGGTCGACGACCGGCCGGCCGTGGTCCTCGAAGAGCCGGCACCCGTTGGTCACAACGAGCCCGTCGCACCCGTCAAGCCCCCCTTGCCGCCAAGCCGTGCGGGGATGATCCCACAACGGCCGGGCGGCGCCTGTGGGGATCAGAAGCCGGGCGGCTCGGTGTACGTACCCCATTCGTCGCGCAGTACGTCGCAGATCTCGCCCAGCGTCGCCTCCGCCCGTACCGCGTCCAGCATCGGCTCGATCATGTTCGAGCCGTCGCGCGCGGCGGCCAGCATCGCGTCCAGCGCCGCCTTCACCTTCGCGTCGTCGCGGGCCGCCCGGCGGGCGCCCAGGACCCGTACCTGCTCGCGCTCCACCTCGTGGCTGACGCGGAGGATCTCCAGGTCGCCGGTCACCGAGCCGTGGTGGACGTTGACACCGACGACCCGCTTGTCGCCCTTCTCCAGCGAACGCTGGTACTGGAAGGCCGATTCGGCGATCTCGCCGGTGAACCAGCCGTCCTCGATACCGCGCAGGATCCCGGACGTGATCGGGCCGATCGGGTGCTGCCCGTCCGGATGCGCCCGCAGGCCGCGCTCCCTGATCTGGTCGAAGATCTTCTCGGCGTCCGCCTCGATCCGGTCCGTCAGCTGCTCGACGAACCAGGAACCGCCCAGCGGGTCGGCCACGTTGGCGACGCCGGTCTCCTCCATCAGCACCTGCTGCGTGCGCAGGGCGATCTCGGCGGCCTGCTCGCTCGGCAGGGCGAGGGTCTCGTCCAGCGCGTTGGTGTGCAGGGAGTTGGTGCCGCCGAGGACCGCCGCGAGGGCTTCCACGGCCGTACGCACCACGTTGTTGTACGGCTGCTGCGCAGTCAGCGAGACGCCCGCCGTCTGGGTGTGGAAGCGCAGCCACTGCGCCTTGTCGGTCTGCGCGCCGTACACCTCCTTCATCCAGCGCGCCCAGATCCTGCGCGCCGCGCGGAACTTGGCGATCTCCTCGAAGAAGTCCAGGTGCGCGTCGAAGAAGAAGGACAGCCCCGACGCGAACACGTCGACGTCCAGGCCCCGGGAGAGCCCCAGCTCGACATACCCGAAGCCGTCCGCCAGCGTGTACGCGAGCTCCTGCGCGGCCGTCGCGCCCGCCTCGCGGATGTGGTACCCGGAGACCGAGAGCGGCTTGTACGCGGGGATGCCCTGCGCACAGTGCTCCATCAGGTCGCCGATGAGGCGCAGGTGCGGTTCGGGCTGGAAGAGCCACTCCTTCTGCGCGATGTACTCCTTGAAGATGTCGGTCTGGAGCGTGCCGTTCAGCACCGCGGGGTCGATGCCCTGGCGCTCGGCGGCCACCAGGTACATGCAGAAGACCGGGACGGCCGGGCCGCTGATGGTCATCGAGGTGGTCACGTCCCCGAGCGGGATGTCCTTGAACAGGACCTCCATGTCGGCGGCGGAGTCGATGGCGACACCGCAGTGCCCGACCTCGCCGAGCGAGCGCGGGTCGTCGGAGTCCCGGCCCATGAGGGTCGGCATGTCGAAGGCCACGGAGAGACCGCCACCGCCGTTGGCCAGGATCATCTTGTAGCGCTCGTTGGTCTGCTCGGCGTTGCCGAAGCCGGCGAACTGCCGGATGGTCCAGGTGCGGCCGCGGTAGCCGGTGGCGTGGAGCCCCCGGGTGTAGGGGTACTCGCCGGGCCAGCCGATCCGCTCGAACCCCTCGTAGGCGTCTCCGGGCCGGGGCCCGTAGACCGGCTCGACCGGGTCCCCGGAGAGCGTGGTGAAGTCGGCGTCCCGCTTGCGGGCCTTGTCGTAACGGGCCTGCCAGCGTCGGCGGCCTTCCTCGATGGCGTCAGCGTCCATGCTTCCAATTTACTAGGACGTCCTAGTAAATGTCGATGGCAGGCCGCCGCGAGCAGGTCTCGCGGCGGAACTGTTACACCTTGGCGACGGCCGGGGCGCCGCCCGTGACCAGCGGCTCGATCTGCCGGGCGACCTTGCGCTCCACGAAGAAGGCGGCGGTCGGAATCGTTCCCGAGACCAGCACCCAGAGCAGCTTGCCGAACGACCACTTGGCCTTGGATCCCAGGTCGAAGGCGAAGACCAGGTAGATGATGTAGAGCACGCCGTGGATCTGGGAGACCACGAACGTGATGTCCTCGCCCTTGTCGAACCCGTACTTGAACACCATGCAGGTGCACAGCACCAGCAGCATCACGGCGGTCACAAGGGCCATCACCCGGTACCGGGTCAGCACGCTCTTCTTCATGCGGACGAGCGTAACCGCCCGATATGCGCGATCTTCGCCCGGGTCGCTTCCGGGTCATTTCTCTTCGAAGTCGGCTGCGGCCACCCGCAGGGGACGCAGCATCGCGAAGATCTCCGCGCACTCCTCCGCGTCGTACGCGCCGAGCCCGAAGTCCATCGCCATCAGGTCGCGGGTGGCCGCCTCGACGACCTCGCGGCCCTTGTCGGTGATGGACGCGAGCGTGCCGCGCCCGTCGTTCGGGTTCGGCCGCTTGGCGACGAGACCCGACCTCACCAGACGGTCCACGGTGTTCGTCACTGACGTCGGGTGGACCATCAGGCGCTCGCCGATCTTCGACATCGGGAGCTCGCCCGCCTTGGAGAAGGTGAGCAGCACCAGCGCCTCGTACCGCGCGAAGGTCAGTCCGTACGGCTTGACGACCGCGTCGACCTCGGCCAGCAGGATCTGGTGCGCCCGCATGATCGAGGTGATGGCGGCCATCGAGGGCACGGGTCCCCAGCGCTGCTGCCACAGTTCATCGGCGCGGGCGATGGGATCGAAGGGAAGACTGAGCGGCTTCGGCACGGCCACGACCCTACCGGCCGGTCATATGCTGGTCAGCCCCGTCTCGCCCTTCGGTCCTCCGCAGCTCGGCCAGCAGTACGCACACAGTGCCCAGCACCCCGAAGCCCGCGACCACTATGCACGCACCGGCTCCGCCTCGCCCCCTCCTCCGTATCGGCCCATCTGTCGGCGCTGCACGGGTGGGGCTGCTGACCTCGCGCCGGTACGGCCACCAGGTGCGCCGGGTCCGCGAACTCGCCGAGGGGGGTCGCGGAGAGCACCCGGTTCAGGACCGTCTCGATCTCCTCGATCCACAGAGCGAGGACGACCGCCCTGGCGGGCGCGAGGCGCGGCTGCGTGCGTGGAGGCCGGGGGCTCAGGGGTAGGTCGGGCGAAGGTCACGCGGCGGCGGTCACGCGGCGGCCGCGGCCGCCTTGCGGGCGTGCGCGGCGACGACCTGCTCCCGCTCCTCCTCGCGCAGCATCTTCTCCGCGTAGAAGCCGCCGAACGGGATCAGCGAGAGCACGAAGAGGATCAGCGGGCGCTTGGCCTGCCACTTGGTGCGGTTCCAGGCGTCGGCCAGGAAGACCAGGAAGAGCAACACGAGCACACCGTGGACGGCGCCCATCACCGGAACGGCGTTGAACTCGGTCGTGCGCTTGAGCACGGAGCAGACGAGCAGCAGCAGATACGACACCGCTTCGACGGCGGAGACCAGTCGCAGGCGTCGGACGGCAGAGGCGGTCTTGATGTCCACAGGGGCACCTTCGGTATGGCTGTTTGTGAATGGGGGCACAAGCTCGGTCCATTGTGGCACCGGGCTTTACCGATCATTTGCGCAGGGTGGACTTGTGGGGCAACTGGTGGGATCAGGGGCCCGTCAGGGGTGATCTCGTCCGAAGGGCCCTGTTCGCCGCCCGCTTCGCGCGGATATCTTCGACCCCGTGGCTCAGTTCAGACTCCAAGGCAGCAAGGTGCTGGCCGTCGACATGACCGGCGACGCCGTCAAAGCGAAAAACGGCTCGATGGTCGCCTACGACGGCCAGATGGCCTTCAAGAAGATGTCCGGCGGCGGTGAGGGCATCCGCGGCATGGTGACCCGGCGCCTGACCGGCGAACAGATGGTGATGATGGAGGTGAAGGGGCACGGCACCTGCTATTTCGCCGACCGTGCAACCGAGATCAACCTCGTCAGCCTGCACGGCGAGAAGCTGTACGTCGAGTCCAGCAATCTGCTGTGCACCGACGGCGGCCTGCGGACCGGCACCACCTTCACCGGCCTGCGCGGCGGGGCGACGGGCAACGGCCTGTTCACCACGACCGTCGAGGGCACCGGGCAGGCGGCGATCATGTCGGACGGCCCGGCCGTCGTGCTGCGCGTCAGCGCGCAGTACCCGCTCCAGGTCGACCCGGGCGCGTACATCGCGCACACCGGCAATCTGCAGCAGCACTTCCAGTCCGGAGTGAACTTCCGCACCCTCATCGGCGAGGGCTCGGGCGAGGCCTTCCAGATCCGGTTCGAGGGCGAGGGTCTCGTGTACGTACAGCCCAGCGAGCGCAACACCATCGGGGGCGACATCTGATGCCGTTCCGCGAGATCAACTCGAAGATGGTCGAGGCACAGGTGCTGCCGGGCCAGAGGATGTACAGCCAGCGCGGCGCCATGCTCGCGTACAAGGGCGACGTCAGCTTCACGCCCGACATCCAGGGCGGCCAGGGTGGCGTCATGGGCATGATCGGCCGGCGGGTCGCCGACGAGGCCACCCCGCTGATGTCGGTCGAGGGAGCCGGCACGGTGATGTTCGGCCACGGCGGCCACCACATCCAGGTGATCAACCTGGCCGGCGACACCCTGTACGTCGAGGCCGACCGGCTGCTCGCCTTCGACGGCACGCTCCAGCAGGGCACGATGTTCATGGGCTCGCAGGGCGGCGTCATGGGCATGGTGCGCGGCCAGGTCACCGGCCAGGGCCTGTTCACGACGACGCTGAAGGGCCATGGCGCGGTCGCGGTCATGGCACACGGCGGCGTGATCGAACTGCCGATCACCCCGCAGCGCCCGGTGCATGTGGACCCGCAGGCGTATGTCGCCCACCACGGCGACGTACGCAACAAGCTCTCCACCGCGCTCGGCTGGCGCGACATGGTGGGGCGCGGCTCGGGCGAGGCGTTCCAGTTGGAGCTGTCGGGCAACGGCGCGGTGTACGTACAGGCCTCGGAGGAGAAGCTGTGAGTGGTCCTGTCGTGTTCGATCCGCACACGCTGCCGTCGGACGACAACGTCAATCCGTACACCTTCTGCGTGGAGCTCAAGGGGAGCCAGTGGTTCCTGCAGAAGGGCAAGATGATCGCCTACTACGGGCGCATCGACTTCAACGGCATCGGCCACGGCCGGTTCGACCGGCTGCTGCGCACCAGCTTCCACTCGCCGCTGCACGCGAGCGACTGGGTGGTGGCGGAGGGCTCCGGGAAGATGCTGCTCGCGGACCGCGCCTTCGACGTCAATTCGTACGACCTCGAGAACGGCAACCTGACCATCCGCTCCGGCAATCTGCTGGCCTACCAGCCGACGCTCGCGCTGAAGCAGTCGATCGTGCCGGGCTTCCTGACCCTGATCGGTACGGGCAAGTTCGTGGCCGCGTCGAACGGCCCGGTGGTCTTCATGGAGCCGCCGATCCGGGTGGACCCGCAGGCGCTGGTGGGCTGGGCGGACTGCCCCTCCCCGTGCCACCACTACGACCACGGGTACATGCAGGGCGTCATGGGCGGGCTGCGGGCGATGACGGGGATCGGCGGTACGTCGGGCGAGGAGCACCAGTTCGAGTTCGTCGGAGCCGGCACGGTGCTGTTGCAGTCGACCGAGCTGCTGATGGCCGAACAGGCGGTAGGCGCGGTTACGAGCCAACCGGGGGTCCCCGGAGGACAAGGAGCCCCAGGTCAGCACGGGTCCAACCCCCGGCTTCCCGGTCAACTGGGGGACCTCCAGCGTCGCTTCGGCCTGTGAGCGGTAGTCTGCGGAGTGTGACGTCGAACGTCTGCGCCCTTGTTCGTGCTGTCGGGGGTGGGTGCGGGTGCCCGGCGTCACACTTCCAAACTTCGTCCGGCTTTCAACTTCTTAGGTAGAATCCATACATGGAGACCGAGACGGCCACCCGCTGGCTGAGCGATGCCGAGCAGTGCGCATGGCGTACCCACCTGGACGTCAGCAGACTGCTGATGCACCAGCTCGAGAAGGACCTCCAGCCGTTTGGCCTGACCAACAACGACTACGAAATCCTGGTCAATCTCTCGGAGTCCGAGGACCGACGGATGCGGATGAGTGACCTCGCCACCGCGACCCTGCAGTCGAAGAGCCGCCTCTCCCACCAGATCACGCGCATGGAGAACGCGGGGCTGGTGCGCCGCGAGAACTGCGAGTCCGACCGCCGTGGGCTGTACGCGGTCCTGACCGACCAGGGCATGGAGACCATGCAGCACGTCGCGCCGCACCATGTGGCGTCGGTGCGGCGGCACTTCATCGACCTGCTCTCGCCGGAATCGCTCGCGGGTCTACGCGAGTCACTCACCCCGGTGGCGGAGCATCTGCGGGGGCGCCGCGGCAAGCCGTAGCCCGGCGGGCGGGGCGGGGCGCGGTTGCCGGCCGCAGGCCGGTGGGGGTGCTCCCCGCGCTACGCGCGGGCCCCCTCCCACCCGCCCGCCCGTTCGGCGGGCGGGCGGGTGGGTCACCGTTTCCCGCGGGTGGCCGGACGCCGTCGGCGGCCGCAGGCCGGTGGGGCTTTCCCGCGCTGCGCGCGGGCCCCGTTCAGCGGAAACGGGTGCGTCACCGTTTCCCATGGGTGGCCGGACGCCGTCGGGCGGCCGCAGGCCCGCAGGCCTTTCCCGCGCTGCGCGCGGGCCCGCTCGGCGGAAACGGGTGCGTCACCGTTTCCCGCGGGTGGCCGGACGCCGTCGGGCGGCCCCGCGCTGCGCGCCGCGAGTCCGCCCGTTCTCTGTGGGTGGCCGGGCGCCGTCTCCGGCCGGAGCGGTGTTACGCCGTGATGCTGGCTACCAGTTCGTCCGCCGCCGCGTACGGGTCCAGGTCACCCGCCACTATGCGCTCCGCCAGGGCGCCCAGGCGGCGATCGCCGTGCAGGTCGTCGATCCGTTCGCGGAGCGCCGTGACCGCGATGGTTTCCACCTCGTGGGAGGCCCGCCGTACCCTGCGCTCCGCGAGTACGCCGCGCTCCTCCATCCACGCGCGGTGCTTCTCCAGCGCCTCGACGACCTCGTCGATGCCCTCGCCCCGCGCGGCGACCGTCTTCACGATCGGCGGCCGCCAGTCGCCCGCCCCCCGGGACTCCCCGAGACCGAGCATGTGGTTGAGCTCGCGGGCCGTCGCGTCGGCGCCGTCCCGGTCGGCCTTGTTGACCACGTACACATCGCCGATCTCCAGGATGCCGGCCTTCGCGGCCTGGATCCCGTCGCCCATGCCGGGCGCCAGCAGCACCACCGAGGTGTCGGCCTGGGAGGCGATCTCCACCTCCGACTGGCCGACGCCCACCGTCTCCACCAGCACCACGTCGCAGCCGGCCGCGTCCAGGACGCGGATCGCCTGCGGGGCGGCCCAGGACAGCCCGCCCAGGTGGCCGCGGGTCGCCATCGAGCGGATGTAGACGCCGGGGTCGGAGGCGTGCTCCGACATCCGGACGCGGTCACCCAGCAGCGCGCCGCCGGAGAACGGGGACGACGGGTCGACGGCCAGTACGCCGACCCGCTTGCCGGCCCGCCGGTACGCCGACACGAGCGCCGACGTCGAAGTCGACTTACCGACACCCGGCGAGCCGGTCAGGCCGATCACGTACGCGCCGCCCGTCAGCGGCGCCAGCTCGGCCATCACCTCGCGCAGCTGCGGGGACGCCCCCTCCACCAGTGAGATCAGCCGGGCCACGGCCCGCGGCCGGCCCTCACGTGCCTGGGCGACCAGTTGGGGGACGTCCACCGCCATGCGTGCTGCGCTCCTCTACGTACGAAGTGACCGGACTACGGGACGCGGATGATCAGCGCGTCACCCTGGCCGCCGCCACCGCACAGCGCCGCCGCGCCGACACCGCCGCCGCGCCGCTTGAGCTCCAGCGCGAGGTGGAGCACCACACGTGCGCCGGACATGCCGATGGGGTGGCCCAGGGCAATCGCGCCACCGTTGACGTTCACCTTTTCCGGGGACACCCCGAGGTCCTTCATTGACTGGACGGCGACCGCCGCGAACGCCTCGTTGATCTCAATGAGGTCGAGGTCCGCGACCTCCAGGCCCTCCTTCTTCAGCGCGTGCGCGATCGCGTTCGAGGGCTGGGACTGCAGCGAGTTGTCGGGACCCGCCACATTGCCGTGCGCGCCGATCTCGGCGATCCACTCGAGCCCGAGCTCCTCGGCCTTCGCCTTGCTCATCACCACGACCGCCGCCGCACCGTCGGAGATCTGCGACGAGGTACCCGCCGTGATCGTGCCGTCCTTGGCGAAGGCGGCGCGCAGCTTGCCGAGGGACTCGGCAGTGGTCTCGGCGCGGATGCCCTCGTCCTTGGCGAAGACGACCGGCTCGCCCTTGCGCTGCGGGATCTCGACCGGGGTGATCTCGGCCTCGAACAGGCCGTTCTTCTGCGCGGCCGCGGCGCGCTGGTGGGACTGGGCGGCGAACTCGTCCTGCGGGGCGCGCTCGATGCCCAGCCGCGTGTTGTGCTTCTCGGTGGACTCGCCCATCGCGATGTTCTCGAAGGCGTCGGTCAGGCCGTCGTACGCCATGGCGTCGAGCATCTCGATCGCGCCGTACTTGTAGCCCTCGCGGGACTTGGGCAGCAGGTGGGGCGCGTTGGTCATGGACTCCTGGCCGCCCGCGACCACGATGTCGAACTCACCGGCGCGGATCAGCTGGTCGGCGAGCGCGATGGCGTCGAGCCCGGAGAGACACACCTTGTTGATGGTCAGCGCGGGGACGTTCATCGGAATGCCGGCCTTGACGGCCGCCTGGCGGGCGGGGATCTGGCCGGCGCCGGCCTGCAGCACCTGGCCCATGATCACGTACTCGACCTGGTCGCCGCCGATCCCGGCCCGGTCGAGGGCGGCCTTGATCGCGAAGCCGCCGAGGTCGGCGCCGGAGAAGGACCTCAGGGAGCCGAGCAGCCGACCCATGGGGGTACGGGCGCCGGCGACGATCACGGAAGTGGTGCTGTTCGTTCCAGACATGAGGCGCGGCCCCTTGGGATGAGGAGTGAACGAGGGTTTACATCAATGTACTGAGCGGCACGCGCTCGGGTCACCGGTCGGCGGGTGTGATCGCGCGCACGTTGCGTAACCACCTGTGCGAGCGGTGCACTGGACCCATGCTGACTCGAATCGACCACATCGGGATCGCCTGTTTCGACCTCGACAAGACTGTCGAGTTCTACCGTGCGACATACGGCTTCGAGGTCTTCCACACGGAGATCAACGAGGAACAGGGCGTGCGCGAAGCCATGCTCAAGATCAACGAAACGTCTGACGGAGGCGCCTCCTACCTGCAGCTTCTCGAGCCCACCCGGGACGACTCCGCCGTGGGCAAGTGGCTGGCCAAGAACGGCGAGGGCGTCCACCACATCGCCTTCGGTACGGCGGACGTGGACGGCGACGCCCAGGCCATCCGCGACAAGGGGGTACGCGTTCTGTATGACGAGCCGCGCATCGGTTCGATGGGCTCCCGCATCACGTTCCTGCACCCCAAGGACTGTCACGGCGTCCTGACCGAACTCGTCACGTCCAACGCGGAGCACTGACCTCCGGATTCCCTGGCCGGTAGAGTGGCGGTCGGCTCGGCCGGGGGTTGGTGCTGAAGTCGGGGTCGGGGACTGTGCGCCGTACCCCGGCGTCGATCTGACACCATTCACCGGGGCGCCGTTCAGCGGGCGGACGGAGCCCGTTGGGAGAGTCTTGCGACCAGGGGACGGATGGGACCGCGCAGTGCGGGGCTACGAACGCCAGGAGAGCCACCAGGCCGAGGCCGACCACCTCTCGCGGTTCGAGGCCGAGATGGACCGGCTGAAGACCGAGCGGGAGAAGGCCGTCCAGCACGCCGAGGACCTCGGCTACCAGGTCGAAGTGCTGCGCGCCAAGCTCCACGAGGCGCGTCGCAACCTGGCCTCCCGCCCTTCCTACGACGCGGCGGACATCGGCTACCAGGCCGAGCAGCTGCTCCGTAACGCCCAGATCCAGGCCGACCAGCTGCGCAACGACGCCGAGCGCGAGCTGCGCGACGTGCGGGCGCAGACCCAGCGGATCCTTCAGGAGCACGCCGAACACCAGGCCAGGCTCCAGGCCGAACTGCACGCAGAGGCGGTCAGCCGGCGCCAGCGCCTCGACCAGGAGCTGTCCGAGCGCCGGCAGACCGTCGAGGCGCACGTCAACGAGAACGTCGCCTGGGCCGAGACACTGCGGGCCCGTACCGAGTCGCAGGCCCGCCGCCTCCTCGACGAGTCCCGGACCGAGGCCGAGCAGGCCCTCGCCGCCGCCCGCGCCGAGGCCACCCGGCTCGCCGAGGAAGCCCGTCACCGCCTCGGCTCGGAGGCCGAGGCGGCCCGCGCCGAAGCCGAAGCCGTCCTGCTGCGCGCCCGCAAGGACGCCGAGCGCCTGCTGAACGCGGCCTCCACGCAGGCACAGGAGGCCACTGACCACGCCGAGCAGCTGCGCACCTCCACGGTCAGCGAGTCGGACCAGGCCCGCCGGCAGGCCGCCGAGCTGAGCCGGTCCGCCGAGCAGCGGATCCAGGAGGCGGAGAGCGCACTGCGGGAGGCCCGCGCCGCGGCCGAGAAGGTACTCGCCGAGGCCAAGGAGTCCGCGGCCAAGCAGCTGACGTCGGCGGAGTCGGTCAACGAGCAGCGCACCCGTACCGCCAAGGCCGAGATCGCCCGGCTGGTCGGCGAGGCCACCACGGACGCCGAGGCAGTCAAGGCCGAGGCCGAGCAGGCCCTCGCCGACGCCCGCGCGCAGGCCGAGCGGCTGGTCGCGGAGGCCGGCGACAAGGCCCGTACGTCCGCCGCCGAGGACACTGCGGCACAGCTCGCCAAGGCCGCCCGTACCGCAGAAGAGGTGCTCACCAAGGCGTCCGAGGACGCCAGGGCGACCACTCGCGCGGCCGGCGAGGAGGCCGAGCGGATCCGCCGCGAGGCCGAGGCCGAGGCGGACCGGCTGCGCGGCGAGGCGGCCGAGCAGGCCGACGAGCTCAAGGGCGCGGCCAAGGACGACACCAAGGAGTACCGGGCCAAGACGGTCGAGCTCCAGGAGGAGGCGCGCCGGCTGCGCGGCGAGGCCGAGCAGCTGCGCTCCGAGGCGGTCGCCGAGGGCGAGCGGATCCGCGGCGAGGCCCGCCGGGAGGCCGTCCAGCAGATCGAGGAGGCGGCGAAGACCGCCGAGGAGCTGCTGACCAAGGCGAAGGCCGACGCCGACGAACTGCGCAGCGGTGCGACCGCCGAGAGCGAGCGCGTCCGTACGGAGGCCATCGAGCGGGCCACGAGCCTGCGCAAGCAGGCCGAGGAGACCCTGGAGCGCACCCGCGCCGAGGCCGACCGGCTGCGCGCCGAGGCCGAGGAGCAGGCGGAGCGCACCCGCGCCGAGGCGGAGGACGCCGCCCGCGAGCGCCGCGAGGAGACCGAGCGGGCCGTGGCCGCCCGCCAGGCCGAGGCCGCCGACGAGCTCACCCGGCTGCACACCGAGGCCGAGCAGCGGGTCGAGACCGCCGAGCAGGCGCTGGGCGAGGCGCGTGGCGAGGCCGAGCGGATGCGCCGCGAAGCGGCCGAGGAGAGCGACCGGCTGCGCGCCGAGGCCGCGGAGCGCATCCGCACCCTCCAGGCGCAGGCCGAGGCGGAGGCGGAGCGGCTGCGTGACGAGGCCGCGGCCGATGCCTCGCACTCGCGTGCCGAGGGCGAGTCCGTCGCGGTACGGCTGCGCAGCGAGGCGGCCGCCGAGGCGGAGCGGCTGCGTACCGAGGCCCAGGAGACGGCCGACCGGGTGCGTTCGGAGGCGCGGACGGCCGCCGAGCGGCTGGCCACCGAGGCCGCCGAGACGCTGGCCGCCGCCCAGGAGGAGGCCGCGCGCCGCCGCCGCGAGGCGGAGGAGACGCTGCACGCGGCCCGTGAGGAGGCCGAGCAGGAGCGCGGCCAGGCCCGCGAGCAGAGCGAGGAGCTGCTGGCCTCCGCGCGCAACCGGGTGGCCGAGGCGCAGACCGAGGCGCAGCGGCTGGTCGAGGAGGCGGACAGCCGGGCGACCGAGCTGGTGGCCGCCGCCGAGCAGACCGCGCAGGCGGTACGGGACTCCGTGGCCGGCCTCCAGGACCAGGCCGAGCAGGAGATCGCCGGGCTGCGCAACACCGCCGAGCATGTGGCGGAGCGTACGAAGACCGAGGCGCAGGAGGAGGCGGACCGGGTCCGCGCCGACGCCTACGCCGAGCGCGAGCGCGCCAGTGAGGACGCGGGCCGTGTCCGGCGCGAGGCGCGGGAGGAGACGGACGCCGCCAAGGCCCTTGCCGAGCGCACCGTTTCGGAGGCGATCGCCGAGTCCGAGCGGCTGCGCGCGGACTCCTCGGAGCAGGCCCAGCGGATGCGTACCGAGGCCTCCGACGCGCTGGCCGCGTCCGAGCGGGACGCCGCGCGGTCCCGCGCCGAGGCCCGCGAGGACGCCAACCGCATCCGTTCGGAAGCCGCGAGCCAGGCCGACCGGCTGGTCGACGAGGCGACGGCGGAGGCCGAGCGCCTCACCGCCGCGGCCGCCGCGGTCCTGGCCGACGCCGAGCGGGACGCCGCCGGCACGGTCGACGAGGCCCGCGCCGAGGGCGGCCGGCTCCGCGGTGACGCCGCCGAGCAGGCCGACCGGCTGATCGCCGAGGCCATCACCGAGGCCGAGCGGCTGGAGGCGGAGACCCGGGCCACGACCGAGCGCGCGATCGGCGAGGCCACCAACGAGGCGGAGCGGCTGCGCGCCGAGGCGGCCGAGACCGTGGGCTCCGCGCAGGAGCACGCCGCCCGGACCCGTTCCGAGTCCGAGCGGGTCAGGGCGGAGGCGGCTGCGGAGTCGGAGCGCCTGCGGTCCGAGGCGCGCGCCGAGGCCGAGCGCACGCTCGACGAGGCCCGGCAGGAGGCGAACAAGCGGCGCTCGGAAGCGGCCGAGCAGGTCGACCGGCTGGTCACCGAGGCCGCGTCGGAGGCCGAGAAGCTCACCTCCGACGCCCAGCAGGCGGCGCACGCCGTGGCAACCGCCGCGGAGGAGCAGGCAGACACGATGGTGGGCGCGGCCCGCCAGGAGGCGGTGCGGATCACCTCCGAGGCGACGGTCGAGGGCAACACCCTGGTGGAGAAGGCCCGGACGGACGCCGACGAGCTGCTGGTCGGTGCCCGTCGCGACGCCACCGCCATCCGGGAGCGGGCGGAGGAGCTGCGTACCCGTATCGAGGGTGAGATCGAGGAGCTGCACGGCCGCGCCCGCCGCGAGTCCGCGGAGCAGATGAAGTCGGCGGGCGAGCGCGTCGACAAGTTGGTGAAGGCCGCCACCGAGCAGCAGGCGGAGGCGGAGGCGAAGGCCAAACAGCTGATCTCCGAGGCGAGCAGCGAGGCGAGCAAGGTCCGTATCGCCGCGGTGAAGAAGGCCGAGGCGCTGCTCAAGGAGGCCGGGCAGAAGAAGGCCGAGCTGGTACGGGAGGCCGAGCGGCTGCACCGCGAGGCGGAGGCCGAGGCGCAGCGCACGGTCGACGAGGGGAAGCGCGAACTCGATGTGCTGGTCCGCCGCCGCGAGGACATTCAGGCGGAGATTTCCCGTGTCCAGGACGTACTTGAGGCGTTGGAGTCATTCGAGACGCCTGCGGGGGGCACCAAGGACAGTGTCAAGGCAGGTGCGGCAGCAGGGTCAACTCGTTCGAGTGGCAAGACATCCGAGGGCTAGCCATTGCCCGTTTCCTGTGCTCCGCAAACATTCAGCCTTACGAGTGGCAAGCGCTCCGGCGGTTCGCCACTCAAAAGGAGTGTCATTCTCCAGATCAAACGGGCATTGGCTCGATGACACGCCGCTCCGGCCCCTAGGATTCCCCCTATCACCTCACCGGTCTCATTCGACAGGAACCCCATGAGCGACACTTCCTCCCCCTTCGGCTTCGAGCTCGTGCGGCGTGGTTACGACCGCGGTCAGGTGGATGACCGCATTACCAAGCTCGTCGCCGACCGTGACAGCGCCCTGTCCCGTATCACCTCTCTGGAAAAGCGCATCGAGGAGCTGCACCTCGAGACGCAGAACGCCCAGGCCCAGGTCAACGACGCCGAGCCGTCGTACGCCGGCCTCGGCGCGCGTGTCGAGAAGATCCTCCGGCTCGCCGAGGAGGAGGCCAAGGACCTGCGCGAGGAGGCCCGTCGGGCCGCCGAGCAGCACCGCGAGCTGGCCGAGTCGGCCGCCCAGCAGGTGCGCAACGACGCCGAGTCCTTCGCCGCCGAGCGCAAGGCGAAGGCCGAGGACGAGGGCGTCCGGATCGTCGAGAAGGCGAAGGGCGACGCGTCCACGCTGCGTACCGAGGCGCAGAAGGACGCCTCGTCCAAGCGCGAGGAGGCGGACGCGCTCTTCGAGGAGACCCGCGCCAAGGCCGCCCAGGCCGCCGCGGACTTCGAGACGAACCTCGCCAAGCGCCGCGAGCAGTCCGAGCGCGACCTGGCGTCCCGTCAGGCCAAGGCCGAGAAGCGGCTGGCCGAGATCGAGCACCGCGCCGAGCAGCTCCGTCTCGAGGCCGAGAAGCTGCGCACGGACGCCGAGCGCCGGGCCCGCCAGACGGTGGAGACCGCGCAGCGCCAGGCCGAGGACATCGTGGCCGACGCGAACGCCAAGGCCGACCGGATCCGCAGCGAATCCGAGCGCGAGCTGGCGGCGCTCACCAACCGCCGCGACTCCATCAACGCCCAGCTGACCAACGTCCGCGAGATGCTCGCGACGCTGACCGGTGCGGCGGTCGCGGCGGCCGGTTCCCCGGCGGACGACGAGCCGATCTCCCGCGGCGTCCCGGCGCAGCAGACCCGCTAGGGACCGAATCCGGTGCGCTGGTTCCTGCGCACCGGGGTCCCTGCCCGCTTCGCGGCCTGGGGGGTGTCCGGCGGATCAGGGTCGGATAGGCCGCACCAGACGCCGCGGCCCCGGCCAAGATCCGCCGGACACCCCCTGACTAAGCCCCCTGCCCCCTTCCGGCGGCGGGGGGCTTTGCGCACCCGCGGCCGTAAGCCGAAAGGATTCCCGCTCGGAATGATCAACAGGATTACGATCTTCGAAACCCGGTGCGAGAACGGAACCGTCAACGGCCGGATATCCTCCTAACCCTTATGGGGCGATGGCCGCCCCGCCTGGCGAGGGGCGGAGAATGATCGAGGCAGTCGGCCTGACGAAGCGCTACGGCGCCAAGACGGCCGTGTACAACCTTTCCTTCCAGGTGCGGCCGGGGTCGGTCACCGGGTTCCTCGGCCCCAACGGCTCCGGCAAGTCCACCACCATGCGGATGATCCTGGGCCTGGACCAGCCCACCGCCGGCCATGTCACCATCGGCGGGCATCCCTTCCGCAAGCTTCCCAACGCGCCCCGCCAGGTCGGGGCCCTGCTGGACGCCAAGGCCGTGCACGGCGGCCGGCACGCCCGCAACCACCTGCTCTGCCTCGCGCAGCTGTCCGGCATCCCGGCCCGCCGGGTGGACGAGGTGCTGGGCGTGGTCGGCCTCCAGGACGTGGCCAGAAAGCGTTCCCAGGGCTTCTCCCTCGGCATGGGCCAGCGGCTCGGCATCGCCGCGGCGCTGCTCGGCGACCCGCAGGTGCTCCTCTTCGACGAGCCGGTCAACGGCCTCGACCCCGAGGGCATCCTCTGGGTCCGCAATCTGATGAAGCAGCTCGCCGCCGAGGGCCGTACCGTCTTCGTCTCCTCGCACCTGATGAGCGAGATGGCGCTGACGGCCGACCACCTGATCGTGATCGGCCGCGGCCAGCTGCTCGCCGACATGAGCGTCAAGGACTTCATCTCGCACAACTCCGCGGACTTCGCGCGGGTGCGGACCCCGCACACCGAACCGCAGCAGCGCGAGAAGCTGACGGCCGCGCTCACCGAGGCGGGCGGGCAGGTCATGTCCGAGCCCGACGGGGCGCTGCGCGTCACCGGACTGCCGCTGCCGCGGATCAGCGACGTGGCGCACGACGCGGACGTACGGCTGTGGGAGCTCTCCCCGCACCAGGCCTCGCTCGAGGAGGCGTACATGCGTATGACGCAGGGCGCCGTCGACTACCGCTCGACCGACGACCCGCGGGTCGGCCTCCAGCAGCCCGTCCCGCCCGGGTACGCCCCGCAGATGATGCCGCCGCCCGAGATGCCGCAGCAGGGCTGGTACGCACCGCCGCCCCCGCAGCCCGGCGGCCGGCCGTTCGCGATGCCCGCGCCGATGGCGCCGCCCGCGATGCCCGCGACGCCGGGCGAGAATCCGTACATGACCAAGAGTGACAACGAGGACGCCCGATGACGACCCCGTACCAGCAGCAGGCCCCGGCGGGGCCGGGCTACACCTCGCCGATCCCGGTGACGTCCGCCCACCTGGGTCATGCGCTCGCCTCGGAGTGGACGAAGATCAAGTCGGTCCGCTCGACGATGTGGACGATCGGCATCCTGCTGTTCCTGGTGATCAGCATCGGGCTACTGGCCGCCCTTCAGACCAGTGACTCCGACTTCTCGGACACGCCGTACACCGTGCCCGCCCTCTTCGGGCTGCTGCTCGGCCAGATCTGTGTCATCACGCTCGGCGTGCTGGTCGTTTCGTCCGAGTACGGCACCGGAATGATCCGCACCACCTTCACCGCCTCGCCGCAGCGCTGGCGCGTGCTGGCCGCGAAGTTCATGGTCTTCTTCGTGCTCACCTTCGTCGTCACCGCGTTCGCGATCGCCTTCGTCGGCATCGTCACCGCGGCCGTGCACAGCGGACCCGAGGCCCGTGCGACCACGGGCTCGGAGTGGGCGAGGACCGTGCTCGGCGGCAGTCTGTACGTGACCCTGCTCGGCATGCTCGGCCTCGCCGTCGGCTCGATGCTGCGGCACTCGGCCGGTGCGATCACCACGATGCTGGGGGTGGTGCTGGTCCCGGCGATCATGCCCGCGTTCCTCTTCATCTGGGAGAGCACCCGCGCGGTGGCCGAGAGGGTCATGGAGTACAACGCCCCGAACTCACTGTCCGCGATCTTCACCCTCCCGATGACCGGCGACGAAGGCAACGGCATGAAGCAGCTCACACTGCTGGCCGTGATCACCGTCGTAGCGATGGCCGGATCGTTCGCCCTGCTGGAGAAGCGGGACGTCTAGGCCGTCCGGACCCGGCAGACCGGCCGGGCTCAGTACCTGGGCGCGTTACGGGACCGCTGCACCCGCGTGGTGCGGCGGTCCTTCGCGTTCCAGCAGGCCTTGTGCCAGTGCCGGCGGTCGTCCACCCCGCCGCCGTACTGCGGCCAGGCCACCACATGCGGCACCCCGGAGGGGATCTCCTGGTCGCATCCGGGACAGCGGTAGCGCTTGCCGGCGGCACTTGCCCCGCTGACGTGGCGGACCAGCCACTCCTCGCCCTGCCAGTCCTCGGTGCGCTCCAGTCCGTAGCGGTCCCCCGCGCCGGCACCGGTGTCACGCTCGGTCGGATTCTCGCCGCCTCGGGGGCGGTTGCGGCGCGGTGACACGTATACCTCACTCGGCGGGCGGTCCGGACGGTTTCACTCCAGCCTACGCGGAGCGTCCTCGGGTACGCGCATGGTGACGACGGGGGCCAGTGGCACCCTGAGGGACGATTCCCCGACAATCTCAATAACTTCCCTATTTGGCCGTGCCTTTGGCACGTGTCAGACGTTATTGCCAGTGGGGGGAGTGCCGCGTCGGCCGCAAGGAGGCAGAAGGCGATGCGCGTTGGAGCTTTTGTACTGGCCGCCCAGTTCCCGGGCCAGGGACAGGGGGAGGCACTGCACCGCGCGGTGCGGACCGCCGACCTGGCCGAGGAGTCAGGGCTGGATTCCGTATGGCTCGCCGAGCACCACTTCGTTCCGTACGGCGTATGTCCGTCCGCCGTGACGCTGGCGGCGCTGCTGCTCGGCCGCACCCGGCGGATCCGGGTCGGTACGGCGGTGAGCGTGCTGCCGACCGCGCATCCCGTGGCGGTCGGCGAGCAGGCCGCACTGCTGCACCTCACGTCCGGCGGACGCTTCACGCTCGGCGTGGGGCGCGGCGGGCCATGGGTCGACCTGGAGGTCTTCGGCGCGGGCCTGGAGGCGTACGAGAGCGGCTTCCCGGAATCCCTCGACCTGCTGCTGCGCTGGCTGCGCGAACCCCGTGTCTCGGCTGGGGGGGAACGATTCGCCTTCCGCGAGGTGGCCGTCGTACCGCGTACGGACGAGCTGCTCGGCGGCGGGGCGCCCGGAGGGCCGGAAGTGATCGTCGCCTGCACGTCCCCGGCGAGTGTGCGGCTGGCCGCCGAGCGCGGGCTGCCGATGCTGCTGGGCATGCACTGCGGTGACGAGGAGAAGGCCGGCATGGTCGAACTCTGGCGCAAGTCGGCCCTCGCCGCCGGGCGTTCACCGGACGAGGTCGCCGCGGCGGGCCATGTCTCGGCCGGGGTGGCGCAGATCGCCGACCGTACCTCCGACGCGGCGGAGGCGCTCGTCAAGGCGATGCCGGGCTGGCTGAAGCAGGGGCTTGACGCCCATGTGACCCTCGACGGCCGGCACCGGCAGATGCGGGACCCCGTCGCCTACACGGAACTGCTCTGCCGACTGCATCCGGTGGGCACACCGCGGCTGGCCGCCGACCGGCTGGCGGCGACAGCGGAACGTACCGGCATCACGCGGTTCGCGCTGCTCGCCGAAGGATCCGGCGATCTCGCGGCCACGGAGGAGAACGTACGGCGTCTGGGCGCCGAGGTCCTGCCCCGCCTCGGCTGACGCGGATTGCTGCCGCTCCGGTATCAGACACCTCCAGCGATACGGAGCGGCAGCGAAGGTCCTAGCAGTCCCGCAGTTCCGGCGACTGGTTGAGCAGCTGGCCCCTGATGGAAGTGAAGCGGGCGAGCCGCTCGTCCACCGATGAATCCAGCGGGAACACCGCCAGCCGGTGGCAGTTCTGGAATGCCAGACGTACCCCGAAGTGCCGCTGCAGCGCACCACGTATCGCGTCACTCGCGAGGGCACGCAGAAGCTGGCCACGTGCCTGCTCGTCCGGCGGCGGCGTCTGGTTGTCGGCGAACTCTCCGCCGTCCACCTTCAGCTGTGCCACCAGAGAGCTGACCATCTCCCATGCGTAGGGCAGGGAGGTCCGGACGCAGTCGACGAAAGCGGATTCGTCGACCTCGCCTCGCTCGGCCTGTTCGAGTAGGGCCGGTGAGACGTCGAGCGACATGGGTTCTCCTCTCGCGACCCCGGTGACGGGGTCTTACGGGCAGGGAAGGAGGACGACGACGCAGAGTGCACGTTCGACGACCTCCCGCTTACACGGTAAGCGCGCTGTCCGAACCGCACCAGGAGAATGCACACACAACCAGCCAATAACGAACGGGGCCTTCAGGGCGAATCGCGTGCACCACGCCCCGTCGAGTAGCGTTGCCGACCATGCGTCTCGTCATCGCCCGCTGCTCCGTCGACTACGCGGGCCGGCTCACCGCCCACCTGCCCTCGGCACCCCGTCTCATCCTTGTGAAGGCTGACGGCAGTGTCTCGATTCATGCGGACGACAGGGCGTACAAACCGCTCAACTGGATGTCGCCTCCGTGCACGCTCAGAGAGGGCGCAGGGGACGAGACGGGCGTGTGGACCGTGGTGAACAAGGCCGGCGAGAAGCTGATCATCACGATGGAGGAGGTCCTCCACGACTCCTCGCACGAGCTCGGGGTGGACCCGGGGCTCATCAAGGACGGCGTGGAAGCGCACCTCCAGGAGCTGCTCGCCGACCGAATCGAGACACTTGGTGAGGGTTACTCACTGATCCGCCGCGAATATCCCACCGCCATCGGGCCGGTGGACATCCTGTGCCGGGACTCCGACGGTGCGACCGTGGCGGTGGAGATCAAGCGACGCGGCGAGATCGACGGCGTGGAACAGCTGACGCGGTACCTCGAGCTGCTGAACCGCGACCCGCATCTGGCGCCGGTCCGGGGCGTGTTCGCGGCCCAGGAGATCAAGCCGCAGGCGCGGGTGCTCGCCACGGACCGCGGGATCGGCTGTGTCGTCCTCGACTACAACGCGATGCGCGGCATCGAGGACGACAAGCTCCGGCTCTTCTGACCGGCCTCCGGGCGAACCTCGGTCAGGACGCGCTGCCCGAGGGATTCGTGCCGCCGCTGGACGCCCCTGAGGTCGTGCCGCCGCCCGCGCCGCCGCCATCCGTTTCTCCGGTGGTCGTCCCGCCGGTGGTGTCTCCGCTGGTCGCGCCTCCCGCGGCCGGGTCGCCCGTGGTCGGATCACCCGTCGTCGGGCCGCCGGTGGACGGGTCGCCTGTCGTCGGGCCGCCGGTCGAGGGGCCACCCGTGGTGGGACTTCCGGTCGTCGGACCGCCCGTGGACGGCCCGCCCGTGGTGGGCTCTCCCGTGGTGGGGCCGCCGGTGGTCGGCCCACCGGTGCTGGGACCACCTGTGGTAGGACCACCAGTTGTCGGCCCGCCGGTGGTCGGGCCACTGGTCGCGCCGGGAGTGGACGGTTGGCCACCGGGCGTAGAAGGGCCTCCCGAGGACTGCCCGCTCCCGCCCGGTACGGGTCCTCCGGACTCACCGGGGCCGGCCGGGTCGGCCGGATCTCCCGGAGCCCGCGTCGAGTCGTCCGTCGGCTCGTCCGCGTTCAGGCCGCCGTCCACGCCGTCGTCTTCGTTCGCCGACTGCTCCGACGTGCCCTTGTCCGGTAGGTCGTTGCCGTCCGACGTCGCGCCGAGCGTCACGACCGTGCCCAGTACGACCGCGAGCAGCGCGCCCGCTCCCGCCGCGACCACGTTGCGGCGAGCGCCGTTCAGGAGCGTGCGGCGGACGCCCGCCAGTCCGGACGAGGCCTTGGACGAGGCCCCGAACGAGGCCCCGAACGAGGCGCCGAACGGGCCCGGCTGCCGGGTGACCAGGGGGGTCGTCTCGCCCGTGGAGTCCGGGAGCCGGAGCTGCGGGAAGGGGGACGGTATGCCGCGCGGCGGCGAGGCCGACTCCTCGCTCCGGGCCGCCGGGACCTCCTCGCCCGCCGGGGTACGTCCGCCGAGCACCAGCCCGCCGGAGCGGTCGGCGACCAGCGCGAGCGCCCGGCGGCCGGCGACCGTGCCGCGCTTGTCGGCGAGGGCACCGCGGAGTCCGATCGAGGCCTCCAGTTCGGCGCGGGCCCGGTCCAGTTGCCCGGCGCACAGCGCCAGCACACCCAACTCGTGGTGGAAGTACGCCTCTTCGGCGACCTCGCCCGCGATCCGTGCGGCCTCCTGGCCCGACCGCAGGATGCGCTCCCAGGCGCCCCAGTGGAGGCCGGTGGCGAAGGCGGGCGCCGCGGTGCGGGCCAGCAGGACGGCGGCACTCGGGTGGCCGTCATCGTCGCCCGGTATGAGCATGCCCATCGCCGCCAGTACCGCGTCCGCCTCGGCCGCGGCCCGGCCGGGGCTGACCGAGGGGTGCCCGGTCCACCAGGCGTAGTGCTGGGCGGCGGTGTGCGCACGGTCGGCGGCGCCCTCCGCGTACCCCATGCCCTCCAGCTGGGTGGCGACGCCCTTGGCCAGCCGGTAGCGCGAGCCGACCGGGGTCAGCAGTCCGCAGCCCACCAGCTCGCCGAGCGCGGCGTCGGCGTGGGTGTCCCCCACCAGGGCCGGGAGGTGCGCCTGGTGCGGCACCTCGCCGCCGAGGGCGACGGCGAACCGCAGCGTGTCGCGGGCGGACTCGCTCAGCCGGGACGCGAGCAGGGCCACAGGGGCCGCGCCCTCAGCGAGGCTGGGCAGCGGGGCGTCGCGGCTGTCCGGGGCGTCGAAGACCCCGGGCTCGTCCTCTTCGCGTTCGTGCGTGTCCGTGCCGCGCAGCGCGTCGCGCTGCCGCAGCAGCGCACCCGCCTGGACGAACCGCAGCGGCAGGCCCTCGGACTCGAACCAGAGGTCGCCCGCCCAGCTCGCCTCCTCGTCGGTGAGCGGGCGGGCTACGGCCCGCTCCAGCAGTTCCAGGGTGGAGCTGCGGCCGAGGCCCCCGAGGAAGACCTCTTCGAGGTGGGAGTCGGCGGACGGCGCGGGAACGTCCGGCGTCGCGGCGACCAGGTAGGCGCATTCGGGCGTCGCCTCGAGGATTTCCTCGAGCGCGCTGCCGCCGAACTCCAGGTCGTCGAGGACGACGACCGCTCCGATGCCGCGCACCCTGGCCGGCAGGGCGGGCTTGTCGGGCCGGTACAGCGGGGCGTCGAAGACGGTGGCGAACAGCGCGTTCAGCAGGTCGGCGGGGCTCTGGCGGTAGCCCGAGAGCCGTACGACTCCATCGGGCGCGAGGTCCGCGCAGTCGGCGGCGACCGCGTCCAGCAGGGCCGTACGTCCGGAACCCGACGGTCCGGTGAGCCGCACCGACCGCCCGCGCGCGAGCAGCCGTACGAGCCGCTCGCGCTCTTCCTGACGCTCCAGCAGCGGGAGTTCGGGGGCCGCGGGACCGGCCGGGATCGGCGGCAGGCCGGCGCGGCGGACGTCGGCGCGGTCCTCGGGGCCGCGCCGGGTGGGCTCGGGCGGCTCCTGACCCGGGCGGCATGGCTCTATCTCGCTGCCGTCGACGGGGTTGACCGTCAGCAGGAAGTCGCCGGAGACGAGCTGGACGACCCGGGCCGGCCCGGCAGCCGAGCTGCTGAGGGCGGGCATCGGCGGCCGCGGCGGGCTGTCCTCCACCGGAGTGCGCTCCGCGAACTCGTCGTTGTCATGGCCGTACTCTTCAGGTCCCCGGTTCTTCGGGTCCATGGTCAAGCCCCCCAGATGCGTCGCGTGCCGTTGCCGTTGCCCCTCCCGGCCTTTCGCACACTCCGCTGTCGCTTCTGGTCCGGTGCCCGCCGCGAGGGTTCACCAATCGGCAGGCGACCGAACCCTAGACCTTCGGACAGTATCCGGGAACACTCGGGGTGCCGCGCGGTCCCAGACGTCACGGTCTCGTGGGGATTGCGGGTAACGCCTGCCTCACACAGGTGCTTCACAGATCCGCCGCGGAGGCTTCAGAGCTGATCAGACCTGTTCAGCCGCATTCAGCAAGCGTTCACACCCGCGGCAGCGACTCCGCCGCGATCCCGCCCTCGATGGCGAGGATGCGGTGCAGCCGGGTCGCCACGAGCAGCCGCTGCATCTGCGGCGGCACCCCGCGCAGGACGAGCCGGCGGCCGGTCCGGCCGGCCCGCCGGTGCGCGCCCATGATGACGCCGAGGCCGGTGGCGTCCCAGGAGTCGAGTTCGGTCAGGTCCAGCACAAGGTCGCCGGCGCCGGCGTCGAGGGCCGCGTGCAGGACCGTACGGGCGTCCGCCGCGCTGCGCACGTCGAGGCGGCCCCCGACGGCCAGTTCGGCGTGGTCGCCCCTGATGTGCATGTGTACTCCCCGGCAGGCTGCGTGCGTGCGTCTGCGTACGTCGTCTTCGAAATCTCTCAATGCAACTGACTGCCTCTGAGGCAGCGAAGTTGCCGTCTGTAAGCGAACCGATACCTAATTCACCCGGTGGGGTGATACCAGAGTGGCCGGTACCGCTCAGTGCTTGTAGAAGCCCTGCCCGCTCTTGCGGCCGATGTCACCCGCGTCCACCATCCGGCGCATCAGCTCCGGCGGCGCGAACTTCTCATCCTGCGACTCGGTGTAGATGTTGCTCGTGGCATGCAGCAGGATGTCGACGCCCGTCAGGTCGGCGGTCGCCAGCGGGCCCATGGCGTGGCCGAAGCCCAGCTTGCAGGCGATGTCGATGTCCTCGGCCGAGGCGACGCCGGACTCGTACAGCTTGGCGGCCTCGACGATGAGCGCCGAGATCAGCCGGGTGGTGACGAAGCCGGCCACGTCACGGTTGACGACGATGCAGGTCTTGCCGACGGACTCGGCGAACTCCCGTGTGGTGGCGAGGGTTTCGTCGCTGGTCTTGTAGCCGCGGACCAGCTCGCACAGCTGCATCATCGGGACGGGCGAGAAGAAGTGCGCGCCGACGACGCGCTCCGGGCGCTCTGCCACCGCCGCGATCTTGGTGATCGGGATGGCGGAGGTGTTCGAGGCGAGGACCGTGTCGTCGCGGACGAGCTTGTCGAGCGTACGGAAGATCTCGTGCTTGACCTCGAGCTTCTCGAACACGGCCTCGACGACGATGTCGGCGTCCGCGGCCCCGTCCAGATCGGTGGTCGTGGTGATGCGCGCGAGGGCCGCCTCGGCGTCCTCGGCCGACAGCTTGCCCTTCGAGACGAACTTGTCGTACGAGGCCTTGATGCCGTCGGTGCCGCGGGTCAGGGCCGCGTCGGTGACATCACGCAGGACGACGTCCCAGCCCGCCTGGGCGGAGACCTGCGCGATACCGGACCCCATGAGTCCGGCCCCGATGACGGCGAGCTTCCTGGCCACTCTTCACATCCCTTGGACTTCTTGGCCTTAACGCCTGTTTACCAACGTCTCTCCGGCGGAGATTAGCGCCCGTGAGGGGCCCGTTGGGGGGTTAGAGGTGCGAGTCACATCCCAAATCGCGGACATCACATCGGGGCTACGCTGACCGCATGGTCAATCTGACGCGCATCTACACCCGAACCGGCGACCAGGGCACCACCGCCCTCGGTGACATGAGCCGCACCGCCAAGACCGATCTGCGGATCTCGGCGTACGCCGATGCCAACGAGGCCAATGCCGTCATCGGCACGGCGATCGCGCTGGGCTCGCTCCCGGAGGAGATCGTGAAGGTCCTCGTCCGCGTCCAGAACGACCTGTTCGACGTGGGTGCGGACCTGTCCACTCCGGTCGTCGAGGAGCCGAAGTATCCGCCGCTGCGGGTCGAGCAGCCGTACATCGACAAGCTGGAGGCCGACTGCGACCGGTTCCTGGAGGAGGTGGAGAAGCTGCGCAGCTTCATCCTGCCGGGCGGTACGCCGGGAGCCGCGCTGCTCCATCAGGCGTGCACGGTCGTCCGCCGGGCCGAGCGGTCCACGTGGGCGGCCTTCGAGGAGCACGGCAAGATCATGAACCCGCTCACCGCGACCTACCTCAACCGCCTCTCCGACCTCCTGTTCATCTTGGCGCGGGTAGCCAACAAGGAGGTCGGAGACGTGCTCTGGGTGCCCGGCGGCGAGCGCTGACACCCCCTCTAGAGGCGCTTGGTCAGCGGCCGGGGCCGGTCCTCCTCCGCCCCGGCCGGGGCCTGCTTCGGCCAGAGCGTGTACGTGAGGGCGATCAGGCCGTGGATACCGGCGGCCCGCCAGGCGATCCACTGCCAGGACCGCAGCGACCCGGTCTGGCCCGCGTCGCCCACGTACCAGACTGCGAGCTGGAGCAGGCCGGACGCCACCGCCGCCGCCAGGACCGTACGCAGCCAGAGCCGGCCCTCGTGCCTGGCGCGGGCCGTCCCGTACCGCGGCGCCCGGACCGGAGGCGGGCCGCCCGCGAAGCGGTGGGCGAAGTGGCCGTCGATCCACTTGATCGTGTAGTGGCCGTACGCGACGGTGTAGCCGATGTACACCGCCGCGAGCCCGTGCTTCCACGCCGGATCGGCGCCGTTCTTGAGGTCGATCGCGGTCACCACCAGCAGGACGACCTCCAGCAGCGGCTCGCACAGCAGTACGGCGATGCCGGTCCGCGGCATCTTCGCGAGGTAGCGCAGGGCGAGGCCCACGGCCAGCAGCACCCAGAATCCGACCTCGCAGATGATGATCAGCGTGACGATCACGACACTCTCCTTCCGGCTCGGCTTCCAGCGTCCCGTCGGTTCCGGGCCGGATCGTCGTCACCGCTGACGAACTGCGACTGCATCCTTTGATGTACCCGTCCATCCCCCCGGACGGGGAGGCCCCCGCGCGCCGCAGCGTGTTGGATGATGACGTGAACGCGCTCCCCCGCCCGCACCGCCTCGACGTCCTCATCGCGGTGACCGGACTGCTCAGCGGTGTGCTGCTGTGGGCGCTCGGGCTGCACACCGGGGCTCTGCGGCACCTACTGCCGGGGTGGACGACGCTCGTGCCGCTCGTGGTGATGGCGGCGATGGAGCTGCTGCGCAGGTCCGCGCCGAGTACCGCGGTACTCGTCGGAACGGCGGCGCTGGTCGCGGACCAGTTCACTCACGCCAGTATCGCGACGGCGGTGATGTTCACGGACCTGGTGTACGCCGCTGTGGTGTACGGCACCCCCCTCTCGGCCCGCCGTATCCCGGTCATCTCCGGGATGGTCACGGTCGCGGTGACGATCGCGGCCCTGGCCTGGCTCCGCAGGCCCGAGGCGCTGCTCTTCGGCGTGCTGACCGGGCTTGTCTCGTTCGGTCCCGCCCTCACTGGCGCCACCCTGCGCAACCACCGCGAGGCGGCGGAGGCGGCCCGGCTGCACGCCGAGCAGACCGCGCTGCTCGCCGAGATGGACCGCAGTCAGGCGATCGTCGCCGAGCGCGCCCGGATGGCCCGCGAGCTGCACGACATGGTGGCCAACCATCTGTCGGCCATCGCGATCCACTCCACCGCCGCGCTCTCCATCGACGAGCCGGCGACCAGCCGGGACGCGCTCGGCGTCATCCGGGAGAACAGCGTGGCGGGGCTGGCCGAGATGCGCCGGCTGATCGGCCTGCTGCGCGACAGCGGCGGCGGGTCGGAGCCGGTCGCCGCGCCCACGCTGGACGGGCTCGGCGCCCTCGTCGAACAGGCCCGTACAAACGGCTCCGCGAGCGGGCTGCGGTTCGTCCTGACGGACGGCCTCGACGGCCTCGACGGCGTCGGCGGCGTCGGCGGCGTCGGCGGCCCCGACGGCCTCCCGGCACCGGCCGCCCTGCCCGCGCCGGTCGAGATGGCCGCGTACCGGATCGTGCAGGAGTCGCTGACCAACGCGATCAAGCATGCGGCTCCCGGCGAGGTCTCGGTCGCCCTGACGCGGGGCGACCGCGCCCTGACCGTACGGGTCAGCAGCCCGTTCGGCGACCGGCCGGGCCCGCGCGCGCCCGGCTCGGGGGCCGGCCTGGTGGGCATGCGGGAGCGGGTCGCGCTGCTGGACGGGGAGTTCGAGGCCGGTCCGGTGAGCACTCCCGAGGGGACCAAGATCTGGCAGGTACGGGCGGTACTGCCCGCCGAGGAGAGGACGCCGAGCGCATGACGATCCGGGTGCTGGTCGCGGAGGATCAGTCCGCCGTACGGGCCGGTCTGGTGCTGATCCTGCGCAGCGCCGCGGGCATCGAGGTGGTCGGTGAGGCCGCGGACGGCGAGGAGGCCGTACGGCTGGCGCGCGAACTTCGGCCGGATGTGGTGCTGATGGATGTGCAGATGCCCAGGCTGGACGGGGTCTCGGCCACCCGCCAGGTGGTGGCGGAGCAGCTGGCCGACGTACTGGTCCTGACCACGTTCGATCTGGACGAGTACGTCTTCGGGGCGCTGCGCGCGGGTGCGTCCGGCTTTCTCCTGAAGAACACGGAAGCCGGGGACCTGATCGAGGCGGTACGGACCGTGGCGCGCGGCGAGGGCCTCATCGCCCCGGCGGTGACTCGTCGGCTGATCGCCGAGTTCGCGTCGCCCCGGCCCGTACGCTCCGCGAACTCGCCCGGTCCTGCGGTGCTCGACGTTCTGACGCGACGCGAGCGCGAGGTGCTGTCCTGCCTGGGCGAAGGTCTGTCCAACGCGGAGATCGCGGTACGTCTGGACATGGCCGAGGCCACCGTGAAGACGCATGTGAGCAGGCTGCTCGGCAAGTTGGAGCTGCGCAGCCGGGTGCAAGCGGCCGTACTGGCCCAGGAGTTGGGCGTCTGAGCCGGCCACTCTCATTCTAAGGTCTGGACCTCTTGACGGTTGGTCCAGACCTTTCTACGCTCACCGCAACTACTGCGGTGAGCATGCCATGACAAAAATCCCCCATGGCGCACTCACCGGGCGGCGCAGGTCCACGTCTCTCAACCCCCACCGATCGGACCTCACCCGAGGAGCCCCGTTGAGTACAGGAACGACCAGACGCACCACCCGATTCAGGTCGAGAGCAACGGCCGGCCTCACGGCCCTGCTGCTCCCCCTCGCCGCCCTTGTCGGCCTGGCCTCCCCCGCCGAGGCCGCCGAGGCGACCGCCACGTACACCAAGGTCTCCGACTGGGGCACCGGCTTCGAGGGCAAGTGGACGGTGAAGAACACCGGCACCGCTTCCATCGGCTCGTGGACCGTCGAATGGGACTTCCCGGCCGGTACGGCCGTCACCTCCGCCTGGGACGCCGACGTCACCAGCTCCGGCAACCACTGGACCGCCAGGAACAAGAGCTGGAACGGCACCCTCGTCCCCGGCGCGAGCGTCAGTTTCGGATTCAACGGCACCGGCGGCGGCGCCCCGAGCGGCTGCAAGCTCAACGGCGCCTCGTGTGACGGCGGCCCCAGCGTCCCCGGCGACAACCCGCCCTCCGCCCCCGGCACCCCGACCGCGAGCAGCATCACCAACACCTCGCTGAAGCTCACCTGGAGCGCGGCCACCGACGACAAGGGCGTCAAGAACTACGACGTCTTCCGCGGTTCCGCCAAGATCGCGACCGTCACCGGCACCACCCACACCGACACGGGGCTGACGGCCGGCACGACGTACACGTACAGCGTGACGGCCCGCGACACCGCCGACCAGGTCGGCCCGTCCAGCGGCTCACTGACCGCCACGACCACCGGCGGCACCGATCCGAATCCGGGCGCCAAGGTCAAGCTCGGCTACTTCACCGAGTGGGGCATCTACGGCCGGAACTACCACGTGAAGAACCTGGTCACGTCGGGCTCGGCGGCGAAGATCACGCACATCAACTACGCCTTCGGCAACGTCCAGGGCGGAAAATGCACGATCGGCGACGCCTACGCCGACTACGACAAGGCGTACACCGCCGACCAGAGCGTCGACGGCGTGGCCGACACCTGGGACCAGCCGCTGCGCGGCAACTTCAACCAGCTGCGCAAGCTCAAGAAGCAGTACCCGAACATCAAGGTGCTGTGGTCCTTCGGCGGCTGGACCTGGTCCGGCGGCTTCGGCCAGGCGGTGCAGAACCCGGCCGCCTTCGCCCAGTCCTGCTACGACCTGGTGGAGGACCCGCGCTGGGCCGACGTCTTCGACGGCATCGACCTGGACTGGGAGTACCCCAACGCCTGCGGTCTGTCCTGTGACACCAGCGGACCCGCGTCGATCAAGAACATGATGCAGGCCATGCGTGCCAAGTTCGGCAGCTCGAACCTGGTCACCGCGGCCATCACCGCCGACGCCTCCAGCGGCGGCAAGATCGACGCCGCCGACTACGCGGGCGCCGCCCAGTACGTCGACTTCTACAACGTCATGACGTACGACTTCTTCGGAGCCTGGGCCGCCCAGGGCCCGACCGCCCCGCACTCCCCGCTCACCTCCTATGCGGGCATCCCCCAGCAGGGCTTCAACTCCGACGAGGCGATCCAGAAGCTCAAGGCCAAGGGCGTCCCGGCAACCAAGCTGAACCTCGGGATCGGCTTCTACGGCCGCGGCTGGACCGGCGTCACCCAGGCCGCCCCCGGCGGCACCGCCACCGGCCCGGCCGCCGGTACGTACGAGCAAGGGATCGAGGACTACAAGGTCCTCAAGACGAGCTGCCCGGCCACCGGCACCATCGCCGGCACCGCGTACGCCAAGTGCGGCAGCAACTGGTGGAGCTACGACACCCCGGACACCATCGCCGGGAAGATGAACTACGTGAAGGACCAGGGCCTGAGGGGCGCCTTCTTCTGGGAGTTCAGCGGCGACACCACCAACGGTGAGCTGGCGACCGCGATCAACAACGGTCTGCAGTAGCCGACAAGACGAAGCCGGGGAGACGGGACCGCCCACCGTCTCCCCGGCTTCTCCACGCATACGAGGTGCACACGAGGTGCTATGCGACGTTCACTCTCTGGCCGGGCGGCGCAGCCTCCAGCCAAGCGAGAAATCCGGTCAGCGCGTCCTCGCTCATCGCCAGCTCCAGGCGCGTCCCCCGGTGGAGACAGCCCAGCACGATCGCGTCGGACAGCAGCGCCAGCTCCTCCTCGCCCTCGGGGGCGCGGCGGGCGAGCACCTCGATCGCCGAGCGCTCCAGGACGCGGCGCGGCCGGGGCGCGTACGAGAAGACGCGGAACCACTCGATCCGGTCACCGCTGTAGCGGGCCACCCCGTACACCCAGCCCTTGCCGGAGGGGTCACCGCCTTCGGCGATGTCCCAGCGCAGGCTGCAGTCGAACGTACCGCCGGACCGCTGGATCAGCCGCCGCCGGAGGCCGAAGACAAAGAGTCCGACCACCACCAGGGCGACGACCAGGCAGATGACAAGCAGAGCGAGGAACATCTCCACCGACCTCCTCGCTCATCGAGTAACGCAACGGAACCGCACCTGCATCGCCTCAGCCGCGACCCGGTCTGGAGGATTCCAGCTCGGGCCGCGGCTGAGGCTGTGTATGTCTGTCGGCGCGGGACTCAGTGCCCCGTCACCGCACGCATCCGGACTTCGGCGCGCCGCTCGGCGGACGCGTCGGCCTCCGACTTGGCGCGCTCCAGTGCCCGCTCCGCGCGCTTGACGTCGATCTCGTCCGACAGTTCGGCGATCTCCGCCAGCAGCGAGAGCTTGTTCTCCGCGAACGAGATGAAACCGCCGTGCACAGCGGCGACGACAGTCCCGCCCTCGCTCGTACGGATGGTCACCGGGCCCGACTCCAGCACACCGAGCAGCGGCTGGTGACCGGGCATGACGCCGATGTCGCCGGACGTGGTGCGCGCGACGACAAGGTGGGCCTCGCCGGACCAGACATTGCGGTCCGCCGCGACCAGCTCGACGTGCAGCTCAGCAGCCAAGATGGCTCCTCGGGTCTCCACCCGGCGGTTCAGCCGGGTGTTGGGGCTAATTCTAGAGGTTCTCGGTCGGCGCTACGGAGAGGGGCGGGACATACCCGCCCCTCTCCGGCGAGTCAGGGACTCAGGAGACGCCGAGCTCCTTGGCCTTGGCCTTGAGGTCGTCAATGCCACCGCACATGAAGAACGCCTGCTCGGGGAAGTGGTCGTACTCACCGTCGCAGATCGAGTTGAACGCGGCGACCGACTCGTCGAGCGGCACGTCCGAACCGTCCAGGCCGGTGAACTGCTTGGCGGCGTGGGTGTTCTGCGACAGGAAGCGCTCGACGCGACGGGCACGGTGGACAACAAGCTTGTCCTCCTCGCCCAGCTCGTCGATACCGAGGATCGCGATGATGTCCTGGAGGTCCTTGTACTTCTGCAGGATTCCCTTGACACGGCTGGCCGCGTCGTAGTGGTCCTGCGTGATGTAGCGCGGGTCCAGGATGCGGGACGTCGAGTCCAGCGGGTCCACCGCCGGGTAGATGCCCTTCTCCGAGATCGGACGCGACAGAACGGTCGTCGCGTCCAGGTGGGCGAAGGTGGTCGCCGGCGCCGGGTCGGTCAGGTCGTCCGCGGGGACGTAGATCGCCTGCATCGAGGTGATCGAGTGACCACGCGTCGAGGTGATGCGCTCCTGGAGCACACCCATCTCGTCAGCCAGGGTCGGCTGGTAACCCACTGCGGACGGCATACGGCCGAGCAGCGTGGAGACCTCGGAACCGGCCTGGGTGAAGCGGAAGATGTTGTCGATGAAGAGCAGCACGTCCTGCTTCTGAACATCGCGGAAGTACTCCGCCATGGTCAGGGCGGACAGAGCGACCCGGAGGCGGGTGCCCGGCGGCTCGTCCATCTGGCCGAAGACCAGCGCGGTCTTGTCCAGGACGCCCGAGTCCGTCATCTCGTCGATGAGGTCGTTGCCCTCACGGGTGCGCTCACCGACACCGGCGAACACCGACACACCCTCGTGCAGCTTCGCCACACGCATGATCATTTCCTGGATGAGGACCGTCTTGCCGACGCCCGCACCACCGAACAGACCGATCTTGCCGCCCTTGACGTAAGGGGTCAGCAGGTCGACGACCTTCAGGCCGGTCTCGAACATCTCGGTCTTGGACTCGAGCTGGTCGAAGGCCGGAGCCTTGCGGTGGATCGGCCAGCGCTCAGTGATCTGAGCCTCGGCCTCCGGCTCGTTCAGGATCTGACCAAGGGTGTTGAACACCTTACCCTTGGTGATGTCACCGACCGGCACGGTGATGCCCGCACCCGTGTCGGTCACCGCGGCCTGGCGGACCAGACCGTCGGTGGGCTGCATCGAGATCGCACGGACCACGCCCTCACCCAGGTGCTGGGCGACTTCGAGGGTCAGCAGCTTGCGCGCGCCGGCCTCGGACGGGTCGTCTACCTCGACGTGCAGCGCGTTGTAGATCTCCGGCATCGCGTCGACGGGGAACTCCACGTCGACGACCGGGCCGATCACCCGGGCGACGCGGCCCGTGGCGGCGGCCGTCTCAACAGTGGTCGTCATTACTTGTCACTCCCCGCGGTCGCGTCGGCCAGAGCGCTGGCGCCACCGACGATCTCGCTGATTTCCTGGGTGATTTCGGCCTGGCGGGCCGCGTTGGCAAGCCGGGAGAGGCTCTTGATGAGATCCCCGGCGTTGTCGGTCGCCGACTTCATCGCACGGCGGCGGGCGGCGTGCTCGGAAGCAGCAGCCTGCAGCAGTGCGTTGTAGATACGGCTCTCGACGTAGCGCGGCAGCAGGGCGTCGAGGACGTCCTCCGCCGACGGCTCGAAGTCGAACAGCGGAAGGATCTCGCCCTTCGTGCTGCTCTCCTCCGCAACCTGGTCGAGCGAGAGCGGCAGCATCCGGTTGTTCACCGGGTTCTGCGTCATCATCGACACGAACTCCGTGAAGACGATGTGCAGCTCGTCGACACCGCCCTCGGCCGTCTCCGTCTGGATGGCCTCGATCAGCGGTCCGGCGACGTTCTTGGCGTCCCCGTAGCTCGGGCTGTCGGTGAAGCCGGTCCACGACTCCACGACCTTGCGCTCGCGGAAGCCGTAGTAGGCGACACCCTTGCGGCCGACGATGTACGTGTCGACCTCCTTGCCCTCAGCGCTGAGCCGCTCACGGAGCCGCTCCGCCGCCTTGATGGCGTTGGAGGAGTAGCCGCCGGCCAGACCGCGGTCGCTCGTGATGAGCAGGACCGCGGCGCGGGTCGGCGCCTCGACCTCGGTGGTCAGGGCGTGCTTGGTGGTGGAGCCGGTCGCCACCGCGGTCACCGCACGGGTGAGCTCGGTCGCGTACGGCATCGATGCCGCCACCTTGCGCTGCGCCTTGACGATGCGCGAGGCGGCGATCATCTCCATCGCCTTGGTGATCTTCTTGGTCGCGGTGACGGCTTGGATGCGACGCTTGTAGACCCGGAGCTGCGCTCCCATGAGTCAGGTCCCTTCCGTCGTCACTTGGAGACGCTGACGGCCGGCTGGTCCTCGCCGAGGAGCTTGCCGTCCGAGGTCTCGAACTGCCGCTTGAAGACCGCGATGGCATCGCCGACGGACTGCAGCGTGTCGTCCGACATCTTGCCGCCCTCGGCGATCGAGGTGAGGAGCTCCTTGCGCTCGCGGCGCAGGTGCTCCAGCAGCTCGGACTCGAAGCGACGGATGTCCTCGACCGGGACGTCGTCCATCTTGCCGGTGGTGCCGGCCCAGACGGAGACAACCTGCTCCTCGACCGGGAACGGCGCGTACTGCGGCTGCTTCAGCAGCTCGACCATGCGCTTACCGCGCTCCAGCGATGCCTTGGAGGCCGCGTCCAGGTCGGAACCGAAGGCGGCGAACGCCTCCAGCTCGCGGTACTGGGCGAGGTCCACGCGAAGCCGGCCGGAGACCTGCTTCATGGCCTTGTGCTGGGCGGAGCCACCGACACGGGAGACCGAGATACCGACGTTCAGCGCCGGGCGCTGGCCCGCGTTGAACAGGTCGGACTCCAGGAAGCACTGGCCGTCGGTGATGGAGATGACGTTGGTCGGGATGAACGCCGACACGTCGTTCGCCCTGGTCTCGACGATCGGCAGACCGGTCATCGAACCGGCGCCCATGTCGTCGGAGAGCTTCGCGCAGCGCTCCAGCAGACGCGAGTGCAGGTAGAAGACGTCGCCCGGGTAGGCCTCACGGCCCGGCGGACGGCGCAGCAGCAGCGACACGGAGCGGTAGGCGTCGGCCTGCTTCGACAGGTCGTCGAAGATGATCAGGACGTGCTTGCCGGCGTACATCCAGTGCTGGCCGATGGCCGAACCGGTGTACGGCGCAAGGTACTTGAAGCCGGCCGGGTCGGAAGCCGGGGCGGCGACGATCGTCGTGTACTCGAGCGCGCCCGCCTCCTCCAGCGCACCGCGCACGGACGCGATGGTGGAGCCCTTCTGGCCGATGGCGACGTAGATGCAGCGAACCTGCTTGTTCACGTCGCCCGAGCGCCAGTTGTCGCGCTGGTTGATGATCGTGTCGACGGCCAGGGCGGTCTTGCCGGTCTGGCGGTCACCAATGATCAGCTGACGCTGGCCACGGCCGATCGGCACCATCGCGTCGACGGCCTTGTAGCCGGTCTGCATCGGCTCGTGGACCGACTTACGGACCATGACGCCGGGGGCCTGCAGCTCGAGGGCGCGACGGCTTTCGGTCGCGATCTCGCCGAGACCGTCGATCGGGTTGCCGAGCGGGTCGACGACGCGGCCGAGGTAGCCCTCGCCGACGCCGACGGAGAGCACCTCACCGGTGCGCTGCACCGGCTGGCCCTCCTCGATACCGCTGAACTCGCCGAGGACGATCGCACCGATCTCGCGCTCCTCGAGGTTGAGGGCGAGACCGAGGGTGCCGTCCTCGAACTTCAGCAGCTCGTTCGCCATGGCCGAGGGCAGACCCTCGACCTTCGCGATGCCGTCGCCGGCAACGCTGACCGTTCCGACCTCCTCGCGCGAGGCCGCGTCCGGCTTGTACGACTGGACAAAGTTCTCCAGCGCGTCCCGGATCTCCTCCGGCCGGATCGTGAGCTCCGCCATCTGGGTTCCCTGCTCTCCTTGTTGGGCCCGAAGTTTCTTAGGGGGTCTGGGGGCCGACCCCCAGGAATCTTCTGCAATTTCTGCACGGCCCAACCGGGCCGCTGGTGTTGCTTGTTCAGCTTGTTCAGTTGGTGGCTGGTCAGCCGGCCATGCGTCGGGCGGCCTCTTCGAGCCGGTCCGAGATGGTGCCGTTGATGACCTCGTCACCGACGCGCACCTGGATCCCGCCGAGGACCTCGGGGTCCACGTCGAGGTTGAGGTGCATCTGGCGGCCGTACAGCTTCGCCAGAGCCGCGCCGAGACGCTGCTTCTGCTGGTCCGTAAGCGGCACCGCCGTGGTGACGACGGCGACCATGCGGTCCCGGCGCTCCGCGGCGAGCTTGGACAGGGACTCGAGTCCCGCTTCCAGGCTACGTCCCCGCGGCTGGGTCACAAGACGCACAACCAGACGCTCGGTGACCGCGTGGGCCTTGCCGCCGAGCAGGCTGCGCAGCAGCTCGCCCTTGGCGGAGACCGTGGCGCCGCGGTGGGTGAGCGCGGCCCGCAGCTCGGTGTTCGAGGCGACGATCCGCCCGAAGCGGAACAGCTCGTCCTCGACGTTGTCGAGTGCACCGGCCTGCTGGGCCGCGGTGAGGTCGGCGGTGTTCGCCAGCTCCTCCGCAGCGTCGACCAGGTCACGCGACTGCGACCAGCGGGAGCGGACCATGCCGGAGACCAGGTCGGTGGCTTCGCCGCCCACCTGACCGCTCAGCAGGCGTCCGGCCAGTGTGGCCTTGGCCTCACCGGCCTGCGCCGGGTCGGTCAGGACCCGACGCAGCGACACCTCGCGGTCGAGCAGCGCGGTAACGGCGGCCAGCTCACCGGCGAGCTTCGTCACATCGACGGACGTGTGGTCCGTCAGCGCGTCGAGACGCTCACGTGCGGCAGCCAGTGCCTCGCGGCTCGCTCCGTTCATCGGGCCGCCTCGGCCTTCTCCTCGAGCTCGTCGAGGAAGCGGTCGATGGTGCGGCTCTGCCGGGCGGAGTCCTCAAGAGACTCGCCGACGAGCTTGCCGGCCAGGTCGGTGGCGAGCTTGCCCACGTCCTGGCGCAGCGCCTGCGAGGCGGCCTTGCGGTCGGCCTCGATCTGGGTGTGGCCGGCAGCGATGATCTCCTCACGCTGCCGCTGGCCCTCTGCGCGCAGCTCTTCCTTGAGCGCAGTGCCCTGCTCCAGCGCCTCCTGGCGCAGGCGCGCGGCCTCGTGGCGGGCCTCGGCGAGCTGAGCCTTGTACTGCTCGAGCACGCTCTGGGCCTCGGTCTGGGCCGCCTCGGCCTTCTCAATGCCGCCCTCGATCGCCGCGTGGCGCTCTTCCAGAACCTTGTTGATGTTCGGGAGAAGCTTCTTCGCAAGGAAGAAGAAAACGATAGCGAAGGCGATCAGGCCGACGATGAGCTCTGGGATCGGCGGAATCAGAGGGCTCTGGGGCTCCTCTGCCGCGAGTTGAACCAGAGGGTTCACATCAGTGCCTTTCGTCTAGTGGGCTTGCTCGTCGGCCGAAATCACGTGCCGTAGACGAACGGCATGACCAGACCGATGAGGGCGAGCGCCTCACAGAAGGCGAAGCCGAGGATCTGGTTGGCGCGGATCAGGCCGGCAGCTTCGGGCTGGCGGGCGAGCGCCTGGGTGCCATTACCGAAGATGATGCCGACGCCGACGCCGGGGCCGATGGCCGCGAGGCCGTAGCCGATCGAGCCGAGGGAGCCGGTGACGGCGGCAAGGGTCTGAGACATGCCGGGTTCTTCCTTCTCTTTCACGGACCGGTGGGGGTTGGCCACCGGACGACTGTTGGTTCAGGGGTGGGCGATCAGTGGTGCTCGGCGAGCGCGCCCTGGATGAAGCTGCAGGCCAGGAGGACGAAGACGTACGCCTGGACAGCCTGGATGAAGAGCTCGAACAGGGTCATGACGAGCACCATCGCGAAGGACACTCCGGCGGCGGCGATCCCCCAGCTGTTGAAGAGGTACCAGCTGGCGATGGTGAACAGGACCAGGAGCGTGTGTCCGGCGAACATGTTCGCGAAGAGCCGGACCGCGTGGGTGAAGGGGCGGACCAGAACGTTCGAGAAGAACTCGATGACCATGACCATCGGCAGAACCGGGCCGAGCGACTTGTCGTAGCCGGTCAGGTTCTTGAAGCCGCCGACGAAGCCGTGGCGCTTGAACGTCACCGACATCCAGATGACGTAGACGACCAGTGCGAGCGCCACGGGGTACGCGATGATCGAGGTCACCGGGAACTGAGCGAGCGGCACGATGGACCAGAGGTTCATCACCCACACGAAGAAAAAGATCGAGACCATCAGGGGGACGTACTTCTCGCCCTCCTTCTTACCGAGGGTCTCGTACACGATGCCGCGGCGTACGAAGTCGTAGCCGGCCTCGCCGACCATCTGGAGCTTGCCCGGCACCACCTTGGGCTTATGGAAAGCGGCCCAGAAGAAACCGATGATCACGACTGTGCCGATGACGGCCAGCAGCATCGGCTTGTTGAAGTACCAGCTGTCCGTGTCTCCGGCGATGGGCTCGAAGATGAAGGACCAAAGGCTGGGCGCCGGGAAGCCGCAACCGGTGAAGATATGACAATCGGCGTCGAAGGCGAGCGTCATCTGGTCAGCACTCACCGCGGACTCCTTCTGCGTGGCGCATAGGTACGGCAACCTCGTTGTGTCGGCGCGGCGCGCAGCCGCGGTTCGGCACTGGACTGGTGTTACGGATGTGGGGGCGGCTGTCAGGCATCGAGCCTCGCGATTGAGCAGGCGTCAGCTCAGATGCCCGCGCCCGCAGTGCCGCAGTTGGCACCGGACGATAGCAGGATCTCGAACGCGCACTTATACCGGCCCTACCCCTCACGACGACGACCCCTTGTTCCCGGGCTTGTGGGCCTCGGAGGAGTCGGGTTCGACGTAAAGGATCTTGGCCTTCATGTGCGCACGGGTCTGCGCGGCGATCCAGACAAGGGTCGCTGCGACCAGCGTGATCGCGAAGGCCTTCGGGTTGAACAGCGTGGTGTTCTTGAATGCGGCGACAAAGACGAACAGCAGCAGAATCTGTGCCGCATAGAGCATGAGTCCCATGGCCTGGAACAGGTGCGGAAGCGACTTCGCCGTCCGCTCCAGGACCACCAGCCCGATCCCCATGAAGAGGATCACAATCAGCGTCGCGACGACGGCTCCGATCGCTCCCTTACCGCCCGCGACCACAGCGCTGACAATCGCGGCGATAACGCCGGCGGCAGCGGTGGGCAGGGCAGCTCGAAGGAGTGTTCGGGCGTCATTGGACCGCATGGCGGCAGCTCCGCAGGTGGTGGGGGCATGAGTGTCGTCATGGACGAGCGTAGGCCCGGGCCGAGATCGTGCCTCGCGAGCCAATGAACCGTCGCACTACGGTCCTTCGGCTCTGTCGCCCGGTTCGTGAACGGTATCACAAACTATTTGATGAGGTCTTTACCAACGGAGTGTGCTGACTGTCACACATGAGAGTGACCCCGCACGTGTGTGCATGCAATGTGAGCGATTTGTCTGGTATGGGGCTCGCGCGAAGAATCGTCAGCGCGACGAGCCGGCCTTCCGCCGGTCGGGAAAGCGCGATCGGGCGCCGATCGCCGTTGCTCCGTTGACTCCGGAGACGCCGGCCACCACCGGCGTCCGCTCCGGTTCCTCCAGCAGTGCCTCGTGCGCCTCAGCTGTCACGTATGAGCGCGCGAGCGCGCCTTCCACGGCCGCCTCCGCGGGCTGCACGGTACGGCGGCGGTAGCGGGGCGGTACGAAGGATTGCGCCCAGAGCGGAGCCCTCGGGGTGAAGCGCGGCAGCAGGAGCAGGATCAGGCCCACCGCGCTCAGCGCCACGATCATCAGCACGATCCACATGGACGCCGAGTGCACCGAGTACGCGACCGCGCCGAAGGCGATCAGGGCCGACCAGAAGTACATGATCAGCACGGCGCGGCTGTGCGAATGTCCGACCTCCAGCAGCCGGTGGTGCAGGTGCCCGCGGTCGGCCGCGAACGGCGACTGGCCGTTCCACGTACGCCGGACGATCGCCAGCACCAGGTCGGCGACCGGGATCGCGATGATCGTCAGCGGCAGCAGCAGCGGGATGAAGACCGGCAGCATCGCGTGCGTGGCCTCGCGCTCACCGCCGATGAACAGCTTCATCGTGTCCGGGTCGACCTGGCCGGTGATCGAGATGGCCCCGGCGGCCAGCACCAGGCCGATCAGCATCGAGCCCGAGTCCCCCATGAAGATCCGGGCTGGATGCATGTTGTGCGGCAGGAAGCCCAGGCACATGCCCATCAGGATGGCGGAGAAGAGGGTGGCCGGGGCGGCCGCCTCGATCCCGTACCCGTACCAGATCCGGTACGCGTACATGAAGAACGCGCCGGCGGCGATGCAGACCATGCCGGCGGCGAGGCCGTCGAGCCCGTCCACGAAGTTGACCGCGTTGATGGTGATCACGACCAGCGCGACGGTCAGCAGATTGCCCTGCCAGGGCGTCAGCGACACCGAGCCGATACCGGGCACCGGGATCCACAGGATCGTCAGGCCCTGGACGACCATGACGCCCGCGGCGATCATCTGCCCGCCGAGCTTGATCAGTGCGTCGATCTCGAACTTGTCGTCCAAGACACCGATGAGCCAGATCAGGGCGGCACCGGACAGCAGCGCCCGCGGCTCGTTCGACAGCTCGAAGACACCGTTGAGGCTCGCCAGGTGGTCCGCGACCAGCAGACCCGCACACAGACCACCGAACATGGCGATGCCGCCGAGCCGCGGAGTCGGCTCGCGGTGCACGTCACGGGCGCGGATCTCCGGCATCGCACCGACCGCGATGGCGAACTTGCGCACCGGCCCGGTCAGCAGATAGGTCACCGCGACCGTGACGCAGAGCGTCAACAGGTATTCACGCACGGGCTGCCCCAGATGTATCGCCGGCCATCTCAGCCCCACACACTAGCTTCGATGGCTCTGTGCTTGAGGACATACGGGTACCCGCCCCTGGTTCCCCGAGCCCTTCTCACCCCGGATAGGGCGGAAATCGTCCCGTCAGCTCCAGCACCTCCGTACGAGCCTTCGGGTCCTCGCGCAGTGCGGCGCCGAAGATCACCGCGATCCGCGCCATCTCCGCCTCGCCCATGCCCTGGGTGGTGACGGCCGCCGTACCCAGCCGGATGCCGCGCTGGTCGCCGTACGGGAGGGCACACGTATCCAGGACCAGTCCCGCTGCCGCGAGCCGGCCACGGGCCGTACGGCCGTCCACGCCGAGCGGGGCCGGGTCCGCGGTGATCAGGTGGGTGTCGGTGCCGTCCGTCGTGATCGCGAAGCCCTCGTCGGCGAGCCTGGCGGCGAGCACCCGCGCGTTGGCGACCACCTGATGGGCGTACGCCGCGAACGCCGGGGTCGCGGCCTCGCCGAAGGCGACGGCCTTGGCGGCGATCGTGTGCATCTGGGCGCCGCCCTGGGTGAACGGGAAGACCGCCCGGTCGATCCGCTCGGCGAGGCCCGCACCGCACAGGATCATCCCGCCGCGCGGGCCGCGCAGCACCTTGTGGGTGGTGGCGCAGACGACATCGGCGTACGGGACGGGGCTGGGGGCCGCTCCCCCGGCGACCAGGCCGATGGGGTGGGCCGCGTCGGCAATCAGATAGGCGCCGTACTCGTCGGCGATCTCGCGGAAGGCGGCGTAGTCCAGGTGCCGTGGATACGAGATGGACCCGCACACGATGGCCTTCGGGCGGTGCTTCTTGGCCAGTGCCGCCACCTGCTCGTAGTCGATGAGCCCGCTGTCGGCCTCCACGCCGTAACCGACGAAGTCGAACCAGCGGCCGGAGAAATTGGCCGGGGAGCCGTGGGTGAGATGACCGCCGTACGGCAGCCCCATGGCCAGCACCGTGTCACCGGGCTTGAGCAGCGCGGCGTACGCGGCCAAGACCGCCGAGGATCCGGAGTGCGACTGCACATTGGCGTGCTGCGCGCCGAACAGGGCCATGGCGCGCTCCATGGCGATCCGCTCGGCGACATCGACGAACTCGCAGCCTCCGTGGTGGCGGGCGCCGGGATACCCCTCGGCGTACTTGTTCGCCAGCGGGGAGCCGAGGGCGGCGAGCACAGCGGGAGAGGTGAAGTTCTCCGCGGCGATCAGCTGGAGCCCGGTGGACTGCCGGTGCAGCTCGCCGAGGAGCACCTCCGCGAGCTCGGGGTCCTGGCGGCGCAGCGCCTGGAAGTCCGGGACGGAGTGGGTGCGGCTGTGAGCTGAGGTGACCGTCATGGCGCTGCTCCGGGTCGCTCCGGGCGGAGGGGTGGTAACGCCAATGTAGGCCCGCAGCCCGGCGACCGCAGGTGCTCGTGCGCTTCGGGTACGGATCAGGTACGGGCCGGGACGCCCGTGAGGGCTGTCACCACCGGGGACCGCTCCCGGACGCGCCTCTCGCACCGCTCGGCCCTTGGGGGCCTCTCCGGCTTCGAGCCGCTGCGCCCGCTGGGACATGAGCCGCTGACGCGGCGGGCGTCCGGCGGATCATGCGCGCCGGGCGCCGGATCAGGTACGGGCCGGGACGCCCGTGAGGGCTGTCACTACCGGGTCCAGTGCCTGGTTGATCTCGTCGCCGATCGACCGGAAGAAGGTGAGCGGTGCGCCGTACGGGTCGTACACCTCGTCCGCCTCCGCCGTCGGCGCAAGCAGCCACCCGCGTAGCGCCGCCGCCGCGCGTACCAGCGCGCGGGCGCGCTCGACCACGCCCTCGTCCAGGGGGTCGGGCAGCGTGGCGGGGTCTATGGCCCGTACGAGCCGGGTGAACTCCTTGAGCGTGAAGGTCCGCAGCCCCGCGGAGTGGCCCATCGAGATGACCTGGGCCCGGTGGTCGCGGGTCGCGGTCAGGACGAGGTCGGCGCGGATGACGTGCTCGTCGAGCAGCTCCCGGCCGGTGAAGCCGGAGGCGTCGGCGCCGAAGTCGGCGAGGACGGCCGCCGCGTTGGCCTCCATCGGGGCGCCCTCGTGCCCCCACGTGCCCGCGCTCTCCACGATCAGACCCCGGGTCCCGAACGGCCCCAGCGGCGTGCCCAGACGGTCCGTCAGGGCATGGCGGGTCAGCCGCTCGGTGATCGGCGAGCGGCAGACGTTGCCGGTGCTGACGTGGAGGATGCGGAAGGTCTCGGTGGTGCTGGGTCCCGCTATGCCACGCCCCTCAGGGGCAGTCAACTGGCCACCTCGAGGTCGGGTACGACCTCACGGAGCTGCTCCGCGGAGAGCGCGCCGGCCCGCAGCAGCACCGGGACCTTGCCGGTGACGTCAACGATCGAGGACGGCTGGATGCCGGGCGTCGGACCGCCGTCGAGGTACACCGAGACAGAGTCGCCGAGCATGTCCTGCGCGGCGTCGCAGTCCTCGGGGGCCGGGTGCCCGGTGAGGTTGGCGCTGGAGACGGCCATCGGGCCGACCTCGGTGAGCAGCTCGATGGCGACCGGGTGCAGCGGCATCCGTACCGCGACGGTGCCACGGGTCTCCCCCAGGTCCCACTGCAGCGAGGGCTGGTGCTTGGCGACGATGGTCAGCGCGCCGGGCCAGAAGGCGTCGACGAGCTCCCAGGCCTGCTCGGAGAAGTCGGTGACCAGGCCGTGCAGGGTGTTGGGGGAGCCGATGAGGACGGGCGTGGGCATGGAACGGCCCCGGCCCTTCGCCTGCAGCAGGTCACCGACGGCCTCGGCGCTGAAGGCGTCCGCACCGATGCCGTAGAGGGTGTCCGTGGGCAGCACGACCAGTTCGCCGCGGCGGACGGCGGACGCGGCTTCACGCAGACCGGTCTTGCGGTCGGTGGCGTCGTTGCAGTCGTATCGCCGTGCCATTTAACGGGCCTCCTCGTGCATGGTCTGGTCTGTGCGGGCCGCGATCACGGCATGGCCTTGCGGGCGGTCGCGAAGCGCGGCCGGTTGTTCAGGTCGGGGTGGTCGGCGGCATCCGCCCAGCCCCGCTCCTCGGTGAAGATCCACGGCACCTGACCGCCCTGGGTGTCCGCGTGCTCGATGACGACGACACCGCCGGGGCGCAGCAGGCGGTGGGCGGTGCGCTCGAGACCTCGGATGGTGTCGAGCCCGTCCTCACCGGAGAAGAGGGCCATTTGGGGGTCGTGGTCACGCGCCTCGGGCGCAACGTACTCCCACTCGGTGAGCGGAATGTACGGCGGGTTGGAGATGACCAGGTCGACCTGGCCGTCCAGCTCCGGCAGAGCGGACAGCGCATCGCCCTGGTGGACGGTGACGCGGGAGCCCTCGGCGTTCTTGCGGGTCCACCGGAGCGCGTCCTCGGACAGCTCGACGGCGTGCACCCGCGACCGCGGCACCTCCTGCGCCATGGCCAGGGCGATCGCTCCGGAGCCCGTGCACAGGTCGACGATCAGCGGCTCGACGACGTCCATCGCGCGTACGGCGTCTATGGCCCAGCCGACGACCGACTCGGTCTCCGGCCGGGGTACGAAGACGCCCGGCCCGACCTGGAGCTCCAGGAAGCGGAAGAAGGCACGTCCGGTGATGTGCTGCAGCGGCTCCCGCGCCTCGCGGCGGGCCACGGTCTCCCAGTAGCGGGCGTCGAAGTCCGCGTCCTTGACGTGGTGCAGCTCCCCCCGCTTGACGCCGTGCACGAACGCGGCGAGCTCCTCCGCGTCGAAGCGCGGTGAGGGCACGCCGGCGTCGGCCAGCCGCTGGGTGGCCTGGGCCACCTCGGCGAGCAGAAGGTTCACGGGCCTTCCTCCGGTTGCGCGTCTGACGGGGGTGTGCGGTGGTCGGGGGCGTACGGACTGCTGGGCCTACTGGGCCGCGGCGAGCTTGGCCGCGGAGTCCGCGTCGACGCAGGCCTGGATCATCGCGTCCAGGTCGCCGTCCAGGACTTGGTCCAAGTTGTACGCCTTGAAGCCCACCCGGTGGTCCGAGATCCGGTTTTCCGGGAAGTTGTACGTGCGGATCTTCTCGGAGCGGTCGACCGTACGTACCTGGCTGCGCCGGGCGTCCGCGGCCTTCGACTCGGCTTCCTCCTGGGCTGCGGCCAGCAGCCGCGAGCGCAGGATACGCAGAGCCTGCTCCTTGTTCTGGAGCTGGCTCTTCTCGTTCTGGCAGGAGGCGACGATGCCGGTCGGCATGTGGGTGATACGTACCGCGGAGTCCGTGGTGTTGACCGACTGTCCGCCGGGGCCCGAGGAGCGGTAGACGTCGATCCGCAGGTCGTTCTGGTGGATCTCCACGTCGACCTCCTCGGCCTCGGGCGTGACCAGCACGCCGGCCGCGGAGGTGTGGATCCGGCCCTGCGACTCGGTGGCGGGCACGCGCTGCACGCGGTGCACTCCGCCCTCGTACTTCATCCGCGCCCAGACGCCCTGGCCGGGCTCGGTGGCACCCTGGCCGCCCTTGGTCTTCACCGCGACCTGGACGTCCTTGTAGCCGCCGAGCTCGGACTCGGTGGAGTCGATGATCTCGGTCTTCCAGCCGATGCGCTCCGCGTAGCGGAGGTACATGCGCAGCAGGTCACCGGCGAACAGGGCCGACTCGTCGCCGCCCGCGCCCGCCTTGATCTCCAGCAGTACGTCCTTGTCGTCGCTCGGGTCGCGCGGCACGAGCAGCAGCCGGAGTCTCTCGGTGAGCTCCTCGCGCTGCTTCTCCAGCACCTTCACCTCGGCGGCGAAGTCGGGGTCGTCGGCGCCCAGCTCGCGCGCGGTCTCGATGTCGTCGCCCGCCTGCTTCCAGGCGCGGAACGTGCCGATGATCGGCGTCAGCTCCGCGTAGCGCTTGTTGAGCTTGCGCGCGTTCGCCTGGTCGGAGTGGACCGAAGGGTCGGCGAGCTGCTTCTCGAGGTCGGCGTGTTCGCCAACCAGTTCCTCGACCGCCTCGAACATCGGGGGCTCCTGAATTGAAGTACGAAAACTGCTGCTGGACAGCTGCTGGCAGAACAAAAACACCGGTCCCGGCCGCCCCCGCGCGGGGGCGGCCGGAAACCGGCGCAGTTGGCTCGCTACTTCGCGGCGGAGCCGGCAGCCTTGCCGAATCGGGCCTCGAAGCGGGCCACACGGCCACCGGTGTCGAGGATCTTCTGCTTGCCCGTGTAGAACGGGTGGCACTCGGAGCAGACCTCGGCGCGGATGTTGCCGCTGCCGATCGTGCTACGGGTGGTGAACGAGGCACCGCAGGTGCAGCTGACCTGGGTCTCGACGTACTCGGGGTGGATGTCGCGCTTCAAGGTGTCTCCTAGTTTCGGGAGGGCACCGGGTCGTAGGGGCGGAGTTGCCAGTACGTGAACCGGGGCCGACGGACCAGTCTGCCAGGACCGGCCCGCGCTTCAAAATCTGAAGATGCTCACCACAACGGGGACCGGTACGGATCTATTCCGTGCTTCTGGTCGGTGCTTCTGGTCCGCGCTTCTATTCTGCGCTTCTGACGATGCCGGCGGTCTCACCCCTGTCGCCCGCCGAGTCCTTGGTGGCGGAGGCCGGAATCGGCTGGTCGAGCCGCAGCGCGGACCAGACCTGCTTGGACTCCCTATCCAGCACGATGACGCGGTTGGGGTCCGCCGGGTCGTACCGCACCGGCAGCGTGATCATGTTCATGTTGGCCGCGCTGATGCCCTTGAGCCCGCTCGCGAAGCTCATCAGGGAGTTGACGTCGTCCAGCGAGGAATCGGCGGTGACGGCCTTGGTGGCCGTATCGGCGAGGTCGAAGAGCTTCTTGGGGTTCGAGAACACGCCGACGTCCCCGACCTGCTCGATCAGCGCCTTGATGAAGGCCTGCTGGAGCTGTATTCGGCCCAGGTCGCTGCCGTCGCCCACGCTCTTGCGGGTCCGTACGAGGGCGAGCGCCTGCTCACCGCCCAGCGTGTGGGTACCGGTCGTCAGGTCGAGCCGGCTCTTCGTGTCCTTGATCGCCCGCGTGGTGGTGATGTCGACCCCGCCGAGCTTGTCGATGATCTCCTTGAAGCCGGAGAAGTCGACCTCTATGTAGTGGTCCATGCGCGTGCCGGACATCTTCTCGACGGTCTTCACCGCACAGGCCGGGCCGCCCGTGGTGTACGACTCGTTGAACATCACGCGCCGGCCGCCGGGGTCGGTCTTCCCGTCGTCCGTCGTGCACGCGGGGCGGGTGACCATGGTGTCTCTCGGTATGGAGACGATGCTCGCCTTCTTGTGGCCCTCGTAGACGTGGACGACCATCGCGGTGTCGGAGCGGGCGGTGCCCTCGTCCGCGCCGTACTCGGAGTTGTCGCCGGACCGGGAGTCGGAGCCGAGGACGAGGATGTCCATCGAGCCGTTGTCGATGTTGTCGGGGCGGTCGGTGCCGAGGGCCGCGTCGATGTCGACGCTTCGGATGTTCCCGTTGAACTTGAAGTAGAGGTAACCGAGTCCGGACCCGCCGAACAGCACGACACCGGCCGCGCCCCACGCGGCGACGGTCAGCGCCTTACGGTGCCCCGGCTGCTGTTTGCGGCGCCGGCCGGTGGCGCGTGCGCCCCGGCCCCTGCTCTCCTCGGTCATCTTCTCCTCGAGTCCTCGATGTGTTGATGCCCCCTGCCATGAAGATCAGGCACGGTTTCCCGTCGTTTGTCAGACGGCGGAGCAGCGAGAAGGGTTGCACAACGCACTGTGCCCACCGCCGGTGGCGGTGGGCACAGTGCGTTGCGGGAGGAGGGGCGTCATACGCCTCTCACGTGCGGTTTCAGCCGATCGTGTAGTAGCTGTTCCAGCCGCTGCCGAGCTTCACCTGTGTGGCGAAGATCTCCGACGTGGCCTTGCCCGTGCCCTTGAGGAGGTACAGGTCGCCGCCCGTGGAACGGGCGATCACATCGGCCTTGGAGTCGCCGTTCACGTCACCCGGGGTGACGATCAGGTTGTACGCCGACCAGTTGCTGCGCACCAGCGTCGGGGCCTCGAACGGGGCGGTGGACTTGCCGGTGCCCTTGACCAGGTACACGTCGTTCGTGCCGCCGCGGCGGACGATCAGGTCGACCTTGCCGTCGTTGGTGAAGTCGCCGTGGCCGCGCACCTGGTTGTAGACCTGGTAGCCGGTGGCCGCCTTGGTCGGGGTGTTGAACTTCCCGTTGCCGAAGCTCGGGTACACCATCAGGTCTCCGGTGGCGCTGACGGCCAGCAGGTCGCCCTTGCCGTCACCGTTCACGTCACCGGGCGCGACGATCGCGCGGACCGTCTTCCAGTTGCTGAAGATCTTGGTGCTGACGTACGTCGAGCTGCTCACCGAGCGGTGGATCCAGTACATGTCGCCCGTCGAGCTGTGGCGGGCGATGAGGTCCTCGAAGCCGTCCCGGTTGAGGTCCGTCTGGATGATCGTGTTGTACGCGCTGTACGAGCCGGCCAGCACCTTGCGGGCGGCGAGGCTCTCACCGTTGGAGGTGAAGGTGTAGCCGGTGCTGCCGGTGGTGCGGGCGAACAGGTCCGCACGGTGGTCACCGCTGAAGTTGGCGTCGTCGATACGCGGCTGGATCGCCGGGGTGTACGTCGAGACCTTGGTGTACACGTCGTACGTGCCGTAGACGTTGCACTCCTCGCTCGCGGTCGCGGGGCCCCACGAGGTGATGCCGACGACGCGGCCGCTCACGACGAGCGGGCTGCCGGAGTCACCCGGGCAGGTGGCCTGTCCGGTGAAGTCGTCGCTGGTGCCGCCCTTGCCCGCGCAGACCATGTGGCCCGGCTTGAAGGCGCCCGGCTGGCCGAGCGCCGTGTCCAGGTTCTCCGAGCACTCGGCGTCGGAGTGCATCGGCTGGTTCACCCGCTGCAGCGTGTCCGCGAGCATCGCGGAGTTCGGGTCCGAGCTGGTCAGGCCCCAGCCGTAGGTGGTGGCGGTGGTACCGGCGGCGTAGCGCGCGGTGTCACCGTAGGAGGCCTGCTGCAGCGGGGTGTACGGCAGCGGCTTGGACAGCGTCAGCAGCGCCACGTCGTTGTCGATCGCGGCGGCGTTGTAGGAGCCGGCGAAGTACGAGCGGCTGATGTTGACGACCGTGCCCTCGCTGTTGTCGGGGCCGCCGACCAGCTTGGCGGTGCCGCCGAGCACGAGACCGCGCCCGCGCATGTCCAGGGCGTTGCCGTTCTCATCCGTCACGCAGTGCGCGGCGGTGAGCACCTTGTTCGGCGCCACGAGGGTGCCGCCACAGGTGAAGTAGAACGTGCCGTCGTTGTCCCACTCGAACAGCAGCTGCACCATCCACGGGGCGCTGCTGAAGGCGGTGTCCGTACCGCCGATGATCTTCGAAGACGCCTTGGCCGTGCTGACGACCTTGCTGTTCTTCGGCGGGAGGAACTTCGGCCCGCCTTCGTCGGCCTGGGCAGTCGCAACCAGCGCGCCCCCGAGCACAGCCAGAGCCGCGGCGCCGGCGGCTATGAGTCTGCGAATCTTCTTGACCGGTCTGCCGTGACGCGACACACGCACGCAACTCTCCAGTTGTTCAAGGGAATTCAGAGATTGACGCCGTGTGGGGGGAAGGGAACGGCTGACCGATGCTACAGCAGAAATCCGCCCCGTCACTCGAGTGACGGGGCGGATTCCTGTGATGCGCGTAACGCTCTGAACTCAGTCGTTGCCGTTGCCGGCGGACGGCGTCGTCTTGGCGATCTGCATCAGGAACTCGGCGTTCGACTTGGTCTGCTTCATCTTGTCCAGCAGCAGTTCGATCGCCTGCTGCGAGTCGAGCGCGTGCAGCACCCGGCGCAGCTTCCAGGTGATGGAGAGCTCCTCACTGTTGAGCAGGATCTCCTCCTTGCGGGTGCCGGACGCGTCGACGTCCACCGCCGGGAAGATGCGCTTGTCGGCAAGCTTCCGGTCGAGCTTGAGCTCCATGTTGCCGGTGCCCTTGAACTCCTCGAAGATCACCTCGTCCATGCGCGAGCCGGTCTCGACCAGCGCGGTGGCCAGGATGGTCAGCGAGCCGCCGTCCTCGATGTTGCGCGCGGCACCGAAGAAACGCTTCGGGGGGTACAGCGCGGTCGAGTCGACACCACCGGACAGGATGCGGCCGGAGGCGGGGGCCGCGAGGTTGTACGCACGGCCCAGGCGGGTGATGGAGTCCAGCAGGACGACCACGTCGTGACCCAGCTCGACGAGACGCTTCGCGCGCTCGATGGCCAGCTCGGCGACGGTGGTGTGGTCCTCGGCCGGGCGGTCGAAGGTCGAGGAGATGACCTCGCCCTTGACCGACCGCTGCATGTCGGTGACCTCTTCCGGACGCTCGTCGACCAGGACGACCATCAGGTGGCACTCGGGGTTGTTCGTCGTGATCGCGTTGGCGATCGCCTGCATGATCATCGTCTTACCGGCCTTCGGCGGCGAGACGATCAGACCACGCTGGCCCTTGCCGATCGGCGCGACCAGGTCGATGACTCGGGACGTCAGCACGCCCGGGTCGGTCTCCAGACGGAGCCTGTCCTGCGGGTACAGCGGGGTGAGCTTGTTGAACTCAGGGCGGCCGCGGCCCGATTCGGCGGCCATGCCGTTCGCCGAGTCGAGGCGTACGAGCGCGTTGAACTTCTCGCGGCGCTCGCCCTCCTTCGGCTGGCGCACGGCACCGGTGACGTGGTCACCCTTGCGCAGGCCGTTCTTGCGGACCTGGGCGAGCGAGACGTACACGTCGTTCGGACCGGGCAGGTAGCCGGAGGTCCGGATGAACGCGTAGTTGTCGAGGATGTCCAGGATGCCCGCGACGGGGATCAGGACGTCGTCGTCTGCGACCTGCGGCTCGCCGGGACCGAACTCGTCGCGGCCACGACGGCCCCGGCGGTCACGGTAGCGGCCGCGGCGCCCACGGCGCCCACCGTCGAAGTCGTCATCGCTCTCGTCGGACCGCGGACCGGTGTCGCGCGGCTGGCCCTGGCCCTGGCTCTGGCCCTGCTGGCCGGCGCCACGGTTGTCCCGCTGCTGACGCTGGCCCTGCTGGCCGCCGCCCTGCTCGTCGCCCTTGCCCCGCTCACGACGGTCGCGCTGGCCGCCACGCTCACCACGGTCGCCACGCTCACCGCGGTCACGGCGGTCGCCGCGGTCTCCGCGCTGACGGTCCTGGCGGCCACGGCCGTCGGCCGTCTCCTGGGAGGACACGCCGACGGCGGCCTCGGCCTTGGTGTCGGTCTGCGCCTCGGTCTTGACGTCCGTCCGGACGTCGGTGGCGGCGCCCGCCTCGGCACGCGTGTCGGGCCGGGTCTCAGTGATCACGGCAGTCGACTCGGGGCTGCCCGCCTGCGCGGTGGCACGACGGCGGCGGCGCTCGCCGACCGGCTGGTCGTCGCTGGCCGGCTGACCGGGGATGTCGATCTGCTGCTGGGCCACGGCCTTTTCGGCGGGGGCGGCCTCGGCCGCCTCACCCGTCCGGGTCTTGGATGTGGCGCGGCGCTTCGGCTTGGTCTCGGCCGCGTCGGCGGCGTCGGCGCTCTTCGCCGCGGACGAGGAGCCGCCGGCCTGCGCCTCCTTGATGACCTCGATCAGCTGGCTCTTGCGCATCCGCGCGGTGCCCCTGATGCCGAGGCCGGACGCGACCTGCTGCAGCTCGGCCAGGACCATGCCCTCGAGGCCGGTGCCGGAGCGGCGGCGCCGTGTGGCACTGGCAGGGGCAGCACCTGTGGCGGGCGCGGTGGTGTCGACACTGTTGTCGGCAGTCACGCCCATCAGATCGGTGGTGTCGCTCACGAAGGGTCCTTCCCTGGAGCGGACGTCGGCCTGTCTGGCTCGGCGACCGGTTGTGCTGTCCGACTGCGGTCCTTGGCTTGTGGACCGTGCCGGGGCGGTGGTCCGCCGGTTTACGACGGCGGAGGAGGAATAACGTGCATGGGTTCCGGCGCGAAGCCCCCTGCTGCGGAGAGCGTGGGAATGTCACGCCGATTTCCGGAGCGTGCTCGAAACTGCCTGGCAGTGATCAAAGCAGTTGGGGAGGCTCCCGGAAGAATGGTGGTCCCGGAGGGGGACACTGCGCACCTAGCCACAAAGGCTTCGGGTGCAGACTTGAGGTTAACACTACCGGATCCAACAAACATTCCCCCTCTCCGTCACCGGCAATCGCGCTCCCGCCGCACCATGGCCCTACGAGCCCAACGGCAGAACGCTCGCACCCGCGGCGTCGAGAGCCAGCCGGTTGGCCGCCCACCCCTCGCCCGCAAGCCGTGCGACCTTGTCGGCCGCACTGTCCTCGGCCAGCGCAAGGACCGTGGGGCCCGCGCCGGAGATGACCGCGGGGACGCCGTCCGCGCGCAGTCGGTTGACCAGGGCCACGCTCTCCGGCATCGCCGGGGCACGGTACTCCTGGTGGAGCCGGTCCTCGGTGGCCGGCAGCAGCAGCTCGGGGCGCCTGGTCAGCGCCTCGACGAGCAGGCCCGCGCGGCCGGCGTTGGCCGCCGCGTCCACGTGCGGGACGGTACGGGGCAGCAGTCCGCGGGCGGTCTCGGTGAGGACCGGCTTTCCGGGTACGAAAACCACCGGAACGATGGAATCCGCGGGGTCCATCCTGATCGCGCGGGCCGCTCCGCCGTCCATCCAGGCGAGCGTGAAGCCGCCGAGGAGACAGGCGGCGACGTTGTCGGGGTGGCCCTCGATCTCGGTGGCCAGCTCCAGGAGCGCGGCGTCGTCGAGCTTCGCGTCGCCCCCTATCGTCACGGCGCGCGCGGCGACGATGCCGGCGCAGATGGCGGCCGAGGAGGAGCCGAGGCCGCGCCCGTGCGGGATGCGGTTGGCGCAGACGACCTCGAGGCCGCGTGGCTGCCCGCCGAGCAGGTCGAACGCGGTGCGCAGGGAGCGTACGAGCAGATGGCTCTCGTCGCGCGGAAGGGTCTCGGCCCCCTCACCCGCGATGTCGATGTGCAGGCCGGAGTCGGCCACGCGGACGACCACGTCGTCGTACAGCCCCAGGGCCAGGCCCAGGGCATCGAAGCCCGGGCCGAGATTGGCGCTGGTGGCGGGGACGCGCACCCGTACGGCGGCGGCGCGGAACGCTGGACCGGCCATCGCTCGATGACTCTCCTTGTGAGACTGCGAGATTTTCGAAGATGTACCAACTACCCGAGGGCCATTGCGGCAACACCGCGGCATATGCGGCGGGGCGGGTTCAGTACAGCCTATCGAAGGAAGGTTCTGTCGCGACATAGGGCGCACAGGAGGCGCACGATGCGTGTCGCACGCCGCCTGTGCTCCTATGTACGGTCTTGATCGGCTTTACGGCATCTGTTTACGCGAGGCTACGCGAGGCCGAGGCGCTCGGCGGCCGCTGCGGCGTCCACCGGGACGGTGACAGGCTGCGGCGCTCCCGCGACGGCCCAGTCGGGGTCCTTCAGGCCGTTTCCGGTGACCGTACAGACGATCTTCTGCCCCGGATCCACCTTGCCCTGTTCGGCGGCCTTCAGCAGACCGGCGACGGAGGCGGCCGACGCCGGCTCCACGAAGACGCCCTCCTGGGCGGCCAACAGGCGGTAGGCGGCCAGGATCTGGCGGTCCGTCACCTCGTCGATGAAGCCGCCCGACTCGTCCCGGGCGGCCAGTGCGTACTGCCAGGAGGCCGGGTTGCCGATGCGGATCGCGGTGGCGATGGTCGAGGGGTCCTTGACCGGCTCGCCGCGCACGATCGGCGCGGAGCCGGAGGCCTGGAAGCCCCACATGCGCGGGCTGTGCGTGGCCATCTTGTCCCGCGCGTACTCGGTGTAGCCCTTCCAGTACGCCGTGATGTTACCGGCGTTGCCGACCGGCAGGAGGTGGATGTCCGGGGCGTCGCCGAGCGCGTCGACAATCTCGAACGCCGCGGTCTTCTGGCCCTCGATCCGGACCGGATTGACCGAATTGACCAGCGCCACCGGGTAGTTGTCGGAAAGGCTGCGGGCCAGCGTCAGGCAGTCGTCGAAGTTTCCGTCGACCTGGAGGATCTTCGCGCCGTGGATGAGCGCCTGGCCCATCTTGCCCAGCGCGATCTTGCCCTGGGGCACCAGGACCGCGCAGACCATCCCGGCGCGTACCGCGTAGGCGGCGGCCGAGGCGGAGGTGTTGCCGGTGGAGGCGCAGATGACGGCCTGCGCGCCTTCCTCCTTGGCCCGGGTGATCGCCATGGTCATACCGCGGTCCTTGAAGGACCCGGTCGGGTTCGCACCCTCGACCTTGAGGTGCACCTCGCAGCCGGTGCGCTCGGAGAGGACCTGCGCGGGGACGAGAGGCGTACCGCCCTCACGGAGCGTGACAACGGGAGTCGTGTCGCTGACCGGAAGCCGGTCGCGGTACTCCTCGATGATGCCGCGCCACTGATGGGTGCCGGTTCCCTGAGTACGGACGCTCATTGCTGGTTACTCTCCTTCAACACGCATGATGCTGGCGACACCCCGCACGGTGTCGAGCTGTCGCAGTGCCTCGACGGTCCCGGAGAGGGCGGCGTCGGGCGCGCGGTGGGTGACGACGACGAGGGAGGCCTCGCCGTCCCCGTCGGGTCGGCCCTGCTGGCGCACCGTATCGATGGATACGCCGTGCTCGGCGAAGACCGTCGCGACCTGGGCGAGTACACCCGGCTTGTCGGCCACGTCGAGGCTGATGTGGTACCGCGTCACGACCTCGCCCATATGGCTCACGGGCAGCCGGGTGTACGCGGACTCGCCGGGTCCGGTGGTCTCGGCGACGATGTTGCGGCAGACGGCGACGAGGTCGCCGAGGACCGCGGAGGCGGTCGGCGAGCCGCCCGCGCCCGGTCCGTAGAACATCAGCCGGCCGGCCGCCTCGGCCTCGACGAACACCGCGTTGTACGCCTCGCGGACGGAGGCCAGCGGATGGGTGAGCGGGATCATCGCCGGGTGGACGCGGGCGGTGACGGACGCACCGTCCGCGGCGCGCTCCAGGATGGCGAGCAGTTTGATGGTGCAGCCCATGCGCTTGGCGGAGGCGAAGTCGGCGGCGCTGACCTCGGTCATGCCCTCGCGGTACACGTCGTCGAGGCGGACCCGGGTGTGGAAGGCGATGCCGGCCAGGATCGCGGCCTTGGCGGCGGCGTCGAAGCCCTCGACGTCGGCGGTCGGGTCGGCCTCGGCGTAACCGAGGGCGGTGGCCTCGTCGAGCGCCTCGGAGTAGCCGGCGCCGGAGGTGTCCATCTTGTCGAGGATGAAGTTCGTGGTCCCGTTGACGATGCCCAGGACCCGGTTCACCTTGTCGCCGGCCAGCGACTCGCGCAGCGGCCGTACGAGCGGAATGGCGCCCGCAACCGCTGCCTCGTAGTAGAGGTCCCGGCCGTGCTCCTCGGCGGCGGCGTGGAGGGCCGCGCCGTCCTCGGCGAGCAGCGCCTTGTTCGCCGAGACGACGCTCGCGCCGTGCTCGAAGGCGGTGGTGATCAGGGAGCGGGCGGGCTCGACGCCGCCGATGACCTCGATGACGACGTCGATGTCGCCGCGTTTGACCAGCGCGGTGGCATCCGTGGTGACCAGGGCGGGGTCGATCCCCTCGCGCACCTTGGAGGGGCGGCGGACGGCGACGCCGGCGAGCTCCACCGGCGCCCCGATCCGGGCGGCGAGGTCGTCGGCGTGCGTCGTCATGATGCGCGCCACCTCTGAGCCGACCACTCCACAGCCCAGCAGCGCCACCTTCAGCGGACGCGTACGCATCATCGACCTACGCCTTTCATCAGCACAGCCCTGTACTTCTACGGTGGGACCAGTCTCACTCACCGGACGGGAGTTTCTATCCCCGGTCCAGATTGCGAGACGTTTGTGGGGGTCTGGGGGCTTGCCCCCGGAAAATGAGCATCAGCCGATATCGAGACGCAGCAGATCTTCCTCCGTCTCGCGCCGGACGATCACCCGCGCCTCCCCGTCCTTGACCGCGACGACGGGCGGGCGGAGGGCGTGGTTGTAGTTGCTCGCCATCGAGCGGCAGTACGCGCCGGTGGCCGGGACCGCGATCAGGTCGCCGGGCGCCAGGTCGGCGGGGAGGAAGGCGTCGCGTACGACGATGTCGCCGCTCTCGCAGTGCTTGCCGACGACGCGGACGAGCATCGGCTCGGCGGTCGACGTCCGCGAGACGAGGGCGACGCTGTAATCGGCGTCGTAGAGCGCGGTGCGGATGTTGTCCGACATGCCGCCGTCGACACTGACATACGTACGCAGGCCGTCGAGCGGCTTGATGGTGCCGACCTGGTAGAGCGTGAACGCGGTCGGGCCGACGACGGCACGGCCCGGCTCGACGGAGATGCGGGGCGTGGTCAGCCCGGCGGCCTCGCACTCACGGGTGACGATCTCGCTGAGCGCCTTGGCGATCTCGTACGGCTCGCTCGGGTCGTCCTCCGAGACGTACGCGATGCCGAGGCCGCCGCCGAGGTCGATCTCGGGCAGTTCGACCCCGTGCTCGTCCCGTACTTCGGCGAGCAGCTGGACGACGCGGCGGGCGGACACCTCGAATCCCGCCATGTCGAAGATCTGCGATCCGATGTGCGAGTGGATGCCGATCAGTTCCAGGCCGTCCAGCTTGAGGGCGCGCCGTACTGCTTCGGCGGCCTGCCCCCCGGCGAGCGCGATCCCGAACTTCTGATCTTCATGAGCCGTGGCGATGAACTCGTGCGTGTGGGCCTCGACGCCGACCGTGACACGGATCTGTACGCGCTGGCGCTTGCCGAGGCTCTGCGCGATGTGCGCAACGCGGACGATCTCCTGGAAGGAGTCGAGGACGATCCGCCCGACCCCGACCCGGACGGCCCGCTCGATCTCCTCGACCGACTTGTTGTTCCCGTGGAACGCGATGCGCTCGGCGGGCATCCCGGCGTCGAGGGCCGTGGTCAGCTCGCCACCGGAACAGACGTCGAGGTTGAGGCCCTCCTCCTTGAGCCATCGCACAACGGCCCGGGAGAGGAAGGCCTTTCCGGCGTAGAACACGTCCGCGTCCTTGCCGAACGCGTCGGCCCAGGCGCGGCAGCGGGCCCGGAAGTCGGCCTCGTCCATGAAATAGGCGGGGGTGCCGAACTCCTCGGCGAGCCGGGTCACTTCGATCCCGCCGACGGTGACGACGCCGTCCTCGTTCCGCGTGACGGTTCGCGACCACACGTGCGCGTCAAGGGCGTTGAGGTCGGTGGGCGGCGCGGTGTAGTGGCCCTCGGGAAGGACATCCGCGTGACGGGGCCCGGCGGGGTGTGCGGAACGGCTCATGGTTCTTGTCTCTCTGTCACAAGTGCTGTCACAAGTATTCGGGTGCGTCGATGCCGAGCAGGGACAGGCCGCCGGCGAGCACCGTCCCGGCGGCCTGGGCGAGGGCGAGACGGGAACGGTGGGCGACCGAGGGTTTCTCGTCGCCGAGGGGCAGCACGGTGTGCTGGAAGGCGAGGAACGCGTCCGCGGTGGCTTCGAGATGCCGGGCCAGCCGGTCGGGCGCCTGCTGCCGCGCGGCGACGGCGAGGACGGCGGGGTACTCGCCGAGCGCGCCGAGGAGCGCGGGGGCGCCGACGGCTTCCTCGTACGCGCCGGCGAAGCCCAGCTCCGCGGCCGCGCGGGTGAGCGCGCGGGTACGGGAATGCGCGTACCGGACGCGGAAGAGCGGGTTGCTCTCGCGCTGTATGAGCAGCTCGTCCCCGGTGTGCGGACGGTCATGACCGGCGGGCCGCAGCAGTGCCCAGCGGACGGCGTCGGGCCCGAACCGGCGCAGCAGGTCGCCGGCACTCCGCGCGGCGGGGACGGGACCGGGGCCGACGCATCCGGCCAGGTACTCGGTGGCCACGCGCAGATGCACCCAGTCGGGATCGGGAACCTCGTCGCAGGTCACCCGGACGAGGGCTCCCTGCGACCGCAGAATCCGCCCGACGGAGTCGGCGACAACGGCGGCACGGACCTCGCGGCGATGGCGGCACCGCAGAACCTGCCCGCTCATGGAATCGCCGTGCCCGTACCGGCTCCCCTGCTGGAGCACCTCTTGTACGAGGGCGTGGCGGGCGTCTGTGTCCAGGGTGATGTTGAGGAATCCGGGCCCGGTGATCTCGACGCCGGCGATCCCCCGGCTCTGCGTGAGCCGGTGCCGCAGCGCCTCGGCGACCTGGAGCGCCGGCACACCGGCGTCGCGCGCGAGCCGCATCGCCACATTGGTCGCGTAGTCCCCCCGCCCGCCGGGCCGGGGCCGCTCCACCTGCACCCGCTCGGGCACGGCCACCCGCAACCCGTCCTCCTCGACGGCGCGGCGGACGCTGCGCAGCACGGTGCGGGAGAGATCGGCGGGGGTCACGGGACAAGCGTATGGGAGGAGGGGGGTCCTTCCGCGAACCGGTTTCGCCATGTGGTCGTCGGGGCGGCCGTCAGCCTCGCTTGTGGCCCGCCCCGGCGCCTTGCCTGCCGTCGGCGGACGGCGGATCCTCCCTGCGTTCGCGGCGCGTCAGCTGCCGGACGAGCCGGACGAGCTCGGCCGGCTCGAACGGCTTGGCAAGGAAGGCATCCACCCCGGCCGCGGCGCCGCCGTCCACCTCGTGCTGTGTACAGGCACTGACGATGGCGACGGGCAGATGGCGCGTCCGCGGATCGGAACGCAGCCGCGCGGCGGTCCGCAGCCCGTCGAGGCGCGGCATCACCACATCGAGCGTGATCACATCCGGACGCACCCGGTGCACGATCTCCAGACACTCGGCACCATCGGCCGCGGTCACGACCTCGAAGCCCTCCAGCTCGAGATTGACCCTGATCAGCTGCCGGATGACCTTGTTGTCGTCAACAACAAGCACCCGGCCGGACGCGCCTGACACAACTCGAGAGTAGGTTGCCCGCCTGGGCCGCGTCCGGGTTTTACCCACTTCCACCCCGTGCAGGGGAGCAAGGGGGAACGGTGGGGCCGATGCGACGGATGGGACCCCAAGGGACGGGCCCACGGGAGCGGAAATACCCTTTCCTGGAGACCCCGCAGGAGCTGGTAGGGTTCTACCCGTCGCCAGCCAACAGGGCGACACGCCCCCGTAGCTCAGGGGATAGAGCAACGGCCTCCGGAGCCGTGTGCGCAGGTTCGAATCCTGCCGGGGGCACTCCGGATCAACTCCCTGACCTGCAGAAATGCAGGTCAGGGAGTTTTTTTCCATGCCAAAACCTAAACGGTCTCCTGACCGTTGCTCTTTTCGGAGCTCACAGCACCTCCAATGCTGGATTCGGCCGCCTCGACTCGTGGATTTACGCAGGTCAGCGATCCAGCGCACCTTCGGTGCGCGCCGGGGGCGTGGTAAATGCCGTGGCGTGCGCCGGGGGTGCTTC
>NZ_JANAVP010000020.1 GCF_024213665.1 Streptomyces sp. A3M-1-3
CCAACACCGTTCGGGGCGCACGGCTGAGCAGCAGTCTTGGAAACAAGACTCACTCCCGCTCAGTCTCTAGGAACGGTACGTGGAGTCTCCCGCGGTGGTGGCCGAGCGCGAGCAGATTCGCCTCGCACATGATCTGGGGCAGCTCGTCTACGACCGTCGTATGGCGCTTGGGCTGACGAGTTCCGAGCTGGGGCAGCGGCTCGGAATGTCTGCCGACGAAGTCGAGGCCATCGAGCTGGGTGGGGTTCTGCCGGTCTCCTCCGATCTCCTGGCGAGGCTCGCTGCGGCGCTGGATGTTGCGGTCGACCTGCACGTGGTCCCTGAGGGTCGCAACACGGTGGCTTTCGTCGCACGTGCTGCCTAGCTGACGGCACGCTGCCGGTCCACGGGATGTTCCTTGGACCGGCAGTGGGGCCCTCCAGGAAGATCGGCGGGTGGAAAACGAGCCCGCCGGGGCGTTCCGGCTCATCCGGGCGAACCGGCCGTTCCGCGTGGTGTGGACCGCCCGCTCGGTTTCCTTCCTCGGCGACTCACTCAGCCTCGTGGCCCTGATGCTGTACGTCGCGGACTCCACCGGGCAGGCCCTGGCGGTGGCGCTGCTGCTCCTCGTCGGCGACTTCGCACCGGCGTTGCTCGGGCCGCTGACGGGCGCGATCACTGACCGGTTCGCCCACAAGCGGGTCATGGTGACCTGTGACCTGTGACCTGTGAGCTGGTGCAGGCAGGGTTGATGGCGTTGATCGCGCTCTGGATGCCTTCGCTGCCCGTACTGCTGGTGCTCGTCGGGCTGCGCGCGATCGCGGGCCAGATCTTCCAGCCCGCCTCGCGCGCCATCGTGCCCGCCCTCGTACGCGACCGTGACCTCGAAGGCGCCAACGCAGCCGTGGGGCTGGGCACCAACGGTGGCGAGACGCTGGGCCCGCTGGTCGCAGCCCTGCTCCTGCCGCTGCTGGACGTACGCGGTGTGCTCCTTGTCGACGCCGGTACTTTCCTGCTGTCGGCCGCCCTGCTGGTCATGTTGCCTGCGGCTCGGCCAGCGGCGTCGGCCTCTGACGCGGCCGCGAGGACTACGACGATGTGGAGCGATGCGAAGGACGGGCTGCGCTACATCGTGACCACTCCGCTGCTGCGGGCGATCGGGCTCGGCTTCTTCGCCGTGGTTGCCTTCAACGCGATCGACGACGTGGCCCTGGTCTTCCTGGCCAAGGACACCCTGCACGGCGGCGACTCGGCGGTCGGCCTGCTGCTGGCGGCGGTCGGCATCGGGCTGTTCGCCGGGTACGCGCTGCTCGGCGGCAGCCGGGGGCCGAAGCTGTCGATGACCGTACTGCTGCTGGTGGGCTTCGCGGTGAGCAGTGCGGGCAACCTGCTGACCGGCCTGGCCTGGTCGGTGGCCGCCGCGTTCGCCGTGCAGGCGACGCGCGACCTCGGCATCGCGGCGATGGATGTGGCCACCAACACCCTGATCCAGCGCACGGTGCCGACGGCTCTCCCTGGGAACGAGGGCGGTTTAGCTCGATCGTGTGATGGTCGGCTTCCGGGCTTGCGGCGTCCTGGGCCGTCCGGGTTAACGTGATCGTGTGATCTGGGACGCCGGGTACGGCGCCGGCGTGCGGGGCCCCTGCTCCACCGGAGTGATGGTTCAGGGCTTCCCCGTCGCCTCTGGCCGTACCGATTTGGCCGGATCGCGCAGGGAACCGACCTCCCGGGCCCGGACCACGCACAGGATGCGTGTCGCCGCCCCGGGGTTGAGTACGCCGGGGACCAGTGCGCCCAAGACCGTTCGGGGCGTGCGGCTGAGCGGGCTCACTCCTGCTCAGTCAAGAGGAACGGTACTGCTGGACCTCACGGCACCGCCGGTGGCCTTTTTTGCGGCGGGTACGGGGGGGCTTGATCGCGACCGTGGCAGCGGCGGTCGCCCTGCGCCGGGCTGGGTAGTGACGGGTGGGCGGCGGGCACGCGGCAGCTGGGGGTGGACCGTTCCCTGGCGGCGATCGCCGAACGGTTCGGGCCAGGTCCGAGTCAGCCGGCGGCGGCATCGTGCTCGCTCATGCGGAGCGATGGCGGCGGGCCCCGGCCAGCACCCAGAGGGCGAAGCCGCAGATGACCGCGAAGCCGATGGCGGCGCCCGTGGTGGCGCGGAGTGTGCCCAGTTGGACCGAGGCCACGCCGACCGCTACCACCGGCACCGAGAAACCGGCGTAGGCGGCGGTGAACAGTGCGGAGGTCACGGCGGCGCGCTGTTCCGTCGGGGAGATTCGGTTCACGGTCGCCTGCCCGCCGATGAAGACCAGGCCCACAGCCGTACCGCCCAGCACCGTGCCCACCAGAAATGCCGGCAGGCTGGCATGGGCGAAAGCGAGCACGATCACCGCCAGCGCCAGGGGGAGCACCAACAGGCCCCCGCCGAGGGCGTGCCGGTCGGCGAGCCTGCGTGCCCGCAGCTCGGCTGTCGCCGCGACGCCGAAGAGCAGGAAGACGACCGCCCCGCCGAGCGCATGACTCGTCCAGTGCAGGTCGTTGCCGAGGAACGACGGGATCAGCCCGACGAAGAGCCCCAGGACGAAGAAGCCGGAGAACACCCCCATCGCCGCAGGCAGGAACTCCGCCCGGATCGCGGCCGGAAGCCCGACGTCGAGGCGGGGCGCGATCCGCCGGTCCCGCGCGGCCACCGTCTCCGGGACCAGCGCGAGCGCGACGGCCGCGAGCGTGAGAAGTCCCAGGTAGACGGCGTAGACCAGGCGCGTGGGTGCTGGGGCGTACTCGCTCAGGAAGCCGGAGAGGAGCGGGCCGAGACCGAGGCCGATCATGGTCGCGGAGGTCGCCACCACCGCAGCCCGGCGCGCGTTCCGGCCCGGCTCCAGCTCGCTCAGCCCGGCGGTCGCCGGGGCCACCACGAGACCGATGGCCAGGCCGGAGACCAGCCGGGCCAGGCACAGCATGAGGACGTTCTCCGCGGCGAGGAAGAGCGCCGCGCTCGCCGCCGTCAGCACCAGTGCCGCGCCGATCACGGGCCGCCGGCCCAGGTGGTCGGAGGCCCTGCCGAAGAAGAGCAGTGACACCAGCACGCCGACGGCGTACACACCGAAGATCACCGTGGTGAGGTCGGGTCTGAAGCCGAAGAGGGACTCGTAAACGACATAGAGAGGGGTTGGGATGTTCGCGCCGGCCAGCACCACCACAAGGATCCCGGCCAGCAGCGCGAAGTCCCGGCTCCGCCGCCCGGCCGTCACGACCACGTCGACCTCCTGGTCTGCCCGAGGTGAGGAAAGTCCGCGCCCAGCATCTCCCTGCTGTTCGGACTCCGCAAACGCCTCACACGCGGTGTTCCGGCGTCCGCCGCACTGACCCAGACCCTGCTGACGGCCTCCGCCCGCACCGTCCGACCCGGGCCCAGGCCAAGTACCGCTTCCGCTCAGAGGGCCAGATGCATGATGTGCAGGCCGACGTAACCCTTCGTCGGGTGCCGGAAGCCCTCCGGGAGTGTGCCCAGTACCTCGAAGCCGAGCGACCGGTACAGCTTCACCGCATACTCGTTCGTCTCCACGACCGCGTTGAACTGCATCGCCCGGTACCCCGCCGCGCGCGCCCAGTCCACCGTGTACTCGCACAGCGCGCGGCCCACGCCCTGCCCCCCGTGCGCCGGGTCCACCATGTAACTGGCACTCGCGATGTGCGAGCCATTGCCCATGTGGTTGCGGTTCATCTTTGCCGTACCGAGGACCACACCCGCGTCGTCCACGTCGACGACCGTACGGTTCGGCGCCGACAGCAACCACCAGTCGCGGCCGTCCTCCTCGCTCAAGTCGAGCGGAAACGTGAAGGTCTCGCCCTCGGTGACGATCTGTTGGAAGAACGGCCAGATGGCGGGCCAGTCCTCCGTTGTGGCTTCTCTGATCAGCATGTGGACAGGATGCCGGTGCGCGCAGCGGCGCCGCCAACTCATTTCAACTGCCTCACGGCCAAATCCAGGCCCGCGCCCGGTGCGAGTTGGGCCCTCGGGCCCACGCCAGGCGCACCTACCCGCTTCTACCGTCTCCCACGACCGGAATCACTGGCACCACCCCACGAGAGACGGGAGTGCGGACCGTGACACGGACCCGACGGGACCGCGGCGCCACCGCAGTCGACTACCTCGGCATGGTGGTCGTGGTCGTCGCGCTCATCGCCGGGATCTCCGCGACCGGCATCAGCGGCGCCATCACCGGCGGCCTGCAGACCGCCCTCTGCCGCCTCTTCGGCGGCGACTGCGGCAGCGGCCCCGAAGCAGCAGGCAAGCCGGGCAAGCAGGACAAGGACTACGAGCCCACGCTCTGCAACACCTCCACCGTCGAGGAGAAGGCAGGCGCCGAGGCGAAGATCGCCTGGTTCTCGTTCGGCAGCGAATACGGCTTCCAGGAGCAGGAGTTCAAGACTCCCGACGGCAAGACCAAGGTCTTCCTCACCTTCACCGACGCCGCCTCCGTCGGCGTCAAAGGCTCCCCGAAAGTCGGCGCGAGGATAGGAAAGCTCGGCGGCGAGAAGGTCGAACTCGGCGCCGGAATCAAGGTCACCAACGGCGACACCTGGCTGTTCAACAGCAAGGAAGAGGCCAAAGAGCTACGCGACGACGTCGAACGCCTCAAAGCCCTTGAGATGTCGAACCGCCACTCCGCCGCGCACGGCGGCTCCGCAGGCAACGGCCTGCTGGCCATCTTCGGCAAGGGCCCCATCGCCGAGGAAGCGAACCTCCGCGACAAGCTCAACAAGCGCCTCGGCGACCAGCACATCAGCTTCGGCAGGATCAGCCTCGAAGGTACGGGCGACCTCGCGCTGAAGAAGGCGCAGAAGAGCGAGAACGGCCTCGGCCTCCAGCTCGGCGGCAAGCTCAAGATCGCCCCCGAGGCGACCATCACCAACAACAACGCCACTCAGCCGCCGACGAAGGGCTACACCTACCAGTTCCAGCTGGAGTACGCCGGTACGGCCGACCTCACCTTCGGGCCCCTCAGCGACAAAGTGGAGAAGGGCCGGATCCGCACCGGAACGATGACGGTAATGCGCTACGCGGACGGGTCGGTCGCCCGGATCGACATCACCCAGTCCATCGAGACCCGCAGGACTGAGAACGGCAAGATCACCGGAGACCGGAACGCCGGCAGCGGAGACACGGACGCCGCCGGGAAGCCGAAGAAGGACAAGGCCAGTGCGCAGAGCACGGACAAGGACCGGGAGACGCACGTCGTCACCAACAGCCTGACGTTCCCACCACCCGGGGACGCGGCGACGGAGAGCGATCCGCGCAAGGCCAAGGAGGTCAGGGACAATCGCGAGACCGTCGAGAACTGGCTGGACGGCTCCGGCGGCAACACCGCCCCCTTCACTTACCTCTTCGGCGATCGCGCACCGGACCGGATGCCGGCCGACGCGGCCGACGCATTCGGCCGGCTGATGTTCCGGGACGGGATATCGAGCTACCAGCGGTTCACCGGCTCGGTCTCCGCCGAGGAGTACGGATTCGAGGTCAACCTCGGCCTCAGCCTCGGCGCGAAGCTCAGCTTCGAGAACAGCGACATGAAGCTGGAGGAGGCGAAGTTCCTGGGCGCCCCGAAGGCCGACGGGACCAGGGCGTACACGCCCTACAGCTACTGTGCGAACTGACCCCGGGCGAACGGGAGGAGAGACGCGATGTCACGTACGTACAGGTACTCGTACGCGAGGACGCTCGCGGCGGCGGCCGCGATCGGTGTGCTCGGCGTACTGACCGGATGCGGCGCGCCCGAGGACGGCCCGTCCGGAGCCGGCGACGCACGCCAGAAGCTGCAAGCCGGTGCGGTCTCGCTCTCCTACCCCCAGGGATGGACGGAACTGCCCGCCGGCGGCAGAGGCAAGGCCGATGCCGCCGCCGTGCTGGTGGAGGGTACGGGCAAGAACCGGGACGAGGTCGCCAAGGTGGCCGTACAGCTGCGCTTCATGAAGGCGGGCGACGCGGGCACGGCGGCGGCGGGAGCGATGGCTTCGGTGCAGCCGGGGGCCAAGATCAAGGGCAACAAGCAGTTCCGGATCGGGGACCGGGATGCCGAACGGATCGACTACACGTACGCAGCCGGCACCGCCAAGGGCGGAGAACGAGTCCGCGGCGTCGATGTCGTGACGATGGACCCCGACGACGAGCCGGTGCTCGTACGGATCAACTCCACCGGGGACGCCCTGTCCGACGCGGAGATCAACCGCATCGTCGACAGTGTCGCGATCGCCGGATGACTGCCCAGCCGGCTAGCCGGCAGCCATCCCCGCGTACGGGTCCGGATCGCCCGTGTCCGGGTTCAGCCCGGCCTGCCAGCGCCGCTGCTCCTCGCGCCAGTGCACGAAGCGCGGCGGGGCCCCGTCCCAGAAGACGAGGCTGACCGGGCACTCCTCGAAGTCGTCGAGGAAGAGCCTGCGCAGGAACTCGGCCATGCCGTACGGATGCACCGTGAACGTCGACGACGTATGGCGGCCGACCACCAGCACCGGCCAGCGGTCCGGATCGTCGTCCGTGGTCAGCCAGCACAGGATGTCCGGACCGGCCGTGACACCCCAGGCCAGGATGGCGGCGGGGTCGATGTCGAGGGGGCTCCGACCGCCCTCGGCCTCCCAGGTGTAGCGGGCGTTCGCCGTCTCGCTCGCCATGGAGCCGGGCTCCCACTGGGGGCCTTGCTCCGGCAGCGGCAGCAGTACGCCCGCCTCGCCGTTGATCCCGCCGCCGCCGTAGGTCGCCATGAACGCCATGTAGTCGGCCGGGAAGCGGGTGTTCCAGAGGGCCTCGGCGGCCTCCCAGTCGACCTGCTCGTCGGTTCCGTGCACCGGCGGCATGAGCTCGGTCAGCGCCCTGACGTGTGGGTTTTCCCCCATTGCCGCTACCCCTCTCCGTGCCCGCGCGCCTCGGTACAGCGCGGTCAACAATGCCGTACGCACTCTGCGCCGCCGGGCCCGGCCCCCGAATGACTGGGCCCTGGGGCCCATGTTCCCGGAGCGTCCGCTTCCGTACAGTGCCGCGAAACCAGCGCACCCGCGAAAGGCGGCCACCCCATGCGCAGCAGCTCGCAGGAAACCCACCCCTGGCAGCGACGCAGCCGCAGCCGCACCGCGCGGGCCCCGGCCTTCTTCGCGCTGATGCGGGCCTGGGCCGCCGGGATCGTGGTCCTGCTGCTCAGTCAGTACATGCTCTGGAGCGCCGTCACCGAACCACTCTCCACGGCGGAACACACCGGCGCCTTCGGCTGGCGGCTGCTGCTCTTCCACCTGCCGACGCTGCTGTGCGCGTTCCTCGCCACCCTCGCCGCGTCCCGCATCCACCCGGAACCCCACCGCGACCGACCCGTCCCGCACCTGGTGGCCGGCCTGACCGTCCCGCTGGCGAACCGGGCCGCGGACATGGCCCTGAACTGGCGGGTGCTGTCGGTGGAGGGCATCGCTGCCCCCACGGCAGCGGTGCTGGCGGGGTGCGCGATCGCGGTGGTGCTGGATCTGGCGATGGACGGTGGCCGGCAGTAGGGCCGAACGGTGTTGATTTGAGACCGGGGTCGGGCCGCCCGAGATCCCGGCGGCCCTAATCGACACTCACGCGTACCCCGGGCCGCAGGCCCCAGCGTTCCATCGCGCCCGCCTCCGCCTCCAGCACATGCCGTGACCGCAGCCGCGGCAGGCCGAGCCGTCCGGGCTGCATGGACCGTACGGCGATGACGTTCAACCCCCGGTCCAGGTACGCGACATCGATCGCGAAGCGCATCCGGAACGTGTGCACACTGCCCGCGGGGGTCAGCAGGATCGCCCCGTCGATGCCGTCGCGGCCGAGCAGCCCGCGGGTTCTGGCGCGGTAGGAGGCCGCGATCTCCAGCCGTATGTGTCCGTCTCCGGCGTCCTGCCCGGCGATCGTCAGCTTGCCCGTGCCGTCCTGCCGGCGCTGCCTCATGGCCCCAGCTCCTCCTGTCGAACGTCGAACGTCGGATGCGGGGGCGAGCGTACGCCCGTCGGCCACGGTCGGCAGGTCAGGCGTGTCCGCCGACCGTCACCCTCGCGCCCTCCAGCCGCAGCCCCACCGAGAGTTCCGCCGCGGACAGCACCTGCGCGTGCGCGCCGAGCATGGCGCCGGTGACCTCTGCGGGGGTGGTCTTCCCGGCCGGGGGCGTGAGCGACTGCCGGGTGAGGCGACGGGCGTTGGCTGCGGTCCAGGACACCGTGGTTGTCGTCATGCGGTGACGGTAGATGCCATATAGGTCAGATACTGGCCTCCGGGCCCCGCTCCGGGCCCGCTCCGGGCCCGCTCCGGGCCCGCTCCGGGCCCCGCTCCGGGCCCCTGGGCCCATGACCCGTGGCGCGCCGGTCCCTATGGTCTGAGCGTGCACCTGCTGCTGATCGTCCTCGCCGCCGGCTTCGGCGCGGCCGCCGGCCTGCTGCTGCCGCGTGCGGCGTACCGGCTCGCCGTCGAGCCGGACCTCCCGTGGCGTACGGAGTGCCCGGCCGGCCACCCGCTCACGGGCCCGGCCGCGGGATGGCTGGGCCCCGCGCGCTGCCGCCCCTGTGCGGCGGCCCCGCCCCCCGCCCTGCCCGACCAGGGCCGGTACGGCGTGCGGCCGGCCGCCGCGGCCCTGCTCACCGGCGGTGTGTGTGCGGCGCTCGCCGCGGCCGCCGGGGCCGTGCCCGAGGTGGTCGTGTGGGTGCTGCTCGCGCCGGTCGTCGTGCTGCTCGCCCTGGTCGACCGCGCCGTGCACCGGCTGCCCGACGCCCTCACCCTCCCGCTGGCCGCCGCGGCCGCGACGCTCCTGGGGGTCGCCGCGCTGGTGCCCGGCGCCGCCGGGTCCTGGCGGCCGGCACTGCTCGGCGGGCTCGCCCTCGGCTGCGCGTACTTCGTACTGTTTCTGATCAACCCGAACGGCATGGGCTTCGGCGACGTCAAGCTGGCGCTCGCGCTGGGGGTAGCTCTTGGGTGGTACGGGTGGGGGGTATTGCTCGTCGGAGCCTTCGCGGGCTTCCTGTACGGCGCCGTGTACGGGCTCGGCCTTGTGCTGCGGGGCCGGGCGGGCCGTAAGACGGCGATGCCCTTCGGCCCGTCCATGGCCGCGGGGGCGTTCACCGGGCTGCTGCTGGGCGCACTCGGGACGTAATCCCGGTGAGTCGGTGCATGCCGCACCGCATGCGAAGGGTTATGGTGGAAACCCCCCCTCGGGCCGGTCCGTATCCCCCCCACGGACCGGCCCGTTTTTTCTGCTCACGTTTCTGTGGGCCGGCTGTGGAGCTGCTGCCGGCCCCGCCCGGTGTCAGCCCCGCCCGGCCCAGATGTTCGTACCCGGGGTGGACACCGCGAACGAGTCGATCTCCGTCAGCTCCTCGTCCCTGAGCTTGGCACCGGCCAGCGCCGCAACGTTCTCCTCGAGCTGCTTCACGCTCGACGCGCCGATCAGCGCCGAGGTCATCCGCTCGTCCCGCAGCACCCAGGTGAGCGCGAGCTGGGCCAGCGACTGGCCGCGGCGCTGCGCGATGTCGTTCAGCCCGTTCAGCCGGCGCAGGACCTCGTCCGACAGCAGCTCCGGGTCCAGCGACTTGCCCTGCGTGGCGCGCGAGCCCTCCGGGATGCCCTTCAGGTACTTGCCGGTGAGCAGTCCCTGTGCGAGCGGTACGAAGGAGATGCAGCCCATGCCGGCCTCCTCCAGCGTGTCGAGCAGGCTGTCGTCCTCCGTCCAGCGGTTGATCATGGAGTACGAGGGCTGGTGGATGAGCGCGGGGACTCCCATCTCCTTCAGCAGCCGGGCCGCTTCCGCCGTCTGCTCGGAGTTGTAGGAGGAGACGCCGACGTACAGCGCCTTGCCCTGCTGCACGGCGGACGCCAGCGCGCCCATCGTCTCCTCGAGCGGCGTTTCCGGGTCGAAGCGGTGCGAGTAGAAGATGTCGACGTAGTCGAGACCCATTCGGCCGAGCGAGGCGTCGAGTGAGGACAGCAGGTACTTGCGGGAGCCCCATTCGCCGTACGGCCCGGGGTGCATCAGATAGCCGGCCTTGGTCGAAATGAGCAGCTCGTCCCGGTATGCCGAGAAGTCCTGTGCGAACATCTTGCCGAAGTTCAGCTCGGCGGAGCCGGGCGGCGGACCGTAGTTGTTCGCCAGGTCGAAGTGCGTCACACCCAGGTCGAACGCCCGGCGCAGGATCTCGCGCTGGGAGTCCAGCGTCCGGTCGTCGCCGAAGTTGTGCCAGAGGCCGAGGGAGATGGCGGGGAGCTTCAGGCCACTGCGCCCGGTGCGCCGGTACTCCATGGAGTCGTAGCGCGCGGCGTCCGCCCGGTAAAGGCTGGGGAGAGAGGATTCAGTCACGCTTCCCTCCCTATCACGGACTTGTGACACACCTGGGTTGGGCCGCTGACAGCCGTGCGCAGTAGTGTGGCGGCCTCGGGGGACAGACTGACATTCCACGCTGACATCGCACGGAGTCATTGCACGGAGGGGCTGGAAGATCGTGAACCTGCGCGACCTGGTGTACGGGCTCTACGCACGCCGGGTGGAAGGCCGACTCGACCACGCCCAGGTGCCCAAGCACATCGGCGTCATCCTCGACGGCAACCGGCGCTGGGCGAAGGCGTCCGGCGGTACGACCGAGCAGGGCCACCAGGCCGGCGCGGACAAGATCCTGGAAATGCTGGGCTGGTGTGACGAGACCGACGTCGAGGTCGTCACCCTCTGGATGCTGTCCACGGACAACCTCGACCGGCCCGAGGAGGAGCTCCGCCCGCTCCTCGGCATCATCGAGAACACGGTCCGCAACCTCGCCGCCGACGGCCGCTGGCGGGTGCACCACGTGGGCACGCTCGATCTGCTGCCCGCCCGCACCCAGTCCGTACTGAAGGAGGCCGAACAGGCCACCGTCGGCAACAGCGGAATACTCGTCAACGTGGCCGTGGGGTACGGCGGCCGTCAGGAGATCGCCGACGCCGTGCGCTCGCTCCTCCTGGAGCACGCCGACAAGGGCACCTCCTTCGAGGAGCTCGCCGAGATCATCGACGTCGAGCACATCTCGGAGCACCTCTACACCCGCGGCCAGCCGGACCCGGATCTGGTCATCCGTACCAGCGGCGAGCAGCGCCTGTCCGGCTTCATGCTCTGGCAGAGCGCGCACTCCGAGTACTACTTCTGCGAAGTCTTCTGGCCGGCCTTCCGCAAGGTGGACTTCCTCCGCGCCCTGCGCGACTACGCGGCCCGCCACCGCCGCTACGGCTCCTAGTCTAGGGGGTGTCCGGCCGATCATGCCGGGCTCCCGTCGCCTCGCACGCACATCTGCCGCGTTGGCCAAATCCACCCATAGCTCCGCTATGGCCGAATCCGGCCGCCTTGCAGCTGCGCTCGGCATCCGGAGGATGAATCAAAGAGCCGAGACGGAGCGAGCGGAGCGAGTGCAGTGCACCAGCCGCCGCTCGCTGATCCGGCCTGATCGACCGGACACCCCCAAGCCCTGCACCCCACCAGCCCCGGCGCCTTCACCAGCCGTTCACGAACCGTCCGTCATATGCCATGGCATGGCGGCGCGTGTTCGAGGGAATACCCCTTCCAGGTCGACGTCCGAAAAGCACCGTCGGAGGACGTCGCATCTCAGTGGACGGCATGGGGTCGTCCGCCCGGGAGGCCCTTTGCACCAGGACGACCGTGTGGTTCGCACGAACCTCGTGGACGCGACGGAGGGCCGGCGCTCGGCCCGCGCATCGTGGCCTGAGCCCGGTCCTACTGCCCGCGACGCCGTCGCACCCCGACCTCATCCGAGGGGGTACGTCCTTCCGTGGTGACCAGCACAAAGCGCCGCATGCCCGACAGGCGCACCTACGTTCTCGACACCAGCGTCCTGCTGGCCGACCCGAACGCCGTGACCCGCTTCGACGAGCACGAGGTCGTGCTCCCGATCGTCGTCATCACGGAGTTGGAGGCCAAGAGGCACCATCCGGAGCTCGGCTACTTCGCCCGGCAGGCACTGCGCCTTCTGGACGACTTCCGTATCCGGTACGGCCGTCTCGACGCCCCCATCCCTCTCGGGGATCTGGGCGGCTCGCTGCGCGTCGAGCTCAACCACTCCGATCCCGGCGTGCTTCCGGCCGGCTTCCGTTTGGGGGACAACGACTCACGGATTCTCGCGGTCGCACGCAATCTGCAGGCCGAGGGGTACGACGTCACGGTCGTGTCGAAAGACCTTCCGCTGCGCATCAAGGCCTCGTCGGTCGGCCTGCTCGCCGAGGAGTACCGGGCCGAACTCGCCATCACCGACTCCGGCTGGACCGGTATGAGCGAACTGGCGCTCTCGGCGGAGCAGGTGGACCTCCTCTACTCCGAGGACACGCTGTACGTGCCGGAGGCGAGCGAAATGCCCGTCCACACCGGCCTGGTGCTCCAGTCCGAGCGCGGCAAGGCCCTCGGCCGTATCACGGCCGAGGGAAATGTCCGGCTCGTCCGCGGGGACCGCGAGGCCTTCGGCATCCATGGCCGCAGCGCCGAGCAGCGCATCGCGCTCGACCTGCTCCTCGACCCCGACATCGGCATCGTCTCGATGGGCGGCCGGGCGGGTACGGGCAAGTCCGCGCTGGCGCTGTGCGCGGGGCTCGAAGCCGTACTGGAGCGCAGGCAGCACCAGAAGGTGATGGTCTTCCGGCCGCTGTACGCGGTGGGCGGGCAGGAGCTCGGATACCTCCCCGGCACCGAGGCCGAGAAGATGAGCCCCTGGGCGCAGGCGGTGTTCGACACCCTCTCCGCCGTGGCCGGCCGTGAAGTGATCGAGGAGGTACTGGGGCGCGGCATGCTCGAGGTGCTGCCGCTCACGCACATCCGGGGCCGCTCGCTGCACGACGCGTTCGTGATCGTCGACGAGGCGCAGTCCCTGGAACGGAACGTCCTGCTGACCGTTCTGTCCCGGATCGGGGCGAACTCCCGAGTCGTACTGACCCATGACGTCGCCCAGCGCGACAACCTCAGGGTCGGCCGGTACGACGGAGTGGTCGCCGTGGTCGAGAAGTTGAAGGGGCATCCGCTCTTCGCGCATGTCACCCTCACCCGCTCGGAGCGCTCGCAGATCGCCGCGCTCGTGACCGAAATGCTGGAGGAAGGTTAGATCGTCCCCTTTGCGTAGAGAAGCCTCTACGCAAAAGGGGCAAGGCAGTTGGCGCCGCCCGGCAAAGCGCAGGAGCTTAGCCGGGCGGCGCCGCGTTGCGCGCCCCTTTCCGTAAAACAGCTGGGACAAACGAGGTGTGAGGTTTCACACGCAACGGAGAATTGCTTCGTGGCGTCGGCTTCCGGCAGAGTCTTGCTTCCGTCAGGCCCCGCATACGGCACACCTGTACCTCCAGAGGTACGGAGCACCACACAACTCAACAGCCGTTAGCCGTATGCCGCCCGAGCACCACGCGGCAATCCCCGCAAGGGAGTTGCCCACGGGCCCGCGCCTCCAGTGACCAGTCGCAATCGGAGGCCAGCGCCAGGGGCACGATTGCGTCCGCGAGGTCACCGCTGCGGAAGCTGCTGGAAGGACACAGTGTGAGCCGGATCTCGGTCCGGGGATTCGCCGTGGCATCTGCCACTGCGGTCACCACAGTCGGCGCCGTCGTGGGTGTTGCCTCGGGCAACACCCAGCCCTCGAACGACCTCGAGGCGACCGCAGCCGGCACGACTCTCCTCACAGACATACCCGTTGGCGAGCAGGCGCAGGTCCAGACCGCGTCTCTGACCCAGCAGGCCGACGCCCAGGCTGCCGCCGCGGACACCGCGGCGAAGAAGTCCGCCGAGGAGGCCGCGCGACTGCAGGCCGCCAAGGACGCCAAGGCGAAGAAGGAAGCCGCCGAGGAGAAGGCCGAGCGCGAGCGCGAGGCGAAGGAAGCCGAGCAGGCTGCCAGCCGCTCCGCGGCCCGCGACGCGTCCACGTTCTCGGTGCAGAGCTCGTACACCGTCGAGCAGGTCAAGGCCATCGCGCGCCAGATGGTGCCGGCCGACCAGTTCCAGTGCTTCAGTAACATCGTGAACCACGAGTCCACCTGGAACTACCGCGCGGAGAACCCGTCCTCGGGCGCCTACGGTCTCGTCCAGGCGCTGCCCGCCTCCAAGATGGCCTCCGCGGGCGCCGACTGGCGGACCAACCCGGCGACCCAGATCAAGTGGGGCCTCAACTACATGGACAGCCGCTACGGCAGCCCGTGCGGTGCCTGGAGCTTCTGGCAGGCCAACAACTGGTACTAGGTCCTGTCCGGCCCGCGCACCGAAAGGGGCCGGCCGACGTCAACTTCGCGGAGCCCCTCGCCGTCCTACGGTGAGGGGCTCCGCGCGTGTACGGTCGCCCGGGGGGAAGGGAAGCATCATGTCGAACATGCCAGGCTGGCTGGGCCGGCTCGGAACCGGGCTGACCCGGATGGAAGAGCGCCTGGGCGAGCGCCGCGCCGCAAGCCAGGCGGACGACGACGCGGACACGGGGGACGCGGATCGCGCGAGGCCGGCGGGCCGCGTCGCCGATCGCGCGGACCAAGCGGGATACGAGGGCCAGGCGGGACATGCGGGCCAAGCGGTCATAGCGCAGGAGGCCGCAGGCCGGCCCGCCGCGCCCGCTCCCGATCACGTCCCCGCGCCGCCCGCCTACTCACCGGCCGTCGCGGCCCGGCCGCACCCCGTGGACGCCGTCCCCTGGGGCATGCGGGTCGCGGCCGAGGCGAGCTGGCGGCTGCTCGTACTGGCGGGCATGCTCTGGGTGTTGATGCGGATCATCAGCGAGATCCGCCTGGTGGTCCTCGCGTTCGTCGCGGCACTCCTGATCACCGCGCTCCTCCAGCCCACCGTGGCCCGGCTCCGGCGCCTCGGCCTGCCGCGCGGACTCGCCACGGCCGTCACCGCCGTCGCCGGCTTCATCATCATCGGACTCGTCGGCTGGTTCGTGGTCTGGCAGGTCATGGAGAACCTCGACAACCTCTCCGACCGGGTCAAGGACGGCATCGAGGAGCTCAAGCGCTGGGCGCTGGACAGCCCGTTCCATGTCACCGAGAAGCAGATCAACGACATCGCGAAGAACCTCAGCGACACGGTCGGGACGAACACCGAGGAGATCACCTCGGCCGGACTCCAGGGCGTGACCGTGATGGTCGAGCTCCTCACCGGCATGCTCCTGGCGATGTTCTCGACGCTCTTCCTGCTGTACGACGGCAAGCGCATCTGGCAGTGGGTGCTCAAGCTGGTCCCGGGCCAGGCCCGGCCGGGCGTCGCCGGCGCCGGTCCGCGTGCCTGGCGCACGCTCACCGCCTATGTGCGCGGCACGGTGATAGTGGCCCTGATCGACGCGATCTTCATCGGCCTCGGCATCTACTTCCTCGATGTCCCCATGGCCGTGCCGCTGGCCGTGTTCATCTTCCTGTTCGCCTTCATCCCGCTCGTCGGCGCGGTCGTCTCCGGTGCGCTGGCCGTGGTCGTCGCCCTGGTCACCCAGGGCGTGTTCACCGCGCTGATGGTGCTGGTGGTCGTACTCGCCGTACAGCAGCTCGAAGGCCATGTGCTGCAGCCGTTCATCCTCGGCCGCGCGGTCCGCGTGCATCCCCTCGCGGTGGTCCTCGCGGTCGCCGCGGGTGGCCTGGTCGCGGGCATCGGCGGCGCGGTGGTGGCGGTACCGCTGGTGGCCGTGACCAATACGGTGGTCGGCTATCTGCGGGCGTACTCCCGCGGACAGGCGCTCCGCATCGGCCCGGCGCCGCACGGCGCGACGGCGGTCGGTAACGCGCCGACGACGGAACGGGACAGCTGACCTGGTGGGTCAGGACAGGCTTTCCCCGGCCTTCAGGAGGGCCGCGACGTCGAGGGTGACCTTGGCGCCGATCGACTCCGGCAAGGTGACCTGCTGGCCAGGTGCGTAGAGGGCGTGCTTGTCGTACTCGTTGGGGAGGGGGTCCGTCAGCACGCGCACCCGCCCGTTCTTGCGGTCGACGATCACGTATACGGGGATCTTGGCCTCGGCGTATGCGCGGACCTTGTTCCGCAGGTCGTTGTTGTAGTTGCTGCTGGTGACTTCCAGGACCAGGCGGAAGCAGGCGGGGTCGTAGCAGTTGTTCTCGATGAGGTGCTCTTCGATATCCGCGTCAACCACGGCGAAGTCGGGGATGGCATAGTCCTCCGGACCGTCAGGGAGCCAGACGCCGACACCCTGGGCGACCGAGGTCTCTCCGCCGTGCAGCCCGGCCGCGAGGAAGGGGATCATCAGGTCGGTCAGAGCGCGAGCATGTGGGAAATCCGGGGGCGGGGTCACGACGATGACTCCTCCGATGATCTCGACGCGGAAGCCGGGGTTCTGCTCCATGAGCTGGTTGGCTGCTTCGAGCAGGGTCGCCGGCGTGTCGCGATGGGGCTGCTCGACTGCTGCGGCAGACATGGCGCCTCCTGGTGGCTGGTGTCGAGAGCATCATCGTAGGCCCGGCCGCCCCGGCATGTCCGGTAACGGAACGTGCACTCGTACGAGTGAACGAAGGGGCCCACCGTCCGGAATTCCGGACGGTGGGCCCCTTCGCGTGCGTACGAGCGACTACTCGGCGGCGAGGACGGCCTCGGAGTCGAGGGTCACGCCGACCGCCTGGATCACCGAGGCGATCTTGAACGCCTCCTGGATCGTCTCGCGGTCCACGCCGGCCTTGCGCAGCACCTGCTCGTGCGAGTCGAGGCACTGGCCGCAGCCGTTGATCGCGGAGACGGCCAGCGACCACAGCTCGAAGTCGACCTTCTCCACGCCCGGGTTGCCGATGACGTTCATCCGCAGGCCCGCGCGCAGTGTCCCGTACTCGGGGTCCGACAGCAGGTGCCGGGTCCGGTAGAAGACGTTGTTCATGGCCATGACGGCGGCAGCCGACTTGGCGGCCGTGTACGCCTCGGCGGAGAGGTTCGCCTTGGCCTCCGGCTCCAGCTCACGCAGCACCTTCGGCGAGCGCGAGGCGATCGCGCAGGCGAGCACGGTGCCCCACAGCTGCTGCTGGGGCAGGTCGCTGTTGCCGATGACCGAACCGAGGTTCAGTCGCAGGTCCTTGGCGTAGTCCGGGATCGCGGACTTCAGCTCGTCGAGGGCCATGGGTCACTCACCGGCCAGCAGCTTGACCGGGTCGAGGGTCTCCTCGCCGGACTTCCAGTTGCACGGGCACAGCTCGTCGGTCTGCAGCGCGTCGAGGACCCGCAGGACCTCCTTGGGGTTACGACCGACGGAACCGGCGGTCACCATGGCGAACTGGATCTCGTTGTTCTGGTCGACGATGAAGACGGCGCGCTTGGCGAAGCCGTCCTCGCCCTCGATGCCGAGGTCGCGCATCAGCTCGTGCCTGGAGTCGGCCATCATCGGGAAGGGCAGGTCACGCAGGTCGGCGTGGTCCTTGCGCCAGGCGTGGTGGACGAACTCGGAGTCGCCGGAGAAGCCGAGCACCTGGGCGTCGCGGTCGGCGAACTCGTCGTTCAGCTTGCCGAAGGCGGCGATCTCGGTCGGGCACACGAAGGTGAAGTCCTTGGGCCACGCGAAGATGATCTTCCACTTGCCTTCGTAGGTCTTGTGGTTGATCTGCTCGAACTCCTTGCCGCTCTCCAGCGAGACGCAGGCGGTCAGATCGAACGCGGGGAACTTGTCACCGACAGTGAGCACAAACTCTCCTTGCAGTGAGGAAGAGGCCCTTTTTGGGGGCGTTCCACGGGGTTGGACGGATCGCCGATGGTGGCATGGCGGCCATTGATCACGGAAATAGCTAGACTGGGTCATCGTGATCGGAGGTACCTATCAGTGTCTGCCGGCAATTCTGCCAGTAACAGGGGAGCGAGCAGGGGCAAGCAGCCCACCCTCGCGCAGCTGCGCGCCTTCGCCGCCGTGGCCGAGTATCTGCACTTCCGCGACGCGGCCGCCGCGATCGGGATGAGTCAGCCCGCGCTGTCGGGGGCCGTCTCGGCGCTGGAGGACACACTCGGCGTACAGCTGCTGGAGCGTACGACGCGGAAGGTGCTGCTCTCGGCCGCCGGGGAGCGGCTCGCCGTACGGACCAAGGCGGTGCTCGACGCGGTCGGGGAGCTGATGGAGGAGGCCGAGGCGGTGCGGGCGCCCTTCACCGGGGTGCTGCGGCTCGGGGTGATCCCCACGGTGGCGCCCTATCTGCTGCCGACGGTGCTCTGGCTGATCCATGAGCGGTACCCGGAACTCGACCTCCAGGTGCACGAGGAGCAGACGGCCTCGCTGCTGGACGGGCTGTCCGGCGGGCGGTTGGACCTGCTGCTGCTCGCGGTGCCGCTGGGGATGCCGGGAGTGACCGAACTGCCGCTGTTCGACGAGGATTTCGTGCTGGTCGCGCCGCGTGACCACTGGCTGGCGGGGCGCAGCGACATTCCGCGCGAGGCGCTGCGCGAGCTGGATCTGCTGCTGCTCGACGAGGGGCACTGCCTGCGGGACCAGGCACTCGACATCTGCCGGGAGGCCGGGCGCACTTCGGAAGGGGCGGGGCGCAGCCCCTCGTCTGAGGGTGGTGGCGGGCGACGGGCGGGCGGGTCCGCGGTGACGACCACCGCGGCCGGGCTCTCGACGCTGGTGCAGCTGGTCGCGGGCGGGCTCGGGGTGACGCTGCTCCCGCGTACGGCGCTGCGGGTGGAGGCCAGCCGTAACGAGTATCTGGCGACCGGCTACTTCGCCGAGCCGGCGCCGTCCCGGCGGATCGCGCTGGCGATGCGCACGGGCGCGGCCCGGCAGGAGGAGTTCACCGCCTTCGCGGACGCGCTGCGGGAGGCGATGCGGCCGCTTCCGGTGTGGCCGGCAGAGTAGCCGGCCCGCACCGGGAGCGGGCCGCTCACTCGGTGCGCAGGGCCGTTCCGGGCGCATCAGCCGCCCACAGCGGCGGCAGGCTGAGCGCGGTGACCAGCAGGACGGCATTGCGCAGTTCGTCGGCGGTCAGCAGCGGGCCGGTCAATTCCGTACCTCCTGGGCGAGCTGGTCGAGGCGCGCGGCGGTGAGGTCCAGCCAGTGCAGGTCGGCCTCGAGGTGGAAGCGGGCGTGGTCGCAGATGAGCTTGTCGGCGAAGTCGCCGCCCTGCTTGCGCCGGGTGAGCTCGCGCATGAGGCGCAGATGCTCGGCCCGCTGGGTGTCGAGCAGGCCGGCCGCGCTGCGCTCGGTGAGCGGCGCGAGGACGACCTTGGTGTACAGCGTCGACTGGAGGTACGGCTCGGGTTGCGCGAGACAGCTCTCGACGTCGGTGACGCCGGCTGCGGTGATCGCGTAGCGCTTGCGCTCGGGACCGCCGCCGCCGGTCTCTATCCCGTCGAGCTCGACATGTCCGTTCAGCATCAGCAGCCGGGACATGGTCGATTGAAGTTCCCTCCCTCGTAAGTGAGGGAGATTCCTGCCTCCCTTGCGGTGGCGGGTTTGACGCGGCGGGCGCGCCTGACGACTGCCCTCCCGGCAGCCGGGAGGAGCGCGAGGCCCATCCGACCTACTTCGCCGGGTCCTGCGGCGGAGCCCCGCTCACCGTCGTCCGCCAGTACATCGAGCAGCAGCAACGGCCGGTATGAACGAGCACGGCCCGGAAGCGCAGAGGCGCTTCGCACCTCCGGGCTCTCCGCAGGTCAGCTGCGATTGTCACGATTCGGTACGGGGATCCTCCGCCGGCGCAGCACCCTGGCCGGGGGCGGGCTTGGGCGGCCGGCCCCGGCGCGGGATCGGGCCCGTGCCACCGGGCAGTCGGCCCGACTCGGCCAGCGCGCGCCGCAGCAGGAACTCGATCTGCGCGTTGGCGCTGCGCAGCTCATCGCCGGCCCAGCGCGCCAGAGCCTCGTACACCAGCGGGTCCAGCCGCAGCAGCACCTGCTTGCGCTGCTGCGGCTTGCCCTGCGGGCTGCCGGGGTCCGTCACTGGTAGAGCGTGCCGGTGTTGAGGACGGGCTGGGCGGCCCGGTCGCCGCACAGCACCACCATCAGGTTGCTGACCATCGCCGCCTTGCGCTCGGAGTCGAGCTCGACGATGTCCTGCTCGGCGATCCGGGTGAGCGCCATCTCCACCATGCCGACCGCGCCCTCGACGATCTGCTTGCGGGCGGCGACGACGGCTCCGGCCTGCTGGCGCTGGAGCATCGCCGAGGCGATCTCGGGCGCGTACGCGAGGTGGGTGAAGCGGGACTCGATGATGTGGACGCCGGCCGCCTCCACCCGGGCGTGCAGCTCTATGGCGAGCTTCTCGGTGATTTCCTCCGCGTTGCCGCGCAGCGAGAGGCCGTCCTCGTCATGGGCGTCGTACGGGTACTCGATGGCGATGTGGCGGACGGCGGCCTCGGTCTGGGTGGAGACGAACTCCAGGAAGTCGTCCACCTCGAACATCGCCTGCGCGGTGTCCTCGACCTTCCAGACCACGACCGCGGCGAGCTCGATCGGGTTGCCGTAGGCGTCGTTGACCTTGAGTACGGCGGTCTCGTGGTTGCGCACCCGGGTCGAGATCTTCGCGCGGGAGGTCAGCGGATTGACCCAGCGCAGTCCGTCGGTGCGGATCGTGCCGCGGTAGCGGCCGAAGAGCTGGACGACACGGGCCTCGCCCGGCGCCACCATGTTCAGCCCGCACATCGCGAGGAAGGCGGCGATGGCGACCATGACGCCCGTGATGATCAGGGCCGCCTCGGCGCCGCCCGAACCGGCCGCGGCGCCGGCGACGACGAGGGTGATACCGGCGGCCAGGCCGAGGAGGCCGAGGAGGAGGGCGAGCCCGCCGCCGATGCTGCGGGCGGCGAACTCGCGGACCCGCGGCTCCGGCATGTGCGGGAGGTCTGCGGTGACGTTCTCGGACATGACTGGTCCCCGTTTCGGTCGATCTGCGGTCTATCAAACTGATATCAGATTACACACTCTCACAACCATGGACACCCCTCAGGAGTCGGTTCCGGTGAGACGGGTGCTCATTGTCACGTCCGGAAAGCCCGGATAGGCAGACCTTTGTCCACAGGCGCGGTGTTAGCTTTCTGAGCTGACGTCGGGGGTTGACGAGCGGAGCAATGGAGTCATGGGCCGAGCGGAAGCACGACGAGCACGGCAGGGCGGTGCGCGCCGGGCGAGGAAGGCGGAGAAGCGGGGCGGTATACGCCGCTTCTTCACCTGGAGGAAGATGCTGGGCACGTTCTTCGGGCTCTGCCTGCTCGCGATGGGCGCCTTCGTGGCGCTGTACTTCTATGTGGACGAACCGCAGCCCAACGCGCAGGCCCGGCTGCAGAGCAACATCTACAAGTACAGCGACGGCAAGAAGGTCCTGGCCCGCACCGGCCAGGGGGTGAACCGGCAGATCGTCGGCCTCGACCGGATCCCCAGAGACGTCCAGATGACCTTCCTCGCCGCCGAGAACAAGTCCTTCTACGAGGACTCCGGCATCGACTTCAAGGGCACCGCCCGTGGCCTGCTCAACACCCTCTCGGGCAAGGGCAGGCAAGGCGGCTCGACGATCACGCAGCAGTACGTCAAGAACTACTACCTCGAACAGGACCAGTCGGTCACCCGCAAGCTCAAGGAGCTGGTGATCTCGCTCAAGGTCGACCAGCGCATGGACAAGGACGACATCCTCGCGGGGTACATCAACACCAGCTACTACGGGCGGGGTGCGCACGGCATCCAGGCCGCGGCCCAGGCGTACTACGGCATCGACGCGGACAAGCTGAACGTCGGCCAGGGCGCGTACCTGGCCGCTCTGCTTCAGGCGCCCAGCTCCTACGACTGGCACGCGGCCACCCCGACCGGCCGGAAGTTCGTCCAGGAGCGCTGGGACATCATCCTCGGACACATGATCGACATGGGGAAGCTCGACGAGGCGAAGCGCGCCACCCTGAAGTTCCCCGTACCCAACGCACCGAAGGCCGCGCCCGGTCTGGAGGGCCAGACCGGCTACCTCGTCGATGCGGCCAGGGCGGAGCTGGAGCGGTCCGGGGTCTCCAAGCGGGACCTCGACGCCGGCGGCTGGACGATCACGCTCAACATCGACGAGAAGAAGCAGAAGAAGCTCGAGCAGGCGGTCAGGGACCAGCTCGAGTCCAAGCTCGACCGCAAGGGCAACAAGGTCGACGCGACCGTGCAGGCCGGTGCGACCTCGGTGGACCCGAAGACCGGGCACGTGGTCGCGATGTACGGCGGTACGGACGCCACCAAGCACTGGATCAACAACGCCACCCGGACCGACTACCAGCCGGGCTCGACCTTCAAGCCCTTCGTGCTCGCCTCCGCTCTGGAGAACGAGTCCGTGACCCAGGACGGCAAGCCGATCAAGCCCAACACCATCTACGACGGCACCAGCCGCCGACCGGTGGAGGGCAGCGACACCGCCTTCGCCCCGCAGAACCTGGACAACAAGAGCTGGGGTCCCGTCACGGTCCAGAAGGGGACGAACCACTCGCTCAACTCCGTCTACGCGCAGATGATCGTGGATGTGGGTCCCGACGAGGTGAAGAAGACCGCGCTCGACCTCGGGATGAAGGACCGCGGTGCCTTCGACGAGCGCCCGGCCATGTCGCTGGGCCCGATGGGCTCCAGCACCCTGGACATGGCGGCCGCCTACGCGACCCTCGACAACCACGGTGAGAACGTCACCCCGTCGATCGTGAAGTCCGCCAAGCACGAGAACCGCGACGTCGAGCTGCCGGAGTCGGTCGGCGGGCAGGCGATCAGCCGCGAGAGCGCCGACACGGTCACCAAGGTGCTGACGGGCGTCGTCAACGAGGGCTCGGCGAGCGCGGTCAAGTCCAGCTCCTACGAGGCGGCCGGCAAGACCGGTACCTCCGAGCAGAACAAGTCGGCCTGGTTCACCGGTTACACGCCCGAACTCACCACGGTCGTCGCACTGTTCGGTGAGTCCACCAAGGAGGGCGGCGGCCAGGTCTCACTGACCGGAACCGCCAACTCCGGCCGCGCCAACGGCGGTGGCTTCCCGGCCAGGATCTGGAAGCAGTACATGACCGACGCGCTGGCCGGCGGCGAGGTGAACCAGCGGTTCGACCTGGAGACGGACATGGGCGTGGTCGAGCCGCCCCAGACCCCGACCCAGGAAGCGACCGAGACGCAGGATCCGGACCCGACCGACACACCGACCGACGATCCGGACCCGACGCGTACGCCGCCGACCAAGACCCCGGACCCGACCATCACGCCCGACCCGTCGCGAACCCCGCCGGGCGGCCTCATCGGCGGATCCGGCGGCGACACCGGCGGCGGCGACACCGGCGGTGACACGGGCGGCACCAACGGCGGCACCAGCACGGGCGGCGACACCGGAGGCGAGGAAGACACCCTCCGGCCGCCGAAGCCGTAGGCCTGTCCGGCGGCCGGGAAGCGGGAGCGGGCGGTCAGCCGCCGTTCACGTTCTCGGCGATCCGGTCGCCGACCTCGTTGTCGATATTGCGCCAGAGCCGCACCGCCCGGTCCAGCACCGGGCGCGTGACCCCGGCGCTCAGGTGGCCGCTGACGTTGGAGACGAACCGGTCGCGCGCCGCGTCGTCCAGGACCTGGCGGACCATCGTGCCCGGCTGGCCGCCGTAGGAGTTCGGTGCGTACGGGCGGGCCGCCCGGGGCGCGTCGTACCGCATCGGGCCGTCCTTCGCGTACGTGTTGACCTGCGAGCGCGGCCGGTTGGGCGGCAGCTGCGCGTAGTTCGGGCCGATCCGGTCCCACCAGAGCAGTCACTCCGCAGGCGCGACGTCGGCAACACTTGGACCCGGTCCAGTTCTGGTCCGCGTACAGAGCGTGACGCGCCGTCACCCGCTAGCTCCGAGAAGGCGCCGCCAGCTCGAACCAGACCACCTTTCCGCTGCTCAGCCGGGTCGCGCCCCACCGCCGCGCCAGCCGGTTGACCAGGAACAGGCCCCGCCCGCCCTCGTCGGTGTCCCGGGCCCGGCGCTGCCGCGGCAACTGCGGCGAGTCGTCGCCGACCTCGCAGCGCAGTACGTCCGTACGCAGCAGCCGCAGCGTGACGGGCCGCTCGGCGTACCGCACGGCGTTTGTCACCACCTCGCTGACCAGCAGCTCCACCGAGTCCGAGAGCTCCTCCAGGTCCCAGCGGGCCAGCGCCCGCCGGGCCAGGCGGCGGGCCCGGCCGGGGGCGCGCTCCTCCGGCTCCAGGAACCAGTACGCGACATCGCTCGGCGCGATCCCGTCGAAACGGGCGGCGAGCAGCGCGATGTCGTCGTCCCGGTCACCCGGGCCGAGCATGTCGAGGACCTCGTCGCAGAGCGCCTCCAGCGGCGGCGGATGGTCCGGCCCGGTCAGCTGGGCGGTGGCGGCCAGCCGCTCACGCAGCTGTTCGATACCGGTCCAGACGTCACGCAGCCGGGACTCGACCAGGCCGTCGGTGTAGAGGAGCAGCGTGGCGCCGGCCGGGGCGTCCAGCTCGACCGCCTCGAAGTCGACCCCGCCGACGCCGATGGGCGCGCCGGGCGGCACCCGCAGTACCTCGGCGCGGCCGCCGAGGTGCAGCAGAACGGGCGGCGGGTGGCCGGCGTTGGCGATGGTGATCCGGTGCGAGACCGGGTCGTACACCGCGTACAGGCAGGTCGCCATGCGGTCCGAGCCGAGCCGCTGGGCCTGCTCGTCGAGGTGGTGCAGCACCTCGGCCGGGGGCAGGTCCAGCTGGGCCAGGGTCTGCGCGGTCGTGCGCAGCTGGCCCATGATCGCGGCGGAGGTCATGGAGTGGCCCATGACATCGCCGACGACCAGCGCGACGCGGCTGCCGGGCAGCGGGATCGCGTCGTACCAGTCGCCGCCGACCCGCGCCGTCTCGGCGGCCGGCAGATAGCGGCTGGCGAGCCGGACGCCGGTCGGCTGGGGCAGCGAGTCGGGCAGCATGGTGCGCTGCAGCTCGTCGGCGATGTACGCCTCACGCCCGTACAGCACGGCCTTGTCGATGCCCAGCGCGGTGTGGGTGGCCAACTGGGCGGCCACCAACAGGTCGTTGGGCTCGAACGCGGGCCGCTCCGGGCGGCGCAGGAACACCGCGGCGCCGATGACCCGGCGCCGGCCGCGCAGCGGGGCGAGGATCGCCCGGTTGCCGTTCGGTACGGGAACGTCCTCGCCCAGCAGCTCCGGCAGCGCGGCGCGCGCGGCGGCGGAGGCGCCGAACACCGGCCGTACGCCCCGGAGTACCTCGTCCAGCGCACCGCCGGGGCGGATCTCGCACAGTTCGGCGGCGGGCAGGTCGGCCTGCATGAACAGGGGTTGCCGGGCGGGGTCGGTCTCCGGGTCCGCGGTGGTGTCGGTGCCCTCGTCGATCGGGCGGAGCCGGTCGGTACGCCTGAGCCGTAACACGACGGGACCGGCGGGCCGTTCGTCTCCGACGGGCAGCGGGTCGCGCAGGTACACGAGGATCGCGTCGGAGAACGTCGGCACGGTGGCCCGGCAGAGTCCCAGCACGATCTCGTCGAGGTCTATGCCACGGGCGATCCGCCGGGTGGCTGCCCCCACGAACCGCAGCCGGTCCCCCTCGCGGCGGGCCATCCCGGGATCGGCGGCCTGTCCGGCATCGGCGCGTATGCCCGCGGGATCGGCGGCGAGGCCGCGGGCCGCCGGGGCGGCCCCGGCACCCGCCATGCCGAGCCCGTCCGCCATGCCGTGCGGCTCGGCCTTGCCGTGGCCGTCCGTCTTGCCGTGGCCGTCCGCGGCGGCGCCCGGTTCGTCCTCCCGGGGCCTGGGGCGCGGCTCGGCGGACCGCGGCTGGGGCGACGCGCCGCCGGCCGACGGGGCGCCGGCCGACGGGGCGCCGGCCGGGGCTCCGGCGGCCGTTCCGGTACGCCGCTGCAGCGCTCCGCGCGGGTCCGCGGGCGCGGTCGGCCGGGCAGCTCCGGGCTGCGGGCCTTCGTGGGAGGTGGGGTACTCCGTCACGCGTGGGATTCCGTCCGTTTGCGCTGGATGTGCGCTGCACTCAACTCAGTCGCGGTATACCCGCTCAGCGGGAGGGACACCGTCAACTCCCTCCCTCTCGACCCCTCTCGTTTCCCTCTTGTGACGTTCGGTCAAGACCTGTGCATGGCAGCGTCGTTGCAGCTGCGCAGCCATACGGAGGACGATCCTACGTTTGAACCCCGGGGGCGCATCAAGGGTCTCATGACGTCATATGCGCCGGGGTGCGGTCCCAGTCCTCCGGCAGCACCGGCACGGTCCACCGCGGGTCCGGCCGCCAGTCCTGCCAGCCGTCACAGAACGGCCGGCCCCACGCCGTGATCACCTCGACCGCGGCGCGCCCCGCCCTTCTTACGCGCCGGGCCTGCCCGGCGTTCATCAGTCCGGCCCGCTGGGCCTGGTCGAACTCGTCCTCGTCCAGCCAGCGCCAGCTGCGGTCGGGATGCACGGCGATGTCGAGGAAGTGGTCCTCGGAGTCGACCCCGCGGACCCAACGGGTCCGCGGCGCCTCCAGGTTGACGTACCAGTTCTTGAAGCGCCAGCCGCGGTCCCAGAACAGCCAGACCGACCACGGCTCGCCGGGCCGGGCCAGCTTGAGCACGCCCGTGCCGAACCACTGCGAGCGGACCGTGGTGCGGGGCGCGGTGTAGCGGGTCGCGAGCGGCTCGTGATGTACGGGTGTGCCGTCCGCGAGTACCGGCTTCACGCACTCGGTGCCCGGCGCCATCCACACCGCAAGCAGATCCGGGGTGTCCTCGACGACGGTCACCGGGCGGCAGATGTGGACATGGCCGTTTCCCTCCACGGCGTTGCCGCGGTAGCGCCAGAGGATGTGGTCCCCCGGCGCCCAGTGGGAAGTGCCTGTCGTACCTGTCATGCGCAGATCTTAGGGGCGCGGCCCGCCGACCGCTGCGGTATAGATCACGACGTCGGCCGGGCCAGGTGAACGCACAGGTCAGGGCCGGGTCATACGCAGCACGTCCAAGGCTTCGTCGAGCTGCTCCAGGGTCAGGTCGCCCCGCTCCACATAGCCGGATTCGAGGACCACCTCGCGGATGGTCTTCCGCTCGGCCAGCGACTTCTTGGCGACCTTGGCGGCCTCCTCGTATCCGATGTACTTGTTCAGCGGCGTCACGACGGACGGGGACGACTCGGCGTACTCGCGGGCGCGCTCGACGTGGGCGGTGATGCCGTCGACGGTACGGTCGGCCAGCAGGCGGGCGGCGTTGGCGAGCAGCCGTACGGACTCCAGCAGGTTCTTCGCCATCACCGGCAGCATGACGTTCAGCTCGAAATTGCCGGCGGCGCCGGCCACCGCGACCGTGGTGTCGTTGCCGGTCACCTGGGCCGCGACCATCAGCACCGCCTCCGGGACCACCGGATTCACCTTGCCCGGCATGATCGACGAGCCCGGCTGAAGGTCGGGGAGGCTGATCTCGGCCAGGCCGGTGCGCGGGCCGCTCGCCATCCAGCGCAGATCGTTGCAGATCTTCGTGAGCGAGACCGCGATGGTGCGGAGCTGGCCGGAAGTCTCCACCAGCCCGTCCCGCGCCCCCTGCGCCTCGAAGTGGTCGCGGGCCTCGGTCAGCGGCAGTCCGGTGGTGTGGGCCACCTCGGCGATGACGGCGGCGGAGAAACCGGGCGGGGTGTTGATACCGGTACCCACGGCGGTGCCGCCGAGGGGGAGTTCGGCGAGGCGCGGGAGTGCGGACCGCAGCCGTTCGACGCCGCTCCGGATCTGGGCCGCGTATCCGCCGAACTCCTGGCCGAGGGTGACGGGAGTCGCGTCCATCAGGTGCGTACGGCCGGACTTGACGACGTCCCTGAACTCCTCCGCCTTGCGCTCCAGGGACGCCGCGAGGTGCTCCAGCGCCGGGATCAGATCGCGGGTCACGGCGGCGGTCGCGGCGATGTGGATGGAGGACGGGAAGACGTCGTTGGACGACTGCGAGGCGTTGACGTGGTCGTTGGGGTGGACCTCGCGGCCGAGTCGTTCGGTGGCGAGGGTGGCGAGGACCTCGTTCGCGTTCATGTTGGACGAGGTTCCGGAGCCGGTCTGGAAGACATCGACGGGGAAGTGGTCGTCCCAGCGGCCCTCGGCGACCTCCGCCGCGGCCGCCTCGATCGCGCCCGCGATGTCCTTCTCCAGTACGCCCAGTTGCGCGTTCACCCTCGCTGCCGCTGCCTTGATCCGCGCCATGGCCTCGATGTGGGCCCGCTCCAGGCGCTGGCCGGACAGCGGGAAGTTCTCCACCGCCCGCTGGGTCTGTGCACGCCATTTGGCGTGCACGGGGACCCGTACCTCGCCCATGGAGTCGTGCTCGGTGCGGTACCGGGTGTCGTTCTGATCAGCAGTCATCTTCGCCGTCCCTCCAAAAAGTTGAGCAATTGTCTTGTTCGAAGTGTTCCCAAGTCTCTTACCGGCCAGTAAATACCTTCGGTAACACCTGAAATCGGGGAGGCGTACATGGCACGCACCAGACCCAGACCCAGACTCAGATGTACCGTCGCCGCTCTCGCGGCACTCGCGGCCGCCCTCGGCGGACTCACCGCAATCACCCCCACGGCCCAGGCTGCCCCCGCACCGGCCGCCCCCTCATCCACCCGCGTCGCGTCCACACCGCTGCCACCCGCACTCGAGACGATCCGCGCGGCCGAAGCGACCAAGCTCTACGGCAGCTCCGCCGAACGCCCGCTCGCCGAGCGCAAGACCGGCCTCATCTCCCTCGGCGACAGCGAGATCTCCGGCGAGGGCGTCGGCACGTACGAACCCGGCACCAACGGCCCGTCGAACTGGTGCCACCGCTCGCCCGACGCCGCCATCCACCGCACCGGAATCCCCGCGGACGTCACGTACAACGTGTCCTGCTCCGGCGCGTACACCGGCAACATCCGCATCGGCGGCAGCAAGCAGTACGCCGACGAACTCGTGCAGAGCGACAACCTCGCCATCAAGGCCCGCAACACCCGGATCAAGATGGTGCTGCTGGTCGCCGGCGCCAACGACGACCTGCAGTTCGGACCGGTGATCACCGACTGCGTCACCCGGTGGTTCACCTTCCAGGGCGCCTGCGAGCCCAAGTACGCCCCCGGCTGGCAGGGCCGCATCGACGGCCTGGTGCCCAAGGTCGAGGCGACGGTGGCGGACCTGCGTACGGTCATGCGGGAGGCGGGTTACGCCGACGGCGACTACAAGCTGGTCGTCATGGGCTACCCCGGCCCCATCGGCCCCGACATCTACGACAACCCGGGCTACTGGGGCAAGATCCCCGGCGGCTGCACCGGCTACGACCAGGACGCGGTCTGGGCCCGCAACGCGGCCGTACCCGGCTTCCAGAGCGGGATGCGCCGGGCGGCGAAGCAGGCCGGGGCGGTCTACCTCGACAACTCCCGCCTCTTCCACGGCCACGAGGTGTGCATGGACGACGCCTGGGCGCGCGGCCTGTACATCGACCTCGCCAACCCCTTCCCGCCGGACTCGAACTCGGTGCGCCAGTCCTTCCATCCGAACGTACGGGGCCACGCCGCCTTCGCCTCGTGCCTGACCCAGCTCTACAACTCGGGCCTGGACGAGGCGAGTTGCGCGGACCCGGCGAGTACCGGAAAGCCTCAGCTCTACCCGGGCGGCTGGGACGACGCGTATGAGCCGCTGAAGAACGAGGCCACGGGCACCTGCGTGGACGTGTACGGCGTCAGCAGCCGCAACGGCGCCAAGGTAGGGGGCTGGGACTGCAACGGTGCCCGCAACCAGGGCTGGTGGTACGACGCAGGCCGCAAGTCCCTGCACACCGAGCTGACCCACGACCGCTGCCTGGACGTCCCGAACGGCAGCTACACGGCGGGCACGGCGGCCGTGATGTGGAACTGCCACGGCGGCGCCAACCAGCAGTTCGTACGCCAGTCGGACACGATTCGTCCGGCGGCGGCGACGGGCCTGTGCCTGACCCTGGCGGGCTCGAAGGAGCCACTACGCCTGCAGCCCTGCACGGGCGCGCCGAACCAGCGCTTCGCGTAGCAGGACTGGGGCTCCGCCCCAGACCCCGGTCCTCAATCGCCGGACGGGCTGAAAATCAGCCCGTCCGGCGATTGAGGACACGCCCGAAGGGCGTCCACGGCGTGCTAGCCGAGCCCGGGGCCCCGGACCGGGATTGATGTGAACGTCGGGGCCGGGGCCGGCTCGGTGAAGAAGTCGTTGCCCTTGTCGTCCACCACGATGAACGCCGGGAAGTCCTCCACCTCGATCCTCCACACCGCCTCCATGCCGAGCTCCTCGTACTCGACGACCTCGACCTTCTTGATGCAGTCCTGCGCGAGCCGCGCGGCCGGACCGCCGATCGAGCCCAGGTAGAAGCCGCCGTGCGTACCGCACGCGTCGGTGACCTGCTGGGAGCGGTTCCCCTTGGCCAGCATGACCTTCGAGCCGCCCGCCGCCTGGAACTGCTGCACGTACGAGTCCATACGACCGGCCGTCGTCGGGCCGAAGGACCCGGACGCGTAACCCTCGGGGGTCTTGGCCGGGCCCGCGTAGTAGACCGGGTGGTCCTTCAGGTACTGCGGCATCTCCTCGCCCGCGTCCAGCCGCTCCTTGATCTTCGCGTGCGCGATGTCGCGCGCCACGACCAGCGGGCCGGTCAGCGAGAGCCGGGTCTTGACCGGGTACTTGGTCAGCTCGGCCAGCACCTCGCCCATGGGCCGGTTGAGGTCGACGCGTACGACGTCACCGCTCTCGTCGAGATGCTCGTCCGTCGTCTCCGGCAGGAACCGCGCCGGGTCGGTCTCCAACTGCTCCAGGAAGACTCCTTCGGCGGTGATCTTCGCGACCGCCTGGCGGTCGGCCGAGCAGGACACGGCGATCGCGACGGGCAGCGAGGCACCGTGCCGCGGCAGCCGGACGACGCGGACGTCGTGGCAGAAGTACTTGCCACCGAACTGCGCGCCGATGCCGATCCTCTGCGTCAGCTCGAAGACCTTCTCCTCCAGCTCCTTGTCACGGAAGCCGTGACCGGCGGCAGAGCCCTCGGCGGGCAGCTCGTCGAGGTAGTGCGCGGAGGCGTACTTCGCGGTCTTCAGCGCGAACTCGGCGGACGTGCCGCCGACGACGATCGCCAGGTGGTACGGCGGGCAGGCGGCCGTACCGAGCGAGCGGATCTTCTCCTCCAGGAACTTCATCATGGAGTCCTCGTTGAGGACCGCCTTGGTCTCCTGGTAGAGGAAGGACTTGTTGGCGGAGCCGCCGCCCTTTGCCATGAAGAGGAACTTGTACGCGCCGCCGTCGGTCGCGTACAGCTCGATCTGGGCCGGCAGGTTGGAGCCCGTGTTCTTCTCGTCCCACATGGTGAGGGGAGCCATCTGCGAGTAGCGCAGGTTCAGCTTCGTGTACGCGTCGTAGATGCCCCGGGAGAGAGCCTCCTCGTCCCTTCCCTCCGTCAGGACGTTCTGGCCGCGCTTGCCCATGACGATCGCCGTGCCGGTGTCCTGGCACATGGGCAGCACGCCGGCCGCCGCGATGTTGGCGTTCTTGAGCAGGTCGAGGGCGACGAACTTGTCGTTCGAGGACGCCTCGGGGTCGTCGATGATGCGGCGCAGCTGCGCGAGGTGGGCCGGGCGCAGGTAGTGCGAGATGTCGTGCATGGCCTCGGCGGCGAGCGTGCGCAGCGCCTCCGGGTCGACCTTGAGGAACGTACGCCCGTCGGCCTTGAAGGTGGAGACACCCTCGGAGGTCACCAGCCGGTACGGGGTGGTGTCCTCTCCCAGGGGGAGCAGGTCGGTGTACGTGAACTCCGGCATCGGGGCCATTCCTCACTCGGCAGACAGCGGCGCCGGCCTCCATTGGCAGCGCGTCAACCAGGGTAGAACCATCCGGACGCGCCGAGTCTGTGAGGTAAGGCTCAGTACGGGGGCCAGACCCGGCGCCCGGCCCGGCGGGTAAGGCCCGGTACGCGGCCGCGCCCTACTATCGCGATCTATCGTGTCTCGGTATGCTCGCCGGGTGGACCTGGAAAAGCATGAACCCTCCGCCGTACGCGCGTCCGACGCCGACCGCGACCGGATCACCGACATCCTCCGGGACGCGCTGGCCGAGGGCCGGCTGACCGCCGAGGAGCACTCCGAGCGGATCGACGGCGTGTACGCGGCCAAGACCCTCGGCGAACTCGAACCGCTGGTACGGGACCTGCCCGCGGCCGGCCCGCACCGGCCCTTGGCGGCCGCCCCCGCGTGGGCCGCGCCGGCGACGCCGCCCGGACCTGTCGCCACCGAGAACCTGGTCGCCGTCTTCAGCAGCTCGACGCGCAAGGGGCGCTGGCGCCCCGGCGCACGTACCCGTGCCGTCTCCGTCTTCGGCAGCGTCGAGATCGACCTCACCGAGGCGGTGTTCGAGCAGCAGCACATCGAGATCAACGCGACGTCCGTCTTCGGAAGTGTCGAGGTCTGGGTTCCCGAGAACATCACCCTGCGCGGATTCGGCACCGGCGTCTTCGGGAACTTCGAGGTGAAGACGAACGAGGACGCCGATCCACAGGCCCCGGTGGTGCTGATCCGCGGCTTCTCGGTGTTCGGCAGTATCGAGGCGCGGCCGAGGCGCGGCAGCCGCCTCGTCGATCTGCACAACCGGTTGCGCAAGCACCTCGGGCACTGACGCAGGACGTCGGATGCCGGCCGCCGGACGCCGGACATGGCGAGAACCGGTCGAAATTCCGAGCGAAATTCCGAGTACCGGAACTCAGTGCATAGGCGCGCGCACAGCGGGTAGGGACAGCTGCATCGTCTCTCGCTCGCGAAGCCGTCGTCAGGAGTAGACCCGTGCAGCAACCGCCGCATCAGTCCCCGCAGGTCGCCGCAGTCCCGAGCCAGCGGGGGCCGGCTCGGGAAGATGCCGGACCCTGGCACTCGGAGGCGGTGTGCCGCCGGGACGAAGCCGGGCTGTTCTTCGCCCCCTCCACGGAGCCGACGGCCGCGAGGCTGTCGCGTGAGGAGGCCGCGAAGCGGGTCTGCGCACGCTGTCCGGTCATGGTCGACTGCCGGGAGCACGCGCTGCTCCAGCCGGAGCCGTACGGCGTGTGGGGCGGCATGACGGCCGCCGAGCGCCGCGTGGTGCTGGCCCGGCGCAGGCGGCGCGAGGTGGAGCTGCGCAAGGCCGCGCCGACGGGCCCGATCGCGGCCGCCGGCTGACCGCTGCGTACGTACGACTCCGTACGTACTCGACCAATGGGGCGCCCCCGCCGCACAACGGGGGTGCCCCTGTCTACCTGTCCGCCTACTTCGCGCGGTCGAAGTCGATGGCGCTGTAGGCGCGCAGCTTCGACAGGCGGTGGGTCGAGTCGATCTTGCGGATCGTGCCCGACTTGGAGCGCATCACCAGCGAGGAGGTGGTGGCGGTCTCGGCGCGGTAGTGAACGCCGCGCAGGAGCTCGCCGTCCGTGATGCCGGTGGCGACGAAGAACACGTTCTCGCCGCTGACCAGGTCGTTCGTGTGCAGGACGCGGTCGAGGTCGTGACCGGCGTCGAGAGCGCGCTGACGCTCGGTGTCGTCCTTGGGCCAGAGCTTGCCCTGAATCGTGCCGCCGAGGCACTTGATCGCACAGGCCGAGATGATGCCCTCGGGGGTGCCGCCGATGCCCAGGAGCAGGTCGACGCCGGTGTCCTCACGTACGGCCATGATCGAGCCGGCGACATCGCCGTCGGAGATGAACTTGATGCGGGCGCCGGTCTCGCGGATCTCCTTGACGATGCCCTCGTGGCGGGGGCGGTCGAGGATGACGACGGTGACGTCCTCGGGGGACATGTTCTTGGCCTTGGCGACGCGGCGGATGTTGACCGACGGCGGGGCGGTGATGTCGACGAAGTCGGCCGCCTCGGGGCCGACGACGAGCTTGTCCATGTAGAAGACCGCGGACGGGTCGAACATGGTGCCGCGGTCGGCGGCGGCCAGCACGGCGATGGCGTTGGGCATGCCCTTGGCGTTGAGCGTGGTGCCGTCGATCGGGTCGACGGCGATGTCGACCTCGGCGCCGGTGCCGTCGCCGACCCGCTCGCCGTTGAACAGCATCGGGGCTTCGTCCTTCTCGCCCTCACCGATGACGACGACGCCGTTCATCGACACGGTGGAGACGAGCGTGCGCATGGCCTTGACGGCCGCGCCGTCCGCGCCGATCTTGTCGCCGCGGCCGACCCACCGGCCCGCGGCCATCGCGGCGGCCTCGGTGACCCGGACGAGCTCCATGGCGAGGTTGCGGTCGGGAGCCTCGGGCGAGACCTCGAGCTGGGACGGCAAGTTGTTGTGCTCGGTCATCGGAGCGCACCTTTCTGTACGACGACGGCCGGAAAGAGGGTGCTGCGACTCTATCGGTACGTCGATAAATTGAGCAGTGGGGGGCACGTATGAGCGGCATATCGGTATCCGCTCGGAATGGGCAACCCCTGGCGCAGCCGGCCGTCGGGCATGGGGGACGATGGACCCGTGGCTGGTATGCGAGGCAAGCAGACGGTGCGGGACATGATGCTGTCGATGGCGGTGATCGGCATCGCCGTCGCGGTCATCTACATGTTCATTCCCCATGACGAGGACGCCGACCCGGTCAGGCTCGTCGACTACCGCGTCGAACTCCTGACGGCCCGGCGCGCGGCCCCCTATCCGGTCGCCGCCCCCGAGGGCCTGGCGAAGGACTGGCGGCCCACGTCGGTGTCGTACGAGCGGAGCAACGGCGACGCCTGGCACCTGGGCTTCCTCGACCCGGACGGGCAGTACGTGGCGGTCGAGCAGTCCACCGCTCCCGCGGACAAGTACATCCGCAAGGTCAGCCAGAACGCGGCGGAGACCGAGCAGACGCAGCAGATCGGCGACGAGACCTGGCAGCGCTGGGAGGGCCCGAAGTACGACGCGCTGGTGCGCAAGGACCAGGGCGCGACGACGGTGGTCACGGGCACGGCGTCGTACGAGCAGCTGGCGAAGATGGCGGCGGCGCTGGAGACCGAGAAGTCCTAGCGCGCGGCGACGACCACGCACGCGCACGCACGACCACGCACGCGAACGCACGAAGGCCGCCCGCCCCGGAACCCGGGGCGGGCGGCCTCGTTCGCGTACGGATCGCCGCCTACGCGTGTCAGACGGTGGTCACGACGTCGTCGTACGCCAGGCGCGGGCTGCGCGGCAAGGCCGCGTCGTCGCCCGGCTTGCCGATGTTCACGACCATCAGCGGGGTGTGGTCGCCGTCCAGGAACTCCTTCTGGACGCCGGCGAAGTCGAAGCCGGTCATCGGGCCGGCGGCCAGGCCCGCGGCGCGGACGCCGACGATGAAGTACCCGGCCTGGAGGGCGGCGTTGATCTGGGCGGACTGCTCGCGGACCGGGCGCTCGGCGAAGAACATGTCCTTGGCCTGCGGGAAGTGGGGGAGCAGCTGCGGGAGCTCCTCGTGGAACTCGTTGTCCGCGGCGAGGATCGCGACCAGCGGGGCGGCGGCGGTCTTCGGGCGGTTGCCCTCGGCCATGTGCTGGACCAGGCGCTCACGGGCCTCGGCCGAGCGGACCAGGACGACGCGCATCGGGGTCTGGTTGAAGGCGGTCGGGCCGTACTTGATCAGGTCGTAGATCGCCTGAACCTGCTCCTCGGTCACCGGCTCGTCGGAGAAGGTGTTGGCGGTGCGGGCCTCGCGGAAGAGGAGGTCCTGGGCGGCGGAGTCAAGAACGAGGGTCATGCTGGCGTACCTTCCGAGACGAGCAGAGGATCTTTACGCCGGGTGTAACCGCAGACCCATAGATTAAATTTCAACTACATGGGGAGTGTGACCCACCTCACGGCGGGCGGGCGGCATCGTGGGCGGGGCCGCGCCCGCTCAGTCGGCAGTTCCGGCGGGCTCGTCCCCGCCCTGGGACAGCGCCGCGTCGAGCCGGGCGCGAGCGCCCTCCAGCCAGCGGCGGCAGACCTTCGCCAGCTCCTCGCCCCGCTCCCACAGGGCCAGCGACTCCTCGAGCGTCGTGCCGCCCGCCTCCAGCCGGCGTACGACCTCGATCAGCTCGTCCCGTGCCTGCTCGTAGCCCAGCGTCGTGGCTTCGTCGGTGTTGGCCATGTGATCCACCCTAGGTGCGAGATACGACAACGATCGTGTGGGAGGGGCGGGCGTGACGTGGTCAGTCGGCGACCCGCACCGTGAACTCGCCCTCCGCGACCCGCGCACGGAGCTTCTCGCCCGCGCTCGCGTCCTCGGGGGAGCGGACCACGTGGCCGTCCGCCCGCTGGAGCACCGCGTACCCCCGCTCCAGCGTCGCCGCGGGCGACAGCGCGACCACCCGCGCCCGGGTGTGGGACAGCTCGGAGTCCGCGCGGTCCAGCAGGTGGCCCAGCGTGCGGCGGCTCCGCCCGACGAGCCCGTCCACGAACTCCTCGCGCTCCTCGATCATCCGGTGCGGCCGCTCCATCACCGGCCGGGCCAGCGCGTGCGCGAGACCCCGCTCCTCCCGGTCCAGCACCCCGCGCACGGTCCGCAGCGCCCGGTCCCGCAACTGCTGCACCCGGTCCAGCTCCTCCCCGACATCCGGCACGACCTTCTTCGCCGCGTCCGTGGGCGTCGACGCCCGCAGGTCCGCGACCAGGTCGAGCAGCGGCGAGTCCGGCTCGTGCCCGATGGCCGAGACGACCGGCGTACGGGCCGCGGCCACCGCCCGTACCAACTGCTCGTCGGAGAACGGCAGCAGATCCTCCACGCTGCCCCCGCCCCGCGCCACGATGATCACATCCACGTCCGGCAGCTCGTCCAGATCCTTGACCGCCTGGACGACCTGGGTCACCGCGTTCACGCCCTGCACCGCCACGTTCCGTACCTCGAACCGCACCGCGGGCCAGCGCCGCCGCGCGTTCTCCAGTACGTCCCGCTCGGCCGCCGACGCGCGCCCGCAGACCAGCCCGATCAGCTGAGGCAGGAACGGCAGCGCACGCTTCCGGTCGAGGGCGAACAGCCCCTCGCCCGCCAGGGTCCGCTTCAACTGCTCCAGCCGCGCCAGCAGTTCACCGATCCCGACCGGCCTTATCTCCGTGGCCCGCAGCGACAGCTGCCCGCGCGGCGCGTACCACTCGGGCTTGGCGAGCATCACCACCCGCGCTCCCTCCGACACCACATCCGCGACCGCGTCGAAGACCTGCCGGTAGCAGGTGACGCCGACCGAGATGTCGTGCGACGGGTCACGCAGGGTCAGAAAGACCACCCCGGCCCCCGGGCGGCGCGACAGCTGCGTGATCTGCCCCTCGACCCACACGGTCCCGAGCCGGTCGATCCACCCCCCGATCAGCCGCGACACCTGGCCGACGGGCAGCGGCGCATCCGCAGACGTATTCAGAGCCATGTACGCAGATTAGGGGGTGGCACCGACACGGCCGCTCCGCCCGCTCCGCCCGTTCGGCCCGCTCGGCCCGCCCCGCCCTCGCGAGCACCCCGGGGCGATGAAGCCCCGCCCCTCCCCGAGGCCCTTGCGCCGACCGACGCGGCCTTACGATGGTGGGCATGACTGCTACGACTCCCCGCCCGTCGCCCGCCGCCACCCCGAGCGGAGACGCTGCGCGTCGCAGTGACAAACGCGTCCTCCTCGCAGCCCCCCGCGGATACTGCGCCGGCGTGGACCGAGCCGTGATCGCCGTCGAGAAGGCCCTCGAGCAGTACGGAGCGCCGATCTACGTCCGCAAGGAGATCGTGCACAACAAGTACGTCGTGCAGACCCTGGAGAAGAAGGGCGCCATCTTCGTCGACGAGACGGAGGAGGTCCCCGAGGGCTCCATCGTGGTCTTCTCCGCGCACGGCGTCGCGCCCGTCGTCCACGACGAGGCCGCCGAGCGCAAGCTCGCCACCATCGACGCCACCTGCCCGCTGGTGACCAAGGTCCACAAGGAAGCCGTCCGGTTCGCCAACGACGACTACGACATCCTCCTGATCGGCCACGAGGGCCACGAGGAGGTCATCGGCACCAGCGGCGAGGCCCCCGAGCACATCACCCTGGTCGACGGTCCCGAGGACGTCGCCAACGTGTCCGTCCGTGACGAGTCCAAGGTCGTCTGGCTCTCCCAGACCACCCTCTCCGTCGACGAGACGATGGAGACGGTCGACGCGCTGAGGCAGAAGTTCCCGCTGCTGATCTCGCCGCCGAGCGACGACATCTGCTACGCCACGCAGAACCGCCAGATCGCGGTGAAGCAGATGGGCGCGGACGCGGACCTCGTAATCGTCGTCGGCTCCAAGAACTCCTCCAACTCCGTCCGCCTGGTCGAGGTCGCGCTCGGCGCGGGCGCGCGCGACGCCCATCTGGTCGACTTCGCCGACGAGATCGACGAGGCATGGCTGGACGGCGTCACGACGGTCGGCGTCACCTCCGGCGCCTCGGTCCCGGAGATCCTGGTGCACGGTGTCCTGGAGTGGCTGGCCGCGCGCGGCTACGCCGACGTGGAACTGGTCACCGCCGCCGAGGAGTCGATCACCTTCTCCCTCCCCAAGGAGCTGCGCCGCGACCTGCGTGCCGAAGCGGCGGACCTGTCGGGCCAGTGAGCGCGGGCGCCTGCCCGTAACGTGGAGTCCATGCAGATCTTCGGCGTGGACATCGGCGGATCCGGGATCAAGGGCGCTCCCGTGGACCTGGACCGTGGAGACCTGGCGCAGGAGCGCCACAAGGTACTGACCCCGCAGCCGGCCACCCCCGACAAGGTGGCCGGCTGCGTCGCGGAGGTCGTCGGCCACTTCGGCTGGTCGGGCCCCGTCGGCGTCACCTTCCCCGGCGTCGTCACCGGCGGCATCACCCGTACCGCGGCCAACGTCGACAGCGGGTGGGTCGACACCGACGCGCGCGAACTGCTCAGCGGACAGCTGAACGGCCTGCCGGTCACGCTCCTCAACGACGCCGACGCCGCCGGCCTCGCCGAGATGACCTTCGGGGCGGGCCGTGGCCGCAAGGGGACGGTCATCGTGCTGACCTTCGGTACGGGCATCGGCAGCGCGGTCTTCACCGACGGCCGGCTCGTCGCGAACACCGAACTCGGCCACCTGGAGCTGCACGGTCACGACGCCGAGAAGCACGCCTCCACCAAGGCCAAGGAGGACGAGGACCTCAGCTGGCAGCAGTGGGCGCACCGGGTCGAGAAGTACCTCGCGCACATCGAAATGCTCTTCTCGCCAGAACTCTTCATCATCGGCGGCGGGGTCAGCCGCAAGGCCGACAAGTTCCTGCCCCTCATCGAGGGCGTGCGGGCCGAGACAGTGCCGGCGCAGCTGCAGAACAACGCGGGCATCGTGGGCGCGGCGATGGCGGCGGCGGGCCGCTGAGGGGGTCCGGCTAGCGGCGGGACCTGCGCCGACTCATGATCATCACCTTCCGTACGGTGACGATCAGCCCGGCGACCAGCGTTCCGCCGTACAGCCAGCCGGCGTGCAGCGCCAGGGCGGTGACCACGCCCATCACATGACCGCCGAAGCTCTCGCTGCCGCCCGCGATGGGCAGCACGCCGACCGCGAAGGCGATCGGCACACTGATCGGCGCGGTGACCAGATCGGCGGGCCGCACCCACAGCGCGGTCGCGGCGCTCACCGGCAGGAAGAGCAGCCCGTACGCCGGCACCGACTCGTCGAACAGCAGCCGGCAGACACAGGCCAGCAGGAACATGGACGCCAGGGCGAACAGTCCGCCGCCGAGACCGGTGAGCCGGGGCTTGGGCATCCTGCGCAGCGGCTGCACCGCGGGCGGCATCGGACGCACGGGCCGGGCGGCCGCGACCCGGTAGAGGGCGGCGGTCTCACCGAGCGCCCCGGTGGGGGGCAGCGGGGTCTGGTGTAGCTGCTGGTGACGAGGCGGTCGCGTCCTGTGATGCTCCACGCCACCAACGTAGGTCGCCGGACGGCATCTATCCGGCTTTGGACACGCGCTTTGGCCGAGCTTGGCACTGAGTTCGACGTCATGTGGCTGAGAGGCAACCCCGACACGCCCGTAAACTGGTGGACCGGCCCACTCGGGGCCACGCCAGTCCTCACTCCAGGAAGTCGCCAACGTGTCGCTCACGATCGGAATCGTCGGCCTGCCGAATGTCGGCAAGTCGACCCTGTTCAACGCCCTGACCAAGAACGACGTACTGGCGGCCAACTACCCGTTCGCCACGATCGAGCCGAACGTCGGCGTGGTGGGCGTCCCGGACCCCCGTCTCGCCGTGCTCGCCGGCATCTTCGGCTCGCAGAAGATCCTCCCGGCCACCGTCGACTTCGTCGACATCGCGGGCATCGTGCGCGGCGCCTCGGAGGGTGAGGGCCTGGGCAACAAGTTCCTCGCGAACATCCGCGAGTCCGACGCGATCTGCCAGGTCATCCGCGCCTTCAAGGACGAGAACGTCGTCCACGTCGACGGCAAGATCTCGCCCAAGGACGACATCGAGACGATCAACACCGAGCTGATCCTCGCCGACCTCCAGTCCGTCGAGAAGGCGGTCCCGCGCCTGACGAAGGAGTCCCGCCTCCAGAAGGAGAAGGTCGCGGTCCTCGCCGCGGTCGAGGAGGCGCAGAAGATCCTCGAAGCGGGCACGACGCTCTTCGCCGCGGGCATCACGGCCGGCACGGAGAAGGGCCGCCTGCTCCACGAGCTGCACCTGCTCACCACCAAGCCGTTCCTGTACGTCTTCAACGTCGACGAGGACGAGCTGGTCGACGAGGACTTCAAGAACGAGCAGCGCGTACTGGTCGCCCCGGCGGAGGCGATCTTCCTCAACGCGAAGATCGAGTCCGAGCTCATCGAACTCGACGACGACGAGGCCCTCGAACTCCTCCAGTCGATGGGCCAGGAGGAGCCGGGCCTGGCCACCCTCGGCCGCGTCGGCTTCGACACGCTGGGCCTGCAGACCTACCTGACGGCAGGCCCGAAGGAAACCCGGGCCTGGACCATCAAGAAGGGCGCCACGGCCCCGGAGGCGGCGGGCGTCATCCACACCGACTTCCAGAAGGGCTTCATCAAGGCGGAGGTCATCTCCTTCGCGGACCTGGTGGAAACGGGCTCGGTGCCGGAGGCCCGCGCAAAGGGCAAGGCGCGCATGGAGGGCAAGGACTACGTGATGCAGGATGGCGACGTGGTGGAGTTCCGCTTCAATGTGTGAGCGGGTGAAATAACACCACGTTGGTGTCCTGGCAAATATGCAGGTCAGATGGGGCCCGACTCTTCGGAGTCGGGCCCCTGGTTTTTACCCGTGCTGGGATGGTGCTGGGAAATCTGATCCCTCGTCACCCGTCATCACCCCTGCTCACCCCTACCGTGCTGGGTTCTAGGCAGGGCTTGTGTGCTAAGCGGCCGCAGCTCCACAGGCGGCTTCTGATCAGCCGCGATGCTCGTTGCGTGTGAGTTTCGTTCGTGGGTGACTGTCAGAGGGCCCGAAGGCGGTGGCTCAACCAGCCACGCAATCTCGCCCTTTGTACCCGCCCTCACTCGATCCACTAGGCCGCCTGAGATGAAGTAAGATTCAATCTACGGAATAATCTATCTACGTTAATCACCCTGGGGTTGTGTCGTGGAGTTCCAAGGTCGGGCCGGAGATCTTGAACTGCTGGCCGAGCAGTACCGGACAGTGGCAGAGGGTGTTGGAGCCACTCGAGGGCGGGCTGTGATCATGACGGGCCGGCGCCGAGTGGGGAAGTCGCGACTGGTCCAGGAGTTCTGCGACCGCTCGGGAGCGCCGTACGTGGTGTTCCAGGCCACCCGGGGGCGTAACCCTGTGAGGGAGCGCGCCGACTTTGCCGCGACCCTCGCGCAGTCCCTACTGCCGGGGGTGGAGCTGGTCGCCGGCCTCCAGGCGCAGGACTGGAACCAGGCCCTGCGCTCGCTGGCGCTCGCGGTACCCGATGACTCACCCAGCATCGCGGTGATTGACGAGGTGCCCTGGCTGGTCGAGCAGGATCAGGAATTCGAGGGCGCACTCCAAACTGTCTGGGACCGTCACCTCTCTTCCAAGCCCGTGCTTCTGCTGCTGGTTGGCAGCGATACATCGGTGATGGAGGCACTGCAGTCGTACGGGCACCCGTTCTTCGGCCGGGCGGCGAAAATGACCGTCCGTCCCCTGAACCTGGCCGACGTGCAGGCCATGACCGAGCTCGACGCCGCAGGGGCCGTCGACGCCCAGTTGATCACTGGAGGATTCCCCGAGATCGTGCAGTCATGGCGGCCGGGAATGGGGCGTACGGCGTTCTTGCAGGCTTCGGTCGCCAATCCCCTCTCGCCCCTGCTGGTGGCTGGCGAGCTGTCCCTGCTGGGCGAATTCCCCGAGGCTTCGCACTCACGGGCCGTACTGGAAGCGGTTGGCAGCGGTGAGCGCACGTTCAGTGCGATCGCAGCCCAGGCCGGCGGCGCCAGCGCGCTGCCGTCCGGCACGCTCTCCCCGCTGCTGGCCATGCTGCAGGCCAAGCGAGTCCTGGCCGCTGATCTCCCCCTGTCCGTCAAGCCGGATAGCAAGAACAAGCGCTACCGGATCGCCGACCCGTATCTGCGGTTCTGGCTGGCCTTTCTGGCGCGCGCGATCCCACTCATCGAGCGTGGCCGCGGTGACTTGGCGCTGGAACGCATCGAGCGGTCATGGACCACTTGGCGCGGGCGAGCGGTCGAGCCACTGATCCGCGAGTCCTTGCTGCGTCTGATGCCCAATGACAAGTGGCCCGAGACCGAGGCCATCGGCGGTTGGTGGAACCGTCAAAACAACCCCGAGATCGATCTCATCGGTGCAGACTGCGAACCGGTGGCCCGGCAGGTGCACTTCGTCGGGTCGGTCAAGTGGCTGGAGACCCAGCCCTTCGGCCGTCATGAGTACGACGCCTTGGTACGCGACATGCTCGCTGTCCCCGGTACCGCCCCGGACACTCCGCTGGTCGCGGTCTCCCGCTGCGGGGTGGTCGATGATCTGCCGCTGACCGCGCACTGGGGACCGGAGGACCTCGTACGGGCGTGGCAGCCCCGATAGCCGCGGAACCCGAGGTCTCTCACCTCGCGAGTGCCCCTCGAACTACGGAGCGGCTTGAGGTTCACGCTGTGAACGGTGATGGGAGGTGCCTGAGCCCAGGCGCCCTCTTTCGATGATTCCGTGTGTCGGTGATTCCGTGGGGGCGTCGGACCGGAATGTGCAAGGGAGCCCCGCACAAGAGCACAGTCAACAGTGCGCTCCTCCTCGCACCTTGCGAGATGCGCGCGGCGACGAGGTCTGCCTCGGCCGGATCGGCCCCACTGCATCAACACCCGTATCTTGAGGACCATCGGCACCAGAACGCGCCCTCCATGCGCCCTGCGCCCCTGTGAGCGCGCTCCCCCGCCTTATTGCTGCGGCTCAAGCTATGAGCCGGTGGTAAGCCACCGCAAAGGGCTACAGCCTGGAGGGGGACGGCGTGCCGGAGGACTGGATTCGGGCTCTCGTGGCGGACTTCGGAGCCGAGTGCAGGGAGGGCCTGAGATTCAGCGACACCGAGGCATCGCTCAGCCCGCCGGTGAAGAAGCTCGTCGAGACATTTGGCAGACGCTGGAGACTGAACTCCCGTCTGCATCCGGAATTCCCTCTCCCGGAAGCGAGAGTGCGGCCCGACTATGCCGTGGAGAGCGGGGGACGTGTCACCGGCTTTCTGGAGTTGAAGGCACCCGGCCACGACATCACGCCGGATGGCTTCACGAAGCGTGATCGCGAGCAGTGGGAGCTGATGCGGCAGCTCCCCAATGTCCTCTACACCAACGGACATACGTGGTGCTTGTACCGGGGTGGCCCGCTTCCCCTCCGGACAGTCCGGCTCGAAGGAGATCTGTACCGGTCCGGCAGCCGACTGTGCACGGCTGACCCGGACGGCGCCTCGTTGCGGGATCTGCTGCGCGACTTCCTCGGCTGGCAACCTGAACGGATCACCACCGTCCGCCGACTGGTGACTTCCATGGCTCCGCTGTGCCAATACCTTCGAGCAGAGGTGCTGGAGCAACTCGATATCGAGCGGCGGACGCCGGAAAGCGCGCCGGCTCGGCGACGTGCTCACAAGCCCTTCACCGCGCTCGCCCATCACTGGAGCAAGGTGCTCCTCCCATCGACCGACGGGCAGGACCCGGACCACATCTTCGCCGACCGTTACACGCAGACCATCGCCTTTGCTCTGCTCCTCGCCCGTACCGAGGGTTTGCGCCTGACAGGTCGGGATCTCGCCGCAGTGGCAAGTGAGTTGGAAGTCGAGAACACGGTCATGGGCCACGCCTGCAACTGCTGACAGAAAGGGTGGATGCCGAGTTCGCCCGTCGCCTCAACACCCTGGTCCAAGTGGTAGATGCCGTCGACTGGAAGTCGATCACGAAGCAGCGACCCGACGCCCACGTGTATCTCTACGAGGACTTCCTCGAGGAGTACGACCCCGAGTTGCGCAGACGTTCCGGTACTTACTACACCCCTCCGCGACTCGTCCGTATGATGGTCCGTTTCACCGACGCTGTGCTGCGAACCCGGCTCGACTGCGCGGAGGGCTTCGCCGATGGCCAGGTCACCGTCATCGATCCGGCGATGGGAACGGGCACCTTCCTCAGCGAGATCATCGACACGGTCGCCGAGCAGCGGGCCCGACGGGGACAGGGCTTCCGCGGTGAGGCGGTGGAGCAGCTGGCAGGGCGACTAATAGGTTTCGAGCGGCAGATGGCGGCGTACGCGGTCGCCCAGATGAGGATCACCCAGACCCTTCGTGAGCAGGACACCCGCACACGGCTAGACGACTTGCGGCTCCATCTCGCCGACACTCTTGCCGACCCCTACGAGAGGTCCTCGCTCTTCGCCTTTCTGCCCGCCGACGACGCGCTGGTCGAGAACAGCCGACAAGCGGATTGGATCAAGCGGGAACAGCAAGTGACCGTTGTGATCGGCAACCCGCCGGACCGTGAGAGGGCCGAAGGCGAGGGAGGTTGGGTAGAGGCGGGTTCCGAGAAGGAAGGCATCGCGCCTCTGCTCGACGCCTTTCGTCTCCGAGGGAGGAACGGCACCCAGGAGAACAAGCTCAAGAATCTCTACGTGTACTTCTGGCGCTGGGCCACCTACAAGGTGTTTGACCAGCACCGTCCTGAATCGCACCGTGGCATCGTCGCCTTTATCAGCACCGCGGGTTTTCTGAGTGGCCCGGGTTTCCGGGGCATGAGGGAGTACCTGCGCCGTACGTGTTCGGAGGGCTGGATCATCGACCTCAGCCCGGAGGGCATCCGGCCTCCGGTGCGGACACGCCTCTTCCCTGGAGTTCAACAGCAGCTCATGATCGCCGTTTTTGTCCGCAGTGGGGGCGACGAGAAGCCCGCCGGCATCAGGTACGTCGCTCTGGAGGGCACAGGCGAAGAGAAGTATGCGCAGCTTGAAGGTCTCACTCCTGACAGTGCGCAATGGCGTCCCGTGCGTTCAGACGCCCAGGCTCCTTTCACCCCCGCGGCGGAGGGCGACTGGGATACTTATCCGGCCCTTGGTGACCTGTTGCCATGGGCGTTGCCCGGCGTGCTGCCGAAGCGCACATGGGTCTATGCCACGGACAACGACACGCTGCGGGCCCGATGGAGGAGACTGACCGCGGAGCAGAACGTCGAGGAGAAGCGAGCCCTGTTCCGGGAGACGCACAGCCGAACCGTGGACCGGCAGGTACATCCCCTGCCTGGCTCGGCACTGCCGAAACAGTCGATGATGGACAGCTCTTCTGCCTGCCCCGAACCAGTGCTGGTCGCCTACCGCGCCTTCGACCGGCAGTGGCTTATTCCAGACAACAGAGTCCTCGACAGAAGCTCACCGGAGTTGTGGGAGAGCCAGATTCCCGACCAGATACGGATCGTTGAGCAGCACTCCAAGAAATTCGGCCCCGGGCCCGCCGTACTCTTCTCGGCTCTGTTGCCAGACCTTGATCACTTCGATGGCCGAGGGGGGCGTGTTCTGTCCCTCCTGCAGAAGGACGGCACACCCAACGTGGCTCCCGGCCTCCTACAGCACTTGGCTAACTCCTTCGGCTACCGGAACGTCTCTGCGGAAGATCTGGCTGCGTACATTGCAGCCGTCATCGCTCACCCTGACTTCACCTCACGGTTCGGGGATGAACTGACCACGCGAGGCGTTCGCGTGCCGCTCACCGGGGATGCCGCGCTGTGGTCGGAGGCGCTCTCTATTGGCAGGACCGTGATCTGGGCTTCGACCTTCGGCGAACGGTGCGTCGATCCGCAGGATGGGCGACCCGGGGGCGCTGATCAGATCTGGGAAACAGCGCTGCCGACGATCACGTACCGGAAACAGGTCGGTAGACATGAGCTGCCTGAGCGATTCCTCTATGATTCGGACCGCCTGGAGCTGCGTCTCGGCAGCGGTGTCTTTGGGCCGGTGACGCCTGGTGTGCGCGGGTACCAGGTCGGCGGACAGAACGTACTCGACGGCTGGCTGAGGCGGCGAAGCGGCCCCCCGTCGTCCAAAGCGAGCAGCGAGCTGGACCGTATACGGCCGGACCAGTGGCTTCCTGCCTGGAGTGAAGAACTTCAGCATGTGCTGGCGGTTTTATGGCACCTGGTCGAAGTGCAACCCGCCCAATCCCTTTTACTCGACCGGGTCCTCGCTTCCCCACTGATCAGCGTGGAGGAGCTTCTCAGGCGCGGTGTTCTCCCCGTGCCGGAAATCGCCCGCCGCTCAGCTCCGGGGCCATCGCGTGACCAAACAATTCCAGGGACTGAGGGCATCGAACTACGGGAACCGCACGCAGTCAGGCCGATCACGCCGCAAGGCGACGCGTCAGTGGAGGCTCCGACCCCGCGCCCACACGGAAGCAGGGAGCCCGGCAGCAATCGGCCGTACCGAAAACGGTAGCCGGACACTGGACGGCGGGGTCGCGAGCCCGTGTTCCGCGACATGAGGCAGGGGATTGAACGCTCCGGTACGCGGTCCATCGCGATATCCATGGAGGGGCAACCCGCAAGCAGCTCGCTGGTGCGGATTGAGATCCGATCCGGCGGAGCCCACCGTCCCCAACCTGCTTCCAGCCTTCATCGCCTGCACCACTTGACGGGCGCCACCGCTCACGACGGCCGTGTGACCAAAGTGATGTCCGAGCTGCATGGTGCTGGGATGGTGCTCCCGTGATGGGACCGTGCTGGGATGACCCCCCGGAAGAGTCACATCTTCGCAGGTGGGAGCTCTGCCGCAGACGTTCCGCTTCAATGTGTAACAGTGCCGTTACTGCGCGCTAGATAATTCGTCAAGTGCGCAGGTCAGAAGGGGTCGGGCTCCGGTGAGCCCGACCCCTTCGTCGTCCCCGTGCTGGATGGGTGCCCGATATTCTGACGCGGGGTCAGCGGTGATCAGGTCTCGTAAACGGTGGAGCGATGTCCGACGTGAACGCCCAGACCACCAGTTCGCCGTTGTCGATCGTGTAGACGACGCGGTAGTCGCCGACTCGCAAGCGGCGGCGCTCGGGCTGGGACACGAGTGCGGTGGTGTTGAAGCCGAGGGGGTCGCTCTCCAGCTCGGTCAGCTTGGCCAGGATGCGCAGTGCCATGTCGCGAGGGATCTTCCGAAGCTCGGCCTGCGCCTCGGGTCGGAAGACGGTTCGGTACTCACTCACTGCGCGCCAGCGTCTCCCTCATGATGTCCTCAATCGGGATGCCGGCCGCCGGGCTGGCCATACGCTCGTCAATGATCCGGTTGATCTCGCGCTCTTCCCATTCCTGGTACTTGCGCAGCACCTCGATCGACACCACGGCAGCGACTTCCTTGCCTCGGCGCGTGATGACGGTGGGCACGTCGTCGCGGTCTGCCCGCTCTACGACCTCAGCCAGGTGCGCGCGCACGTCGCGGATGGACTCTATGGGCATCTGACTCATGCGCTCAAGCGTACCGAGTGTGCTATGTGTACACGACTGCTTAGGTGAGCCGGGTGTGGTGCCTGTCGTGCCACTCGTTGAAGGGGGCCAGGTCGTGTCCATAACCGCGAGCGAAGCCCGCAAGGCTCTCTTTCCGTTGATCAAGAAGGTCAACGACGATCACGAAGCCATTGAGATCGTGTCCACATGGGAACGCCGTGCTGGTTTCCGCCGAGGACTACGCTGCGCTGCGTGAGGGCTCCTACCTCCTGCGCTCGCCGGCGAACGCTCGCCGACTGCTCAAGGCCTATGAGAATGCCCTGGCAAACCTCAACGTCTCAGAGCGCGAGCTGATCGATCCCGACGTGACGGACGACGGTACGGGTGCCGCGTGAGGCTTGTCTTCGAGGATCAGGGCTGGGAGGACTGCACGTGGGCCGCTCGGTACAGCGGCGAGCCGGGGCCGCCGCCCGCTGATGTCGATGTCCTCGTTGTGGGTGATCCCGATGCCGACGCGCTCTTTGACCTTGCCGAAGAGGCCTCCCGACGGCTGCGTCGTGAGGTCAACGTGCATCGGGTCTCCGCCGAGGCGTGGGAGGCCCGCACGGATGATCCGTTCCTCGCCAGCGTTCGTGAACGTCCGCTGGTCCAGTTGAACCTTGACCTGGAGGCGCAATGACGCGTTGGGACCAAGGGCGGTCGACGGTCGACGCGCTCATCGGCGCCGGTGAGCTTGAACGCGTCCCCGCTTCCCGGCAGGCCGCCGAAGCGGAACTGGTCCGGGCGCATACGCATGTCGGCTCCGCGCGGCAGTTGTTGGCCACGGACCCGGAGGGCGCGTACACCCTGGCCTATGACGCCGCGCGCAGGGCGCTGGCCGCGGTATTGCAGAACCAGGGACTGCGCGCCACCAGTCGTGGTGGCCATACCGTCATCTACGCGGCCGTGCGAGCGCAGCTCGATCCGCCGCTCGGGTCCATACTGCGTCCCTTCAACCGCATGCGAGCCCGGCGGAACGAAGTCGAGTGCCGGTCGTCGGAGGCCCCCAGCGTGATGCCGGAGGAGGTTGCGGCCGACTTGACGAAGGTGGAGGCACTCATCGAGCTCGCGGAGAAGGCGATCCCGAACATGCCGCGCTATTGAGGCCTCGATCGCCTGCTCGGCGGCCGGGCTTGTTGAGTCCGGCCCTTCGTCATTGGGTGGTTCAGTTCCTGCGTTCGGTGCTGACGATGACGCAGACGCCCGCCACCACTACCGCGCCGCCGACTGCGATCGGCCAGGTCAGGTGCTCGTTCAGGATCAGGCTGCCCAGCAGTACCGCCACCACCGGGTTGACGTACGCGTACGTCGAGACCAGGGAGAGGGGGGCTGTGTGCAGGAGCCAGGCGTATGCCGTGAAGGCGACCAGGGAACCGAAGATGATGAGGTAGGCGAGGGCGAGCCAGGAGCGGGTGGAGATTTCGGCCACGTTGAGGCCCTGGTGCTCGCCGCGGGTCAGGCCCAGCAGGAGGCAGCCCAGGCCGCCCGCCAGCATTTCGTACGCGCTGGTCGCGAAGGGGTTGGCGGGCATCGGGATCTTCGACGAGGAGAAGGAGCCGACCGACCACAGCAGGGTTGCGACGATGATCGTGAGGACTCCGGAGAGCTTCACCTCGCCGCTCAGGCCGGGCACGGTCAGCACCACCAGGCCCGCCAGGCCCAGCAGTACGCCGCCGAACGTCCGCAGGGGCGGCCGGTCGCCCGAGGCCGTCCGGAGCATGACCACCCACATGGGCACCGCGGCCACCAGGAGTGCGGCGAGGCCGGATGGGACCGTGGTCTCGGCGAGGACGACCAGGCCGTTGCCGCCGAGGAGCAGGAGGAGGCCGACCACCGTGGCGGAGGCGAGCTGCCGTGGCGTGACGCGCAGGGCGGCCGGGCCCTGCCGCCAGGCCACCAGCGCGGTGAGGAGCAGGCCCGCCACGATGAACCGGCTGCCCGCGGAGAGGAACGGCGGCATCGTCTCCACCGCGATACGGATCCCCAGGTACGTGGAGCCCCACAGGACGTAGACGATGGCGAGGGCGCCCCACACCGTGCCGGAGACCCGCCGGGCCGTGGGCGGTTGGGGTGGTTGCGGCGGTATGCCGGTGAGGGAGGCCGCGGGCTCTGCCGGCGCTTTTCGTGTGGACACGAGGCATGATCCTAAGGATTCGGCTGGGTAACGCCAAGATTTCTGCCCGAATTCGGGCACAGGGAAGCGATTTCAGGGGCTGAGCAAGGTGTTCAGCTCGTGGTAGTCGACGGCATCGGAGACGGCGGTGTAGGTGCCGGCCGAGAGGAGTTCCTCCGTCGCGCGTCGCGCTACGGCGTACGCCGCCTCGGCCACGGAGGAGCCCAGGCTGACGCGGGCGACGCCCAGCCGGGACAGTTCGGCGACCGTGGGGGAGCCGGGGCCCGCCAGGATGTTCAGCGGGGCGGGCACGGCCTGAGCGAGGGCGGCGATCGTCGCGGGGTCGGCGACGCCCGGGACGAAGATGCCGTCCGCGCCGGCGGCGACGTACGCCTTCGCGCGGGACACGGTGTCGTCGAGGCGGGTGGCCGCGGCGCCGAGGCCGAACAGGTAGGTGTCGATCCGGGCGTTGAGGAAGAGCGGGATGCCGGCGGCGTCCGCCGCGCCGCGGGCCGCGGCGATGCGCTCGGCCTGTTCGGCGGGCGCCCGGCGGCCGTCCTCGAGGTTGACGCCCACGGCCCCCGCCGCGAGGACGCCCGCGACGGTCGCGGCGACCCCGGCCGGTGTGTCGGCGAAGCCGCTTTCGATGTCGGCGGAGACGGGGACCGAGATGGCCGCGGCGACCCGGGCGATGAGGTCCAGCGCGCGGTCGCGGTCGAGCGCGTCACCGTCCGCCGCGCCGAGACTCCACGCCACACCCGCGCTGGTGGTGGCCACCGCCGGCGCGCCGGCCGCCTCGGCGAGCCGGGCGCTGGCGACGTCCCAGGCGTTGGCCAGCGGGAGCGGGGTGGCGGCGGTGTGCAGGGAACGGAAGGCGACGGCCTTCGCGTGCTGGGCCTGCTCACGCTGCTGAGCCGTCTGCTCAGCCGTCTGCTGCGGCTGTTCTGTCTGCTGTGTCATGACCGCAGTTCATCAGGCGGTGCGGTCGAACGCTGGCGAGAATCCGACATCGAGGTGGCGGGCGCTTTGGGGAAGCGGTGGAGAAATGGCGGAGCCCTGGTGTGCATCCTCGCCGACGGTGACGGCCCGGTGACGGGCCTCGCGGGATCCCGAGTAAACCGCGGCCGTTGTAACGCCCCTGTGAAACCGGCTGCCTGAGCCGGAGTTGGCTTGATCTCTGCGGCGGAGAAAGTCGGAGAAGGCCAGGTCCCAGCGCCTCGGCCCGGGCCGGCCGGGCTGGTGGGAGAGGTCGTGTCGTGGATCGGAGGGCGCCCGCCGGGCCGCCGCATCGCAGCGGACCGGGCTGCCGTCCGCGTCGGCCTATGTCGCAATTGGTGACGTGGTGTCATGGCGACTGTGTGGCAGGCGCGTTACGCGTGTGTAGAACCCTTGTGGGATTCCTATGCATGCGTCAATCTTTCGCTGGCAGTAGGACGACGGACCGGCGCAGAACCCGTAGCGGCGGATTGTCATGTCCCTGTCGATCTATCCCCAGCACCCCCCACAGCACCCCCCACCGCAACGCACCACCTATGAGGAGGACCCCTCACATGTCTGTGATGCGTCATTCCCGGCGAAGAATTGCCGGCATCAGTGCGACCGCAGTCGCCGCCCTCGCACTCGGCGCGGTCTCCGCGCTCCCCGCCGTCGCCGCGGACACCGCCGCCGAAGGCCGGATCGAGAACGCGGGCGCCCCAGGTGCCATCGCCGGCAGCTACATCGTCACCCTCGACGAATCGGCGGCCGACGCCGGCTCCGCCGAGGGTCGCGCGCTTGCGAAGAAGTTCGGCGCGAAGATCAAGAAGACGTACCACGCGGCTCTCAACGGCTACGCGGTCGAGCTGACCGAGGCCCAGGCGAAGAAGTTCGCCGCGGACCCGGCCGTCGACTCGGTCGTACAGAACCGCGTCTTCACGGTCTCCGGAACCCAGCCCAGTCCGCCGTCCTGGGGTCTGGACCGGATCGACCAGAGGAACCTTCCGCTGAACCAGAGTTACACCTACCCGGACAAGGCCGGCGAGGGCGTCACCGCGTACGTCATCGACACCGGTGTCCGGATCAGCCACAGCGACTTCGGCGGCCGGGCCTCGTACGGCTACGACGCCATCGACAACGACAACACCGCCCAGGACGGCCACGGCCACGGCACGCACGTCGCCGGAACCGTCGCCGGCAACGCCTACGGTGTCGCCAAGAAGGCCAAGATCGTCGGCGTCCGCGTGCTGAACAACCAGGGCTCGGGCACCACCGCCCAGGTCGTCGCGGGCATCGACTGGGTGACGCAGAACGCCGTCAAGCCGGCCGTCGCCAACATGAGCCTCGGCGGCGGCGCGGACTCCGCGCTCGACACGGCCGTACGCAACTCCATAGCCTCCGGCATCACCTACGCGGTGGCGGCGGGCAACGAGTCCACGAACGCCAACACCAAGTCGCCCGCCCGGGTGACCGAGGCGATCACGGTCGGCGCCACCACCAGCACGGACGCCAAGGCGAGCTACTCGAACTACGGAAACGTCCTGGACCTGTTCGCGCCCGGTTCGTCCATCACCTCGTCCTGGAACACCAGCGACAGCGCGACGAACACCATCTCCGGTACGTCGATGGCGTCCCCGCACGTCGCCGGCGCGGCCGCCCTGTACCTGGCGGACAACCCGTCGTCCACGCCGGCGCAGGTGTCGACCGCCCTGGTCAACGCCGCCACGCCGAACGTCGTCGGCAGCCCGGGCACCGGCTCGCCGAACCGCCTGCTGCACGTCGGTGGCGGCACCACCCAGCCACCCGGCCCGAAGTTCGAGAACACCGCCGACTACGCGATCAACGACAACTCCACCGTGGAGTCGCCGATCACCGTCAGCGGAGTAGCCGGCAACGCGCCCGCGACCCTGGGCGTCCCGGTCGACATCAAGCACACCTACATCGGTGACCTGAAGATCGACCTGATCGCCCCGGACGGTACCGCTTACACCCTGAAGGGGTACGGCACGGGCGGCAGTTCGGACAACGTGCTTCAGACCTACACGGTCAACGCGTCGTCCGAGGTGGCCAACGGCACCTGGAAGCTGCGGGTGAGCGACAACGCGAACATCGACACCGGCAAGATCGACTCCTGGGCGCTGCAGTTCTGACGCGCGGGTGAGCTGAAGGCGGGGGCGGTCGCTGCGGCGGCCGCCCCCGCTTCGTTCCTCGGCGCATGGCCACCGCGTACGATTCGCGCAGCCGTTCGCATGATCTCAACGAGGAGCACCGCACTCCGTGGACACACCTCCGCCGCCCCCTTCCGGACAGGTGCCACAGGGCTGGCCGCCGCCCCCGCAGCATCCGTACGGATACGGCTATCCGTATCAGCAGCAGCAGCCGCCGCTCAACGGGCTGGCCGTCGCCTCGCTCGTGCTCGGTCTCCTGTGCTGTCTGCCGATCGGTCTCGTACTCGGGATCGTCGCCCTCTCGCAGATCAAGAGGAAGGGCGAGCGCGGTCAGGGCCTGGCCACCGCCGGCATCGTGCTCTCGTCCGTCTCGACGCTGTTCCTGGTGATCGGCCTCGCCGTCGGCGGGGCGAGCGGCTTCCGGGACGCGTTCGAGGACGGGCTGGAGGCGGGCTCCCGGACCCGCAGCACCATGGATCTGACCACCGGGGACTGCTTCAACGTCCCCGGCGGCGACCTCGAGGCCGAGGTCTACGACGTCACGGTCGTGCCCTGCACCGAGCAGCACGACGCCGAGGTGTACGGCACTCACACCCTCGACGGAACCCTCCCCGGCCCCGAGGCCCTCGCCGCGGAGGCGGATGAGCAGTGCTGGCGGCTCCAGGACAAGTACGCGATGGACCCCTGGGCGGTGCCCGATCACGTCGACACCTACTCCTACTCGCCCACGAGTGAGAGCTGGAAGCTCGGCGACCGGTTGATCACTTGTGCCTTCGGGTCGGAGGACGGACCGCTCAGGAGCTCGCTGAAGCAGGAGGCCACGTCGATCGACGCACACCAGCTCGCCTACCTTCAGGCCGCCCATCCGACCGACTTCGTCGCGGCCGATGCTCCCGAGGCGGAGATCGAGGAGGACCTGGAGAGCTACCAGGTCTGGGCGGAGGAAATGTCGGACACGCTGACCGGGCAAGCGCGGCAGTTGCGCGCGCATGCGTGGCCGGCGTCGGCGGACAAGGCGGTCAAGGACCGGATACGGGAGATCGAGGGCGCGCAGAAGCACTGGGCGAAGGCGGCCGGGGCGGCCGACGAGGAGACGTTCTGGAAGCACTGGGAGGCGGCCGACCTGGCCCTCGACATCGAGGTCCAGGCGAAGGACGCCAAGGCACGCGAGGCGCTCGGCCTCGACACGACGCCTCCCGTGTACGACGACGAGGACTCCAGTGCGGGCGACAGCGAGGGTGCCAACTCGACGGGCGGGTCCGGGTCCGGGTCGGCCTGAGGCCGTACCCGTCCCGGTACCCGACCCGTCCCGGTCCCCGCCTTGAGGAAGGGCTCTTTCCTGTACGGGAACGAGTGCGGGCGCAGGAGCCGTGTCGTGCATGCGGGAAGCTATTGGTCTGGACCATTCAGGTCAAGGGGCTTGATCGCCATACCTGCGGTAAGTGCTGCGTAAGGGCAAGTCATCACATCGAGTGAAACTTTGGCCTGTGCTTGCGGTCAACGACCCACGGTTGCCACGCTGTTGCTGTCTGTCAACCTGATGGGAGTGGCTAGTGACATTCGGTGAGCAGCCGGCCTATCTGCGCGTCGCGAGTGATCTCCGGCAGAAGATCGTCAGCGGTTCGCTGCCACCGCACACCAGGCTGCCCTCGCAGGCCCGCATCCGCGAGGAGTACGGCGTCAGCGACACCGTCGCCCTGGAGGCGCGCAAGGTGCTGATGGCCGAGGGGCTCGTCGAGGGCCGCTCCGGCTCCGGGACGTACGTACGCGAGCAACCCGTCCCGCGCCGCGTGGCCCGCACCGGCTATCGCGCGGGCGGCGGCTCGACGCCCTTCCGGCAGGAGCAGGCCGACGGTGGCGTGCGCGGCACCTGGGAGTCCAGCAGTGAGCAGGCGGAGGCTAGCCGCGAGGTCGCCGCGCGGCTCGGCATCGCGCCGGGCGAGCGCGTGATGTGCACGCGGTACGTCTTCCGGGACGCGGGGGAGCCGATGATGCTCTCCACGTCATGGGAGCCACTCGCCGTCACCGGCCGTACGCCCGTGATGCTGCCCGAGGAAGGGCCCCTCGGCGGCTGCGGGGTGGTCGAGCGGATGGCCGCGATCGACGTCGTCGTGGACAACGTCGTGGAGGAGGTCGGCGCGCGTCCTGGTCTGGCGGAGGAGATCATGGCGCTCGGCGGGGTCCCCGGGCATGTGGTGCTGGTCATCGAGCGGACGTACTACGCGTCGGGGCGGGCGGTGGAGACCGCCGATGTGGTGGTCCCGGCGGACCGGTACCGGATCGCCTACCACCTGCCCGTGAGGTAACCGCCGCCGCCCAGGCCGGTGGGGCACCGCGCCGGCGCTCATAATTCCGGCCGGTTTGGGTGTGATGGTGGCCGCCTCGACCGTACCGATTCCGGCCGTTTTCAGGCTGTTCGGCAGATACGCCGGAAGCCTCTTCAGCGTTCATCGCGACCGGACTCGCCCTGGCGGCACCGGGATTGACGCCCCGTCATGCCTGCTCCCGTGCGCGCTGTTGTGCGCCCCCTTCGCACGAACCGCCGACTGGCTGGATGCTACCTGTGAGCCGTACCTCTTTGTGAAAACCCGTATCCGCTCAGTAAAGGTCGGGCGTAAGCTCGGGCATATGCGGATTGCGGTTTCCTGGGGACTCTCAGAGGTGCGCACGACGGCGGAGGGTAAAGCGCAATGAACGACAGCGACGCTGTTCTGCCGTGGCTGGTCATACGGCAGGACGACAACGGCAACCGCTACCGGGTGGGCAGATACGCCACCCGTGCCGAAGCCCAGAAGATCGTTGACAGCCTCGATGACCGGGGGCACAAGCAGCTCTACTGGGTCGAGCGGATCGGTCAGAGCGCGACGCGCAGCTGATCGCATCGGTGTACAGGGATTCACATAGGCTCCGCCCATGACTGAACGCGTCGTCGTGGGCGGAGCCCTCTGCCATCGGGGGCGGCTGCTGGCCGCCCGGCGCAGCGCCCCGCCCGAGCTGGCCGGCCGCTGGGAGCTGCCCGGCGGCAAAGCCGAGCCGGGGGAGAGTCCGGAGCAGGCGCTCGTGCGCGAGCTGCGCGAAGAGCTGGGTGTCGAGACGGAGGCGCTGGAGCGCATCCCCGGCGAGTGGCCGCTGAAGCCCGGATACGTCCTGCACGTCTGGACCGCCCGGCTGCTCTCCGGCGAGCCGCGTCCGCTCGAGGACCATGACGAACTGCGCTGGCTCGGGCCCGATCAGGTCGGCGAGGTCGACTGGCTGGATCAGGACAGGCCCGCGGTGGCCGAGGCGGTACGCCGACTCCGGGCGGGGGCGCGCGGTTGACGGTGTACGCCGTTCGCGCCACAGTGCGCCATCGGGAGCGGTAGTGCGCCCGGAATGCAGGGTATGTGGCTATTAGTCCGCCTTAAACCCCCTGATGACCGGACATCAGTCCGCTCTTGGTCCGGGAAGTGATCGGCTTTGATCCACACCGACGGCGACTGTGCCGAGTGGACCTTCCCCGCCGAGCCCGACGCGGTGCGAACCGCCCGCCATGTCGTGCGCGCAACCCTGCGCGCCTGGGGTCTCGACACGGTCAGCGATGTGACGGTGTTGCTGGTCAGCGAGCTGGTGACCAATTCCCTGCGGTACGCCTCCGGCCCGATCGGGGTCCGGCTGGCCCGGCTCGATGCGGCCGGTGACGCCCCGTCCGTACGTACAGCCCTGCTCGTGGAGGTTTCCGATCCGCTGCCGGACCCGCCGCTGGAGCGCAAGGCCGCGGCCGACGACGAGGGGGGCCGGGGCCTGCATCTGGTGGCAGTCTCGGCGCAGCGCTGGGGAACCCGCCACGACGAGTCGGGGAAAACCGTGTGGTTCGAGCTGGCCCTGCCCGGTTAAGAGAGTGAAGGGACACCAACGAGGGACACCAACGAGGGACCACGACGGGGAGCACAACGATCGCGAATCACCGGCTCAAAATGAACGAGACCGTGCTGTGATCGTGAACGCCGTGCCGCCAATGGCCGTAGTGCTGAATACTGCCGTCAAGGCCGGTCCGGGTGCGGTGAGCTGGAGGGGACGGTCGCGTGAGCGAGATACCTGCCAAGGCGGAAACGCCCGAGGAGCCGACGGGCGACGCGATGTGGCAGAGCAGTCCGCCTGGCTCGATCTACGACTACATCAGGGTCGCGTCCTTCTCGATCGGGCCCGACGGGCTGATCGACCAGTGGAGTCTGAGGGCCGGGGAACTGTTCGGGCTGGCCGCGCGGGATGCCGTCGGCAAGGATCCGGTCGAGGCGTTCCTGCCGGCCGAGGCGCGGGACCGCGGACACCGCAAGGTCGCCGAGATACTCGACGGCAAGGAGTGGACCGGCCTGGTTCCCTTCCGGATGCCGGACCGGGGCGGCGCGCACGGGGTCGCCGAGATCTATGTGATGCCGACCGAGACCGAGGGCGGCGACCGGGCCGCGCTCTGTATCGTGGTCGACGTCGGTGCGCTGCGGCGGATTGAGACCGATCTTGCCGCCTCACAGGCGATATTCGGCCAATCCCCCTTTGGCTTCCTGCTGTTCGGTACAGATCTGACGGTCCAGCGCGCCAACCGGCGCTTCGCCACCGTCTTCGGCGGCGCGGCGGACGACCACCGCGGCAAGACCGTGCACGACTACCTCTCCCGCGCCGAGGCGGACCGGATGACCGCCGCGCTCCAGCGGGTACTGGAGACCGGCGAGGCCGTCACCGACATGCAGCTCGTGGGCGCGGCACCGGGCAGCAAGGAACGCAGGCACTGGTCGATCAACCTCTACCGGGTGCACAGCGGCGCCGGCCACCCCGTCGGGGTCGCCGGCCTCGGCACCGACGTCACCCGCCGCCACCTCGCGGCCCGCGAGGCCGCCAACGCCCGGCGCAACCTCGCCCTGCTGAACGAGGCCGGCGCCCGGATCGGCAACTCGCTGGACCTGGAGACCACCGCCCGGGAACTCCTCGACGTCACCGTCCCCGGCTTCTGCGACCTGGCGTCCGTCGACCTCTACCAGGGGCTGCTCGCCGGCGACGAGGCCCCGCCCGGCCGCTGGGGGTCCCCTCATACCGGAGGCTACGGGGGAGGCAGCGCCGAACTGCGCCGGGTCGCCTTCGCCAGCGCCGTCTCCGACGCCCCGCTGGCCGCTCCCTGGTGCGTCGCGGAAGGCAGCGACCCTGGCCCGATCGCGGTGGGCGCCGTCCACCGCTATCCGTTCAACTCGCCGTGCGCGGGCGCGCTGCGCACCGCCCGACCCCGGTTGATCGAGGACCCGGCGTCCGACGACCTCATCCAGTGCACGCTCGCCGTGCCGATGGTCGCCCACGACACCGTCGTCGGGCTCGCCCAGTTCTCCCGCACCAAGGGCAGCGAGCCCTTCGGGGAGCGGGACCGGGCGCTCGCCGTCGAGCTGGCGGCCCGCGCCGCGGTCTGTATCGACAACGCCCGCCTCTACCGGAGGGAGCACGAGCGCGCGCTGATCCTCCAGCGCAGCCTGCTGCCGCCCGGCGACCCCGAGGCCGCCGGGCTCGACATCGCCTGCCGCTACCTGCCCGGCAATACGGCCACCGAGGTCGGCGGGGACTGGTTCGACGTCATCGAGCTGCCCGGCCACCGCACCGCCCTGGTCGTCGGCGACGTGATGGGCCGCGGACTGCGGGCCGCCGTCGCGATGGGTGAACTGCGCACTGCCGTACGGACATTGGCGCTGCTGGACCTGGAGCCGGCCGAGGTGCTGTCCGCGCTGGACGAGATCGCCCGCGGCCTCGGCGCCCCCGGAGGCGGCCGGCAGGCCCCGCGGGCCGCCCTCCAGTCCCGGGACGCCGACCTCTCCGAGGTCTACCTCGCCACCTGCCTGTACGCGGTGTACGACCCGGTAACCCGCCGCTGCACCTTCGCCAACGCAGGCCATCTCCCGCCCGTCCTCGTCGAGCCCGGAGAGCCCGGTGAGCCCAGCCGGCCGGCGCTGCTGCTCGAAGTGCCGCCCGGGATGCCGCTGGGCGTCGGCGGCGAGCCGTTCGAGGAGGTCGAGGTGGAGCTGCCCGAGGGCGCGCTCCTCGCCCTGTACACCGACGGTCTGGTCGAGTCCCGCGACCATCCGCTCGACGAGGGCCTGCGGAGCCTGCGGAGCGCCCTCGCCGATCCCTCCCGCCCTCCCCCAGCTACCGCTGGGAGGTGCCCCCAGCCCGGCCACCACTCCTCAACGACGGGGCTGCGCGCCGACCCCTCTCGATCGCTCGAGGACGTCTGCGACCACGTACTGAACACCCTGGACACGCGGCACGGCGAGGACGACATCGCCCTGCTGATGGCCAGAGTCCAGGGCCTGCCGCAGGACGCGGTGGGCGACTGGCAGCTGCCGCGGGAGCCGCGCTCAGTGGGCCGGGCCCGCGAACTGGCCCGTGGCCGGCTGATCGCGTGGGACCTCGAAGCCCTGGTCGACACCACGGAACTGCTGGTGAGCGAGCTCGTCACCAACGCCCTGCGGTACGGGGAGGGTGAGATCCGGCTCCGGCTGCTGCGCGACCGTACGCTCGTCTGCGAGGTGTGGGACTCCGGCCTGGTCCAGCCGCGCCGGCGGCGGGCGCGCGACACCGACGAGGGCGGCCGCGGGCTCCAGCTCGTCGGCCTGCTCAGCGCGGCATGGGGCAGCCGCCGGACGCCGCGCGGCAAGACCGTCTGGTTCGAACTGCCGCTGCCGGACGGACAACCGGCGGCCGAACTCTCCGTCGAGCAGCTGCTCAGCATGTACTAGAGGGCGCGCCCCCGTACCGCCTCAGGCGGCACGGCCCTTGAGGGCAGCGAGCCGTGCGTCGACCTCCGCGCTGTCCGCGAGGCTGTCCAGGCTCTCGAACTGCGCGTCCAGCGAAGAGGCGGTGAGTTCCTGCTTGCCCATCGCCTTCGCTTCCTCGCGCCGCACCTTGTCCTCGAACCGGCTCAACTCGCTTGTCGGATCGAGGACGTTGACGTTCTTCACCGCGTCCATCATGGTGTGCTGGGCCTGCGCCGTCTTGGCGCGGGCCACCAGCTCGGAACGCTTCGCCTGCAGTTGTGTGAGCTTGTTCTTCATCTGGTCCAGGCCGTTCTTGAGCTTGTCGACCACCTCCGTCTGGGCGGCGATCGTCGGCTCGGCCGTTTTCGCCTCCTGCTCCGACTGGAGCTGGCGGCCGAGTGCCACCTTGGCCAGGTTGTCGAACCTGTCGGCTTCCGCCGCCGATCCGCCCGACCGCAGCTCGTCGGCCTTCTTACTGGCGGCCAGCGCCTTCCCGCCCCACTCTCTGGCCGCGCCCACGTCCTCCTGGTGGTCCTGCTCCAGGAGCCGCAGGTTGCCGATGGTGGTGGCGACCGCCTCCTCCGCTTCCGCGATGTTGTTGGTGTAGTCGCGGATCAGCTGGTCGAGCATCTTCTCCGGCTCCTCGGCCTGGTCCAGCAGGGCGTTGATATTGGCCTTCGCCAGCTGGGTCACACGGCCGAGGATCGTCTGCTTGGTCATCAGGGTTCTCCTTGTACGGAAGACGGAAGGGGGTCGATGAAGGGGAAGAGTCAGAACCGGCCACCGCCGCCCATCCGGCCGCGTGTGCCGCCGCCCCCGAACGAGCCGGGCCCGCCGCCGAAGCCGCCGCCGAACCCGCCCCCGCCGAAGCCCCCGCGACCCCGGCGGCCACCGCCCAGGATCTCGCCGAGGATGATTCCGCCGAGCATGGCGCCGCCCATGCCGCCGCCCCCGCGCCCGCCGGCGATACCGCCCCCGCCGTACGGATTGCTGTACCCGCGCACGTCCTGCTCGGCCAGGGACTGCGCCTGCCGGGCCAGCGCGTCGGCCTGCTGCGCCTCCGCCAGGGCAGCCGTGGCGTCCGACCGCGCCAGCGCGTGCGACTGCTCCAGGTGCCGCTGGGCCTCCGCGAGCCGGGTGCGGGCCTGGCTGCCGACCGCTCCCCGGCTGGTCGTGATGTAGTCCGCCGCCGCGCCGATCGCGCTGCGCGCGGTCAGCAGCGCCTGGTCGAGGAGGGCCCCAGCGCGCCGGCTGCTCACCTCCCGCTCCCGGGCGCCCAACAGCGCCTCGTCCAGCACCGCGTCGGCCTCCTCGATCCGGCGCAGCGCGTCGATGGGGTCGTACCGGCCGCTCTCCTGCTCCTGCCGTACGCCGGCGAGGACGGCCTCGGCGCGTCCGATGCGGCCCTGGAGGTCGGCGGTGGACACCCCGACCGGCGTCCCCTTGAGCAGACCGCGCGCATCGGCGAGATCCGTCTCGGTCTCGTCCAGCGCACCGGGCAGCTTGCCCGCGGCCTCCGCCAGCTCCTGCGCGCGGCGGTCGATCGCGGCGATGAGGGTGGCGGCCTGGCCGACGGCGCCCTCGGCGGCGCGTACGAACACTGCGCCCTTGCCGTTGTCGCCGCTGTCGACCGCCTGCCGGGCCCGGTCGAGGCTGGTGGCGGCGAACTCGAGCCGGTCCCCGGCCTGTTCGGCGTTCCCGGCGACGGGGGCGGCCGCGGAGCCGGCGTACCGCTGCCGCATCGCGGTGAGGGTGGCCTCGGCGGTGCCGGTACGGCCGGTCAGCTCGCGGAACGCCTCCTCGGCGGTGGCCAGCGCCTGAGGGGCATTCTGCTCCAGGGCGCGCAGCCGGTCGAAGTCCGCCGACTCGGCGTCGAGGCGCCGGTCGGCCTCGGTGCACCGCGCGACGATCTCCTCCAGCATCCGGCGGCGGGTCGCGTCGTCCTCGGGGAAGGCGTCGTCCAACTGCTGCCGGATCCGGAAGGCGGCGGTCAGCTCGGTCTTGGCGTACGTGACCGCCTCGGTGAACGGCAGGGCCGCCTCGTCCCCGAACTGGGCTGTGGCGAAGCCCAGTTCCTCGGCGCTGGTGCGGATGGCGTCATCGGTCTCGACGAGCAGCCGCCGGGCCTCGGCGTCCAGTTCGGGCAGCGGCGTCGGCGGCGGCTCCTGCGGTCCGCCCCAGCCGGGGTGTCCGTGGGGTGTGGTCCGCGTCCCGGCCCGCCGCTTCCTGCGGGTGTACGCGTACGCCGCCAGCGCGCCGACCGCGCCCACCGCCACGATGGGCAGTACGAGATCCCCGGCGCCGCTCTCCCCACCGGTGCCGGGGCCCCCGGGGTCGGCCGGGCCCGGCGTGATCGCCGGGGTCGGCACGGGCCGGCCGGCCAGCACCGCGGCGTATCCGTCGGCGGCGCCGATCGCGGCGCCCGCCCAGTCGTTCTGCCGGAGCGCGGGCTCGACGGCGGTGCCGGCGACGTCCCGGAGCTGCTCTGCGGTGAACCCGGAGTCCAGGGAGGCGGAGTAGGCGTACTGCCGGTCGTGCGTCGCGATGGCCAGCAGCAGGTCGCTCTGCCCGAGCCCGCTGCGCTCGGCGGTCGCGTCGGCCCAGCTCTGCGCGGACCTGCCGGAGAAATCACGGACGTACGCGACGAAGAGCTGCACCCGCTCGCTGTCGAACAGCCGGTCGAGTGACGCGGCAACGGCGCTCCGCCGGTCGCCGAGCGCCCCCACCCGGTCGGTGATCTGCCCCTCCCGGGACAGCACGATCGGATCATCGGCCCGAGCCGACGGCACGGCGCCCCCGGGCCCGCCGACCGCGAGCACGAGCGCGGCGACGGCGGCAAGGACGGCCCGTACGGCGAGGGGGAACCTGGCGGGACATATGGGCGACTGCGTCACATAAGAGAGGCTATGGGGTGTTACGGGCCATCGCGACCGGGCGGACCGGCAGCGATCCGCTCAGCGGCGCGGTCCCGGTATCACCTCGAGCCGTGGCTCGGTTCGTGCGCGGGGTGCGATCGCGTCGCTGTAGTGATGGTCGAAGGGCAAGATCACCGGCCGTGTCAGCCGCCAGGCCAAGGCGGCGTTGACCGTGTCCGCCCCCCGAGGCGCGCGAGGGCGCCGAGACTCGTGACCGCGTCGAGCGCTGCGCGCTCCCCAGCGCGTCGCGTGAGCAAGTGGTCGAGCTCCGCCAGCACCAGCGGTGAGACGATCAGGATTCGCGGGGGCGTTGAGGGCCGCCACCGCGGACTGCTGATCAGCATCGCGCCGGTTGTGGGCGGCGACCAGAACGCAGGGTGTCCGCGACTGCTACGGGCGGGACGTCGGGCACCGGCCGAATCCCTCTCGGAGGTACTCGTCCGTGCGGGCGGCGAGATCGGCCGGACCGTCGAACAGCCCCCACTCGGGCACGCGCGGATCGTCACCGATCGGCTCCGACGGGATCGTAAGAGATCCCGCGGCCCACTCCTCGATGACCTCCTCAGGCGTGCGGCCGAGAACAGCGGCCAGATCCCGCAGTATGGCGGCCCTTGCCCCCGTGACCGTCACGCTCGCGGTGATCTGCTCGTCCTGCGGAGGTTCGGCAGGCTGGTCCTCCATCGTTCCTGAACTCCTCATGGTGGCGAGAAGTCCCATTGTGCCCGTATCTCATTCGGCTCCGCAGGGGTCTGCGCACCCGGGTACAACAGGACGCGGATCGGCCCGGCGGCGTTTCCGGGTCGGTCAGGGCCGGCAGCCCGCCCTCGGCGAGCCAGTTCAGGAACGAGGCCCGCTTGCGACGCCTGACGCTTTCGGACCCGTCCGCACCCAGGAGTTCTTCGTCCATGTCCGCTCACTCCCCGCGGCGGCGGATCTTGTTGCCCAGCCAGACCAGCGGGTCGTACTTCTTGTCCACCGCGCGTTCCTTGAGCGGGATCAGCGCGTTGTCGGTGATCTTGATCTGCTCCGGGCAGACCTCCGTACAGCACTTGGTGATGTTGCAGTAGCCGAGCCCGTGCTCGTCCTGCGCGGTCTTTCTGCGGTCCAGGCCGGCGTCGGCCGCCGCGTCCAGCGGGTGCATGTCCAGCTCCGCGACCCGCATCAGGAAGCGCGGACCCGCGAACGCCGTCTTGTTCTCCTCGTGGTCGCGCACCACATGGCACGTGTCCTGGCACAGGAAGCACTCGATGCACTTGCGGAACTCCTGCGAGCGCTCCACATCCATCTGCTGCATCCGGTACTCGCCCGCCTTCACCCCCGGCGGCGGCACGAAGGACGGGATCTCCCGGGCCTTCGCGTAGTTGAACGACACATCCGTCACCAGGTCCCGGACCACCGGGAACGCGCGCAGCGGGGTGACCGTGATCGTCTCCTCGCGCGAGAAGACCGACATCCGGGTCATGCACAGCAGCCGGGGCCGGCCGTTGATCTCGGCGCTGCACGAACCGCACTTGCCTGCCTTGCAGTTCCAGCGGACCGCGAGATCGGACGCCTGGGTGGCCTGGAGGCGGTGGATGATGTCGAGGACGACCTCGCCGTCGTTCACCTCGATCGCGAAGTCCTGCAGGCCGCCGCCGTCCTGGTCGCCCCGCCACACCTTGAAGTTGGCCGTGTAACTGCTGGCTGCGGTCGAGGTCACTCGAAAAGCTCCTCTTCGGCGAGGTACTTGACCAGCTCCTCCTTCTCGAAGAGGGCGAGCAGGTCGGGACGGATGGGCTCGGTCGTCGTGCTGACGAGTTCGATCTGGCCCTGCTCCGGATCCGCGGCCGCCAGCCCGCCCGAGGGGTCGGCCGGCCGGCAGAGCAGGTTGATCCGGCGCCAAGCGCGGTCCATGTCCGGGCAGTCCTCGCGGGTGTGCCCGCCGCGGCTCTCCGTGCGCTCCAGGGCCGACAGCGCGATGCACTCGCTGACCAGCAGCATGTTCCGCAGGTCGAGGGCGAGGTGCCAGCCCGGGTTGAACTGCCGGTGCCCCTCCACCCCGGCCCGCCGGGCCCGTACCCGCAGGTCCCCGAGCTTCTCCAGCGCGTGCTCCATCTCGGGCGCCCGCCGGATGATCCCGACCAGGTCGTTCATCGTCTGCTGGAGTTCCTGGTGCAGCGTGTACGGATTCTCCGGCGGCCGGCCGTTCTGCTCGCCCGGCTCAGGACCCTCCGCGCTGAACGGGCGCAGCGCCTCGGCCGCCGCCGCGTCGATCTGGCTCTCCTCGATGCCAGGACGGGCGGCGCCGAGCCCCGCCGCGTACCGCGCGGCGTGCAGTCCGGCGCGACGGCCGAAGACCAGCAGGTCGGAGAGGGAGTTCCCGCCGAGCCGGTTGGAACCGTGCATCCCGCCCGCGACCTCGCCCGCCGCGAACAGGCCGGGGACGCCCACGGTCGCGGCGGTGTCGGACTCGACGGCGATTCCGCCCATCACGTAGTGGCAGGTCGGGCCGACCTCCATGGCCTCCGCGGTGATGTCGACATCCGCCAGCTCCTTGAACTGGTGGTACATCGACGGCAGCCGGCGCCGGATCACCTCGGCCGCCATCCGTGTCGACACGTCCAGGAACACCCCGCCGTGCGGGGAGCCGCGTCCCGCCTTGACCTCGGAGTTGATGGCGCGGGCGACCTCGTCGCGGGGGAGCAGCTCGGGGGGACGCCGGTTGTGGTCCGGGTCCTCGTACCAGCGGTCGCCCTCCTCCTCCGTCTGCGCGTACTTCTCCTTGAAGACATCGGGGATGTAGTCGAACATGAACCGCTTGCCGTCGCTGTTGCGCAGCACGCCGCCGTCGCCGCGCACCGACTCGGTGACCAGGATGCCCTTCACCGAGGGCGGCCAGACCATGCCGGTCGGGTGGAACTGGACGAACTCCATGTTGAGGAGCGGTGCGCCCGCGAGCAGCGCCAGCGCGTGGCCGTCGCCGGTGTACTCCCAGGAGTTCGACGTCACCTTGAAGGACTTGCCGATGCCGCCGGTCGCCAGGACGACGCTCGGCGCCTCCAGTACGAAGAACCGGCCGGACTCCCGCTCGTAGCAGAAGGCGCCCGCGACGTGGTCGTCCTCCTTGAGGACCCTGGTGACCGTGCACTCCTGGAAGACCTTCAGCCGCGCCTCGTAGTCCCCGAACTCGCGGAAGTCCTCCTGCTGAAGCGAGACGATCTTCTGCTGGAGGGTGCGGATCAGCTCCAGACCCGTCCGGTCGCCGACATGGGCGAGCCGCGGGTACTCGTGTCCGCCGAAGTTGCGCTGGGAGATCTTCCCGTCGGGCGTACGGTCGAACAGCGCGCCCCAGGTCTCCAGCTCCCAGACCCGGTCCGGCGCCTCCTGCGCGTGCAGCTCTGCCATCCGCCACTGGTTGAGGAACTTGCCGCCGCGCATGGTGTCGCGGAAGTGCACCTGCCAGTTGTCGCCCTCGTTGACGTTGCCCATCGAGGCCGCGATTCCGCCTTCGGCCATCACCGTGTGGGCCTTGCCGAAGAGGGACTTGCAGATCACCGCGGTACGCGCGCCCTGCTCCCGTGCCTCGATGGCGGCCCGCAGTCCCGCGCCGCCGGCGCCGACCACGACGACGTCCCACAGCTGCCGTTCGAGCTGCGTCATCCAGCCTCTCCCATTCAGAACAACCTCGGATCGTCGAAGGCGCCGGAGGCGACCAGGTACACGTAGAAGTCCGCGGCGGCGACGCTGATCAGCGAGGCCCAGGCGAGCAGCATGTGCCGCTCGTTGAGCCTGCCGACCCAGCCCCACAGCCGGTAGCGGACGGGGTGCTTGGAGAAGTGCCGGAGCCGGCCGCCGATGATGTGCCGGCAGGAGTGGCAGGAGAAGGTGTACGCCCAGATCAGCAGGATGTTGATCAGGAAGATCAGCGTCCCCAGGCCCATATGGCCCCACTCGTACTGCTCGTCGCGGAAGGCGAGCACGGTGTCGTACGTGAGGATGCCGGCGACCGGGACGGCCGCGTAGAAGAAGTAGCGGTGGATGTTCTGCAGGATCAGCGGGAAACGGGTCTCACCGGTGTACTTCTGGTGCGGCTCGGCCACCGCGCAGGCCGGCGGCGAGGCCCAGAAGCCCCGGTAGTAGGCCTTGCGGTAGTAGTAGCAGGTCAGCCGGAAGCCGAGCGGGAAGATCAGGATCAGCAGCGCGGGGGACAGGCCCCACCAGCTGCCGAAGATCTCCCAGTTGGGGCCGTCCTTCATCGGCTCGCAGTTCTTCGCCAGACAGGGCGAGTAGAACGGGGAGACGTACGGTGCCGCGTAGTAGTGGGCGTTCGCGAATGCCCGCCAGGTCGAGTAGACGACGAAGGCGAGCAGCCCGGCCGCGGTCAGGGCCGGCGACAGCCACCAGCGGTCGGTCCGCAGATGGCGGGCGGCGATGGCGGCGCGCGAGGCGTCGTACACGCCGCCGCCCGTATTCACTGGGGATGGTTCGGTGCCTGTGGCCAACGAGGACTCCGTTGTGGAGTGGGGCGTCGTGGAGTGGGGCGGGCTACGTCCGGACACCCGCTAGGGCGCGTGCCGGTCGCGGAGACCGAGGCCCTCGTCGTCCGAGTCCGTCCACAGCGCGCTGTTGTACGGGGTGTCGGGGATGTGGACCAGATCGGGGAGCCCGGATCGGTCTGGCGGCCGGGGCGTGGCGGCCGGGGAGGGCGGGCCGTGGCGCAGCTGCTCCACGGTCTGCTCCAGCTCTCCGACGCGGTTGACCAGCTCGTCGAGGCGGCGTTGAACTGCCGTCAGGTCGTCCTGCTGGGACATGTCGTGTCCTCACTTCCGCAGGGGGCGGTGGCATGCGGGTCTGGGGGCGGCCCCGGAGGTTCCGTATGCGCCTGCGAGTGTCGCGCGTCACATCCCTCCTTGTGAAGGGATGTGCAGGACTTCCTGGCGCGTGGCCCGTGGAGTGCGCCCCCACTGTGTTCGTACCTTTTCCCCATTTTGTCTCTTTCGGCGACGCGATGCCCGCTTCTCCGTTGGGCCGCACGGGTGGGCTTCGTCCCGCGCCCCGACGTGTCGCCGACGACGGTTCGGGGCTGTCCCTTTCATTGGGGGGCGAACGCGTCAGTGTGATCAGCTCCATATACCGCCATACGTGATCAAACCCGGCATCCGCCCCGGAGGTACCAGCCATGTCCCACGTCGGCGTCCCGCGCGGGACGGCACCCAGAAGGCGCCGTTCCGTAACTCTCCTCACCACGGGCGTACTCGCGCTCCCCCTCCTGGCCGGCTGCAGCGCCGGCGACGACGAGACGGGGACCGTGGCCGCGGTCCAGGACATCGGCGCCGCGAACCGGGAGCTGGTCGCCGACGGAGGCGCCCTGCGCTGGGCCGTCGACGCCATGCCGGAGACCCTGAACGCCTTCCAGGCCGACGCGGACGCCACCACCGGGCGCATCGCCGGCGCCGTACTGCCGGCCCTCTACACCCTGGACGAGCGCGGCCGGGCGGTGCGCAACCCGGACTACCTGGAGTCCGCGAAGGTCGTCGAGCGCGAGCCCAAGCAGGTGGTCGTGTACAAGCTCAACCAGGAGGCGGTGTGGAGCAACGGCCGGGAGATCGGCGCGCCCGACTTCGTGGCCCAGTGGCGGGCGCTGCGCGGAAAGGATTCTGCGTACTGGACCGCCCGTAACGCGGGCTACGAGCGGATCGAGAAGATCGAGCGGGGCGCGAACGACCTCGAGGTGAAGGTCACCTTCGCCAAGCCGTACGCCGACTGGCAGTCCCTCTTCACCCCGCTCTATCCGAAGGACGTCACCGGCACGCCGGACGCCTTCAACGAGGGCGCCCGCACCCAGCTCAAGGCGACAGCGGGCCCCTTCGTCCTCCAGAGCGTCGACAAGAAGGCGGGCAAGGCCACTCTGGGCCGCAACCCCCGCTGGTGGGGGCAGCCCCCGAAGCTCGACGCCCTGGTCTTCACGGCGGTGCCGCTGGCGGAGCGGACTGCCGCGCTGGCCGCCGGCAAGCTCGACCTCGCCGAGATCGACAAGGGCGGCGCCGACCGGATCTGGCTGTCCGCGCGGCAGAAGACGGGCGGAGCGGGCCCGAGCCCCCTGACCAACGGCAAGGGCGCGGCGGCCGACACCCCAGACTCGGCGCTCATGGCCGCGCTGCGCGGCTTTGTGGTCCGCAAGTCCCTCGAGCCCGCCTACACCCAGCTCGCGCTCAACGGCGCCTCGGGTCCGCTCGCCGATGAGCGGGTGCGTCGCGCGGTGGCCCGCGCGCTGGACCGGCAGGAGCTCGCCGAGGTGGTACTGAAGCCGCTCGGCCTGCCCGTGCAGCCGCTCGGCAGCCATCTCGCGCTGGCCGGTCAGCGTGCGTACGCGGACAACAGCGGAGCCCTCGGCGGCCAGGACACCGAGGCCGCACAGGCGCTGCTGGCCGACGCCGGCTGGCGGCGGGGCGGTCCGGTCCGCGAGGAGACGGAGAACACCAAGGCCGGCAGCGCGGCGGACGAGAAGAAGGCCGCCGAGAAGAAGCCGGACGCCAAGCCGGACGCCAAGGCGGGCTCCGAGTCCAGGCCCGGGTCCGGATCCGGGTCCGCTGACGACGGTACGTACATCGTCGGCCAGGAGGACGACGACTCCAAGCCCGTCGGCGCCGCCCGCGGCACCGACTCCACCCACGTGCTCGCACCGGCCCCGCCGGAGGCAGCCGTGCGGGATGCCCCGGACCGGCCGAGGACCGAAGCGAGGAACTACCCCATCGCCGGCGCGTACGCACCGAAGGGCACCGCGGCGCCGCCGGCTCCCGCCGGACCCGCGGCGGGCGGCCTGATGGCCAAGGACGGCAAGGCGCTGAGCCTGCGCTTCGTGCTCCCCTCCGGCTCCGGCTCGGAAGCCCTGCGGGCCGTCGGCACCAGGATCTCGCGGATGCTGGACTCCATCGGCATCCGTACGGAGATCGTCAAGGTCGCGGACGAGAGCTTCTTCAAGGACCACATCGCCTCGGGCGAGTACGACCTCGCGCTGTACTCCTGGCCGGCCACCGCCTTCCCCGCCACCGACGCCCGGCCGATCTTCGCCAAGCCCGAGCCGGCGGCCGACGGCTCGCTGCTGGTGGAGCAGAACTACACCCGCGTCGGTACGGACCACATCGACCAGCTCTTCGACCAGGCGCTGGCCGAGCTGGACGAGGACGAGGCCCGCGATCTGGTGCGGAGGGCCGATGCGCGGATCTGGGCGGCGGCCGGATCCATCCCGCTCTACCAACGCCCCGAGCTGGTGGCCGCCAAGCCGTCCGTGGCGAACGCGGGTGCCTTCGGACTGGGCTCACCGCGGTATCAGGACATCGGCTTCAAGAGGGCAGAAAAGGCCCGGAAAGGCCGGTAGCCCCTAGGGACAGCCGGTCGCAAGCTCAGAACCTGCTCAAGTCACTTGCCCGTCGGCCGCGCCGGCGGGCAAGGTCGTAAGTACCCATTGACCTGTGGTTTTGTATGGCTCACCCCTCTCCGGAGTTTCCCGCCCATCTCCAGCCGTCCGGCCTCTTGACAGCCCCCGAGCGGCCGGTTCCTCCCGCGCCACGTACCATGGGGTAAGGCCGTGGCAGGTTCCCGCCCGGCAGGCACGCGTACCGGACCGTACGCGAACCATCCACGATTCCGGGAGAAGCGCCGCCAGTATGCCCACGCGCCACGACATTCGTAACGTCGCCATCGTCGCCCACGTCGACCACGGCAAGACGACCCTCGTCGACGCCATGCTGAAGCAGGCCGGCGCCTTTGCCGCGCACGCCGCCGAGCACCTCGACGACCGCATGATGGACTCGAACGACCTGGAGCGTGAGAAGGGCATCACGATCCTGGCCAAGAACACCGCGGTCAAGTACCACCCCAAGGCCGGCGGCGCCCCCGTCACCATCAACATCATCGACACCCCCGGCCACGCCGACTTCGGTGGTGAGGTCGAGCGCGGTCTGTCGATGGTGGACGCGGTCGTCCTGCTGGTCGACGCCTCCGAGGGCCCGCTGCCCCAGACCCGCTTCGTGCTGCGCAAGGCCCTCCAGGCCAAGATGCCGGTCATCCTCTGCATCAACAAGACGGACCGCCCCGACTCCCGGATCGCCGAGGTCGTCGACGAGACGTACGACCTGTTCCTGGACCTGGACGCGACCGAGGAGCAGATCGAGTTCCCGATCGTCTATGCGTGCGCCCGTGACGGCGTCGCCTCGCTGACCAAGCCGGAGGACGGCACCGTCCCGGCCGACAGCGACAGCCTGCAGCCGTTCTTCTCCACGATCCTGGAGCACGTGCCGGCCCCGGAGTACGACGAGTCCGCCCCGCTCCAGGCGCACGTCACCAACCTGGACGCCGACAACTTCCTCGGCCGTATCGCCCTCTGCCGTGTCGAGCAGGGCGAGCTGAAGAAGGGCCAGACGGTCGCCTGGATCAAGCGTGACGGCACCGTCACGAGCGTCCGCATCACCGAGCTGATGATGACCGAGGCGCTCACCCGCAAGCCGGCCGAGAAGGCGGGCCCGGGCGACATCTGCGCGATCGCCGGTATCCCGGAGATCATGATCGGCGAGACCCTGGCCGACCCCGAGAACCCGATCGCCCTCCCGCTCATCACGGTCGACGAGCCCGCGATCTCGATGACCATCGGTACGAACACCTCGCCGCTGGTCGGCAAGGGCGGCAAGGGCCACAAGGTCACCGCCCGCCTGGTGAAGGACCGCCTGGACCGCGAGCTCGTCGGTAACGTCTCGCTGCGCGTGCTGCCCACCGAGCGTCCCGACGCCTGGGAGGTGCAGGGCCGCGGTGAGCTGGCGCTGGCCATCCTCGTCGAGCAGATGCGCCGTGAGGGCTTCGAGCTGACCGTCGGCAAGCCCGAGGTCGTCGTCAAGAAGGTCGACGGCAAGACGTACGAGCCGATCGAGCGCATGACGATCGACTCGCCCGAGGAGCACCTCGGCGCCATCACGCAGCTGATGGCGACCCGCAAGGGCCGTATGGAGACGATGACCAACCATGGGTCCGGCTGGATCCGGATGGAGTGGATCGTCCCGTCGCGTGGCCTCATCGGCTTCCGTACGGAGTTCCTGACGCAGACCCGCGGTACGGGCATCGCGCACTCCATCTTCGAGGGCCACGAGCCGTGGTTCGGCGATCTGCGCACCCGTAACAACGGTTCGCTCGTCGCCGACCGCTCCGGTTCCGTGACGCCGTTCGCGATGATCAACCTCCAGGAGCGGGGTGTGATCTTCGTCGAGGCCGGCACCGAGGTGTACGAGGGCATGATCATCGGCGAGAACTCGCGCGCCGACGACATGGACGTGAACATCACCAAGGAGAAGAAGCTCACCAACATGCGTGCGGCTTCCGCGGACAACACCGAGAACGTGGTGCCGCCGCGCAAGCTCTCCCTGGAGCAGTCGCTGGAGTTCTGCCGCGACGACGAGTGCATCGAAGTGACCCCGGAGACCGTCCGCATCCGCAAGGTCGTCCTGGACCAGAAGGAGCGCGGCCGCGCCGCGTCGCGCGCCAAGCGCTGACCCGGCGGCGCTGACGCGCTGCTGACGCCTCGTCAGTACAAACGGCCCGGCCACCACGGAACCATCGTGGGGGCCGGGCCGTTAGTCGTTCCGGTGGGGGCGATCAATGACAGAAATGTGCCGTCGGGTCAACTTCTTTTGGGCAGCCGGACAATGGACACATGTCCGGATAGCGGCCATCGCTATCCGGAAGTTGCGTTAACAGTCCGTTTCGCGGGTGTCTGTCTGTGATCACTTTGTCCGGATTTCGGTCATCTGAGGGTGGCTGATGTTGTCAAAACGAGACCCTCTAAGTGTGGTTTACCGCCCAGGCGTACTTAATAGTTGGCTCCATTGAGCTCGGGTCAATGGGTCACGCGCTGTGGGGAGCGCCGACTCACGAGCACACTCGGGGTACTTGCTTCATCGCCGTCAGGGGTGTCGGCGAGGTGTGCAAGTCCCCCTCTTGTAGTGATCAGTGGACTCATGAGGAGGAACCCATGCGTGGTGCCAAGAGCGCCAAGTGGGTCGCAGGTGCGATAGTCGTGGCGTTGTCGGCGACGGCGTGCGGCGGCGGCAAGAGCGACAGTGACTCGGCTTCGAAGGAGAAGGGCAAGCCTGCGGGCTACGTCTCCATCGACGTCGGTGAGCCGCAGAAGCCGCTGATCCCGGCCGACACGAACGAGTCGCTCGGCAGCTACGTCATCCAGTCGCTGTTCACCCAGCTGCTGGACTTCGACTCGGCCGGCAAGATCGTCTACACCAACGCCGAGTCGGTTAAGACCACGGACTCCAAGACGTGGACGGTCAAGCTCAAGTCCGGCTGGAAGTTCCACGACGGCACCCCGGTCACGGCCGAGTCGTACGTCAAGTCGTGGAACTGGTACGCCAACATCAACAACAAGCAGCAGAACGCCTTCTGGTTCTCGGACATCGCCGGCTACGCCGACGTCCACCCGGAGAAGGGCGCTCCGAAGTCCGACAAGATGTCGGGCTTGAAGGTCGTCGACGAGACCACCTTCACCATCGAGCTCACCGCCCCGGTGCCGTACTTCGAGTACAAGCTCGGCTACGCGACCTTCGCGCCGCTGCCCGAGGTCTTCTACAAGGACACCAAGGCGTTCGGTCAGGCGCCGGTCGGCAACGGTCCCTACATTTTCGAGAAGTGGGACCACAAGAAGCTCATCCAGGTCAAGGCCAACCCTGACTACCAGGGCCCGAACAAGGCCCAGAACAAGGGTGTCCTGTTCAAGAACTACGCGACGGTCGAGGCCGCGTACCAGGACCTCCTGTCCGGCAACCTGGACATGATCCGCCAGGTCGGCCCGAAGGACCTGCCGAAGTACAAGCAGGACCTCGGGGACCGCGCGATCGAGCAGCCGTACGCGGCCATCCAGTCGCTCGTCCCGGTCTTCTACTCCAAGACCTTCAAGGGCATCGACCCGAAGGTCATCCAGGGTCTGTCGATGGCGATCGACCGCGAGACGATCACCAAGACCGTCCTCAACGGCACCCGCAAGCCGGCCACCAGCTTCATCCCCGAGGGTGTCGCCGGTAAGCAGGACCTGGGCAGCGACGTGTTCACGTTCAACGCGGCCAAGGCGAAGCAGCTGGTCACCGAGGGCGGCGGCGTCCCGGGCAACAAGTTCTGGATCCAGTACAACGCCGACGGTGGCCACAAGGAGTGGGTGACCGCGGTCTGCGAGTCGATCCGCAATTCCACCGGCGTCGAGTGCGTCCCGGACGCCAAGCCGGACTTCCAGACCGACCTGGAAGCGCGCGACAACGACCAGGTCAAGTCGATGTACCGCGGTGGCTGGGTCGCCGACTACCCGGTGAACGCCAACTTTATGCGTGAGCTGTACGGCACCACCGCCGAGGCGAACAACGGCCGGTTCTCCGACAAGGCGGTCGACGCCGCGTTCAAGAAGGCAGACAACGCCAAGTCCCTGGAAGAGTCCATCAGGCTCTACCAGGAGGCGGAGAAGCTGGTTCTGACGAAGATGCCGGCCATCCCGCTGTGGGAGTACAAGATCAACGGCGGTCACTCCAAGGCTGTCGACAACGTGAAGGTCGACTTCCACGGTGACTTCGAGATCACCGGCGTCACCGCCAAGTAAACAGCCTGCGGGCCACCCCCACTCGGCCGTCACCCGCCACCGCAACTGGCGGTAGGCCCCGGGGCCGCTCCCTGAATCCAGGGAGCGGCCCCTGGGGCTGCAGTTATCCATATCGGAGGCAAACATGGGGCGTTATGTCGCGCGGCGACTGCTCCAGATGATCCCGGTCTTTCTCGGGTCAACGTTGCTGGTCTTCTCCATGATGTTCGCGCTGCCCGGTGATCCCGTGCGTGCGCTCGCCGGAGAGCAGGCCGTCGATCCAGCTCAGATCGCAGCCATGAAGAAGGACCTCGGGCTCGATCTGCCGCTCTGGCACCAGTACTGGAACTATCTCGTCAATCTGTTCCAGGGCGACTTCGGCACGCAGATCGCCAGCGGGCAGCCCGTGGCCGACATCATCGCGGATGCGTTCCCGATCACGATCCGGCTCACCCTGTTCGCCTTCACCTTCACCGTGCTCGTCGGCATCTCACTCGGCGTCTTCGCCGGGCTGAAGGCCGACACGTTCCGGGACCGCGGCCTGCTCGTCCTGACGCTGCTGCTGATCTCGGTTCCGTCGTTCGTCCTGGGCTTCCTCGCCCAGTTCTTCTTCGCCCACCAGCTCGGCTGGGTCGACCCGAACGTCAGCGCACTGGCGGAATGGAACGAGCTGTTCCTGCCGGCCGTCGTTCTCGGCTCGCTGTCCCTGGCGTACGTCGCCCGCCTCACCCGTACGTCGATCGCGGAGAACCTGCGCTCCGACTACATGCGCACCGCGGTGGCCAAGGGGCTGCCGCGCCGTCGCATCATCGGCGTACACCTGATGCGCAACTCCATGATTCCCGTGGTCACCTTCCTCGGCACCGACATCGGCGCGCTGATGGGTGGAGCGGTTGTCACCGAAGGCATCTTCAACGTTCAGGGCGTCGGCTACAACGTATTTTCCGCGCTGAGGCACCGTGAGGGCGCCACCGTCGTGGGCATCGTGACCCTGATCGTGGTCGTCTATCTCGTAGCCAGCCTGCTCGTCGACCTGCTCTACGCGGTCCTGGACCCGAGGATCCGTTATGCCTGAGGCACTCAAGGACACCGTCAAGGACCAGCCCGCCGTCGAGACCCCGGTCAATCAGCCGGTGGCCAAGGTGGGCAAGCCGCGCAGTCTCTGGTCCGACGCCTGGCACGACCTGCGCCGCAACCCGCTGTTCCTGGTCTCCGGCGTGCTGATCGCCATCCTGCTCACGATGGCGGTAGCGCCCGGCCTGTTCACCAGCGCCGACCCGCGCCACGCGGACCTCGCCAAGCACTACCTCCAGCAGCCCAACTGGGGCAGCTTCTTCCGGGAGGACTGGTTCGGCTACGACATCCAGGGCCGCTCGATCTACGCGCGTGTGATCTACGGAGCCCGTGCCTCGATCGCCGTAGCCGTGGGTGTGACCGCCATCGTCACCGCCCTGGGAACCGTGGTCGGCATGCTCGCCGGCTACTTCGGCGGCATCTGGGACACCATCTTGTCCCGGATCACCGACATCTTCTTCGGCGTTCCCTTCATCCTGGGCGCGATGGTGGTGCTGACCTCGTTCACCGAGCGTCACCTCTACGTCGTGATCCTGGCGCTGGCCTTCCTGGGCTGGACCCAGATCGCCCGTGTCGCCCGCGGTTCGGTGCTGACCATCAAGCAGGCCGACTACGTCATGGCGGCCAAGGCGCTCGGCGCCTCGACCACCCGCATCCTGCTCCGGCACATCCTGCCCAACGCCATGGCGCCGGTGATCGTCGTCGCGACCATCGCGCTCGGCGGTTACATCTCGGCCGAGGCCACCCTGTCCTTCCTGGGCATCGGTCTCGCCGAGCCGACCGTCTCGTGGGGCGTCGACATCTCATCGGGTCAGGAGCAGCTGCGTAACGCCGCGTTTGTCCTGATCGTCCCGTCGGTCATGGTGTCGATCACTGTCCTGGCGTTCATCATGCTCGGCGATGCGGTACGCAACGCCCTCGACCCCAAGCTGCGCTGAGGGAGGCGTACATGACCATCATCGACAAGACGGCAAGCGTTCCTTCCCGGCGCGGTACGGACGACAACGGCGGCCCGCTGCTCGAAGTCCGCGACCTGCACGTGGAGTTCCACACGCGTGACGGCGTGGCCAAGGCCGTCAACGGCGTCAACTACAGCGTCAGCGCCGGCGAGACCCTCGCCGTGCTCGGCGAGTCCGGCTCCGGCAAGTCCGTGACCGCTCAGGCGATCATGGGCATCCTCGACATGCCCCCCGGCCGGATCCCCAAGGGAGAGATCCTCTTCCGCGGCGAGGACATGCTCAGGATGAGCAACGAGGAGCGGCGGAACATCCGCGGCCGGAAGATCGCGATGATCTTCCAGGACGCGCTGTCCTCGCTGAACCCGGTGCTCTCCGTGGGCTACCAGCTGGGCGAGATGTTCCGCGTCCACCAGGGCCTGTCCAAGAAGGAGGCCAAGGCCAAGTCCATCGAGCTGATGGACCGGGTGCGCATCCCGGCGGCCAAGGAGCGGGTGGGCGACTACCCGCACCAGTTCTCCGGCGGAATGCGCCAGCGCATCATGATCGCCATGGCGCTGGCCCTGGAGCCCGACCTGATCATCGCGGACGAGCCGACCACCGCGCTCGACGTGACCGTCCAGGCCCAGGTCATGGACCTGCTCGCGGAACTGCAGCGCGAGTACAACATGGGCCTGATCCTGATCACCCACGACCTCGGCGTGGTCGCCGACGTCGCGGACAAGATCGCGGTCATGTACGCGGGCCGGATCGTGGAGACCGCCCCGGTGCACGAGCTGTACAAGCGGCCCGCGCACCCGTACACCCGCGGCCTGCTCGACTCGATCCCGCGCCTGGACCAGAAGGGCCAGGAGCTCTACGCGATCAAGGGCCTGCCGCCCAACCTCACCCGTATTCCGACCGGTTGCGCCTTCAACCCGCGATGCCCGTCGGCGCAGGACATCTGCCGTAGGGACATCCCGGCCCTGCTCCCGGTCACCGAGCTGGACGGCGGCGAGCTGCCGGGCCGCGGAAGCGCGTGCCACTTCTGGAAGGAGACGATCCATGGCTGAGCTCAAGAAGAGCGACGCGACCCCGTCGGAAGTCTCTGACGCCACCCCGAACGTCACCGAGGTGGAGACCGTCAACGCGGCCACCGAGGCCGCGTCGGTCGCCGCCATCGAGGCGCCCGCCCAGCGTGGTGAGCCGATCCTCCAGGTCCGCAATCTGGTCAAGCACTTCCCGCTGACCCAGGGCATCCTGTTCAAGAAGCAGGTCGGCGCGGTCAAGGCCGTGGACGGGGTCTCCTTCGACCTCTACCAGGGCGAGACCCTCGGCATCGTCGGCGAGTCCGGCTGTGGCAAGTCCACCGTCGCCAAGCTGCTGATGACGCTGGAGAGCGCGACCGCCGGCGAGGTCTTCTACAAGGGCCAGGACATCACCAAGCTGTCCGGGCGCGCGTTGAAGGCGGTCCGGCGGAACATCCAGATGGTGTTCCAGGACCCGTACACCTCGCTCAACCCCCGTATGACGGTGGGCGACATCATCGGCGAGCCCTTCGACATCCACCCCGAGGTGGCCCCGAAGGGCGACCGGCGCCGCAAGGTGCAGGAGCTGCTCGACGTCGTCGGTCTCAACCCGGAGTACATCAACCGGTACCCGCACCAGTTCTCCGGCGGCCAGCGCCAGCGCATCGGCATCGCCCGCGGCCTCGCGCTCAACCCGGAGATCATCATCTGCGACGAGCCGGTGTCGGCGCTGGACGTCTCCGTCCAGGCGCAGGTCATCAACCTGATGGAGAAGCTCCAGGACGAGTTCAACCTCTCCTACCTCTTCATCGCGCACGACCTGTCGATCGTCCGGCACATCTCCGACCGGGTGGGTGTGATGTACCTCGGCAAGATGGCCGAGATCGGCACCGACCAGCAGATCTACGACCACCCGACGCACCCCTACACCCAGGCGCTGCTGTCGGCGGTCCCGGTTCCGGACCCGGCCGCCCGCGAGGGCCGCGAGCGGATCATCCTCACCGGTGACGTCCCCTCGCCGGCCAACCCGCCGTCGGGCTGCCGCTTCCGCACCCGCTGCTGGAAGGCCGAGGAGAAGTGCGCCACCGAGGTGCCGCTGCTCGCGATCCCGGAGCGGTTCGTGGGGCAGGACACCCCGGCCGCGCACGAGTCGGCGTGTCACTTCGCTGAGGAGAAGGACGTCGTCCACGCGGCGTAGTTCTCCGTACGCGTGGTAGGCGTCGTACACGTCGTACGCGTTCACAGGGCGCCCGGGCCGTTACGGCCCGGGCGTCCTCTTGTCTGATGCTCTGATGTTCCGCCGGGGCGCCTCCATGATTCACCTCGGTGCCTCGCCTTCAATGGGCCCGTGCTGAATGGACGTCAGATCACCAGGACCACCACCGACGAAGAGCCCCGGCCCACCCGCCGGACCCTGTTCACCGGTGCGGCGCTCGCCCTCGGGGCGGCGGCGCTCGTCCCGTTCGCCGCGGCCGGACGCGCGTACGCCGCCGCGGCCGGGCCGGTCATCTTCGACTGCTCGGCGTGGGGCGCCAGAGCCCCGAGCAGTCCCGTCAGGGTCTTGTCCGCACCGCCGCGGAGGATCATCGTGCATCACACGGCCACCGCGAACGTGACCGACTACTCGCAGGCGCGGGCCTTCGCGCTGGCGCGGGCGATCCAGACGTACCACATGGACACCCACGGCTGGATCGACACCGGCCAGCACTTCACGATCAGCCGGGGCGCGTATGTGACGGAGGGCCGGCACCACAGCCTGGCCGAGTTGCGCGGCGGCGAGCGGCATGTCGAGTCGGCGCACTGCGTCGGGCAGAACACCGTCGCCATCGGCATCGAGAACGAGGGCACGTACAGCACGGTCGAACCGCCCATCGTCCAGTACGCGGCGCTGGTGGAGCTGTGCGCGACGGTCTGCCTGCAGTACGGGCTGCCGGCGTCCGAGATCTACGGACACCGCGACTTCAACGCCACCGCATGCCCGGGCGACCGGCTCTACGCACTGCTGCCACAGCTGCGCCAGGACGTGGCGGCCAGAACCGGCGACGACGTGTCGGAGCCGCTCTGGAACGGCGTCAGGAACAAGGACTGGGGCGTGGGCTGGGGCGAGCGAGCTGGTCGTCTGTCCGAGTACCTGCCGGACAGCGCGCTCGACCTGGGGCGCGACCGCGAGTGACGCACCTGCCCCCGCCCGGCTGAAGCCTGCTTGCACCAGAGGGCGCCACCGCCCGACAGTGGCCCGATGGACTTCGCAACTCAAGTCATCGCGGTGGACGCATGCTGACCGTGCGGCCGGCCGGGCCGGGGGACGCCCGGGAGATCTGCGGGCTGCTCAAGAGATCGACACCGTCGAGATCGGCCGGCCCGAGACGGATCTGCACAGCGCCGGGGCCGACCTCGCCCACTCGGAGGCCGACCTCGCCAAGAACTCCTGGCCGGCCTTCGGGGCGGTGGCTTGTCGCCTGTCGGCTGCGTTGGGTCTCTCGGCGTGAGCCATCCCTCCAGGGGACAGCGGTACGTACGATGGTCGCAGGCGAAGGAGGACCGCACATGACCGCGATCGATGACCGGCCGCAGATGCTGCCGGAAGAGTTCGAAGAGCTTGCGCGCCTTGCTGCCAGGTCGGCCGAGGGGCTTCGGCTGGAATTCATCAACGGCAAGCTGGGGGTCAAGCCGGCGCCCGACGGAGACCACGGCAGGATCATCCAGTGGCTGGCGCGGATCTGTATCCAGGCCCGTCCTGAGCTGTGGCTGCACGACCAGGGGCTTCGGGTGCTGAGCTATCGCACTGGTCACGCGAGACCGGATGGCGTGCTCGCCGACGGCGACGCCTTCGTGGGCGACGGAGAGTGGGCGGACCCCGGACCGGCCCTGCTGGTCGTGGAGGTCACCTCGTACGATTCGGACACCGACCGCCGCGACCGTGTCGAGAAGCCCCGTGCCTACGCGGAGACCGGTATCCCGGTCTATCTGCTGATCGACCGGGACAGCTGCGAGGTCACCGTCTACTCGGAGCCGGACGGGGTCCGGTACGAGCAGGCGCATACGGTGCCGTTCGGCAAGCGGGTCGTGCTCCCCGAGCCGCTCGGCCTGGTACTGGACACCGAGCCGCTGAAGAACTGGGTGCGCTGAAAGTACGGCCGGACGCCGCAGGCCCCCGGACGCCTGCTCGGGCATCCGGGGGTTTCTGCGTGGCAGAAGGCACGGACAGCTGGTTTGAAGGTGCGTTCCATCTTCGTATGGGGTTATTTGGGCCTAAGTGAGACTTGGGACCCTGAGGAGGCACTCCATGCGCGCAGCCACGCACGCCAAGTGGGCCGTATGCGCGTTGGCCGTCGCCCTCGCGGCGACGGCCTGCGGCGGTGGCGACAGCGGCAGCGGGAGCGACGGCGCGGGGATGGTCAGTTCCTCCTGGGGAGACCCGCAGAACCCGCTGGAGCCGGCGAACACCAACGAGGTCCAGGGCGGCAAGGTCCTCGACATGGTCTTCCGCGGCCTCAAGGAGTACGACCCCAAGACCGGCGAGGCCACGGACATGCTCGCGGAGAAGATCGATACCACCGACTCGCAGAACTTCACCGTCACCCTCAAGGACGGCTGGACCTTCAGCAACGGTGAGAAGGTCACCGCGCAGTCCTTCGTGGACGCCTGGAACTACGGGGCGCACCTCAAGAACAACCAGCGCAACGCCTACTTCTTCGGCTACATCGAGGGTTATGACGAGGTCCACCCCGAATCCGGCGAGCCCACCGCCGAGACCCTCTCCGGACTCAAGGTCACCGACGACAAGACCTTCACGGTCAGGCTGACGCAGAAGTTCTCCACCTGGCCCGACACACTGGGCTACTCCGCCTTCGTGCCGCTGCCCAGGGCGTTCTTCGACAACCACGAGGCCTGGCTCTCCCAGCCCATCGGCAACGGCCCGTACACCGTCCAGTCCTACACCAAGGGCTCCCGGATGAGCCTGCGGAAGTGGGAGGAGTACCCCGGGCCGGACAAGGCGCAGAACGCCGGCGTGGACCTGAAGGTCTACACCGACAACAACACCGCCTACACCGATCTGACGGCCGGAAACCTCGACCTCGTCGACGACGTACCGGCCTCGCAGCTGAAGAACGTGCAGGCCGACCTCGGCGACCGGTACATCAACACCCCGGCCGGCATCATCCAGACCCTCGCCTTCCCCTACTACGACCCGGCCTGGAAGAAGGCAGGAGCCGAGAAGGTCCGCAGGGGCATCTCGATGGCGATCAACCGGGAGCAGATCACCGACACGATCTTCCGGAAGACGCGTACCCCGGCCACCGACTGGACCTCCCCGGTCCTCGGCGAGGACGGCGGCTTCAAGGAGGGCCTGTGCGGCGAGGCCTGCGAGTACAACGCGGCCGAGGCGAAGAAGCTGATCACCGAGGGCGGCGGCATTCCCGGCGGCCAGCTGAAGATCACGTACAACGCCGACACCGGCTCCCACAAGGAGTGGGTCGACGCCGTCTGCAACAGCATCAACAACGTGCTCGGCAACGACAAGGCGTGCGTCGGCAACCCGATCGGCACCTTCGCCGACTTCCGCAACCAGATCACCCAGAGCAAGATGCCGGGTCCGTTCCGGGCCGGCTGGCAGATGGACTACCCGCTGATCCAGAACTTCCTTGAGCCGCTCTACTTCACCAACGCCTCGTCCAACGACGGCAAGTGGAGCAACCCGGAGTTCGACAAGCTCATCAACGAGGCCAACGCCGAGACCGACACCGCCAAGGCGGTCACCAAGTTCCAGGACGCGGAGCGGATCCTCGCCGAGGACATGGGCGCCGTCCCGCTCTGGTACCAGAACGGCAGCGCCGGCTACGCGGAGAAGCTCTCGAATGTGACCCTCGATCAGTTCAGCGTCCCTGTGTACAACGAGATCAAGGTCAACTGACGTCGGGCCGCAGCTCTTCCGCCTCCCACGACCCTCGGAGCCATGGAGCCGTTCATGGGACGTTATGTGATCCGGCGGCTGCTGCAGATGATCCCGGTCTTCTTCGGCGCCACACTGCTGATCTTCCTGATGGTGAACGTGATGGGCGACCCCATCGCGGGCCTCTGCGGCGACAGGCAGTGCGACCCGGCGACCGCCGCCCAGCTCCGCAAGGAGTTCGGCCTCGACAAGCCGGTGTGGCAGCAGTACGCGACGTACATGGGCAACGTCTTCACCGGCGACTTCGGCACCGCGTTCAACGGGCAGAAGGTCACCGAGCTGATGGCCGACGCCTTCCCGGTCACCATCCGGCTCACCGTCGTCGCCATCGCCTTCGAGATCGTCATCGGCATCTGTCTGGGCGTGGTGACGGGCCTGCGGCGCGGCCGCCCGGTCGACACCGGTGTACTGCTCGTCACCCTCGTCGTCATCTCGGTCCCGACCTTCGTCACCGGCCTGCTCCTGCAACTGCTGCTCGGGGTGAAGTGGGGCGTCATCAAGCCCTCGGTCTCCAGCGAGGCCACCTTCGACGAACTGCTCGTCCCCGGCCTGGTGCTCGCCTCGGTGTCCCTGGCGTACGTCATCCGGCTCACCCGTACCTCGGTCGCCGAGAACGCGCGCGCCGACTACGTCCGTACAGCCGTCGCCAAGGGCCTGCCCCGGCACCGGGTGATCAGCCGGCACCTGCTGCGCAACTCGCTGATCCCCGTCGTCACCTTCATCGGGACCGACGTGGGCGCCCTGATGGGCGGGGCGATCGTCACCGAGCGGATCTTCAACATCCACGGCGTCGGCTACCAGCTCTACCAGGGCATCCTGCGCCAGAGCTCGCAGACCGTGGTCGGCTTCGTGACCGTACTCGTGCTCGTCTTCCTGGTGGCGAACCTGATCGTCGACCTCTTGTACGCCGTTCTCGACCCCAGGATCCGGTATGCCTGAGCAGCCCCCCGACCGATCCGACGACGGCGCGATCGCTCCCACGGGCATGGGCGGCGCGATGGACCTGGCCACCTCCGAGGCGGAGACCCTGGAGAAGCGCCCCGGGCCGGGCGCCGGGCCGACCGGGAACGGCGAGAAGGCGCGCAGCCTCTGGTCCGACGCCTGGCGCGACCTGCGCCGCAACCCGGTCTTCGTCGTCTCGGGGCTGATCATCGTCTTCCTGGTGATCATCTCGATCTGGCCCTCGCTGATCGCGAGCGGGAACCCGCTCAAGTGCGACCTCGGCAAGGCCCAGGAGGGCTCGCAGCCCGGCCACCCCTTCGGCTTCAACGGCCAGGGCTGCGACGTCTATACGCGTACGGTCTACGGCGCCCGCACCTCGGTGACGGTGGGCGTCTTCGCCACCGTCGGCGTCGCGCTGCTCGGCAGCGTGCTCGGCGGGCTGGCCGGCTTCTTCGGCGGCTGGTGGGACTCCGTACTCTCCCGCGTCACCGACGTCTTCTTCGGCATCCCGGTGGTGCTGGGCGGCCTGGTCTTCCTCTCCGTCATCACCAGCACCACCGTCTGGCCGGTGATCGGCTTCATCGTGCTGCTCGGCTGGCCGCAGATCGCCCGTATCGCCCGCGGCTCGGTCATCACCGCCAAGCACAACGACTACGTCCAGGCGGCGCGGGCGCTCGGCGCCGGCAACTCCCGGATGCTGCTGCGGCACATCGCGCCGAACGCGGTCGCCCCGGTGATCGTCGTCGCGACCATCGCCCTCGGTACGTACATCGCGCTGGAGGCGACCCTGTCGTACCTCGGCGTCGGACTGAAGCCGCCGGCCGTCTCCTGGGGCATCGACATCTCCTCGGCGTCGGCGTACATCCGCAACGCCCCGCACATGCTGCTCTGGCCGGCGGGCGCGCTCGCGGTCACCGTTCTCGCGTTCATCATGCTCGGCGACGCGGTGCGCGACGCCCTCGACCCGAAGCTGAGGTGAGGTGCCGGTGAGTGCTGTGGGTACGGGGGACACGCTGCTCGAAGTACGGGACCTGCACGTGGAGTTCCGTACCCGGGACGGGGTCGCCAAGGCGGTCAACGGGGTCAACTACTCCGTACACGAGGGCGAGACGCTCGCCGTGCTCGGCGAGTCCGGCTCCGGCAAGTCCGTCACCGCGCAGGCGGTCATGGGCATCCTCGACATCCCGCCGGGGCGGATCACTGGCGGCGAGATCCTCTTCCGGGGCCGCGACCTGCTGACGCTCCGGGAGGACGAGCGGCGCAAGGTCCGCGGCGCCGGCATGGCGATGATCTTCCAGGACGCCCTGTCGTCGCTGAACCCGGTACTGAGCGTCGGCGCACAGCTCGGCGAGATGTTCACCGTCCACCAGGGCCTGTCCCGGAAGGACGCCCGCGGCAAGGCGGTCGAGCTGATGGACCGGGTGCGCATCCCGGCCGCGAAGGAGCGGGTGGGGGACTACCCGCACCAGTTCTCCGGCGGTATGCGCCAGCGCATCATGATCGCGATGGCGCTGGCCCTGGAGCCCGACCTGATCATCGCGGACGAGCCCACGACGGCCCTCGACGTCACGGTCCAGGCCCAGGTCATGGACCTGCTCGCCGAGTTGCAGCGCGAACTCAACATGGGCCTGATCCTCATCACCCACGACCTGGGTGTCGTCGCGGACGTCGCCGACCGGATCGCGGTGATGTACGCGGGCCGGATCGTGGAGACCGCACCGGTGCACGAGATCTACCGGGCCCCGGCCCATCCGTACACCCGTGGCCTGCTCGACTCGATCCCGCGCCTGGACCAGAAGGGCCAGGAGCTGTACGCGATCAAGGGCCTGCCGCCGAACCTGATGAACATCCCGCCGGGCTGCGCCTTCAACCCGCGCTGCCCGATGGCGCAGGAGGTGTGCCGTACGGACGTGCCTCCGCTGTACGCCGTGTCGGAGACCCGCCGGAGCGCCTGCCACTTCTGGAAGGAGTGCCTCCATGGCTGATCCTGTTCAGGAGCCGATTCTCGAAGTGCGCGACCTGGTCAAACACTTCCCGCTGACCCGCGGGGTGCTGTTCAAGAAGCAGATCGGCGCGGTCAAGGCGGTCGACGGAGTCGACTTTGACCTCTACCAGGGCGAGACGCTCGGCATCGTCGGCGAGTCCGGATGTGGCAAGTCGACGGTCGCGAAGATGCTGGTCAACCTGGAGCGGCCGACGGCAGGCGTCATCAGGTACAAGGGAGAGGACATCACCAAGCTGTCGGGGCGTGCGCTGAAGGCGGTCCGGCGGAACATCCAGATGGTGTTCCAGGACCCGTACACCTCGCTCAACCCCCGTATGACGGTCGGCGACATCATCGGCGAGCCGTACGAGATCCATCCGGAGGTGGCCCCGAAGGGCGACCGGCGGCGCAAGGTCCAGGACCTGCTGGACGTGGTCGGCCTCAACCCGGAGTACATCAACCGGTACCCGCACCAGTTCTCGGGCGGCCAGCGCCAGCGCATCGGCATCGCGCGGGGGCTGGCCCTCCAGCCGGAGATCATCGTGGCGGACGAGCCGGTGTCGGCCCTCGACGTCTCGGTCCAGGCCCAGGTCATCAACCTCCTCGACCAGCTCCAGAACGACTTCGGCCTGTCCTACATCTTCATCGCCCACGACCTGTCGATCGTCCGGCACATCTCCGACCGGGTGGGGGTGATGTACCTCGGCCGCATCATCGAGATCGGCACGGACGAGCAGATCTACGAACACCCGACCCACCCGTACACGCAGGCGCTGCTGTCGGCCGTACCGGTCCCGGACCCGGCCGCCCGCGAGCACCGCGAACGGATCATCCTGACGGGAGACGTCCCGTCCCCGGCGAACATCCCGTCGGGCTGCCGCTTCCGTACGCGCTGCTGGAAGGCCCAGGAGCGCTGCGCACTGGAGGTACCGCTGCTGGCGGTGCCGGCGGAGTTCCGGCTGGCCGAGGGCCCGGCGCAGCACGACTCGGCTTGCCACTTCGCGGAGGAGAAGCATGTGGTGCCGGGTGGCTCGGAAGACACCGGACCGGTGACGAAGTCCCTCTGAGCGGACGGTCGTTGCGCGTTGCGATGGTGAAGCGGTGCGTGTGATCCTTCTCGAATGACTTCGAACGGGGACGGCATACGCCTGGCGGATGTGGTGGAGGCGGCGGGGGCTCCTCCCACCGACGCGGCGGACATGGAAAGACGCGCACGGCGGGAGTTCGCGGCACTGCTGGGGGAGTTCAGGCGTACGGCGGTACTCGTACCACTCGACGCGGAAGGCAACTTCTGGACGGCGGAGCTGGGCGGAATCCGCTGGCTGTGCGCGTTCTCGGACGAGGGGACGCTCGCGGCATTCGCCCGGGCGCGGGGCGAGGGCGCGCGGGAGTGGACGTACGAACGCATCCTCGGCGCGCGCATCCTCGATGCGATGGTGCCGCTGGTGGACGGTCCGTGCGGAGTGGCCCTCGACGCGGGCGACGAGGACGGCGTCCTCTTCCCGCCGGTCGTCGGGATCGTGCCGGACGCGGTGGCGGTGGACGCATGAGCGGCCCGGATCCGGACCTGGCGGCGACGAACGAGGCGCTCGGCCTGATCGCCCAGGGGCTGACGGCTGCTCTGGCGGAGCTGAAGGAACTGGGGATGGTGGGGCAGGCCGGCATGGGTCGGGGCTTCTCCGACATCGCCCTGACCGGACTGGAAACCGGGAGCGCCGGTCTGACGGCGAAGTTCGGGACGTTCTGCGAGCGCTGGGAGTGGGGCGTACGCAGCCTGGTGCAGGAGGGCAACAACTTCGCGCAGCAGGTGGGGCTTTCGGCGGGAGTCTTCCACGAGCAGGAGCAGTACCTCCAGGGCGCGTTCAAGGTCGCGGTGAACGCGGGGATCGGCAACCCGCACGCGACCGAGGACGAGATCACGAAGAAGTCCTGGGGCGACGTGTTCGGGGACAACATGTACACGGACGACTTCGACTACAGCCAGGAGTCCGCGCAGGAGGCTCTGGGGAACGCGGCGCAGGGCTGGAAGGACGCGGGCCGCGACGTGGCCACAAGCGAGGTGGGCATGCTGGGCGTGGTCCAGCAGGGGATTGACGCGGCGGGGCAGCGCGACGAGTTCGACGCCCAGCTCGACGAGACCTTCGGCCCGTCGCCGGATGAGCGGGCGAAGGCGGCGGAGCATCAGCAGAACGGGGACGGGGGAGAAGGCTGATGGGCTTGAAGGACGTGGCCAACGATGTCCTCCGGGGCATCGAGGACGGTGTTGACGCAGGCAAGAGGATCGTCGGCAAGGGCGTCGACCTGGGCACCGACCTGGGCGGAGACATGTTCCGCATGGTCGGGGCAGACGGTGTCGCCGACAAAGTCGAAGACGTGGGCGACAGCATCGCCTCCAGCCTCGGGGCGGAGGTCGGTGAGCAGCAGCTCGGCCAGACCGAGCAGGCCAACGAACTGATCCACGGCTCACCGACTGCGATCCGCGAGAGCGCCAAGCACCTGAAGGACTTCTTCGGCGCGTTTGACCGGGTCGGCCAGGGCATGAAGGCGCTCGACTCGTCGAACTGGAAGGGCGAGGCAGCCAACGCCTTCCGCGAGGAGTTCGCGATGCACCCGGCGAAGTGGCTGCACGCGGCGGACGCGTGCGAGGCCGCCGGGAAGGCGCTGGACGCGTACGCGGATACGGTGAAATGGGCCCAGGACCAGGCCAAGGAAGCGATCGACCTCTATCGCCAGGGCCGGGAGGCATCGAAGACGGCAGCCGCCGCCTACAACGACAAGGCTGACGCCTACAAGACGGCGGCAGAGGCAGGCAAGGACCCGGGTCCGCCCCTCGCCGACTTCAACGACCCCGGCACGAGCATGCGGGAGCGGGCCCAGGAGCTCCTGACGGAGGTCCGCCGCCAGCGGAACACGGCATCGGAGACGGTGCAGCGGGTGCTCGACGCGGCCCTGGCTCACGCCCCGGCGGAACGGCCCCCGCTGGACCGGTGGACCGACAACTTCGCGGACTTCAACGCCGCCAACGGAGTGGAACTCCTCCACCTGGGCGGCGGTGCGATCAAGGGCGTTGCGGGTCTGGCGAACTTCGCGCGGAGCCTGAACCCGATGGACATCCACAACATCAAGAACCCGGCGCAGTTCATGGAGACAGCGAGCATGACGCTGTCGGGCCTGGTCTCGACGACCGCACAGCCGGAGCGCGCACTCACGCAGGCGTGGGAGACCTTCAAGAAGGACCCGATGGAGTTCGTCGGCCGAATGCTCCCGGAAGCGGTGGGCACGAAGGGCGCTGGCACGCTGCGAGCGGGCCTCCGCGCCGGACTCAAAGATGGGATCGCACCGACCCCAGGACACACACTTCTTGACCCAATGACCAGCAGGGGCTCGGGGGCCGATCTACCTCCATTCGAGGAGGTGAAGAGGGCAGTATTGGAGAGCAACCCCGAGGTCTTGTCACGCCGCTGGCCGGACGACGACGGTCGTTACTATGCAAGCCGCGTACTCAGAGGTGGCCGAGCCGACGGTGAACCCGTCCTCGCAGGGCACGGATACCTGCAACGTGAAGCCGGGGAGGTGGTCGTCCCTCCGGGAACATCGATATCATTCTATGTCCAACATGGAGAAAGAATTCCAGGATTGAATGGAGTTGCTGTGGAAGGAGGTTCATATCCCGGATTGGCGGTAGAGACGTATTATTCAGGTGATCGAATACCGAATTACACGCTCGGTCCGCCCGAGCCGCAGGGTCCGGGAGGGTTCACGGTGTATGAAAATTCGACCACAGTCGCTCGAAGGACGAGGCTGGATGATCTGCTTCACCCGGGGATGGGGAACGTCCATTGGGCGGCCTGTCGAGAACTTGAGAATTAGGGTGGACCAGTATAAGTTGAGCGATTTGGATACTGGCATGAATGGAGAGGAGAACTCAATGCAACCATGGAAATTGACCGACGTATCCCTCGTCGTCAAGGGGCGCGACCTGGATCCCGACAGGATTAGCGAACGTCTAGGGCTGATGCCGACCTCGGTGCGCCCCCCGGGACCCAGCCGATGGGAGCCGGCCGGGGAGACTGACGGGCGGTGGCGGCTCCAGTGCGATGAACACACGTCCAGGAGCTTCGCTGACCAGTTGGACAACCTTCTGGGGGTGGTTGAAGAGAAGCAAGATCGGCTCGCGGCCCTGGCAGGGGATGGTTTTGAGGTATTCATCTCGGTTCACGGGTTCGCTACAAATGATTCGAATCTGCTATTCACTCATGGGCAGCTATTGAGGATGTCGCGTCTTCATATTCCGCTGACGCTAATCCCCAACCTTAATGACCGATAACTCACAGAAGAGGGCGAAAGTTCATGACTCCGTCAAATGGAACCTGGGGGACTCCGGTTACCTCATTTGTAGTCACCGGGGAGGCGATTGACTCGAAAATCATTAGTGAGGCGCTGAACCTCGCGCCCTCCGATCTTCGTGAAGGAGTTGGCGTTCATCACGGTTCGACCTGGTGGGCCTACGCATACGATGAACGTTTCTCTGGCAATGTGGAAGATCAAGTGGGTGCACTTGTAGCTCGGTTCGCGCCCTGCGTTGAATCGGTGACGGAATTGATTCGGGCGGGCCATGAGGTTCACGTGAGTATCTCCGGCACGGCTGAGACGGGTTCGAGGATGATTCTTTCGCCAAGAGCGCTTGCGGATCTGGCGACGTTGCCGGTGCCCGTCACGTTTACGACCCTGACCGTTTCTGGAGTCCCCGAAGAAGACCCCCTGGCTTGGCTCGACTGACCGAATCTGAGACGGGAGCGTTCCAAGCCCTCCGGTGCGGCGGTCCGGGTTACAGCGCCGCGTACGCCGCATCGATCAGGGCCATCTTGCGGGGGGCGTCTGCGATGTGGGGGCCCGTTCGGTTCATCACGTAGCCCAGGCTGAGGCCCGCCTCCGGGTCCGCCAGGCCGCATGAGCCGGTTCGGTGGCCGCCAGCCTGGCGGTGGCCAGTTCCCAGTCGTACAGGTCGGCGAGCGTGTGCGGCTCACGGAGTCCGGCCAGGCCCGCGCGGTGGGAGAGGAGGTGGCGTACGGGGAGGGTGTCCTTTCGGCCGCCGCGAACCCCGGCCAGTACGTGGCCACCGGCGCCTCTAGGTCGAGCAGCCCGCGGCGAGGATGTGCGCGCAGAGCGCGGTCGGTCCCTTGGTCGTGGACCATACGTTGACCAGAGTCTCCCGCTCCTAGGCCCGGCTGCGCACGGCATCTGCCCAGCGGCCCCAGAGGTCGACCACGGTCTCGCCGCCGAGCTGTACGGACACGGCCGCGCCGAGCTCGTCGCGCTCACGGAAGTTCGCCTCGAACGCGGCACGCACGGCGGCGAAGCGCTCGTCGCAGTGGCCGTCGATCTGCGGCACAGGCTGTGTCATAGGGGTCCCTCCGTCGTCGCTTCAGCGCGGCTCGGCTGGCATGCAACGCACCGACTGGTCGGACTGTCGGGAGGATGCCGGACGGGACTGGTGCCGGGATTCCGCTCAGCCGCCCGCGTTGGCCAGAGCGCCGGTCTTGATCGCGGCTATGAGCGCGCGGACGCGGGCGGGTGTGGTGGTCAGGGCCGCAGGCGGGGTCTCGCTTTCCCGGAGGTGGATCCCCACCTTGGATGCGCCCAGTTCCACGCAATTGTTGTCGTCGCCCGTTCCGGAGAACGAGGACTTCTGCCAGTTGATTGATGACGGCACGACGGGGCCTTTCACATGTCCTGCGCGATGCGATGGATGAAGTCTCGCGACTTCGCGGCGGGCAGTGCCGCACCCTCGATCTTCGCGAAGAGGGTTCGGTACTTCCGAAGTTGGGGCGCGGCATCGAGGAAGATGCTGCCGTGTGCGGCATCGAGCTGGACCGTGTCCAGTTCGGGGACAGGTCCGCCCGCGTACAGCATGGAGTAGCCGGAGCCTGCGAAGCCCTCGACGTCGAAGGGGATCACCCGCAGCGTGGCATTGCCGAGTTCGGAGACCTTGAGCAGGTGCTCGAGCTGAGCGCGGCCGATCTTGGCGCTGCCGACCTTGATGCGCAGGGCCGCTTCATGGATCACGACTTCGAATGGGGCGGGACTGGAGCCGGTGAGGATCTCTTGGCGGCGCAGCCGGTACGCGATCCTCGGCTCCAGCTCGGATGCCGGCAATTCGGGGACACCGTAGGCGAACATCGCCCGCATGTAGCCCTCCGACTGGAGCAGGCCGGGGATATGGATGACTTCCACCTGGCGCAGGTAACGGGCCTGGTGTTCAAGTTCGGCGAGGTCGAGAGACCGGGGCGTCAGGATGCCCCGGTACTCCTCCCACCAGCCCTGGCCTCGCTCGGTGGCCATCGCCACCAGCTCGTTGATGAACTTGGCGTCCGCGCAGGCGTAGTGAGCGGCGAGTCTGCGAATTCGCTCCTCGCTGGTGCCGAATCGGCCTGCTTCAAGGTGGCTCACCTGGGTCGCACCGGATCCGAGCAGCGCCGCGGCCTCGCGTGCCGTGACGCCTGCGGCCTCGCGCAGCTTGCGCAGTTCAGCGCCCAGGCGTTCCTGGCGCGCCGTGGGGCTACTCCTCGGCGGCATGGCCATCCCTCATCTCGCGGCTGAGTGTGCGGTGTTCACCCTGCCACGGTCTACCGCGTTCGTGGGAAGTTGCGCGGACAGCGTTGCTACGTAGCAACCCTGTCCGCTACGTTCGGTAGTGCATCCAGCACACCTGGTTGGAAGAGCACCCGCCTGTCCTGATCCGGCGGGCACCGCCACCAACCGACCAAAGTAGCCCCGCATCCACGGAGTTGATGGCCCATGCCCGAACCCGAACTCTGGCCCCCCAGCGGCCTCGGCGTGCCCCACTCGTACACCCTCTTCTGTCCGCCCCTCGACACTTCGCCCCGCGTAGCCCGCGACTTCGTCGCCTCCGTCCTCCGCTCGCAGGAGCTCGACGCCCTCATCGACGCCGCGACCATGTGCACCTCCGAGCTGGTTACCAACGCCTGCGTGCACGCCAAAGGCATCGGCTCGCTGTTATGGCTCGCCGTCGAGGCCGCGTATATCCGCGTCACCGTGTACGACGGGGATGGGCGGGCCCCCGTCATAAGGGACGTCGACGCCAACGGCGAAGGCGGGCGCGGGCTATGGCTCGTGGAGGTGCTCACCGACGGGCAGTGGGGGACCGGGCCCGGTGCGCCCCTCGGAGTGGGCGGAAACAACGGCAAGGGCGTCTGGTTCGAGCTGCGGACATGCATCGCCCGGGTATGACGGAGCCCGCGCCCGGGTGGGTCTGGGCTGTTCTCGGCGCTGGTCGGCCCGGCGCGGCACACACCGCACGTCGGCTCAGCCGACAGCCGCCGCGGGCTTCACCCGGCCGACGGCACGCGTCGCAGTGCGGCCCGGTCCGAGGGGGACGCGTGGGCGAGCAAGCGGCCGATCTTGGCCTCCGCCAGCGCGCCGTTCTGCGGGAGATGGAGGGTGATGCGCAGGTCCTGGCGATCGGCGAGGTTGAAGACCGTGTGCTCGAAGTCCAGCCGTCCGACGACCGGGTGGGTAACGCTCTTGATGCCCAACGCCTCATGCCGCACGTCGTGCCGGGCCCACAGGTCGGCGAATTCCGGACTCTGCGCAGCGAGCCGCTCGGTGATCTCGGCGAACTGCTCATCGTGTGAGTAAGCCGCCGCGGTGCTGCGGAAGTTCGCGACGACGGACGGCGCCATGTCGTCCCAGTGGGTGAATCGGGCCCGGTATGTCGTGTTGGTGAAGAACGAGACGAGGCAGTTGTCGTCCTCGCCCGAGAGGCCGAACACGAGTTTGGCGGAGTGGTTGATCAGAACGAAGTTCCACCAGCGGTCAAGCACATAGGCCGGACGGGGCATCCATGCCTCGAGCAGTCGTTCCAGCTCAGGTGCGGGTCGGGCTGGTTCCTCCTGGGCGTGCTGCGGCGGGTTGAGTCCGGCCAGGCGGTACAGGTGCGTGCGCTCGGTCTCGTCCAGCATCAGCACTCGGCTGATGGACGCCACCATGGAGTCGGACACGTTGATGCCCCGGCCCTGCTCGAGCCAGGTGTACCAGGTGACCCCGATGCCGGCGAGGGTGGCGACCTCCTCCCGGCGCAGACCAGGTGTGCGGCGGCGTCCGCCACCGGGCAGTCCGACGTCCTCGGGGGTGACCCTGGCGCGCCGGGTCCTCAGGAAGTCCCGGAGTGCTTCCCGGCGAAGGCCGCTCGCCGTGCCGGCCTCTCCCCGCGTATGAGTGGTGGTCATGACACCACCATAAGTTGGCTCTACTCATGTCCCGATCAATTCGTTGAAGCTGCTCGACATGAAGACGATGACGCCTCGCACCGAGGCATCCTCCGCAGCGCGCCCCAGGTACGGCGCAGTCCTCGTACTGCTCTGTGCGGCCCAGTTCATGGTGGCGCTGGACTTTTCGATCCTGAGCGTCGCTCTGCCCACCATTGGTGAAGACCTTGGCTTCTCGATCTCGAATCTCCAGTGGGTGGTCACCGCGTTCGCGCTGCCCTCCGGTGGATTCCTCCTGCTCTTCGGGCGTACGGCCGACCTCTTCGGCCGCCGGGCCCTCTTCATCGCCGGTCTCGTCCTTTTCACGCTGACCTCCCTGCTGGGCGGTCTCGCCACGAATGCCGAGATGCTGCTGGCGGCCCGCGCCGGTCAGGGACTGGCAGCCGCCATGCTGACGCCGTCCGCGATGTCGTTGCTGACCACGTCATTCCCCGAGGGGCCGCAGCGTGAGCGAGCGCTCGGCATCAATGGTGCGCTGCTCTCACTCGGGTTCCTCTCGGGCGTGGTGCTGGGCGGTCTCATCACCGACACCCTGGGCTGGCGCTGGGCCCTCTTCGTCAATGTCCCGGTGGGTGTCCTCGCTGTGATCGCGACCCCGTTCCTCGTCAAGGAGAGCCGTGTCGCCCGGCGGACCAAGCTGGACGTGCCCGGCGCGATCACGGTGACCGCCGGGCTGCTGAGCCTGATCTACGGCATCACCCAGGCCGAGCACCAGGGCTGGACCGCTCCGGGCACCCTGGGGGCGATCGCCGCCGGTGTGGCCCTGCTGGCAGCGTTCCTGGTCATCGAGGGGCGCAGCTCCGCTCCGCTGGCTCCGCTGCACGTGCTGCGCCGCCGATCCGTCTCCTGGGGCAACACGGCCGGTCTCATCACCTTCTCGATGATGACCGCTGTGGTCTTTCTCATGACGCTGTACATGCAGAATGTGCTGTTCATGTCCGCTGTGGCCACCGGTGTGTCCTTCGCGGCGCTGGGCATCGCCGCCGTGGGCGCCGGAGTCATCGCTCCCAAGGTGGTCGCCGGCACGGGTCCCCGGGGCGCCCTGATCTTCGGACTGACCGTGCAGGCCCTCGGCACCGGGCTTCTCTTCCTGCTGCCCCAGGAGAACGGTCTCCTGCTGCTGCTGGCCGGTACGTTCCTGGCTGGTGGCGGCCACATGCTCGCGGTAGTCGCGTACACCATCATCGCCACCTCGGGTCTGCCGAACGGGGAGCAGGGCCTGGCAAGCGGTCTGGCCAACACCGCGCAGCTGGTGGGCCTCACCGTGGGCATCCCGGTGATCAGCACGCTGGCGACGAGCCGGATGAACTCGCTGCCGGAAGGCACCTCAGGCGCATGGGCGACCCTGAACGGCGTCCAGTTGGGCGTGCTGGTGGACACCGTCGTGCTGCTGGCCGGTGTCGTGATCGCCGCGGTCTGTCTGCGCAGGGCGCAGCCGGCGACCTCCGGCGCCGCCCCGGCCGGTGTTCCGGCCGCGGAGGCCGGGCCGGAGCCCGTGACGGAGCCTGCGGGTCCGGTCCGCCCCTGACCCGGACCACGATCCGTACAAGGAGATCAGCGTGAGAATGCGTCAACTGGGCCGCAGTGGGCTGCTGGTGTCGGAGCTGTCGCTCGGCACGATGACGCTCGGCGGCAAGAACGGCTTCCAGCACATGGGCGGCCTCTCCGTCATCGAGGCGCGTCGGCTCATCGACACAGCGGCGGACACCGGGGTCAACTTCATCGACACGGCCGACATGTACTCCGGCGGCCAGTCGGAGGAGATGCTGGGAGCCGCCCTCGGACCGTTGCCTGGGAAGGCCTGCACTACGGTACGAAGGACCTGCCCGGCCAAGAGGAGCGGCAGGCCTACTACAGGAGCAAGTGCGACAAGCTCAGCGAGGCGCTCGGCATCAGCGACCCGCAGGAGGCCGCCCAACTACTCTTCGCCCTGATCGCCATCGCCTCATGGCCGTTCATCGTGGAACAGCAGCGACGGCTGATGCTGGGCCCCGCCTCCGGGACCGACGAGGGCAGAGCGCGGCTGCGCAAGAGCATCGCGGAGTACGGTCAGGTGCTCATCGATTCGGCCCGTGGAAGATGAACCCGTACGTGGCCACCGTGGCGCGGGCGCGGGTCCGCCTCCGAGCGGAGGCTGGCTGAACTCGGTCAACGGGTGTCAGTCTCCTCCTCAATCGCGGCTGGAGCCGGGTCCAGGATCACGTCCTCTTCCCGCGCCGCCGTCGTCGGGTCCTCCGGGAAATGGCACGCCGTCAGGTGGCCCTCCGCGTTGCCCTCGATCCGTGCGAGCGGCGGTTCCTCCGACGCGCACCGCTCCTGCGCCTTCCAGCAGCGCGTACGGAAGCGGCAGCCCGACGGGGGGCGGATCGGGGACGGGACGTCGCCCGCCAGGCGGATGCGTTCGTGCGGCTCGGACTCTTCGCCGAGCGTCGCCTCCGGGACCGCCGAGAGCAGGGCATGGGTGTACGGGTGGCGGGGGCGAGTGTAGATCGACGCGCGGTCGCCCGTCTCCACCACCTTGCCCAGGTACATCACCGCGACCCGCTGCGAGAAGTGCCGGACCACCGCCAGGTCGTGGGCGATGAAGAGGAACGCGATGCCCAGCTCCCGCTGGAGCTGCTGGAGGAGGTTGACCACCTGTGCCTGGATGGAGACGTCGAGCGCCGAGACCGGCTCGTCCGCCACGATGAGCTTGGGCTGAAGGGCCAACGCGCGAGCAACGCCGATGCGTTGGCGCTGGCCGCCGGAGAACTCGTGCGGGAAGCGGTTGAAGTGCTCTGGGTTCAGGCCGACGATGTCGAGGAGTTCGCGGACACGCCTCTCATGGCCGCCCGGAGGGCTGATGCCGTTGATCTCCATCGGGCCCGCGATGATCGTGCCGACCGTCTGTCGCGGATTGAGCGACGCGTACGGGTCCTGGAAGATCATCTGGATCTCGGAGCGGACCGGCGCGAGCTGCTTGCGCGTCGCGTGGGTGATGTCCCGGCCCCGGTACGTGATCTGTCCCGACGTCGGTTCCAGCAGGCGGGTCAGCAGCCGGCCCGTCGTCGACTTGCCGCACCCCGACTCGCCGACCAGGCCGAAGCTCTCGCCCGCGTGCACGGTCAGGTCGACTCCGTCGACCGCCTGCACCGCGCCGACCCGCCGTTTGAAGGGGAATCCGGCGAGGATTGGGAAGTGTTTCGTCAGGCCGGTCGCGGTGAGCAGGACCTCGCCGGGAGCGACGGGGACGTCGTCGCGTGGGGCGGGGAGGGTGACGTCGTCTCTCATGGTCGTGGCTCCCTAGCCCAGCCGGGGCTTGATCTGGTCGATGAAAATGGACCGCTTCTGGTCGGGTGTGAGGTGGCAGGCGGACCCCCGGCCCGCCGGGAGCTCCGGGCGCTCGTCCGTACAGCGCGTACCGCCGACCTCCGCGACGAATTCGCAGCGCGGATGGAACGGGCAGCCGGGCGGCGGGGCGAGCAGGCTCGGCGGGGTGCCCGGGATGGGGATGAGGGGTTCGTCCACGTCCGAGGCCAGGCGCGGCATGGAGCTGAGGAGGCCCCAGGTGTACGGGTGCCGGGGGGCCCGCAGCACTTCCCGTACCGAACCGCGCTCCACCGCCCGGCCCGCGTACATCACCAGCAAGTCGTCCGCCGTGTTGGCGACGACGCCCAGGTCGTGGGTGATGAGGATGATCGCCGAGCCGTACTCCTGCTGGAGATCCCGCAGCAGGTCGAGAATCTGCGCCTGCACGGTGACGTCGAGCGCGGTCGTCGGCTCGTCCGCGATCAGCAGCTCCGGATTGCAGACCAGCGCCATCGCGATCATCGCGCGCTGCCGCATGCCCCCGCTGAACTGGTGCGGGTAGTCGTGCGCCCGCAGCTTCGGCTGCGGAATGCCGACCTTCTCCAGCATCTCCACCGCCCGCGACCACGCCTCCCGCTTCGAGGCCCCGGTGTGCTTGCGGTACGGCTCGGAGATCTGCCGGCCGATCGTGTAGTACGGCGAGAGCGCCGTCAGCGCGTCCTGGAAGATCATGGCGACCTTGTTGCCGCGCAGCCGGCCGAGCGTCCGCTCGTCGGCCCCGGTCATCTCCTGGCCGTCCAGGATGATCTCGCCCCGGGTCCGGGTGCTCCGCGGGTCGTGCAGGCCGAGTACGGACAGGCTTGTCACGGACTTCCCTGAGCCCGATTCGCCGACGATGCCCAGCGTACGGCCGCGCCTCACATCGAACGACAGCCCGTCGACCGCTTTGACCGTGCCGTCCTCGGTCGCGAAGTGGACGTACAGGTCGTGTACGGAGAGGAAGGCGCCGGCGGCGGCCGGGGTGCCCTCGGGCGGCGCGCCCTCCGTCTTGGTCAGGATGGTCATGTTCCCGAACTCCTAGGCCAGCCGCACGCGCGGGTCGAGCAGGGCGTACACGGCGTCCACGACGATGTTGAAGAAGACGATCGCCGTGGCGCTGATCAGCATCACGCCCATCAGCATCGGCAGGTCGGTGAGTTGTACGGACTCGACGGCCAGGCGTCCGATGCCGTGCAGCGTGAAGGTGTACTCGGTGATCATCGCGCCGCCGAAGAGCGAGCCCAGGTCCATGCCGAAGATGGTGATGATCGGGGCGACCGCGCCGCGCATCGCGTAGCGGAAGAAGACCGTACGGCGGGCCATGCCCTTGGCCTGGGCCGCCCTGACGTGTTCCTCCTGTAGCTGCTCCACCATCAGGGACCGGGTCATCCGGCTGTAGTTGGCGATGAAGATCATGGAGAGAACGAGCCAGGGGAGCAGCATCCCGGCGAACCACTGGCCCGGGTTCTCGGTGAAGGAGTGGTACGCGGGCTGGTCCATGATCCCGAGATTGCTGACGAACAGGGCGAGGCAGAGCACGCCGACGAAGTAGATCTGCATCGACGAGCCGAGCAGCGAGAGTGAGCTGAAGACCTTGTCGAGCCAGGTGCCGCGGCGTGCGGCGGCGAGCAGGCCGATACCGACGCCGACCGTCAGGAAGACGGCCGCGCCGCCGATCGCGAGCGAGAGGGTGGTCGGGAAGCGGTCGACGATCGTGCCCCAGACCGGCTCCTGGTTGACGAAGGAGTAGCCGAAGCAGGGCGCGTCGCAGTGCCCGACGGCGAAGTCCCGCCCGGCGAAGATCCCCACCATGAAGTCCCAGTACTGCACCGGCACGGGCTGGTCGAGGCCGAGGTTCTCGTTGATGATCTTGAGCGCCGCGGGATCGCAGTTCTTGCCGCAGGCGAGCCGCGCGGGTTCGGCGGGCAGCGCCAAGAAGAGGAAGAAGGTGACCGCGCTGATCACCAGCAGGATGACGAGGGCGCCGAGGGTTCGGCGGGTGAGGAATCTCAGCATGGTCAACGGGCTTCCGGGAAGGGGCCCCGCCCGGCCCGGCTGACGCGGAATGGGCCGGGCGGGGGCCTGTTGGGCGGTTCCGGCGGTTACTTCACGAAGACCGCGGTCGGGTCCACCGCGCCGTACGGCTCGTGCCACTTCACACCGCCGAGGCCGGAGCCCCACAGCGTGTACAGCCGGTTGAAGAAGAGGGGCACCTGCGGCACCTCTTCGGTGAGGATCTTCTGGGAGACCCTCACCCACTCGTCGCCGGCCTGGTCGATGTCGCCGATCTTCTCCACGCGGGCGATCTCGTCGTTGACGGGCTTGGAGTTGAGGTGCGAGTAGTTCGCCGAGTCGTCGTAGACGTTCTTGCCGTCGTACAGCGGCGGGACGACCGTCGACGCGGACGGCCAGTCGGCGCCCCACGAGGAGCGGTAGGCGTCGAACTGGTTCTTCACCTTGCCGATCTGCGTGTAGTAGGTGGAGGAGTCGATCTCCTTCTTCTCCACCTGGAAGCCGGCCTTCTCCAGCGCCCGTTCCACGACCACCGCGGCGTTCTGCGCGGGACCGGTGTTGGCGTAGGCGTACACGATCGTCCTGCCCTCCGCGCCCGCCTCCTTCAGCAGCGCCTTCGCCTTCTCCGGGTTGCCCGCCGGGTACTTCCTCTTCTCGAACGGGTCGAACTCCTTGTAGCCCTTCAGCGTCGGGCCGACCAGTGAACCGGCGACCTCGCCCGCCTTCTGGCCGCCGTACTGCTGGAGCACCTGCCCGGACGGCCAGGCCCGGGCAAGCGCCTCGCGGACCCGCCTGTCCTTGATCCGGTCCATGTTGAAGCTGACGACATCGACGTACGGCTGGGTCTTGGTGAGCGTGCGGGGCGTGGCGGCCTTGTTCCCCAGGACGGTCGAGATCTGCGACGGGTCGACGGCGTTGGTCCACGTCATACCGGTCTTGTCCGCGCCCTGGTCGGCGAGGAGACGACGGGTGGAGTCGACCCACTGGTGGCCGAAGGACACCTGGAACCTGTCGACGTACTGGTGGCGTACGGCGTCCGTCTTGGCGTCCCAGTTCTCGTTCTTGACGAACTCGATGCTCTTGCCCGGCTTGAAGTTCTGCACCTTGTACGGGCCGGAGGCGAGCGGCGCCTTGTCGCACTTCTCCTTGGTGTCCTTGGCCGCCGGTACGGCCGTGATGTTCGGCATGGCCACCGCGAACGGCACCTCGGCGCGCGGCTGGCTGAACTTCAGCACGATCGTCTTGTCGTCCGGCGTCGCGAGCACGCTGTCCGGCAGGTGCTTTCCGCCGTACGGGCCGTCGGGCAGCGCCTTGCGGTACTCCTGGCCGGCCCCGGACAGCCACTGCTGGAGATACGTCGGGCCGTTGGTCTGGTACTTCGCGTACAGCCGCTCGATGCCGTGCCGGACGTCCTTGGCGGTGATCGGCTTGCCGTCCTCGTACTTCAGCCCGTCCTTGAGGGTGTACGTCCAGGTCATGCCGCCGTCGGAGGGCTTGCCGGTGTCCGTGGCGAGGTCGCCGACCAGCGTCACCTTGCCGGTCTTGTCGTCGACCTTGTACGTGGTGAGCGTGCGGTTGTAGAGCGTCTGCATGATCAGCTCGTCGCTGACGTAGATCTGGCCCGGGTCGAGGTGCTCGAAGGCGTCGCGCTGCAGGACGCTGACGGTGCCGCCGGGCTTGGCGCCGGCGAGCTCGGGCGCCGGGCCGGTGGAGTCGGCGGCCGTGCCGATACTGATCGACTGCTGCGCGAGTTCCGGCTCCTTGGCCTGTTTCTCCTTGCTGTCGCCACCACCGCCGCTGCTGCACGCGGAGAGCACGAGCGCGCCCGCCGCCACGGCAATCGCGGAAAGCCGTACCTTGCGCCGAAGCTGAATGTTGGACGTCATGGTGGTGAATGCACCTGCCTCATCGGACGGAATGCTTCTGGCCTTGCGTCAACGCCTGGTCTTCGGGTCGATGGCGTCCCGGACCGAGTCCCCGAGCAGGTTGAAGGCGACCACGAAGACCACCATGGCGATGCCGGGGAAGAACATGTACGTGATGTCGCCCTCGTAGAAGTCGGCGCCGTTGGCGAACATCCGCCCCCAGTCCGGGGTCGGCTCCACCAGGCCGACGCCGAGGAAGGACAGCCCGGCTTCCAGCGTCACGAAGTTCGGCAGCATCAGCGTGGACTGCACGAGGATCGGGGTGGTCAGGTTGGGCAGCAGCTCCCTGCGGATGATCCGCCACGGCGGGGCGCCGGTGACCTTGGCGGCTTCGATGAACTCCCGTTCCCTGAGGCTGAGCACCTGGGCCCGCAACAGCCGGGCCAGGGTCATCCAGCCGAGCAACCACAGCACCATGACTAGCGCCGTGACCCGGAAGTAGGTCGGCGTCTCCTTCTGAGGGCTCACGAAGAGCGCGGTGACCACCGGCATGAAGGCGACGAAGAACAGCTGCTGCGGGAAGGACAGCAGGAGGTCGATGAATCGGCCGAGGAAGTAGTCGGTACGGCCGCCCAGATAGCCGGCCGTCACGCCGATGATGATTCCGGTGAGCGTCGAGAGCACCGTCGCGGCCAGGCCGATCAGCAGTGAGGTGCGGATTCCGTACACCAGCTGCATCAGGACGTCGCGGCCGAGTTTGGGCTCGATGCCGAACCAGAACTCCCCGTCGATACCGCCGTTCGGCTTCATCGGATAGCTGGTGACCGGATCGAGCAGCTCGGGGCGGTCCAGGCCGTAGGTCGTGTACGGGTCCTTGCCGTACAGCCAGGCGATCACCGGCGCCAGGGCGGCGACGAGGAAGAACAACAGCACGACGTACGCGGAGATCACGCCGGTACGGTCGCGCCGGAACCGGCGCCAGGCCAGCCGGCCGGGGGACCGGCCCGCGAGCTGCTCGGCCTCCTTCGTCGATGGACCCGATGGACCCGATGGACCCGATGGACCCGACGGACCCGACGGCAAGTCAGGGACAGCGGAGGTTGCGTCAGCTCCATGGGATGCAGCCTGGGATGGACTCGTCATCGCTACGCGCGCCTCCGAGAATGCCGCGGGATGAGCGGACTGTGGCAATGGAGGTCTATGCCAGTCAAGAGCCGAACGGGGGAAGACGCGCCGCGGGATGACATCTTGAGCGAAGGTTGTGCAGATCGACGTGACGGCGTGCTTGACAGCGCTTTCTGCCTATTGACATAGGCATATAAATGCCCATCAATTTCGTTAACACACAGGCAACTTGGCTGTCGCAGCTCCGATATACGAACCCGTCAGTCTGGACAGCGTACGGCCGTGCGGGTGCCGTAGGCCGGCCGGGGCGCCATGTGTCCCGGCCGGTCCGCCCGTACCCGTCAGTGCGCCAGCGCCCGCTTGAGGAAGTCCACCTGGAGCAGGAGCAGGTTCTCCGCGACCTCCTCCTGCGGGGTCATGTGGGTGACGCCCGTCAGTGGAAGCACCTCATGGGGGCGGCCCGAGGCGAGCAGGGCCGAGGAGAGCCGCAGGGTGTGGGCCATCACCACGTTGTCATCGGCCAGACCATGAATGATCATCAGCGGCCGGTTCTGCTGCCCGGCCCCTTCCGCCGCACCGGAGAGCCGGCCGTCCCCGGTCAGCAGCGAGTTCGCGTCGTACACCCCGGGCCGTTCGCCCGGATCGCCGAGATACCGCTCGGTGTAGTGCGTGTCGTACAGCCGCCAGTCGGTGACGGGGGCGCCCGCGATCGCCGCGTGGAAGACGTCCGGACGGCGCAGCACGGCCAGCGCGGCCAGATAGCCGCCGTACGACCAGCCGCGGATCGCGACCCGGCCGAGGTCCAGCGGGAAGCGGCCGGCGAGATCGTGGAGCGCCTCGATCTGGTCGTCGAGGGTCAGCGTGAAGTCGTCCTTGATCGCCTTCTCCCAGGCCGGTGAGCGGCCCGGAGCGCCCCGGCCGTCGGCCACGACCACCGCGAAGCCCTGGTCGGCGAACCACTGGGAGGTGAGGTGGGGGTTGTGGGCGGCGACGACCCGCTGGCCGTGCGGTCCGGCGTACGGATCCAGCAGTACCGGAAGCGGCCCATCCGCCTCCGTGTAGTGCGAGGGGAGCAGCGCGGCGCACGGAATCCGCCGTGCGCCCCCCTCGGTGAGCTGCACACCGGCCCGGAGGGCGGGTTCTTCCGCGTACGAGGCGATGACCGCGACCTGCTTGCCCTCGCGCAGCACCTGGACGGCCGCGCCGCTGTGCGCTGTTGACGCCGACGCCAGCACGGTCACCGGCCCGGACCGCACCGCGGTGTGGACCCCGGCCGCGGGGGATACGCGCTCGATACCCAGTTCGTTGACCCGGTAGACATGGATCTCACCCGTCTCCGGCGCCTCGGCCCGCTCACCCGCCGACGCCGAGACCAGCACGTCCGAGTCCGCGATGTCCAGGACCGCCCGCACATGCAGCTGCGGCCCGGTCAGTGGCCGGTCGCCGACCGCGAGCACCCGCGCCCCGCCCTCGTCGGCGATCCGTACGAGCCGTCCGTCCGGAGCCCACGCGGGCACCCCGGCGCTCAGCTCAAGCCACGCCGGGTCCTCGTCGGCGTGCACAAGCGGTGTCGCGCCACTCTCCGGGTTTACGGCCAGACAGCGCTGGCTGCGCTGGTCACGGGACTGCACCAGCAGCAGCGGTGCGCCCGCGGCCGACCAGTGCACGCGCGCGAGATAGGGGTGACGGGCCCGGTCCCACACCACCTCCGTACGGCTGCCGTCCAGGCCGAACAGGAACAGCCGCACCTCGGCATTGGGGGTGCCGGCCGCGGGATAGGCGACCCGCTCCGGCGCCCGGTCCGGAAACGCCGGGTTCGAGATCCACCAGCGCTCCACGGAGGCGTCGTCGACCCGGGCCGCCAACAGCCGGTCGGACTCCGGCGACCACCAGAACCCCCGTGAACGGCCCATCTCCTCGGCGGCGATGAACTCGGCGAGGCCGTACGAGACGGTCGCGCTCTCCGGCTCGGCGACCGCCCGGTCGCCATCTGCACGGTGCTCGCCGTCGGCGTCCGCCCCGGTCACCCGCAGGGCGCCCTGCGCCACGTACGCGACGTACCGGCCGTCCGGGGACGGACGCGGATCGATGACCGGACCGGGCACGGGCAGTTCACGGGCGGTGCCGGCCCGCAGTTCAGCGGTGAACAGCCGCCCCGACAGGGCGAACGCCGCCAACTCGGCCGCCTCGTCCACCGCATAGCCGACGATCCCCGCGGACCCCTCGCGACTGCGCTCGCGCCGGGCCCGCTCCTCGGCGGACAGCTGCTCGTCCGCGCCGCCCAGCAGCACCGCGGGATCGGCGGCCACCCGCTCCCGCGCCCCATCCGCGAGATCGAGCACCCAGAGCAGATTCGCCCGGTCGGTACCGGAGGAGGAGCGCAGGAAGACGACCCGCTCCCCGTCCGGCGACACCGTGAACGCGCGTGGCGCGCCGAGGCTGAACCGCTGGGTCCTGGCGTACTGGCGGGGGAACGAGAACTCTCCGGACGTCATGATCCGACCCTATGGGGGTGTCCCACTCGCTGTCCCGGAACCATGCGCCCCTCGTGCTGCTGTGCACCGATCAATGCGTTCGTACGGATAGTTATGATTCGTAGCACTAGGTGGGTAAGAACCCCCTGGCACATGCGTGCTGCCCATGAACCCTGCCCATGAACGCTGCCCATGTAGTCGTCCGGATATGGAGGTGAACCGCCGTGGCACTCTCGATTTCGGCGGTGGTGCTGCTGGCGATCGTCGTCTTCCTGCTGGTCCGGAAAGCCGGGCTGAAGGCCGGACACGCGCTGGTCTGCATGCTGCTGGGCTTCTACCTCGCCAGCTCCTCCGTGGCGCCCACCATCAGCGAACTGACCACGAACGTCGCCGGGATGATCGGCGGCATCAAGTTCTAGGAGCACCCCCCGGCCGCATACTCGTAGGCTGTTCCGCATGACGGACCTTCCCGCCCGTCGTCTGCTTCTGGTGCACGCGCACCCCGACGACGAGTCGATCAACAACGGCGCCACGATGGCCAAGTACGCGAACGAAGGCGCCCGGGTCACACTCGTGACCTGCACCCTGGGCGAGGAGGGCGAGGTCATCCCGCCCGACCTCGCGCAGCTGGCCGCCGACCGCGACGACACCCTGGGCGCCCACCGCATCGGTGAACTGGCCGCCGCGATGAAGGAGCTGGGCGTAACCGACCACACCTTCCTCGGCGGTCCCGGCCGCTTCCGCGACTCCGGAATGATGGGCCTCCCGCAGAACCATCGCGAAGGCGCCTTCTGGAACGCGGATGTGGACGACGCCGCGGCATACCTCGTCGAGGTGATCCGCAAGCGCCGGCCGCAGGTGCTGGTGACGTACGACCCGAACGGCGGCTACGGGCACCCCGACCACATCCAGGCCCACCGCGTGGCCATGCGCGCCGCGGAGCTGGCCGCCGAGCCGGCCTACCGCCGGGACCTCGGCACACCCCACACGATCGCGAAGGTCTACTGGAACCGGGTGCCGCGTTCGGTCGTCGAGGCCGGCTTCGCGCGGCTGCGCGCGGCGGGCAAGGACATCCCCTTCCCCGGCATCGCCACGGTGGACGACGTGCCCGGCGTGGTGGACGACGAGCGGATCACCGCCGAGATCGACGGCACGGCGTACGCGGAGGCCAAGGCGGCCGCGATGCGGGCCCACGCCACCCAGATCGCGGTGGACGGCCCGTTCTTCGCGCTGTCGAACGACCTCGGGCAGCCGCTTTTCGCGGCCGAGTTCTACGAGTTGGTCGGTGGCCGGTCCGGAGCCCCGGCCGGCGAGCGCGAGAGCGACCTGTTTGCCGGGGTGGTCCAGTGACGCCGCCCACCTCACCGGCATCCCTCTTCAACCCCGCCCGAATCGCGCTGTATCTGCTGCTTGTGGTGGCCGGAGTGGCGGTCGGCATGGCAGGCGCGCTCGTCCAGGGCGCCTGGTTCCCCGGCGGGTTGCTGCTCGTCCTGCTGGCGACCACCGCCTTCTTCTACGCGGGGCGGCGGGCCACGGGCGGTCCGGCGGGGGTGCTGGCGGCCGCCGCGGGCTGGATGCTGTCGTTTCTGCTGCTTTCGGCCACTCGTCCGGAAGGTGACTTCATCTTTGCCGCGGGGCTGGGTACGTACGTTTTCCTGCTGGGCGGGATCGTCGCCGCTGTGATGTGCGCCACCCTGCAGCGTCTTTCGGAACCACCGGTTCCGGGCGCCCGACTTGGCAAGTGACGTGCCACTTCAGCCGCCGAATTAAGCACGCGCGCACGGCTGTCGGAACCCCGCTTCCGGCGGTCGTCCGGTGCGTGTCGGCAGCGGCCAGTATGGTGGTGCGCGCCGCCGAGCTGCCCGCGCACGGACAAAGACGGGCGGCGGAGCCAACCGGGAGAACCTGCCTTGAGTCGTGAAACTGACAGTTCGTCCTCCGGGCCCCAGGGGCGCGGTGGAGCCGCTTACCCCTCGGGTACCCCGCCGTACGGAACCCGCCAGTATCCGTCGCTGCACCCGTCGGGACCGGACGCGCCGGAGGAGAGAGCCGAACCTCCTGCTCCGCCGCAGCCCGAGGAGAAGAAGACCGAGACCACGCTGACCACCCGGATCCGGATCAACATCCCGGGGTCGCGGCCGATCCCGCCCGTGGTGATGCGTACGCCCATGAGCGACTCGGACGCGGCAGCGGCAGCGGGCGACAGCGGTGAGCGCACCGGCAGCAGCAAGCTGCCCGAGGGCGGGGCGGAGCCCGCGGCCGCGCGGCAGGAGGAGGCCGCGGCGGAGGAGCCGCAGGCCGAGGAGAAGGCGAGCGCCTGGTTCGCCCCGCGCAAGCCGGCCCCCACCGCGCCGGTCCCTGCGCCTGCCGCTGGCGCGAACGGTACGAACGGTAGGAACGGTTCGGGACCGGCGGGTGCGCAGCCACCCTCGGCGCCGGGAGGCGGCGGAGCACGTCCCGACCTCCCGTACTTCTCGGCCGCGGCCCAGCAGAACGGCCCGAGCGCCCAGAACGGCCCGAGCCCTCAGAACGGCCAGGCCGCGCAGAACAGGCCGGCCGGGCCGCCGTCGGCCGGCACCGCCCCGCGCCCCGCCGGCAACGGTTTCGCGCCGCCGCCGGACGCGCCCCGCCCCGGCCTGCGGCCGCCCGGTGCCGCCGCCGGTCCCACGGGCCCCACCACCGGGCCCGCCTCCGGCGACATGCCGCTGCTCCCGCCCGCCTTCCGCCAGGGCGGCGAGGTCCCGGCCGGCCCGCCGCGGATGAGCGACGACACCGCCGTACTCACCCCGCAGCGGCCCGCACCGACACCGCCCGACCGGGCCCATGTCTCCGGTGACACGCTGACCAGCGGCATCCCCGCGGTACCGCCGTCCCACCACTCGCCGTTCGCTCCGCCGACCCAGGCCGGCGGCCCGCGCCCCGACCTGGCGCCGCTCGACGGCTCCCCGTCCGGACCGCGGCCCGACCTCGCGCCGGCCCCGGCCCCCGCGCCGCGCGCGTCCGCACCGGCGAAGAAGGGCCGCTCCAAGCTCGTACTCGCCGGAGTCGGCGTCTTCGGCCTGCTCGGCGTCGCCTACGGCGCGGGCCTGCTGCTCAACCACTCCGAAGTGCCCAAGGGCACCACGGTGCTCGGCGTCGACATCGGCGGCGGCACGAAGGAGGAGGCGGTCGGCAAGCTCGACGCCGCGTTCGGCAAGCGCGCCGCCCAGCCGCTGCAACTGACCGTCGGCGGCGACCAGGTGGAGCTCAAGCCGGACAAGGCCGGGCTCACGCTGGACAGCCAGGAGACCGTACGGGCCGCCGCGGGCAGCGACTACAACCCGGTCTCGGTCATCAGCTCACTCTTCGGCGGCGAGCGGGTCGCTCAGCCGGTGATCCCGGTCGACGCCGAGAAGCTGCAGGTCGCCCTCACCGACCTGGCCGGAGTCTCCGGCTCCGCCACCGAGGGCACGATCAGGTTCGAGCCGGGCAAGGCCGTCGCCGCACCGGGCAAGTCGGGGAAGTCGCTGGATGTCGGCCGCTCGATGATCTCGGTGAAGGACGCCTACCGCGCCCAGGTCGCGACCGGCCGGGCCGGCGCGGTCGAACTGCCCGTCGTCTCCAAGGAGCCGACGATCAACAAGGCCGCGCTCGACCAGGCGATGCAGGACTTCGCGCAGCCCGCGATGTCCGGGCTGGTCACGGTGTCGGCGGGCGGGAAGTCCATCCAGTTCGGCCCGACCAAGTCGCTGCCGAAGTTCCTCGGGATGAAGGCCGTCGACGGCAAGCTCGTCGAGACGTACAACCTCGAAGAGCTGAAGAAGCTGTACGGCAGCGTCTTCGACGGTGTCCTCATCCAGCGCGGCAACGGCGACAAGACCGCCGTCACCCCGCAGGACGTGGCCGGCGTGCTGGCCAAGATCCTGCGCGGCAAGACGCCCGCGGAACGCACCGGCGTGATCGAGACGAACCCCAGCTAGTACGCCCAGCCAGGTACGCCCCAGCCTGTACGCCCCAGCCAGTACGGGAGCCGCGGGCCGGCCCGGAGGTCAGTTCAGCATGGCCCGGGCCGCCCGGGCCCGGCCGCGGATGGTGTCCGCCGTGGCCGGGTCCACCGCGGCCACCACCTCCGCGTACGCGTCGAGCTCCGCCGCACCGGTCAGGAACTCGCCGCGCTGTACGAGGAGTTGGGCACGGTCGTAGCGCAGACTGGCCGGGTGCGCGGGGAGCAGCAGCGAGAGGTCCAGGGCCCACAGCTGTACGTCGGAGCGCTCCGGACGGGTCGCGGCCCAGGCCCGGATGTTGTTGAGGATGCGCAGCACGATCTCCAGCGGTTTGGCCGGGACCAGCATCGAGGGGTCCAGCGCGGCGCCCGTCGCCCCGGCCACCAGTAGCTCCGTGTCCGTACCGGTCAGCGGCCGGCCCCCGGCGAACGGATCGGCCAGCACCGGTTCCGCTTCCGCCGGATCGCCGAATCCGATCACGAAGTGCCCGGGCAGCGCGACCCCGTACACCGGGGCGCCCGCCCGGCGGGCCACCTCGATCCACACGACCGACAGCAGGATCGGCAGGCCCCGCCTGCGCCGCAGCACCTCGTGGAGGAGCGAGGACTCCAGGCGCTGGTAGTCGGCCGGGGAGCCCCGGAAGCCGCAGCGCACGCCCAGCAGCTCGGCGAGCGCCGCCGCCCAGGCACGGGGGCCACCGGGCGCGAAGGGAAGCAGGCCGGCGAGCCGGTCCAGTTCGATCTGGGCCTCGTCGATCCCGTGCTCGCCGAGCGCGGGATCGGCCTCCGCCCCCACCAGCAGGCACAGCAGGGCGAGGTCGGGCCGTTCGGCGCGGGCCTCGGCCGCGAACTGCTCCCGCCGTCCGCCGGATTTGTCGTGCATACGAACTGTGTACCCGTCCAGAGGGACCGGCCTACGCGGACCGGAAGTGGTGGTAGTGGTGGTGGGTGGCGAAGCCCATGCCGTCGTACAGGGCACGCGCACCGTCGTTGTCCGACTCGACCTGGAGCCACGACGCGGAGGCGCCCTCCTCCAGGGCCCGCCGGGCGAGGGCGGCCATCACCGCCGTGGCCAGCCCCTGCCGCCGGGACGCGGGGTCCACCTCGACGGCCATGAAGCCGGCCCAGCGCCCGTCGACGACGCACCGGCCGATGGCGGCCGGGACGTCGCCCGAGTCACCGGGCACGCTCGCGAACCACACCGAAGGACCGCTGCCCAGGACCGCACGCACGTGTGGACCGGGCTCCTGGGAGCGCTGGTAGCGCGAGAGCCAGGCGTCGTCGGCGGTGCGTGCGAGCTGGACCCGTGACACGTCCGCGTCGAGGTCGCCGATCGGGGCGAGCCTGGCGATCCGCAGCTCCGCCGAGACCTCCCGCACCCAGCCGCGCTCCTCCAGCTCCGCGCAGAGCTGCTCCTGTGTGCCTTCCGCCCCGGTGGCGGTCTGGATGTACGCGGGGAGCTGCCGGGCGGCGTACCACCGGGTCACGTGCGCCAGCGCCTCGTCGAGCGGCAGCCCGGGGTCGCCGAGCGGCAGCACCGAGTTCGCCCGCCGGGTGAAGCCGGACGAGGCGCGCAGCAGCCAGTCGCCGAGCCGTTCGCTCTCGACGGGCTGCCAGGCGCGGGCGGCCACCGGCGCGAGCTCCTCGAAACTCGCCGCGGGACCCCGCCTGCGGGCCGGGGCGGAGGGCGCGACCTTGCCCGCGACCAGCGCGGATTCCGGGATTCGGACGCTCTCACCGGTCCGGCGTGTGATGAGCAGCACGCCCTTGTCCCATGATGTGAGAACACCGACCGTGTCGGTGAACTTCTCCGGCGCCTTCGGATCATCGGTCAAGCACCGCACCGACACGCGTTTGCCCACGTCAGCAGGGGTGATACGTACCTCAAGCCGTCCACCGGCAGTGATTTCCACAGCTCTGTCCGCCCCTCCTGTTCGGATCGTGCCCGGGAACGGAGATACTAGGTGTGGGCATCGACGACGCCGCGCTCCCGCGCGCCACGTGGACGGAGCCGCAGATCGGCCCGCCGCGCCCTATCGAGGAGGAACGACAGCGTGACCTACGTCATCGCGCAGCCTTGTGTCGACGTCAAGGACAAGGCGTGCATCGAGGAGTGCCCGGTCGACTGCATCTACGAGGGCTCCCGGTCCTTGTACATCCACCCGGACGAATGCGTCGACTGTGGAGCCTGTGAGCCGGTCTGCCCGGTCGAGGCGATCTTCTACGAGGACGACACTCCTGAGGAGTGGAAGGACTACTACAAGGCGAACGTCGAGTTCTTCGACGAGCTCGGCTCGCCCGGTGGTGCTTCCAAGCTCGGTCTTATCGAGCGTGACCACCCCTTCATCGCCGCGCTGCCGCCGCAGAACGGCTGATTGCGCGGCCCCGTACGGCAGTGGCCCCGCACGGCACCTCCGCCGTACGGGGCCGCGGTGTTTGCTCACGCTCACGTACGTACGAGAAAGAGAAGCACCTTGTCCCCAGTCTCCTCCCGCCTCCCGGTATTCCCCTGGGACAAGCTCGAGCCGTACAGGGCGACGGCCGCCGCCCACCCGGACGGCATCGTGGACCTGTCCGTCGGTACGCCCGTCGACCCGGTGCCCGAGCTGATCCAGCGGGCACTCGTCGCGGCCGCCGACTCCCCGGGCTATCCGACGGTGTGGGGGACCGCGGAGCTGCGTGACGCGCTCACCGGCTGGGTGGAGCGGCGGCTCGGGGCTGTTTCGGTCGAGCACACCAACGTCCTGCCGGTGGTCGGCTCGAAGGAGCTGGTGGCCTGGCTGCCGACGCAGCTCGGCCTGGGCGCGGGCGACAAGGTCGCCTACCCCCGTCTGGCTTACCCGACGTACGAGGTCGGCGCGCGGCTGGCGGGCGCCGAGCCCGTCGTCTACGACGACCCGACACTGCTCGACCCGGCGGGCCTGAAGCTGCTCTGGCTCAACTCGCCGTCGAACCCGACCGGTCGGGTCCTGGCCAAGGACGAGCTGATCCGTATCGTCGCGTGGGCGCGCGAGCACGGGGTGCTGCTCTTCAGCGACGAGTGCTACCTGGAGCTGGGCTGGGAGTCCGAGCCCGTTTCCGTACTGCACCCGGACGTCTGCGGCGGTTCGTACGACGGGGTCGTCGCCGTCCACTCGCTCTCCAAGCGCTCCAACCTGGCCGGCTACCGCGCGGCGTTCCTGGCGGGCGACGCCGCGGTGCTGGGCGAGCTGCTGGCCATCCGCAAGCACGGCGGGATGATGACGCCGGCCCCGGTGCAGGCGGCCACGGTCGCGGCGCTCGGCGACGACGCGCATGTCGCGGAGCAGCGGACCCGGTACGCGGCCCGCCGCACCGCCCTGCGCAGCGCGCTGGAGGCGCACGGCTTCCGGATCGAGCACAGCGAGGCGAGCCTGTACCTGTGGGCGACGCGGGACGAGCCGTGCTGGCAGACGGTGGCGTACCTGGCGGAGCTCGGCATCCTCGTCGCGCCGGGCGACTTCTACGGCGAGGCGGGGCACCGTTTCGTACGGGTCGCGTTCACGGCCACCGACGAGCGCGTCGCGGCGGCGGTCAAGCGCCTCGGCTGAGGCTCGTCCGGTCTTGTTCGCGCATGGGCTGTACGCGCGCATGGGCTGACGTACGAAGGGGCTGTGCGTACGAAGGGGCCCGGGGAGTTCGTGCTCCCCGGGCCCCTTCGCGTACCCGCGACGCGCGGGCGGGCGGACTAGCCGATCGGCAGCGCGTTGACCGGCAGCGTCCCGGCGCCCGGCAGGCCGCTCTCGGTCAGGCCGCCCAGGCTGTCCTGGGCGGCCACCGAGCCGAGGCTGTCGGTGGGCAGGCCGCCCTCCGTGGCGGTTCCGGCGGTCTCGCCGAGGAGGTTGCCGGCGCTGCCGGCGGCTTCACCGGTGGCCTCCTGAGCGGCGGGGGTGGCGGTGCCGACGATCTTGCCGCCGGTCTTGCCCGCGGCCGGGACGGCCGTCTGGACGGCCTTGCCGCCGGTCTCACCGGCGAGCCCGGTGGCCTGCTGGGTGGCGCCGTCGACCGTGCCGCCGACGCTCGCGGCGTCCACGGCGGTCAGCCCACCCAGGTCGGGGGCGGCGGGGAGGCCCGCGGCGCTTGCCGAGCCGGCCGCACCGACCACGGGTGCTGCACCCGCTGCGATCAGCAGTGCGGCACGGGCGATCCGGCGGGTCAGGGGGAGGGACATGTTGCTCCTTCGACGGGAGACGACGTTGACGACGCAGTGACAACCGCTGTGGGGGAGGGAGAAGTTGCGGTGAGCCAAGGTAAAGAGTTGGCAATGCGTCGCATTATCGGTTCCGGTTAAAAACGGACAAAGTGTTGCCGCGTCTTCGTCCTGCGGAATCGTCACATCCCTTTGCTCTCAAGGGTTTTCCGGAATGCGCGCGGAGCGCGGAAAAAGGCTCCGGAGATACGGTTCCGCAGGGCGCCGAAAATGCCCGGACTACCCCTGCCGAGTGAGGGTCCGCACTAGTGCGCGATGTTGATCCGTACCTCGTCCGGACCGGCCGTCTGTTCCGAATCGGCCGCCTCGCGCCATTCGTCCCCGGAATCCCCGGCGGTCCACTCGCGGCCCGCGAAGGAGACCCGCTCGATGCGCAGCGCGGCGGAGTGGGCCACCGCCCAGTGGGCCAGTTCCCAGCCCCGCTCCTGGGCGGCGCCCCCGCGCGCGGCCCGGTCGGTGGTGCGCACCGGCACGCTGATCGTCGCGCCCTTGCCGCCGGCCGTGGCGGACGCGCCGGCCTTCCCGGTGCCGGGCAGCGTCCCCGGCCCGAAGGTGCGTACCAGCTCCGCCCGCACCTTGGCCGGGTCGCCCGGCTTGCCGTCCCCGGGCGCGGTGCAGGTGAGGGTCGCGGCACTGCGGCCGGTGAGTGCGCCGGCCAGCAGCGCCGCGTTCGGCTCGTGCTTGGCGTACGCCTGCGGGAAGCCGCTGAGCTGCACCCGCTGCGCGGCGACCGTCAGCGGCAGCCGCGAGTAGCCGGGCACCTTGGCGAGCCGGTCGTAGAAGATCCCGGCCGAGTACACCGGGTCCATGATCTGCTTCGGCGTTCCCCAGCCCTGCGACGGGCGCTGCTGGAAGAGACCGAGCGAGTCCCGGTCGCCAAAGTCGATATTGCGCAGCCCCGACTCCTGCAGGGCGGTCGCCAGCGCGATGGTCACCGCCCGCTCAGGCATCCCGCGGGTCGTCCCGACCGCGGAGATCGTGGCCGCGTTCGCGGCCTGCGCGGGGCTGAACTCGTACGTCGCACCGCCGCCCCCACCGTCGGCCGCACGCACATTGCAGCGAGGCGCTCCCCGGCCGCCACCGCTCACGTACTGGACCACCAGGTAGCCGGCGAGGGTGAGCAGCACGACACCGGCCGCCGCGATTCGGAAGAGGCGGCCGCGACGACGGACACGCGGGGTCTGCTCGGACACGAAGCCCACCGTACTGGAGTCCGGTACGGAGTCCGCCGACCGGACTCCAGGGCCTCCACGCGGGCGCGGACGCTAGGGTCGGTGCATGCCCGAAACCGCACTTGACCTCACCCTGGACGCCGCGCAGCTGACCGCCCGGCTCGTCGACTTCCCGTCCGTGAGCGGTGACGAGAAGGCCCTCGCCGACGCGATCGAGGAGGCCCTGCGCGCCCTCCCGCACCTCACCGTCGACCGGTACGGCAACAACGTCGTCGCCAGGACCCGCCTGGGGCGCGCCGAGCGGGTCGTACTGGCGGGCCACATCGACACCGTCCCGATCGCCGACAACGTGCCCTCGCGGCTCGACGACGACGGCTTCCTGTGGGGCTGTGGCACCAGCGACATGAAGTCCGGCGTCGCCGTGCAGCTGCGTATCGCGGCCACGGTCCCCGCGCCCAACCGCGACCTGACCTTCGTCTTCTACGACAACGAAGAGGTCGCCGCACACCTCAACGGCCTGGGGCATGTGGCCGAGGCCCACCCCGACTGGCTGACCGGCGACTTCGCCGTCCTGCTGGAGCCGTCCAACGGACAGGTCGAGGGCGGCTGCCAGGGCACCCTGCGGGTGCTGCTGCGCACGGCGGGGGAGCGGGCCCACTCCGGCCGCAGCTGGATGGGGTCGAACGCGATCCACGCCGCCGCCCCGATCCTGGCGCGGCTCGCGGCGTACGAGGCACGGCTGCCGGTGATCGACGGGCTCGAGTACCACGAGGGGCTGAGCGCTGTACGGATCGAGGGCGGCGTCGCCAACAACGTCATCCCCGACGTCTGCACGGTCACGGTCAACTTCCGGTACGCGCCGGACCGCAGCGAGGAAGAGGCCCTGGCCCACGTCCGGGAGGTCTTCGAGGGCTGCGGTGTCGAGGAGTTCATCGTCGACGACCACTCGGGTGCGGCCCTGCCCGGGCTCTCCCACCCGGCGGCCATGGCGTTCATGGCGGCCGTCGGTGGCAAGCCCATGCCCAAGTTCGGCTGGACGGACGTCTCGCGCTTCAGCGCGCTCGGCGTGCCCGCGGTGAACTACGGTCCCGGCGACCCGCTCCTCGCCCACAAGCGCGACGAGCGGGTCGGGACCAGGTGGATCACGCACTGCGAGGAGCGACTCCGCGCCTGGCTGACCTCCTGAATTCCCCTGCATGTCACCCGGGTGCGCCTACGCTGAACCGGCAACGATCTGTAGCGGAGGGAGCACATGATGGCCAACCCTGAGGGCGGCCGGCAGAAGCCGGAGGAAAAGCGCCTGGGTCCGGTACTGCGCCGACGCGACCAGGTGCAGGCGAGCACCACCGACCAGCGACTGCTGGACACCGAAGGCCCCTCCGAGTGGGTGCACACCGACCCCTGGCGGGTCCTGCGCATCCAGTCGGAGTTCATCGAGGGCTTCGGCACTCTCGCCGAACTCCCGCCCGCGATCAGTGTGTTCGGCTCGGCCAGGACACCGCCCGGCACCCCCGAGTACACCGCCGGCGAGCAGCTGGGCCGCGCGCTCGTCAAGGCGGGCTTCGCGGTCATCACGGGCGGCGGGCCCGGCGCGATGGAGGCCGCCAACAAGGGAGCCCGGGAGGCCAGGGGCATCTCGGTGGGCCTGGGCATCGAGCTGCCCTTCGAGCAGGGCCTCAACCCGCACGTCGACATCGGCGTGAACTTCCGCTACTTCTTCGTCCGCAAGACGATGTTCGTGAAGTACGCGCAGGGCTTCGTGGTCCTGCCCGGCGGACTGGGCACCCTGGACGAGCTGTTCGAAGCCCTCACCCTGGTCCAGACCCAGAAGGTCACCCGCTTCCCGATCGTGCTCTTCGGTACGGACTACTGGAGCGGCCTGGTCGAATGGCTGCGGAACACGGTGATCGCACAGGGCAAGGCATCCGAGCACGATCTGCTGCTCTTCCACGTCACGGACGACATCGAAGAGGCGATCTCGCTCGTCACCAAGGAAGTCGGCAAGTAGGCGCGGTGGCGTTTTACGCCAGTCCCCGGCGGGCCGTCGCCGGGGGCCGGTGGCCCGCGATGGACGCCACCATCTCCAGTACCTGCCGGGTTTCCGCGACCTCGTGCACGCGGTAGACCTGCGCACCGAGCCAGGCCGACACCGCCGTGGTCGCCAGCGTGCCGATCACCCGCTCCTTGACCGGCTTGTCCAGCGTCTCGCCCACGAAGTCCTTGTTGGACAGCGACACCAGCACCGGCCAGCCCGTCGCCGTCATCTCCCCCAGCCGCCGGGTCGCCTCCAGCGAGTGCCGCGTGTTCTTCCCGAAGTCGTGCCCCGGGTCGATCATGATCGCGTCGCGCCTGACACCCAGCTCGACGGCCCGCTCGGCCAGCCCGACGGTGACCCGCAGGATGTCGGCCATCACGTCCTCGTACGCGACCCGGTGCGGCCGGGTCCGCGGCTCCGCGCCGCCCGCGTGCGTACAGACCAGGCCCACTCCGTACCGGGCCGCCACTTCGGCCAGTTTCGGGTCGGCACCGCCCCACGCGTCGTTGAGCAGATCCGCGCCGGCCTCGCAGACCGCCGCGGCCACGTCGTGGCGCCAGGTGTCGACGCTGATCACCACATCCGGATATCGCTTGCGCACCTCGGCCACGAAGCCGACCGTGCGGCGCGCCTCCTCCTCGGCGCTCACCTCTTCGCCGGGGCCGGCCTTCACCCCGCCGATGTCGATCACGGCGGCGCCCTCGGAGATCGCCTGCTCGACGCGGTCGAGGGCGGGCTCGTCGCGGAAGGTCGCGCCCTGGTCGTAGAAGGAGTCCGGGGTCCGGTTCACGATCGCCATGATCACCGGCTCGTGCGCGTCGAACTCGCGCGTGCCCAGGCGAAGCATCCGCAGTTCCTCCTCGTATCGGTCGGTGCGACCTTAGCTGTCGGACTGTCGTAGGCGCATGGCACGATCGTGACCGGACAGTCTTTGCGCGCGCTGGGGAGATGATCGTGTTCTGGTTCTTGCTGATCGCGCTGGTCGTGGTCGTCGCCGCGGTCACGCTCGCCGTCGTGGGCGGCGGTGAGGAGGCCGTGCTGCCCGAGGCCCCGCCCGAGCAGATCACGGACCCCCTGCCGGCGGCCCGCCCGGTGGCCCGCGCGGACATCGAGGCACTGCGCCTGGCGGTGACCGCCCGCGGCTACCGGATGGCCGACGTCGACGACGTGCTCGGCCGCCTCGGCGCGGAACTGGCCGAGCGGGACGCCCGTATCGCGGAGCTCGAAGTGGCACTGGCCGGCGCCCGGGCCGCGGCGGCCGGCCGGCCCGACCTCTTCAAGGGCGACTTCAAGGGCGACGAGCCGCAGTCATGACGGGCACCGCCGTGGCCGGCCCGGACGGCGGCCTGCGCTGCCCCTGGGCGCTGTCCACCGAGGACTACGTCGCGTACCACGACGCTGAGTGGGGACGCCCCGTGCACGGGGACGACGCCCTGTACGAGCGGCTCTGCCTGGAGGCGTTCCAGTCCGGCCTGTCCTGGCTGACGATCCTGCGGCGGCGGGACGGCTTCCGCGCCGCCTTCGCCGACTTCAAGATCGCCGCGGTCGCGGCGTTCACCGAGGAGGACGCCTCACGGCTGCTGGCCGACCCGGGCATCATCCGCAACCGCGCCAAGATCGCTGCCACGCTCGCCAACGCCAAGGTTCTCGCGCAGTGGCAGCCGGGCGAGCTGGACACGCTGATCTGGTCGTACGCCCCGGACCACGCCGCCCGCCCGGCCCCGCGCAGGATCGCGGACGTCCCGGCGGTCACGGCGGAGTCGACCGCGCTGGCCAAGGAGCTGAAGAAGCGCGGCGTCCGGTTCGTCGGCCCGACGACGGCGTACGCCCTGATGCAGGCGTGCGGCCTGGTCGACGACCATCTGGCGGACTGCGTGGCCCGCGGCGGCGCCTGAGCGGCCCCGTCCAGGGGGGCGGCCCGGTCCAGGGGGGCGGCCCGGTCCGGACGGGGCGGGGGCCCCTCGGGCGGGCCCTCCCGGCGCCGCAGGCCGACGGTGAGGGAGAGCCTTTCCGAGCCCGGCATGATCGGCCGGACACCCCCTAGCGGCCCAGGTACTTGGGCTTGGCCTTGTCCAGGAATGCCTGGACCGCGATCGCGTGGTCCGCCGACGCGCCCGCCCGCGTCTGGAGTTCGTCCTCCTTGTCCAGGGTGTCGCTGAGCGAGTGCCCCGCCCCGTACGCGAGCGACTCCTTGATCGCCGCGTAGGCGGCGGTCGGGCCCTCGGCCAGAGTGCGGGCCACCGCCGCCGCCTCCGCGGCCAGATCCGCTTCCGGGACGAGCTTGTTGGCGATGCCCAGCTCGTACGCCTGCTGGGCGGAGATCGAGCGCGGGAACAGGAGCAGGTCCGCGGCCCGGCTCTGGCCGATCAGCCGGGGAAGGGTCCAGGACACGCCCGAGTCCGCGGTGAGGGCGACCCCGGCGAAGGAGGTGTTGAAGCCGGCGGTGTCGGCCACGACCCGATAGTCGGCGGCCAGCGCGAAACCGAAGCCCGCACCGGCGGCGACGCCGTTGACACCGGCAACCACGGGCTTGGGCATCTGGGTGAGCGCGCGAACGACGGGGTTGTAGTGCTCGCGCACGGTGCTCATCGTGCTGCCGCTGCCCGACTCGCGGTCCGCGGCGAGCGAGCCGATGTGCTCCTTGAGGTCCTGGCCGACACAGAACGCGCGACCAATGGCGGTCAGCAGGACGGCCCGTACGGCCGGATCGGCCGCGGCCGCCCGAACCGAGTCCCGCAGGGCGACCTTCGCCTCGGTGTTCATCGCGTTCATGGCCTCGGGACGATTGATCGTGATCGTCGCAACGCCGTCGGTCACTTCGTAGAGCACGGTGTCGGCCATGGCAGGGGTCCCCTCCGTCGCGGCTCGGCCAGCAATCAGGTACTGACCAGTACAGGGCCAGCATGGCGGAGATCGCGGACGCCGGACATGTGACCTGCGTCAAAGAACGAAGCACCACCGCGCCGGGAGTGGCGGCGAAGTATCGCAGGCGGAACGCCGAAATGAGTGGTTTTGCGGAAGCGCGTTGCGCAAGCGATGCAGACCGATGTTGGTCATCGGGTCCTGCGATGCGGGATAATGACCTGGAAGCAATGTGTTCGATGCCGGTGACACCTGGGTTGTCGGCCGATGAGCTGGTTTCAGGAAGGGGAACGAGCATGGCGGCCATGAAGCCGCGGACGGGCGACGGCCCGCTCGAGGTGACCAAGGAGGGGCGGGGCATCGTCATGCGCGTTCCGCTCGAAGGCGGCGGTCGGCTTGTCGTCGAGCTGACTCCGGACGAGGCCGACGCACTCGGCGACGCGCTGAAGAAGGTCGTCGGCTGACGCGCAGGCACCAACACGGTTCTTCACTGCCCCGGCGGCTCACGCTGCCGGGGCAGTGGTGTGTCCGGGGGCAGCGGTGTGTCCGGGGGTCAGCGTCGGACGGCGCAGAGCAGGCCGTCGCCCACCGGCAGAAGCGCGGGCATCAGCTCCTGGCTTTCGCGTACCGCCCGCAGCAGCTCGCGCAGCCGTACCACCTCGGCCGGCTGGGCCGCGGAATCGACCGTACGCCCCTCCGCGAAGACGCCTTCGAAGCAGACCAGACCCCCAGGTCGGAGCAGGCGCAACGATTCAGCGAGATAGTCCAGGCACTCCAGCCTGTCGCCGTCGCAGAAGACCAGGTCGTAGCCGCCGTCGGCCAGGCGGGGGAGTACGTCGAGGGCGCGCCCCGGGATGAAGCGTGCCCGGTTCCCGGCGAAACCGGCCGCGCGGAAGGCCTCCCGGGCGAACTGCTGGCGCTCGGGTTCGAGGTCGACCGTGGTCAGCACGCCGTCCGGGCGCATGCCGTGCAGCAGGTGGATACCGGAGACGCCGGCGCCGGTACCGATTTCGGCCACCGCCTTGGCGTCCGTGGTGGCGGCGAGCAAGGCCAGCGCGGCGCCGGTGCCGGGGGACACCGAACGCAGGCCTGCTTCCCGGGCCCGGTCACGGGCCCAGCGCAGCGCGGCGTCCTCGGCGACAAAAGCGTCGGCGAACGCCCAGCTCGTCTGCCGGTTGCCGGTAATGACCGTCTCCTGTCCCCCGTAGTTGGCGCAACGGTGACTGTATCCGCTGCCCACGGGAACCCGCGGATGGGACCAGGCGTTATGAAGGGGCGAGGGGGATCCGATGGGTCGAGCCGATCGAGATGTTCAGGAACAGGTGCGCGGTCAAAATTCGCGCAAACAAGCTTATCCGGAGCTAACGGGGCAGGTGGCTATGGTAGGGGCTCCACTGGACACCACCAGAGCCGATAGGGGAGGTGCGGCTGCGCCTGTGGATCGGGGAGGAGTGCTGAAGCGCTTTCTCTGGTCGTCGGGTGAGCCGAAATCCGTGACCGACATTGCTGACCGTTCTCGAATTGCAGACTCCGCACCCACCGCGACCTTCGCCGCAGATGCGGAATCGCAGGCGTGGACGCCTCCCTCGTGGGAGGACATCGTCAGCACGCACAGTGCGCGGGTCTACCGCCTCGCCTATCGCCTGACCGGCAACCAGCACGACGCCGAAGACCTCACGCAGGAGGTCTTCGTCCGGGTGTTCCGGTCCCTGTCGACGTATACGCCGGGCACCTTCGAGGGCTGGCTGCACCGCATCACCACCAACCTCTTCCTGGACATGGTGCGCCGCAAGCAGCGCATCCGCTTCGACGCGCTCGGCGACGACGCGGCGGAGCGGCTGCCGAGCCGCGAGCCGAACCCGCAGCAGGTCCTGCACGACACCCACTTCGACGCGGATGTGCAGCAGGCGCTGGACACCCTCGCGCCCGAGTTCCGTGCCGCCGTGGTGCTCTGCGACATCGAAGGACTTTCGTACGAGGAGATCGCCGCCACTCTGGGCGTCAAGCTCGGCACCGTGCGCAGCCGGATCCACCGTGGCCGCTCGCACCTGCGCAAGGCCCTGCAGCACCGGTCGCCCGAGGCCCGCGCCGAGCAGCGCGCCCTGGCGGGTGTGGCCCTGGGCAGCCCTGTGCCGCTGGGAGAGGGCGGAGCCGCGTGAGTGGATCCAGTCCGACACCCGCCGAACAGCATCTGGGAGACCGGCTCGCCGCCCTGGTGGACGGTGAGCTGGGCCATGACGCGCGCGAGCGGGTCCTGGCACATCTGGCGACGTGTACGAAGTGCAAGGCCGAGGCCGACGCGCAGCGCCGGCTGAAGAGCCTGTTCGTGGAAACCGCACCCCCACCACCCTCCGAGGGGCTTCTCGCGCGCCTTCAGGGGCTGCCCGGGGGAGGCGACGACGGCCGCGGCACACCGTTCGGAAGCGGAGCCTTCGGTAACGGAGTCTTCGGCGTGGGCTCCGAGGCGCCGGGGTCTCTCGGCCCTCTCGGCTATGTGCCGGGCGGCAGCCACGCCATGGTGCTGCCCGAGCGCGGCTTCCGCATCCATGACGTCGGCGGCCGCGAGGCGGACCGGCAGGCGTGGCGCGGGCGCAGATTCGCGTTCGCCGCGGCGGGTGCGGTCTCGCTCGCCGCGATCGCCCTCGGTGGCGCCCTGCCACTGGACACGGCGGTCGAGCCCCGCGCCCGCGGCGAGGGCGGCGCCCACGTCACCCCGCTGCGAGCGACGGCGACGCCGTCCGCGACCCGCGGAGTCACCGGCCCGGCGGCCCGCCGCCACGGCGGGGCGGCCGGAATCCAGGACGTCTCGGAGACGGTGGAGGCCGGGCCACTCGGCTCCTCGGTCCCGCCGGCGCTCATGGTACCGGTCGCGTTTCCCACGTCCGCCGCCCCCCTCGCGCCACTGGCGCCGCCGTTCGCGGCTGCCGTGACCGGCTCGACGGGAGCCCCGCTGATACGTCCGGCCGGCCAGACCGGTACGGCAAAGGCGACACCGAAGGCGACGTCGAAGGCCCAGGCCCCGACGCTGCCCCCCGCGCCCTCTCGCCTCGCCGCGCACCCCGGTCGTCAGGCGTTCAACGGACGCTGACCGGCCCCTGCGCGGCGCTTGCCAAACCTGGTTGAATCCGGGGAGGAGTGTTCCCCGGCCTTCTGGGACCGGGGGGACGCGGACATCAGGACGTTGCGGGGAGAGCATGGACGAGGGCAAGCCCACCGGGCCCAAGGCGAAGTGGTGGAGCCGGCCCCGGACGGGCGGGAACCCGGGCGAGCCAGATCCGGTCACCGAGGAGCTGCCGCCGGTCGATGACTCCGTACCGGCACAGACCGCTCCCCGTCCGCAGCCCCTGCACGCACCCGACCCGTACGGCACCCCGCCGTACGGAGGCCCGGGGCCCTGGGCGCCCGCCCCTCCCGTACAGCGCCCGGTACCGACGCCCGCGCAGGGCACGCCCCTACCGCCGTCGGCCTTCACGGGGAACCCGGTCCCGCAGCACCCGGCCGCACAGCACCTTGCCGCCCAGCATCCGGCCCAGCCGCTGCCGCTCCCTCAGCCGCGGGCGCAGTGGGGCCAGTACGACCCCTGGGGCGCGCCCCTCCAGCTGTCCGACGGCGGCGAGTCCGCCCGGCCGAAGAAGGCCCGGCGCGGCGGCCTGCTCGCCGGCGCGCTGCTGCTGGCGCTCGTCGCCGGCGGGATCGGCGGCGGCATCGGCGCGTACGTCGAGCGCAACGGCGGCGTCACCACCGTCGAACTGCCGCAGGCGGGCCCGGAGAGCGGGGACCGCGCGCCCGACAGCGTTGCCGGTATCGCCGCGAGCGCCCTGCCGAGCGTGGTCACCCTGCACGTCCAGGGCGGCGGTTCGCAGGGCACCGGCACCGGCTTCGTCCTGGACGGCCGGGGCCACATCCTCACCAACAACCATGTGGTGGAGGCCGCGTCCTCCTCCGGCGGGATAACGGTGACCTTCAGCGGAGGCGAGACCGCCGAGGCCGAGATCGTCGGCCGGGACAGCGGGTACGACCTGGCAGTGGTCAAGGTCAAGGGCGTCTCCGGCCTCAAGCCGCTGCCGCTGGGCAACTCCGACAACGTGCGGGTCGGCGACCCGGTCGTGGCCATCGGCGCCCCCTTCGACCTCTCGAACACCGTCACCTCCGGCATCATCAGCGCCAAGGAGCGGCCCATCACCGCGGGCGGCGAGAAGGGCGACGGCAGCGACATCAGCTATGTCGACGCCCTGCAGACCGACGCCCCCATCAACCCCGGCAATTCGGGCGGCCCGCTGGTCGACTCGAAGGCCCGTGTGATCGGCATCAACAGCGCGATCCGGGCCGCCGACAACGGATCCGACCTGGCCGACGGACAGGCCGGCAGTATCGGCCTCGGCTTCGCCATCCCCATCAACCAGGGCAAGCGGGTGGCCGAGGAGCTGATCAGCACCGGCAAGGCCACCCACCCGGTCATCGGCGTCACGCTCGACATGCAGTACACGGGTGACGGAGCCCGCGTCGGTGCGAAGAACAACGACGGCAAGCCGCCCGTCACCGTGGGCGGCCCCGGCGACAAGGCCGGTATCGAGCCGCGCGACATCATCACCAAGGTCGACGGCCGGCGGGTGCACAGCGGTGAGGAGCTCATCGTCAAGATCCGCGCCCACCGACCGGGCGATCGGCTGGAGCTGACCGTGGTCAGGGACGGCCGGGAGCGGACCCTCGGGGTCGTCCTCGGTTCCGCGGACGGCACGTGACGGTCACGTGAAGGTACCGCCCGGACAGGTGCGGCGGGTACCGTGGACCGGGCCCGGACCTGTCTCCCGCCCTCCGGCGCGGCGACCGGGACCGACCTGCGGGACGCGGAAATCCAAGGAGCAGCTAGGTGTTCAATGACATAGGCGCACTCGAGCTGGTGACGCTCGTGGTCCTTGCCGTGCTCGTCTTCGGCCCCGACAAGCTGCCCAAGGTCATCCAGGACGCCTCGCGCTTCATCCGCAAGATCCGCGAGTTCTCGGAGAGTGCGAAGCACGACATCCGGTCCGAACTCGGCCCGGAATTCAAGGATTTCGAATTCGAGGACCTCAACCCCAAGACGTTCGTCCGTAAGCAGCTGATGGACAACGACGATCTGGGCCTGAAGGAGATCCGTAACGGCTTCGACCTCCGCAAGGAAATGGCCGAGGTCTCGGACGCCGTCCAGGGCAAGGACTCCGCAGCGGCCGTCGGCGCTGCGTCCAACGGGTCGGCACCCGCGCCCCTGGCGGGCGGCGGCCCCGACCTGCTGAAGAAGCCCGCCCAGCCCGCCCAGCCCGCGCAGCCCGCTCCGGCCGACCGTCCGCCCTTCGACGCAGACGCCACCTGAGTCACAGCTTCCCGTCGTGCCGGAGTGAGGTGGCTATCCTCCATAGGTCCGGAACGAGGACGCCCGAGGGGGGCGGGCCGCTCCGGACCCCAGTGAGCGAGGAGGCGGCCGGAACAGATGGAGACGACGAGTCGGGTAGGGACACAAGCGCAGGGAACGCCCGGTGCGGGAGGGGTGCCGGCGGCCCGGCGTACGGTCGGCGGCTATCTGGCGGCGGACTTCCCCTGGTACGGGCTGGACGAGGCGTTCACCGGCCCGCGCTGGCTGATGCAGGTCGGCACGGCCGCCGACGGCACGGTCGAGCACGGTTCCACGGGCCACGGCGACGAGCCGTTGGTACGCGGTGACGCGAGCCAGGACAAGGACCGCTTCGCGGTCGTCGTGACCGTCGCGAGCAGCCCCCTGCGGCGCAGCGCCGACGGCACAGGGGTACTCGAGGCCACCTCGGTCTCCTCGGCGGCCTGGCTGGCGGGCTCCGGTCTGCTGGCCTTCACCTGGCCGGGGCAGATGGACCACTCGCTGCGCGACGACTGGCTGGACCAGCAGACCGAGACGGCCTGGGCGCTGGCGGACGACCTCGGCGGACCGGACTGGTCGATGCTGTCGCTGCCGGTGGACGGCGTGCCCACGCCCTTCCACTACCGCGAGTCCGAGTTCGGCTGGGTGCTGGCGGGCTCGGCGGACGGCGGGGTGCACATCGGAGCGTACGGGCGCGGGATGAGCGCGTACGGTCTGGGCTTCTCGGTGGTCAAGGACATCACCGCGTACGAATAACCGCGCTACGACTGAGGGGCGGCACCCACACCGGGTGCCGCCCTCAGTACGTCAGAACTCGAGTACGTCAGAACTTGTTGCGCGGGGTGATCCCCAGCGACATGCCCGACAGGCCGCGCTGCCGGCCGCCCAGCTTGCCCGCGATGGCGCGCAGCGCGCTGCCCGCCGGGGAGTCCGGGTCGGACAGCACGACGGGCTTGCCCTCGTCGCCGCCCTCCCGCAGCCGTACGTCGATGGGGATGGACCCGAGCACCGGCACCGTCGCGCCGGTCGTCCGCGTCAGGCCCTCGGCGACCGACTGGCCGCCGCCCGTGCCGAAGACGTCGACCATCTCGTCGCAGTGCGGGCAGGGCAGCCCGGACATGTTCTCGACGACGCCGACGATCTTCTGGTGGGTCTGTACGGCGATGGAGCCGGCCCGCTCCGCGACCTCGGCCGCGGCCTGCTGCGGGGTGGTGACGACCAGGATCTCGGCGTTCGGCACGAGCTGCGCCACCGAGATCGCGATGTCACCCGTGCCCGGCGGCAGGTCGAGCAGCAGGACGTCCAGGTCGCCCCAGTACACGTCCGCGAGGAACTGCTGGAGGGCGCGGTGCAGCATCGGCCCGCGCCACACCACCGGGACGTTGCCCGGGGTGAACATGCCGATGGAGATCACGCTCACGCCGTGCGCGGACGGCGGCATGATCATGTTCTCGACCTGGGTGGGACGGCCGTCGACGCCCAGCATGCGCGGCACGCTGTGGCCGTAGATGTCCGCGTCCACGACGCCGACCTTCAGCCCGTCCGCCGCCATCGCCGCGGCCAGGTTGACCGTCACCGAGGACTTGCCGACGCCGCCCTTGCCGGAGGCCACCGCGTACACCCGGGTCAGCGAACCGGGCTTGGCGAAGGGGACCTCGCGCTCGGCGGTGCCGCCGCGCAGCGAGGAGGTGAGCTCCTTGCGCTGCTCGTCGCTCATCACGTCGAGGTCGACGGCGACGCGTGTCACGCCCGGCACCCTCGCGACCGCGTCGGTGACGTTCTTGGTGATGGTCTCGCGCATCGGGCAGCCGGAGACAGTGAGGTAGACCGTGACGGCAACCGACCCGTCCGTCCCGATCTCCACCGACTTGACCATGCCGAGGTCGGTGATCGGCTTGTGGATCTCGGGGTCGTTCACCGTCGCCAGGGCGTCGCGCACCGCGTCTTCCGCGGGGACGGTTGTGGGAGTGTCGGTAGCCATGCCCCGATGGTACGGCGCCCGGTCCCACCGCCGGAAAGCCTGTCAGCGGTCGCCTTCGTCACTCTCGTGCGGGAATAGCCGCCGGTCGTCCATTTCCTTGATCACGTCCTGGAACTCGGAGCGGATCCAGTCACGGGTCGCGACCTCGCCCAGACCCATCCGCAGCGCCGCGATCTCGCGGGTCAGGTACTCCGTGTCGGCGATGCTGCGCTCGTTCTGCTTGCGGTCCTGTTCGAGGTTGACGCGGTCCCGGTCGGCCTGGCGGTTCTGCGCGAGCAGGATGAGCGGGGCGGCGTACGAGGCCTGCAGGGACAGCGCCAGGGTCAGGAAGATGAAGGGGAACTCGTCGAACCGCAGATGGCCGGGCGCCGAGACGTTCCAGATCACCCACGCGATGATGACCATCGTCATCCAGACGATGAAGCGCCCGGTGCCCAGGAGCCGGGCGATCTTCTCCGAGAAGCGGCCGAAGGACTCGGGATCGTACTCGGGCCACAGGCTGCGGCGCGGCGCGCGCGGCTGGTCGAGCCGTGCACGGGGGCCGCGCATCAGTGCGCTCGCGCCGGTCGCCGCCTTCGCGCGGTCCTTCGCGTCGCCCTTCTCCCCGCGCTCGACGAGCCCGTACTCGCGGCTGCGGTCATTGCCCACGGACGGCCTCCTCCGAGTGGAACTCCGTCTCGCGCCAGTCGTCGGGCAGCAGGTGGTCGAGTACGTCGTCGACGGTCACCGCACCGAGCAGCGCCCCGCTCTCGTCCACGACCGGGGCCGCGACCATGTTGTAGGCGGCGAGATAGCTGGTCACGATCGGCAGCGGGGTGTTCGGCGACAGCGGCGGCAGATCGGTGTCGACGATCGAGCTGACCAGGGTGAACGGCGGGTCGCGCAGCAGCCGTTGGAAGTGCACCGTGCCCAGGTACTTGCCGGTCGGCGTCTCGTCCGGCGGCCGGCACACGTACACCTGGGCGGCCAGCGCCGGCGAGAGGTCCCGCTGCCGCACCCGGGCGAGCGCGTCGGCGACCGTCGCGTCCGGCCGGAGCACGATCGGCTCGGTCGTCATGAGGCCGCCGGCCGTCCGCTCCTCGTACGACAGCAGCCGGCGCACGTCCGCCGCGTCGTCCGGCTGCATCAGCATCAGCAGCCGCTCCTTCTCCTCCTCGGGCAGCTCGGACAGCAGGTCGGCCGCGTCGTCCGGGTCCATCGCCTCCAGCACGTCGGCCGCGCGCTCCTCCTTCAGCTTGCCGAGGATCTCGATCTGGTCGTCGTCCGGCAGCTCTTCAAGGACGTCCGCGAGCCGGTCGTCGTCGAGCGCGGCGGCGACCTCGGCGCGGCGTTTGGGCGAGAGGTGGTGCAGTACGTTCGCCAGGTCGGCGGGGCGCAGCCGCTCGAAGGTGGCCAGCAGGCTCTCCGCGCCCTGCCCGTGCTCCTCCAGCGAGAACCCGGTGACCGCCGACCACTCGACGGTCAGCGCCTCACCCTTGCGGCGCAGGGCCCCGCCCTTCCCCTTGCGTACGAAGATCTTGTCGATCTCCCAGTCGCGGCGGGCCGGCAGCTGCTGGATCGCCACATCGATGACGGTGACCTCCTCGCCGGAGGCGACGAGGCGCACCCGGCGGTCGAGGAGCTCGCCGAGGATCAGCCGTTCGGTCGGGCGCTGCTCGAAGCGCCGCATGTTCACCACGCCGGTGGTGATGACCTGGCCCGACTCCACGCCCGTCACCCGCGTCATGGGCAGGAAGTTCCGGCGGCGGCTCACCACCTCGACGACCAGGCCCAGCAGCCGCGGCGGGCGTCCGCCCACCCGAAGCATCGCGACCAGGTCGCGGACGCGGCCGACCTGGTCGCCGTTGGGGTCGAAGACCGCCACGCCGGCGAGGTGGGAGACGAAGATCCGCGGGGCGCCTGCCGCCATGCCGAGCGCCTCCTTGTCCCGGTTTACCGCACTTGCCTCATTTGCCACCTGATACGGGGTTCAGGCTAGCCCGTGCCGGTCCGGGCCGCGCCCGTTCGGCCCCCGGACGGCTCCCTGCTCGTCGGCGCGGACGGCACAGGTACGCTGCCGTCTGCTGTACAGGACACCCGCATGAGAGGCAGTGCGCTTGTGACCGCATTCCCCCCGGCCGCCCGGATCCGCCGGGCCGCACTCGTCGGCGCGGTGTGCGCGGGGTTGGCCGCGGCGAGTTCGGGGTGCGGAGAGGATCCGGACGCGGGGACCAACGGGGTGGGCAAGCTCTCCGCCGAGAAGATCGAGAACCGGGCGCAGCAGGCCGTCGACGGGGCCGACGCGGTACGGCTGTCCGGCACGGTGATCAGCAAGGGCCGCACATACAAGCTGGACATGCGGCTCAAGGGCGACGGCGGAACCGGTGTGGTCACGTCAAAGGATGTGACCTTCCAGCTGCTGCGGGTGGGCGAGCAGCTCTTTCTGAAGGCGGACGCGGCGTTCTGGTCGCACGACTCGGACGACGAGGCGAAGCCCAGTCCGTCCGACTCGACGGCCGCCGACAAGCTCGACGACAAGTACGTGAAGGTGCCGGAGGGCGACCCCGCGTACAAGCAGCTGCGCGGCTTCACCGAGATGAACATCCTGCTGGACGGGCTCCTCGGGCTGCACGGCAAGCTCGAGAAGGGCGACCGGTCCAAGGTCGGCGGCACCCGCACGATCCAGGTCACGGCGGACAAGGGCGCGGGCGGCAAGCTCGAGGTCTCGCTCCAGGGCGCGCCGTTCCCGCTGCGGATGGAGCGCGCGGGCGGCGCAGGTGTCGTGGAACTCGCGGACTGGAACGAGGAGTTCGCCCTCAGCGCACCAGGCAAGGACGAAACGGTGGACTACGGCCGCCAGCTCCCGACGGGCGACTAGTGTCCTGCGCCAGTAGTTGATCGTTAGTTGTTGTGTGACTTCTGCTGCTGGTGCGTCTATTCCTCGTCGGGGT